>CACCOB010000010.1 GCA_902547535.1 uncultured Pelagibacteraceae bacterium | reverse complement strand
AAATTAACACGCACACAATTTCTGGTTTTATACCTCCGGTCCTTTACAGGCAGTAATTGTGGTGGCACAACCGGGAATAAATATGAAAATACCAAACTTAACAATCGAACAATTACTAGAAGCTGGCGTTCATCTTGGCCATAAAACTTTAAGATGGAATCCTAAAATGAAGAAATTTATTTTTGGAAAAAGAGATTCTATTCATATAATAGACTTAACTCAAACCCTTGAACTAACTAAAGTTGCTTTAGAAAAAGTTTACTCAACAATTGTATCTGGTGGAAAAATTTTATTTATATCTACTAAAAAACAAGCATCTGAGGCTGTGGCAGAACTTGCAAATGATACTGATCAATATTTTGTAAATTATAGATGGTTAGGTGGCATGCTTACAAATTGGGGTACAATTTCAAACTCTATAAAGAAACTAGATAAAATAGAGTCGGATTTAAAATCTGAAAATAGAGGTTTTACAAAAAAAGAATTATTAAAAATGAGTGGACAGAGAGATAAGTTACAAAGATCATTAGGTGGAATATCAAGCATGAAAAAAATACCTGATCTTGTTTTTATAATTGACACAAACTACGAGTCGTTAGCAATTAAAGAGTCTATTAAATTAAAGATACCAATAATAGCTGTGTTGGATACAAATTCTAACCCAGATGGAATTGATTTTCCAATTCCAGGAAATGATGATGCTAGAAGATCTATTGATTTATATTGCAATTTATTAAAGGAAACAATTTTAAATGCAAAAAAAGAAACCTCAGATGAATCAAGTATTAATAAAACTGAAAAAAAAATAGAGTCTTTAAATACAGATAATTTAGAAGTATCAAAAGTAGAGACAAAAATTAACTAACTCAAAAACTTATTATAGAACGAAATGAGTAATATAGAAAAAGTAAAACAATTAAGAAAATCAACTGGTGCTGGATTTAAGGACTGTAATGCAGCATTAAAAGAAACAAATGGTGATTTGGATAAAGCTGTAGAAATTTTGAGAGTTAAAGGTATAGCTAAAGCATCAAAAAAAATGTCAAGATCTGCAACTGAGGGCGTAGTTGTTGTTTCAGGTGATGAAAATAAAACTTCATTAATAGAGGTTAATTGTGAAACAGACTTTGTAGCAAAAAATGATGATTTTATTGAATTTGTAAAAGAGCTCAGTGAAATAAATAATGATCAATCATCAAATCTCGATAATTTGCAAAATGCCATGATGAAAAATAATAAAACCGTTGATGAAAATTTAGTAGCCTTAATTGCAAAAATAGGTGAAAAAATCACTATCGGAAGAGTAAAAACTTTAAATAAAGATAATTCTCGGAATTTTGTTTACCAACATTCAGTTATAAAAGGTAATGTTTCTAAATTAGCTGTCATAGTATCTTTAAGCACTAAAGAAGAAAGTGATAAAATTAACTTATTTGGCAAACAATTATCCATGCACATAGCAGCATCTAATCCAATTGCTTTAAATACAAATAATATTGATCAAAAAACTATAGATAAGGAGATCAACTTAATAGAAGAGGAATTAAAAAATTCAGGTAAACCTAACGAAATTGCAAAAAAAATAAGTATAGGTAAACTTAATAAATTTAAAGAAGAAAATAGTTTAATTACACAGGATTGGGTAATGGATCCAAAGATGAAAGTTAAAGATATTATTAAAAGTTTAGAATTGCCAAATTTAAGTATAAATGAATTTGTTAGAATAAAAATAGGTGAATAACAATAATGTTTGATGAAATAAAATACAAAAATAAAATGTTAAAAACCTACCAGGTATTCGAGCAAGAGCTAGGATCCTTAAGAACAGGAAGAGCAAATGCAAGTATGTTAGATATGGTAAAAGTAGATGTATATGGACAAAAAATGCCTATAAACCAATTAGGAAGTATTACTACACCTGAACCAAGAACTATAAACATTCAAGTATGGGATGTAAATAATGTAAATTTGATAGATTCAGCCATAAAAAAATCTGAATTAGGTTTGAACCCACATATAGATGGTCAATTAGTTAGATTGCCGGTTCCAGATTTAAGTGAGGAAAGAAGAGTCGAGATAAAAAAAATAATAAAATCTATGGGAGAACAATGCAAAGTTTCAATTAGAAATATAAGAAGAGAGGCAAATGATCAACTTAAAAAAATATTAAAAGATAAAGAAATTTCAGAAGATGAATTAAAAAAAAATGAGAAGATAATACAAGAATACACAGACAACCAAATTAAAATAATTGATCAAAGAGTTTCAACTAAAGAAAAAGAAATAATGACGATATGAACCCACCAAAGCATGTAGCCATAATTATGGATGGTAATGGTAGATGGGGTATAAAAAAAAAAAAATCAAGAAATTATGGACACTCTAAAGGGGTGAATGTAGTTGAGTCAATTATAAGTACTGCAATTTCATACAAAATAAAATTTTTAACACTTTATACTTTTTCCACAGAAAACTGGAAAAGACCTCAAAAAGAAATAAATTTTTTGATGTTTTTACTCGAGAGATATATTGAAAAAGAGTTAGATAAATTAATAAAAAAAAAAATAAGATTAAAAATAATTGGAAATATTAACAAATTTCCACTTTCATTAAAATTAAAACTAAAAAAAGCA
>CACCOB010000009.1 GCA_902547535.1 uncultured Pelagibacteraceae bacterium | reverse complement strand
ACTTTATGTTTTCAAGGTCGGCTGGGAATTTTATGACTAAAGCAACGGCTATTGTTGCAACATTATTCATTATTTGTAGTCTAGGATTAACTATTATTTCACGGGGAGATCTTCCTTCAAACACTTCTGTAATCGATAAAATAGAAGAAAATGCAGATGATGCTCCTAAATTACCAGAAAATAATAATTAATACTTTTATTTTTATAAATCATTGGCTATAACATAGTTCCATGGCGCGATATATATTTGTCACTGGCGGCGTGGTTTCATCACTTGGTAAAGGTTTGTCATCAGCATCGCTTGGGTATTTGCTTAGATCACAAGGATATAAGGTGAGAATAAGAAAAATGGATCCATATTTAAATGTAGATCCAGGAACAATGAGTCCTTTTCAACATGGTGAAGTATTTGTAACTGATGATGGTGCTGAAACTGATTTAGATTTAGGGCATTATGAAAGATTTACAAATATATCAGCTAAACAATCTGACAATATTACTACAGGTAGAATTTACAGTGATATCATAAAAAAAGAGAGAAGAGGAGGTTATCTAGGAAAAACAGTTCAAGTAATTCCACATGTTACAGATAGAATTAAAGAGTTTATAAAAAAAGATATTACAAATGAAGATTTTGTAATTTGTGAAATTGGGGGAACAGTTGGAGATATTGAGAGTTTGCCATTTTTAGAAGCTATAAGACAATTTTCAAATGATAATGGAAGATCAAAATCATTATTTATTCATTTAACATTTGTTCCTTTTTTAAAATCTTCAGATGAAATTAAAACAAAACCAACACAACACTCTGTTAAAGAATTAAGAAGTATTGGTATTCAACCTGACATAGTGATATGTAGATCTCAACAGTCTATTCCTTTAGATCAAAGGAGAAAAATATCCTTATTTTGTAATGTGGGCATTGCTAATGTTATAGAAACAGTTGATGTAAAAACTATTTATGAAGCCCCAATAAGTTTCTTTAATCAGAAATTAGATAAGCAAGTTTTAAAATTCTTTAAAATAAAATCTAGAAAAAGACCAAACTTGCTACCTTGGAAAAAAATTACAAATATAGTTTTAAATGCAAAAAGAAAAGTAAATATTGCTATCATAGGTAAATATGTAAACTTAAAAGATGCTTATAAATCACTTGATGAAGCTCTTACGCATGGGGGAATTTCAAATAAAGTTAAAGTTAACTTAATAAGAATTGAGTCTGATAAACTTAGATCAAAAGAAATTAAATCAAAATTAAAGAATGTATCTGGAATATTGATACCAGGAGGATTTGGCAAAAGAGGAACAGAGGGAAAAATTGAGGCAATTAGATATGCTAGAGAGAGAAATATACCTTTTCTGGGTATTTGCTTTGGAATGCAAATGGCAATGATAGAGTTTGCAAGAAATAGATTAAAAATTAAAAAAGCTGGCTCTAGTGAGTTAGATAAAAGTTGTTTTCCAGTAATAGGATTAATTGATGAATGGACTAAAGATGGAAAAATTATAAAAGGAACTGATAAAAACTTGGGAGGAACAATGAGACTAGGTCTGTATGAGGCAAAACTAAGAAATAATTCTGCCATAAAAAAAGTCTATAAATCTAATACGATTAAAGAGAGACACAGACATAGATATGAGGTCAATATAAATTTAATGCAAAAATTTGAAAAAAAAGGTTTGATGTTTTCAGGAATTTCACCTGACAAGCAATTACCTGAAATTATTGAGCTTAAAAATCATCCATGGTTTATTGGAGTTCAGTTTCATCCAGAATTTAAATCTAGACCTTTAAATCCTCATCCTTTATTCTCTTCATTTATTAAGGCTGCAAAATCTTTTAATGGAAAATAAAATAGTTAATTGTAACGGTATAAAAATTTCAAATAAGAATAAAATTTGTCTTATTTCTGGACCTTGCCAACTAGAAACAGAACAACATGCTTTGGACATGGCAGGTAAAATTAAAGAAATTACAACAAAGTATAATATTGGATTTATTTATAAAACTTCATTTGATAAGGCTAATAGAACAAGCTTGAAAGGTAAAAGAGGTGCTGGTTTAGAAAACTCTCTGCCTGTATTTGATAAAATCAAAAAAGAAATTAACGTGCCTGTTCTAACTGATATACATAATGAAGAACAATGTTCTCTTGTTTCTCAACACGTTGATGTTCTTCAGATACCAGCATTTCTTTGTAGACAAACAGATTTATTAATTGCTGCTGCTAAAACTAAAAAAATTATTAATGTAAAAAAAGGTCAATTCTTAGCACCATGGGATATGGTTAATGTAACAAAAAAAATTTCAGACAGTGGCAATGAAAATATTATAGTAACCGAAAGAGGAGCTAGCTTTGGTTATAATACATTGGTCTCAGATATGAGATCTATTCCTATCATGGCAAAAAATGGTTATCCAGTAGTATTTGATGGAACTCATTCAGTGCAACAACCTGGTGGTCTAGGCGAAAAAAGCGGTGGTCAAAGAGAATTTGTAGAGTATTTGTCGAGAGCAGCAGTTGCAGTAGGTGTTGCAGCTATTTTTTTGGAAACACATCAAGACCCGGATAATGCTCCATCAGATGGTCCAAACATGGTCCCTTTAGACAAATTAGACGAGCTAATTAATCAAATTGTAGAAATTGATAATTTAGTTAAAAAGTAATTAATGAGCAAAATCAAAAGAGTTGTAGCCAGACAGGTTTATGATAGTAGAGGAAATCCTACCATTGAAGCTGAGGTATTTGTCAATAATTTAAGTGCTTCAGCAATTTGTCCTTCAGGTGCTTCAACAGGAACTTTTGAGGCCTATGAAAAAAGAGATAAGGGTAATAAAAAATATTTAGGAAAAAGTGTTTTAATACCAGTTAAGACTGTCAATAAATTAATTTCAAAAAAATTAAAAAATCAAAACATCCATGACCAAGAGAGAATAGATAGCATTCTTATAAAATTAGATGGCACAAAACAAAAAACAAAGTTAGGTGCGAACACAATCTTAGCTGTATCAATGGCTATAAAAAAATTATCGGCAAAAGTTAAAAAAATACCTTTATATAAAAATTTTATTGTTAAAAAAAATTTTAAACTCCCTTTTCCTTTAATGAATATTATTAATGGAGGTGCACATGCTGACAATGGCCTTAGAATCCAAGAGTTTATGATTAGACCCGATAGGGCAAAATCATTTAATGATGCTGTCAGAATG
>CACCOB010000008.1 GCA_902547535.1 uncultured Pelagibacteraceae bacterium | reverse complement strand
CAAATTAATTGATAAAAGAAAATTTTTAAATTTAAATTGTGGAAAAAATGTTTTAGTAGGAAAAAATATAAAAATAGGTAAAAATTGTACAATTGGTCATAACTCGATCATAGAGCAAAATGTTAGAATTGGAGATCATTGTCAAATTGGAAATAATGTTATTTTAAAGAACTGCATAATAGGGAACTATACAAATATTCTTGATGGAGCCGTGATTGGAAAAAAAGGTTTTGGTTTTTTTCCTGGAAAAAAGGTAAATATTAGATATCCCCATATTGGCGCAGTCATAATTGGGAGCAATGTTGAGATTGGATGTAATAATACTATTGATAGAGGTTCACTTTCTAATACTATTATACAAGATGGTACTTTTTTAGATAATCAAGTCCATATTGCGCATAATGTGAAAATAGGAAAAAATTGTATAATTACTGGTCAAGTTGGTTTTGCTGGTAGTGCATCAATTGGAGATAGGGTAATGATAGGAGGGCAGGCAGGAATTTCTGGTCACTTAAAAATTGGAAACAATGTACAAATTGGAGGTGGTAGTGGTGTTATTAAAAATATTCAATCAAATACAAAAGTAATGGGATATCCTGCTAAAAATATTAGAAATTTTTTAAAAGAAAGCAAATTAAATGACTAATTTAAATAAAAAACAAATAGAAGAACTCTTACCACATAGAGAGCCAATGTTGCTTATTGATGAATTAAGAGATATTAAAAAACTTTTCTCAGCAAAAGCTATAGTAAATGTTAAAAAAGATAGTTTTTTTGTAAATGGTCATTTCCCAGGAGAACCAGTAATGCCAGGAGTATTAATAGTTGAAGCATTTGGACAGGCAGCAGCTGCCCTAACTGCAAATGGATTAGATAAAGCTACATATGATAATAAGTTAGTTTTTCTGATGACCATTGAAAAAGCAAGATTTAGAAATCCAGTAATTCCAGATTGTGTTTTAGAATTAGATATAGAGGCAGTAAGGTCTCATGGTAGAGTTTGGAAGTATAAAGGTACAGCTTATGTTGGAGATAAAAAAATGGCAGATGCACTGTGGTCAGCAACAATAGTAGATAGAAAGTAATAATCAGTAGTAATAATTGATAAGAAATTAATTTTAAATTTGTTAGTTATTTATCATGATTCATAAATCTGCAATAATTGATGATAATGCTAAAATTTCTGAAAATGTTGAGATAGGACCGTTTTCAATTATTGGTCCTGAAGTTGAGATAGAAAGTGGCACGGTTTTACATTCACATATAAATATTTATGGTAATACAAAAATTGGCAAGAATAATGAAATATATCCACACTGTTCTATTGGGACACCACCTCAAGATCTAAAATATAAAGGTGAAAAAAATTCATTAGTAATAGGTAACAACAACAAGTTACGAGAATATGTAAATATTAATCCTGGAACAGAACAGGGTGGTGGAATAACCAAAATAGGTGATAATAATTTATTCATGGTTTATTGTCATGTGGCACACGATTGTTTGATATCAAATAATATTGTCTTAGCTAATAATGTTCAGGTGGGTGGTCATGTTACTATTCAAAATAACGCAATAGTTGGCGGAAGCTGTGCTATACATCAATTTTCTAGAATTGGAGAATATGCGATGGTTGGAGGAATGACTGGGGTTTTGAGTGATGTCATTCCATTTGGTTTATCAATGGGTAATAGAAATAATTTAATGGGATTAAATCTTATTGGATTAAGAAGATCTAAAGTTTCAAATGCAAATATTAAAAAAATACAATTAGCTTATGAAATAATATTTAAAAATCAAAGTTTTAGAGAAAATATAGAATTTCTTAATAATGATCTTAAAAATAATGAATTTGTAAAAAAAATACTTAACTTTATAAATTCAGATAAAAAAAGACCAATATCACTTCCACCTAACAAATAATGATAGGGCTTTTTTTAGGAGAAAAAGATTTACCAAATGAAATTATTAAAAAAATAGAAATAAGGAAGATAAAATATTTCATCATAGATCTTTCAAAGAATAACAAATATAAAAAAAATAAGAATAGTTTTTTTATTAACATAGGTAAATTTGGTGAGATTCTAAAACTTATTAAATTAAAGAAATGTAATAAAGTTATATTTGCTGGAAATATAATTAAACCTAAAATATCAAAACTCAAATTAGACTTAAGAGGGCTGTTTTACATTCCTAGAATAGTTAAAGCATCGAAAAAAGGTGATGCAGCTATATTAAAAGTTCTAATTAAAATTTTGTCTGAAAATAAAGTTAAAGTTATCAAAATGAATACTTTCAACCCAGAATTAACTTTAAAGAAAGGAATTTACACGAAGATTAAGCCAACTTTGCTGGATATAAAGGAAATTGCAAAAGGAATTAAAATATTAAAAAATATAAATTCCTACAATCATACACAAGCACTAATTATAAGAGATAATAAGGTTATTTCTAGAGAAACAAGAAAAGGCACAAAAGAAATGATAAATTCTATTCCTAAATCTAAAATAAAGAAAGGTATCTTAATAAAACTACCTAAAGCAAAACAAGATTTAAGAGTAGACTTACCTACAATAGGAATTGATACATTTAGAGATTGTAATAAAGTAGGTGTTAAGGGAATTGTTGTTAAATCAAATCAAAATATTATATTAAATAAAGAAGTTTGTATTAAATATGCCAATCAAAATAAACTTTTTCTCATTTCTATATGAAAAAAATTTTTGTTCTTACAGGTGAACCTTCAGGTGATAAATTAGCATCAGAGGTTATATCACAAATAAAAACAAAAAAAAAAGATCTAGACTTCTTAAGTGTTGGAGGAACAAACTTAGAAAAATTAGGTATTAAGACAATCTTTGACCAAAAAGAGATAACCTTTATAGCTTTCACTGATATTTTATTAAATTTTTTTAAAATAAAACGTAAAATAAAAGATACTGTTAATGAAATTTTGAAATTTAACCCAGATATTTTATTTAGTGTTGATAGTCCAGATTTTACACTCAGAGTAGCAAAATTAGTAAAAGAGAAAAATCCAAAAATAAAAATAATACATTTTATTGCACCTAAAGTTTGGGCATGGAGAGAAGGTAGAGTTAAGAAAATGAAGCAATTTTTAGACCATATTTTATTGCTTTTTAAGTTTGAAAAAAAATATTTTGATAAAGAAAAACTAACTAATACATTTGTAGGTCACCCTTTGTTGGATAAAAAAATTAACAAAAATATCCAAATAGACCAATTTTTAAATAAAAAAAATATTATATCAATTTTTCCTGGAAGTAGAACTTCTGAGATCAAATATCATATGCCAATTCTAATTAATTTTATTAAAAAAATGAATATCAAAGATCCTAATTATAATTTTGTGTTTCATGCAACTGATAAAAATAAAGAACTTATATCAAGTTTTACTTTAAAAGAATCTTCGCAAAATTT
>CACCOB010000007.1 GCA_902547535.1 uncultured Pelagibacteraceae bacterium | reverse complement strand
CTGGTGTAGAACTTTCTTTGAAAAATTTAATAGATAAGGCCTCTCTAATACCTAAAATTAAGCTAGAAAGGACAGCAAATGTCATTGGTAAAAACACTAAAAGTGCTGTAAGAGCAGGTTTTTATCATGGTTATACAGGTTTAATTGAAAATATAATTAAACTTATTTTAAAACAAACTAGAAAGAAGTTTAAAATTATACTTACAGGTGGATTTGCACACTTATTTAAATCATCAATTAAAGGTATTAAAACGGTTGATAAAAATTTAACAATTAAAGGTATCTTAAGAGTTGCTATAAATTAAAAAAAATATGAAAGATGAATTATTATTTTGTCCCCTAGGAGGATCTGGTGAAATAGGAATGAACATGAACCTATTTGCATATGGTAAACCAGATAATCAAAAATGGATTATAGTAGATGTTGGAGTCACATTTGCGGACGATACAGTTCCTGGTGTAGATATTATATATCCTGATCCAGGATTTATAATTGATAAAAAAGATGACTTGCTAGGTATAGTTCTAACACATGCTCATGAGGATCATATTGGAGCTATTGCTCATGTTTGGCCAAAATTAAAATGTAAAATTTATGCCACACCTTTTACTTCAGTTTTAATTACAGAAAAATTTAAAGAAAAAAAAATTGATATAACTAGTTATTTAAAAATTGTAGAACTCAATAGTACTATTGATTTAGGTCCTTTCAAAATAGAGTTTGTTACACTTACACATTCAATTTTAGAGCCTAATGGTCTTAGAATACAAACACCAGTAGGAAATATATTACATACTGGAGATTGGAAATGTGATCCAGACCCTTTAATTGGTGGAAATATAAACTCTAAAAGATTAAAGGAAATAGGTAATGAAGGTGTATTAGCCATGATATGTGACTCTACAAATGTATTTAGCGCAGGAAGAGCAGGGTCAGAACTTGATGTTCGTAAAAATTTACTCAAAGTTTTTCAAAGATTAAAAAAGAGAATAATTGTTACATCATTCGCATCAAATGTAGCAAGAATGGAGTCGGTTTTTTACTGTGCGGAACAAACTGGAAGACATATTTCGTTAGTTGGAAGATCTATGCATAGAATATTTAAAGCAGCTAGAAAATGTGGTTATCTTAAAAATATTATTGATCCAGTAGACCCAAGAGATGCGAAAAATATATCCAGAGAAAAAATTGTATATTTATGTACTGGAAGCCAAGGAGAACCAATGGGGGCGATGAATAGAATAGTTAAATATACACATCCAGATGTTTTTATAGAAAGAAATGATGCTGTAATTTTTTCTTCAAAAATTATCCCTGGAAATGAAAAAAAATTGTATAAACTTCACAATAACTTAGTAAAAGAGGGAATAGAGGTTATCTCTGAGGATAATGAATACATTCATGTATCAGGTCATCCAAATAGAGAAGATTTAAGGGATATGTATAATTGGATTAAGCCAAAAGCGGTAATTCCTGTACATGGAGAGCATAGACATATGATAGAACACATAGAATTTGCTAAAGAAATGCAAGTCAAATACCCAATTCAAGTTGAAAATGGAGACATTGTTAAGTTATATCCTGGAGAAAAGCCAGAGGTCTATGACAAAGCGCCAAGTGGAAGAGTTTATTTAGATGGAAATGTTCCAGTCGAAGAAGATTCTAGATCAATTAAAGAAAGAAGAAATATTTCGTCAAATGGATTTATAGAGGCAACAATTATGATTACACCAAAAGGTAACATTCACAACAAACCCTTGGTAACATTTAGAGGTCTTCCAGTATATGAGAATGATGATTTTATATATGGGTTAGAGGAAGAAATAGAAAGAACAGTTAAAACATTTTCATTAAATAATGAAAAACAACAGGATAATCTTATAGATGCTCTAAAAATAACTTGTCGTAAATTTTCAAAAGAAAAAACTGGGAAAAAACCATTAACAAATATAAACTTGGTTAGAATTTAAATAATAAAATGTATTTTTCAAAATCATTTGTACCAATTCTTAAAAATAATCCTACAGAAGCTAAAATTAAATCTCATCAGCTTATGTTAAGAGTTGGAATGATTAAGCAATCATCTGCTGGTATTTATTCATGGTTACCCCTTGGTTTTAAAGTCATGAAAAAAATAGAGCAAATTGTTAGAGAGGAGCAGGATAGAATTGGGGTTCAGGAAATTTTGATGCCGACAATTCAATCATCAGAGATTTGGAAGGAAAGCGGAAGATATGATGATTATGGTGAAGAGATGTTACGTATTAAAGACCGTCAAAATAGAGAAATGTTATATGGGCCGACTAATGAAGAATTGGTTACAGAAATATTTAGATCAAGTATTAAATCTTATAAATCACTTCCACAGCTATTATATCACATCCAATGGAAATTTAGAGATGAATTAAGACCAAGGTTTGGAATTATGAGATGTCGGGAGTTCTATATGAAAGATGCTTACTCCTTTGATTTAAACGATGATGAAGCTCTTTTTTCTTATAATAAATTTTTCCTGTCATATTTAAGAACTTTTAAAAGATTAAATTTATCAGCAATTCCCATGGCAGCGGATACGGGTCCTATAGGTGGAAATCTTTCTCATGAATTTATAATTCTTGCTGATACTGGGGAAAGCAAAATTTTCACGGATAAAAGAATTTTTAATGTAGAAAGTTCATCTACCTTATTAGATAAAAATTCTCTTAATGATTTAAGAAAGCAATATGAAAAGTATTATTCTGTTACTGACGAAAAATTTGATAGACAAGAATTTGAAAAATTAGTACCAGAAGAATTTAGGGTAAATACAAAAGGAATTGAGGTTGGTCATATATTCTATTTTGGAGATAAATATTCAAAACCAATGAACGCTGCAGTTGATTTTAATGGAAAGAAAGAGTTTGTTAAAATGGGATCTTATGGAATAGGAGTATCAAGATTAGTAGGTGCCATAATTGAGGCTAAATATAACGATAAAGATGAAATAATGAAATGGCCACTTTCTGTTGCTCCCTATCATTGCGCAATAATACCGATGATTAAAAAGAACGATACTACAAATATAGAAAAATGTAATAAAATATTTGAGTACTTTAAATCTAAAAATATAGACTCCATAATAGATGATACAGATGAGAATATTTCTGCAAAAATCAAAAAATTCAATTTAATAGGTATTCCATATCAATTAATAATAGGAAATAAAGCTGAAGGTGATTTATTTGAGTTTTCAGAGGTGAATGGTAAAACTCAAAAACTAAATATTGAAGATGTGGCATCACAAATTCTAAAAGCTAAATTAAATTGATCACACAGCTAGAAAAAGAAGTAACATTAAGATTTTTAAAGACTAAAAAAAATGATGGTTTTATAAACATTATATCAGTATTTTCATTTGTAGGTATTTCCCTGGGTGTGGCAGTTCTTATTATAGTTATGTCTGTAATGAACGGTTTTAGAACTGAATTAATTGACAAGATAGTTGGTTTTAATGCTCATGCAGTTGTCAAACCTTACAATAAACCAATTGATTTTATGTCAGACAAAGATTTTGCTAAAGGTATATTATCAAATGACGGAGAAGCAGTTATTTTTCATAAAAATGGTACAAAGGGAGTTTTACTAAAAGGGTATTTGGAAAATGATTTTAAAGATCTAGAAATTTCGAATAATGATAGTTTTTTTGGTTCTAAAAATTTAAATGAAAATACAATTTCTATTGGTCGAGATTTAAGTAATATTTTAGGACTAGATATTGGTGATGAGGTTTTAATTACCTCACCCTCAGGTGTTCAAACATTAGTTGGTTCTTTGCCAAAGCAAAATTTATTTCTTATTAACTCAATATTTGAAAGTGGATTATCAGAATATGATGAAAATATTGCGTATATAAATTTAAATACTTTAGAAGTTTTCTTTGACAAAAATATAGACGATAGATTTACCGAGTATTACTATAAAGATCCAAAAAATATTGAATATCATAAAGAAAATTTGATAAAATTATACCCTGATGCGTTTGTGTATACATGGGCTGACATTAATAGCTCATTATTTTCAGCACTTAAGGTTGAGAGAAATGTAATGTTTATTATTGTTTCCTTAATAATCATAGTTGCAGCATTTAATATAATTTCTGGACTTACAATTTTAGTTAAAAATAAAACAAGAGATATAGGCATTCTAAAATCAATTGGAGTATCAAATAAATCAATAAAAAAAATTTTTTTTTATGTTGGGTTTTTTATTGGAACCTCAGCAACAATATTTGGAGTAATAGTCGGCACACTTTTTTCTATATACATAGAAAATATTAGAAGATTTATTTCAAATATATTTGATTTATCTCTTTTCCCAGAGGATATATATATTTTAAATTCTATGCCCTCAGAAATAAATATAAATTCAATAATAATAATT
>CACCOB010000006.1 GCA_902547535.1 uncultured Pelagibacteraceae bacterium | reverse complement strand
CTTTTATACACATTGCCTAAAGAAAGTTTCTCTCTAGTTACTGGGGAAACAAATAAAGTGTTTCTAACAAAAATTAAGAATATTTATTATTCAGATATGGAAAAAAATAATGATAATGTTGAAGAATATTCTACCAAGTCAAATAACGATATTATAAATGATATTTATACGTCTTATGATCTATCTTTAAATTCAAAATATAAGGTAAAAATTTTCAATCAAACAATTGATAGAGTTAAAAATTATTTTAGATAATGTTGAATATTGATCTAAAGTTATTTAAAAAAAATCACAAAAAAAGTAAAAATCAAGTTCTTTACTATGCGATAAAATCAAATGGTCTAAAAGAAATAGAAAATTTAATTAACAACTTTTTAAATGCAAGAAATAGCTTCATATTTGAGTCAGTAGAAAAAGGTTCAATAAAAGGTAGATATACAATTTTTGGTAGAAACCCTGATAAAATTTGGGAATTTAATAATAATAACTGTGTTTTAAGCTTTGAAAATAAAAGTAAGAAATTAAGAGGAACGCCAAAAGATAATATTGAGAAAATAATCGAAAATTTTAATTTTAAAATACCAAGTGAATTACCACCAATTAGCTCAATTATATCAGGGTATTTCTCTTATGATACAATAAGATATATTGAGAAAATTCCTAATAGTACAAAAAATGATCTTAAAATCCCTGATGCAAGAATTTTGAGACCAAAAAATCTAATAGTTTTCGATAACGCAGAGAAAAAATTATTTTTTATAGTTAACTGTTTTTCTGATGAAAAAATCAAAAATTATCAAGTTAAGTATGACCAAATACAAAAAGAAATAGAAGAAATGATTTTTTTAGCAAACTATAGTTATAAAATAAATCATTCTAAAACCATGATTTCCAAACCAAAAGTTAAATCAAATATCTCAAAAAAGAAATTCCTTAGCAATGTTTCAAAGGCTAAAAATTACATTAAAATAGGTGATATTTTTCAAGTTGTCCTAAGTCAAAGGTTCGAAACTGACCTTAGTAAAGAACCATTAGATATTTATAGAAAATTACGAATTACTAACCCTTCTCCTTTCATGTATTTTTTTAACTTTCAGGATTTTCAAATTATAGGTGCAAGTCCTGAAATACTTGTGAGGCTTAGAGATAATAAAATTACTATTAGACCTATTGCAGGTACAAGACCTAGAGGTAAAAATAAAAAAGAGGACAAATTTTATGAAAGGGATCTTTTAAATGATAAAAAAGAGCTTTCTGAACATTTAATGCTTCTTGATCTTGGTAGAAATGATACTGGAAAAGTCTCTAAAATTAACTCAGTTAAAGTTACCGAAAGTTTTAAGATAGAGCGATATTCACATGTAATGCACATAGTCTCCAATGTGGAAGGCATATTTAATAAAAAATTTGGTAAATTTGACACATTATTAGCTGGTTTTCCTGCTGGAACTGTGTCAGGTGCGCCTAAGATAAGAGCTATGGAAATTATAGATGAATTAGAAACGACTAGAAGAAAAGTTTATGCTGGTGGTATTGGTTATTTTTCTGCTAATGGTGATTTTGATACCTGCATTGCGCTTAGAACAGCAATTTCAAAAAATAAAAAATTTTACGTACAGTCAGGAGCAGGAATTGTTGCTGATAGTAAACCTATTAATGAATTTAATGAAACAGTTAATAAAGCAAAAGCTTTAATTAAGGCTTTGGAATAAAGATTATGAAAATAATTTTAATTGATAATTATGATAGTTTTACATTCAATTTATATCACTATCTTTCATCTTTTTCTAAAGTAGATGTTTTTAGAAATGATAAAGTAGATCATCATTTTATTTTAAAAAAAAGGTATAATAAAATTGTAATATCTCCAGGACCTGGAAATCCTAATCAATCTGGAAATTGTTTAAAGATAGTAAAAAATTTGTATAAAAAAATACCGATTCTTGGTGTTTGTTTAGGTCATCAAATTATTGGTCAAATATTTGGATCTAAGATAATTCAAGCTAAAGAACTTGTGCATGGAAAGACAAGTAATATTATAAATAAGAAAATTGGCATTCTTAATAATTTACCAAAAAGTTTCTCAGCTACCAGATACCATAGTTTAGTAATTGATAGAAAATCTTTATCTAAAGATTTAACAATTACATCTATTACATCTGATGGAACAATAATGGGCGTTATGCATAAGAAATACAAAATTCATGGAGTTCAATTTCATCCTGAAAGTATCAAAACAAAATATGGTTTAAAAATTTTAGAGAACTTTGTAAAAGAGTAAAAATGGATCAATTTTTAGAAAAGCTCAGAAACAAAATAAATTTAAATTTTGATGAAAGTAAAGATGCATTTAAGATTTTAATGAATGGTGATGCTAGTGATCAACAAATTTATGATTTTTTAACTTTATTATCAGACAAGGGTGAGGTTTCAGATGAAATAGCTGGAGGAGTATATATATTAAGAGATAAGTCAAAAAGAGTAAAAGTTGAAAATTGTATTGATACCTGTGGTACTGGGGGAGATGGAAAAGATACTCTTAATATTTCAACTGCATCAGCGCTGTTGTTAGCAAGTATGGGTGTTAAAGTGGCAAAGCATGGAAATAAAGCAGTTTCATCAAAATGTGGATCAGCTGACGTTCTTGAAGCCTTAAATATAAATATCAACTTAGAACCAAATCAAATCGAGGAACAGATTAAAAATAATAATTTTGGCTTTATGTTCGCACCAAATTACCACTCGGCAATGAAATATGTTGGTCCAACAAGAAAAAAAATAGGAAAAAGGACAATTTTTAATATGATAGGTCCATTAAGCAACCCGGCACTTGTTGAGAGGCAGGTAATTGGAGTTTTTGATAACAAACTTCTAAAAATTTTTGCGAATGCTCTAAAAAATTTAAATTTAAAATTTGCGTGGATTGTAAATAGTGAAGATGGTCTAGATGAAATATCGCCTTACGCCAAAACTAATATTGTGCAATTAAAAAATAATGAAATATCTGAGTTTGTAATTGACCCAAATGAATTAAATATTAATGCTGATAAATTTGAAAATTTAATTGGAGATGACGCTAAATTTAATTCTGATAAAATTTTAAATATTTTTGAAGGTGAAGATAATGATTTTTCAAAAGCTGTATGTTTAAATGCTGCAGCAGGGTTAATGATATCTGAAAAATATGATGATTTTAAAATTGCTTTTAATTATACTAGAGGTTTTATTAAGTCTGGAGCAGCATTCAAATATATAAAAAGTTTACAAAATGTCTGAAAATATCCTTCAGAAAATAATTGATCAAAAGAAAATTAAAATTGAAAAATTAAAACTTGAAATTGATATAAACAGATTATTGCATGCAATAAGTGAGAAGGACGTTTTTTTTGATTTTAAAAAGAAAATACAAACGAAAAACTCAGAAGATAAAATATCCATAATTGCTGAAATAAAGAAAGCAAGTCCGTCTGCAGGTATTTTAATAGATGACTATGACCCTGTTAAAATTGCCAATATATATAATTCTAAGAACGTAACTTGTTTATCTGTATTAACCGAGGAAGATTTTTTTTTAGGAAATCTTTCTCATATTTCTGAAATTAAAAAAAAAATTGAATTACCTGTTCTTTGTAAAGATTTTTTTGTTGATAAATTCCAAGTACCTTTAGCGAAAAGTTATGGTGCTGATGCAATCCTGATTATATTAGCTGGTATTTCTGAAAAAACTGCTGATGAAATTTACGAGGAAGCTTTAAAACTTAATATGAGTGTTATTGTTGAAGTTCATACAGTTGAGGAGGCAGAAAAATCTGTAAAATATCTTGATGCTTTAATTGGTATAAATAACAGAAACCTAAAAACACTTAAAACTGATATAAATACAACTTATGATATATATAATGTTGTATCAAAGCACCCTTCCCCTCTGATTTCTGAGAGTGGTTTAAAAACAAAAGAAGAATTGCTTGATATAAAAAAAAAGACCTCAATCAACAGTTTTTTAATTGGTGAATCACTCTTAAAGAATTTAGAAAATAATAATATTTTCTCTCTTTTATAGAAATTTTCCTTAATTTTTCTTACTTTTTAGCTGTTGTATAAATTAAAGAACTTTTATAGAACATTAGTGTACTTAATTTGTTCTATGTTAACTAAAAAACAAAAAAACCTGCTTCTCTTTATAAACAAAAAACTGAGATCTACAGGTGTGTCACCTTCATATGAGGAGATGAAGGAATCATTAAATTTAAAATCAAAATCTGGAATTCACAGACTGATTAGTGCATTAGAAGAAAGAGGATTCATTAAAAGATTAGCCCACAAAGCAAGAGCATTAGAAGTAATTAAATTACCTGAAACTGCATCTGCAAACGATATTTACAATAGTTTTTCTCCAAGCATTATTAAGGGAGGATTAGATGAGGAAAATTTAAACAATTCTAAAGATACAGAAATACCTGTGTTAGGAAAAATTGCAGCGGGAACTCCAGTTGAAGCTATACAGAATGAAGTTTCAAGAATTCCACTGCCAGCAAATATTGAAAAAGATGGAGAATTTTTTGGACTAAAGGTTCAAGGGGATTCTATGATTGAAGCTGGAATTAATGACGGTGATACTGTTATTGTTAAAAAAGCAGATACTGCAGATAATGGTAAAATTGTTGTAGCTCTAATTGATGATCATGAGGCTATGCTGAAGAGAATTAGAAGAAAAGGTAAGACTGTAGCATTAGAAAGTGCAAATAGAAATTACGAAACAAAAATTTTTGGCCCAGATAGAGTGAAAGTTCAAGGAATTCTTGTATCTTTATATAGAAACTTTCAGTAAAATAGTCTAAACAAACTTAATGAAAAAAGTAGCAACTAGATTTGCTCCTTCTCCTACTGGCCCTCTTCATATTGGTGGGGTAAGAACAGCTCTATTTAATTGGTTATACTCAAAAAATAAATCAGGTAAATTTTATTTAAGGATTGAAGATACTGATAAAGAAAGATCTAAAGAAGAACATAAAATTCAAATAATCAACTCTCTAAAATGGATGGGAATAGAATATGAAGGTGAAGAGTATATTCAATCAAAAAAGATTGGTGAACATGTAACTATTGCTAAAAGGTTATTAGAAAATGGAAATGCATATAAATGTTACTGTAGTGCAGAGGAAATTGAAGAACAAAAGAAAAGAGCTAAACAAAAAAAAATTCCATATGTTTATAATAGAAAATGGAGAGATATTGATGAAGATAAAGCTCCAAAAGACATAAAGCCGGTTATAAGATTTAAAAGTAAAATAGATGGCACTTCTCTATTAAAAGATTTAGTTCAAGGAAATGTAGAGATTGAAAATAATACTATTGAAGATTTTATTATTTTAAGAAATGACGAAACTCCAACATATAATTTGTCTGCATCGGTTGATGATCATAATATGGAAATGACTCATATTATTAGAGGGGATGATCACAAAATTAATACTTTTAAACAAATAATGATATATGAAGCATTGGGATGGGATATTCCACAATTTGCTCATATACCTCTTATTCATACTTTAGACGGCAAAAAACTATCGAAAAGAGACAATGCTTCAACATTAGAAGATTACTCAAAAATTGGAATTCTGCCTGAGTCACTTAGAAATTATCTACTAAGGTTAGGATGGTCATACAAAGATAAAGAAATTTTCAATTTAGATGAGAGTATAAAACTTTTTAATCTAGAGGGAGTTGGTAAATCACCTTCAAAACTTGATTTCAGTAGAATTCTTTCTATGAATGAATATTACATTAAAAATAGTAAAGAAAATATTTTGTATGAAAAGTTAAAGGAATATTGTGCAGTATATAAAGATAAAATTAAAGAAGAAAAAGAACATACGATTAAGAGCTCTTTATCATTTTTAAAAAACAAAGCAAAAACACTTGAGGATATATTTAACAATTCTAATTACATATTAAATGATAAAGTTACTTTTAATGAGAATGATAAAAAACTGATAAACGATGATGCAAAAAAAATAATACATTTATTTAAAGAGAAAATTTCAGTATTAGAAGTTTTTGAAAGAGAAAATTTAGAACAAATAGTAAATGAGTTAATAAAATTAAACAAAACAAATTTTAAAGGCGTTGGGCAGCCATTACGGATTATGTTAACAGGATCTAGATTTGGTCCAGGAATATACGATATAATATTATCTCTTGGAAAAAATGAAGTAATAAAAAGATTAGGAAATATAAGATAAGATAATGTTTGATGCTTCTTCTGATGAGGAACTTGGAGAAGTCAAAGTTTCAAGAGTTTTTTTTATTTCTTCTTGTTGTTTTACTA
>CACCOB010000005.1 GCA_902547535.1 uncultured Pelagibacteraceae bacterium | reverse complement strand
ACAGATATTGATGATAAAATAATTCAATCTGCAAAAGACAATAAAATTTCAATTAAAGATCTAACTACTAATATAAATAATAATTTTCAAAAAGATTGTAATTATCTTATTTGTGAAAAACCAAACTTTCAACCTAAAGCAACAGAAAATATTAAAGAGATGATTGAGATGATTAGTATTTTAGTTGAAAAAGGTTTTGCATACGAAAGCAAGAATCATATTTATTTCGAAGTAAATAAATTTAAAAATTATGGAAAGTTATCTAATAAAAAAATAGATGATTTAATATCAGGATCGAGAGTAGAGGTATCAAGTAATAAGAAAAATGCTGAAGATTTTGTTTTATGGAAACCTTCTAACCCCGATGAACCTAGTTGGGTATCACCTTGGGGAAAAGGCAGACCTGGTTGGCATTTAGAATGTTCTGCAATGTCAAAAAAATATCTTGGTGATAAGTTTGACATTCATGGAGGGGGTAGAGATTTATTATTTCCACACCACGAAAATGAAATAGCACAATCATGTTGTGCAAATGGAACAGAAGTGTTCTCCAATTATTGGGTTCATAATGGATTTATTACTCAATCAAATGAAAAAATGTCTAAATCGCAAGGTAATATTTTAAAAATTAGTAGTTTTAAAGAAAATGTTAATGGTCAAGTTTTAAGATTGGCTCTAATCAGCGCACATTATAGACAACCATTAGATTGGAACGATAAACTTTTAGAAGAAAGTCAGAAAACAATTAATAAATGGTACAATAGCTATGTTGAATTAGATAAACCTAAATTAATCTCTGACGATGATCTTTATCCTTTATACGATGATTTAAATACACCGAAGTATATTTCTAACCTTCACAAACTATACGAAAAATCTCAATCAGGAAATTTAGAAGATAAAAAAGAATTTGTGTCTGCATGCAACTTTGTAGGACTGCTAAATGAAACTAAAGAAGAATGGAATAATTTTAAAAAAAATAAATCCACCTTAAGCAATGAGTTAATTGAATTAAAAATTAAAGAACGAAATAAGGCTAGAGACGACAAAAATTACGAATTAGCTGACAAAATTCGTAATGAGCTTTTAGAAAAAGGAGTTCAAATAGAAGATAAAGATGGTAAAACCTCGTGGAAATTTAAATAATGTCAGACAAAATATACATTTTTGATACTACTTTACGTGATGGTGCTCAGACACAAGGCGTTGATTTTTCCTTAGATGATAAAGAAAAAATCTCACTAGCATTAGATAATCTAGGAGTAGACTATATTGAAGGAGGTTGGCCAGGAGCAAACCCAACAGATACAGAATTTTTTAATAAAAAACATTCTTTTAAAAATTCCATATTAACAGCTTTTGGGATGACTAAAAAGTCTGATCATAGTGCTGAAAATGATCCAATGATTTCATCATTAATAAATTCTAAAGCAAACTCTATTTGTCTGTTTGGAAAATCTTGGGATTTCCATGTTGATGTTGCTTTAGGCATATCAAAAGAGCAAAATTTGAAAAATATTAGCGAAAGTGCAAAACACATTATTAATTCTGGAAAAGAATTCATGTTTGACGCTGAACACTTTTTTGATGGTTATAAATCAAACAAAGAATATGCTTTAAATTGTATTAAATCTGCATTTGATCAAGGAGCCAGATGGATTATTTTATGCGATACTAACGGTGGAACATTACCTCATGAAATATCTAAAATAGTTACAGATGTAGCAAAGCACATCCCAGGCAAAAATTTAGGAATTCATGCTCACAATGATACAGAAAATGCAGTCGCTAATTCATTAGTTGCAATTCAAGCTGGTGTTCGACAAGTGCAGGGAACGATTAATGGTTTGGGAGAAAGATGTGGTAATGCTAATTTAATGTCATTAATTCCATCTTTGTATTTAAAACACGAATTTTCTAATAATTATAAAATAAATATAAATGAGGATAATATTAAACATCTTACACAATGCTCCAGACTTTTAGATGAAATTTTAAATAGAAAACCAAATAAACATTTACCTTATGTTGGTGCTGCAGCATTTTCGCATAAAGGTGGGATGCATGTTTCAGCAGTACAAAAGGACCCAAAAACCTATGAACACATTGATCCCAGTGAAGTTGGAAATACAAGAAATATTGTTGTTTCAGATCAAGCTGGGCAATCTAATATTTTATCAAGATTAGAAACTATAGGAATTGATATAAAAAAAAATGATCCAAAAATTAAACAACTTTTAGAGGAAGTAAAAGGAAGAGAATTTATCGGTTATAGTTATGATGGTGCAGATGCTTCGTTTGAACTATTAGCTAGAAGAATAGTCGGCGAAATTCCAAGGTATTTAATAATTAAAGCTTACGACGTATCTGTTAAAAAAAATTCATCTGGAGAAATCGTTTCATCAGCAAAAGCAGAGCTAGAAGTTGATGGTGAAACAATCGTTTGTAAAGGTGAAGGAAATGGTCCAGTAAATGCACTAGATAATGCTATCAGAAATAATATTAAAAAGATTTCTAAATATTCTGATTATCTTAAAGATTTAAGATTAGTTGATTATAAAGTAAGAATATTAAATACTGGAACAGAAGCTGTAACAAGAGTTTCAATTGAAAGCACAGATTCCCAAGGGAAGAATTGGTTTACAATAGGGGTATCACCAAATATTATAGATGCATCGTTTAAAGCATTAATAGATAGTCTTGATTACAAGTTATTTAAAGATAATGCACCTGCTAGTGCTTAATGAATTTTAATAATATTTCATTTATTCTTCACAAACCTCAGCTATCTGAAAACATAGGATTATGTGCAAGGGCTATGAAGAATTTTGGTTTTAATAATTTATCAGTAATAGCACCAAAACCAATGTTCCCAAATGATAAAATTTTAGCAACTTCTGTTGGAGCCAAAGATATAATAAAAAAGACTAAAGTTTATTTAAATTTAGAAAAATCATTAGCCGAAACTGATATTTTAATTGCAACTTCAGCAAGGTTCAGAAATAAAAATATTAAACATATTTCATTAGATGGCTTAAAAAAAATAAACCTTAAAAAGAGAGTTAGTTTTTTGTTTGGTTCAGAAGCCTCTGGATTAACAAATGATGAAGTAAGTTATGCTGATTATACTTTACAAATACCAAGTAATAGCAAATTTAGGTCACTTAATTTATCACACAGCTTAGTAATTGTAGCCCAAACAGTTTCGCACTTAATCTCAATAAATAAAGTTGATTTTCAAAAGTCAAAAAAAATACAAACAGCTACAAAGAAGGAAATATCTAGCATGCTGAATTTCTGTCTATCTACCTTAGAAAACCAAAATTTTTTTAAACAAAAGGCAAAAAAACCTGTAATGATAGAAAATTTAAGGAGTATTTTTTATAAAATGGAACTCTCTAAAAAAGAAATACGTATTTTATCAAGTGTATTTGCTGGTTTGAGCAAAAAACCTTGATTGACAAATATATTTTGATGTCTATAAACCCCATAACCACAATATGACAAAACGATTAAACTCAAAACATAAAGTAGATAGAAGACTTAAAGTTAATTTATGGGGTAGACCCAAAAGTCCTTTTAACACTAGAGCATATCCTCCAGGACAACACGGACAAACAAAATCATCTAAACCATCAGATTATGGTATTCAACTTCAAGCTAAACAAAAACTTAAATGTTACTATGGTAACATAAATGAAAGACAATTTCGAAATATGTACAAGAAAGCAATTATGAAAAAAGGTGATACTGCAGAAAATTTGATCGGCTTACTTGAGAGAAGATTGGATGCAGTAATTTATAGATCAAAACTTTCAAACACTATTTTTTCATCTAGACAACTAATTAACCATGGTCATGTCAGAGTTAATGGAAAAAAAGTTAATATTGCTAGTTATCAAGTCAAGGAAGAAGATAGTATCGAAATTAGAGATAAGTCAAAACAGTTGGCTTTAATTGATATAGCTTTAGCTAATAAAGAAAGAGAAGTCCCAGAATATTTACAATTAGATGAAAAAAATAAAAAAGTAAAATTTGTAAGGATTCCAAAATTCGAAGAAGTCCCATATCCAGTAGTAATGGAACCAAACCTTGTAATTGAATATTATTCTAGATAATAAAAATTATTATAGATTTTTCTTAGCTCTTCTTTTTAAATTTTATTCCGTTATCTTCAAAAAGCTTAGCCAACTCTCCATTTTCATACATTTCTTTCACTATGTCACATCCACCAACAAATTCATTTTTAACGTATAGCTGAGGTATCGTTGGCCAATCACTATAAACTTTAATACCTTCTCTGAGATTTTGATCTGCTAAAACATTTACACCTTTAAAATTTACTTCAAGTATTTTTAAAATATTTGTAACAGCCATAGAGAAGCCACACTGGGGAGCGTCTGGAGTACCCTTCATAAATAGACACACTTCGTTAGTTTTTATTTCATTATTTATTAGATTTTTTGTTTGATCGTCCATTTAGTTCTCCTTAGTTTTTACTGCTAGGGCATGAAGTTCGTTTCCCATTTTTCCCTTAAGTGAATTATATACCATTTTGTGTTGTTGAATTTTACTTTTTCCTTCAAATTGCGACGAAATTACAGTCGCAGAATAATGATTGCCATCACCTGCTAAATCTTGGATTTCAATTTTAGCATCTGGTAATGCTTCTTTAATTAAACTCTCTATTTCTTTTAAATCCATTGCCATTAGTTAACCATAAATTCCTTCAGCCAATTTTTATAACCTTTTCTGATATCGTCAATTGATATTTTTAGATCATTTCCATACATAATCTTATTACCCTCAATTACTCCTAATTTGTCAAAATGAATTGAGTCTTTTTTTAACATATTTTCAAAATTTTCTAAATTTTCAGGTTTTATTTCTACAATATATCTCCCTTGATCTTCACCAAAAAAATATTCAAATTTATTAACTAAACCATCTATAGAAAATAATTTTACACCTTTATTTGCTTTTATGCTCATTTTTGAAATAGCAGTTAAAATGCCCCCTAAAGACACATCATGGCAAGTTTCAATTAAATTTTCCTTTTTCAAATTTAAAATACACATCCCATTTTGTTTTTCGTTAAATAAATTTATTTCAGGAGGTGGTCCTGTAAATTTAGATAATATATTTCTTGCAAATACAGATTGATTTAAATGACCTTCTGTTTTACCAATCACATAAAGATAATTTCCATCATTTTTTAATTCCATTGTTATCATTTTTTTATAATCAGATAATAATCCTATGCCTCCAATTGATGGAGTAGGTTTAATTCCCTTATCTTTTGTTTCATTATAAAAAGAGACGTTTCCTGAAACCACTGGGTAATTTAAATATTTGGATGCTTCTGTAATTCCCTCAACGCATTCAACAAATTCACCCATATTCTTCTCTTTTTCTGGATTACCAAAATTAAGACAATTTGTAATTGCTATTGGTTTTGCACCTACAGAAATCATATTTCTCCAACTTTCACAAACTACTTGTTTACCACCTGTTAATGGATGAGCATGGCAATAAGTAGCCGAAGAATCTACTGCAGCTGCAACTGCCTTATTTGTACCATGAACTCTTACAACACCAGCATTCCCTCCAGGTTTTTGTATGGTATCACCCATAACTGTATGATCATATTGGTCCCAGATCCATTCTTTATCTACAATATTTGGATCAACTAAAACTTTTTTTAAACAATCACTTAGTTTTAAAGATTTAAATTGATCCTTTGTGAAATTATTTTCTTTTGGAAGTTTTGCTTTTATCCATTTTCGATCATACATAGGAGCATTCTCAGCTAAAAAATTAATTGGAATTTCAGCAACCTTTTCATTTTCAAAAAATAATTCTATTTTTTTGCTGTCTGTAGTTTTTCCTATAACAGCAAAATCTAAATTCCATTTATCAAATATTTTTTTAGCCTCACTTTCTTTACCTTCCTCTAATACTATCAACATTCTTTCTTGGCTTTCAGATAGCATAATTTCATAAGGTGTCATATTTTCTTCTCTACAAGGAACCTTTGTTAAATCAATTTCAATACCTAAATCCCCTTTGGAAGCCATTTCAATGCTAGAGGATGTTAAACCTGCAGCACCCATATCCTGAATTGATATTATTGATTTACCAGCCATTAGTTCAAGACAAGCCTCAAGAAGAAGTTTTTCAGTAAATGGATCACCAACTTGAACAGTTGGTTTTTTTTCTTCTATTTTGTCATCGAAAATAGCCGAAGCCATACTTGCACCATGTATCCCATCTCTCCCAGTTTTAGACCCAACATAAATAACAGGCTTATTTATACCAGCGGCCTTTGAGTAAAATATTTTATTTTTGTTAACCAGACCCAATGTCATTGCATTAACTAAAATATTTCCATTGTAAGAATCATCAAAACATGTTTGACCAGCAATAGTTGGAACACCAATGCAATTTCCATATCCGCCAATACCTTTAACCACTCCTCTTAATAAATTTTTAGTTTTTTCATGATCAGGTGATCCAAAATGAATAGAATTTAAATTTGCGATTGGTCTTGCGCCCATAGTAAATACATCTCTCATTATACCACCAACTCCTGTTGCAGCTCCCTGATATGGTTCAATAAAAGATGGGTGGTTATGACTTTCTATTTTAAATACGATTGCATCGTTGTCCTCAATATCTACAATTCCAGCATTTTCACCAGGTCCCTGAATAACTTGTTTACCCTTAGTATGTAATTTTTTAAGATGTAATCTTGAGGATTTATATGAGCAATGTTCATTCCACATTGCAGAAAAAATACCTAATTCAGTAATATTAGGGGTTCTTTTTAATAAATCACATATTTTTTTATACTCATCTTTCTTTAATCCATGTTCGATTGCTATTTTTTCGTTAACCTTAACTATCATATACTTCCAATCAAATTTTCAAAAAATAAAGATCCATCTTCACCTGATAAAAATGGATCTATCATTCTTTCAGGATGAGGCATCATTCCCAAAATATTTTTATCTTTGTTAAAAATACCAGCAATGTTCTTTAAAGCACCATTTGGATTATTTTCTTTATTGTCATTACCTTTTTGGTCGCAATAAGTAACTGCAATTTGACCATTGTCTTCAATTAATTTTAACTCATCTTTTGAACAAAAGTAATTTCCCTCATTATGAGCAATATGAAGTTCTAAAACTTCTTTTTTAATATTTTTAAAATATTTATTTTCCTTATTTTTAATTTTTACAAAAACATTCTTACAAATAAAATTTAAGTATTTATTTTGTTGAAGTATTCCTGGCAATAAACCTGTTTCAGTTAGAATTTGAAAACCATTGCAAATACCAAGAACTAATCCACCTGAATTTGCAAAATCTATAACTGACTTTATAATTTTTGATTTTCCAGCTATGCTTCCACATCTAAGATAATCACCATAAGAAAAACCACCTGGGAGAACAATTAAATCACTTTTTGGAATATCAGTATCATTGTGCCAAACCATCTGGTTTTTAAAGCCAAATTTCTTAAGAGCCACATCCATATCTCTATCACAATTTGAACCAGGAAATATAATTACAGATGATTTCATTTAGCAGTTACAAGATTTTATAATCCTCTATAACTAAATTAGCTAAAAGCTTTTTACACATTTCTTCTACTTGAGATTTAGCTTTGCCCTCATC
>CACCOB010000004.1 GCA_902547535.1 uncultured Pelagibacteraceae bacterium | reverse complement strand
ATTATAATAATAGTGACAAAGATAAACAAATAAGAAGTTTTAAAAATCATATAGATGCAGCATTAGAATTAGATATACCTTTAATTGTTCATTCTAGAAATGCTGAAGCTGAAACATATGAAATATTAAAAAATTCTAGCAAGAATTTAAAAATACTCATGCATTGTTTTACGGGATCCCTAACTTTTGCATTGAAATTAATGGAACTTAACTCCTACTTTTCAGCTAGTGGTATTATTACATTTAAGAATAGCACCGATCTTCAAAATACTTTTAAAGAATTACCATTACAAAGATTGCTTATTGAAACAGACAGTCCTTTTTTAGCGCCTGAGCCAATGAGAGGTAAGAAAAATGAACCTTCTTTTGTGCGTTACACATTAAAAAAATTATCAGAATTGAAAAATGTTGATATGGGAGAGCTGGATAAAATTACTACTGAAAATTTTAATAGATTATTCTTTAATAAATGAGCATAAAATTTACCATTTTGGGGTGTGGAAGTTCTTTAGGCATACCCCGAATTGATGGATACTATGGAAGTTGCGATCCAAAGAATAAAAAAAATATACGAACAAGATGTTCAGCTCTTATAAGCTCTAAAAACTTAAGCATTCTAATTGATACATCTCCAGATTTAAAATCTCAATTATTAAAAAATAAAGTTAAAAATATTGATACAGTTTTTTATACACATTCTCATGCTGATCAAACACATGGAATTAATGAGTTAAGAGTTTTCTCTTTAAAAAATAAAAAAAAAATACCAATTTACGCAGATGAAATTACAAAGAATAATCTTATAAATACTTTCGGTTATTGTTTCAAAGATTATAAAAATTATCCATCTATACTAGATGCTAAAATGTTAAAAAAAAAGCATTTACTTAATGATTTAAATACACAAATTACTATTAAATCATTAAAGGTTCATCATGGATCAATAAAAAGTATTTGTTATATAATTAATGACAAGTGTGCTTATGCACCTGATGTTAATAAGATTGATAATAAAGATTTAAAATATCTTAAAAATTTAAAATATCTCATTGTAGATTGTTTAAGATATAAATTTCACCCAACTCATTTTAATTTAGAGGATGTATTGAAATTAATTGATAAAATTAAGCCTAAGAAAACAATTTTAACAAATTTAAGTAACGAAATTGACTATAATCAAATAAAAAAATTATTACCTAAAAATGTAAATCCTGCTCACGATGGATTGACAGTATTAATTTAATAAACTTTCAATTTTTTTTGTAATTTTCTTAGATGTTGGACTGGTTAAAGATGCATAAGTTTCCTCTATTTTACCTTCTCTATTAATTAATATCTTATAAAAATTCCATTTAGGTACAGCTGAATTTCCGTAGTTTTCTTTGGCCCATTTATAGATCTCATGCGCATTTTCACCTTTAACGTCAGTTATTTCTGTTAGTGGAAAGTTAATGTTAAAATTAACTTCACAAAATTCTTTAACTGCATTATTACTATTTTTCTCCTGTTTAAATGAATTTGATGGTATTCCAAGTACAATTAAGCCTTTGTCTCTATATTTCTCCCATAGCTCTTGCATATCGTTGTATTGTTTTGTAAATCCACAATAGCTTGCTGTATTTACAACCAAAATAGGCTTTCCTTTGAAATCTTTCAAATCTAATTTATCACCTTTAATACTGTTTATTTTAAAATCATAAAAGATCTTTTCATACTCAGCATGCGATGAATTTTTAAAAAAAATCATAATTATAGTAAGTCCAAATATTAGTAGGTTTTTCATTAATTAAGTTATCTATTTGGTGTAAGTAGTATTAAAAAGTATCCAAATAAAGTGGATAATAATGACCCAGTTAAAACTCCAATCTTTACACCATCCATATACTGCAAATTATCTGCAAAAGCTAAATTTCCAACAAATAAACTCATTGTAAAACCAATTCCTGTTAAAACTCCAACTCCATAAAAATTATACCAACTTGTATTACTTGGCATTTGGGCAATTTTTAATTTAATAGATACATACGAAAATACAAAAACACCCAATTGTTTTCCAACAAATAATCCTAGAACTATGCCCAAAGGAACTTTGTCTAATAACGATGAAAAGGATAAACCTTCTAAAGATACTCCTGCATTTGCAAAAGCAAAAATTGGCATTATCCCAAATGCAACATATGGACTTATTGCGTGCTCAACTTTTATTAGGAGTGAGAAGTCTTTATCTTTTCTTCTGTGCGGTATTGTCATTGCAAGTAGCACACCAGCAATTGTTGCGTGAATTCCAGAATTGTGTGTAAAATCCCATAAGAAAATTCCAACTATCAAATAGGGTAAAAATCTTTTTACATTAAATTTATTTATAACTAACAAAACTATAAATGCCAAAAGCATTAAAGATAAATATTTAATACTTAAATCACCAGAGTAAAATAGAGCTATTATAACTATAGCTCCTAAATCATCTATAATTGCTAAAGCTGTTAAAAATACTTTTAAAGAAAGAGGCACTCTGCTTCCTAATAATGATAATACACCCAAAGAGAAAGCAATATCTGTAGCAGAAGGTATTGCCCATCCCTTTAAAGTTTCTCCATCTCCTAAATTTATAATTACATATATTAATGCAGGAATAACCATTCCTCCTACTGCAGCAATTATAGGAAGGAGAGCTTGTTTAATATTAGATAATTCGCCTTGCAAAAATTCTCTTTTGATTTCCAGTGTTACAAAAAAGAAAAAAATTGCCATTAATGCATCATTTATCCAATGCAAAACTGAAAGCTTAAGACCAAAATTGTTTATTCCAATAAACAAGTATTTTTCTAGTGTTGAGAAATATAAAATTGATAATTCTGAATTACTTATAATTAAAGCGATTACAGCAGCAAATAAGAGAACTATTCCACTAGCAGCCTCAAGTTTGAAAAATGATATAAAACCTTTTGTAATTTTTTGAATCATATTTAGTTAATAAGATCTTTAAGAAATAGTTTTAAATCCAACATAGTTTCGTATAAGCTATCAAATATAGGTATTACACTTGGAAATACATTAGACAAATTATACTTAAAAGTGTCTAATAACAAAATTACACCTAATAAAGATATGACTAAAATAATTAAATAAATAAATATAAACTTTATATGGCTTGATTTCTCATTATTTACTTTTTTATCTTTTGTTTCAATTTTAGAATTTTCAATTTTTTTTTCTGAAATACTTTTTTTACTTATATTCAAATCATCTTTGACTTTATCCTTTTTCCTTACTTCATTATCTTTTTCATCGGTCTGAGAAAGTTTAATATCTGATTTATTGTTTTTATCTTCAGGTACTTTGTTGTTATTATTACCAATATTTAGACTAACTTTATAACGCCATATGTGGCTGCAAGAGCTACATTTAAGAGTTCTCCCATTATAAGGTATTAATTTTTCATCAAGGTTGAATTTTTTATTACAATTAGGACATTCTATGATCATATGATCTCTTATAGCATTAAATATCAAATATATTAGAAATTTGTAACCAATATAACCTTTGAATTTTGTTTTATCTGCTGTATTAGTACTGCAATCGGGGCGTAGCGCAGCCTGGTAGCGCATCTGGTTTGGGACCAGAGGGTCGCAGGTTCAAATCCTGCCGCCCCGACCATTGTTTATGAAAAAAGCTAAAATCTACAAACCTTCAAAAACTGCAATGCAATCAGGCATGAAGAAGTTTGATAAATGGACGATTGAATTTGTAACAGATGATCCTGGAAAAAACCCTTTGATGGGATGGGAGAGTTCTTCTGATACATATTCTGAATTAAATTTAGAATTTAAATCAAAAGATTTAGCAATAGAATATGCTAAGAAAAATAATATTGAATTTGAAGTAATTGAGTCAAAAGAGAGAAAAATAATAAAGAAATCATACGCTGATAATTTTACTAAATAATGTTTAGATTCTTTACAATAAAAAAATGGTATTTGTGGTCATGGATTGGATCATTGATTATTTTATCATCATTATGGGTTCAAGTTCAAATTGATGTGAAAATTAATAAATGGTTTGGTGAATTTTACGATATGATTCAAAAAGCACTGAGTGCACCAAATGCAATAACTATTGACGAATATTGGGCAAGTTTATTTTCTTTTATTACTCTTGCTGCAATGTATGTTGGAGTAGCTGTAATTGTTAGTTATTTTACATCTCATTACTTATTTAGATGGAGAACAGCTATGGTTGAGTATTATCATAGTGTATATGAAAAGGCTCGAAAAATCGAAGGAGCTTCACAGAGAGTTCAAGAAGATACAATAAAATTTTCAAGAATAATGGAGTCATTGGGTACAAGTTTAATTGAAGCTATTATGATACTTGTTGAGTTTATGCCAATTTTATTTGGATTAAGTATTGGTATTCCAATCTTCTTTTTTGGAGATTGGGATTATGGTTTGATTGTTGGTGCCCTTATTTGGTCAGTTGGTGGCACAATATTTTTAATTTTTTTAGGTTTAATATTAAGATTAGTTGGTGTTGAATACGATCTCCAAAAAAAAGAGGCTGCATATAGAAAAATTTTAGTAATTGCAGAGGATGATGGCAATGTAAGACCAAAAACAATCGAGGAACTTTTCGATGGTGTAAGAAATATTCATTTTTTAAGCTATATCAGGTATCTTTATTTTAATATTGGAAGAATTGCTTATTTACAAGCGAACGTCTTATCAGCTTATGTTTTTTTGGCACCAGCTATAGTTGCTGGAGCAGTTACATTAGGAGTCATGCAACAAATAATTAGAGCTTTTGGTCGTGTAGAAGGATCAATGCAATATATTTTAAAGGCTTGGCCAACTATTATTGAGCTTGCAAGTGTTTATAAAAGATTAAGAGAATTTGAAACTAAACTAGAAACTGAGGAAATTGAGGAAAAATCTAAAGTTTAATTACAAATGAAATTATCAATAGATTTATTAAATAATCTTATAGACATAACCTCAAACTCAGCAATTGCGTGCTTTCCATATATTGGTAAAAACGAAAAAATCTTAGCTGATAAATCTGCAACTGATGTCATGAGAGATATGCTAAATAAATTAAATATAAATGGTGAAGTTGTAATAGGTGAAGGTGAATTAGATGAAGCGCCAATGCTCTATATTGGAGAAAAGCTTGGAAAGGGAAAAGGACCAAATATTGATATAGCAGTTGATCCAGTTGAAGGTACAAACTTTGTTGCTAAAAACCTACCTGGCGCAATGTCTGTGTTAGCGGTATCTGAAAAAGGAAATCTTTTTAATGCACCAGAGACTTACATGGAAAAAATTGCTGTTGGAAATCATGTTCCTAAAGATACAATAGATCTTGATTTTTCAGTTGAAAAAAATATTAAAAATTATTCAAATGCTACAAGTAAAAATCCAAATGAAATTACCGTATGCATACTGGATCGACCTAGACACAAAAAAATAATCAGTGAATTGATTAGGTTAAATGTAAATATTAAATATATATCAGATGGTGATATATCTGGTGCTTTACTTGTTTCTGATAAAAAATTTGGTGTTGATTTATTTATGGGAACAGGTGGAGGACCTGAAGGAGTAATTGCTGCAGCAGCTCTAGATAATTTAAACTGTAAATTCCAAGGTAGATTTATATTTAATTCAAACAAAGATAAAATTAGAGCCAACAAAATGGGTATTATCGATCTAAATAAAAAATATGAAATAAATGAAATTGTAAAAGGTGAAAGTATTTTTTGTGCGACAGGAATAACCTCTGGTGAATTAATGAATGGAATTATAAAGAAAGATGACATTTTTATTACCGAGACAATCGTTGGTTATAATAGGTCGTCCCTAAAACTGGTAAAAAAAGAGATTTCGATTACTTGATTAATTGAAAAAATTACAATAAAAGATCCACCACTGGTCCCTTCGTCTATCGGTTAGGACACATGGTTTTCATCCATGAAAGAGGGGTTCGATTCCCCTAGGGACCGCCACTCTTTTTTCTTCTTGTTGGAGCATTAATTTTTTCTTTGAGTGTTGATAAAATATTAAACAGTAAATCATCTTGTTCATATTTTTTAAGTGTTTTCTTATCAATTCTTTTAACTTTATTCATATCATCTAAATTAAGTAATATTTTATCACTTACCATTCCAAATTCATTAAACTCAAGAACTAAAATATTATTTTTAGCTATTTTTTTTTTACCCAATTTAAATAATGATTGATTTGTTTTATTCCTCTCAATGTAAAACCACTTATTATCAAAATTACTTATTGATGAAGGAGGTCCAATAATTTTTCTAACATCGTTCTTGTTTGTAATATTTATTTCAATTTTATCAAATTTTGACTCTACAAATCTATAACCATGTGTGTTAGAAACTCTGTCTAATGAACAATTAAATGTAAAAAAAAATAGCACTATTAATAATTTATTTTTCATATGAAGAACAGTTACTTAAATATTTACAATAATTTAATTAAATTAACTAGAAATAAAAATCTTTATTTTAATTTAAAAAATACTGATACCTTTTCAGATAGACTAGTTATTCTTCTATTTCATTTTGGTTTTTTTTTAAAAATTTATAAAAAGGAAATGACAAAAGATGATGCTCAAGATTTTTTTGATTTTGTAATAAGACAAATAGAACTTTCTATCAGAGAAATTGGATACGGTGATGTGGCTGTAAATAAAAAAATGAAAGAATATGTAAATTTATTCTATTCTATTCTTGAAAAAGTTGAACAATGGGAACTTATGGTGAAAAATGAAAAAATACATATATTTGCTAAATATATGAATATTAACGATGAAAACGATTTATTAGTTGATTATTTTGAAAAATATAATCAATTTTTATTAAAAAACTCTTTAAAAAACTTTACAAAAGATATATTAAACTTTAAATTTTAGAAAAATGGCTGTACCCAAACGTAAAACGACAAAATCTAGAGCTGGAAAAAGACGATCACATATTAGATTTACTTCAAAAAATATCATTGAGGACAAAAAATCTGGTGAATATAGATTATCTCATCATTTAGATTTAAAAACTGGATTTTATAAAGGTAGACAAGTATTAGACCCTAAAGAGTAGTTTTTTATGAACAACCCTATAATCATTGCAATTGATGCAATGGGTGGTGATAATTCTCCTGATAAGGTAATAAAAGGTGTGAGTCTTCACTCAAGTGTCTCTTTAAATGTAAATTACAAAATTTTTGGAGATAAAGATTTAATAACACCATTAATAAAAAAATATAATATTCCAAATAAGAGATTTGAACTGGTTCACACACATAAAATTGTTCAAGCAGAAGACACTGCTTTATCTGCTGCAAAAAGAGGCAAAGATACCAGTTTGTGGCTTGCTGTTGAGTCATTAAAGAATGATGAGGCTCATGCAGTTGTCTCTGCTGGAAATACAGGTGCTCTTTTCTTAATATCAAAATTAAATTTAAAAATGATTGAGAATATTGATAAACCCGCTCTATCTGCTCTCTGGCCAAGCAAAAAAGGAATGAATGTTGTTCTTGATTTAGGCGCAAATATTGAGTGTAATACTAAAAATCTTATAGATTTTTCAATTATGGGTTCTGCTTTACTAAAAGCATTATTTGAAAATTTGAGGCCAAAAGTCGCGTTACTAAATATTGGATCTGAAGAACTAAAAGGAAATGCAATGATAAAAGATACCTATCAATTATTGAGTGAAAAAAAATATTCTTTATTTGATTTCGAGGGTTACATTGAGGGAAATAATATTATGGAAGGTGATGTTAATGTAATAGTTGCTGATGGTTTTACAGGAAATATTGCACTAAAAACTGCAGAAGGTACCTCAAATTTCATAATTAGTGAACTAAAGAAAGCTTTAACTTCAAATTTAATAAGTAAATTTTCATCATTTGTAAATTTTACAAATTTAAATAACTTTAAAAAGAAACTTGATCCAAGACTTTATAATGGTGCTATTTTACTTGGTTTGAACAAACCTGTTATAAAAAGTCATGGTTCAACAGACTCAATAGGTTTTGCAAACTCCCTCAAAGTTTGTGAAAAAACTATTAGAGGTAAACTAATAGACTCTATAAAGGATAGTATTAACTAAGTGAAACGAATAAACTTAACAAAAAAAGAAATTATAAACTCAATTTATATGCAAATAGGTTTTTCAAAAAAAATAAGTGAAACTTTATTTGAAGATGTTTTTGAATTATTGTTAATTAATATAACAAAATATAAAAAAGTTAAACTTGCAAAATTTGGAACATTTTTGTTAAGAAATAAAAAACAAAGATTTGGCAGAAATCCTAAAACAAATGAGACTAAAATAATTTCTGAGAGAAATGTTATTCTTTTTAAGCCATCTAAAGAATTTAAAAAATATATTAATAATGGATAATTTTAAGGATAATAGAAAATATAAAACTATAGGTGAGGTAGCTAAAATTTTAAATTTAATCAATCTAAAAAAAGGTTCATTATCAACACACACAATACGTTTTTGGGAAAAAGAGTTTAAACAAATTAAACCAAAAATCTTTACCGGGAATAGGAGATATTATGATGAAAATTCCATTAATATTTTAAAAAAAATTAAATTTTTATTAAAAGATAAAGGTATGACGTTGAATGGGGTTAAAAAGGTTCTAAATTCTAAGGATTCAGATATTGACGAATTATACAATACATCTATAAAACATAAAAAAATTATTAAATCTAAAGTTTTAAAAATTAAAAATATAATATCAGAGTTTAAAGATGGCAAAAAAAACACACGTTAAAGTTAGACTAGTTCCTGAGGCAAAACCAGATAGCCCCTTTTTTTATTATGTAAAAAAACCGGCTGGTGGAGAAAAAGCAAAGATAAAATTAAAAGCTAAAAAATATAATCCCGCAACAAGGAAACATGAAGTTTTTGTAGAAAAAAAGTTGCCACCTCATAGTAAATAATCTATTTTTTTTTATTAAAATTTCTTCGTTCAAAATCTATGTAGGCAAATATCATATTTTTCCATATCTTATTTGTAATTTTTGGATCAATTTTATTTTTTATTGATTTCTTTTTAATATTTTTTAAGATTAAATTAATTCTTTTTTGATCTACAATTTGATTTTTTCTCTCTTTAAGTGCTAGAACTTTTTTTACTAGATTGGTTCTTATCTTAATTATTTTTATTAATGAGTCGTCTAATTTATCCAATTCTTTTCTTATTTTAATGAGTTTTTCTTTTTTTAATGGCGACATTTATATATTTGGATAATTAAAAAATTATTATATTTATCCCTCTATGTATAGTGAAAATATAAAAGTTAATAATCTTATATCAATATGGCTTATATGCATGTTCTGGATTATTTCAGCGATGATTGTTGTAGGAGGTTTGACCAGATTAACAGATTCTGGTTTATCAATTACTCAGTGGCAATTGTTATCTGGTTTTTTACCACCATTAAATAATTCTGAATGGATAAAGTATTTTGATTTATACAAAGAGATACCTGAATTTAAATTACAAAATTATGACATGACTATGCAAGAATTTAAAGTTATCTTTTGGTGGGAATGGGCTCATAGATTTATGGGAAGGTTAATAGGTATAGCTTTTCTAATACCATTAATATATTTCACTTTTAAAATTAAATTCAAAAAATTAATAAATTTTTACTTTATCTTTGGTTTAATTTGCTTTCAAGGATTTATAGGATGGTACATGGTTAGAAGTGGCCTTATAGATAGGGTAGATGTTAGTCATTTTAGATTATCGATACATTTATTAGTAGCTTTTTTTATTTTATCTTTAATTTTTTGGAATTATTTAAAAATAAAAATTAAAAACAATTTTGAAAATACAATTAATATAATATTTCCATCTAGTTTTCTTTTTTTAATATTTTTGCAAATTACTATAGGTGCATTTGTTTCAGGTATGGATGCAGGTAAAATTTATAATTCTTGGCCATTAATGGGTAACTCAATTTTTCCAAACGATAACAGTATTGTTAATTTATTAAAACTGTCTGCTTTTAGTGATCCTTCTTTAGTGCAATTTATACATAGAAAATTAGCTTATTTAATAGGATTATTTTATCTATTTTTATTATTTTATATTTATAGGAATAAAAAAACTGATTTATATAAATCAGTTAACATTTTAGGATTTTTTATAATTTTGCAAATTGTTTTGGGAATATTTACTTTATTATATGGTGCACAGATAATAATTGCATCTATGCACCAAATAAGCTCAATATTTTTAGTAGCTTCTTGTGTCTATTTTTTATTTATAAATACAAGATCTAACTTACAGCTTTCAAGCTAGGTTTTCCAGAAGCTCCTAAAGCTTGATCTAGATCTGCTATAATATCATCCGGATGTTCAATCCCGATTGATAATCTTACATATCCTGGCGTTACACCTGCTGCCAAAAGTTCCTCCTCTGTTAATTGACTGTGAGTAGTAGTTGCTGGATGAATAGCTAAGCTTCTTGCATCTCCAATATTTGCGACATGGTAAAACATTTTTAATGCTTCTATAAATTTTTTACCTGCTTCGACTCCTCCTTTAACCTCAATACCTACAAGTGCTCCATTACCGCCATTCATATATTTTTTTGATCTTTCGCCAATTTCACCTTTGTGTAAGGTAGGGTAGATAACTCTTTCTACATTCTTATGTTTTTGTAAAAAAGCAACAGCTTTCTCAGCATTAGAACAATGTTGTTTCATTCTTAATGGTACAGTTTCTAGACCTTGAATTATTCCCCATGCATTATCTGGTGCCAAAGGAGCTCCTAAATCTCTAAGAAGACATACTCTAGCTCTTACAGCAAATGAAACATTTGCCCCTGTTAATTGTGGCACGACTTCACCCCATTTTGCCCCACCATAACTAGCATCTGGTTCGTTAAATAATGGTTGTCTTTTTGGATCCTTTGTCCAGTCAAAATTACCACCGTCAACAAGAGCTCCACCAATGACTGTACCGTGTCCTCCAATAAATTTCGTAAGTGAGTGGACCACTACAGCAGCTCCATGTTCTAATGGCTTACAAATTACAGGTGCTGCAGTATTGTCCATTATTAATGGAATATTATGCTTTCTGCCTATGTCTGAAACCTCTTTAATTGGAAACACTCTCAAGTATGGATTAGGTAAAGTTTCCGCATAAAAACACCTTGTTTTTTCATCAATTAATTTTTCAAAATTACTTGGGTCTGATGGATCTGCATATCTGCATTCAATACCTAATTTTTTAAGTGTGTGAGTGAATAAGTTAACCGTACCGCCATATAAATCAGTTGAACTAATAAAATTATCTCCTGATTGACATACATTCATTATTGCAAATGTTGATGCCGCTTGTCCCGAACCAACAGTTACAGCTGCAAGTCCACCTTCAAGAGCTGCAACTCTTTTTTCAAGTACGTCATTTGTTGGATTCATAATTCTTGTGTATATGTTTCCAAATTCTTTTAGTGCAAATAAATTTGCAGCGTGGTCTGTATCATTAAACTGGTAAGATGTTGTTCTATATAGTGGTACTGCTACTGCTGTTGTAGCTGGATCACTTCTGTAATCTCCACCATGTAAAGCTATTGTTTCTGGATGTTTATTTTTGCTCATATTTCCCCTTCTGTTTAATTTTATATTTAACTAAAATGAAAAAATACAATCAAGCTTTAATTTAACTTGATAATGGGGGATAATTTGTAGTTATAAATTTTTTAAGTACAGTTAATACTCTATCTGCTTCTTCTAATAGCATCATGTGACCACAGTTATCAATTATATCAACTTGGCTACCATTTATTAATGAAGCTAATTTTTTTCCTTCTTTAACAGGGCACATTTTGTCATCAGTTGCTAAAATTGATAGAGTAGGGCATTTAATTTTTTCAGCTGCCTTAAATCCATTTTTATAATTATCACAAGCTCTAAAATCTACACCTAATGTATTTTGAATTGTTCTAGATTTTGCAAGCATAGTTCCTGTATTTATATGATAAAGACCAGGTACTGGATGACCACCAAAGTGACCAGCTGGACCATGCGCCCAATCCATCATCAAATCTACTGCTTTAGGATCATTATTTTCTGCTAATGACAAGAGTTCAGGATTCATAGGTATAGCACCAGCTCCACCCATTAAACTCAGAGTTTTGATTTTTTCAGGATATCTTGATGTACACTCTACTGTAACCAAACAACCTTGTGAATGGCCTACCAAGGATGCTTCTTTATGACCAACAGCATCAATTACATCATTCACCCAATCTGCCATTTCCTCAATTGATTTTAGACTTTCACCACTAGACAAGCCATGACCTGGAAGATCAATTGCCAGAGCATTATAACCATGAAAAGCAAAGTATCTTGTTTGAAGCACCCATGTCATATGGGTAAGACCACTTCCATGAACAAAAATAATTAATGGTTTTTTTTTATCAAAAGGTCTTCCACCAGTAGAGGCAAAAACTTCGTTATTATTTACTTTAAATTTCATTGATTTGACACAAGTCTTGGCTTTCTTGCTGCTCTAAAACCAATCTCGAAATCATTTTTTATATCATCAATGTCTTCAATACCTACTGACAATCTAATCATGTCGTGGGACAACCCAGCAAATTTTAAAGTTGCCTCATCCATTTGAGAATGAGTTCCTGATGCAGGATGAATGACTAAAGTTCTTGTGTCTCCTACATTTGCAAGGTGAGATGCTAGTTTTACATTATTGATAAATGCAACACCCGCTTCTTTTCCACCTTTAATCCCAAATGCTATCATTGAACCTCTTCCATTAGGTAAAAGTTTTTTTGCTAATTCATGATCTGGGTGATCAGGAACACTTGGATGCGATACCCATGCAACACTTTCATGACTCATTAAATATTTAACCATTTCCTCCGCGTTGGAACAATGCTTTTTCATTCTAACAGATAAGGTCTCAATACCTTGTAAAACGTTCCATGCATTTTGGGGACTTAAACAAGGACCAAAATCTCTCATACCTTCAGCTCTAGCTTTCATTGTAAATGCTGTAGGACCAAATTCTTCGGCAAAAGACAATCCATGATATCCTTCATAAGGTTTTGTCATTGTTGGAAATTTATCATTTTGCATCCAATCAAATTTTCCACCCTCAACTAATATTCCCGCCATTGAAGATCCATGACCAGCCATCCATTTTGTTAGTGAATGAACTACTATATCAGCACCATGCTCAAAGGGTTTACATAAATATGGAGTTTGATAAGTTGCATCTACCATCAATGGAATTCCAGCATCATGAGCAATTTTAGCAATTTCAGGCATGTTCATTATTTCGTTACCTGGATTTCCAACAAGTTCTCCAAAAATACCTTTTGTATTCTTTTGAATTGCTTTTTTAAATCCTTCAGTATCTCTTGGTTTAACAAATGTACATTTTATTCCAAATTTAGGTAAGGTTAATCTAAATAAGTTTACTGTACCTCCATAAAGTTGAGATGATACTACTAAATGGTCACCTGCTTCGCATAATGTCATTACTGTCAAAAATATTGCGCTCATTCCTGAAGATGTAGCTAATGCTGCTGTACCTCCTTCAAGTGATGCAACTCTTTCCTCTAATACACCAACAGTTGGGTTTGAAATTCTACTATAAATATGTCCACCTCTTTCTAAATTAAAAAGAGCAGCTGCGTGATCGACATCATCAAAAAGATATGATGTAGTTTGGTAAATTGGCACTTGTCTTGAACCAGCGTTTTTATGTGGTTGATAACCAGCGTGTAGGCTTAATGTATCGAATTTATAAGTATTCGGTTTTAATTCTTTTTTTTTATCACTCATTTGGCTCCTTTAATTATTAGCTTAGAGAATTCCTTTTTAAAGAGGATATTATTACTAATAAATGCTCATAATTCAATCAACCATTAAGTCCTAAAAAAATATAATAAATTGACAATATACGTAATTATAAGTATTAATCCCGCATTCATGACAAAATTTGTTAAAAAAGATGAGATAAATAGCGAGTGGTTTGAAATTGACGCTACAGGCGCCGTAGTTGGTAGACTAGCAACAGTTTTATCAAAAATTATAAGAGGCAAAAATAAAACAAAATATACTCCTCATATGGATCATGGCGATTTTGTTGTTGTTAAAAATGTAGACCAAATAAAATTTACTGGAAATAAATTTCAAAACAAAAAGTACTATAGACACACTGGTTATCCTGGAGGAATAAAAGAAATAACACCTGAAAAATTAAGTGAGAAAAAACCTGGTGAAGTTTTAAAATTAGCTGTCAAAAGAATGTTGCCTACCGGAGCTCTTGGTAAAAAACAATTGTCAAAGCTTAAAATTTACTCTGGAGCTAATCACCCTCATAGTGCACAAAATCCTAAAGTAATTGAAATCAGCAAACTTAATGAGAAAAATATAGTTAGAAATTAATATGGAAGACAATCAAACATCATCTCCAAAGATAAAATTAGATTTTAAAGATAGCAAGTATGCTACTGGTAGAAGAAAAAAATCAGTTGCCAAAGTTTGGTTAAAAAAAGGAACAGGAAAATTCTATGTTAATGGAAAATCATTAGATGATTATTTTCCTAGAGCAAACCACAAAATGCAAATTTTAAGACCATTCGAAATAATTAATCAATCTACCGATTATGATGTAAGATCTAAAGTTGTTGGTGGAGGTCAAACTGGCCAAGCTGGTGCATTAATACATGGTATTTCAAGGGCTCTACTTAAATTCGATGAAACACTAAAATCAACTTTACGTAAGGAAAAACTTACAACCAGAGACTCAAGGTCTGTTGAAAGAAAAAAACCTGGTAGAGCGAAAGCAAGAAAAAGCTATCAATTCTCTAAAAGATAATTTCTTTTTAATTTTCAACTGCTATATTAATTTATGATCAAGAAAAATGTTCTTATCTATGGAGCAACTGGATATATAGGATTACAGTTAACAAAACTCCTTTGTAAACATAAACATGTAAATATCAAATATTTATGTGGAAATTCATCTGTTGGAAAAAAAATAGATTTTTATGACAAGGAATTAAAGAAGTATAAACTTCCAAAAATATCTAGGTTTAACAAAAAATACCTATCACAAATTGATATTATATTTACAGCGCTGCCAAATGGTGAAGCTCAGACTATATCAAACTATTTAAATAAAAATATTCTCCTTATTGACCTTGCTGCAGATTTTAGACTAAATACTAAAAATGAATATGAAAAATGGTATAAAATTAAACATAGCGCCTCAAATCTAATTAAAGATAGTATTTATTCTATTCCTGAAATAACTGGAAATTTAATAAAAAAATTTAAAATAATATCTTGTCCTGGATGTTATCCAACTACTGTATTAATTCCACTAATTCCATTAATAAAAAGAAACCTAATTAACAACAAAACAATTATCATAGACTCTAAATCTGGTTATTCAGGAGCTGGAAGAGGCGTACATAAAAAATATAGAAATAAAAATCTATACGAATCCCTTAGTGCTTATGGATTAGCAAATCATAGACATAATTCTGAAATTCAACAAGAATTAGATTTAAAAACTGGAAAAAAAAATAAATTTCATTTTACTCCACATCTTACACCAATGTTTAGAGGAATATTAAGTACTATGTATGTTGATATAAAAAAGGGTGCTACCCTAAGAAAAATTCAAAATGTTTTAACCAATCATTACAAAAGTCATAAGTTTGTGAAAATTTCTAAAATAAATACATTTTTAAGCACTAACGATGTAATTAATACTAATAATTGCTTAATTTCAGTATGTAATAGCAAATATAAAGATAAAATAATAATATTGTCTGCAATTGATAATTTGATTAAAGGTGGTGGGGGACAAGCTGTGCAAAATATGAATTATTATTTTAAATTTAATGAAGATGAAGGCCTAAATGTATAAAAAAATACTAATCATATTATTTTTAATTATTTTATCACATTGTTCTCTAAATCATCCTGTTTCAATGTGGAAAGTTGAAGAAGAAAACACAAATTCAGATATTACAAAACTAAATTTTGAAAATGAAACCTCTTTTGATGAGTTTAAAAGTAATGTAATTAAATATGGAGAACTAAGTGATTTTCCTAAATTAGATTAATGAAAAATGAGTAAAAATATTAATATAGCTGTAATCGGTCTTGGTCAAATAGGATCATATGTATACAATGAGTTAAATATTAAAAAAAAAGATATTGAAATTAAGACTGGAAAGAAAATAAAAGTTGTTGGGATCTCAGCTAAAAATAAAAACAAAAAAAGGAAATTTAAAATAAACAAAAAAATATTTTACGCAAATCCTTTAGATATTTTAAAAATAAAAAATCTTCATATAATAATCGAAGCAATCGGTTTATCAGATGGAATATCAAAGAAAGTTATTGAAACCGCTTTAAAAAATAAAATTCATGTAATTACACCAAATAAAGCACTCATATCTAAACATGGAGATAAGCTTGGTGAATTAGCTGAAAAAAATAAAGTAAATTTAGAATTCGAAGCATCTGTGGCTGGAGGGATACCAATAATTAGAACTATTAAAGAAGGTCTTGCAACTAATAAAATAACAAAAGTTTATGGAATTCTTAATGGCACATGTAATTATATTTTGTCCGAGATGGAAAAAACTAAAGATAGTTTTGTTAGTGTTTTAAAAAAAGCTCAGAACCTCGGTTATGCTGAACCTGGAAATCCTAAATTAGATTTAAATGGATATGACGCTTTGGCAAAAATAAAAATACTTTCTTCATTAGCATTTAATAAAAAAATTTCAAAATCAAACTGTTTGATGGAAGGTATCGAAAATATTGAATTTAAAGATATTGAAATAGCCAATCAGTTAAACTTTAGAATTAAATTGCTTGGTATTACAGAGATTATTAAAAATAGTATTTTTGAGAGAGTACATCCCTGCATGGTAAACAAAGACTCTTATATCGGAAATGTTAGTGGCGTGATGAATGCTGTAATTTTAAATGGATCACCAATAGGAGAGAGTGTTTTGCAAGGTGAAGGAGCAGGACCTGGACCAACATCATCCGCGATAATGTCAGACCTGTTGTCTATTTTAAGAGGAAATATTAAATTTTCTTTTGGAATTACTAGAACAAAAAGACAAAAACCAAAAATTTTTAATAAAGATATTTCATCTAATTCACTGTATGTAAGACTAGAAGTTAAAGACAAACCAGGAGTTTTGTCATCTATTACAAAAATTTTTGCAAACTATAAAATATCAATTCAAAGAATTATCCAGATACCAAATAGTAAAAAAAAAACAGCATCAATTGTAATTATTACTCATGATGCAAATGAATTAAGTTCTCAAAAATGTATTAAATCTTTTAAATTAAATCGAAACATAATTAAAAATCCAGTATTAATAAGATTATTTTAATGGAACTTTATATCAAACTTTTTGAAGTTCTATTTCCAGTTTTTTTTATTGTAGGTATTGGTTACTTTCTTGGTAAAAAAAATCCAAACTTTGATACATCTTTTATAACGACTTACTCAGCTAATTTCGGTACACCATCTATAGTAATATTTTCTATATCAGCTAGTGGTGTAACTTTTGCAATGTTCTCTGAGTATTTTTTATATGCTATTATTCTTTTGACTTCTTTTTTGATCGTTGGATTAATTTTCCTATTATTAATGAAAAAAGATTATCTTAGAGAATTACCAACATTTTTTTTACCTAATACTGGTAATATGGGTATCCCAATATGTTTATTTGCATATGGAAAACTTGGTATGGGAATAGCTGCAGCTATATCATCATTAGTTGTTTTATTGCATTTCACTCTAAATATCTTTCTGGCTAAAAGAGAATTTGATTTAAATGTAATAGTTAAAAGCCCATCATTTTATGCAATAATTGCAACAATCCTATTTCTATATTACGAAATACCTTTGCCAATGTTTGTATTGAATACTGTAATGCTTTTAGCTTACGGAATGATTGTAATGATTTTAATGTCTTTAGGTGTTTCTCTAACGCAAATGAAAATTTTTTCATTTAAGGACGCTCTAATTACATCTACTGGAAGAGTTATTATAGGTCCTTTAATTGGCTTTGCTCTAATATCTTTTTTTAATTTGTCTGGCTTTGCAGCAGGTGTTTTATTAATACAATCTTCGATGCCTAGTGCCATTCTTTGTTATTTAGTTGCTTCCATGTATTCGCCAAAAGAAATTGTAGATAATATTTCTAGTACAATTGTTGTTTCAACTTTAATGTCTTTAATAACAGTCCCAATAACTGTATTCTTTGCTTTAAAATACTTTAATTAAGAGCTATGCTTCTTTAATGAAGGCTGTAATACTCAATGCGTCCGCTTGGATGATTGTTCCTTTCATGGATGCTTTTGCTAAATATTTAAGCTCCTCTATGGACGTTTTACAAATTACTTGGGCTAGATATTTTTTTACTGTTGTTTTTGCTCTCTTAATAATGCTTATTTTTGATAGAAAATCTTTAGTTTGGAGTAAAAAACCTTTACTTCAATTGATAAGAGGGTTGATTTTTGTCTTTTCCACTTATTTATTCTTTTATGCAATTTCTGAAATTTCATTACCAAAAGCACTAACACTAGCATTTGTTGCTCCTATATGTGTAACTGCAATGTCACCTTTTTTTTTAAGTGAAAAAGTAGGTTTAAGAAGATGGACTGCAGTATCAATGGGGTTTGTAGGTACCTTAATTGTAATCAGACCAGGGTTTATAGAGATTAATTTAGCTACTTTAGCTGCCTTGGGTAATGGTATTTGCTATGGGTTTTATTTAATTATTACTCGAAAATTAAGTTCATCAGATAACTCACTTTTGACTTTGTTATTTGCTGGAACAGTAGGGACTATAGTAATGTCTTTCTTTATGCCAGGTGTCTGGATACAACCATCTAATAGTCAGTGGATTATGATGGCTTTAATTGGCTTTATAGCTGCAATTGCACATCTTTTTATAATCCTATCATTAAAATTAGCAGATGCCTCTAAACTTGCTCCTCTTGGATATACTGAAATTATTACTAATATTTTGCTTAGTTATTATATATTCAATGAATTGCCAGATAATTGGACATATTTGGGGCTTTTTATAATTGTTCTTTGTGGTTTATATATATCTAGAAGAGAATATTATTTATCTAAACTTTATTTAGGTAAGTAACATTTACTTATATATTAAACAAATACTTTAATTATTAATAATAAAGTACTGTTATTATTGTATTATTTGTATTCATTTAATAAATATATATTTAATGTATAAATTTGATTTTTATAACAAAGCTAGTAGTCATTATTTTTTATTGTTTAATTCATAATTTAATAAATTTCTAAGAAGATTTAAGTAAATAGGGTAGAGATTTTGTCTTACTTATTAGCTAAAATAATAATACCTTAAATCTAATAATTCAGATGCTTAAAAAAGTAAGTAAATATAATAATTTTACTAATTTATAATATTCAAGGATATTTCATTGCGATTATTTTAAATATTAAAATCAGAATTTTTGATAGAATAATGAGTAATTTTAATTAGCTCTGCAAAAATAGAATATAGCATTTAAAAGCCCAAAATACCCTCTATTTTAAACATTTTCTGTTTTATGGTGCAACTTATAGGTGATATTAAAAAAATATGACTAAAAATTGTATTATGAGCAAAAACCGTTGATTTTTAACATTTTTAGAGCAAAATACCCTCTGATTTGAGTAATTTTCTCTTAGTATTTATCCCGCCTTTGCCTGAATAGCCGCCCAATGAACCATCCGACCTAATTACTCTGTGACAAGGTATTTTTGGGGCATATGGGTTCTTTCCTATTGCATTTGCCACAGCTCTTACTGATTTTGGTTTATTTATAGCCTTTGCTACGTCAGAATAAGTCCTTACTTGGCCTTTTGGTATTTTTTTGAGGTATTTCCATACTTTTAATTGAAATTTAGTGCCTTTAAGGATCATAAATAAGAAAAAAACCCTGTTTCCTTGTACCTTTTCAGGCACAAAGAACAGTAGTTTTTGGCACGTCGTTGTATGCGCTACCGCCATGCCTTCCACTCTACAATTTTAGCGCTACTCTGTAGAGTTTTCTGCCCTCTGGGCTTGAACCTCTCGGTTTTTCCCCAGATGGTCAGTTAAGAGTTGCCTCTTAATTCATAATTACAATATCAAATCATTTAGGTTGTATGTATCACTTTATTGTTGAATTTTATGAGTTTTTAACAGGGTAGAATAGTGGGTATAACTTAATCTAAAGCTTTAAGTAAACCATCTAAAACCCTCATACATAGCAATTCCATAAATTGAGTGACGTATCAAGAACATAATTGAGGTTTTAATAGGTATTCCAGTCTTATTTGCAAAAACGCCCTGTCCTGTAAATGGTAGAAATATCAATAATGGAGCTAGTGTTGTGAGAGCTCCAAATATAAAGCCTGAAAAATATGTCATTTCAATACCTACCATTAAAAAACAAAAATAATAGATTACAGCCCAACAAATCGATACATAATAGTGAAAAATCCAACCAAGTAAGACCTCATACCTAAAATTGGGCATTTGGGCAATATTTGGGTTATAAAAATCAGCATTTTTAAGCATATAATAAGTCCATCTTCCAACAATTCCCCACGATGGTTCAGGAATACCCATCAATTTGAGTAAATAGCCCAGAATATCAAGTATTATGCATGAAAATATTCCAGCAACTATAATGCTAATTATATCTATCAAATAACCTCAAAACATTAATAAAAATAGCAAAACAAATATGCTTATAAAAAATATGCCAAAAATAACCATTAATATTCTATTTTTTGTTTGTTCTTTCAGTTTTGGCAAATAATTCATAATAAGGAATGTTCCAATTACGACAATCAGACCAATTAAAACATATTTAGGCATTAATATTCTTTTACATTAAATGCTTGACTTGTAAAATGTGATAAATTATATTTCCGATAATTAATGGTTATCGGAAATATATATGAATGATATAATTACAGACGTAAAATCTCTTGAACTAGAAACAATAAAAAACTTAAAAAACTCAAAGGCCAAAAATACTGTTAAAGCTTATGAGTCGGATTTCAAAGATTTTACTTTGTTCTGTTTAAAGAATGGATTTCAATCACTTCCAACAGAACCTAAAGTATTAGCGATATATTTAACATATTTATCTAAAAAATGTAAATTTAGTACTTTAAAAAGAAGAATAGCTTCAATAAAAGTTGTTCACAAAATGAAGGGTCATTACTTAGATTCTAAACATCCTCTAATAATGGAAAATTTATTAGGTATTAAAAGAATAAATGGATCACATCAAAAATCAAAAAAACCTATATTAATCAATGATTTAAAATATATAATTAATGCTATAGATCAAGAAAAAAACATAGATAAAAAAATTAGAAATAAGTCATTAATATTACTTGGATTTGCAGGAGGCTTCAGAAGATCTGAACTTGTAAACATTGAATATAGTGACCTGGAGTTTGTAAATGAAGGTCTTAAAATTTTAATTAGACGATCAAAAACAGATCAATTAGGACAAGGAAGCATTAAAGCCATCCCCTACTTTAATAATAATGAATATTGTCCAGTCACGAAACTTCAAGATTGGATAAATTACAGAAAAATTAATAATGGAAAAATTTTTGATATTTCAGATAAATCAGTTTCTTTGATTATTAAGAGATATGCCTTAATAGCTGGATTAGAGGCTAATAAATATGGTGGACACAGTTTAAGATCGGGATTTGCAACATCAACAGCTGAGGCGGGGGCTGAGGAGAGAAATATAATGGCAATGACAGGTCATAAAACAACACAGATGGTAAGAAGATATATACAAGAAGCAAATTTATTTAAAAATAATGCTCTTAATAAGATTAAAATTTAACATCAAATAAAGTTGAATCTGATCTGACAAAAACACAATCAAATTGCAAAAGAAAAGATTTGTTATTACCAAGCCTTTTTAGATCAAAAATATCATATAATCTATAATCATTTAAAGACATAAAATTTAAAACCTCATTAAATAGCGGTGAACCTTTATTATAATTATGTATAGAAACCTCTAAAATAATAACTTCGAAATTTTTTAAATATTCTTTTAAACCATTTAAAACTTTTATTTCTGCACCCTGGACATCAATTTTAATTAAATTATTTTTATGATTAATTATTTCAGGTGGCAGAACATTATGGAGTGTAGTTGACTTAATTTTTTCATTTTTTCTTGGATGCGTTGTATTTTCTTCAAATATAGATGAGCCATAACCCATATTGTAAAAGGTATAGTATTCATCATTGTCTGTTAACAAACAGATATCATAATTTAAATTATTATGTTTTTGTTTTAAAATTTTCAAATTTTTTATATTATTTTTGTCAGCATCATATAAAAAATACTTTGAAAAAGGATATATATTTAATAGCTTTTTTGTCCATTGACCATACCCACACCCAACATCCACAATATATTTAGGTTTAAAATTTTTTATTTTAAGCAATTCTAAAATAACATTTGAATTGGTAACTTGATTTTTATTTTGATATTTGTGGTCAATTATAAAACCAGAAGATAAAAAATATCTAAAAAGTCTGCTTAAACGTTCAAAAGTTTTATTTATTATATACATAAATATTAAACATTATTTAATAGAGATTCAGCTGAATAAGTCCAATTCTTTTGGCCTCTTAATTTTATTAAATTTGATCTTAAACGTTTCCACAAATGGTCGTTTTTAAAAATTTCATATGTATATTTGGCAAACTCCTCATGATTATTTGCTATAAAACCAGTCTCATTGTGAACAACTCTCTCTGAAAGTGAGCCAATACCTAAAGTTATTATTGGAACACACAACTCTCTCGCCTCCTCTGCAGCCAAACAAAATAATTCAGCGCTATGACCTGGAATTAATGAAACTCTAGATTTACATAAATCATCAATCATGAAAGATCTATCGTTAGTTGATCTTATTAATATATTATAGGAATTAATACTTTTAAAACTTTCTGGAGGTGTTGTTAGTAATTTAGCAGTTTTAAGATTAGGATAGATTTTTTTTATCCAAATATTAATTAACAAGTCCAAATTTCTATCTCTTCTTGAAGTAAAAATAGCAAGATTTTTATCTATTTGATTTTCATTTTTAATTTTTTTTTTTAAAAAAATATCATCTACACCATATGGTAAAATAAAATGACCATATATTCTCGTAAAAAAGTTTCTTTTTTTTAAATGATAATTTCCTAGCAAGGCTACTTTTGGTTTATATTTGTGATAAGTAAATAATTGTTTTTTTCTAATAAATTTTTCTAATGACTGAATACTGTGAGATATTAAGATTTTTTTCTTAGAAATAATTTTATCAAAAAACCTACAGTCATTATTTGAAATAGCTAAATCAAAGTATAACTTTTCATTTAGATAATTTATGTTTACCCATTCAATATTATCAATAATTTCATTTTTTGGACAATTATTGATAATCGTTATTTTATAATTAAGCTTAGATAATGATATAGCAAGATTAATTAGCACTGTTTCAGCACCCCTTAACTTAAAAGAATTTAGATCATTAGAGTTGTATAAGAATGGTGTGTTGTCTAAGAAACATATTTTCATTTATTAAAGATTTGAAATTTGATTACAGACATTATTAATATTATCTCTTTTGATAAGCTTTAAATATTTCATATGATTAGTCCAAAATTGTGCAGTTTTTAAATTATTGATAAGTGCGTAAGTTTTTTTATTTAAAGCATTTGAAACATGACTTATTGCGCCTTCGCAACATACAACTACACCAGAGCGATTAACAATTAACTCTAAATCTCTAAAATCAGTGTTATCAATAAAGATCAAATCGTTTTTATATTTATTTGAAATAAAGATGTTTTTTTTGACATTTTTGAATAAACTTTTTTTTATTTCATTAAATTGTTTTGTATCAATCTTACCTGAGGTGAGGACAATTTTTTTTTTAAATTTAAGCTTAATTGTTTTAATAAGTTTATCAAAATTCATTTTATTTAAATTCATATATCTAAAATCATTATAGTAATATCCTTCAAACCATTTTTCATCTAAATGCAATAAAGTAAAATCCTTTGGTAATTTATTAAATTTATTTTTCTTAAATTTATAACTATTATAATAATTAATTGATTGAGGAACTTTAATATTTAAATAATTGATAATACTGCTAAAATTATTGAATTGTGAGTTAATTTCAGAATTTATAAAATAATTATTAAAAAAAAATTTTAAAATCATATATGGTCTAAAGTCTTTTAAAATTGCGTATTTTTTCTTTGCTTTTAAAACTAAGGAAAAAAAAATCGATCTTCTTTTTCCATCCAGAATAATTAAATAATCATATTTTTTTTTATTGATTGCTAATATATTTTTTAACATCAAGCCTAAATCATATTTATCAAGAATATAAACATTACTTATATCTTTGAAATTTTTGACATATTTAGAATTATATGAAGAACAAACAAAATCTATTTTATTGTTAGGGTTATCTTTTTTAATTGATTCTGTTAATATTCTTGAAAATATAAAATCCCCTATTCTATCAGTTCTAAAAATTAAATATTTATTCATTCATCCACTTCAAATTTTTATTAATATTCATATTCATAGTTTTTCTTATTATAAAATCACTAATCAGACGATTATTAAAAATATTATGTGCTTTTTTATGTCCATTCATGGCAATTTTTTTCAATAATTTTTTGTTTTTTTTAAAAAAGAGAATTTTTTTATTTAAATCATAAATATTTTTATAAATTACTAATTCATTTTTATTAAAAAAGTCATGATATGAATAGTCTTGATGAATAAAGGTTAAAAGTCCATTACCTAATAAAGATGCGATTCTATCGCTTGAATAATGTTTAATTGGATAACCCCGGCTAATATTTAAAGCCATAGAACATTTATTTAATTCATCAAAAAAATTTTGCCCCCAGACTGGGTTATTTTTATATCCAAATATATTGTATTTAATTTTTTTAGTCAGCTTGTCGATAACTTTAACACGATCATCGACAAAATCTCTTTTTAAAATTCCTCTATGTTGTCCATGACTTATTGCAATGAACATATCAATCTCTTTATCATTTTTAAAATTTCTGTAAATGTCTATTGAAGGATCTATTGGATTAGGAATAAAAAAGGTTTTATTTTTGTTAGCAAAATTTAATACATCTACAGAAGTTGTTACAAAATTTGCGTCACAAAATTGATATTTTAAGAAAAATCTATTCTTATTTTTTTCAAAATCAGGTCCATTCACATTTAAAGGATCTAAAAACCATTGAGCAAATCTAATTGAATTATACTTTTCTTTAATAGATATAAAACTCTCATAATCAAGTCGATCAACATGACCAAGTATTAATAAATCTGGTTTAAAATTTTCAATATTTTGAATAATTTTTTCAGTTAAAAACTTTTTTGAACCAATATCAAAAATATTTTTTTTCTGACTAGTAAGATCTCTATCCGATATATTCAAAACATTATGGCCGTTTAATATAAAACCATTATTTAATTTTTTTCCGGTTGAATAAAAAAGTCGACCGCTGTGTCTAAAGTGAAGATCTGTTATATGTAAAATCTTAAGTTTTTTCATATAAGTAATACTTTTTTTTTAAATATTCACGTTTAACTCTATCTTTTTTTAAATAATATTCATATTTCATTGCCTCATTTTTAAACAAAAATTTCTTTTTATAAAGAAGTATCCATTTTTTTCCTTTTGTAAATTTCGCTCCCTTTGAGTTATTATGAAGATAAATTCTTTTATTAAGGTTGTTTGTATACCCCACGTAACTAATTAAGCGATTATTATTGTTTTTTGAGCAAATTAAATATACATAAAATGTCATATATAATTAATTTTATATAAATTTTCATGTTCAAAAGAAAGTTATTAAAGCAATCAAAATTCAAAAGGATCTTATTAAAATTATTAAATGTTTATGCATATGATAAAGAGACTTTAAATTTGGTAAATCCAAACTATGACAATTATAAAAAAAATATTATTAAGTTTAACGAGAGATCTCTCAACTTTTCCCGTGGTTATCTTAATTTATCAAGAAAAATTAAAAAACTAGATATTTATTATAGATATTCACCACAGAATTTTCTTTGGAATTCATCAAAAAGTGCAAAAAGAATAATCCAAAATGTTAAAAAAGAAAAATTAATATCAATTTGCTTATTAAGTCTTAAAGAATCAATTTTAAATTTTGTAAGAGATAAAAACTTTGAAGTTTCATTAAACTTAATTGGTGATAATTCAAATTCAGATTTTGATAATCATTTATCTAAAATTGCAGAATCCAACTATATAAATGTTTCTTTTTTTAAAAGTAAAATTAAGGGAAATCGTGGATCATATTTAGAGTGCTGTGATCAAGCCTTAAACTCAGAAGATATAATCTTTTTTATTGAAGATGATTATCTTTTTGAGACTAATTGTGTTGAAGAAATGATATTAAGTTATTCAAGAATTTCTTCATTACTAAAAGAAGATGTTGTAATGTGTCCTTCAGATTACCCATTTTTTTATGATTCTTCATATGCTACAACTTTGCATCTTGGTAATAATTATAAATGGAGAAATGTTGGTGAAACTTTATTAACATTTATGTTTTCTAAAGAAATTTTTAACAGGTACAATAGTTTATTTAGACTCGTTGGCACTCAAATTAACGATCCATTTGAGAGACCATTACATGATATTTATAAAAATGTTAATTGTATTGCACCCATTGGTTCTTTATCCCATCATATTTCAAGACATGTACCGGTTGTAAATAATGAAGATTGGTTAACCACTTGGAACAATTCATTAAAAAACTACGAAACCTTAAATTTATCCAGCGATTACAGCTAATAATAACAATGCTACTATATTAGTAATTTTGATCATTGGATTAACTGCAGGTCCGGCGGTATCTTTATATGGATCACCTACTGTATCACCAGTAACTGCAGCTTTGTGAGCTTCTGATCCTTTGCCTCCAAATTTTCCATCTTCGATATATTTTTTTGCATTATCCCAGGCACCTCCACCAGCTGTCATAGAAACTGCAACAAAAAGACCTGTGATTATAACACCCAAAAGCATGGCTCCTACAGAAGAAAGAGCAGCAACCTGACCTCCAATAGCAAAAATAATAATATATAATACAATTGGAGATAAAACTGGAAGCAATGATGGTATGATCATTTCTTTAATTGCAGCTTTCGTTAATAAATCTACAAGTCTTCCATAATCTGGTTTAGCTTTACGCTTCATAATACCCGGTATTTTTTTGAACTGTCTTCTAACTTCAATAACTACAGCACCACCTGCCCTTCCTACTGCTTGCATACCCATTGATCCAAATAAATATGGAAGCATTCCACCAATTAATAAACCAACAACAACGAATGGGTTAGATAAATCAAACGTAACGATAATTCCTTCTAAATTTGAACCAGCAACTTTAGAAAAATGTTTAATATCCTCTGTATATGCAGCGAATAAAACTAAAGCTCCAAGTCCTGCAGACCCAATTGCATAACCTTTTGTTACGGCTTTTGTTGTATTTCCGACAGCATCTAATGCATCAGTAGTTTTTCTGACGTTTTTTGGAAGATTAGACATTTCCGCAATTCCTCCAGCATTATCGGTAACTGGACCATATGCATCTAAAGCTACAACCATACCTGCAAGTGCAAGCATTGTGGTTACTGCAATTGCAATACCATACAAACCAGCAATATGATTAGTTAGTAATATTCCACCAACAATAATTAAAGCTGGGATAGCAGTTGCTTCCATTGAAACCGCCAATCCTTGAATGACATTAGTTCCGTGACCTGTTGTTGATGATTGAGCAACACTTTTAACTGGTCTATAATCTGTGCCTGTATAGTATTCAGTAATCCATATAATTAATCCTGTAATAACAAGACCTATTATTCCACAAAAATATAAGCTTAATCCAGTAAATGATTTTTCGTTTACAATATACTCAGTTGTAAAACCAATTACATATTTTGTAATAGGATACAATATAACGAGAGAACTTATAGCTGTAATTACGAAACCTTTATACATTGCCTTCATTATATTTTTATCACTTCCAAGTGTTACAAAAAAAGTTCCTAAAATAGATGTAAGTATACATGCACCACCAATTGCTAAAGGATAAATCATCATGCTAAAATCTCCGATAAAAAATATTGATGACAAAACCATTGTTGCAACAATTGTTACAGCATACGTTTCAAATAAATCTGCTGCCATACCTGCACAATCTCCAACATTGTCACCAACATTGTCAGCAATTACAGCTGGATTTCTTGGATCATCCTCAGGTATACCTGCTTCTACTTTTCCAACTAAATCAGCACCAACATCTGCACCTTTTGTAAAAATTCCTCCACCTAATCTTGCAAATATAGATATTAAAGAAGCACCAAAACCAAGCGCAACTAAAGCGTTAACTATTTCTCTTTCGTCTATACCAATCTTTACAAGAAAATAATAATAAACTGCAATTGACAACAAGGCTAATCCTGCAACCAACATACCAGTTACAGCTCCTGATTTAAAAGCAATTGACAAACCGTTAGCTAGGCTTTTTCGTGAAGCTTCAGCAGTTCTTACATTTGCTTGAACCGAAACAAGCATGCCAACATAGCCTGCTATTCCAGATAATGCAGCTCCAATTAAATAACCTAGGCCTACTAAAGCACTAAATGCAACAGAAATAATAATTAAAACAACAACACCAACTATTGCTATAGTTTTATATTGTCTATTTAAATATGCCTGAGCACCTACTTGAATAGCTGATGCTATTTCAACCATTTTAGCATTACCAGAACTTGAGTTTAAAATATTTCGACCTGTAAAAAAGCCGTAAATGATTGATATAATTCCAGCTGCTATGATGTATAATAGTATTGTTTCTGTTGTTGAGTTCATTGGATCCTTTATTAAATATATTTATGGTGTCAATGTAATACAAAAAATAATATAAAACGCAATGTTTAACTTCATGAGAAATTATGGGTATATCCCTCATTATATCTATGTTTTAAAAGCTTTTTGTCAGAGATAATTTGATTACTTTTGATTTCATTGGTTAAATTTCCTATCAAAGTCACCTTTTGATTCATTTGTTTAAATAATGATTTTATATATCTTCTATTGATTTTTGAGGAAGTAAATAGAATTTGATAATCATCGCCTTTAGAAATAAAATTTATTTTTTTTTTATCCGCTTTGATGAGATAGGTATTAAGATTTGATGAAATAGGTATCTTTTTAAGATCTAATCTAAAATATAACTTACTTGTATTAATTAATTTAGTTAAATCACCTAGTAAACCATCTGATATATCAATTGATGAATTAGCAAATTTTATTAGTTTTAAACTTATTTTTGTTGGTAAATCTGGCATATAATATTTTTGAATAAAATATTTTCTTTGTTTAGGATTACTTAAAAATAACTTTTTTCTTAAAAGTAATAAACCTAAATAACTATCACCAAGATTTCCAGTTACATAAATATCATCATTATTTTTACATTTATTTCTTTGGACTATTTTTTTTGAATATCCTAAACTTGTAATTGTGAATGTTGTTTTATTTGATTTTGTTGTATCACCACCTGATAATTTAAATTTATATTTTTTTTGTTCTTGTTTTAAACTTTTATAAACAAGTTTTAAATTTTTTTTTGAAAAAGATATGTTATTCCCACTTGCACAAATAAAAATAAACTTTGGTTTTACACCCTTACAATATAAATCTGATATTGAAGATCTTACTATTTTTTTTATTACTAAATCAGGGTTTCTAAAATTAAGAAAATGAATACCTTCAACGTAAGTATCTGAGGAAACAACAACATTATTATCTTTGTCAAAAAAAACGTCATCATTTAGTTCTAATGCTGACGGGTTATTATGAGTTAATTTTTTAAAGTGCTTTTGAATTAAAGTAAACTCATCCATTGGTTATTCTAATTTTTTTTGAAATCTTATCTAATAATGCATTTAAATATTTGGTCTGTGAGTCGTCTATAAAAAAATTTGATGCTTTCAGATATTCATTAATTATAATTTTGATTGAAGTATTTGGTTTGTATAAGAATTCAAAAATTGCACTTTTAATTATAATTTGAAAAACTTTATCAATATTTTGAATTTTTAAATCTTGTTCTAAATGATTGTTGATTTCTTTGTTTATTAACTCCTCTCTCTCAATAGTTCCATTCACGATATCTTTGATAAACTTTTTAAATCTATGTTTTGGAAAAGTTATATTTTCCTCATTATTAAAAAGTTTTCCATAAAGTTTTTGTATTATTATTACTCTAGGATTTCTTTGTGGTGAAAATCTAACTGTCATAATTTATTGAGAGAGAACTGATAAAACTGCTTCTGCAGCCTCTGAACCTTTTCTACCACGTGCTATAGCTTGTTTTTTGTTTAGGCATGTAATTACACCGTTTCCTATCGGTTTCTTAGATGTTATTGATAATGTCATCAATGAGTCGGTAGTTGCTTTAGATATAAAATCAAAATGAGGTGTTTGACCTTTAATCACACATCCTAAAGCAATGAAACCATTAAATTTATTTAAATTTTTTGATATTGTTACAGGTATCTCAAATGCACCAGGTACGTTAATCACCTTTATAATACATTTATTTTTAATTTTATTTTTTGCACTTTTTAATAGAGACATGGCAATATTTTTATAATAATTTGCAACAACAATCAGAATTTTTTTTTTCACTTTATAATTTCCTGTTTTTTAATTTTAATTCCATAACCATCTAAACCTATCACTTTTTTTTTTGATCTAGTTACAAGTATCATATTTTTAATATTTAAAGATTTAATTATTTGAGCCCCTATACCATAGTTTCTGATCAATTTGTCATGACCTTTTTTGTAAAACGTTTTACTTTTGTACTGTTTAAGTGTTTGAGTAACTGATTTTAAATTAGGATCTCTTATAAATACAAGAACACAATTATTATACTTTTTGAAGTATGAGATTGTTTTATCAAATGAATTTGGCAGTTTTTGATTAATTAAGTAATTTTGAACCACATTAGATGATATTACTCTTAATCTTGGAACAACTCCTTTCTTTAAGTTTCCTTTAATCAGTGCAAAGTTTTCGGAACCATCAAGTATATTTTCAAATACTTTTATTTTAAATTTTTGTTTTTGAACAATTATTGAGGAAGTTTTTTTTAACTTAATAAGTTTTTCTCTTTTTAACCTATAAGCGATTAAATCTTCTATCTTACCTATTTTAAGTTTATGTTTTTTTGCAAAATTAAATAATGTTTTGCCTGTTGCCATTTTTCCATCGTCTGCCATAATTTCACAAATAACAGCTGAATTATTTTTCTTTGCAAGCTTTGATATGTCAACTGAAGCCTCGGTATGCCCTGCTCTAACAAGAACACCACCATCTCTAGCTATAACAGGGAATACATGTCCTGGTGAAACAATATCGTTTTTTTTTGCGTTTTTATTTGAAGCTACTTTAATTGTTTTTGCACGGTCATAAGCTGATATACCGGTTGTGACTCCTTTTTTAGCTTCTATAGAATACGTAAAAGCAGTTTTGCTTCTTGATTGATTTATTGGAGAAGCTAAAGTTAAACCAATTTTTTTTGACTGCGTGCTGTCCATTGCTAAACAAATTAATCCACGTGCATGTTTAGCCATAAAATTAATATGTTTAGGATTTACAGCTGATGTGGAAATTACTAAATCTCCTTCGTTTTCCATTTCTTCGTGTTTACTCTCATCATCAACAAGAATATACATTCCATTTTTTTTGACTGTCTTAATAATACTTTCAATTGAACTGAAATTACTTTTTTTCATTTATAAATTTTTTTACATATTTTGACATAATATCAATCTCAACATTAACTAAGTCATTTTTTTTTAGTTTAATTAAATTAGTTAATTTTAGTGTGTGCGGTATAATCCATATTTCAAAGGAATTTTTTTTTATTTTAGAGATTGTTAGTGATACTCCATTTATAAGTATGGAAGCTTTCTCAACTAATTGCTTCTTAAGTGATTTTGTTATTTTAAATTCAAAAATATTTGATTTATCCACTTTCTTTATATTTTTTACAGCACAAACTGTATCAACGTGACCTTGGCAAATATGACCCGAAATATTATCACCGAATTTTAATGGTTTTTCTAAATTAATTTCATCACCAATTTTAATATTTCTGAATTTTGACTTAGCTAAAGTTTCATTTGATAGATAAAATTCTAAAATTCTATTTTTATAAGATATTAATGTAAGACAAACTCCGTCACAAGAAATTGAAATTCCAAGGTTTTTATTTGAAACCTTTAATGATGATTTTACAAATAAGTTTACACCTTTAGCTCTTTTTTTGATACTACTAATAGTTCCTTTATCAAATATAATTCCATTAAACATTTTAATAATAGTGAGTAAGTATATCTTTATCCAAATATGTGTTTATTTTTTTCTTATTTTTGTATTTTTTATTAATCATTTTTACTAATGATGATATATTAATTTTAAATCTATTAGAGATTATTTTGTCGCTTTTAAAAAGGTAAAATTCATTTAATAAATTTTCATTAAGAAAATTAGTCATTAAATTTTTACCTGCCTCAATTAAAAGTCTGTGGAGCTCCAAATCATAAAGTGTTTGAGTGATTTCTCTAAGATTAAAATTAGAGTTATTTTCAAGTTTTTGATAAATAAGTTTAACTCCTCTATTTTTTAGTAATTTAATTTTTGAAATATTTTTAGAGGAGTGAATTATAATTAATTTACTTTTTTTTGAATTTTTAATTACATAAGAATTAATTTTTATTTTTAAATTCTTATCGATTACTACTACAGTAGGGGAAAATTTTTCTAATCCATTTAATCTACAATTGAGTTTAGGGTTATCGGTGTTAATTGTTTTATATGAAGTTAAAATTGCATCATTTTGAAATCTTAAAATATGTGAAACATTTCTTGAATGTTCATTTGTTATTGGAGAATTGTTTCTTAAAATATTAAAATTTAATGAACTAGCAATTTTGCCAATTATATATGGAGCTTTGTTAGATCTAATATAATTATATTCATTGTAAAGATTCTTACAATTCCTTTTTTGAAGTCCTGATTCTACAACTATTTTTTTAGAATTTAAGATTTTTTTTGTTTTATTAAAAGTTCGCAAATCTTTATCCTCAATTGAATAATAAACTTTCTTAACTTTATTTTTAATTATTGCATTCGTACATGGGGGTGTTTGTCCATGATGCGAACAGGGTTCAAGTGTTGAGTAAAGTGATGTTCCTTTGTTATATTTATTTTTATTTAAAGCAATGCTCTCTGCATGCGGTCTACCACCATGGTTTGTAGTTGCGAAAGATAAAATTTTATTATTTTTTACAATTACACAACCAACAGATGGATTTGTCCCAGTAAAATACTTATTATTCTCAGCTATGTTTATAGCAAAGTTCATAATTTTTTTATCTGAAGATTTATAATTATCTTTTTTTAAAGACATCAATTCTATCCACAAATTGAACAAAGTCTTTTTCTTCTCTGAAGTTTCTATAGACTGATGCAAATCGAACATATGCAACTGGATCAAGTTCTTTAAGTCCCTCCATAACCATTGTACCGATTGTATTTGATAATATTTCACTTTGACCCAATTCTTCGAGTGATCTGCTTATTTTTGAAATAAATTTTTCAGTTGTTTCTGTATCAATGGGTCTTTTCTTTAAAGCAACATAAATTGATTTAGATAGTTTTTCTCTATCAAATGATGATTTTCTTCCATTTTTTTTAATTACTGTAAGTTCTCTAAATTGAACTCTTTCAAATGTTGTAAATCTTTGTCCGCATGTGCAAAGCCTTCTTCTTCTAATCGTAGTACCATCTTCGGTTGGTCTTGAATCTACAACAGACGTGTCGCCTTTTTTGCATATAGGACATATCATAAGATTAAATTAACCTAAATGTTTATATATAGGAAAATTTGAACATAGGCTAACAACTTCTTTTCTTACTTCATCCTCAGTTTTAGAGTTATCTTCAGGATTTTCAGCTAAACCTTTTATTGTTTTTGTTATTAAATCGCCTACTATTTGAAATTCTTTTAACCCAAAACCTCTTGTTGTAGCAGCCTGTGATCCAAGTCTTATTCCAGAAGTTATCATTGGGCTCTCAGTGTCAAATGGAATACCATTTTTATTACATGTAATATTAGCTCTAGAAAGGCTTTCTGCAGCAATGTTACCTTTTACATTAAAAGGTCTTAAGTCAACTAACATCAAATGTGTATCTGTTCCGCCTGAATAAATTTTAAAACCATTATTTTTTAAAGTCTCGGCTAAAATTTTTGCATTTGCTAAAACAGTTTTAATATAATCTTTAAATTCTGGTTTTAATGCCTCTTTAAATCCAACTGCTTTAGCAGCTATAATATGCATAAGTGGACCTCCTTGGTATCCAGGGAAAACAGCTGTGTTAAATTTTTTAGATAAATCTTCGTGATTAGTTAAAATAATTCCACCTCTTGCACTTCTAAAAACTTTATGAGTTGTTGATGTAACCACATGAGCATAATCACATGGATTTGGATATCCCTTACCAGCAACCAAACCGGAAAAATGAGCCATATCAACCATAAGGTATGCTCCAACTTTATCAGCTATTTCTCTAAATCTTTTAAAATCAATTACTCTTGAGTAAGCACTACCACCAGCAATTATAAGTTTAGGTTTATGTTTGAGAGCAAGTTTTTCAACATTATCATAATCAATAAGTTCAGATTCTTTGTCAACCTCATAACCAATTGCATTAAACCATTTTCCTGACATTGAGATTTTTAAACCATGAGTAATATGTCCACCTGAATTTAAACTCATTCCCAAAAAAGTATCACCAGGTTTTAGCAAAGCTAGAAACACAGCTCCGTTTGCCTGTGCCCCTGAGTGAGGTTGAGCGTTAGCAAATTTACAATTAAATAATTTTTTAAGTCTATCTATAGCTAATTGTTCAGCAACATCCACATGTTCACAACCATTATAGTATCTTTTGCCAGGATAACCCTCAGCATATTTATTTGTTAATACTGATCCTTGAGCTTCTAGGACTGCTTGAGACACAATATTTTCAGATGCAATTAATTCAATATGATTTTGCTGTCTTATCAACTCATCATTAATAGCTTTATAAATTTCTGGATCGCTATCTAATAAACTTTTTTCAAAAAAGTCTTTGTATTCTCTATTCAAATATTTTGTTTCACTTGACATAATTTTTTATATTTTTTTTACTCTTTTTAAATGTCTTCCACCCTCAAAGTTAGTATTTAAGAATGCTTTTATACATTTAAAGGCTAAATTTTTACTAATCAACCTTTCTCCTAATGTAATAACATTTGCATCATTATGCAATCTAGATAATTTAACGTTTTTTACCGAATAACATAACGCAGCTCTTATATTTTTATGCTTATTAGCAGTTATTGCCATACCCATTCCAGATCCACATATCAAAATGCCAACATTCTCTTTTTTTATTTTTTTTGATAATTTATGGGCATAATCTGGATAATTTACAGATTTTTTTGAATGCTTTGGACCTAAATCTAAAACTTCAAATTTTGATGAAAATTTTCTTTTAATACTTTCTTTTAACTTAAATCCAGCGTGATCAGATGCAATATAGATTTTTTTCAAATTAATTAAATTTATAATCTAAAACACAAGCAACAAGGTGTATTCTATTTTCCTCACCACCATTAAATGCATTGTGATATTTTGTATTGTTTGTAACCCAAACAGATCCATCAGCAGGCATATGCATAGCCACATTGTCTATAACCATCAAGCATCCTGGATTTGTTATAATTGGTATATGTAATCTGGGCTCTGGATCTCTATGCCAACTTAATGTTGATCTTGGTTCTTTTAATAAAATTCTTACTCTACCTAATTTATATTTTGATGAAAGAACATCATAAACTTCTTTAAAATATGTATTTTCATAATCTCTTATAAATTCACTGTATTTAGACTCATCTATGTCAACATCTCTTGAAACTTCTTTTCCAGATTTATCCGGTTTAGTCCAATAAACTCCTCTAGCTTTACTGCCTTTTATTGAGTCTGGGTCACCTGGTATTTGTGTTAAAGAAATTGCACCAAAGTTAGTTACACCACCCCCGTCATCAAATTTTTTAATTTTAATTATTTGGTTATAAGCATCTTGAAGTTTATCGATATCAAATTGCAAGGTTTGTTTTTGAAAATCACTAAAGTCTAAAACCCTATCATCCTGATTATGTAACTTTAAATTTACAATTTTATCTTTATTGTCGATCATGAAGATTGTTTTCTACTCATTTATATATATATTTGTATAATAGATTTTGTCGCATAATAAAATACAATATGATTACAGGTAAATACCCAAATTTAAGGCTTAGAAGATCAAGAAAATATGCTTGGTCTAGAAAATTAGTCCAAGAAAATTCTTTATCTTATAGTGATTTGATCCTGCCAATTTTCTTGATTGAGGGAAAAAATAAAAAAGAATCAATAAAATCTATGCCAAATGTATTTAGATATAGTGTAGATAAGCTTAATACAGTTATTAGTAAGGCAATAAAAAAAGGGATACCTATGGTTGCTTTATTTCCATACACAAGTCCAACAAAAAAAGATGAAAAAGGTTCTGAAGCTTTAAATCCAGATAATTTGGTTTGTAGAGGAATAAAGTTCATTAAAAAGAAATTTAAGAATAAAATTGGTATTATGTGCGATGTGGCTCTTGATCCTTACACCTCTCATGGACATGATGGATTATTAAAGAAAAAAAATATTCTAAATGATAAAACTTTGGAAATACTTTCAAAACAAGCAGTGTTACAAGCCAAAATGGGATGTGATGTTATTGCTCCTTCAGATATGATGGATGGCAGAATTGGTAAAATTCGTTTAGCTTTAGATAAAAATAATTTTAATGATGTACAAATATTGTCATATGCAGTTAAATTTTCATCTAGTTTTTATGGACCATTTAGAGACGCTGTTGGGTCTAAAAAATTATTAAAAGGTGATAAAAAAACATACCAAATGGATTTTAGAAACTCTGATGAGTCTTTGAGAGAAGTTTCATTAGATATAAAAGAAGGTGCTGATATGGTAATGGTTAAACCTGGTTTGCCCTATCTTGATATAATAAAAAAGGTGAAAGATAATTTTAAAATACCAGTTTTTGCATATCAAGTTTCTGGCGAATACAGTTTAATAATGAATGGAATTAATAAAAAATTGATAGACAAAGCTTCGATAAAAGAGTCACTAATTTCATTTAAGAGAGCAGGAGCAAATAGTATCGTAACATATTTTGCTGATCAAATTGAACTTTAATTATTTTAATAAATTTACAAAATCATTTCTTGAAGAAGGATAGTTTTTGTTATTGGGTTTGATAATTGTTTTATCCAAAAAATCTCCAACTATGGAAAAGCCAGTATATATATCTTTTAAATTTTCAGGACTGCTTTTTTTATCTATTAGAAAATTAGGTATAATTTTTTGACTTGAATCTACAATGTATTTGGTTTGGCCATTAATATTTTTATCAACCACATAATCTTTAAAGTTAATATCATATCCAATAGACTTTAATATATTAAGCTCTAAATACAAAAATTCAACAAGCCAATTATCAAGATCAATTATTTTAAATAATTTTTCTAAAAGATAATATATTTCAATATTACTCTCATTTTCAGCAGTGAGAATTTTAATTAAATTCACACAATAAATGATACAAAATAATTTTTTTTTATTTTCTAAATAGACAGGAGTTTTAATTTCATCAATCTCAACTTTTAGATATCCAAGTCTACCATCCTCTCTTAATTTTGAATTTATGTGAAATTTATTCCCTATTAATAAATAATTCTTAATCTTTTTTGAAGTTGAACCAAAGATCACACCAACTATTTTTCCATTATTTTCGGTGTAGAATTCAGCTATTGATGAATTTTCATTATATTTGTTTAAAGACAATAAATATCCTTTATCTTGCCAATTCATTTTTGCTTAATTTTTTTAAGAAGTTCAGAAGCTGCGGATTGCTCTGCATTTTTTTTTGAAGATCCTGTTGCATAAATATAAGCACTATTTTTAAGTTTTACCCCAACTTTAAAATTTGGCTTATGTCTCGGCCCTGTGTTAGAAACTAATTTATATATAGGCAATAATTTAAAATATTTTAAAGAGTATTCCTGGAGTTGTGTTTTAGCATCTACAAATGTAGTTTCTGAGTCATTGATTAGTTCTTTCCATAGTTTGAGAATAAAATTTTTAGAATATTCTAATCCTTTATCTAAATAAATTGCTCCAATTAATGCCTCGCAGCAATCTGAGATAATTTTATTTTCAACAATTTTTTTTCTCGAATTAGAATTGCCTGTAATTACAAATTCCTTTAGGTTTAATGAATTTCCTACTTCTAGACATTTATTTTTATTGACCAAAGAGGCTAATTTTTTATCTAAAGACCCTACTTTTTCATTTGGATAAAGTTCATATAATTTTTTTGAAACAACAAGTCCTAGTACTCTATCACCTAAAAATTCAAGATTTTCGTAATTATTAATTGGATCAAAACTTTTATGAGTAATAGCCTGCAAAAGTATTTTTTCATTTTTAAAGTCTATTTTAATTTTTCTTTGTAGTTTTTTAATAGTGCTCATAATTAATTAATAAATTTGAAAAATCTATTTAATCTTAATATTTCATTCCAATTCCAAAATTTAAGAATACTTCCTACAAATGGATCTGATGAAAAAAATAAAATTTGAGCTTTTCCAACAAGATTATTTTTATGTACATATCCAACTTCAGATAAAAATCTACTATCTTTAGAACAATCTCTATTATCCCCTAAGAAAAATAAATGGTCTTTTGGAACTAAGTATTTATCTGAATTAGCAAAAGTAATATCAGTCCTGTAAGATGCCAAGTAAACTTTGCCGTTTGGAAGTTTTTCTTCAAAAGTGTTAACTTTTATTTTTGATTTTCCACAATAATTAGTGATATTTTTTGACTTAATTGTTTTTAATATTTGATTTCCATTAAGATAGAGGTCACCATTAATGAATTGAACTGTATCTCCTGGTAGGCCTATAATGCGTTTTATATAGTCAGTTCTATTATCTGCTGGCGTTTTAAATACCACAACATCGCCTCTTACAGGATCATCAGTAAAAATACGATCGTTAAAAATAGGTGGACTAAATGGGAAGGAATGCTTGCTATAACCATATGTGAATTTAGTGACAAAAAGTCTATCCCCAACTAATAAATTTGGTTCCATCGATGAAGATGGAATGTAGAAGGGTTGTAATAAAATAGATCTAATTAAAACTGCAATTATGAGAGCATAAATTATAGTTTTAATATTTTCGATTATAATTTTTTTCATATTAATTTATCTATAACTACAAAAGCGATTGAATAGTCTTTTTCATCTGAAAGAGATAAATGAACTTTATATTTTTTTATTTTAAATTTTTTTTTTAAAAAATTTTTTAATTTTTTTGATAGAGATATATAAGGCTTTCCATTCTTGCGATTATTGATTTCAATATCTATAAAGTTTATATCAGATCTAAAGCCAGTCCCAATAGCCTTAACAAATGCCTCTTTCGCAGCAAATCTTTTTGCATAAAAATTAATTTTATTCTTTAATTTTTTTCCTTGATCAATTTCCTTTTTTGTAAAAATTCGATTTAAAAAACCTTTAATTTTTAATGAACTATTGATTCTTCTGTTTTTAATAATATCAACACCATTACCTATAATATCCATTACTTTAATATTTCCATAAATTGTTTAACTACTTTTGAAATACCATAAGAGACAGACTCACCAATAATAAAATGTCCAATATTAAATTCTTCTATTTGTTCAACCTTATTAAGTATTTTTGTTGTTTTATAATCCATCCCGTGACCTGCGTGAACTTCTAAACCCAAATTTTTTGCATAAAAAGCACATTTTTTAATTTTATTTAGTTCTTTAGAATAATTTTTTTTTTGTTTTATTTGATTAGAGATCTTGCCAGTATGTATTTCAATACATTTACTTCCTAAGATTTTTGATAATTTAATATCTTTTAGAGATGGGTTTATAAATAAGCTAGTTCTAATATTGTTTTTATTGAAAATCTCCAATATTTTTTTTATTTTATTTTTATTTTTTTTTAAATTTAATCCACCTTCAGTGGTAATTTCATTTCTTTTTTCTGGTACAAGACAAATAAAGGAGGGTTTATTTTTTAGTGCAATATTAATCATTTTTGGATTAGAGGCTATTTCTAAATTAATAGGTATAGATTTATTAGATAATAGGATTTTTAAATCTTTATCTTTAATATGTCTTCTATCTTCTCTTAAGTGAACTGTAATAGAATTTGCACCTGCCTTTAAAACATTTAAAGCTACAGTATAAGGGTCTGGATGTTTTTCACCTCTGGCATTTCTTAAAGTTGCAACATGATCTATATTAACTCCAAGTCTCTTTCTCATTTTAAAAATCTACTTCCAGGCTTTGTGATTGGTATTTTTTTTAAACTTAAAGGAACATTTTTCTCTTTAAAAGTTGGAATTCTTAACTTTACTTGAGAGACGATTTTTTTTCTTTTTATTTTAATGGTTTGCTTATTAGATCTATCAATTAAACATGCAAATCCTAATAAAGTTGCATCAGATTCTTTTATTAATTTAGCACATTCTAAACTTGATTTTCCTGTAGTTATAACATCTTCAATAATTAAAACTCTTGATTTTTTTTTTATATTAAAACCTCTCCTTAATTTAAAGTTTCCGTCAACTCGTTCACAAAATATTGTCTCTATTTTTAAAACTCTAGCAATCTCATAACCAATTACAATTCCACCCATTGCTGGTGATAGAATTAAATCGATATTTTTAAATGTTTTTTTTATTTTACTCGCCAAAGAATTCGTAAACTTTTTAGATTTATTTGGAAAACTTAGTAGTTTTGCACACTGCACATATGAAGGTGAATGTAGTCCAGATGACAATACAAAATGACCATCTAATAACGCATTAGTTTTTCTTAAAACTGCTAAAGAGTTTTTTAAAGAAAGCATATTTTTTATTTTTATGTCTAATAATTTTAAATTTATATTCTTTTTGTTTTAGTTCACTTATCAGTTTTGTAAAGTTTTTAAGATCATGGATAATTAAATTAAATTTAAAATTAATCTTACCATTAAGTTTTTCTACCATTTCTAGACTTGAAATATTAACAAAATTTTCTCCAATCATTGTGGTAACATCTCCCATTTTTCCAGGTTCATCAGGTAAAGATATCCATAGAGTAGTATTATATTTTTTTTCTTTAATCGGTTTACTATTTTCACGATATTGCCAATAACGTCTTATAGCCGCCCTTGCTTTACCTGTCTTTGTGCTAGTTAACCAATGTAGTGACGGGGAAGCTTTTTTTGATGTTATGATCTTAACAACATCTCCATTTCTCAAAACGGATTGTAAAGCGCTATCTTTACCATTTATCTCACATCCTATTGCAGCATCTCCTATTTGCGTATGAACTGCATAAGCAAAATCAATAGGTGTAGCATTTTTTGGAAGCTTTATAATTGAACCTTTTGGTGTAAAACAAAAAGCATTTTCTTGGAACATTTGAAGCTTAGTATATTCATAGGAATCGTCAGGATTTTCATTTTTATCAATAATTTCTACTAAATCTGCTAACCAATCATATTCTTTCCAAGTCAAAGAGTTAAATTTTTCTGATGATTTGTATTTCCAGTGAGATGCAATACCTCTTTCCGCAAACTCATGCATTTGCTTTGTTCTTATTTGGATTTCAATTGGTCTCTTGTTTGGGCCAATGATTGCTGTATGTAATGATTGATATTTGTTAATCTTTGGAGATGAAATATAATCTTTGAATTTTCCCGGAATACAATTCCATTTACTATGGAAAATTCCTAAAGCTTTATAACAATCCTCAATGTTATCTAAAATAATTCTGAAACCAATTATGTCTGTTATTTGCTCAAGAGAAGTTCTTTTTTTTTGAATTTTTCTCCAAATTGAAAAAGGAGTTTTTTCTCTTCCAACTATTTTTGGCTCAATATTTTTAATTTTAAGTATTTCAGAAAATTCATCAGAAATATTATTGAAATTTATAAGGTTGTTTTCTTTGATTTTATCTAACCTGTCTTTGATTAATTTTCTTGCGTCTTCATTTAAAACTTCAAAAGAAAGATCTTCTAACTCATCTCTTATGCGATGCATCCCCATTCTATCTGCAAGTGGAGCATAAATTTCCATAGTTTCTTTTGCTTTTCTAATCTGCTTTTCTTTATTAACAACTTTTATTGTACGCATATTGTGGAGTCTATCAGCAAGCTTAACCAACAAAACTCGAATATCTTTTGATGTCGCGAGAATTAATTTTCTAAAATTTTCTGCCTTAGAGTTTGATATGGCTTGATTTTCAAACTCAGAAATTTTTGTAACACCATCAACTAAATCAGCAACCTCTTTTCCAAATTCTGTTTCTATTGTATTATAAGTTGCATGCGTATCTTCAATTGTATCATGAAGTAAACCAGTGGCTATAGTTGCGCTGTCTAGCTTTAACTCAGTTAAAATATTTGCAACTGCTATTGGATGAATAATATATGGCGAGCCCTCATCTCTTTTTTGTTTTTCATGCGCCTTTAAAGCAAAATTATAAGCTTTTGACAAAGTTTCTGGATTAAGAAACTTGTTATAATCTTTAACTTTATTAATTAATTCTTCAGATTTAAGCATAATTAATTATACCATTTTATTTGGCAATTTTAATACCCAATAACTGCTCAGAGGTTAAATTTGTCATTAAAATGACTATATTTGTATTAAGTTCAGGGTGAACCCAATCTTTATCCAATTCATATAAAGGAAACAGAACAAAATTTCTATTATGCATTCTTTTGTGGGGAATATTTAGTATATGATTACCAAGTTCTCTACGGATTATTTCACCATTATAATCAATTATATCAATATCACATACTCTTGGGTGATTTTTTTTTGACTTAGTTCTACCTAATTTTTTTTCGATTTTTTTAATTTTTAAAAATAATTCAGTTAAATTTAATTTTGTCTCAATCAATATGATAGAATTAATAAAGTCAGGATAATTTTCATTTGGCCAAGATTTTGTGCTGTAAAATTTTGATTTTTTTTTTATAAAAATTTCCTCTTTTTGGATTAAGTGTATAACTTTGTTTAGATTATTTTTTTTGTCGCCTAGATTAGAACCTAACGCCAGATATACTAAATTAACTTGATTTTCTAATATATCTTGCCTTTTCACGGTTCCAATCTCTTGTTTTTTTTGTCAGTCTTTTATCAAATTGTTTTTTACCTTTAGCTACTGCAATTTCTAATTTTGCCTTACCTTTTTTGAAATACATTTTAGTTGGCACAATAGTTAAACCATCTTCATGAATTCTACCAATTATTTTATTTATTTCTTTTTTATTTAATAAAAGCTTTCTCTCAGAGTAAGGATTATGATTTGAGTAACTTGCTTGTTTATAAATAGGTATGTGGGAATTAATCAAAAAAATTTCTCCATCTTTATCTACAGCATATGAGTCAGCTATATTAATTTTACCTAATCTTACTGATTTTATTTCAGATCCTTTTAAAACAATACCTGCTTCAAATACCTCTTTAAAAAAATAATTAAAAGACGCTTTTCTATTTATTGTAATAATTTTTAAACCATGAATGGTTTTTTTATTCATTAATTAATTTGGCAGATAAAAGTGCTTTTTTTACCTCAGTTTTTGTTTGTTCTAAAACTTTTACTAAAGGTAATCTCACATTGTCATCACAAAGACCGATCAATTTAGCTGCATATTTAACTGGAGATGGATTGCTCTCAATGAACAAAGATTTGTGAACAGGTTGAAGAATTTTATCTATCTCCTCAGCTTTTTTTTGCTCATCTTTATCATCAGATTTTGAAAATTTTTGCATATCAGAACACATTTTAGGAGCTATATTGGCTGTAACAGAAATACATCCAACCCCCCCTCTTTTATTGTACTCATAAGCAAGACCGTCCTCTCCTGTTAGTTGGATAAATTCATTTCCAATTTTTTTGAAAGTCTCATCTACTCTATTCAAATCACCAGTTGCATCTTTAACTCCTACTATATTCTTAAGCTCAAATAACCTTGCCATAGTATCAACTGTCATATCTATAACTGATCTGCCAGGAATATTATAAATTATTATTGGTATGCCACATTTGTCATTTATAGCCTTGTAATGATGATATAAGCCCTCCTGAGTGGGTTTGTTATAATAAGGTGTAACTATCAAAGCACCATCTGCTCCAGCCTTTTCTGCATGCTCTGTTAGTGATATGGCCTCTGTAGTAGAGTTTGATCCAGTGCCTGCAATTACAGGAATTTTTCCTTTTGCTTCTTGTATGCATAACTCTATAACTTTTTCATGTTCTTTATGTGAAAGAGTTGGAGACTCACCCGTTGTTCCAGCTGGAACAAGCCCATTTGTTCCATTTTCTAAATGAAAATTAATAATTTTTACATAAGTTTCCTCATCAAGACTATCGCCTTTAAATGGTGTTACTAAAGCTACATTTGAACCTTTAAACATAAATATTTATATCATAAGTTATTAAAAATGATTTTTAGAAAATCTATATTACTACTAACAACTATATTTTTTTTTAGCTTTTTTCAATCATCATATTCAAATGAAATAATAATACCTAAGAAAAAACCTACATTTAAAAATCAGATATTAATACCTCAGTTGAAACCTGGAACATTTGATGAAAAACAAAGTTTAAAGGATGATAAAGATTTACCTAAAGAGATATTTGGAATTTTATTACCTCCAAAAAAGCCACTTGTCGTTAAAAAACAGTTATTAAGAACAGCAAAAAAAACAAGATACTATAGTGAGAGAGATTTTGAATATGCAAAACAAGCAATTAGATTTATGGAAAAATCTAATTGGAAAGATGCAAAAAGCACAGCACAAAAGGCAAGAGCTCAATCAATATATGATTTCATTGAATGGAGACATCTACTTACCTCAGGAAATAAAGTAACTTTTTCTGAATATAAAAGGTTTATTGAAAGAGTTAAGGATTATCCAAGATTTGATAGAATCAGATATCTTGCTGAACACAAAATAAATTTACAAAACCATTCTTCTACAGAAATCATTAATTGGTTTCAAAGTAACGAGCCATTAAGTGGATATGGAAAAATGATGTTAGGTGAAAGTTTGATAAAAATCGGTAGATCGGGGGAAGGTATTAAACTAGTCAAAGAAGGTTTTGTAAATGCTGACTTAAATACAAATAGTCTAAAATATTTTAGAAAAAAATTTAAAAATATTTTAGATACTTCAGATTATATCAAACGAGCAGATTATTATGCGTGGGAAGGTAAACACTGGGACCTTAAAAGAATTATTAGATATTTACCAAAGGATTATCAACTACTTTATACAGCTAGACAAATATTAATAAGTAGAGGCTATGGTGTTGATGAGGCAATTAAAAAAGTACCACAAAAATTAAAAAATGATCCTGGCCTAAAATATGACAGATTAAAATGGAGACGGAAAAAAGGTCGTGTAGATAGTTCATTAGAAATATTAAATGATATTCAAAATACAAAGAAATATTTAGTTAGACCTGATAAATGGTGGAAAGAAAGATCAATAATTGGAAGATCTTTATTATATAAAAAAAAATATAATACTGCTTATAAAGTAGTTTCAAAACATGCAATGTCAGAAGGCCCTGAATATAGTGAGGCTGAATGGATGAGTGGCTGGATAGCATTAAGTTTTTTAAAAAAACCTGAGCTGGCTGAAAACCATTTTAAAAATTTTTATTACAGTGTTAACTACCCAATAAGTCTTTCAAGAGGTGCTTACTGGTTAGGAAGAACTTATGAAAAAATTGGTGATAAAGAAAATTCTAACAAATGGTATTTTGAAGGATCAAATTATTTAACAACTTATTATGGTCAACTTTCACATATGAAAGTTAAACCAAAAGAAAAATTTGAACTAGATAAATTAATGTTTGTTGATGATAAATATGAGCAAGAATTTTATCTAAAAAAACTTGTCGCAATTGTGGATCTACTTGATTATTTAAATAAAGATAAATACACTAAACATATATTAAGACATTTAGCTAATGATAATATAGAAAAGGGAAGCGAGGTTTTGGCTGCGAAACTGGCGTCCGATATTTCACGATTTGATTTTGCAATACAAGTTTCCAAAATAGCATCATATCAAAAAAGATTTCATAACCAATATAATTACCCAATCATGAGTGTGCCAAAATTTGTTGGCGGCAGGAAAATTCCTGATCCAGCTTTAATATTATCTATTATAAGACAGGAAAGTGAATTTGATACTTCGGCTAGAAGCAGAGTTGGTGCTCAAGGATTAATGCAGTTAATGCCATACACTGCTAAAACAGTTTCAAAACAAGCTAAACTTGGTTACTCTAAATCAAAATTAACAACCGACCCTGAGTATAATATAAATTTAGGATCTCATTATATAGCTGGATTGATTAGTAATTATAAAGGCTCCTACCCTTTTGCTACAGCTGCTTATAATGCAGGACCCAAAAGAGTTAAGTACTGGAAGAAATTAAACAAGGATCCCCAGAAAAAACAAATAGATTATGTGGATTGGGTTGAGCTAATAAAATTTAAAGAAACCAGAAATTACGTTCAAAGAGTTTTAGAAAATTATAATGTTTATAGGTACATATTGTCTCAAAAACCAATTTATCTCAGCGATTTTTTTAAAAATAAGCCACTATATTAATGGCGGAAGGAGAGGGATTCGAACCCTCGGTACACCTTTTCAAGCGTACGGCGGTTTAGCAAACCGCTGGTTTCAACCAGCTCACCCATCCTTCCGTACGTAGATGTGTAACTTGAAATCATTGAATATTCAATATTAATCAAGTAATTTCTGGCAAATATGAAAAACAAATATTCGATATTCTCACTAATTAAAAATGCTTTTTCGCAGCATGAAAACTGGAAGCAAGCTTGGGGAGATCCTGAGCCAAAAAGAGAATATGAAGCTATTATAATTGGTGGTGGTGGCCACGGTTTAGCAACAGCTTACTACCTAGCTAAAAAGCATAACATGAGAAATATTGCTGTTTTAGAAAAAGGCTGGATTGGTGGCGGAAATACAGGAAGAAATACTACAATTATAAGATCAAATTATTTGTGGGATGCAAGTGCTGGATTATACGACCATGCATTAAAGATTTGGGAAAATTTATCTCAAGAATTAAATTACAATATAATGTTCAGTCAAAGAGGAGTTATGAATTTAGCCCATAACCTTCAAGATGTAAGGGATTTAAAAAGAAGAACTCACGCAAACAGACTTAATGGCATTGATGCAGTATGGTTAAGTACAAATCAAGTAAAAGAATTTTGTCCAATAATAAATACTTCTCCAGATATAAGATACCCTGTTCTTGGTGGAACATTACAAAGAAGAGCAGGAACTGCTAGACATGATGCTGTTGCATGGGGTTATGCAAGAGGTGCGGATGAAATGGGAGTTGATATAATACAAAATTGTGAAGTTAAAGGTATAAAAAGAAATGGAGATCAAGTTGAGGGTGTTGAAACATCAAAAGGATTTATTAAAACAAAAAAAATTGGTGTTGTTGCAGCAGGACATTCAAGTGTAATTGCTAACATGGCAGGATTAAAATTACCACTGGAAAGCAAACCTTTACAGGCATTAGTTTCAGAACCAGTCAAACCAATAATTGATACTGTAGTAATGTCCAACGCTGTACATGCATATGTTAGTCAGTCTGACAAAGGTGAACTAGTAATTGGCGCTGGTACGGACGCTTATGTTTCTTATACTCAAAGAGGAAGTCACGATGTTGTTGAAGGAACATTAAAAGCAATATTGGAGCTGTACCCTATTTTTAGCCGAATGAAAATGTTGAGACAATGGGGTGGAATTGTTGATATATGTCCTGATGCAAGTCCAATAATTAGTAAAACAAATATAAAAGGACTCTATTTTAACTGTGGTTGGGGCACGGGAGGTTTTAAAGCAACACCTGGATCTGGCGATTTATTTGCACACACTATTGCTAATGATGAACCACATAAATTAAATGCTGCATTTAATCTTAATCGATTTGTGAGTGGAGATCTAGTTGACGAACATGGTGCAGCCGCTGTAGCACACTAATGTTTTTAATAAATTGTCCATATTGTGGTGAAAGAGACCAAAGTGAATTTTCATGTGGAGGTGAAGCTCACATAGTTAGACCCAAACAACCAACTGAGCTAAGTGATGATCAATGGGCAGAATATCTATTTATGAGAAAGAATATTAAAGGAGTTCAGTTCGAAAGATGGAACCATGCTCATGGATGTAGGAAATGGTTTAATATGGTTAGAGACACATCAAATGACAAGATACATGCGGTTTATAAAATGGGCGAAAAACCACCGGTTGAATAAATGACAAAATATAGAGTTAATAAGACAAAACATGTAGATCAAACTAAAACAGTTTCATTCAATTTCGATGGAAAATCTTATCACGGTTTTGACGGTGATACTTTGGCATCTGCCCTACTTTCAAATGGTGTTCATTTAGTTGGTAGAAGCTTTAAATATCATCGGCCAAGAGGGATAATGTCTAGTGGATCCGAAGAACCTAATGCGATATGCCAAATAAACGAAGATACAGATTTAACAGAACCTAATGTTAGAGCTACAGAGATTGAATTGTATGAAGGTTTAAAAAGCTCAAGTCAAAATTGTTGGCCCAGTGTTAATTTTGATATAGGAGGAATTAACAATTTTATATCTCCATTTATACCTGCAGGTTTTTATTATAAGACTTTTATGTGGCCTAAAAGTTTCTGGAAAAAAATTTATGAACCGCTGATACGATGGTCTGCGGGACTAGGGAAATCACCAACAAAACCCGATCCTGAATTGTATGACCATAAACATGTTCATTGTGATGTATTAATTATAGGTGGTGGTATTTCAGGAATTATAGCATCAAAAATTGCTGCTAAAAACAATTTAAAAACAATATTGATTGAAGATAAAAATATCCTTGGTGGATCAACAATATTTCAAAAGAATGAAAATTATAAAATTAATGATAAATATTCAAGTGAATGGATAGATGAGGAGATAGCAGAACTTAAAAAATTAGATAATTTAACAATCAAAACTAGAACAAGCTTAGCAGCTTATCACAGCTATAATTATCTCTTAGCAAAAGAAAATATTTCAGACCACCTACCGTTGGATAAAAGAAATGGTGACATCAGACAGAGATTATGGAAAATTAGAGCTGATAAAGTAATAGTAGCAACAGGTGCTATTGAAAGACCCCTTGTATTTAATAATAACGATAGACCAGGAATAATGCTTGCTAACTCTGTAAAAAAATATTTAGATTTTTATGGTGTATCTTGTGGATTTAATAATGTGATATTTACAAATAATGATAGTGCTTACGAAACGGCTGTTTCGTTTAAAGAAAAAGGAATATCTGTCGAAATAATAGATATAAGAAAAAAGTCTAATTCCAAAATTGTTAAAAATGCTGAAAAACTTGGAGTTAAGATCTATTGGAACTCAACGATCGTTAACACTTTTGGTCATAGAAAAATAAATTCTATTGAGATAATGAATTTATCAGAAGATGGATCAAATGTTGTTGGAGACAAAAATAGAATTAACTGTGATTGCTTAGCAGTAAGTGGTGGTTGGACACCAATGGTTCATATGCATACACAATCTGGTGGGAAATTAGATTTTAGAGAAAATGATCAAATTTTTATACCAACTGAAATCGACAAAAATCATATTAATGTTGGTTCATGTAATGGTGACTTTGAACTTGAAGAAATAATTAATAATACAAATAAAAAGGTAAAGAATTTTTTGAAGGTAAGCGAAACCGAATTTGACAACACTTCTGTTCTAAACTCAAAAGAATTAGATAAAAGAAATATATGGCTACTACCAAATTATATATCAGAGGGTAAATGCAAATCTTTTATTGATTTTCAAAATGACTCTACTGCAAAAGATATAAAACTTGCGCTTAGAGAAGGTTTTAAATCTATTGAACATGTAAAACGTTACACAACAACTGGCATGGCAACTGATCAGGGCAAACTATCCAACATGCATGCATTGGGGATTATTGCAGATACTGCTGGTGTTAAAATGGGTACATTAGGAATAACAACATTTAGACCACCGTTCACACCCTTAACTTTTGGTTCAATAGTTGGAAGAAGTGTGGGTAAATTTTTTGATATTATAAGAAAAACGTCAATTCATGAATGGCATATTCAGAATAATGCTAAATTTGAAAATGTTGGACAATGGAAAAGGCCTTGGTACTACCCTATTAATGACGAAAGTCTTCATGATGCTGTTCAAAGAGAAAGTAAGGCAGCTAGAGATAGTGCAGGAATTTTAGATGCTTCTACACTTGGAAAAATAGATATTCAAGGAACTGACGCATCTGAGTTTTTAAATAGAGTATACACAAATACATGGTCAAAATTAGGAATTGGAAAATGTAGATATGGATTAATGTTAAATGAAGATGGTATGGTTTATGATGATGGTGTTACGACAAGATTAGGCGAAAATCATTATTTAATGACTACAACAACTGGAGGGGCAGCAAATGTTCTTTCAAAACTTGAAGATTATTTACAAACAGAGTGGCCTGAGTTAGATGTTTACTTAACATCAGTCACCGATCACTACTCGACAGCAAGTATATGCGGTCCAAACTCTAAAAAAATATTAACAAAAATATTTCCTGATAAAGATTTTAGTGATGATGCTTTTCCACATATGTCTTACCAAAATGCCAAAATTGATAAGATTAGTTGTAGAATAATGAGAATAAGTTTTACTGGTGAACTTAGTTATGAAATTAATATAGAGTCAAAATATGGAAAATCGTTATGGGAGAAATGTATTGAGGTAGGAAAAGAATTTAAAATTACCCCTTATGGAACAGAAACCATGCATTTATTAAGAGCTGAAAAAGGTTTTATTATTGTCGGTCAAGATACAGATGGAACTATGACGCCAATTGACCTTCAAATGGATTGGATAGTTAGCAAAAAAAAATATGATTTTATTGGAAAAAGATCACTTTATAGAAGTGATACTATTAGAGAAAATAGAAAACAACTTGTAGGATTACTCACAGATGATCCAAATGAAGTTTTAGAGGAAGGAGCTCAGATTGTTTCTGATATGAAAAAAAAACCAATAGAAATGATTGGACATGTAACATCGAGTTACTTTAGTCCAAATTTAAATAAATCAATTGCACTTGCTGTCGTAAAAAATGGAAAAAAAATGAGTGGCCAAAAACTTATTGTGCCAATGGAGAATAAAAACATAAATGTAACAGTTTCTGAATCTGTTTTTCTAGATAAAGAAAATAAGAGGATTAATGCTTAATCAAGAATATCCTAAATTTGAAAAAGGTTCATTTGAAGGTATCGAAATTTCATTATCTGAACCAATTGTAAAAATAAATTTAAGAGGAAAAAAGAAAGAATTTTTTACCAGAATAGGAAAAATCTTATCTATAATTTTACCTATTGAGCCAAATACAAGTTCATCAAATCAACAATACAACACACTGTGGCTAAGTCCAGACGAATGGTTAGTATATTTTAACGGTGAAGATCCACAATTATTCAATAACCTTTTTAATGAAATTTCAAAACTCAATTTTGGTTCAGTCGTTGATGTCTCAAATCAATGGATTTGTATTAATATTAAAGGTAAAAAGACTTTTGATCTTCTTTCCTCTGGATCGCCATTTAATTTTGAAGGTTTTAAAAAAACTAAAAACTCAGTTACACAAACCCTATTAAATCATACAGATGTGATTATCCACCATAAGGAAATCAATGAAATTAATCTTTTTGTAAGAAGATCCTTTTCAGAAGATTTATGGTTGTGGATTAAGGACAGTGCTAGATTTATCTAATTTTTTTTTTATATAATAGCTAACATACGTAAATAAAAGTATAGATAGAGACCATTGGAAAACAAACCATAACCAAAAAAAAGTATCAAAGTCTGCTGATAAGTATTTAGCTAAATAGAAAACACATATTGGCACTAGTACATTTCTCATCATATTATTGACCATTGCATAGTTTGACTTCTTCAAACCCATAAAAAATCCATTAGATAAAAAGAAAATTGGATATGCTGGCAATATAAAAGCTGCAATTTTTAAATACCTTCTTCCATATTCTAATACTACTTCGTTACTAGAAAAAAATCTTGGAACTATATCAGCTGTTAAATAAACAAATAATCCTGAAAAAACCATCAAGATAAGCCCATATTTAATTGAAACGAAATAAGTTTCTTTAACTCTATCAAAGTTATTTGCACCGAAGTTTTGAGCTATAATTGAGATTATCGCAGTATTTATTCCCAGTATTGGCAGTAAAACCACCTGCTCTATTCTCGTAGCTGCACCATAACCAGCAACTGCTAGCTCACTTGTCTGACCAACATAAGTGAATATAAATGTAGCTGCTACAGCATATCCACATATTGCAATTGATATTGGCATTGATTGAAAGAAAATATTTTTTAAAAAAATTAATTTTATATTAAAAAATTCAATTGTAATTTTTTTAACTCGTGGGTTTTGTAAAACTTTAAAAAGAATAATAAGAAATGCAATTAATTGTGCAATAATTGTTGATAAGCCTATTCCCATCATTCCCATTGCTGGAATAAATAAAAAACCAAATATTAAGATAGGATTTAAAATTATGTTTAAGAGAAAACTAAGGATTAAAACATTTCTGTATGTTTTTGTGTCTCCTTCCGCATGTAAAAGTGAGTTTAATGAAACTACAAGGAAAAATAGGAATGATCCATAAAACATAATATTTGTATATTGGAGACCCAAATTTGTAATTTCTTGAGTTGATCCCATCAGATCAAATACCTTTTCTGAAAAATAGAGTCCTATAAATGTTATAAAAACTGAAATTAATAAACCGTAAATTATAATATGAGTAAAATAGTAGGAGGCATTTTTTTCATTTTTTTCTCCAATACTATTTCCTATCAATGAAGTTCCACCTACAGTAACACCAATAGATGTTGCAACAATTATAAAATATATTGGAAAAGATTTACTTAAAGCTGATAGAGCCTCTGGTGAAATTAGTCCAGAATAAAATGTATCTACAATATTATATAAAGTTTGAAAGAGAGTTCCAACACTTGCTGGTATTGCAAGTTTTCTTACAAGTACAGGAATATTTTCTTTAAGCAAGTCCATATAAATTAATTATTATTTTAATATTCTTTTTTGAAGATATGTCTCTTACCTAATTTTTTTGCAAGTAATATCTGTTTTTGTCTCATAGCAAATCTTGATTTTTGATCATCTGTTAAAGAATCGTGACATTTTGGACAATGAATGCCTTCTAAATATTTAGAAGATTTTTTTTCTTTGATAGAAACAGGTTTTCTGCAACCACTACAAATTGAATAACTACCCTGCCTCAAGCCATGTTTTATTGAAACTCTATTATCAAAAACAAAACATTCGCCGTTCCATTGACTATTTTTTTTATTAATATTGTTCAGATAGTTAATAATTCCGCCTTTTAAAACATATACATTTTTAAATCCTTTTTTTTTCAAATAAATATTTGCTTTTTCGCACCTGATACCACCTGTACAAAACATTGCTATATTTTCGCTATTTTTAAATTGATTTAAATATTTAGGAAATTCACGAAAGTTTTCTATATTTGGATTTAAAGATTTTTTAAAAGTACCCACATCATACTCAAAAGATTTCCGTGCATCTATCAAAACTGTATCCTTTTTTTTAATTATTTTATTCCATTCCCTTGGATTTAGGTTGTTCTTAGGAAAATTATAGTTTCTAACTTTAAAACCCATTGGAACAACTTCCTTTTTGATTTTAATTTTAAGTTTATGAAATGGATTAAATTTACTATTAGAATTATTTTCTGAATTAAATTTTTTTATAGATAATATTTTTTTTAGAAGTTTATTGAATTTTAAAAGGTTATTTTTTTTGTCTGAAATTGTTCCATTAACACCTTCGGGTGAAATTATTATTGTTCCTCTAATTTCATAATCTTTAAGATTGTTTTCTAATCTATTTTTCAATTTTTTAAGATTATTAAGTTTTTTAAATTTATAAAAACCAAAAATATTGAACATTATAAAACCCTACAAACAGTCATTCCATCTCCTAATGGGATAATTATTTGTTCGACCCTTTCATCAGTTGATACATGCTCATTTAATTCTCTAATATTTAATGTAAATTTATCCATATTATCTTCATCTGCAACTTCACCATGCCATAAAACATTATCAATAATGATCAAACCACCTTTTTTTGTTATTTTTAATGATTTTTCATAATATTCTTTATAGTTAAGCTTATCAGCATCAATAAAAACCATATCATATTTTTGTTTTTTTAATTCATTTAAACTATCTAGCGCAGGTTTTACAATCGTTTGAATTTTTTTATCTTGATTAGCTTTCTTAAAAAAACTTACTGCGATCTTGTTTGTCTCTTTGTCTTTATCAAGTGCTGTAAGTTTTCCATCATCAGGAAGTGCAAGAGCAATAGAAAGTGCACTTAAACCAGTAAAAGTTCCAATCTCAAGCACATTTTTTATATTAGATATTTTTATTATTAAATGGAGAAAATGACATTGAGATATTGCTACTTGCATTCTCTTTTCATTTCCAAGGGTATTATTATAATCTATGATTTCTTTTTGAACTGAGTTTAGTTTAAAACTAAAATTATTAATATATTTTTCAATTTTTTCAGAAATTTCAATATTCTTTCCCATCTACCTTAATTATATAATGACTATAGGTTTAGTTAAATTAAAGTTTCTTCTTTAATATTTCATTAATTAATTGAGGGTTAGCTTTTCCACCAGAAGCTTTCATTGCCTGTCCAACAAAGAAGCCAAATAGCTTTTCTTTTCCTTGTTTATACTCAATGGCTTTTTCTCTGTTATCATTGATAATTTTATCTATTAATGCCTCTAATGCTTTTGGATCACTTTCTTGCTTCAACCCTTTTTCCTCAACAATTATTTGAGGGTCTATGTCACCATCTAACATTAACTCAAATATTGTCTTAGCAATTTTTCCTGAGATTGTTCCATTTTTAATTAAATTAATCAATTTCGCCAAATTTTTTGCGCTTATTGGACTTTGAGCAATTTCAATATTTTTTTTATTTAAAACTGCAAATAACTCTCCTGTAATCCAATTTACGGCTAGTTTCATATCACGGTTTTTACCCATTTTGGCAACAACTTCTTCAAAATATTTAGCTGTATCGATATCAGAGACCAATATTGTTGCATCATAAGGTGACACTTTAAATTCATCAATAAATCTTTTCTTTTTATCATCTGGTAATTCAGGGATTTCAGATTTTAGTTTATCAATAAATTCATCCGTAACTTCTAATGGAAGTAAATCTGGATCTGGAAAGTATCTATAATCATGAGCATCTTCTTTCGACCTCATTGATCTTGTTTCATTTTTTTTTGTATCAAAAAGCCTTGTTTCTTGATCTATTTCTTGACCTTCTTCTATTAAATCGACTTGTCTATTTGCTTCATAAATAATTGCCATTTGCATGAATTTGATAGAATTAACATTTTTTATTTCACATCTTGTTCCTAAATCTGTTGCGCCTTTTATTCTTACAGACACATTAACGTCAGCTCTTAATGATCCCTCTTGCATGTTCCCATCGCAAGTTCCTAAATATCTCATAATAGATCTAAGTTTTTTTATATAAGCATTCACTTCATCTGGTGATCTTAGATCAGGCTTACTAACAATCTCCATTAAAGCTACACCTGATCTATTAAGATCAACTAGTGTATTACTAGGATCAATATCATGAATACTTTTACCTGCATCCTGCTCTAAATGTAATCTTTCTATTCCAACCTGTTTTTGACCTTCAGGCATATCCAAAATAACATTACCCTCACCCACGATTGGGTATTTATATTGTGAAATTTGATAGCCCTGAGGTAAATCAGCATAAAAATAATTCTTTCTATCAAAAACAGACTTATTATTGATCTTAGCTTTTAAACCAATACCAGTTTTTATAGCTTGTTTAACACAAAATTCATTAATTACTGGAAGCATACCTGGAAAAGCTGCATCAACTAAGCTTACTTGAGTATTAGGTTCAGCACCAAATTTTGTAGAAGAAGATGAAAAAAGTTTTGAATTTGATGTTACTTGAGCATGAACTTCAAGTCCTATAACAACTTCATAAACATTATCATTTCTTTCAATTAAATATTCCGAATTATTTTTAGACATTATTTCATCCACCAATCAGTTATATTATTTTTATAATTGATTTTTTCCTCCATTGAATAAGCAATATTTAAAACTGTTTGTTCATCAAACGGTTTACCTATTATTTGTAAACCCAATGGATAATTATTTTTATCTACACCTGCAGGTATTGAAATCCCAGGTAAACCTGCAAGGTTTACTGGAACAGTAAATATATCATTTAAATACATTGAAACTGGATCATTAGATTTTTCTCCTATTTTAAATGCAGAACTAGGTGTTGAAGGTGTCAAAATAGCATCTACTTTATTATAAGCTTGGTCAAAATCTTGTTTAATTAATTGTCTAACTTTTTGAGCTTTAAGATAGTAAGCATCATAATATCCAGAAGATAAAACATAGGTGCCAATCATTACCCTTCTCTTTACTTCTTCACCAAATCCCTCTGATCTAGTTTTTTCATACATATCAATTAAATTTTTCCCGGAAGATCTTAGACCATATTTAATACCATCATATCTTGCTAAATTAGATGATGCTTCAGCTGGTGCTACAATATAATAAGTTGGTAAAGCATAGCTAGTATGAGGTAATGAAATGTCAATTATTTCTGCTCCACAATCTTTTGCATACTCAATACCTTTTTTCCAAAGTTTCTCAATTTCGTCTGGCATCTCATCAACTCTATATTCTTTTGGAATACCAATTTTTAAACCTTTAATATTTCTAGTTAACTCTGATGAATAATTATTTCTTTTAAAATCAATTGAGGTTGAGTCTTTTTTATCAAATGATGAGATCACCTCTAAAAGAATTGAGCTATCTTTGACATCTTTGCTCATTGGACCTGCTTGATCTAGAGATGATGCAAAAGCAACAATTCCATATCTTGAACAACTGCCATAAGTAGGTTTTAGTCCTACTGTACCAGTGAAGGAGGCAGGTTGCCTAATAGATCCACCAGTGTCAGTACCTATTGTTACAGGTGTTAAATTAGCTGCTAAAGCCGCTGAAGAACCACCAGATGATCCACCAGGAACTAAATCTTCTGCGATTGGGTTTTGAACATTGCCAAAAAAACTTGTTTCATTAGATGATCCCATTGCAAATTCATCACAATTAAGTTTGCCAAGCAATATGCCTCCTTCGTTCCATATATTTTGTGTTACAGTAGATTCATAGGTTGGTACAAAATTATTTAAGATATTGCTTCCAGCTGTTGTTCTTACTTCATTTGTGCAAAAGAGATCTTTTACAGCAATTGGAATGCCTGGAAGTTTTAAATCAAAATTTGGTTTATCATCAAACTCTTTTGAAAGTTTAAGACAATTTTCAAAATTTTCAGTTACATATACATTTATTTTTTTTGACTTTTCAGCTCTATCAACAAAAGATTTTGCAGCTTCATTTGAAGATATTTTTTTCTCTTTAATATTTTTAATTAATTCATAAAGTGTTAAAGATGTTATTTCAGACATTACTCAACAACTTTCGGTACAACAAAAAAATCATCATTTTTTTCTGGTGAATTTTTTAATATTTTTTCTCTTATATTTTCACTAGTTATTTTATCATCTCTAAATCTTAACGTTGTTTCAGCTATAGAAGTTAATGGTTCAACATTATCTGTATTTAATTCATTTAATTTTTCAATAAATTCAAATATTGAATTCATATCAGTTGCTAGTTTTTCTGCTTTTTTCTCATCTAGTGAGATTCTAGCTAATTTTGATATGTGTTTTACAGTTTTAAGATCTATAGTCATATGGTAAAAAATATTGTCGCAAACTACCACTTAAGTTAAAAATATACAATATGATCACAATTAATGAATTCAAATCAAAAGTATCAGATGGATCAAGAATTATAGGTATAGATTTGGGTTCAAAAAGGATTGGAATTGCAATAAGCGATGGCAATCAAAAAATTGCTACACCTTATAAAACTTTAGAAAAAATAAAGTCTTCTAAATTAATTGAAGATATTAAGAGTATAATTAAGGAGAACGATGTCAAAGGCATAATAGTTGGGAATCCAATAAATATGGATGGTTCATATGGAAAATCATCACAAGCAGCTAAAGACATAGCAATCAATCTTGCAGATAAAATTAACATTCCTGTTTGTCTATGGGATGAAAGATTATCTACAGTTGGAGCTTTTAATTTGTCCAGTGAATTAGATATAAACGTTAGCAAAAGAGAGAAAGATATAGATAAATTTGCTGCAGCATTTATTTTACAAGGAGCCCTAGATTATTTACAGAATTAATGCTTGCATAGTTAACTCTATATAGTTATAGAGTTAATTTTAATGGCAATTAAATCTAAAAAAGCTATTAAAATTTCTCAAAAACATTTGTTAGGTATTCAAGACTTATCAGTCAATGATGTAAATATAATTTTGAATGAAGCCTCAAAATTCATTGAGTTAAACAAAAGCAAAAACAAAAAGCTTGATATTTTAAAAGGTAAAACGCAAATAAATTTATTTTTTGAACCTTCGACCAGGACTCAAAGTTCTTTTGAATTAGCAGGAAAAAGATTAGGTGCAGATGTAATGTCAATGAATATTACAAACTCTGCTATAAAAAAAGGTGAAACTCTAATAGATACAGCAATGACATTAAATGCAATGCATCCAGATATCATCGTTATAAGGCATCAAGATTCTGGTGCTTGTAATTTGTTATCTCAAAAAGTTAATTGTGCAGTTCTAAATGCAGGAGATGGACGAAGAGAACACCCTACTCAAGCTCTACTAGATGCGTTAACTATAATAAATAGAAGAAAAAAAATAGAAGGTCTTAAAATAGCTATATGTGGAGATATTCTTCATTCAAGAGTAGCAAGATCAAATATTTATTTACTAAACATGTTAGGTGCTGAAGTAAATATAGTAGCTCCAACTAATCTTATGCCAAATGAAATAGAAAGATTTGGTGTCAATATTTTTTCAGATATGAAAAAAGGGGTTAAAGATTGTGACATAGTGATGATGTTAAGACTTCAGAATGAAAGAATGACAAGTTCTTTTCTATCTTCTAACAGAGAATACTATGAATATTACGGTTTAACACCAGACAAAATAAAATTTGCTAAAGAAGATGCGCTTATAATGCACCCGGGTCCAATGAACAGAGGAATTGAAATTGATACAAACTTAGCAGACGATATTAATAAAAGTGTAATTAAAGAACAAGTTGAATTAGGAGTAGCAGTAAGAATGGCTTGCTTAAAGATATTTTGTGAATAAATGAAAAAAAAATACTTTATAAATGCAAATATAATTGATCCGTATAATTCATTAAATGAGACAGGTGGATTAATAATTGACGAAAATGGAAAAATTGAAGGTGTTGGTAAAAAAGTAAATACTAATAATATTCCATCTCGAGAAAAAGTAATCGATTTAAAAGGTAAGCATATATTCCCTGGTTTGGTAGATATGCGTGTATTTGTTGGTGAGCCTGGTTTCGAATATAAAGAAAATTTTAGAACATTAAGCGAAGCTGCTTTATCAGGTGGAGTGACATCCGTTGTAACAATGCCTAACACAAATCCAGTGATTGATAATGTTTCGATTGTTGATTTTCTTAGAAGAAGAGGAAGAGATAAATCTAAAATAAATATTTTTCCAACTGCTGCATTAACTGTAAATACAGAGGGAGAGAACATGACTGAATTTGGGTTATTGCAAGGAAAAGGGATTGTTGGATTTACAGATGGAATTAAAACTATTCAAAACCCAAGAATAATGAATAGAATTATCAATTCAGCCTCAGATTTAAATTCTTTAATTATACAACATGCAGAAGATGCAGAGTTATCAAAAGATGGAATGATTAATGATGGGATAATTGCTACAAAACTTGGTTTGCAGGGAATTCCTGTAAGTGCAGAATTGTTAATCTTAGAAAGAGATTTAACTTTATTAGAGTATAACAATTGCAGATATCATATATCTCAAATTTCATCAGCGAGTTCAGTTGAAATAATTAGAAAAAGAAAGAAAAAAGTTAATTTTAGCTGCGGTGTTTCAATTAATAATTTATCTTTAAACGAAAATGATATTGGTGATTTTAAAACATTTTTAAAGTTGTCTCCACCTTTAAGAACCGAAGATGATAGGAATGCTCTAGTTCAAGGGTTGGTTGATGAAACAATTGATGTAATAGTATCAGATCATAAACCTGAAGACGAGGAAAATAAAAGATTAACTTTTGCACAAGCAGAAACTGGTGCATCAGGTATTGAAACTTTATTACCTTTAAGTTTAGAGTTATATCACAATGGATCAGTAAATTTAGAAACTATTATAAAGGCTTTAACATCTAGTCCTGCAAAAATACTTAAAATTAACAAAGGTAATTTATCAATAGGTAATGATGCTGACTTTTGTATTGTAGACATAAACAAACCATGGGTAGTGAGAAAAGAAAAATTAATATCAAAATCAAAAAATACTCCAATAGAAGATAAAAAATTGCAAGGTAAAGTAATGAATACTTTTGTTAATGGAGAGGAATTATTTAAAGCTGAATAATGGATTATATAATTACAGCTTTAATATCTTATTTATTTGGCTCAATTCCTTTTGGATACATATTTACAAAAATATTTCTTAAAAAAGATATAAGAGATGTGGGGTCTGGAAATATAGGAGCAACAAATGTTTTAAGAACAGGAAATAAAAGATTAGGATATTTAACCCTTATACTAGATATTTTAAAAGCTGTTATACCTGTTATTTATGTAAAGCTTTATTATCCTGATTTAATTTTTATTTCAGCACTTTGTGCTTTTTTAGGTCATTTATTTCCAGTTTGGTTAAAATTTGATGGAGGTAAGGGTGTTGCAACATTTGTGGGAATACTAATTTCAATAAATATATATTATGCATTAATATTTGGGATTATTTGGGTTTTAACCTTTATTATATCTAAATATTCTTCCCTATCTTCCTTAATTGCATCAATCTCAATACCAATTTACATATTAATTTTAGGTAATGGTAATTTTATTTTTTTTACCATTATGTTTGTATTAATTTTTTATACACATAGAGAAAATATAAAAAGATTAATAAACAAAGAAGAAACAAAGAGTAAAATTTATTAATTTGACAGTTAAGTAGTTATAAGTAGTTTCAACAATAATGAATCTTGTAATTGTTGAAAGTCCTGCAAAAGCTAAAACTATAAATAAATATCTTGGTGCAGATTACACAGTTTTAGCTAGCTATGGTCACATCAGAGATTTACCATCAAAGAATGGTTCGGTTGATCCAGAAAATTCCTTTAAGATGATTTGGGAAGTTGACAGTTTTTCTAAAAAATATTTAAAAGAAATAACTGATACAGCCAAAAATTCAGACAAAATTATACTTGCTACAGATCCTGATCGTGAGGGTGAAGCAATAGCGTGGCATGTAAAAGAATTTTTAGATGAAAAAAAACTTCTGAAAGACAAAAAAGTTGAAAGAGTTGTCTTCAACGAAATCACTAAAAAAGCTGTAACAAATGGGATAGATAATCCTAGAAATATTGAGAATGAACTTGTTGATGCTTACATGGCAAGACGTGCTTTAGATTATCTAGTAGGTTTTAATATATCACCTATTTTATGGACAAAGCTACCTGGATCAAAATCCGCAGGAAGAGTTCAGTCTGTAGCACTTAGATTGCTTACAGAGAGAGAGCATGAAATAGAGGTATTTCAACCTAAAGAGTTTTGGACACTAAATGTAAATTTTTTAACAAAAGATAATTTAATAATAAATACAAATATTAATCAACTTGATGGAAAAAAAATTGAAAAGTTTTCATTTAAAAATAAAGCGGAAGTTAATTCAGGAGTAGAATTAATAAAAAACAAAAAATATAAAATTAGTGATATAACTTCTAAAACATACACTCGAAACCCATCTGGTCCATTTACTACTTCAACTTTACAACAAACTTCATCTAGTAAATTAGGGTTTGGGGCATCAAGAACAATGCAAATTGCACAAAGATTGTATCAAGGTATAGATATAGATGGTGAAACAGTTGGTTTAATTACATATATGAGAACGGATGGTACAAATATCTCAAAGGATGCTGTTACCTCATTTAGAGATTTCATTACTCAGAACTACGGAAATGATTATTTGCCACCATCACCATTAAATTATTCAGGAAAAAAAGCAAAAAATGCTCAAGAGGCCCATGAAGCAATTAGGCCAACAGAGATAAGTAGAGTTCCAGATGATATGAAAAAATATCTAAGTACAGATCAATATAAATTGTATAATTTAATTTGGTCAAGATCCCTGTCCTCACAAATGGAGTCTGCAAAATTTGATAGAAAAACTATAACTATCTCATCTGATGATGAAAAAAATATATTTAAAGCAAGTGGCTCCACTTTAAAGTTTGATGGTTTTTTAAAAGTTTCAAATTTAGATGGAAATAAAGATGAAGAAAATATTTTACCAGATGTAAGTAAAGGAGAAGTATCTTATAAAGATTTCAATGATGAACAACACTTTACTCAACCCCCACCAAGATATTCTGAAGCTAGTCTTGTTAAAAAACTTGAAGAATTAGGAATTGGTAGACCGTCTACTTATGCTAGTATCATATCTGTTATTTCAAACAGAGGATATGCTGATATAGAAAATAAAAGATTTTTTCCAACAGATAGAGGAAAATTGCTATCTGCGTTCTTAGAAAAATTATTTTCAAAATATGTTGATTATGATTTTACTGCAAAATTAGAAGATCAATTAGATGACATAACAACGGGTAAAGAGAATTGGATTAAGGTTTTAGAGGAATTTTGGAGAGACTTTAATTTAAATGTAACAGATGTTAAGGAAAAAAGAACAAGAGAAGTTCTAGACTTACTTAATGAAAGTCTGGGATCATTAATTTTTGAAGTAGATAAAGATGGAAATATAAATAGAAAATGTAGACTTTGTGATAGTGGTCAATTAAGCTTAAAAAATAGTTTCAGAGGTGGTGCATTTATTGGATGCTCAAATTATCCTGAATGTAAATTTACCAGACCTCTATCTAAATCTAAGGCTGCTCAGCAATTAACATTGGCAGAACCAAAGCTAATTGGTCAAAATGATCATGGTAAAGATATATATTTAAAAAATGGAAGATTTGGCCCTTATTTGCAATACGAAAAAGAAAAAGAGGAAGAGGAAACAAAAAAGAAAAAAAGAAAATTAAAAAAAGAGGAAAATAACATGAAAAATGTCTCAATACCAAAAGGGATTGATATAAAAAGTATAGATTTAGAGAGAGCAAAATATTTGTGTTCATTGCCATTGAGCTTAGGTAAAAATCCTGAAAATGATAAAGATATAACAGTCAATGTTGGAAGATTTGGTCCATATTTAAAATGTGAGAATAAATCAGCTCGTTTGGAGAACGTAGAAGAAATCTTCAGTATTGGATTAAATAGAGCTGTAACCTTAATCGCTGAAGCAAAGCCAGGGAGAATTTCATCTTCATTAATTAAAGACCTTGGAGAACATCCTGAGGATAAAAAGCCAGTTAGGATAATGAAAGGTCAATATGGGCCATATATCAAATATAAATCATTAAATGCCACAATTCCTGAAGAGAAAGATCCTATTGAATTATCAATGGAAGAGGCACTTATTTTAATTGAGAAAAGAAAAGAGTACGATAAGAATAAAAAGAAAAAAAAGGGTAAATAATGAATATTGATGAAAAATTAAAAGAATTAGGTTTGTCTTTACCAAAAGCAACTGACCCAGTTGGATCATATGTTGCAACTAAAATTTCTGGCAATTTACTTTATATTTCAGGACAAATATCAATCGATTCTAATGGAAAGTTAATTAAAGGCAAAGTTGGAAAAAACTTTAATACGGAGGAAGCATATAAAGCTGCACAAAGATGTGCTTTAAATATAATTGCACAAGCAAAAAAAGCATGCTCGGATGATTTATCAAAAATTAAATCATGTATTAAATTAACAGGTTTTGTTAATTCTACTGATGACTTTATAGAACAACCTAAAGTAGTTAATGGAGCATCAGATTTAATTAAAGATGTCTTTGGAGATAATGGCACACATACACGTGCTGCTGTGAGTACTAATAGTTTGCCTTTAGGTGTTGCAGTTGAGGTGGACGCAATATTTGAAATTAAATAGTTATCTACCTATACTATAGTATTGGATATTTTTATTTTTCATTTTTGAAGGTGAATATAAATTTCTTAAATCATAAATCTTAAATTTTTTCTTATTATTCAATTTATTAAAGTTTAGCTGCTTGAATTCATTCCATTCTGTATGAATAATTAAAAGATCACTATTTTTGCATGCATCTTTGATATTATTATAATAAACCACTTTTTTTTTATCAAAATCTTTTTTAATTCCAGTTGGTTCATAATATGAGACTTTTGCACCTTTTTTGATCAAGTATGGGATTAATTTTAGAGATGCTGAATCTCTCATATCATCAGTACCAGCCTTAAAAGTAACACCTAGAAAAGTAATTTTCTTACTTTTTAACTTATTATTTAATATTTTTTTAATTTTAGTTAATAAATATTTGTATCTAGTGTCATTAGAATAAATTGTTGATTTGACAATAGATAGATTAGTTTTAAATTTTTTTGAGGTAGATACTAAAGCACGTGTGTCTTTTGGAAAACATGAGCCTCCATAACCTGGTCCTGCTCTTAAAAACCTTGCTCCAATTCTCTCATCTGTTCCAATTCCTACTGAAACATCTGTAACGTCAACGTTAAGCTGTTCACATAAATTTGAAATTTCATTTATAAATGTGATTTTTGTTGCTAAAAATGCATTAGCTGCATATTTGATAACCTCAGCCGCACGTCTTGACGTGTTGAAATATATACCCTTTTTTTTAATAATTGGTGAATATAAATTTTTTAAAATATTATTAGCTTTTTTACTATTTGTTCCAACTACAACTCTATCAGGAAACATGAAATCTCGGATAGCTTCACCCTCCCTTAGAAATTCTGGATTTGAAACAACATCAAATAATTTATTATTTTTTTTTGTTGTTAATAATTTTTGAATTTTGTCTCCAGTAGTAACTGGAACTGTAGATTTAGTAACTATTATTTTATATTTGTTTAGATTCATTTTTATATGTTTTACAACCTGAAAAACATATTTTAAATCTGCTTCGTTAGATTTGTTTTTGGTGGGAGTGCCAACACATATAAATATAAGATCTGCTTTTTTAATTGCTTCAGACACATTAATTGAAAACTGAAGTCTCTTTTGTTTTAAATTTCTTGTAATTAATTCTTCTAAACCTGGTTCATAAATTGGAATTAATCCATTTTTTAGATTGGATATTTTATTAGTGTTATTGTCCACACAGGTTACGTTATTTCCAAGTTCAGCAAAGCATGTGCCACTTACCAACCCAACGTAGCCTGAACCTATCATACATATATTCATAATTTTGCAATTTCTAAAGTTGAATTAATGTAACCGCTCATAGATCCACAGTCTAAATATTTTCCCAAAAACTTGTGACCAATAAACAAAGATTTATTATCAATCATTGTTTTTATTGAGTCAGTGATATGTATCTCGCCACCTTTTCCTTTTTTTTGTTTTTTAAGAATTTTAAATATATTCTTATTTAATATATACCTTCCAATTACAGCATTATTTGATGGTGCTTCTTTAGTATTAGGTTTTTCAATTACATCTGAAATCACAAAATTCTGATTATTAAGCTTTTTTGATAAAGAGTATATACCCCATCTGTTTACATTATTTCTTTTAACTGTCATGCTGGCCATTACAGAAGCATTATATTTTTTATGTAGTTTAATCATATCCTTCGAGCAATTTCTTTTCATGATTAAATCATCTGGCAAGAGCATTAAAAAAAATTTATTTTTAATAAATTTTTTTGTCTTTAATACAGCATCGCCGGTACCTAAGGGTTTATTTTGATAAACAAATTTAATTTTTTTTTTATACTTTAAAATTTTTTTGTATTCTTTTATTATACGTGGGTCTTTTTTATTCTTAATTAATGATTTGTAAAAATTGTCATTGTAAAAATATTTCTTTATCATTTCTTTTTTTTTGGAAATAATAAAGATTATTTCTGTAATACCGGCTTCTATGCATTCATCTAGAATATATTCAATTCCGGGCTTTCCATTTATTGGCAAAAGTTCTTTAGCAAAAACACTTGTTAAAGGCAAAAGTCTTGTCCCTAAACCAGCGAGTGGAATTATGGCTTGTTTAATCATAAAGATAATTTATTTATAAATATATATTTAAAAAATGAAAATAATTACAAGTATTTTTGATTTAAATAAAGAGATTAAAGACTATAAAAATGTGGGATTTGTGCCTACAATGGGTGGAATACATGCCGGTCATAAATCTTTAATAAAAGCTTCACAAAATAAAAAAAGTAAGACTATTGTAAGTATTTTTGTAAATCCTACTCAATTTAACAAAAAAGATGATTTCAAAAAATATCCAAGAAATATTAGGAAAGATATCGCTATTTTAAAAAAAATGAATGTAGAATACTTGTTCAAGCCAAGTGCCAGAGAAATATACAAATTTAAGGCTAAGAAATTTAATTTAAAAAAAAAAGATAAGATATTGTGTGCTAAATTTAGAACTGGTCATTTCGAAGGTGTTTTAAATGTGATGAATAGACTGATGACTATTATAAAATCAAAAGATTTGTATATGGGTGAAAAAGATTATCAGCAGTTATATTTAATAAAAAAATTCTTGTCAAAAAAGTTTAAAGTAAGGATTAATTCATGTCCTACTGTAAGAGTAAATAAAAATATTGCATTATCTACACGAAATAAATTATTAAAAACAAATTCCCTTAAAAAAGCTGCAGAAATTGCATTATTTTTAAAAAAAATAAAGTATAAATCCAAATTACATGGTCCTAAATTGGCTTCTAATTTAACTGATTATAAAAAAAAATTAGTAAATAAATACAATATTAAAATAGATTATTTAGAATTTAGAGACGAAAAAAATTTAAAGCTTAACAATTTTAAAAACAATTATAGACTATTTGTAGCTTATACTATCGACAATGTTAGATTAATTGATAATTTTTAATTATAGAAAATAAGCCCCAACACCTAAAAATGAGACAAAACCAATGACGTCAGTTATTGTTGTAACAAAAACACTTGATGATATTGCGGGGTCTATATTCATTTTTTTTAGAGTTACTGGTATTAAAATTCCAAAAAGTCCAGCAACTATCATTGTCAAGACCATTGAAATTGATATTATTAATGCAAGCTGTATGTCATAAAACCAGAAGTAAACAATTACCGAACTTATAATTGCAAAGATAATTCCGTTTAAAACACCTATATTAAATTCTTTAATTATATTATTAGTAAAATTAGTCTTTGTTAAATCTTGTGTTGCCAATGATCTAACCGTAACAGCCAAAGTTTGCATACCAGCATTTCCACCCATAGAGGCAACAATTGGCATTAAAAAAGCTAATACTACCATTTGTTCAATTGTTGCTCCAAATAAACTAATACAATAAGTTGCGAGAAAAGCTGTAAATAAGTTTAATAATAACCAATTGAATCTACGTTTTGTCTTTGTAATTACTCCATCTGTTATTTCTTCATCTCCAACTCCAGCAAGTCTTAAAGCATCCTCTTCAGCTTCCTCTTTAAGTACTGTCAATACATCATCGTAGGCAATCATGCCTACTAATTTATCATTTTTGTCTGTCACAGCTGCTGAACTCAAATTATAATTTTCGAATAAGTTACCTACCTCTTCTTTATCCATATCAACAGGAATTAACAACTGAGACTCTGACATAATAGACATCATTTTTGTATCTCTAGGTGTTCTTAAAACTTTTGATGATGGTACAGTACCAATTGGTTTGAAGTCCTGATCTACTATAAATATTTCAAGAAATTCTTCAGGAAGATCTTTGTTTTCACGAAGATAATCAATTGTTTGACCAACAGACCAATTGCTTGGTATTGCGGTAAATTCTCTCTGCATAATTCTTGCAGCTGAATCTTCTGGATAACTTAAACTTTCAAGTAAAGCAAACCTATCTTTTGGTGGAAGTGATCCTAAAATTGCATTTTTATCTTTTTCATCAACATTTTCTAAAATTTTGATTGCATCATCCGACTCTAAATTTTTTAAAATATTAACAATGGTATCTGAAGATAAATAATTAATTAATTCAGATTGTATAGACTCATTTAATTCAATAAAAACTTCTGGATCAACTTTAAAATTATTTAATTTTATTAAATTCTCTCTATCATTTTCACTTAAATGTTCGATAATATCAGCTGCATCTGCAGGGTGCATATCATTAAATGAATTTGTAATAAATTCTGCATCATTATCTGAGATCTTGCTAGTTACAACTTTGATGAATTCCTTATTAAATTCAAAGTTTACTTTTTTATCTTTAATTTTTTTTACTAAAGTCATAAATTTATCTATAATTTAGTTGGCACTATTAATGCAAAATACTAATATTACAATTTTATAATGATGATTGAGATCAAAAAGTCAATAAAACCAATAAAATATGAAAATGCAATTTATTTATTGGAAAAAAGATTAAATGAAATGATCCAAAAAAAGAGTAATGAACTCATATGGATTTTAGAACATAAAGAAGTTTATACGGCAGGTGTTAGTTATAATAAAAATGAATTATTAGATAAATCTATAAAGTTAGTTAAAACAAATAGAGGTGGCAAAATAACATATCATGGTCCTGGGCAATTAGTTTTTTATTTTGTTATTGATTTAAATAAAAGAGACAGAAATATAAGAAAACTTATTACATCTGTAGAAAATACAATAATTGATACTTTAAAAGAATTTAAAATTAATGTGTTTGCAGATAGGAAAAATATTGGTATTTGGCATAAAAGTAAAATTGAGAATAAAACTAAATTTGAAAAAATAGCAGCTATAGGAATAAAAGTAAAAAAATGGATTGCTTATCATGGTTTTTCAATAAATATATCAAATAATTTAGATGCTTATAAAAAAATAATCCCATGTGGTATAAAGGATAAAGAAGTCACAAATCTAATTAGTATAAAAAAACAAAAATATAATAATTTATCAGATATATTAATTAAAAAGTTTTTAAAAGAAATTAAAAATTAAGTCTTTTTGCTTTTAGCATATTCCTAAAATATTCAGGTGGTATAGCTCGAAATGTATATTTTTTTTTATTCATTTGAAATTTAATTTCATATGAATGTAGCATAAGTTTTTTATTATTTTTTTTTATTTTAAAAGAATTGTATTTTTTATCACCTATAATTGAGTGACCTAAATCAAATAATTGCTTTCGTAACTGATGTTTTCTTCCTGTAATTGGTTTCAACTGAATGAAAGTAGAATTATTATTTTTATCTAAGATTTCATATTGTGTCTCAGCATTTTCTACTATCTTTTTTTTTTCATCATATCTTATAAGATTATTTTTTATTGAGCCTTTGTCTTTAATAGTTATTTCCCCATGACATATTGCAATATAGGTCTTATAAACTTTTCTTAATCTAAACAAGGTTGTGAGCAGTTGTGCAGTTGGTCTATTTTTTGCTATTAGAAACACTCCAGAGGTTTCTTTATCTAGCCTGTGTACTGAATATGGCTTTTCATCTTTAAAAATTTCACTGTTAGAAAAAATATCTATAAGATTTTTTTTTGACTTTGTACCACCTTGAACAGATATGCCAGCTTGCTTATTAAGAACAATAAAGTTATCGTTATTTTCAATAATAAAATCCTCATTTTCCTTAATTATTGTATTTGAAGGTTTAAATTTGATCTTATTAGTAATAACTTTTTTTTTAATCTTAAAGTTATGAAGTTCAATCAAATCGTTAATTTGGAGCTTGATTGAACTTTTGACTTTTTTTTTATTAAGTTTAATTTTTCCACCTCTAAGATTTTTCTCTATTAAACTTTGAGGTATTGACTCAAAATGTTTGCGTAAGAATCTATCAATACGCATACCAGCGTACGTAGCATCTACGTTGATAGATTTTTTCATAATGAATGTTATTTAGGCTGTAGCTTCTTTGGGTGCTTTAACTTTTTTGTCTGTTGCTTTAGGTTTTTCAGTTTTCTTTTTATCAACTTTTTTTGCTTCTATATCACGATCAACAAATTCTATTACTGCCATAGGTGCATTATCTCCATATCTAAATCCTGCTTTAATAATTCTTGTGTATCCACCTTTTCTATTTTGATACCTTTTTGATAAAGTTTTTCTAATTTTACTTGCTGATGCTTCATCTTGAAGTTTAGATATTAAAGTTCTTGTGTTTTGTAACGTATCTTTCTTGCCTAGAGTAATTAATTTATCAGCCTGTGGTTTTAAAACCTTTGCTTTTGGAAGTGTTGTGGTTATCTGTTCATATTTCACAAGTGAATTAAGCATGTTCTTTATTAGTGCTTTTCTATGCTCAGAAGTTCTATTGAGCTTTTTGTAGCCCATTTTATGTCTCATTAGATTGATTCCTCAAGTTTCTTAGATAATTCTGCAATATTGTCTGGAGGCCAATTTGGTATCTCCATACCTAAATATAGCGACATACCTGTTAAAACTTCTTTTATCTCATTCAAAGATTTTCTTCCAAAATTTGGAGTTCTTAACATCTCTCCCTCTGATTTTTGAACTAAATCACCAATATAAATTATATTATCATTTTTTAAACAATTCATTGATCTTACAGAAAGTTCTAGCTCATCAACTTTTCTTAAAAGATTTTTATTAAACTCAGGCTCTGACGGTTGTTCTCTTACTATCACTTCTTGAGGTTCATCAAAGTTAACAAACATAGCGAGTTGATCTTGGAAAATTCTTGCAGAATATGCCACTGCGTCCTCAGCTGAAATCGATCCATTGGTTTCTATTTCCATAGTTAATTTATCATAATCTAAAGCTTTTCCTTCTCTTGCAGTGCTGATTGAATAAGATACTTTTTTTACTGGACTAAAAAGTGAATCTATTGGTATTAAACCCAAAGGTGGTTCCTCTGGTTTGTTTTTATCAGCTGAAACGTAGCCTTTACCGTTACTCACTGTCATTTCCATATGAAAATTTGTATTTTCGTCTAAATTACAAATTACTAAATCTGGATTAAGAATTTCAATATCGCCAGAAGTAGTTATATTTGAAGCTTTTATTTCACCTGGTCCTTTTGCATCTAATATTAGTTTGTTTGTAGTTTCTGAATTACTTTTTAAAGCTAGTGATTTAACATTTAAAACTATATCTGTTACATCTTCTCTTACACCTTTAATTGATGTAAATTCATGTAGCACACCATCTATCTGAATTGATGTAACAGCAGTACCTCTAATTGATGACAATAATATTCTTCTTAAAGAATTCCCTAGAGTTAGTCCGTATCCTTTTTCTAGAGGTTCTGCAATTATTTTTGCGTAAGATTTGTCATCACTTAAATTTATATCAAGTTTAGGTGGTTTAATCAGTGATTTCCAGTTTTTAATATTTACTTCATTAGTATCCATTTACACTCTCCTTTTTTTTGGGGGTCTCGAGCCATTATGTGGCATTGGCGTTGTATCCTTTATAGAAATAATTTTAAATCCTCTTGCTTGTAAAGCTCTTAAAGCTGTCTCTCTTCCTGAACCGGGACCCTTTACTTCAACAGATAGAATTTTCATCCCAACATCCAAAGCTTTAACCGCAGCTGAGTCTGCCGCAACTTGTGCTGCATAAGGTGTTGATTTTCTAGATCCTTTGAAACCTTTCTGACCTGCAGATGCCCAAGATATCACATTTCCATTTGTATCTGCTATTGAAACAATGGTATTGTTAAAAGTTGACTGAACATAAGCTATGCCGGTTAAGATGTTTTTTTTATTTTTTTTCTTTTTAGAATAAGTACTTTTTTTTGAACTTTTAATGCTCTCTTTAATTTGTTCTTTATTTTCCGGTTTATCTTTTGACATATTATTTTTTGAGTGGAGTTAATTTTTTACCAGCGATAGCTATTGCTTTTCCTTTTCGTGTACGTGCATTGCACCTTGTTCTTTGTCCCCTTACTGGTAATTTTTTTCTATGTCTCGAACCACGATAGGATGCAAGATCAATTAATCTTTTTATATTTAAAGATGTGTCTCTTCTCAAGTCACCTTCAACAGTAAATTTTTGATCAATAAATTCTCTTATTTTTAAAATTTCATCATCGGTTAATTCATTAACTCTTTTTGAGGCTGGAATCTCTAATGATTTACAAATATCATGAGAATTTTTTTCACCAATTCCATAAATATATGTAAGTCCTACACGAACTAATTTGTTTTGTGGAATATTTACACCTGCTATACGAGCCATATTATTGAGATAAAAATTTAGCCTTTTATATAAGAAGTTTTTTTAAAGTCAATGTCTTAAACAGATAAGATTTGCTCAATTTTAGCAGATATTTCCTCAATTTCGTTATCTCCATCAATTTCATGAAAATTTACTTTTTTTGAGTAAAAATCTAGAACTGGTTTAGTTGTTTCCATATAAGTATCATATCGTTTTAATATTGTTGCTAAATTATCGTCAGCTCTATTTTCAAGAATCTTTCTCTTTTGAATTCTTTTCAATATTGAGTCTTTTTTAACATTTAAAAAAAAAATAAAATCAATTTTTTGATCAGAATCTTTTAATAATAAATCTAAATTTTTAGCTTGATCTAATGATCTAGGATATCCATCAAATATTAACTTATTTTTTTTTTTAGGTTCAAAAATTACTTTTTTTATTAACTCATTAACTATTTGGTCTGTTGCGAAATCACCATTTGAAATAATATTCTCTATGTCTTTACCAATATCAGTTTGATTTTTAACTTCATTTCTTAAAAGGTCTCCAGTTGAAACTTGATAAAGATTAAATTTCTTTACTATTATATGTGCCTGAGTACCTTTACCAGCTCCAGGGGGTCCAAATATTACTACGTTCACGCAAGTTTATCTTCCAAATTTAGTTTTTTTAATCAATTGTTCGTATTGAGAACTCATTAATCGTGTTTGGACTTGTGTCACAGTGTCGATTGCAACAACAACCACAATTAATACTGAAGCTCCACCAAGATAAAAAGGTATTGGATAATTCGCTATTAAGAATTCTGGCATTAAACAAACCAGAGTTAGATATAATGCCCCTATAGTTGTAAGTCTTGTAAGGATAGTATCAATATATAAAGCAGTACTTTCACCTGGTCTTATCCCAGGTATAAATCCACCGTATTTTCTAAGATTTTCTGCCGTTTCATTTGGATTGAAAGTTATAGATGTATAGAAAAATGTAAAAAAAATAATTCCTGATGCATATAAGATCATATATAAAGGTTGTCCTTGAGAAAAATAAGAAGAAATGTTTAAAAATGTATCATTTTGTGAGACATTAAAATTTGAAAAAGTTACTGGTAACAATAACAAAGCTGAGGCAAAAATTGCTGGAATTACTCCTGCCGAATTTATCTTTAATGGTAAATGCGAAGACTCACCACCATACATCTTATTACCCATTTGCCTTTTTGGATAATTAATAAGTATTTTTCTTAGGGCTCTTTCCATAAATACAATAAATAAAATTGTTAATATTAGTAAAATAAAAATAAATATAATCATAATTGTAGATATAGCTCCAGTTCTACCAAGTTCAAAAGTGGTAACAAGGGCTCTTGGAATTTCAGCTACTATTCCAGAAAAAATTATTAGAGAAATACCATTTCCAATACCTCTTTGAGTAATTTGCTCACCTAACCACATTAAAAATATAGTTCCAGCAACAATTGTGGTGACTGTCGAAACTTTAAAAAATATTCCTGGATTAATTACTAAATCTGCTGATGATTCTAGACCAACTGCTAAACCATATCCTTGAACTGTTGCCAGTAAGACTGTTCCATATCTTGTTATTTGTGTAATTTTTTGTCGACCAATCTCACCCTGAGATTTTAAATTTTTAAAATAATCGGTAACACCAGTCAATAATTGAACAATAATTGATGATGAAATGTAAGGCATTATACCTAAAGCAAATATTGCCATTCTACTAACAGCACCACCTGCAAAAACATTAAACATACCCAGTAAACCTTTTTGATTACTATCCATCATTACTTGAAGTTGCTCTGGATCAATGCCTGGGAGCGGAACAAAAGTTCCTAATCTATAAATTGCTAATATAAAGACTGTAAATAATATTCTATTTCTTAAATCATTAGTTTGTGATGACTCACTCATTTTATTTAAGATTTTTAATTTTGACTACGCCACCAATTTTTTCTATTTTTTCTTTTGCAGAAACAGATGAAAAGTCTACTTCAATGTTGATTTTTGTGGTTAATTGCCCATTTCCAAGAATTTTGAACTTTTGACAAGATTTATTTATAATGTCATTTTTCTTTAAGTAATCTAAATTTATTGAATTCTTTTCATCTATTCTTTTTTTATCTAAAAATTTCTGAAGTTGATCTAAATTAATTTTAGCTATTCTATTTTTACTAATTGGATTAAATCCTCTTTTAGGCAATCTCCGGTATAAAGGCATTTGACCACCTTCAAAACTTTTAATAGCAACACCAGATCTCGATTTTTGACCTTTCACTCCTCTGCCAGAAGTTTTGCCTTTTCCTGAACCAATACCTCTACCAAGTCTTTTTTTTGGACTTTTTACTTTTAGTGTATTATTTAATGAGCTCATTATCCTCTTTTCTCAATAATTTCAGATATTTTTTTATTTCTTAGCAATGAAATATTCTTTGGAGAGTTTTGATTTGTAAGAGCCTTCATACATGCTCTAATTACATTATGAGGATTAGCGGTGCCAAGTGATTTTGCAACAATATCTTTTATACCAAGTACTTCACATACTGCTCTAACAGCTCCACCTGCAATTATTCCAGTTCCCTTAGGTGCGGCTCTTAATTTAATTTTTCCAGCTCCATCTTTACCAAATATATCATGATGTATTGTTCTACCCTCTCTTAAAGGTATTTGAACAAGATTTCTTTTTGCAAGTTCATTTGCTTTTTTTATAGCATCTGGAACTTGTTTTGCTTTTGCATGTGCTACACCAATTTTTCCATTCTGATTTCCAACTACTACAAGCGCTGAAAACCCAAACCTTCTTCCTCCTTTAACCACTTTTGTAATTCGATTAATGTGAACTAATTTTTCAACAAATTCTGTATTTTTTTCCATATTCTAAAATTCCATTCCATTTTTTCTTAGTTCATCGGCAAATAATTTTACTCTTCCATGATATTTGTAGATTCCTCTATCAAAATAGACTTTTGTGATTTTCATATCTATAGCTTTTTTTGCTAACGTTTCTGCAACCAGTGTCGATAGCTCTTTTTTATTTTTTTTTTCAGTCTTTATCTCCTTCGTATTTGATGATGCTGAAATCAAGGTTATTTTTTTTACGTCATCAATTATTTGAGCACTAATATTTTTAGCAGATCTACTTACACACAATCTGTATCTTTCTGCAGAAGAAACTTTTTTTATTTTATTCCTAATTCTGAATTTTTTTCTTTCAATTTTATTTAATTTCATTATTTCTTTTTACCCTCTTTTCTTAATATATATTGACCCTGCTCTTTAATTCCTTTTCCTTTATATGGCTCTGGTGGTCTTAAACTTTTAATCTCAGAGGTTATCATCCCAACTTGTTGTTTATCATTTCCTGAAATTTTAAGAATATTTTGCTTTTCTACTTGAATTTTTACACCTTCAGGAATATTAAAATTTATATCGTGACTAAATCCGAGTTGAAGATTTAAGATATTGCCTTTTAAAGCTGCTCTATACCCAACTCCAGATAATTCCAAAACCTTCTCATATCCTTTGCTTGCACCAATAATTGCATTATTAATTAAACTTCTATTCATTCCCCATAATCTTTTGTTGCTTTGATTATTTTGTTTCGGCTTAATTGTAACTGATTTACCTTCATGAATATTTAAATCAAATATATCTAAATCTATATTTAAAGATTTTTTTCCAAGTGGACCCTCAATATTTAATATATTATCACTTAATAAAACTTTAACCTTTTCTGGAATTGTAATACTTATTTTACCAATTTTTGACATTAAAATACCTTACAAATTATTTCACCACCAACTTTTTGCTTACGAGCATCAATATCTGTCATAACTCCCTTTGGAGTAGATATAATTGCTATACCTAATCCATTATTTACTTTTGGTAGACTTTCTGCACTTGAAAATATTCTTCTTCCTGGTTTTGAAATTCTTTCAATAGAATTGATTACTGGGTTTCCTGAGCTATATTTTAAACTAATATGTAAGTTAGATTTATTTTGTTCAGATTTTACTTCATAATCTATAATGTAACCTTCAGATTTTAGAATTTCTGCAATTTTTGTTTTAAATTTCGAAGACGGCATTTCAATTTTTTTATGATTTCTCATTTGAGAGTTTTTTAATCTTGCTAACATATCTCCTATTGGATCACTTAAACTCATAATTTCCTTTCTACCAACTTGATTTTACCATACCAGGAATTTTTCCCTCTAAACCTAATTGTCTGAGTGCAATTCTTGATATTTTTAATTTTCGGTAAACACCATGAGGTCTACCAGTTATTTGACATCTATTTCTTACCCTAATTTTGGCAGAATTTCTTGGTAATTTTGATAGTTTTTGTTGAGCCTTAAATCTTTCTTCTAGGCTAATATTTTTATCCATAATTATCTTCTTCAATTTAGCTCTTTTATTATAAAATCTATTAGATAAATTAATTCTTTTATTATTCTTATTTATTGCACTTAGTTTAGCCATTAATTGCTACCTTTCTCTTTAAATGGAAAATTCAATTTTTTTAATAGTTCATAACTATGTTTTTTATTAATTGATTTTATTACAATAGTTATGTCTAATCCCCTTATTTTGTCGACTTTATCAAAATTTACTTCAGGAAAAACTATTTGCTCCTTAATGCCGAATGTATAATTACCAAATTTATCAAATCCATTTGCATTCAATCCTCTAAAATCTTTTATTCTTGGAAGAGCTATATTTACCAACCTATCAATAAATTCATACATTTTATTTTTTCTTAAGGTAACTTTTAATCCAGCATTTGTATTTTTTCTTGTTTTAAAATTTGCAATAGATTTTCTAAACTTTGTTATTACCGGCATTTGTCCCGTTATACTTGAAACGTCTTGTTGACATTGTTTTAAAATTTTAGCGTCATTTCCA
>CACCOB010000003.1:257500-289613 GCA_902547535.1 uncultured Pelagibacteraceae bacterium | reverse complement strand
AAAATAAAATCTATTATTTTTATTAAATTTTTTAAATATTTTTGAAATAAACAAAGAAAAATAAGAAGTTTTAATTATAATTGGCTTAATATGAGTATAATCCTCTATTAACTGTTTATTGGATGCTAAAAATCTTATTTTGTAATTTTTTAATTTTAAATATTTTATTGTATGAAAAAGGTTTGTATGAAATCTTGGACTTACAAATAAAATTTTCTTCACTTAATTATAATACCTGAAAATTTATTTTTACTTTTAATTAAATAATATTTTTTATTTACGTATTTGGCAAAGTCTATAAAAGCATAGTTATCCTTAACGTCGTCTGAGATAAACAATCCTCCCCTTCTAATATGACTCCATATTTTTTTATAAAACCACATTCTTCCATAATAACTTTTATCACTGTCATAATGAACTATATCAAACTTAATACCTTTTTTAATTAATGATTGTAAAATAACTCTGTCAGGGTATTTATATAATTTCCAATTTTTCTTCAACTCTCTTGGCACTGCCATTCCAACGTATGATACTTTGTTTTTATTCATATATGGCATATCTATAGACGATAAACACCCAATTTTATTTTCTTTTATAGACTGTAAAAAAGCTAAAGAGGACCATCCTAAAGCAACACCGCTTTCAAGTATATTTTTAGGTCTTGTAATAATACTAATATTATAGATTAAATTTAAGTCGGCTGCACCTCCATAATATTTTATTTTATTTTTGAGAATTTTTTTTCTATTCAAATAAATTCTTTTAGACTCAAAATCTATTAAATCTTTTTTTTTTAAAATTTCCTTAACAAATTTTATAGTAGATATATTTTTTTTTAGATATTTTTTTTTTACTTTAATTTTTTCTTTGCTCGAAAAAATATTTTTAATTTTATTAGTTAAAATAAATAAAAAATTTAAAAAATATTTATAATTTCTTGAGTACCATAATAAATAAAAAAGTAGTGTTTTAAATTTATTTTGTTTTTTTTGTGATTGCATAACCTCTGCTATCAGTTGATTTTAAATATTCAAATAAATATTTTTCCTCATTTTCAATACTTAAAATATGTTTTGCCAAATCTAGGAATTGATTTTGAGTTATATCGTCAAATATTATTATATCACCAATATTTTGTCTATTGCTTACAATTTCAAATTCTGCATATATCTGTTTGCCACATGTTCTATTGAAAATTTTTTAAAATTTGGATAATTCAGAAATTTATTGTTTCTTAATTGCAAATTAATTCCTTTAGCTAAATCAGTATAATCATTCACTTTTACAAGAGTTCCGTACTTTCCATTTTCTAGAATTTCTGAAGGTCCAAAATCACAATTTGTAGATACTATTTTCATTTTAAGACATAATGCTTCTAATATTACATTTGGATTTCCCTCATAATTGGAAGATAAAACAAACAGATCTGAATTAGCCATATATTTAAAAGGATTTGAAGTTTCTTGAATAATTTTTATTTTTTTTGAAAGTTTAAATTTCAAAATTAATTTTTGTAATTTTTTTCTTTCTGATCCGGATCCAATTATTATTAAATTTATTTTCTTATTTTTATTTAAAATATTAATAGCTTTAATTAAATTAATATAGTTTTTTTGTTTTTTAAGTTTTCCAACAGAAATTATTGTAGGATAATTGTTTTTAAATATTTTTTTGTAATTTACTTTACTTTTTTTCTTAATTTCTATGCTGTCTAAAGAATTATAGATAGTCAATATTTTTTTTGGATTTAAAAATAGTATTTTTTTCAGTTGTTTTTCTAAGCTTTTAGAAACACTAATAATTTTAGATGCAAAAATATATATAAAGCTTATAAAAAAAATATAAAATACATTCAGAAGTGGCCCATAATTTAATTGAAATTTAAAATTGTTGCACTCCTTGACGTATACTTTTGTTTTAAATATTGAAAAAATATTAGCAATAATCAATACAATATTACAATGCGTTAGGCTTGAAAAAAAAATATCAGGCTTATTTAGTATTATTAGCTTTCTTAAAAAAAATATTGATTTAAAAGTTCGATCAACATCAAGATTTATTACACGAATATCTTTCTCCAAATCTTTAAGCAATCTTCCTTTTTTTTTATTTAAGACTAAACATACGTTATGGCCTTTTTTTTTATAAAAATTTATAAGTCTTAAAAAATTTCGTTCTGCACCACCAATATCCATTGTAGGAAGATAAAAAAATAGTTTTTTCATTTATTAATTTATTAATTTATTAATTTATATACTTAATTAATATTCTAAAGAAATATTAAAAAATTATCGACGAAAAAAATTAGTTAAAGTCAACTGTCATATTTCACTAGCTAAAGTAATTCTAAAATTAATGAGAACTAAAAAAAAATTAATGATACTAATCTTTTGGAATACAATACAATTAACATTCTATCAAAATACTTAAAATTATAATATTTAAGATTTTAAAATTTTATCTAGAATTTTTACAAGTTTCTTATTAAGGACCTCATGTCTAAAATTATTTTGCCATATTTTATAAAGTTTAATACCTAAAGAAGATCTCAGTTCACAATCTATTATTAATTTTTTTAAGACCTTAAACCATGAATTTTCATCATACACTATATATTCCATGCTTTCATCATCAAAAAACTTTATTACAGATGGAGTTGGCTCTGTGATTACTGGAATTTTAAATTGTCCAAAAACAAGATGCCTTCCTAGATTTGTTGTTTCTTTAAAAATAAGATCATAATTGTTTTTCTTTTTGGATAATACTTGAAAAAAACCTTTTCTTTTTAATGTTTGTGGCACTAGTCCAATATCAGTATTTGATAAAATTTTTACAATATTAGAGTTAGAATACTGTATATGTTTAATCTCAACATTTTTTTTACTATTTATATTTTTTGAAAATCCAAGATTTTTTATATTGTAAATTAAAAAAACTTTAATCTTTTTGTTTTTAAATTCTGACGATATGTGATTTAAAGTGTTAATAATTTGTTCTTTAGAATTCTCTAAATGAACTTTATTACCATGATAAGTAATAACTACTTTACCATCGTTTTTAAATTTTTTTTTTCTCTTTACTTCGTATTCTGGAAAGGTTGGATAGATAATGTTTTTTGAAAATAAAATTTTGTTAGAAAAAAAAATTTGAGACTCTATACTGTTAAAAATTACAAGACTAAATTTTAGCTTTAAATTATTATTATGTCCTAAACGTGGTTCTACAAGAACAACCTTAACATCATTTTTAAATTTATCAAAATTTTTCACTTTAGTAAAATTACTTTGTAGGAATATGAAATCATATTTTTTATAGTTTTTTGGCAATTGCTTTGAAAATTTTATATTTAACTTTTTTTCTTTTTTTAATGAATTTTTATAAAAAATAAATGATGCTGAATTTTTGTTTGTAAAAAGGTATAAAATTTTTATCATTCCTTAATTACTTTTTTTTCTTTTACATGATAAATGTAATCACACATTTTTAGATTTGCCAATCTATGTGTAACCATTATTATTGTTTTGTTATATTTCTTCAAATTTTCTAATATTTTTTTTTCTGTATTAATATCTAAAGCACTTGTTGCTTCATCCAATACTAGTATATCTTTATTTGCATATAGAGCTCTAGCGATGGCTATACGCTGTATTTGTCCACCAGAAATTCTTGCACCCTTTTCACCAGCTAACGTATTTATTTTATTTGGTAAATTTTCTATGTACTCATCAAGCAAACAATCTTTTAAAATTTGATTAATATCTAATAATTTATTTTTTTCACCTAATATGATATTATTATAAATTGTATCATCTAAAATATATAATTTTTGTGGAACATAAGAAAATAAATTGAAAATTTTTTTGCTATTATCTAAGTATTTTCCATCAATTTCTATATTGCCTGAGGTAGGTGATAAAAGACTGAGCAATATATCCACTAAAGTGCTTTTTCCAGATCCACTTTGACCATAAATACCGGTAACACGGTTTTTAAATATCTCAAAATCTGAATTTTTTATCACATAATTGTCATTTTCTGAATATCTGAAACTAACATTATTCATTTTTATAGACTTTGAAAAACTGTTTGTTTCAAATAGTGAATATTTCTCCTCAGTTTTTTTTAAATTTTCTAATTCTGAAATAATTTTATTAATAGCCACTTTGGCAAATTTAAAGCTTTGTTTAGCAATAATTATTCTATTAACACTAGGTAGAATCTTAAATATCGCTGCTGCGTAAATTGCTAATATTGGAATTAATTCAATTTGGCTTTTATTTAGATGGGTTAAAAGTAAAATTATTATTGAAATTATTAGAATTGCTACAATTTCAAGAATAAACCTTGGTATGACATTAATAAATGACATTTTTTTATATAGGTTTACAGAAAGTGAATTACTTTTATAAAAACTTTCAGTTAATTTATCTCTTTTTGAATAAATGATTAATTCTTTAATTGACCCAAATATTTCAGAAAAACTTTTTAGTCTTATGAGATCCTGTTCTTGTCTTGATGTTCCCCATTCCTTAACTTTTTTTTTTACGTAGAAAATATAAAATAAAAAAAATATTATTAAGAATAATAAGAGTATTAATGTTGAATATGGACTTATAAATAATATTAATACCCCAATCCCAAAAATGATTGTATATTCTGTTATTAATGTAAAGTTTGCAATTGTGGATGATGCTAGAATATCAACGTCATGTAAAATATTTCTCAAAATTTCGGATGAATTTTTTTTTAAAAAAAAATTAAAAGGTTGATGAACATATTGTTTGAGTAATTTATTTGATATTTTTGATTTAAGATTATAAGAAAAATTGTTTATATGATATTGAATAAGTACAATTATAACATTTTTTAAAATATAAAAAATTACCATAAAAGCTAGAATTATTGAAAGCTGACTGAAATAGCTAAATGAACTTAAAAAAAAAAAATATTTTTCTAAAAATTGTTGATCAAAAATTACTTTGATCATTGGAAGTATTATTCCTAATCCGAGAGTTTCTAAACCCATTGTAAAGAGCATAAGTGGAAAAATTAAATAAAAATTTCTTTTCTCTTTTTCAGAAAGTAATTTAGGAAGTTCCTTTAAAAGCTTAAACATTTAACATTTATTATATTTTAAATACCAGTTGATAAAATTTTTAATCCCCTTTTCGATATTTGTATTTGGTTTATATTTTAAGTATCTTTTAATTTTGTTCATACTTGATCTAGTTGATTTTATATCTCCAGCTTGAAGTGGTAGATATTTTACTTTTGCCTTTTTTTTTAAATTTTTTTCAATTAATTTTATATATTTCATTAATTTAACAGGCTTATTGTTGCCAATATTATATATCTCATATGGAGCCGATGAAGTATCTGGTGAAGGATTTATTTTGTTTTTTTGATATTTAGGTACTGTTTTTATAGCACTAATTATTCCTGAAACAATATCATCTACATAAGTAAAATCTCTTATGTGATTACCATAATTAAAAACATTAATAGGTTTATTTTTAACAATATTATCTACAAAATTATAAAGTGACATATCAGGTCTTGACCAGGGTCCATATACAGTAAAAAATCTAAGTCCAGTAGTCGGCATCTTATATAAATAACTATAACTATGAGCCATAAGTTCATTTGATCTTTTTGTTGCAGCATAAAATTGAATTGGATGATCAGCTGTGTGATTTTCTTTAAACGGTGATTTTGTATTAAGGCCATAAACACTACTCGTGCTTGCAAATACAAGATGTTTTACTGAATATTTTTTACTTAACTCCAAAATGTTAAAAAATCCTTCAATATTATTCTTTAAATAAACTCTGGGTTTTTTTAAAGAATAACGAACGCCAGCTTGTGCTGCTAAATTAACAACATAATCTGGCCTGAACCTTCTAAATATTTTTTCAAGTTTATTATAATTAACTATGTCATCATTGAATTGATAAAAATTTTTTTTTTTATTTAAGTTTTTAAGATATTTAATTCTATCTTTTTTTAACTTTACACTGTAATACGGATCAAACTTGTCGACACCTGCAACTAAATAATTTTTATTTTTAATTAACTTTTTGCATACGTGAAATCCAATGAATCCTGCTGATCCAGTTATTAAAAATTTTTTCATTCTTTTTTTATAATATTAATGCAATTTGAAATATTATTTCAGTATAGTTTTATTTTTTTCTTTTTTTTATACCATAAATATGCTGTTTTAATTATATTTCTTAACGAACTATTTTCAGGTTTCCAATTAAGATGATATTTAGCTAATTTTATATTTGATTTAGATACAGATACATCACCTGATCTTTTCGGTGCAAACTTTAAATTAACCTTTTTATTACTAAATTTTTTAACCTCATTCACAACATCTAGCACTGAATAAGATTTACCAGATCCAAGATTAAAAATTATATATTTCTTTGAGATCTTATTTATTTTTTTTAAAGCTTTACAATGTGCTACAGCTAAATCTGTAACATGAATAAAATCTCTTATGCAAGTACCATCTCTGGTGGGATAACTTTTACCATAAATATAAAATGTTTTTTTTTTTTCAAAAGCTTCTATCAGATTAGGAATTAGATGTGTTTCTGGAACATGAGCTTCACCAATAGACAAAGTTTTATCAGCACCTGAAGCATTAAAATATCTAAGTGTACAAACTTTAAAATTGTAAACTTTTGAATAATCCTCCAGTATTTTTTCAAAAAATAATTTGGATCTTCCATATGGAGAGGATGGATAAATTGAAGAATTTTCATTTAAAGCTTTTTTTGAATTCTTATATACTGCGCATGTGCTTGAAAAAATAAATTTTTGTACTTTTCTTTTTTTTAAATATTCTAAAAGATTTATTCCATTACTAATGTTATTTTTATAGTATTTAGAAGGATTTTTCCAAGACTCAGAAACATAAGCATTATTTGCAAGATGAATAGTTGCTTTAATATCGTGAGCATCTAACTTTGATAAATCTGAAGGTTTAGAAAGATCTCCATAAACAAACTCACCCCATTTTACAAATTTTTTATAACCCTCACTTAAATTATCAAATACTATTGGTTCGTAATTTTTTTCTCTAAGCTCTTTACATATGTGGCTTCCTATATATCCAGCGCCACCAGTTACTAGTATTTTCATTAATTTAAGCCTTCTTAAAATATTTAGTTAAAGGATAAAAAAATTTGTATAGTTTAAATATTATAAAATTTAAATTTAATTTTTTTTTACCTGTGGGAGCAGTTGCTGATAAGTAATAATATATATAATTATTAAATTTATTTTCATAAAATCCATTCTCTCTTATTTTTAGGTCATATATGGGATTATCAAAATAAGTGTAAGCATATAAACCTATAACTTCCAGATCAGTCCAACGATATTTGAATTGACCTCCATTTTCGTTTACTGCATTTATAAACTTCTTCCAATCACTATTATTAATCATTTTTATATTATATAAATTGCAATTACCCGCAGTCCATAGAAGTTTATGCATTTGATTTTCGTCATTTTCATTAACTGCTTTTAAAAGAATTTCGTTTTTTGGTTTTATATTATTTTTCTTTATATAATCCATATAAAAATTCCATAAATTTTCTCTGGTATGCAATATGTTTGAATTTATATAATTCCAAGTATATCCAGTCGCTATTGGATGACTTTTTACGCTCTCGAATAAATTAAAATTAATTTTTTTTTTAAACCAACTATCATCATCAATTCTCATTAAATAATCATATTTTTTTAGATCAGTTGTTATACAGCCATACTCATCATATGACGTGAGGTTACTCGTAAATCTATTCATATACAAATAACCTAATCTCTTATCACTATTAAAATGTTTTCTAACATAAGGATTATATTTTCTATTATAAAATAAATCCTTTGTATTTAAATGGGATGGGATTTTAGGAAATATTTCTATAAATTTGATTCTGTTATTATTTTCTTTTTTTACAAAATTTGTGTACTCTTTATCATACACACCATTAAAATAATAAATGTATACTGGAAAATCATAATCCTTATTAAAATTTTCCCAAAATTCATTAAGGCACTTTATTAACAAAAACTTTCGCGAAGATAACATGTAGACTGCACACTCGGAATTTTTCATATGTACTTATATGTTAAACAAACTTTGATTAAATTTTTAAACATTTGATATACTATTAAGTAGTGTCTGTCATCCTTTTATAAACTTATAATTATTGATATTTAAAAAATTAATTTGATAAACAAAATATTTTCAAAATTAAATATTACAATATAGCTTTACCTAAAAATCTAATAATTTAAAGTTGGAAGAATTTACACTTATATTTGTATCTTTAGGAAAATAAAAATTAGTATCTGGGGTATTTGTGATAAATTTTTCAAATTCTATGAGATTTTTTTTTCCATTTCTTTTATGAAGAATAATACTTTTTTCTGACCCAAAGTTTTCTATTAAAGAAACATTATGCATACCTATTTGATAAAAATCAAATCCGAAAAGATAAATATTTTTAACTTTTAAAATTTTAGAAAAGAAAACAACAGCTAAGAAACCTGAACCCACTTGTTTTTCATAAAACGTATTAACAATGTCGCCTCTAAAATAGTTTAATTTACCATAGAGTACTCCCTTATAATTTCTATTTAGTTTACTTGTAAGTTTTTGATTTTCCATCCTAGTAATATAACAATTTTTTATTTTTAATTTGATTATCTGAAACAATGAGATAACTGGCTCTTCAATATTAATTACTGGAATAACATTTCTATTTTCTAAAGATTTAATATTGTTTCCAATATCTTTTTTTGTGAAATTTATAATTGCTATATTTTTAACATTACTTAGTTGATTAAAGTTTTTATAGTAATCTACTAATGATGATCCTCTTCCCAGAATAATTAAGTCATCAATATCATTTACACTATTTCTATTAGGAATAAATATGGATATTAATATTCTTATAAAAGTAATTAAATATTTTCTTAAAAATTTTATCACTTTTTACAAAATTTTTTTGTTTTATAATAGCTTAATGCCATAGTTGAGAATGTCGGTGGTAACACGGAAATATCTTTTACACTAGAACTGTCCACACATATAATGTTTTTTCCAAATTTTTTTTTTAAAAAAACATCTAAAGGTATTCTTTTATTATTTATTTTAAAATAAAGATTATGATAATGAAATCCTAAAATATTTTGACTTTTTCCAATTATTTTTAAATTTTTGTTTAGATTATGAATAAATCTTTTATAGACTAAATCTTTAGAGGAATCGTAAGTAGAATGATGTTTTAATTTATAATTCTTTAACATTTGAAATACACTAATCATCTTTGGTGTCCATAATTGTATTGGCTTAATAAATTTTGAAAATTTTGAAAATTTCAAATTTTTAAGAAAAAATAAATTTTTTTTAAAAAAATATGAAACTATTTCATTTATTTTAAAATTTGAAAGATCATATACAGAAGCAAAGAAAATATTCTTTTTATTAATTTTTTTTTGAATAATTGTAAAATTTTTATATTTTGAACTATTTTTAATTATATTTTTCATATCAAGACAAAATAGGTAATGCGGTAAGTGATCACAAAAAAAAATATTTTTTTGTGAAGTGGAGTTTAATAAGATTTTTGATAATGATAAGGTTCCAGTTGCTAAAATTATTTTTTTTGCTTTTATTTTTTGAGTTGTTTTTTCAAAGCAAATTTCATAAAAATTTTTGGACTTAAAAATTTTTTGTACTCTTTTTTTTTTAATTTCAAGGAATTTTAGTCTATTAAGTTTATTAATAATCTTCTTAAAGATATTATCATTCCAAAAAATAAAGGATGGACTGTAATTTTCAAAATTTTCACTAATTATTTCATTAGATTTATATTTAATTTTTAATAATTTTAAATTTTCTAGTACTTTTTTACAGTAAAAATTATATTGAGAATAGTTTTTAAAATTTTCTATGAATTTATCATTTTTATCATATTTCTGAAGCTGACCACCCCAAAAATTTGATAATCCGCCTATTAAACCAGTAGAGTACAAATTTTTTTTTGTTTTAAGTATATTAAATTTTTCAAAGTATTTTTTATTTTTTTTTATGTTTTTTAAAAAATTTATGTGAGAATTTGAAAATACTAGGTTTTTTGATTCTCCTGTAATTAATAAAATTTTTTTTCTTTGTTTTAAATTTTCACTTAAAGATAAAGCTGAAAAGCAGGCGGTTGGGCCAGATCCTATTATAATATAGTCGAAAATTTCATTTTTTTTCATAGTATTTTTCTATGGTGTTACACAATTTAATTATATAATTTTTTGTCAACTGATGATGAGTTGGGAGTATAATTAACTTTTTTACATGATTTTTAGTGTTATAAATTGATCTATTATACTTTTTAAATATATTTATTGAGGAACAATCTCTATAAAAATATTGTGATATATCGAACCCATTTATCATTAAAAATTTTGATAATTCCTTTTTGTTATTAACAAGTATTGGAAAATTTATAAAAGATGAATTTGCCTGCAATTTATCACTATAGTTAAGAACAATTTTATATTTACTTAAATAGGATCTGTATAACAAATAGTTTCTTTTTCTTAGTTTCCGATTATTTTCCAAAAATCTGAAACTTTTTTGAATGTTCTGTATTTGATTAAAATTCAATATTCTCAGAAAGTTACTTGGTATATTTTTCCTTAAAAAAGGATTTGGATCGTTTTTTGTAAGTTTAAGTAAAGTTTTTATGTTATTTAGAAATGAAAATTTAAATATAGGAAATGTAAAAAAATTGAAAAATAATTTACTTAACATTAATTGATAAATCATAAACTTTATAGTTCCATTAATAAAATCTGAAAATTTGTAAGTTTTATACCTTAATAATTCTTTATGAAGTTTTCTATATATTTGCTGATTTTTTACATATAATCCACCACCTAAAATTGAGCTTGAAAATTTATAAAATCCAAAACTAAATATCGAAAAATCAGAAAACTTGGATAAATTTTTTTTATTGTATTTACTATCAATTGATATTGCTAAGTCGTTTATTAAAATTATTTTTTTTTTTTTACAAAAGCTATAGATTTTATCCATTTCAGGATTAATTGTTTCATAGTGAGTTAAAATTAAAGCAGCAGTATTTCTATTCACTTTAGATCTTATATTTTTTAAAGTTAAATGGTTTGAATTTTTGGCAATATCACAAAAAACAGGTTTTCCATTTGCACATAAAACCATATTAACTAAATCAAAAATAGTAAATGGGCTCATTAAGATTTCTTTTTTTTTATTTTTAATAGCTTCTCTACAAGACAAAAAAATTCCAAATCTTCCTTGCGAAATTGGAAGCACATTTTTAACTTTAAATTTTTTATTAAAGGTTTTATTGAAATAATTTATTAATCTATTATTGTGATATTTTCTGTCTGATTTAAGGAGATTAAAGACTCTTTTAAGATATAATATTTGTCGCGGATAAGTTATCATTTTTTGTAAAATTTATATTTCAAGATAACTCTAAATGCTTTTATAGCATCAATAAATCTAATTTTTTTCCCTTCTTTTGCAGTTCTCCCCTTATAACTAATTGGTACTTCATATATTTTAATTTTTTTATTAGAAAGTTTGGTTGTAACTTCTGGACAAAAACTAAAATCATTTTCTTTTAAATCTAAATCTTTAAAAATTTCAGTCTTAAAAACCTTATAGCATGTATGAGCATCTGTAAGATTTTGATTGTTAAAAGTATTAGAAAGAATTGTTAAGAAATGATTTCCAAATGTTCTAAATAATGAAATAAATTCATTGTTATCAATATATCTTTTTTTTCCTAATACTCGGGAGCCATATACAACTAAAGCTTCTTTTTTGATTATTGGAGAAATGAGAGACTTATAATCATTTGGATCATATTCTAAGTCACCATCCTGTATAATTACTATTTCGCCATTTAGGTGCTTTGATGCTGATTTTATTGCAGCTCCTTTACCCAAATTTTTACTGTGGTTAATGATAATATCAATCTCATTTTTATTTTTATTTATTTCATCTAAAGAATTATCTGTGGAACCATCGTTAACAACTATAATTTGTTTATCTAAATTTAGACTAAATATTTTATTTAAAAGTTTCGATATTGCTCTCTCTTCATTAAAAACTGGAATTATTATAGATATTTTCATATTTAACTTTATATATATTTTTTATCGTTTAATAATTCGCACACAATGAAAAAATTCTTTATAACTGGTGTAATGGGCTTTGTTGGTTTTCATTGGGCAAATAATTTATTAAAAAATGGCCATAAAATCATAGGAATTGATACAAATATAACCCCTACAAAGCTTTTAGAAAATAAAAATTTTGAATTTGTAAATGAAAGTATTTTAGAAAATAAATCTAAATTAAGTGAATTAATTGGTAAAAGTGATTATGTGCTTCATCTTGCTTCTATAGCTGAGCCAGATAGATACTTATCACATCCAAAAACCGTCATTGATATATCTGCTTTTGCCTCTATTGAGATAATAAAGTTATGTATTAAGCATAAAAAAAAAATTTTTTTTACATCTACTTCAGAGATTTATGGAAAAAACTTAAAAATTCCTTTTTCAGAAAATGATGACAGACATCTTGGACCTACTTCGATAAAACGCTGGTGCTATAGCAGCTCTAAGGCATTAATTGAGCATTATTTAGAAGCATGCTCATTTCAAGATAATTTAGAATTTAGAGTTGTAAGGTTATTTAATATTTATGGTCCTAATTTGAAAAACAGGGTTATTTCAAGATTTATAGAAAATGCTTTGTTAAATAAAGATCTTGAAATAAATAATGGTGGAAATCAAACAAGATGTTTTACTTATATAGACGATGCTATAGATGCTTTTAATTTAATTATTGAGAGTGATCGCTGTAAAAATCAAATTTTTAATGTTGGAAATACTTCAGAAATTTCAATTAAAGATTTAGCAAATAAAATTGTACAAATTAGCAATAGTAAATCTAAAATAAAATCTAAAAGTTATCTAGAACAATTTGGAAATAGTTATGAAGATATTGAAAGAAGAGTTCCTTCTGTGAAAAAATTAAAAGACTTCATGGGATGGGAAGCTAAAATAGATTTAGACGAAGGATTGAGAAGAACTATAGATTATTGTAAAAGTAATTAATATATGAATAAAGTAATGTATGGCTTTAACGGAAGATTAAAAGAAAGTTTTCCATCACAAGTCATGGTTGATATAACCGAAGTATGTAACTTAGGTTGTATTCACTGCGCCCATCCAGCTTTTAAATTAAGTAAAATATATCAGAAAAGTATGCTTGATCCTGAATTAAATAAAAAAATGGTAGATGAAGTTTGTAGATATGGAAAAGGATTAACAAAATATATTAGATATACTAGTAATGGAGAACCACTAGTCCATCCAAAATCTTATGACATGATTCAATATGCAGTTTCAAATTCTGGCACTAAAGTAACATTAACAACAAATGGTACTTTGCTAAATGAAAAAAGAATGAAAAAACTGCTCGATACTGGTTTACACATGATCGATATTAGTATTGATGCATTTCATGACAAAACGTACAAAAAAGTAAGGGTTGGGGGAAACTTAGAAGTTACTAAAAAAAATGTGTTAAAACTTATAGATTTAAAGTCACAAAGTAATGGGGGAACTAAAATTATTGTTAGTTTTGTTGAACAAAATGAAAATTCCAATGAAATTGAATTATTTAAAAAATTTTGGGCTAAAACAGGAGCAGATGAAGTTTTAATAAGAAAATTGCACACAAACAGTGGCTCTAATTTATATGAAAATAATAATAATAAAGAAAAAGAGAGGAGACCATGTCTTTACCCGTGGGAAAGAGTAGTCCTAACAGCAAAAGGAAAATTATCCTTTTGTCCAACAGATTGGTATGGAAAATCAGAAATCTCAGACTATAGAAATACAGAAATAAGAACCATCTGGTCTGGAGAATTTTATAAAGACCTAAGAGATCAACATTTGAAGTCTAAATTTAAAAATAAATTTTGTGAAAAATGTCCGGATTGGTGCAATACAAGTTGGCCAAAAGATCAAAATAAAAGCTACGCTGATCTAGTAGAAAAAATTTTGTATAATGAGTAATTTTAAAACAAAAAAATATTTCTATGGAAAGCATAAAATTGACAATAATGACCTCAAAGCAGTAATAAAATCCATTAAATCTGGTACGATAAGTCAAGGAAATCAATTAATAGAATTTGAAAAAAGAGTCTTAAATTTTTGTAAAGCAAAATATTGTCTCGCCGTTTCAAGTGGAACGGCTGCACTGCATATCGCTGTACTATCATTAAACCTTGGTAAAAGTTTTTTTGGATTAACCTCACCAATTACATTTGCTGCTACACCAAATTCTATAATAGCATCAGGTGGTAAATTAGGATTGATAGATATTAATAAAAAAACATTAAATTTATCTTACGAGAAATTTTTAAATTTGATCAATTTCCAAAAGAAAAATAAATTAAAAATACCAAATCTAGTTATTCCTGTTAGTTTTGCAGGCTCATCATCTGAAATGAAAGAAATTTTTAAAATTGCTAAGAAAAATAATATAAAGGTTATTGAAGATGCTAGCCAAGCTATGGGCGCAACCTATAAAAAAGAAAAATTAGGATCATGCAAATATAGTGATATTACAGTATTTAGTCTTCATCCAGTTAAAACTATAACTAGTGCAGAAGGAGGATTGATACTTACTAATAATAAAAAGTTATATGAAAGAATGAAACTTTTAAGAGTTAATGGTGTAAAAAAAAATATTAACCCTTCTTGGACACATGATGTAATAACATTTGGTCTTAATTACAAGATTTCTGAATTAAATTGTGCTTTAGGAAATTCACAGCTTAAAAAAATAAATAAATTTATAAATACAAGAAAAAATATTGCAAATTATTATAAAAAAACATTAGATAATAAAATTTTTAGGTTTCAATTAATTGATCAAAATTCTTCATCTGCCTGGCATTTGTTTATTATAATTTTTAAAAAAAAAATTACTAAAAGTAAAAAAATGAATTTTTATAAAATTTTAACTAAAAAAAATATTTTTTTAGATTTAAAATATAAACCTATAAATTTAATGCCGTACTACAAAAAAAAATTTAAACTTAAGAGTTATCCAGAGGCTGAAAACTATTTTAATCAAGCTTTTTGCTTGCCAATATATCCTGGATTGAGTAAGAATGACTTGAAGTATATTGTAACCAATATCAATAAAACAGCTAGAGATCTTGAATTATGAGCCAAGTAAAAATTGGAAACAAAATTGTTGGAGGAAATACAAACGTCAAATTTACTGCTGAATTAGGGGTCAATCATTTGGGAAGCTTTGAAAGAGCAAAAGAAATGGTTGATTCATCTTTGAATGCAGGATCAGATTTTTTGAAATTTCAAACTTATATTAGTGAAGAAAGATACGATAAAATTAATAACCCTCATGGAAAAAAATTTGTTGAAAATTTATCTAAGTGGGAATTTAAAAGAGAAGTAGATAAAGAATTATGGGAATATGCAAAAAAAAAAGGTGCTGAGATTTTTACAACTCCATTTGATGTTAAGAGTTTAGAATTTGCAGAAGAATTGGGATCCATTGCTTATAAAATAGCAGCTTTTGAAATAAATAATCATGTTTTAATTAATGAAATTTGTAAAACTAACAAGCCAATTATAATTTCGAGAGGCATGTGCTCACTACAAGAAATGGATGATGTTGTAAATTTATTTGAAAAAAATAAATCAAAATATATCATACTTCATACAATATCTTCTTATCCTTTAAGAAAAGTTGATAGCCATTTAAGTATGATCGGTACATTAAAAAAAAGATACAGTTGTCCAATAGGACACTCTGATCATACTCATGGGACTGAGATACCACCATTAGCAGTAGCAGCTGGTGCAGAAATGATTGAAAAACATTTTACTGTAAATCCTAAACTAAGAGAGTCTGACAATTTTTTTTCAGTTACAGGGGAAGAGGTCAAGGAAATTAAATTTTTAATTGATAAAGTAAAATCTTATATGGGTAGTGATAATATAGAAAAAATTGAAACAGAAGATTTCATGTGGAATTTTAGACGAGATACAAGAAAAAAATAATTTAATTAAAATGAAAATTTTTTTTAGATGCCGGGGTGGTAAATTTCAAGGCTGGGGGAATGTAGTTAGATTAGCACGAATAGCGGAACATTTACATAAAAAAAAAATTAAAGTTTTATTTATTTATGAAGGTGATAGTAATTTAAAAAAGTTTCTCAGAAAATTTAAATTTAAAAAAGTGGCCTTAGAAGAAGATATTTCTATTAAGAAAGAGATATCTGTATTAAAAAAATTTGGTAAACCAAAATTTACTTTCCTGGAAATGCTTGATGCTAATTTAAATTTACAATATTTTTATAAATCTATTTCAGAAAAACTGATAATTTTAGACGATTTATTAGATAAAGTCTATATTTCTGATTATCTTATATGTTGTCAATCACAAAATATTAAAAAGAAACAAATATTAAAAAATATTAATACAAAAATTTTTATTGATTCAAAATATTTCCCTTTTAACAAAAACTTACTAAATAATTTTAAATCTTCAAAATTAAAAAAAAAAATTTCAAGAGTTTTAGTTTTTCTTGGTGGAGGTAATTATGAAAATGCACTGCTAAAATGTGCAATAGCTTTAAAGGGTTTTGATTTTGAAAAAGTAAAATTTGTTTTACCACCAAACATTAATTCAAACTTAAAAAAACAATTAAAAAATATTTCAAAAAAATATTATTTTAAAGATACAATTTACGATGTTAAGGCTTTATTTAATGATGCCGACCTAGCTATTGTGTCAGGTGGGTATACGAAACTAGAAGCTGCAATTATGAGAAAACCATGCATTGTAATTCAAACTCAATGGCATCAAAAAAATATTTCTCATAGCTTTGCAAAAAAAACAGGGTGTCCTGATCTTGGTCATATGTCTACTCTTAAAATAGAGAAAATTATTTTTGAAACAAAAAAACTCAAATCTTTAAGTGTGAGAGATAAAATATTATCTAGATATAAAAAAGTAGTTAGCAGAAATGGAATAAACAACATCTTAAAAGAAGTTGGGATTTCTGCTTGAGAACTTTAGCTGTAATAATTGCAAGAAGTGGCTCGAAGAGATTAAAAAATAAACTATTTTTAAAAGTAAATAAAAATATAGCACTCGAATTTTTTTTTAATCGATTAAAAAAAGTTAAATCTCTTGATGAAATAATAGTAGCAACAAGTAAAAAAAAAGCTGATGATAAAATTAATAAATTTGCACAAGATAAAAAAATAAAATGTTTTAGAGGTTCAGAAAAAAATGTTTTAAAGAGGTTAATGCAGTCTATATCTATGGCAGAAAAAAAACCAAATCTTATAGTAAGGGCAAATGCAGATTGTTTATTAATGATGCCAACAATAGTTGATAAAGATATTAAATTCATGAAAAAAAGAAATTATGATCTATTAACTCCATTTGACTCTAATTATTGTCCTTTTGGATATAGTTTTGTAATTTTTAAATATAAAACTTTAAAAAAAATTTATAACAACGCTGTAAAAGCGAAATATTTAGAACACATAGAAAATTTTTGTTTTGATAATGAAAAGAAATTTCAAATCTATAGACCTAAATATCAAAAAAAATTATTTAAACCTAAATTAAAATTAACATTAGATGTACAAAAAGATTATGAGAGAATTAAATTTTTTATAAAAAAAATTATTAATGTTCCTATTTCAAAACAGCCTGTTAAATTAATTGAAATATCAAATGAAATTAAAAATAAAAGATAAAAAAAGTATTTCTGCTGTGATTATAACAAAGGATAGACCTAAATATTTTTTAAATGCTATAAAAAGTGTTTTAAATCAATCAAATAAAGTTAATGAAATAATTGTAATCGATAATGGAAAAAAAAAACTAGATTTCAACAATAAAAAAATAAAGTATTTTAGAACTAATTATGCAATTGGTTCGTCCAGAGCAAGAAATTTAGGAATAAAAAAATCAAAATCAAAATATTGCGCTTTTTTAGATGATGATGATGCTTGGGATAAAAATTATATAAAAAAGTCTAAAAAATTTTTAAACGAAAAGTATGTTTTAGTTGGTAAAGTATTCTCAATTAGTACAAAAAAAATTATTAAAAGTAAATCTTTAGAGATAAATAATAAGTCATTAGATCAGCTTTTTATTAGGAACCCTGGAATTATTGGAAGTAATCTAATTGTTTCAAAGCAAATTTTAAAAAAATTAAATTACTTTGATAAAAATTTACCGTTAGGACAGGATAAAGCTATAGCTATTGAATCAATTTTAAAAGGATATAAGGTTTTAAGAACATCGGCTAAAATATTTTTTAACGAAAATACACTTGGACAAAGAAATACAGGTTTGGTCAAATATATAAAAGGGAAATTTATTTTTTATAAAAAATATAAAAACCTTATGAATTTATTTATTAAAATTGATTATTTTCTACTGTTTATGAAAAACACTTTATATATACTTTATTCATATATTTGGAATGACAGAAATATTTAATAAATATAATATTTAAAGTAAGTCAATTTTAAATAATTTGGTAACTTAGTTTGAAACTGAACATGAAGATTAAAATTTATATGCTTAATGAATAGAACTTGTTCAATAATTCAGCCACATTATATTCCCTATATGGGATACTTTGATTTATTTCAAAGATCAGACAAAATAATAATACTTGATGATGTTCAATTTGTTAAAAGAGAGTGGAAAAATAGAAATAAAATTAGGAAAGGATCTAATATTGACGAGCTTAAATGGTTATCAGTGCCAGTTGATAAAAAAGATCAAAAAAAAAATATTACAAATATAAAAATTTCAAAGGAAAACAATAATTGGAGAAATTATCATATTAATTCAATTATATTTACTTATATGAAAACACCATTTTTTAAGAAATATAGTGATAGTTTTTTCGAAATTATTTCTGATAAAAATATAATTTATTTAAAAGAATTAAATATGAAGCTAATAACACTTATTTGTAAAATTTTAAAAATCGAAAAATCTTTTTATTACAGTTCAGATCTTAAGTTGACAGATAAAGGTGTGGAAAGACTAATCAAAATTTGTAAAATTTTTGAATGTAATAGTTACCTAGCAAATAATAAAACTATAGAAAACTATGGGTTAGAAACATTCGAAAAAGAGGGAATAAATGTAATTGCACAAAATTATAAAGATAAACGTTATAATCAAACTTATAATAATATGAACTTAAATTGGATTTCCAATCTAAGTGTTATAGACCGTATTTTCAATATTGGGTAATTTATTGATTATAATTATTTGAATAGCACAAAAATAATACTTATAAATTGAGTAATTTTTTTCATGAAAATAAAAACTATTTACATTCCAGTTGAGATTACAAAAAGAGAGTTGGATATTTTTTTAGTTTTTGCGAATGAAGCTATAAAAAGAAAATTCCGTATTTTATTAGGATCGAAGGAAGCAATTTTTTTTTACTTAAAAAAGAAAAAAAGTAAATCAGGAATTTTTTTTTATAAAGGTGGTTTAGAAAAAAATCTCTGTGAGTTAGTTAGTGCTAAGTGCGAAAAACACGTAATTTCAGATCAAGAAATAGGTCCAATAACAAATGACAAACTTAGTGATAAAATTAAAAATAGATTTTATGATAATACACTAAAATATATTGATAATTATTACTGTGCAGATGAACAAATTTATCGTGTAATAAAAAAATTTTTCAAAAATAAAACTAAATGTAAAGTGCTAACAACTGGTTGGCCTAGAGCTGAGATATGGAAAAATAAATACAATAAAATTTTTAATGAAGAAAAAAAATATATAAAAAAAAAATATAATAATTTTAATTTTTTTTCTTCAAATTTTTTATGTTTAGATCTAAAAGAATTAAAAATATTTAAAAAAAAATACAATAGAATTCAAAGGAAGAGACATATTTCTTTAAATAGTGAAGTTAATAAAAGAATTAATTTTTATAATGAATTTTTATTATTTAAAAAATTTTTGAAAATTTATGATTCCACAAAAGGAATAAAAAAATTAGTAATAAGACCGCATCCAAATGAGAATATAAAAATATGGCTTGACCTAACAAAAAACTTTAGAAATATCTATGTTGATAATAAATACGATATTCATCCTTGGATAATATATTCAGACAATATACTTCATAGAGGATGCACATCCGCTTTTCATGCAAAAATTTCTGGTAAAAAAGTGATTTATTTAAAGCTTGATAAAAAAATAGCTTTACCAAAAATAAATATTACTCCTAATTTATCTGACTATATCATAAGTGCACCTAAAAATCTTAAGGATCTAAAAAAATTTAAAAATAAAGTTTCTAACAAAAAAAAAGAAATACTGTCTTACTACAAAAAAACTAATTCTATTAAAAATATATTAGAGGATTTAAACAAATTTAATATTAAAAAAGAAGAAATTTTAAAACAAAATTTATTTATAAAGACATTCTTTAAAGGAAAATCAACATACGGTTATTTAAAAAATAAATATTTTCAAAATTTTTATGCTAAGGATAAATTTAAAAGACTTTACGATAAAGAAATAAATATAAAACTAAAAAAATTAAACAAAAATATTAAATCAAAACAAGTTATTAAAGATTTAGTTTTAATAGAATAGTTTTTACTATTATATTAAAATTTTTTTTAAAAGATATCTTGTAGACTCATTTAAATTTAATTTATCAGTCTCAATTGTAATAACTTTATAAGTTGATCTTTCATATTTTATTTTCGACTTATATCCAATCAAATCATTAATAATTTTTTTATCCGCTTTAAAATATAATCCTTTTGTGTCTCTTTTTTTTAAAATTGAAATTTTACATTTAACAAATACCTCAAAATATTGATCTTTAAAAAAATCTTTAGCTTTTTTTCTTGTTTTGGCGATCGGGGATATAACTGCCACTATAATATAATCATATTTTGATTTGATTTTATTAATATAATTAATAATTTTAAAATTATTAGTAACAATAGATTTTCTAGAAAAATTTTTTTTGTATTTTTTATTTTTACGAAATATGTCACCATCAATAAGTTTAATATTAAAATTTTTTTTTTTTAAAACTTTAATTAAAGAATTTGAAAGGGTTGATTTCCCTGCACCTGAAAGTCCTGTTAACCAAATTATTTTTGACAAATTTACACTTCTTATTTAGAATTTTAAAAAAATACTTAATATATTATCAATATAATATAAATTTATCTTTTTAAAATTGAAATTTATGATTTTTTGCAATATTTATCTTCAGGTTTAATTAAAAATTTTAGTATTTGTAAATTTTGTAAAAAGACTATATCAACTAAATTTATTATTTATTTGAATATAAAATAAAAAAAATATTAATGAAAAATATTGTAAATAAAAATTGTATAGAATCTTTAAAAGGATCTACTGACCCAATTATCATAGTTGCTGCAGTAAGAGAGGCTGAAGCTATTGCATATGCTTGTTATGATAACAATATTAAAATTGATAGTTTTTGTGATACTGAAAAAAGAAAAACAATAGATAAATTTTGTGGGAAAAATGTCATTCATACACCTGAAATAAAAAACTATTATAAAAATGCGTCTTTTATAATTGCTTCTCAGCATATTGAAGATGTTGCCGATCAACTTAATAGTATGGGTTATGATAAATTGTATTCTGCTTTAGAACTTTTGGAAAATTTTGATTTAAATGCACATAAATATTTAATTTCAAATGAATATATGAATTCTAGAGTGTCTGTTTATAAAAAGACTCATGAAGCTTATTTTAATAAAGAATATACATACATGAGAAGTTTAGATGTAATGGTGACTACAAAATGCTCTCTAAAATGTGAAAGCTGCTCTAACCTTATGCAATATTATAAATCAGCAAGCAATATGACTTATGAAAAAATTATAAATTCAATAGAAAATATTTGTAAAAATGTTGATGATATTTCAGAATTCAGAATAATCGGTGGTGAACCATTAATGAATAAAGACTGGGCAAAAATTATTGATGGAATATTAGATAGAAATCCAAAAAGAAAGGTTTTTATTTATACAAATGGAACTATACCACCTAAGGATATCGATTTAGACTTACTGAAAAAGAATGAGGACTGTATTAACTTTATAATTACAGATTATGGAGAGATGTCCAGAAATATTGAAAAATTAGTAGAAAAAATAAAATTATATAATTTTACGTACGTTAGAACACCACCTGAGAATTGGATTGACTGCAGTACAATCAAACATCACAAAAGAAGTAAGGAAGATTTAAAAGAAGTTTTTAAACAATGTTGCGTGAAATATGTTTATACCCTTTTGGATGGTAAACTTTACAGATGCCCATTTATAGCAAATGCTGCGCATCTGAAAGCAATACCTGATAATGAATCAAATTATGTTGATGTGACAAATGATATAGAAACAATTAAAATTAAAATAAAAAGATTAATAAATAATAGAAGTTTTTTTCCAGCATGTGACTTTTGTGAAGGAAGACCTTATGATCCCTCAAGTTCTGTTGGTTACTCAGGAAAAGGCATGATAGAACCTGCAAAGCAAACAAAAAATCCTATTCCTTATAAGCTATATTAATAATATTTTATTATGGCTATAATACCTGGGATAAGTGTAATTATACCCTCATTTAATTCAGAAAATTATATTTTAAATTGTCTTAAATGCTTAAAAAATCAAAACTTTCAAAATTTTGAAGCAATTTTTGTTGATGATGGTTCAGTTGACAAAAGTACAAAATTAATAAAAAAAAATTTAAAAAAAAATTATAAAATTTTCCAACTAAATAAGAATCGTGGACCTGGTTACGCTAGAAATGTTGGTGTTAAAAATGCAAATGGTAAATATATTTTTTTTTATGATGTAGATGACAATTTATCAAATAATATATTTTTAACATTATATAAATTTGCACAAAAGCATGACTTGGATGTTGTTTTTTCTGATAGAAAATGGATTGAGAACAGCAAAAATATAAGAAAAGGTAAATTTGCTTTTAAAAATAATAGAATATTTCAAAATAAAGATATTAGTAAACAAATTAAAGATAGGTTCTATAAACCCTTAAGAAATATAGGTGTATTCCAGCTCACGGGACGGTTAATAAAAAGAGAAATTATTTTAAAAAATAATATTTTTTTTGAAAATAATTTAAGATATTTAGAGGATGAGGCTTTTGAATGGGATATAATTGGAAATATAAAAAATATTGGTTATATAAGAAAACAATTATATCATTACAATATAAATATTAATCAAAATTCAGGTATATCAGCCGGAATTCTAAAGAACTTTAAAATAAAAAATTACTCAATAGTTAAGAAACATATTTATAATACTGTAAAAAAGAAACTAACAAAAAAAGATGCTAAAATTATTTCTAATCAAGGATACATTTACTTAATAATAGGAACACTAATTTCTTTAACACGGTCAATTTTACTTGGAAAAATTAATAACAAAATTGGAAAAATAAATAGAAGAAAAATTATAAAAAGTATTTTAAAAATTAAAAAATTACCACATATTTTAAATGCCTATAAAGTTTCTAACAATGAGAGTCAGCTTATTGTGAAATATATGAAACTAAAAAAAATAAAAAATCTTGAAGTAGCTTGTGACTTAAGAGCAAAAGAAATACTTAAAATTAGACGGAGATAAATTGAAAAAAAAAATAGATAAAATGCCAAGAATACTAATTTCAGCTGCAATGCGTGGAGGCAGTACGCTAGTTGCAAATATTTTAAATGCAAATTCAAAAATACAAATAATTGAAAATTTTCATTTTCACAGATTTCTTTATGAAGATAAGCCAATATCTAGGAGTGAGCTGGAATATAAGTTAAGAGAAATGGGGCTGAGGTTAAAAATTAGATATAATATTAGTATCAATGAAATGAATGTTTTAAAATCTCTTGAGCATAAAAAACTTAGTTATAAAAATATTTATGATGCCTTAATACTTGAACAACTAAATATAAATCCAAGACTAAAAATTATAGGTGAAGATTCACCATTAAATTGGAGGTTTATTAATACATTTTGTTCTATGTATAAAAATGCCAAAGTTATTCATTTAATTAGAGACCCAAGAAGTATTTTTGCTTCATGGAAAAAAATTACATATCAAAAAATTGATAAATGGGGTTGTGTAATAAATTGCATTGATAGCATGAAAACTGCTGAAAAATTAAAAAAAAAACTCAACCATAAAAATTACCTAGCACTAAAATTTGAAGATATATTAGAAAATCCAAAAAAATATTCTGTAATAATATCAAGATTTATAAATGTAAGATTTGAAAATAACATGATAAAGCCCAAAAATTGGGACAAAATATTTAAATCAAAATTTGCGTCTTTAGGATGGTCTTCAATAGAAAATAAAAAAATTGATGGTTTTTATACTGATAGAATTAATTCTTGGGAACGTGAATTAAAAAGAGAAGAAATAGAAATTATTGAATATTATACAAAAAAAAATCTTAAGTTTTGGAAATATAAACTCTCACAAACATCCATTAGAAAATCAACAATAACTAGCTTTGAAAAAAAAATTAAAAGAAGTAATTATTTAAATAAAATATTTAATGATTTTATAAAAAAAGGCAAAGCTACTGATAAACTAAGAGATGACCCAAAAAACCCAAAACATTGGGGCGATGGTAAAAAAAATAAAAAAAGATTTTTAGATAGTAATGATGGAAAAAAATATCTTTTTAAACTACATAAAATAAAAAAATCAATTTTGGAAAAATAACTTATTATTATTTATATAATTTTTTTTTTTATTAAAAGTCTTTAAACAATTTTTTAAAAATGAAATACACTCCTCAGGATATTTGCCAATTGCTGTCTCAGCTGCTAACACAAGTCCTGCGCATCCACTTTCTAAAGTAGAGAAAACGTCATTACTTTCAGCTCTAGTTGGAGAATTTGACACAATCATCGTTTCAAGTAAGTTAGTTGCAACAAAAACTTTTTTATTTAAAGATTTAGAGTCTTTTATAATTATTCTTTGGGCAAGAGGGATTTCTGAAATACTTATGTATCTTGATAAATCACCTCTATCAATTAATATTGCGTCAGAAACTTTAGAAATTAACCTTCTATTTAAAAAACCTTTTTTTGTCTCTATTTTTGATATTATTTTACAACTTTTTGTTAATAATTTTCTAAGTGATCTAACATCATCACTTGAATTAACAAAAGATAAGGCATATGTCTTAATTTTATATTTTTTTGCAATTTCTATTGCACCTAAATCTTTATTTGTTAATGGATTTAAAATAATATCTGACTGAAAATGAACACCTTTATTTTTTTCTAATACACCTTCATTTATAACAATACATCTTAAATTACTTTTAAATTTTTTTAAAACTCTCAATTCTAAACCTTCAAAACCGATTTTGACTGTCGATTTCAATCTTACTTTTGAAACAGATAAGTTAGGATATAGTTGAATATAATTATTTTTTCTTATATTTTTGTCAGTTAAAAAAATAATTGAGTTTTTTTTTAATATTTTTTTTTTACAATTTGATGTTCTAATTTGAGCTCCTTCAGTATCTATACAAATATTTTTTACTTTATTTTTTTTTAAAAATTTTAAATTTTCTTCTAAACTATCTAAACTCAAATGTGACATGTTTAGTCTAAAAAGACTTACGTCTTTTTTTAAATTTTCCAGTATTTTCTCATTTAAACTCGAGGGACCTAAGGTGGCTATTATTTGTATCTTTTTTACCATTTAAAAAGTGTTGTTAAAGCAACATAACGTCCATTTTTAGTTTTCACATCTGGATATTTTGAAGAATCTATATCTTCTACTCCATGAACAGTTTTTGAATTATAAATCACTACATCACCATATTCACAAATATTCTCATAATTAAAAACTTTTTTATTTTTGACAATAAATCCTCCTCCCTCTTTATAATCTTTACCTTTTTTTGTCATCAACAATAAAAAATTATAAAATAAATTTATTTTTAGTTTTTTTGCAGTTTTAATAGCTGCAATATCTTTATGGGGAGATAAAAATCCTCCACCTGCAGGATAATGTTGAAACCTTGAGGCTACAAATAATCCATGTTTTGTTTTTTTTTCTTTTATTCCATAATATCTATCAAGATTATAAAAATAATTTTGCAGCATTGTTAATTTTATAAAAATTTTGTTAGCTTTATATATATCTTCACACCATAATGGGTTGTAAAAAGTTCTTATAAATCTTGAATTTGTATTTAGTAATCCCCTTACACCACCTGACATTCCAAACATTAGTCTTTGATAGTTTGATTTAATTAGATCATATTGATTTTTTTTTCGTATATTATCATTTTGAAATTTAGTTTTTTTTTTTAAATTGTTTAAAACTTTAATAACTTGGTTTTTTTTAAATAAACCCCTTAAAATAACAAAGTGATGAGTATTTAAACTTTTTAAGACCTTTTGTTTATCAATCTTTTCTATTTCATTATAAAAAAATATTTTTTTTACCATTTATTTATTTTAATTGAAGTTATTAAGATGTTTTAATATATAATTCCATTTTGTTTAAGATTAAAATATAAATCTTTTACATAAAAAAGTTAATATCTTAAGTATATACTGTCATTGATGCTAAGTGGATTTGAAATAAGTTTAATTACTCTATTTTTAGTTATAATTCAGTCGGTAATTGGCGTGGGAATTCTAGTCATAGGAACTCCATTTTACTTATACCTCGATTATGAAATTACTGAAGTAATTTTAATTTTATTACCTATATCAATTACATGTAGTTTGATAAATTTAATTTTTTTTAGATTTTTTAAAAATAAACTGAAAGATATTACAAAATATAATATTGCCATTAAATTTTTTTTATACTGTCTTCCAGCGATTTTAATTGGTGTCATAATTTTAAAAGAATTTCATTCTTTAATAAATTTTGATTATGTTGTTTCATTTGTAATATTATTTTCCTTTTTTATTTTTAAATTTTATAGAAAAAATATGCTTAGTAAAAAAATTGAAAAAATATTTTTAATTTTAATTGGCACTACTCACGGTTTCACTAATTCTGGGGGCACCTTGCTGTCTTTATTTTTTTCAAACATAAAAACTAAAAACACTTCAAGAGTTAATATAACAATATTCTATTTGTTTTTAGCTCTATTTCAGTACTTATTTACAATTTATATATTTAAAGTTTATAATTTCTATGAATACTTAAATTATAATTTGTTAATAATAATTTTATCAGGAGTAATAATTGGTAACTTTATATTCAAATACATAGATCAAAAAAAGTTTAAATTAATTATTAATTTATTAGTTATAATTTCATGTTTATTTTTAATATTTGGTTAAGAAATTATAATAGTCATTATATCTTAATTATCTTAAATTTGATTTAAATATATGTAAATATTATATATAAATATTCTAAGTAATAAATTGTAATGATTAAATTAATTAAAAGATTTTTTGTTTATATTGGAAACTGCTGCCCACCACCCTTAAATTTTTTTTTTTATAAAATAGCGGGAATTAAATTGGGTCCAGGTAAAATCTGGATTGGTAATAAATGTAATTTTGATACTCAGTTTCCTGAAAATATTACTATTTTAGGGAATGTTTGCATAAGTTTTGGAGTAACTTTAGTGACCCACTTCGATCCTAGTGAAGGAATTAAAAACTACAAAATTAACAAATATAAAAAAAATATTACAATTAAAAGTGGGTCTTTCATTGGTCCTAACAGCATAATATTGCCCGGGGTTATTATAGAAGAAAATTGTTTCATTAAGGCTGGATCAGTAATTGAAAAAACTATCCCAAAAAACTCTATAATTGAAGGAAATCCATGTAGAATTATTGGTGAGATCAATGAGAAAAATCTAAATTTGATTAATAACGCTAATAAAAATTATCGTTTTTAAAGATTTATTATTTAAATTTAAAATTTAATTAAATTATTTATTTTTTAAAATTTTATTTTCGACTGCCTAAAGTGTAAAATGGCCTAAAAAAATTTAATCACACATAAAAAACCAAATAGCTTTTATAAATAAATATTAAGATGATATTTTAAAGTTTATGATCATAATCCTGTACGATTTCTTTAATTTTCAAAATTAAATTTTTTAATTAAAATATTTACATTTAATGTGATATTTAATGATAAACTTTAATAATAATGTTAAGTTTTATTAAAAATTATTCTTATAATAAAGTTACGCTTTTATATTATGCTAAAAACAATTTTAATTGCTGGGATTAGCGGACAAGATGGCTATTTTCTTACAAAAAAATTAAGAGTAAAAGGTTATAGAATTATTGGTTTATCAAGAAAAAAGAGAGATCCTGGATTGGCTGATTTAATTTTAAAAACAAATTATAATGAAAAGAATTTAGTTAAAGTTTTAAAAAAATTTAAACCATTTATTATTTTTAATTTTGCTGGGGAAAGTAATCCAAAAACATCATGGAATAATCCTTTAAAAAAGCAAGACTCTATTACTAGAATTAATTTAAATTTTATAAATGCAATAATTAAAACAGATAAAAAAATAAAATATTTCCATGCTTCTACCTCAGAAATATTTGGAAGTTCAAAAAAAAAAATAACGGAAAAAAGTTCATTTTTACCTAACAATCCATATGGTTGCTTTAAATTAAGTGCACATCTAACATTGAATGTTTTCAGAAAAAAATATGATTTATTTTTAGTAAATGGAATTTTATTTAATCACGAGTCAGCCAAAAAAAGCCAAAAATTTCTTAGTTCAACAATTATTACAAGAGCAAGAGAAATTAAAAAGGGATTAAAGAATAAATTAATACTTCAGACTCCTAATCCAGTGAGAGATTTTGCACATGCTGAGGATACTGTAGATGCAATTTATAAAATTATGAAATTGAACAAACCTCATGATTTTATAATTTCAGGTGGAAATATTTATAGTGTAAGAAATTTAGCTGAAAAAATTTTTGAGAGGTTCAACATAAGTAAAAAGAAAATTTTTTTCAGAGGAAATACACAAAAATTTGATATTAAAATTGGAAATACATCAAAATTAAAGCGATTAACAAAATGGAAACCAAAATATATTAAAGATAAATTTATAGATAAATTAGTTAATGAAAAATAAGAATAATCAAATGATGTTTATTTCAGAAATAGGAATAAATCATAACGGCTCATTAAGTATTGCAAAAAAATTGATAAGACATTCAAAAGAAATTAATTGTGATTATGTCAAATTCCAAGTTAGAAATATAAAAGAAATATATCATCCAGACTTTTTAAAAGACTCTACTAACTCAGAAAATGGAAACCAATATATTTTTAATGAAATTAAAAAAACTAATTTAAAAAAAGATAATTTCATAAATCTTTTTAAGTATGCCAAGAAGAATAAAATCAAAGTTATGGTAACACCATTTGATCTTAAAAGTCTTAAAATTTGTAAAAGGAAAGAGGTAGATGCCATAAAAATTGGTTCACCTGATTTTGATAATATCCAATTAATTATTAACGCTTTTAAATTAAAAAAACCCTTATTTCTCTCAACTGGAATGGCAGATGACAATGAGATAGATTTAATGAAAATAAATCTTATAAAATATAATATTTATAACGTTCCAGTAACAATTTTTCACTGTGTAAGCTCCTACCCACCTAATGAAGATGAAATAAATCTTAAATACATAAAAAATTTAATTCAAAAATTTCCAAACTATAAAATTGGATATTCTGGTCATGAAAGAGGATTTACTCCCTCTCTAATATCAATGTATTTTGGATCAGAAGTAATTGAAAGGCATATAACTCTTAACAAAAAGTTAAATGGACCAGATCATAATTCATCATTAACAAAAAATGAATTTAAGGAGTTAATAGATAGATCAAAGTTGATTTTTCATGAACAAAGAAAAAATTTATTAAGCATAAATAGTTTTTTAAAAAAATATAAACTCATAAGTGGTAAAAGCGCAATTGGAAAATTTAAAAAATCTGTCTCATTAAATTCAAAGTTCAATAAAAAAATTTTAGGAAAATCAGCTGTTTATAAAAATAAATTTAAAGAAAACAAAATAATTAATATAAAAGATTTGAAATTTGTTTCTCCAGGAAAAGGAATTTCAGGACTAGAATTTAATAATTTTAAAAATAGAAAATTATTTAAAGGAGTAAATAAAAACCAATACGTTTCAATAGAAGATTTTGACAAAAATACTGGTAAAAAATTTGAAAGAAACAAAATTTATACAATGAATAAAAAATGGGGATTAATTGGAAGATTAGGTGATTATGAACAATTTATTGATGATAAAGCTGACTTGATCGAGATTCATTTGACCTGGAGGGAATTAATTAATCCAAGAATTATAAAAAAAAAATATAATACAGAGTTAATAATTCATGCTCCAGAATATTTTAATGATCAACTTGTAGATTTTACTTCAGATAACAAGAAAATTTTAAATAATAGTTTTGAAATGATCGAATATTTAAAAAAATTAGTTGACGAGATTAAAAATAATTTTATATATGATGAAAGAAAGGGTCCTAAAGTAATTCTACACCCAGGAGGGCACTCGGAGAAGTCTGATTTTAATTTAAATAAAATTACAAAATATAAAAATTTATTTAAAAATATAAAAAAAATACAATCAAAGAATTATAATTTACTTCTTGAAAATATGCCACCCTATCCATGGTATTATGGGGGGAAATTTTACCAACATATTTTTACAGATACGAAAGAGATTAAAAAATTTTGTAATGAGGCAGAAATTAATATTTGCTATGATACTTCACACGCAAAATTATCTTCCAATATGCTTGGAAAAAATTTTAAAAATTTTACAAAAGATATTCTCCCAAATATTGAATATTTGCATATTTCAGATGCAGCAAAAGTCTATCAAGAAGGCCTCCAGATAGGTAAAGGAGAGATTGATTTCAAAATGTTTTTTGAATTGGTAAAAAATTTAAATGTTAATTTTGTTCCAGAAATATGGAATGGGCACCTTGATAATGGTAGGGGATTTAAATTTGCAATGTATGAAATTGAGAAAATAATGAAAAAAATTTCTGTTAAAGGACATTGTTAAACTATTCAAAAAACTCAATAGTTTTCTTAAGTGCCATTATCTGCCTTTTAATCTCTTTTTTATTTTTTTGGTTAGTTGTAAATTGCATTATATTTTTTTGAAGATTAATCGCTACTGGTGTTTCACCCCAACCATAGGAATTTGAAATTTTCATTGAGCCAGAATATAAACCATTTTTTCTTGCATTATAAAAACATGGTTCATTATTTACTGTCTGCCATGCAGAATAAATTCCATCTCCACCAAAATTTACAAATTTTTTTCTGAACGCACTCCATGAAATACCTTTTTTCTTTCCATTAAATAATGCAGCAAAAGTATAATATGAATGAATATATTTATTTGGTACTTTTTGAGGAATTAATAGTTCATTCTTTTTTTTTAATAATTTAAGAAATTCTTTTCCACTTTCAATTCGTTTATTTACAAAATATTCAAGTTTTTCTGTTTGTGCTAACGCTACCGCTGCACAAAGTTCTGACATTCTATAATTAAATCCAAACTCATTATGTCTTTTCCAATTGGGATTTTGAAATTTATTTTTGTCTATTCTTACTTTGCCTGAAAAGGCTGTAATATTTGTAAATCCTAAACCGCCAAATTTTCTCATTTTTAAAGCAAGAGATTTATTATTTGTAGTTAATACTCCTCCTTCGCTAGAAGAAATATGCTTAGAACTTTCAAGACTCCAACTACCTGCATCACCAACAGTTCCGGATATTCTTTTTTTATCGTCATAAGCCAAAAAACACTGCGCACAATCTTCTAAGATCTTCAATTTATATTTTTTTCCAATTTTTAAAATTTTATCCATATCACACATTAGTCC
>CACCOB010000003.1:0-252500 GCA_902547535.1 uncultured Pelagibacteraceae bacterium | reverse complement strand
CTTATCAAGGGTGTGCTCTAACCAACTGAGCTACCGGCCCCTTTATGCAAAAAGGAGAAACACAATTTTAAAAAGAGAAATGAGGACGGTTAACATTAACCTGTTGTATTATTTAGATTAAGAAATAATCCTTAATCATCCTTAGAAAGGAGGTAATCCAGCCGCAGGTTCCCCTACGGCTACCTTGTTACGACTTCACCCCAGTCGCTGACTATACCGTAGTCAAGGGTTTTAAACCTTGCCTTAAGGTAGAACCAACTCCCATGGTGTGACGGGCGGTGTGTACAAGACCCGGGAACGTATTCACCGCGGCGCGCTGATCCGCGATTACTAGTAATTCCAGCTTCATGTACTCGAGTTGCAGAGTACAATCCGAACTGAGGCATCTTTTTAGGATTTGCTTGATGTCGCCACCTTGCTTCCTATTGTAAATGCCATTGTAGCACGTGTGTAGCCCAACACGTAAGGGCCATGAGGACTTGACGTCATCCCCACCTTCCTCCAGCTTATCACTGGCAGTTCTTTCAGAGTGCCCAACTAAATGATGGCAACTAAAAGTGAGGGTTGCGCTCGTTGCGGGACTTAACCCAACATCTCACGACACGAGCTGACGACAGCCATGCAGCACCTGTGTTTCGTCCGGCCGAACCGAAAACTCTAATCTCTTAGAGTCGCGACGAACATGTCAAGTGTTGGTAAGGTTCTGCGCGTATCTTCGAATTAAACCACATGCTCCACTACTTGTGCGGGTCCCCGTCAATTCATTTGAGTTTTAACCTTGCGGTCGTACTCCCCAGGCGGTGTGTTTAATGCTTTCGCTGCGACACTGAAAATAAATTTCCAACGTCTAACACACATCGTTTACGGCATGGACTACGAGGGTATCTAATCCTCTTCGCTACCCATGCTTTCGTTCCTCAGCGTCAGTAATGATCCAGAAAGCTGCCTTCGCAATTGGTATTCTTTCTAATATCTACGAATTTCACCTCTACACTAGAAATTCTGCTTTCCTCTATCATACTCTAGCTAAAAAGTTTTGATGGCAGTTCCAGAGTTAAGCTCTGGGATTTCACCACCAACTTTTTTAACCACCTACGAACTCTTTAAGCCCAGTAATTCCGAACTACGCTAGGTCCCTTCGTATTACCGCGGCTGCTGGCACGAAGTTAGCCGGACCTTCTTATTCGGGTACAGTCATTTTCTTCCCCGACGAAAGAGCTTTACAACCCAAAGGCCTTCTTCACTCACGCGGCATCGCTGCATCAGAGTTTCCTCCATTGTGCAATATTCCCTACTGCTGCCTCCCGTAGGAGTTTGGGCCGTGTCTCAGTCCCAATGTGGCTGATCATCCTCTCAGATCAGCTATAGATCAAAGTCTTGGTAGGCCATTACCCCACCAACAAACTAATCAAGTGCAGGCTCATCCTTCGGCGCATAAAGCTTTCTCCGTAAAGACTTATGAGGTATTAGCACAAGTTTCCTCGTGTTATTCCTCACCAAAGGGAAGATACCTACATGTTACTCACCCGTCTGCCACTAAGTATTGCTACTTCGTTCGACTTGCATGTATAAGGCGTGCCGCCAGCGTACGTTCTGAGCCATGATCAAACTCTCAAGTTTAAAAACGGCGCACACTAGCTTCTATACAAATACTAAGAATAATACTTGTATAATGTTGAAGTGTGTACGACAAATTTTGGTAACCTTAACCGTCCACACTTCTCTTCTTAAAATATTAACAATTCAAATAGCTAATTAGGCTATAAAGCCCAATAAATAACATTTTTTATATGTTGAGTGTGACGCTTATATTGGAAATAATTTATAAATCAAGTTTTTAGATAAACAAAAAATGTGTTAAAAAGTCATATAAATCAACATTTTTAGTCATTCAAATTTATAATGTTAGTAAAATTTAAAAGAAATATAAAGTCACTTTCATATATTTTATGGTTAATTTTATTAATTATAATAATTATTTTTGTAACAAATTTTCAGCAAATAAATAAAAATTCTCAATATCTAAGCTTAAAAAAAACACTCAACAACGTTTACCTCCAAAAAACATTTAAAAAAATTACTTCTGAATTAGATAATAGATATATAGAATTTGATTACCTTGTCAAAGAAGGAGACAATTACGAGAGTATAATTAATAAAATTAAAATACCTAAAAATGAAAAAAAATTATTTCTTGAAACAGTAAAAAAAAATAAAAAAATAAAAATATTAAAACCTTATCAGAAAATTTTTTTTAGAATTGATAAAAAAAATAATCCTAAAATTGAAAAATTTATAATTGAGATTAGCAAAAAGAAAGAAATATATTATGTAAGAAACCATGAAAAAAATATTTTTAATTCAAAAATATTAGAAAAAGAACTTACTAAAGTTTTAGCTTACAAAGAAAGTATAATTACAAATAGCCTTTATCAATCTGCACTAAGACAAAAAATCAAGCCAAATATTATTATTGAATTTGCAAGGCTTTATGGTTTTCAAGTAGATTTTCAAAGAGATGTTTGGAAAAATGATAGCTTTCAAATTATATATGAAGAATTCTTAAACCAAGATGGAAATGTAGTTGAAACTGGCAATATATTATTTGCTAATTTAAATCTACAAAATCAAGATCTCAAACTTTACAGACACGAGTATGAAAAAAACAAAATTGATTATTTTGATGAGAATGGAAAAAGCATGAGAAAGACTTTAATGAAAACTCCCATAAATGGAGCTAGATTATCATCTTCATTTGGAAAAAGGAAACATCCTATTCTAGGCTTTACAAAAATGCATACTGGAACTGATTTTGCTGCCCCAACAGGTACCCCTATACTTGCATCAGGTGATGGTTTAGTAGTAAGAGCTCAGTGGTGTGGTGGAGGAGGAAATTGTGTGAAAATTAAACACAATAGAGTTTATCAAACTGTTTATGCACATATGTCAAAGTTTGGTAGAGGAATAAAAAAAGGTGCTAGAGTTAAACAAGGTCAAATAATTGGTTATGTTGGTTCAACAGGTCTTTCTACTGGTCCTCATTTACATTATGAAGTAATTGAAAACGGAAGAAAAATTAATTCACAAAAACTTAAGCTCCCTTCAGGAAAAATATTAAAAGGCGATCAACGTAAAATATTTGAAGTAAATAAAATTAAAATTGATGTTTTGAAATCAAATCTAATATCTAAAATGTAATTTATTTCGTTGGTACTTCTTCTGCTTCTTTGATTTCAGTCTCAACTTTTACCTGATTGCTAACGTTCACATCTGAAGCACTTTCATTATGGTTTCTTAAATTTTCCTGAGACATAAGTATTCTAGAAAAGTGCTCTGAATGCTGTAAATAGTTCTCAGACAAAATTTTATCACCATTTGATAGAGCTTCCCTGGCAAGATCATTGTATTTCTCAACAAGTTTTGATGCATTTTGATTATTTTTTCCTGGATGTCTTCTTTTAAAGGAAGATCCATTACCAAAATCACCATTGGGCTTGTGTCCATTGCCGTTTCTTCTAAAACTCCTATCTCCATTTGGTTTGAACCGCCCTCTTCTATTATTATTTTTGAAATTGTTCATTATTGTAATTTAGTGCTTATTATACATCTGTCTTTTCCAGATAAATCTTTTGATATGTAATTAATATAGTAGCTATTTTCATTAAGTATTTTTAAACATTGATTTTTTTGTCTATGTCCGATCTCAAGTATTAGTTTTCCGTTTATTTTTAACAATTTTTTACTTTTTATAATTACTTTTTTTAAATCTCTGTATCCGTCAGAACCTCCTGATAATGCTAACTTAGGTTCATGGAATTTTATATCATCATCTAATCTGTTTAATTCAATACTATTTATGTATGGAGGATTAGATATAATTAAATCATAGTTACAAGATTTATATTTGTCAATATCGATGTTAATAAAATTAATTTTATTTTCTAAATGATGTAATTTTGCATTAGTTTTAGCAACATTTAGTGCTTTTAGAGATATATCTAAGGCTGTGGCACTACAATTTGGTCTCTCTTTTAATAAAGAAATTACGATACATCCTGATCCAGTTCCAATATCTAATATTTTTTTTGACTTATCAATTGGTAGATACTTTAAGGCCTCTTCTATAATTAATTCAGTATCTGGTCTAGGAATTAAAACAGATTTGTTAGTTAAAAACTTATGTTTCCAAAAATATTTATAGCCAAGGATATATGCTATTGGCTCTTTTTGATGTCTTCTCATTAGATAATTTTTGAATTTAATTATATCTTTAATTTTTAACTTATTATTCGTGTTTAATAATATTTCCTCTCTTTTTTTGTTTATTACCTTAGATAAAATTAATTCAGTATCAAGGTTAGGATTTTTAATTTTACTTTTTTTTAAAAAATCTTCACCTTTTTTTAAAATTTGACTATAATTCATATTTATATATTACTAAGTTCATTTTCTTGGTCTTGAATAACTAAATTTTCTATCATCTCATCAAATATTTCACCTTCCATAAATTCTGATAATTTGTGCAATGTTAAATTTATCCTATGATCTGTTACTCTTCCTTGTGGGAAATTATATGTTCTAATTCTTTCAGATCTGTCGCCCGTACCAATTTTACTTTTTCTATCTTTCGACCTTTCCTCATCTCTTTTTTGTCTCTCTAGTTCATAAATTCTTGATCTAAGGATTTTTAAACCTTTTTCTTTATTTCTTATTTGTGATTTTTCATCTTGCTGGCTTACAACTATTCCTGTTGGTATATGGGTAATCCTAACAGCAGAGTCTGTTGTATTTACACTTTGTCCGCCTGGACCACTACTTCTAAATACATCAATCCTTAAATCCTTGTCTTCTATTTTAACATCTACCTCCTCAGCTTCGGGCATCACTGCAACAGTAGCAGCAGATGTATGAACTCTTCCTTGAGTTTCTGTGTCAGGAACTCTTTGTACTCTATGAACTCCACTTTCATATTTTAATGCAGAATAAATATTTTTGCCTTTTACTGATGCAATAACTTCTTTTAAACCACCAGCATCACTTTTAGAAATAGATATAACCTCCATTAGCCATTTTTTTTTATGACTTACTTTTTCGTACATTTTAAATAAGTCTGAAGCAAATAAGCTCGCCTCTAATCCTCCTGTTCCAGCTCTTATTTCTATCATTGCATTTTTTGTATCTGCTTCATCCTTAGGTAACAAAAATAATTTTATTTTTTTTTCATCACTTTCATTGTTTTTTTCAAGCTCATTAAGTTCACTTATTGCCAAATCTTTCATCTCTTTGTCTGTGTCATTATCATTAATTAAATTTTCCAATTCGTCTTTATTTTTCTGAAAATTAAAATAAGAAACTGCTTCTTTTATAATGTCACTTAAGTCAGAATATTCTTTTGACTTCTCTGCAAACGATTTTTTATCAATTTCTTGAGAGGATAGCTCTTTTTCCAATTTGGAATGTTTTGTTATTAAATCTTTAACTTTTGATAAAGGTACCATTATTTGGCTTTTTCGATTTCTTCTGCTTTTTCTTCTACCAATCTTACAACTTTAGAAATCATCTCTTCACTTGATATTTTTTCACTTTCAACTCCATTTAAATAAAGCATGTTATTGCCCTTTCCTCCGCCAGTAATACCAATATCCGTTTGAGCTGCTTCCCCTGGTCCGTTAACTACGCATCCAATTATAGACAAAGAAATAGGAGTTTTTATATGAGACAATCTATCTTCTAGCTCTTTAACAGTTTCAATTACATTAAAAGCTTGCCTAGCACAAGATGGGCAGGAAATAATTTTTACCCCTCTATTTCGTAAATTAAGTGATTTAAGTATTTCATTTCCAACTTTTATTTCTTCTACCGGGTCGTCCGATAAAGAAACTCTTATAGTGTCTCCAATACCACTCATAAGAAGTGATCCAAAACCAATAGAGGATTTTATACTACCAGGTAAAAATGTCCCTGCCTCAGTGATACCTAGATGTAGTGGATAATCAGTAACCTTAGAAAGTTGTCTATAAGCTTCAATAGATAAAAATACATCAGAGGATTTGACGCTCACTTTAAATTCATAAAAGTCAAAGTCTTCAACAATACTAATATTTCTTAATGCACTCTCCACTAGAGCTTCTGGACAAGGTTCTTTATATTTTTCTAATAAGTCTTTTTCTAAAGATCCAGCATTAACACCAATTCTAATTGAACAATTATTATTTTTTGCAGCAGAAATTACTTCTTTAATTTTTTTTTTATCTCCAATATTTCCGGGGTTAATTCTAAGGCAAGCAGCCCCACTCTCTGCTGCTTCTATTGCTCTTTTATAGTGAAAATGTATATCAGCAACTATAGGTATAGTGGTATTTTTAATAATATCTCTCAGTGCTTTAGTTGAGTCTTCGTCTGGACATGATACCCTTACGATATCAGCTCCCACTTCCTCAATTTGCTTGATTTGATTTACAGTTTCTTTAACATCTTTTGTTAAAGTATTGGTCATTGATTGAACAGAAATTGGATTGTCTCCTCCAACTTTTACATTGCCAACATTAATTTCTTTTGTTTTTCTTCTTTTTATTTCCCTAAAGGGTCTAATGTTCATAAATTATTTATTTAACTTAAATTCTTTGTGTAGTGAAGATATAGCTTTTCGTAAATTCTTTTTATCTATCAAGACAGAAATTTTAATTTCTGAAGTAGATATTACTTGAATGTTGATTTTTTGATTAGCAAGAGATTGGAACATTCTATAAGTAACTCCAGGAGTAGTAACCATTCCAACTCCTATTATTGAAACTTTTGAAACATTCTTATCAAATATCAAATCTCTAAAATTTATTTTTTTATTTTGCAAAATAATTTTTTTTGTCTTGCTTAAATCATCTGATTTTATTGTGAAAGTTAAGTCAGTTTCTTTTCCATTAGCAGAAATATTTTGCACTACCATATCTACATTTATAGAATTTTCAGACAAAGGTTTAAAAATCGATGCTGCAATACCTGGTTTATCTTTAACACCTAAAAGAGTAACTTTAGCATCATTAGTTGTATTTGAAATACCAGTTATAATCTTATTATTTATTATATTTTTTCTTTTTGTAATTAGAGTTCCCTCTTTATCTGTAAATGAAGATCTCACCTCTATATCTACCCTATTCAATCTTGCATCTTGAATTGAGTGAGGTTGCATAACTTTTGCTCCAAGAGAGGCCATTTCTAGCATTTCCTCATAAGAAATAACTTTTATTTTTTTGGCAGACTTAAGTTTATTTGGATCTGTAGAATAAACACCATCCACATCTGTATATATTATACATTTTTCAGCATTGAAAAACTTTGCAAACATAATTGCACTTGCATCTGTGCCACCCCTGCCAATAGTAGTTATTCTGTTTTTATTATTAATACCTTGAAATCCTGTGATTATGGGAATCCCTCCTTTCTTTAAATAACTCACAATTTTACTTTTGTTAATTTTATTAATTCTTGAAAATTTATATTTTCCCTCTGTGTTAATAGGTATTTGCCATGACATCCAAGATCTTGAATTGAAACCTTTATTAATCAATTCTCCTGAAATTAGCGCACAAGACATTTGTTCTCCTGATGAAACTAAAACATCGTATTCGGAATCTGAAAAATTTTTGCTAATTTTTTTGGATAAATTGATTAAATTATTTGTCACACCACTCATTGCAGAAGAAAGTACAATTACATTGTATTTTTTTTTATATTTAGCAATAATTTTTGCAACTTTTTTAATTCTATCAGTTGTGCCAACTGAAGTACCTCCAAATTTTAATACAATTATTTTCATGATAATTTTTTTTAATATAAATTAAAATATATTGATAAAATACATCTTGATTGTAATGTCAATAAACAATGAAAAATAACACAATAAATAAAAAAGAAATAGAAAAATTTTCAAAAATAGCCGAGGAATGGTGGGATCCTAATGGAAAATTTAAGCCATTACATAAATTTAACCCCATCAGAATAAAATACATAAGAGATACAATTTTATCTGAGTTTAAAATTAAAAAAGAGCATCAGCCATTTAAAGGCATAAGTATTTTAGATATCGGATGTGGTGGTGGATTACTTTCAGAACCCATGGCTAGACTTGGAGCAGATGTTGTTGGTATAGACGCTTCTTTTAAAAATATACAAGTGGCTAAGCATCATTTAAAAAAAAGTAAACTTAAAATTAAATATTATAATTCCTCTCCAGAGAATTTAAAAATTAAGACAAGATTTGATATTATTTTGAATATGGAAATTGTTGAACATGTTGAAGATGTTGATTTTTTCATTAAAGAAAGTTCAAAGTTTTTAAAAAAATCAGGTGTGATGTTCATTGCCACCTTAAACAAAACACTTAAATCATATTTATTTGCGATTGTGGGAGCAGAATATATTTTAAAGTGGCTTCCAATAGGTACTCACGATTGGGAGAAATTTATTAAACCAGAGTATTTAACAGATATTTGTGAAAAAAATTCATTAAAATTAAAAAAAATTGATGGAATGACTTTTAATCCTATTTTGAATAAATGGTCTGTTAGTTCTGACAAATCTGTAAATTATATTTCAGAATTCAAAAAAGTTTAATTTTTGTCGTCGTCAATCCAAGGTATAATGTCTGTATCTATTCCTTCTTCTCTTAATTCTTTAACATCTTTAAGTGAAGCAGTACCATAAATACCTTTTTTTTGTTTATTTTTGTCATAATGAATTGATCTTGCTTTATAGGTAAAATTTTCTCCCACATATTCAAAATTATTTTTTACAAATTTTTTGTAATCTGAAAGTTTTTTTCGAACCTCTTTGTATTTTTTTGATTCTGTTAAATTTTCTTTTTTCTTAGTGTTCAATAAATTAGGAGACATCAAGGACTTTTCAACATTTATTGATTCGCAGGATTGACAATTTAAAAGTTTTAATTTTAGCAACCTATCGTATTCATTAGAGGTACTAAACCAGCTTTCAAATTCTTGCTTACAATCTTTACATTTTAATAAATACTTAATCATATATAATACTTAAATATTGATCTATGAAATTTCAATATATTAAGTCCTATAATCAGCATTAATTTCAATGTATTTTTTTGTTAAATCCATAGTGTAAGATTTAAATTTTTTAATTCCTTGACCAATATCAACTTCAATTTCAATTGATTTACCTTTCATGTATTCCATAACTTTTTCTTGGTCATAAGATTTGTATAAAGATCCTTTGTGATAAATTTTATATGGTCCAAAAGATATAGATAATTTATGTTCACTAATTTTAGAGTCGCTGTTTCCAATTGCCATAGCTACTCTACCCCAGTTTGAGTCTTCTCCCGCAATTGCTGTCTTAACTAATAATGAGTTTGCGATTTTAAAAGATATATTTTTTGCATCTTTTTCAGTTCTGCAATTAATACAATTAATAGAAATAAATTTAGAGGCTCCTTCTCCATCAGAAACAACTTGCTTAGCTAAATTTAATAAAACGTCATGAACTGCCTTGTTAAAATTTTTAAGTCTACTATCACTATATTTTTTAATTTCTGAGTGATTAACTTTGCTAGTTGAAAATATAGTAACCATATCATTTGTACTTGTGTCACCATCACATGAAATTGCATTGAATGTTGTCTTTATATTATTTTTTAAAACATCATTTAAAACTGATGAGGATAATGTTGCATCAGTAAATATATAACCCAATGTAGTTGCCATATTTGGATAAATCATACCTGATCCTTTTGCGATTCCGTAAATTTTAATTGTTGATGAACCAATTTTTGTTTCAGCCATTGATAATTTGGGTTTTAAATCTGTTGTGATTATACCCATTGCAGCTTTCATCCAGATTAATTTATTTTGTGTATATTTTATTTTCTCGACTAGTTCTGGTAATGAATTTTTAATTTTTTCTAATGGAAATTTCTCTCCTATAGTACCTGTGCAACCAAAAAGTATTTCTTTTGAGGAAATTTGTTTTGGATCATCTTCATCCCTTTTCTGTATCTCTGTTAATTTTGAGGATAAGTCTAAGGAAATGTTTTTTAAAGCTTCATAGCCTTCTGGACCTGTCAAGGCATTGGCATTTCTGGTATTAACTAATAATGCAAATATTTTTTTTGCTTTGATTTTTTTATTCCATTTTAGATTTTCTGATATTAACTTTGATTGAGTATATACAGAGGCATAATTTGCACCATCTCTGAAATAAAACAAAACTAATTCATCTCTCTTAAATTTATATAAGCCAGCACTAACTGCGGAAATTGAAACTCCATCAATATGATCTAAATCCTGAAAATCAACAATTTTAGACCTTTGACTGCCAGTATTTATAAAATTGTTTATGTTAAATTTCATGATATTTAAAATAATTAATTAATTACTATATATTTCTAATATTTAATTTTATATCAAAATGTTTAACCCACTTAAAATATTTTCAAAGCTTATTAAAAGCGGAAATGAAAAGGAACTAGGCCGAATTCAACAATTAGTCAATAAAGTTAATCTTTTAGAAAAAGATTTAGAAAATTTATCAGACGAAATGTTCCCAAAAAAAACCGAGAAACTAATTGAAGAAATTAAAAATGGTAAAAGTTTAAACGACGTGTTGCCTGAAGCTTTCTCAATGGTTAGAGAAGCTTCTAAAAGAATTAGAAATGAAAGACACTTTGATGTTCAGCTAATTGGTGGTGTTGTAATCCATGAGAATAAAATTGCAGAAATGAAAACTGGAGAAGGTAAAACATTAACCATAGCTCTTGCAGCTTTCCTTAATGCTCTAGAAAAAAAAGGTGTCCATATAGTAACTGTAAATGATTATTTGGCTAAGAGAGATAGTGAGAATATGGGTAAGATTTATGAGTTTTTAGGTTTAACCTGTGGATATATTAATACGGGGCAAGATGATTTGGAGAGAAAAGAAAATTATTCAAAAGATATAACTTATTCTACTAATAGTGAATTGGGCTTCGATTATTTAAGAGATAATATGAAATTTTCAAAAGGATCCATGGTTCAAAGAGAACATAATTATGCGATTGTTGATGAAATTGACTCTTGTTTAATTGATGAGGCTAGAACACCTCTAATAATTTCAGGAGCAACAGAAGATAAAACAAATCAATATATAGCTGTTGATAAACTTGTAAAAAATTTAAAAAAAGAGGATTTTGAAATAGATGAAAAAGATAGAAATATTTTATTAACTAATAAAGGTGTGGATAATGTTGAAAGTATATTTTCAAATGCTGGAATACTTAAAAATAAAAATTTTTATGATCCAGAAAACCTACATATTGTTCATTTAGTTAATCAATCATTACGTGCAATCCATCTTTTTCAGAGTGGTAGAGATTACATTGTAAAAGATGGGCAAATAATAATAATTGATGAACAAACAGGTAGACAATTACCTGGAAGAAGGTTTGGTGATGGTCTTCATCAAAGTCTAGAGGCAAAAGAAAATTTAACAATTAATGCTGAAAATCAAACTTTAGCATCAATTACCTACCAAAATTTCTTCAAGCTTTATAAAAAAATAGCTGGATGTACTGGTACCGCATTAACAGAGTCAGAAGAATTTTTTGAAATTTATAATCTACCAGTAGTATCAATTCCTACTAATAAGCAGATGATCAGAAAAGATTCGAACGATCAAATATTTAGAACTAGTAAAGAAAAAGATGAAGCAATAATTAGTAAGATTGTTGAATGTAACGCAAAGGGACAACCATTATTAGTTTTCACTTCAAGTATAAATAAATCTGAACACTACTCGAATCTATTAACTAAAAAAAATATAAAACACACAGTTTTAAATGCGAAGAATCACCAAAGAGAAGCTGAAATTATTGCAGATGCAGGAAAAAGAAGCTCGATAATTATTACGACAAGTATTTCAGGAAGAGGCGTTGACATCAAATTAGGAGGTCAGGATGAGAGTGATAAAGCTGAAATAAAAAAATTGGGAGGATTGTTTGTTATTGGTACAGAAAGGATGGAAAGTAGAAGAGTAGATAATCAGGCAAGAGGGAGATCAGGTAGACAAGGTGATGAAGGTAGCTCTATATTCTATGTAAGCTTAGAAGACGATTTAATGAGAATATTTGGGTCTGAGTCAATGAATAATATACTTGAAAAACTTGGGCTTAAAGATGGAGAAAGTATAGACCATCCTTGGATAAATAAAGCATTAGAAAGAGCACAACAAAAAGTTGAAGCAAGAAATTTTGATATTAGAAAAACTCTTTTGAAGTTTGACAATGTTTTAAACGATCAAAGACAAGTAATATTTTCACAAAGAAATGAAGTAATAGAAAATAAAGATTCTAAGCAATATTCTGAAAATTTTCTAGATGAAATTATTGATGATTTGAAAATTAAGAAAACCAAAAAGTTAGCCAATGCAGGATCAAATGAAATCAATATGCAATTAAAATCTTTATTTGGAAAATCATTTGAAGAAAGTGAAATTACTGAATTAGTTAATCTTGAAAATAAGGCATTTGAAGAAAAAATAAAAAATAAATTTAAAAGTTCAAGGGAAGAGAGAATAAAAATGTTAAATGAAGAGCAATATAACGAAATAGAAAAAAGAATTTTTTTACAACTTATTGATCAAAATTGGAAATTACATATTCAATATTTAGAACAATTAAGACAAGTCATTGGTTTAAGATCTTATGGACAAAGAGATCCTTTGGTAGAATATAAGAAAGAGGCATTTACACTTTTTGAAAATTTATTAAGTAAACTTAAGTATGATTTAATTACAATTTTATTTAATTTAAAACTTATAGAAAAAAATGATGATCAAAATGACGTTCAAAATGAAAAAAGTATAAATACAAATAATAATCCAAAATGTTTACTTGTAACAAATAGAGAAGGAAAAATTTCTAGAAACGAAAGATGTGAGGCAACAGGGAAAAAGTTCAAGCATTGTTGTGGTGCTTTATAAAAGAATGCTTAAGAATAATATTAATAAAACTGCAGCAGATACGCCATAATAAATTTTAGAATTCTTTTTAAAGTTTTGATAAATATTTTCTAATGAACTTGCCTTCATAGATAAATCATTTCTATCATCTGATTGTGTTGAAAATCCTTTATTTCTTCCAATTGATAAAAATTTATTTTTTCTATGAGCAAGAATTTCATCTTTATCCATTGTCTGAAAAAAATCTAAATTTTTCTTTAATGAATCTCTTACATTATCCAATATTAGATCTTTATCTCGATGAGCACCACCAACTGGTTCTGGAATTATTTCGTCAATTATATTTAACTTTAAAAGGTCGCTAGATGACATTTTCATTGCAGTTGCAGCCTCTAAAGTTTTTTTTGGGTCTCTCCATAAAATGGTGGCACATCCTTCTGGAGAAATGACAGAGTATATTGCATTTTGAAGCATAATTACTTTATTAGATGATGCTAAAGCTATTGCTCCGCCAGACCCACCTTCACCAATTATAATTGCTATTGTGGGTACCGTTAACTTCATAGAGCATTCAATAGATTTTGCTATTGCTTCGGCTTGACCTCTTTCCTCTGCGCCAACTCCTGGGTATGCTCCTGGAGTATCTACAATAGAAATTATTGGAATTTTAAACTTGTTAGCTAACTCCATAAGTCTAATTGTTTTTCTGTAACCCTCTGGTCTCATCATTCCAAAATTGTGATCTATTCTTTTATTAAGATCTGATCCCTTTTCTTGACCAATTACTAAAACAGATTTACCATCGAACTTTGCAAAACCAGCTATAACAGCTTTGTCCTCACCATAATATCTATCTCCAGAAAGTTGGATAAAGTCATCAAACAGATTTTCAACAAAAAATTTTGCTTTAGGTCTATCTTCATGACGGGCAACTAATGCTGTCTGCCATGGATCTAAGTTAGAATAAATTTTCTCTAATTTTTCATTTATTTCTTCTTCAACTTTGCTTATTCTTGAAGTGTCAACTTCAGATAAACCTTCCTGATTATAGGGGTCTTTTAGTTTATCTAATTCCTCTTCAAGATTTTTGATATCTGTCTCAAAATTTAGGTAATTTTTCATTTAAAGTATGTATTATAAACAAAAAAGGCGATAAATTGTTAAAATAAGTAATTTTGATTGCGCAAAAATGACAATTTATTATAAGATTTTCAATTTATGAGAGAGCAATACATCAAAATCCACAACTTATCTGTAGCAAAAGAACTAGCTGATTTTGTCAAAAATGAGCTTTTACTAGATACTAATGTTGATCCTGAAGAGTTTTGGAAAGGTTTTGACAAAGTGGTGCATGAATTAGCGCCTAAAAATAAAAAATTACTCGAAATCAGAGAGACATTACAACAAGAAATAGATCTGTGGCATAAAAAAAATAGAGACCACGAGATTGACTATAATAAATATAAAAATTTTTTGGAAGAAATAGGTTATTTAAAAAAAGAAGGTGAAGATTTTAAAATAACAACTAAAAATTTAGATGAAGAAATATCTAATATAGCAGGACCACAATTAGTTGTTCCAATAATGAACTCTAGATATAGCTTGAATGCTGCTAATGCAAGATGGGTAAGCTTATATGACAGTCTTTATGGATCAAACATAATTGAGTCTGAAGAAAGTGGAAGTGAAAAATATGATCCTTTAAGAGGGCAAGAGGTAATTAAATACACTAGAAACTTTTTGAACAAATATTTTCCAATAAATGATCTTGACTGGAAAGATATTACAGGTTTAGCAGTAAATAATAAAAAACTCTCAATCTATAAGGAAAATAAAGAATATAATTTATCAGATTTAGAGAAGTTTATTGGTCATAGAGGGGATGCAGCCAAACCAAATGCTATAATCTTAAAAAATAATAATCTTCATCTTGAAATAATTATTAATCCTAGAGCATTTAGTGCTGCAAGAGATGCTGCAGGTATAAGCGATATTATAGTTGAGTCTGCTATATCAACAATTTGTGACCATGAGGATAGTGTGGCCGCAGTAGATGCTAAAGATAAAGTAACTTGTTATAGAAATTGGCTAGGATTGATGAAAGGAAATTTAAAATCAGTATTTGAGAAAAATGGTAAAGAATTAGAGAGAAAACTTAATCCAGATAGGAGTTACACTTCATTGAATGGTGAAAAGTTAAAACTTCACGGAAGAAGTCTTTTACTTGTGAGAAACGTTGGACACTTAATGACAAACCCTGCAATCACTTTAAACGATGGTTCAGAAGTTCCTGAGGGAATAATGGATGCTTTCATAACCTCAGCAGCTTGTATTCATGATTTAAAAAGAAAAGGTAATTCGAGAGAAGGATCAATTTATATCGTTAAACCAAAAATGCATGGTCCAGAAGAAACAGAATTTACTAATTTAATTTTTACTAAAGTTGAAGAAGTTTTAAAATTAGAAAAAAATACAATTAAGTGTGGAATTATGGATGAAGAAAGAAGAACATCTGCAAACCTTAAAGAATGTATTAGAACACTTAAAGATAGAGTATTTTTTATAAACACTGGATTTTTAGATAGAACTGGTGATGAGATGCACACCTCAATGGAAGCTGGACCAATGATAAAAAAAGGAGATATGAAAGAGTCTAAGTGGATTAAAACCTATGAGGACAACAACGTAGATATAGGCTTAAAATGTGGTTTTTCAGGAGTTGCTCAAATAGGTAAAGGAATGTGGGCCATGCCTGACAAAATGAACGAAATGATGAAACAAAAAATTGGACATGTGAATGCTGGCGCAAATTGTGCTTGGGTTCCTTCCCCAACTGCTGCTGCATTGCATGTTATGCACTATCATGAAGTAAATGTTTTTGAAAAACAAAAAGCAATATTAAAAAGAGAGCCATCAACATTATCTGATCTTCTTACTATTCCAATAGCAGATCGCCCTAATTGGTCTATCGATGAAATTAATACTGAAATTTCAAATTCTGCTCAAACTATTTTAGGTTATGTAGTCAGATGGATTGATCAAGGTATAGGTTGTTCCAAAGTCCCAGATATAAATGATATCGGATTAATGGAAGATAGAGCAACCTTAAGAATTTCATCTCAACATATTGCCAATTGGCTTCATCATGGCTTATGTTCGAATAGACAGGTGCTTGAAATTTTAAAAAAAATGGCAAAAGTTGTTGATAAACAGAATAAAGATGACTCTAGTTACGAAAGTATGTCTCCAAAGTATGATAAATCTATTGCTTTTAAAGCAGCATGTGAATTAATCTTTCATGGAAAGTCACAGCCTTCAGGCTATACAGAACCTCTCTTACATTTAAACAGATTAATTAAAAAAAGCTAATTAAGCCTCAAGTTTTTTTCTGTTTTTAAATGCAGATATTAGAGTTCCATCATCTAAATTTTCGATTTCTCCACCTACAGGTAAACCCTGGGCTAGTTTTGAAACTTTGACGTCAGTTTTTTTTAGACTATCTTGAATATAAAATGCAGTAGTTTGACCTTCTACAGTTGCACTAGTTGCTAAAATTACTTCTTCAATATCATCTTTATTTATTCTTTCTATAAGAGAGTTGATAAGCAAGTCCTCTCTATTACTATTATTATTATTTGAGAGGGTCCCCCCTAAAATATGGAAATAACCTTGAAAAATTGACGAACTTTCTATTGCCCACTGATCTGAAATATTTTCTACAACACAAATTTTATTATATTTTTTTTCTACTATTTCACAATTATTATAACTACAGTCAATTGTATTAGGCTTTAATGTTCCACAAATTTTACATCTAACAACATTTTTAAAAACTTCGCTCAAATTTTGAGCCATAGGCTTTAGTAATTCTTGTCGGTTATTAATCATTTTTAAAATTATTCTTTTTGCAGACTTAGGTCCTAACCCTGGTAACTTAGATATAAGTTTGATTAAATTTTCTATTTCAGGAATATTTTGCATTTAAATTATAAAGGCCACTTAAATCCAGGTATTCCAAAATTTCCTGAAGCCTTAGAAATTTCCTCTGCAGTTTTTGATTTAAGTTGTGATTTTGCGTTATTATGAGCAGCGGTAATAAGATCTTCTAATATTACTTTTTCCTCTTTCAAAACATTTTCACTAAGTTTAATTGAAATCATAGTGCCCTCTCCATTTAAAGTAACCTTTACATCATTAGCTCCTGAGACACCTTCAACCTCAATCTTTTTAATATTTTCTTGGCTTTCTTTCATTTTGCTCTCAATTTCTTTGGCTTTTTCCATTAATTTTGAAAAATCAGTCATTCTAATCCTCCTTCAACTCAACATTTATTAATTCTGCATCAGGAAATGCTTCGATCACTTTTTTATAGGCTTCAGACTTTTTAACATCATCAAATATTTTTTTCTCATCAATTTTATTTTTTTCTTTTTTTGAAATTTGTCCTTGGTTTTTTGACAAAGAGATAATCCATCTCTTAGATGTCCATTCGAACAGTTTGTTAGATAGATTTTTAATAAAGTCTTTGTCTAAGTTTTCATTAAAAGATATTTCTATTAAACCCTCAGAGAATGAAACTAAATTTGTATTAGTTTCAAGCTCATATTTAAGCTTAGCTTCTTTCCTTTCCGTACATAGATTTATCAAACTTTCAAATGAACCTATTTTAAGTTCATTTATTACTTCATCTTTATTTAAATTTGGTTCAATTTTTTCTTGTTGTGAAATATTTTTGATTTGATCTATTGTTTTACTTGTAATTTTTTTTTTAGGTTCTTCAATTAAGGTATCAGGATTTTTTCCAGTAAAGCTTTCCTCAACATCTTTCTCCTTAAAACCTTTTATTCTCATTAATCTGAAAAGGAACATTTCAACTGATAAATTTGGATTTGAAACAATGTTAATTTCCTCAATTGTATCAAGTGTAAATTGCCAAAAAAGGATTATGTCCTTTGAATCTAAATTTTCAGATATTGTGGAAAGATTACTAAAATCTTGATCATTTAAAGAAAAATTATTTCCATCTAATTTTATAAAATTGATATTTTTTAGGTAGTATAAAACCTCAAGAAAATCATTCAAAAAAATTTTTGGATCTACACCAGAATCATAAATTTTTCTATACAGCTCAAATACTTTTTTTTCGTCACCACTAAACAGATTTTTAATTAATTCTATCAGAGAACTTTTATCAAAATATCCATAAATACTTTGTGCTTTATCTAGATTTAATTCCTCATTATTTTGATTGGCTACAAGTCCACGATCTAACAAAGATAATGCATCTCTAACAGATCCTTCTGAAATTTTAACAATTAATTTTAAAGCTTCATCAGAAACTTTACCGCCTTCTTTGTCTTTAATCATTTTTATATAATTAAAAAGCTCTTCAGATTTCACTCTAGAGAGATCAAAACGTTGACATCTCGATATTACTGTTACAGGAATTTTTTTGATTTCAGTTGTTGCAAAAATAAATTTTAAATATTTTGGTGGTTCCTCTAATGTTTTTAAAAGTGCATTAAATGCTTGTTTGCTTAACATATGAACTTCATCAATAATAAATATTTTATATTTAGCAGTTGTTGGTCCATATCTTGAAAATTCAATAAGCTCTCTTACATCGTCAACACCTGTTTTGCTTGCTGCATCCATTTCCAAAACATCAATATGATTTGAGTTTGTAATTGCATCACAGTTACTACATTTTTTCTTACACATGTTTTCAATTCCATGCTCACAATTTAATGACTTTGCAACTATTCTTGCGAAAGTTGTTTTTCCTACTCCCCTGATACCTGTAAACAAGAATGCGTTGGGTGACTTGTCTGAAATTATTGAATTTTTAATTGTTTCAGCAATAATCTCTTGGCCAATTAAATCCTCAAATACTTGAGGTCTGTATTTTAAAGCTAGTACTTTCGAATTTTCTGTCATTTTTAAGGAGACCAACCAACCTGGAAAATACTCACTACCCTTGCTATCTTTCGATCCTGGGGGATTTGTGGTAATACCACCTGACTGGCCTCCAACTTTATTATATCAATAAAAATTTCTATTCTACAAGAAAGTTATAAATTTATTTTTGTCTAAATTTATCAGATTTATAAACACCTAGAACGTGCATATCTTGGCAATGCAGACCTAATTCCTCAAGTGAGTTTTTGATTTTAGGAGATTCTATATGTCCATCTATATCACATAGAAAAAAATATGAGGAAAATGAGTTCTTTTCGGGAAAACTTTGTAGTTTACTCATATTAACTCCATTTATTGCAAATCCTGACAGTGCAGAGTAAAGAGCAGCAGGTTTACTTTTCAACTTAAATAATATTGATGTCATATGATTATCATCAGAAAAATCTGGCTGAAAAATATCTTTACCAAGTAATAAAAATCTAGTCACATTATCTTTATCATCTTGAACATTTTCTTGTAGAATTTTTAGACCATATATTTCTGCACTAAGACTAGAAGCTATAGCAGCTTTAGATTTATCTTTAGTTTCTGAAACAAATTTTGCTGAACCAGCTGTATCTGCTCTAACATTTTCTGTAAATTTTTTTTTCTTAATAAAACTTGAAGATTGGCTTAATGCTTGTGCGTGTGAGTAAACATCTTTTATGTCTTCAATTTTTGAATCTTTTAATCCTAATAGATTATGATTAATTGGAAAAAAATGCTCTGCATAAATATTTAATCTATATTTAAAGATTAAATACTCAACACCAATATTTCCTGTTGTTTTATTTGACTCCGGAATTAAAGATCTTATTGAATTATCTTCACTAGACCTTTCAAAGCATTCATCAAATGTTTTGCAGGGTATCGTTTTACTCTCTGGATACATTTTTTTGGCACAACTTTCGCTATAACTTCCAGCAACACCTTGATAAGCAATTTTCATAATTTAATTTTTATATTCCATAATTTTTTTTATTTCTAGATAATCTTCATCTGTATCTACACCAATTGGCTTAGTTTTTGCTAATCCTACGTCTATTTCAATATTGTTATCCATTAATCTTAATTGTTCTAGTTTTTGCGATTTTTCATTTTGAGTTTGCTCTAATTGAACGAACCGTTCTAAATATGAAACATTATAAATATATATTCCAATATGGTGGTAAATGTTTTTTTGAGTATTTTTAATTTCTCTTGTGAATGATGTTGCTACTGATAAATTGTTTTGATGAAGTTCCTCTTTTGTGGTTACTTTTACAACATTTTTGTTTAAGAAAAATTTTTTGTCTTCAATTTGACAACCTAATGTTGAAATTTTAGATTTTTTTTTAATAGTTTTTTTTAGGAGATTAGTAACATCCTCAATATCAAGCATTGGTTCATCTCCTTGAAGATTTATTACATATTCAATATTGTCATCTCTTATCTCTTGATAAGCCTCAAAAATTCTGTCAGTTCCAGTTTTATGATCTTTTTTGGTTAAAATACATTTTCCTCCAAGCTTAGTGACCTCTTCAAATATTTCTTTATCACCTGTAGCAACATAACTTTCCCCAATAAGAGATGATTTTGCAATTTTATAAACATGATTAATAATTGAAATATTATTGATTTTTAATAAAGGTTTATTTGGTAACCTTGTTGCAGCTAATCTTGAAGGGATTAAAATTACTGTATTGCTCATAAACTAAGTATTATGCGTCTTTCAGACGCAATAATTAAATTTAAATTTGGTTTTTTTTTTGTTTAACATGTTATACGAGGATAATAATTAAAAATCATGGACTCATTTGAAATTAATAAAATCATAGCAGCGGTAGTTGTTATTTTTGTTGTTATATTTGGAATAACTAAAATTTCTGACATTATCTATTATGTAGAGAAGCCGAGTCAATCAGCTTATAAGGTTGAATTTGCTGAAACAGATGACACGAAAGCTTCCGCAGCTGTTGAAGCAGTTGATATTTCTGCTCTATTGGCCATGGGAAGTGTTGATCATGGAAAGAAGGTTTTTAAGAAATGTAGCGCATGTCATTCGATTAAAAAAGGTGGAAGAAACAATATTGGCCCAGCACTTTATAACGTCTTAGGTAGAAACATGGGTGCACTAGAAGATTATAAATATTCAAAAGCTTTAGTGGCATTTGGAAAAGATTGGACTTTTCAAGAGATGAATAGTTTTTTAATAAAACCTGCTTCTTATATAAAAGGTACAAAGATGGCTTTTGCAGGATTAAAAAAAGAGAAAGATAGAGCTTCAGTAATTCTATATATGAATGCTAATGCTGATAGTCCATTACAACTACCTTAGTTTGCCAAAACAATATAATAAAATACTCTTTTGAACATAAACTCTGTTTAGAGCTTGTTGCCACACTTTAGATTGTTTCCCAAGAAATACTTCTTCTGTAACTTCATTTCCTCTTGGTAGACAATGTAAAAATATTGCATCTTTCTTGGCTAAATTCATAGTTTTTGTATCAACTTTGAAATTTTTAAATGATTTAAGTTTCTTTTTCTTATTCACTTTATCGTTTAAAGAAATGATTTTGTCTGTCATTACAACATCAGAATTTTTAATAGCTATTTCTTTTTTATTAAAAATTTTTATTTTTCCTTTTTGTTGTTTTATCAAAGAAGTAAGCTTTTTATTTGGTTGATAGCTTTTAGGACATGCAATATTTAGGTAAACAGAGAATTTGATGCAAGCTTCTACTAAGCTATTCATCATATTATTGTTAGCATCTCCTATCCAACATAGTTTTAATTTCGAAATACTTTTCTTTTTAATTTCTTGAATAGTAAAAATATCTGACAAAACCTGAGTGGGATGTGAGGATGGACTTAGTCCATTGATTATTGGTATACTTGAATATTTTTTGAATTGATCTAATTTTTTATCCGAATCTGTTCTCAACATAAAAGCATTACCATAAGTTGATAAAATTTTAGACGTATCTGCTATACTTTCACTACCAATACCTAGGTGTAACTCCTCTGGTCTTAAAGTTAAAGATCCTCCACCTAATTGTTTAATAGCTAAATAAAAACTTAATCTAGTTCTAAGGCTAGATTTTTCAAACATCTGTAAAAGAATTTTACCCTTTAAAGGTGAGTCTTTGTCTGGATCAAGCGTATTTAATTTTTTTCTTTTTGATTTTCTATTTTTTGCATCAGAAATAATTTTTTTTAAATCTTTGAGGGGAATATCTCTTATATGAAGAAAATTTTTCATTATTTTTTAAATCTTTCACAAACTTTATTGATAATTTTTAAAGCTAAATTTATTTCATTTTTATTAACATTTAATGGTGGCAAAATTCTTATAACATTTTCAGCTGCTCTAATTGTTAGCAGTTTATTTTTCATTAAACTTTGTATGAATTTTGTCTGGTCATGATGTAATTGTATTCCCAGAATTAATCCTTTTCCTCTAATTTCTTTAATAATGTTTGGGAATTTATTTTTAATTTTATTCAATTCTGAAATAAAATATTTTGAATTACTTTTAACTTTTGAAAGAAAGCCTTTTTTGAAAATTTCATCCATTACAGCATTTCCAACCGACATTGCTAAAGGGTTCCCGCCAAAAGTAGATCCATGTGTACCTGGAACCATAGCCTTAGAAACTTTTTTTGTCATTAACACTGCACCTATTGGAAATCCACCTCCAATTCCTTTTGCAATTGGAACTATATCTGGCTTTATGTTTGCATACTCATATGAAAAAAACTTTCCAGATCTCCCAATTCCACATTGAACTTCATCTAAAATAAGAAGAATTTTATTTTTATTACAAATCTGTCTCAATTCTTTTAAACACCAAGTAGGTATTACCTTAATACCACCTTCGCCCATAATTGGTTCAATCATTATTGCAGCAGTTTTGTTTGAAATCTTTCTTTTAAGTTCCTTATGGTTGCCAAATTTAAAATGGTCAAACCCAGCCACTTTTGGGCCAAATCCTTCAATCATTTTTTTTGATCCACTAGCATTTATTGTTGCAATAGTCCTTCCATGAAACGAGTTTTTTATGCATAGAATTCTATTTTTTTCAGGTTTACCTATTGAATAAAAATATCTCCTAGCAACTTTTATAGCAGCTTCGGTGGCTTCCGCTCCACTATTTTGAAAAATTACTGCATCTGCAAAAGTTTTTTTTGTTAGTTTTTTTGCCAATTCCTCTCCTTCAGGAATTATAAAAGAGTTAGAAACATGCCAAAGTTTTTTTGATTGTTTATTAATTGCTTTTACTAAATTTGGATTTGTATGACCTAAAGAATTAACAGCTATTCCTTGTACAAAATCTAAAAACTTTACACCTCTATTTGTATATAAAAATGATCCTTTACCTTTATTGAAAGATAAGTTTCTTCTTTTATAATTTTTGGCTAAAAAACTCATTATATACTATGATTTTATTTTATAACCTTTATTTACTAAAAAGTATGCGAAATAAGTAATAACGAAACTTAAAAAAGTTAATAATGCAATCCCAAATGTTACCGATCCATCTAGTTGACCAATAAATGAAAATCTAAATCCATCTATCATATGAAAGAAAGGATTATAATTACTAAGAATTTTTAAGAATTCTGGCAATTTATCAATACTATAAAAAGTACCACTTAAAAAACTTAGAGGTACTATTATAAAGTTTGTAACTGTACTCATTTGATCAAATTTATCTGCATACAAACCAACTATTATTCCAAGTGATCCCATCACCAGTCCACCCAATAATAAATAAATAAACCACAAAAAGAAATTTTGTATTGATAAATCAATAAAAAAAATAAATATTAAAGAAGAAGCTGATGCAATTAATAAACCTCTTGCAGCAGAAGCAAATGTAATTGCAAATACAACTTCTGATGAAGATAAAGGGCTATGGACAACATCAGTAATTGTACCCATCATTTTTCCCATCATTAATGAAGAACTAGAATGAGCAAAACTTTGTTGAATAACTTGCATCATTATTAAACCACTTGCTAAAAATTTTATATATGAAACACCTAATACGTCGGATCTTTGATCTCCTATAGCTAAGGAAATAACTGTTAAAAATAATATACTAGTTAATATTGGCCCAAACAAAGTCTGTCCTGATACAGTTAGAAATCTAAGAACTTCTTTTTTAAATAATGAGTAAGTTCCGACCCAATTGATAAGTCCAAATCTTCTAGTACCGATTTGATATTTTTTCTGTAATTCAACCATGAGTAAATATTAATAAACTTTTTTTTTAAAAAATGTTAAAAAAGGAAAAAAAAAGCTTGTTATAAGGTTCTAATTATGGTTTCAAGATAGTGTTGTAAATATATTTAAATATACTAAATGTAGTAAATATGGGCTGGACGGACGAAAAAGTTAACAAACTTAAGGACCTTTGGGGTAAAGGCCAAACTGCAAGTCAAATTGCTGAAATAATTGGTGGAGTAAGTAGAAACGCAGTTATAGGTAAAGCTCACAGATTAAATTTATCTGCGAAAATTAAAACTAGATCAAGTATTTCTCAAAGTGGTATAAGTGAACTAAGACAATCAAATAATAGTTTAAAAAAAACTAGCAGAAAAAATAAGTTTAGATCATTACTTCTAGATAAAAATTTTGAGCCAGCTAAGAATCTTCAATTAGAGGATTTAAACGAAAATACTTGCAAATATATGGAAGGACATCCTGATGAAAAAGACTCAGCATTTTGTGGAAGAAAAACAGTTGAAAAATTCTCTTATTGTCCACTACACTTAATGATGGTTTTTCAACCTAAAGGTAAGAAAGATGAAATTGTTGATAAAGATGATGATGTTCCTAGGTTTATTGGAAAAAAAGTAAAATCCGCTTAATTTATTTTAAGATTTTTTCTTTGGCTTTTTTAAATTCATCATCATTGAGTATTTTTTGATCGTGTAGATTTTTTAATTCTTTAATTTTATTTATAACTTCAAAGTTATGATTTTCATTTTCATCCACTATTTGATTATTTTTTTCATCTTTTATTATTTGTTTGGCCTCTACTCCTCTAGTTATTGCTTTGACAGCAATAGATAAAACAAATGCTAAAATAATAAATACTAAAAAATATATGATATTAGTTAACATGAAAATATATTAAATTTTTTTTTTTGCAAATTGTCCACCAGTAGTCCAGTTAAAACTATAACGATTTATTTCATCTTCAAATTTTTTTTTTGCTTCCATATTAAAATCAAAATTTGTTTTATATTTTTTAGAAATAACATTATCATATTTTAATAATTTGAGTTGGTCCATAGTTAATAATGGTTTTGGCATTAATTGAAATAATTTGGCATTAATTTTCGCTAGAAATAGTGGCAAGGGTAATAATAATCTTTTTTTATTAATTGATTTTAAAATTTTCAATAATATCTCCTTAAAAGTAATTACTTCTGGACCAACACATTCGATTGTTTCACCAGAAATTTTTGTTTGTACTATTTGAAATATAATATCTGTGAGATCAGAAACATGAATAGGAGAAAATTTAGTTTTTCCATTATAATATAAGGGCATTACTGGAAGGATGCTTAACAAACGCATAAAATTTGTAGTGAAGTTGTCATCCACTGAATAAACAATAGAAGGTTTTAAAATTACAGATTTTGGAAAGTTTTTTTTTATATTTCTTTCTCCATCTAATTTACTTAATGCATACTTACTATCAGTTGCACTTTCTATTCCTAATGCTGAAAGATGAATAAATTGATCGACCGCATTCTTTGAGGCCTCTTTAGATAATAAAGAAGGTAAATCAGAATGTATTAAATTAAAATGATTTTTTTTTTTTTCGTACAATATACCAATTAAATTAATGCAAACGGTTACTCTTTTCATTAATTTTGAAATATTGTTCTCAGTAAAAGAATTAATTTCTTCAAGCTCTAAATAACCGTAATTCGATTGTGTTTTAATTTGAAAACCTTTTCTGTGAATACTTCTAGTTACTGCAATAACTCTATAGTTATTTTTTGTGAATTTTCTGATTAAAGATCTGCCTATCTGACCTGAAGAACCAAATATTAAAATTGAATCCTGATTTTTCATATATATATATCTATTTAATGAATTTAGATATTAAATTACATAAGCAAGATTTACCAGATGAAATAAGGTTCAGTGACAAGATAGCGATAGATTGTGAATTCACCGGACTTAATATTGAGAGAGATAGACTATGTTTAGTCCAAATTTCTGCAGGAAAGAATGACGCGCATATTATTCAATTAAACAAAGATAATTATAATGCACCAAACTTGAAAAAGGTATTGAGTGATAATAATATCAATAAGCTATTTCATTTTGCTCGGGCAGATCTTTTGTTTATTAAAAAATACTTAGGAATTGATGTTGAAAATATAAATTGTACTAAAATTATGAGTAAAATTGGTAGAAGCTACTCGGATAAACATGGTCTTAAAGATTTGATTAAAGAATTTGTTGGTGTGGATATCAGTAAACAATTACAAACTTCTGATTTTGGAGGAGATTTATCAGAAAAACAATTGAAATATTGTGCACAAGATGTTGTGTATCTTCATAAAATTTACGAATCATTAAAAAAAATTTTGGTAAGAGAAAAAAGAATAAATCTTTATGAAAAAACAATTAAATTTATGAATACGAGAGTCGAACTTGACTTTTCTTCATTTCGTGAAGATATCTGGTCACACTAAAATGAAAAGTAATAAAATAGTAAAAATTGCAAAAGATGTTATTAAACTTGAAGAGAGATCTCTTACAAAATTATATTCTAGTATAGACAGGTCTTTTGAGAAAATAGTTAAATTAATTCTAGGCTGTAAAAATGGAAAAATAATAATTTCTGGAGTGGGAAAAAGTGGGATAATCGGTAAAAAATGGTCAGCCACTTTTTCTTCTACAGGTTCCCCTTCTTTTTTTTTGGATGCCTCTAATGCAAGCCATGGTGACATGGGTCAAATTACTTCAAATGATATTGTTATACTAATAAGCTTAAGTGGACAAAGTGAAGAACTAAAAAATATTATTCAATATACCTCTCGAAATAGAAATATAAAATTGATTGGCATAACATCTAAAAAAGATTCAATTTTATATAAAAACTCTGATGTTAAGTTTTTATTGCCAGCAGTAAAAGAGGCGGGACCCGGCGGCTACGTACCCACATCATCTACTACGATCCAACTTGCACTTGGAGATGCTATAGCTATAACTTGCATGACATATAGGAACTTTGGTAAAATTGATTTTAAAAAATTCCACCCAAGCGGTTCCCTTTCGGTTAAACTTAAAACGGTTGAGGACTTAATGTTAATAAAAAGAAAAATACCATTTGTAAAAGAAAATTTAACTATGAAGACTGCTCTAAAAAATATTACAAGAAACGGTCTTGGTACTTTAATTATAAAAAATAATAAAAACTATACTTCAGGTATATTGACTGATGGAGACATAAAAAGATTGTCGAATTCCAAGATAAATTATAAAAACTTAAGGATTAAACAAGTAATGAAAAAAAATCCAATTAGTGTTAATAAAAATATGCTAGCTGCTCAGGCACTCTCTATTATGAATACAAAAAAAATTACGAGTTTATGTGTCCACGATAAAAATAAGTATAAAACAATAGGTTTTATTCATATTCATAATATCTTAGATGCTAATATTGCCTGAATGTCTTTTAAATCTATCATACAAATTTTTATATTTATTTTAATAATTCTTATAGTTGGTGGAGTATATTACAAATACTTTGACACAAAAAAAAATACAGTTGAAGAAATTAATACTTTAGAAAATATAAAAGAAGATCAACTTAGAGAGCTTGAAAAAAAAATAAATGATTTAGAATTAAAAAATAAACAATTATCTAAAAAAATTGAGAAAAATATTATTGACCAAGAAAGTGAAAAATCCACAAAGATTTTAGAAAAAAATATTATTAATAATCCCAAAATTACTGAAGGAAAAGTAGAAATGATGGAAAAAGAAAAGGTTGAAGAGGATTATCAAATTTCTAAAGAAAAAAAATATGTTGAAAAGAAAATTAAAATCAAAAATCTAGTCAAAGATGTTGAATATATATCTGTAGATCAAAAGGGAAATAAATTTTATTTATTAGCAAATTCTGGAAAGTCAAATATTAATAATAATGACATATTAGATTTAGTAAATGTTAGAGGTAAAATCACCTCTGAAAGTAGAGATACAATTTTTATAACCTCTGATTTTGCTCAATACAATTCAATTAACTTGAATTCAAAGTTTTATAAAAATGTTGTAATTGACTACCAAGATAAAAATATTATTTGTGATAATTTTGATATAAATATGGAAACAAATAAAGCTGTAGCTTATAATAATGTTATAGTTACTGACCCAAAGTCAGAAATGAAAGCAGGTATAGTAGAGTTTGATTTAAAAACAAAAGATATAAATATAAATCCTAAAAATAGTACTGAGGAAATTGAGGTTATTACAAATTAATGGCACTGATAAAAAAATTTAGAATTAAGCAATTTAAGGAACCAAATGTTTTACTTAAATTAGAGAAAATTTCTATGTTTTACAACAAAAGACAAATCTTAAATAATTTAAATTTAAATATAAATAAACAAGAAGTTTTAGGAATGCTGGGTCCTAATGGAGTTGGAAAGTCAACAATTTTTCATATTATAAATGGTCTCAAAGACCCAAGTTATGGAAAAGTTATTATTAATGGCATTGATTGTACAAATATTCCAATTTACGAAAGAGCTACTAAATTTAAAATCGGGTATGTTCCGCAGTACGGAGGATATATTCAGGATTTAACATTGTATGATAACTTAAAATTAGTTGCTGAAATTCATATAAAAGAAAAAGATTTGAGAAAAAGCAAAATTGAAAAAATAATATCACAATTTGAATTTGATCCACTATTAAACATTAAAGGTAAGCACTTATCAGGGGGTCAAAAGAAAAAGTTAGTAATATCAATGGCTCTAATAAATGATCCAAATATTCTTCTTTTAGATGAACCATTTGCAGCTTTAGATATCTTAACTATAAAGATGCTTCAGGAAATAATTGTCAACTTGCAATCTTTAGAGCAAATTACAGTAGTGGTGTGCGATCATCAAGCTAGAGATTTATTAAGTTGTGTGGATAGAGCTATAGTATTATCAAACGGAAAAATCATCGCATCAGGAACTCCAAATGAAATAATAAAAGATACTGATGCTAGATCAGCTTACTTTGGTGATGAATTCAAGATAAACTAGTTTATCTATGACAAATCATATTTTAATTGAAAATAAAATAAATAATTTTGAAAAAAAAATTCAAGTAAGTTCAGATAAAAGTATATCTATTAGATCAGTGCTACTTGCATCACAAGCTATAGGAACCTCAAAAATTTCAAACCTCTTAGAGTCCGAAGATGTTTTTAATACACTCAAAACTATAAAAAAACTTGGAATTAATTACACAAAAAAAAAAAATACATATCATATTAAAGGCTTTGGCGTAAATGGATTTAATATAAAAAAAAATACTACTATTAACGCAGGAAACTCGGGAACTTTAGCTAGATTAATTTTAGGTTTAATAGTTAAATCGAAATATAAAATAAAATTAATTGGTGACAAAAGTTTATCAAAGAGAGACTTTTCGAGAGTTATTAACCCATTAAGACTTTTTGGTTCAAATATTAAAAGTAAAAATAACCTTTTGCCAATTGAAATTTCAGGAACAAAGTTTCTTAGACCAATCAATTATGATGAAAAAATTGGTAGTGCCCAAGTAAAATCTTGCATAATTTTAACTGCCTTAAATACTCCTGGAGTAACAAGAATCAAAGCAAAAATTTCAAGAAATCATACAGAACTAATGCTTAAATTTCTAAAATATCCTATTAAAGTTAAAAGAGGGGAAAAATTTGATATAATAAATATCCAAGGATTAAAACAATTTAAATCATTTAATTATAATATACCAGGTGATATAAGCTCAGCGTCTTTTTTCATTGTTTTAACCCTACTGTCAAAAAAATCAAAAATAATTATAGAGAATGTAAACGTAAATAAAAGTAGAACTGGAATAATTACGATTTTAAATAAAATGGGTGCAGATATTAAACTTAAAAATAAAAGACTCTATAATGGAGAAGAGATAGCTAATATCCATGTAAAAAGCAAAGAGAAATTAAATGCTGTGAATTGTCCCGCAAAATTAAACAGTTCTGCAATTGATGAATTCTTAATTATTTTTCTAGTTGCTGCAAAAGCTAATGGAATTTCCAAATTTAAAGATTTAGGTGAGATGAATAAAAAAGAGTCAAAAAGATTAGATCTGGCGATAAAATTTTTAGGATTAATTGGAATTAAAGTAAAAAGATTTGAAAATAATATTAGTATATACGGGAATCCAAACTTAATTTTGTCAGATAATTACGAAATTAAAAATTTTTTAAAAGATCATAGAATTTTTTTTCTTTCATGTATAACCGCTCTTACTCTAGGCGGTAATTGGAAAATTAATGATAAAGACTCTATCAATTCTTCTTTTCCAAACTTTTTAAAAATATTGAAAAAAATAGGAGCTAAAATAAATTGAGAAAAAAAAATGATTTGATTACTGTTGCAATAGACTCGCCAGCTGCAGCAGGTGCTGGTACACAAGCTAAGTTAATATCAAAAAATTATAACTTATTTTATTTGGATACTGGAAAGATATATAGGTATATAGGTAAGTTAAAATTAAATAAAAAAGAAAAATTTAGTTACAGTTTAGTAAAAAAAAAAATAAGTAACCTTAAATTAAATCATCTTAAGAGCAAAACTTTGTTATCAGATAAAATTGCTAAATCGGCATCATTAATCGCAAAAGATAAGGAAATAAGGTCGATTGTTCATAAGTTTCAGCAAAAATGTGCTTATAAGCCACCACTAAAATATAAAGGCTCTGTTTTAGATGGTAGAGACATTATTACAGTTCAGTTGAAAGATGCAATGTTCAAATTTTATATCACTGCAAGTCTTGAAGTGAGAGCTAAGAGAAGATTTAAGGAATATAAGACTTTAAATAAAAAGATTTCTTATAAAGATGTCCTCAAAAGCCTTAGAATAAGGGATAAATCAGATAGGGAGAGAAAATATGGTCCTTTAAAAAAAAACAAAAGATTCTATCTTGATTAATACGACTAAATTAAGTAAGAAAGCCTGCTTTAAAAAGATAAAATCTATAATGGATAAAAAATTAAATAATTAATGGAAATTTACAAAGACTTATCATCACCAGCAACCCAGCAATTTGAACAACTTTTAAAAAGTCAACTTTCCAAAAATAAGATAGAAGAAGGTAGAATAATTGATGGTAAAATAACTAAAATTACAAGCAAATACATTTTTCTTTTTATTCCAGGTTTAAAAAGTGAACCTGTAATAGATGTTAATGAGATAAAACAAATTGGCTTATCTCAGGATGTTAAAGAAGGTGATACAATTTCTGTTTTACTAGAAAAAATAGAGGATAAAAATGGGGATGTTGTTGTATCTGCTCAAAAAGCTCAAAAAATTAAAGGCTGGAATAAATTAGTAAAATGTTACGAAAATAATGAATTAATAAACGGGAAAATTATACAAAAAACAAAAGGTGGTGTGATCGTCGAACATATAGATACAGGATCACTAATGTTCTGCCCTGGTTCACAGATTTCAGATAAACCAATGAAAAATATCGACCATTTAATTGGAATTGAGCAAAAGTTTGCTTTAATAAAACTAGATATGATAAGAGGTAATAGTGTTGTCTCTAGACGACAGGTTGTTTCATCAAATAAAAAAGAAGATAAAGTTAAAATAATTGAGAAATTTAAGGTCGGTGATATTATAAAAGATGCTGTTGTTAAAGGATACTCATCTTTTGGATGCTTTTTCGAAGTTACTACACCTGAAGGAACTTTAGATACACTTTGTCATCTTCAGGAAATAAGCTACAGCAGGGTAAATCACCCTGATGAATTTTTTAACATTGGTGAGAAGCACGACTTGAAGATAATTTCAATTGATATGGAAAAACTGCAAGTTGGTTGTTCCATAAAACAACTTTCACCAGATCCATTTGAACATATTTCAAATTATAAAATTGGAAGCAAATATAAAGTAAAAGTGGTTAAAATTACAGACTATGGTTGTTTTTGTGAATTAGAAGCTGGCCTAAGCACACTTCTACATAGTAGTGAAATAAGCTGGACTAAAAAAAGTATTTCACCAAAAAAAATGTTTAATATAGGAGATCAAATTGATTGTGTAATAACTGAAATTGATAAAGATAAAAGAAGAGTTGCTATTTCTCATAGATTGACAAAAGAAAATCCATTTAATGAGCTAGAAAAACTATATCCAGTTGGATCTGTGATAGAGGGTGTAATAAATAATTCTAATGAATATGCCATATATCTAAAACTTGCAGACTTCGAGATTGATGGTTTTTTACATTCAAACGATCTTTCTTACACAGGAAATCCAGAGGAAGAACTTAAAAAATATAAAAAAGACGATAAGTTAAAAGTAAAAATTTTAGAAATTAAAAAAGCTGAACAAAAAGTTAGGGTAGGATTAAAGCAACTTGAGACTGATCCTTTCGATTGGTTTAAAGATAAAAAGGTAAACGACGCAATTACAGTTAAAGTGATATCTTCGAATAACAAAGGTTTAATGGTAAAACCAGAAAGTTGTGATATTGAGTTTTTGATAAAAAAATCACAAATTGCAATGAGTGCTTCTGATGCAAGACCTTCTAGATTTGTGGGTGGTGAAAGAATAGATGCCGCAATTGCTGAAATAAACTTTGAAAAAAGAAGAGTATCGTTAAGTATAAAATTACTTGAAGAAATTATGAATGCTAAAGCTATAAAAGAACATTCTAGTCCATTAAGTGGTAAAAATCTTCCATTTTCATCACTATCAGAACAACTAGATGATAAGAAAAAAAAGGATACTGAATAAAAATTGTCGGTAGTTAAATCAGACTTATTAAAACAATTAGCCAAAAATTATCCAAATTTTTTTAAGAAGGATTTGAATAAATTATTTGAAATAGTATTTTATGAAATGCAAGAAGCTTTGAAGAGAGGTGAAAGAGTTGAGCTAAGAGAGATATTTTCACTTGAACCGAGAATTCAAAAAGCTAGAACATCAAGAAATCCAAAAACCAATGAAAAATTATTTACCCCTGAAAAGAAAGCTATATTATTTAAAATGTCTAAAGAATGGGCAAAAAAAATAAATGAAAAAAAATAAAATATTTATAGCATGTGACACTACAAATATTAAAAAAATAAAAGAAATAATAAAAAAAACTGAAAAATCCAAAATAAATTTTGGTTATAAATTTGGCTTAGAATTTTTAAATTCAAAAAAAGGAAGAAATTTCATATCGAGATTAAAAAATAAAACTACTTTTGGAGATTATAAATTTTTTGACATACCAAACACCTGTGCATCGGCAATTAAGGCAGTAAGTGATTTAAATTTTAATTACATAACTATTCATATAAGTTCGGGTCTTGAAGCATTAAAAGCAGCTAAAAAAGTTTCAAATAATACCAAGTTAATTGGTGTCACAATACTTACATCACTTGATAACAGGGCTTTAAAAGAAATAGGATTTAACAAAAAAGTTGAAAAAATTGTATCAGATCAAGCTAAATTGGCAACTAAAGCCAAGCTAGATGCAATTGTATGTAGCCCTAAAGAAGTAGATATTGTTAAAAAAGTTTTTAAAAAAGAAATTATAACACCCGGTATTAGATTTGACTCCAAATCAAATGACCAAAAAAGAGTTTTAACACCAAGACAAGCCTATAAAAATGGAAGTGATTGGCTAGTTATTGGAAGACCAATTACAAAAGGCAATATAGCAAATAATCTCAAAAACTTAATTAATCATTTAAGTTAATGATCAAAGGTTTGAAAATTTGTGGGATCTCAGATCTTGAAACTTTAAAATATATTTTAAAACATCAATATCCACCAAAATATATTGGTTTTATTTGTAATTATAAAAAAAGTAAAAGGTATGTTGAATATGAAAAATTAAAAAAATTGGTTAATATAAAAAAAAATGGAGTAAGTTTTGTATCTGTTCTCGTTAATCCCGATGATAAAATTTTAGAGAAAATTAAGGAACTTAATTTTGATTTTTATCAACTTTACGATGTAAGTCCTGAAAGAACTAAAATAATAAAAGAAAAATACAATATTAAGATTATTACCGCTTTGACAATAAATACAAAAAAAGATGTTGAAAAATACAATGATTATCATGAAATTTCTGATTTAATTCTTTTTGATGGAAAAGGTTACGAGAAATCGATTGGATTTGATCATGAATTATTAAATTTCATACCTAATACTATAAATAAAATGATTGCTGGAAATATAAAAATAGAAGATATTCCTAGTTTTAAGAATAAAGATTACATCATAGATCTAAGTGGTTCTTTAGAAAATGAAAAAGGTAAAAAGGATTTAAATAAAATTAATAAATTATTGAATTTTGTAATAAAAAATGAAACTTAAAAAAGGAATTCCAGTTATAGATCAAGCAGATAAACTTGGTTTCTGGGGGGGTAAATTTGGTGGTAATTTTGTTCCTGAAACACTTAAAAAACCTATAGAAGATTTAGAAAAACAATTTAATAAGTTAAAATCTAATAAAAAATTTATTAAGGAAAGGGATAAATATTTTAAAAATTGGATTGGTACTCCTACAAGATTTATAAAATTGAATAATTTAACGAGGCACGTAGGAGGCGCTCAGATTTGGTCAAAGGTAGTATCTGATGCTAACGGTGGTGCTCATAAAATATATAATGCTACTGTGCATTGTTTATTAGCAAAAAGATCTGGAAAAAAAGTAATTATCGGTGACACTGGCGCAGGCTACGCTGGCAAAATGCTGAGCATGGCAGCTAAGAAATTTGGTTTAAAATGTAAAATTTTTATGGGTGCGAAAGATATATACAGACAACAACCAAATGTAAAAGCAATGAAAAAAAACGGAGCTGACGTGATACCTGTTTACTCGGGAAGTCAAACACTTGTAGATGCTGTATCGGAATGTATGAGATATTGGGTTGCTAATTGCGATACAACTGCAATGTGTGTGGGTAGTACAGTAGGACCTGCAATTTTTGTTCGTATCTGTGGTTGGAGTACTAGCCAAATCTCCAGAGAACTTAAAGTGCAATTAATGAATGAATTTGGAGATATTCCTAAAAAAATTAAATTATATAATTGTGTAGGAGGTGGTTCATCAAGTTTTGGTTTTTGGAATGAATTTATGGATTATGATAAAAAACAAGTTGAATTTATTGGGGTTGAAGCTGGAGGACCAGCAAAAAGTAAGAGACATGCAGCTCCCTTAACTTATGGTTCCAAAATTGGCATACTTCACGGTGCAGCTCAATATGTAAATCAAAATAATGATGGTCAAATTGAAGAAACTGAGTCAATCTCTGCAGGTCTTGATTATCCAGGAATTTCACCACTTCACTGTTTTTTAAAAGATACTAAGCGTGCAAGGTATACAGCAGCTAGTGATGAGGAAGCTTTAAAAGCCTACCAAACAGTAACAAAATATGAAAATTTAAGACCGTCTCTTGAGCCAAGTCATGCATTCTCAGTGGCAATCAAAGAAGCAAAAAGATTGAGTAAGGATACAATAGTAATTATTAATAGTTGCGGAGATGCATACAAAGATAGAGGTATTTTAGAAAAAAAGTTGGGAAAAAAATATGTTAAATCCAATTAGTCTTGCATTTAAAAAAACAAAAAAAGAGATGAGACCAGCTTTAATTACTTATACTGTTGCTGGTGATAGCTCAAAGAAGCAGTCTTTAGAAATCCTAAAAGCAATATCTAATTATGCAGATATTTTAGAAGTTGGTGTGCCTCACAACACTCCTGTGGCTGACGGAGGTCAAATACAAACTAGTGCATATAGAGCGATTAAAAATGGTATTAAGATGAATGATATTTTTGAAATTGTTAGTGATTTTAAAAAAAGTAAAAATTCAAAACCAGTAATATTTATGGGTTATTATAATATGATTTTCCAATATGGTGAAAATAATTTTATAAAACAATGCAAAAAATCAGGTGTTAATGGTTTAATTGTTGTTGATTTACCATGGCCAGAAAATAAAGTTTTTTCAAAAAAATGTAAAAAAAATTCAATTAATTTTATCCAATTATTATCTCCTACAACATCAAATAAAAGATTAAAAAGTATCACAAAAGACTCTCATGATATGATTTATTATATAAGCATGTTATCTACTACAGGTGGAAAGCTAAAAGAGTCACCAAAAAAAATATTAGCTAATTACAAAAAAATTAAATATATCAACCCAAAAAAAAATTGTGTAATTGGATTTGGGATAACTGAAAAAACTATATCAAATTTTAAAAATACAGATGGACTTGTTGTTGGAAGTCAAATTTGTAAAGAAATTACTAGAAGTTTAAGCAGTAGACAAAATCCTGTCATAAATGTAAGTAAGTTAGTTAGTAAATTAAGAAAAAAAATATCATGAATTGGTTAACAAAAGCTATAAATTTTGGGGAAAAAATAAAGAAGGTACTTCGAAAAAGACCGTCTAAAGAAGATATAGCGAATTCAGATTGGACAAGTTGTTGCAAGGGTCCGATATTAAAGAAAGACCTTGAGAATAATTTATGGGTTTGTAATCTTTGTGGAAAGCATCATAGAATTAGTTGTAGACAGAGGTTTGATATAGTATTCGGTAAAAACGCTTATCAAATTTTAGAGTCACCTATACCTACAGAAGATCCACTAAATTGGGTTGATACAAAATCTTACAAAGATAGACTTAAGATTGCAAGGAAGAAGACAAACCAAAATTGCGCAGTTATGATTGCAAAAGGAAAAATAAATGGAATAGAAGTAACAGCAGGTGCAATAAACTTTGATTTTATTGGTGGTTCAGTTGGAGCTGCAGAGGGTGAGGCAATAATTTATGGAGTACAACACGCAATAGACAACCAAACACCTTACTTGTTCTTTCCTTGTGGTGGAGGACAAAGAATGTTTGAGTCAACTATCGCTTTAGCAAACATGACTAGAACAACACTTGCCATAAATGAGCTTAAAAACAATAATTTACCATATATTGTATGCTTTACTGATCCTACAGCAGGTGGAATAACTGCATCTTTCGCAATGTTAGGAGATATTCATCTTGCAGAACCTGGATGCCTAATCGCTTTTGCTGGAAAAAGGGTAATACAAGCAACTGTTAAAGAAGAATTAAGCTCTGACTTCCAAACAGCAGAGTTTGTAGAGAAACACGGCTTTGTCGATAGAGTTGTGCATAGAAAAGATATACAAAAAGAAGTGGGAAACCTTCTATCAATATTACTTAGAAAAAATTCTGATATACATTTAGAAAATTTAAATGAAACTTCAGAAACTAATATCCAAACTAGAGAAGCATCATAAAAAAAAACTAGATTTATCTCTAGAAAGAACTTTTAATCTTTTAAAAAAGCTTGGTAATCCTCAAGATAAATTAAGAAATGTTGTCACAGTTGTTGGAACTAATGCTAAAGCAAGTATGTGCTATAGTCTTAAATCAATTCTGAACCAAGCTGGATATAAATGTAACCTGTATACCTCTCCACACTTACTCTCATATACAGAAAGATATATATTTAATGATAATGAAATTGATGAAGAAAATTTAATAGATTTGTTAGAAGATACTGAGAGAGTTTTAGGAGACGATAATGCAACATTATTTGAAATTTTAACTTGCGGATTCATAAAATATGCTGAAAATTTCAAAGATAATATTAATATCATAGAAGCAGGACTATTTCATCAATTTGACAGTACAAATGTGTTTAAGGAAAATTTAATGACTCTGATTGGTGTCATTCATAATGACCACTTCCAATGGCTTGAAAATAAATCAATTGAAGGGGTAATTTATGAAAAAACAAATAAACTTTTGAATTCAAACATATTTGTAAATAAACAAGTCAACGATGAAATAAGAGATAAGATAGAAAAGTCATTAGAAATGAATTCTTCTAATAAATATTTTTTTGGAAAAGATTTTAATATTACAAATTCTGAAAATGGTTTTATTCTGTATCAAGATCATTTGGGAGAAATGGTGTTACCTGAGCCAAGTATTCTTGGAGATCATCAGCTTAATAATATAAGTACTTCAATCGCAGCATCACGAAAAATATTTAATATAAAAGATAATGATATAATTTCTGGTATTCAAAATATTTCACTCAAAGGAAGATTGGAAGAAATTAAAAGTGGTAAGTTAAAAATGATTACAGGTAATAATAGATTAATTGTTGACGGTGGTCATAATATAAGTGCAAGTTTGTCTATAGCTAATTGGATAAAAAACCAAGATCAAGAAGTAAATCTAATAGTTGGAATGATGAAAGATAAGGAACATATTGAATTTATTAAATCTTTTGGAAATATAGTTAATTCTATAACTTTAATCGATATTCCTAATCAGGATGGTGCAATATCAAAAGAAGGCTTAGAAACTAAGTTAAGTGAATTAAATTTAAATGTTAAAAAATCACAAAGTATAGAAAGCGCTATTAAGTCATTATCTAAAAACGAAAATACAATAATAGTTTGTCTAGGCTCACTATATCTTGTGGGAGAAATTTTAAAATTAAATTAGATATTTTCTTTAATAAAAGAAACAATATCACTTTTAGGTGTAGCACCAACTTTAGTAGCTTTTAACTCTCCACCTGAAAATAAAAGCATAGTAGGAATTCCTCTTATTGAATATCGCGTTGGAACGTTTGGTTGAGAGTCTATGTCGTGCTTTGCAACTATAACTTCCTCAGCCATTTCATCAGATATTTCCTCTAATATAGGTCCCACCATTTTACAAGGTCCACACCACTCTGCCCAAAAATCTACTAAAACTGGTTTGTCACTTTTTAAGACCTTTTGATCAAAGTCTTCGTCAGTTACGTTTATTGTTGCCATAAGATGGATATAAATTAATTTAATATATTTTCAATAGGTAAAATTTTAATTAATTTAGTTTTATACATCAAACATTTTCATACTTTTTTTGAATTGACATTGCATAATTATTAAACTCGTCCAAGAGAGCTAATTTTTCATTGTCATTTTCATTAGTATATTTTTCTCTTAAAGTGTCAATTTCGTTATATAAAGTTGGAATTGTCCACCATTTTTCTTTTTTTTCACTTAATATTCTTTTAGCTATATCTCTTCTTATGGACTTATACATAGAGTTTGGAAGAACCTCTGGGGCTTCTTGAAAGATGATTTTTTTACCAAAACTAACCAATCTATCGTCGTCAAACTTATCTAATAAATTTAATTTTTCTTTCCATGGAGCCTCATGCCAACTTGGAAACAGAGAAGTATCCTTACTCGATGTAAATTTTGTATAAATACTTTCCTCTGCATATATATCTTCTTGCGATTTTGATTGCTCTTTTTCTTCTGCAACCTCACGAAGGGCAGTTAAAATATTTTGTGAAAACTGTTCATTGTTTTGAACAAATTCAGCTCTTTTTTTAATAACGTTTTTATCTAATTGATTATATGGTTCAACATTCAACCCATATTTTGCATCAATAATTATTGGTGCTTTGTTTGATCTAACCGTTCTTAAAAACTTGGGTGTTTTTTTCATCTCAGTTTTTAGTTCATTTATAGATTTATTAATCAATGGTTGAATTTCTGTTCTAAGATCTATTGTATAATACCATCCTTGATAAATTGGGTGCATACAATGTTTTGCATGTAGCGGTACAACTAGATGAAGTCTAGATTTTCCATAATAATATTCGTTTAATGTTATAATTTCTCCTTTTTTTATAATAGTTTCAGTATTAGATTTATTTGAAGTGCTTAAAAAAGATTCCCAAGTATGTTCTTGTTTTTTTTTTACAATTTTCAAAACTTTTGCAGTAAGTTCTGAATCAGCTAGTGCGGAGTGAGCATCACTTGCATCTATGCCTTGCATTTGAGCTAAAGATGCTAATTTAAAAACTGGGTTATTTTTTTCATTTATTTCTGTTTCTAAAACTGTTGGATCTACTGCATATGCTGCTCTTGCAATATTAATTCCATCATGTCTTGTATTAGGAGCTGAATTTGTCAAATAAGGATACCTAATACTTTTAAAGAACTCTTTTCTTATCATTTCTTCATCAAAATTTAAGCTACTCCATCCCAAAAAAATAGCAGGGCTCCATTTCTTAAAAATTTTTTCGACCTGTCCTAACATTTGGTAATGGCTTAGATTTGTTTGAGTAAGTTGTTTAATTGATGTCTTATTAACAATTAATGCTGCAGCTTGAAAAATCTCAGTTTCATGAAGTCTACATCTAAGGTTAAATCTATCTTTTTCTTTAAAATTCTCATCAAATAGTATTCCCCCAATTTCTATAATGCTACCAAAGTCAGTACTGGCACTCGATGATTCTATGTCCCAAATTGCTAAATTCATATTGTTAACCTCAAAATAGCTATGTTTTGATGGGTTTTGGAAAGTTATTTAAGACTAAACTTTTGCATCTAAACAAGTAGCTTCTAGTTAGTTCCCCTGTTCTATGCATTGGTCGGTTAAAGTCAAGCTATATTATTCATCTCGTAAAATTTTTTAACCCTACCCATAAATAAATTTTGATACATCTTTAATTCTGCACCTTCAATTTTAAATTCTTGAAATAGAATATCTTTTGTACAAAGTAAAATTATGCCTGCTTTCATTTTTGTTCCATGTACTACATCATGAGCCAAAGTATATGCTCCAAGTTGTAAGAAATAATCTTGAATATAATCTGTTTTTTTAGGTTTATTGCTCTGCTTAAAATCTATTATGACATCTTTTCCTCGATAAATTCCAATTAAATCTGCAGTTCCTGCATATTGCTCTGGATAATAAATAGTCTCTTCCATTCCATAAATTTCATCTAATTTATTATTTATACCTTTTTCAATAATTTCTTTGGCCATATTTTTGTATTGTTCATTACTTTCGAAAAGGCTTTCATTAATCCTGCCTCTTAAGTAATCTTCAATATAAGAGTGCATTGACGTTCCTCTTGAAGATGCTTCAGTTTTAATTCTATTTGCTTCCTTAAAACCTACCCGCTCCTGCCAATTTTTGATAGCTGCCTTTTCCTCTTCAGATTTAGTAGCACTTAAAATTGTAGTAACACTTGGTAGTTTTTCTTCACCTAAGAAATATTTTCTATATCCATCCTCAATTGATCTTGTAGATTTTGGATAAATAAATTTATTACTCCATTTCATTCATTTAGGCTTTAAGAAACTTTTCGTTTTTCATCCTGACCATAACCAGAAATTGGAGATGGAGAACTTGGATCTGGATCATCTTCATCATTAGGATTTTTAATTGAATCAATACTTCTATTTATAGCTCTAGCGTCTTTACCAAAACTATCAACTACCGACATTGCTTCTTCTAATTTTTTTCTTAAAACTAAAACGTTGTTAAAATGCATATTAAATCTGGTGCTTATTTTTTTTAAATGATCATATATTTCAGATGCATGCTTTTTAATTCGTAAGCTCTGAAATCCCATATGAAGTGATTGTAAGTAACCAGATAAATTATTAGGGCCCATGATAGTTACTTTATATTTCTTCATTAATTCTTGAGTTAATAATTCTTTTGTAGATGGATCTTGATAATTAGCTAATTCTAAAAATAAACTTTCAGTCGGTGCATAAACAATGGCAAAATCTGTCGTTTTTGGTGGGACGATATATTTTTCGTTCACGCTTTTAGCTTTTTCTTTAAATGCTCTAGCAAGTTTAGTTCTTGCATCAGCCATTGCTTTTTTGTCATCTTCATGATGAGCATCTTGGATGGATTTAAATCTTTCAACTGGAAAGTGGCTATCAACTGGAACCAAAATCCCATCTTGAAGTTTGATTGCAAATTCAACATTTTCACCCGTATCTTCTTTCATTTTTACATTTGATGAATATTGAGATGCTGGCAACAAATCCTTAATCAGGGATCCCAAACTAAACTCAGCTAAGGTTCCATACTTTTTAACACCTGCCAATATTTGATTAATCCCCTTCTGACTTTCATTCAAATTTTCAACTTGAGCATTAAAGGAAGCTACTTTTTGATCTACTTGAGTTAAAGCATTTGTCATATCTTTTGTTACACCTGATGAAAGATTATTAAAAGAAGTAGCCATTGAGCTCATAGTGCTATTAATTGTTGTATTTAAAGAATCTTTTAAATTTATAATTTCTTGATTTAGTCTTTGAATCTCCTGATTTGCCTCTTCATTATGAGATTCATTCTTTGATTTAAAATTCAAATATATAATTAATACTGAGCTAATAAGTGAGAGTGAAAGTAAAATAAGAATTATAGTATTCATGATTCGTAGGATATACGTGAAATTTTAAAATTCAATTAGAAAAGCTAAGAACTAAGTAAATTTAAAATTTTCTTTAAACCAATTTGGTTACTTGATTTTTTATTCGACATTAAGATTGCTGTACTTTTAAGAATATTTCCATCCTTTAAAATTCTTAAATTGTTTGCTTTTAAAGTTTCTCCTGTACTGGTTATATCGGTTAAAATCTCAGATGAACCGGTAAATGGATATACCTCGGTTGCTCCAAGAGAAGGGACTAATTTAAATTGAGTTACTCCTTTTGAAAATAAAAATTCTTTGGTCAAATTTGGATATTTTGTTGCAACTCTTAATCTACTTTTCTTTTTATCTTTAAAATCAAAAGATATTTCCTCTAAATCAGCAAGTGTTTGGACATCTATCCATTCGTCAGGAACAGCTACAACTAGAGTTGCATTTCCGTAATCGAGTTTTTTATTAATAATAACTTTATTTTGAATATTTAATTCAGACTCTTTTAATAAATCATAACCTGAAAAACCTATATCTAAAGAACCATCCCCTAATCTTTCTATAATTTCTCTTGCATGCAGATATACTATTTTAATTTTTTTATTTCCTTTTATATATCCAAAAAGGTCTCTTTCTCCTCTTTCTGATAAAATTTTAAGATTTTTATTTTTAAAAATACTTAAAGTATCTTTTCTAAGTCTACCTTTGCTAGGAATGCCAATTTTAATCATTTAGGTTTATTGCACCTCCTACGGCTGGGACCTTTATTTTAGATCCTAAATCACTAATAAGATTGTCATAACGGCCACCATTTACCTCAATTTTTCTTGATTTTACCTTTGTTTGAATTTTAAAAACCATACCTGTGTAATATTCTAAATGTCTGCCGAATGAAGATGAAAAATTTACATTTAACTTTGAAACTTTATCTGTAGTTATTGGAAAATAATTCTTTCCAACACTAAGATTGATTTTATTTTGTTTAAAAAAAATATTTAGAGTAGCTGCTGCTTTGCTCATCGGACAACTAATTTTTAAATAATCTCTAATAATTTTTACAACATTTTGGCCTTTTATTTGTCTTCTAGGATCTCTGATTTTATTATCAAACCTCATCAAAATTTCTCTCAAAGTACGTCCCGCAATATTTCTATCTTGATTTTGTTTAAACATTTTCAGATATCTTGTTTTATCAAATTCAACGATTGTTTCGTCTACATCTGAGTTAGTCTCTAAGCGTTTCAATAATTCATTAAAATAACTTTCTCTCCAAAAATGTCTTTGTAATCGAAGTTTCCATCTTTTTGGTATTTCTAATTTATTTATCAATAGATGAAAAATTTCGACGTTACCGATTGTTATACATCCAGTTTTGTATCTAAATTTATTTATAACTTTAATACTTGTATTTATGATCTGCTTATCATCTCTTTTCTCATCTTTTGATCCTAAAATCTCGAAACCTATTTGATCTCTAATAATTTTATCAGTTTTTTTCTGAACTTTTCTAAATGCTTGTCCGCTGTAAAAAACTTTTGAAGATAGTTTTTTTTTTTGATTAAGATATTTAATACAAGACGCAACGGTTAAATCTGGTCTTAAACAAATTTCTTTTCCATTCTGATCAACAAATGAAAAAATTAAACTCCTAAATGACTCACCAGATCTCTCAAGAATTAAATTGGTAGGTATTACTGTATCTAAATCGATGTAATCAAATCCACTTGATTTTAAAGATTTAAGAATATTCTCAGATAAGTTTTTTGACTTCATTAATTAAATCTTTCTTTGAAAAAGTTTTATTATTCTCTCCCTTAACACCTTTTAAATTTTTAATTGTCACCGTATTATCTTTAAACTCATTTTCTCCACAGATAATGGCAACCGATAATTGGCGTTTATTTGCAAAAGTAAGCTGTTTACCGAGATTTTTTTTAGAGTCTAAAAATATTTCAGCACTAATATTGTTTTGTCTTAAGAGATCGCAAATTTCGTAGTAATTTTTTAAATATTTTTGGTCCATTACACATACCAAAACTGGTTTTTGTTCATCTAATTGAATTTGATCTAATTGCATTAATGCAAATAAAAGTCTGTCTACGCCAAAACTTATGCCTGTCCCTGGAATATCTACGCCTTTAAATCTAGATATAAGCTTTGCATAAGCTCCTCCTGAACAGATACTACCGATGTCTACTTCTTTGCCTTTGTTATTTGTAACTTTAAAATTTAAATTTGTTTCTACAATAAAATCTGAATAATAAGCTAAACCTCTCACAATTGTGAAATTGGTTTTTACTTGATCTAAACTTGATCCATACCCAAGAACCACAAAAAATTCTTCCAACTCTTTTATTCCCTCTTGTGACAATGGATTTTTTAAGCTTTGTTTCAATTCTTTTAAATCCTTTATTTTTAGATATTTTAATATTTGGTCAACCTGCTCATCATTTAAATCTGCACCCTTTGTGATGGCTCCACTAGTATCTTTTCGTTCTTTTCTTAAGAGATCTTCCACACCTTTTAACCCAAAACCAGGTTTATCAAGTTTATCAATTGCTCTAATAACTTTTAATTGCTTTTCATTGGATATTTTCAAATCATCTAACAATCCCTGAACTATTTTTCTATTACTTACATTGATTGTAAATTGATCTTTCTTTAGTCCACATTCAAGTAATGCTGCTGAAATTAAATTACAAAGCTCAGCATTAGCCTGTGAGGAATTAACATTTCCAACAATATCAAAATCTGCTTGTAGAAATTCTCTATATCTTCCATTGCCTGCTTTTTCATTACGGAAAACATTTTGGATGGCATACCTTTTGTAAATTGAAGGTAAATCTTGATTATTTTGAGCAACAAATCTTGCTAAGGGGCTAGATAAATCATATCGAAGAGTAATATTTTTATCTCCATCTTTAAACGAGAATACATCAGACATAGGATTAGATTCATCCTCTGCCAAAAATGATCCAATATTTTCACTGTTCTCAAATGATGGGGTCTCGAGAGGCTCAGCACCAAACTTAATAAAAACATTCTCAATTGCTGATAAAAGCTTTTTTTTGAGAAGGAGTTTTTTATCCCACCGATCTTCAAACCCTGAGGGTAACCCAGGTATTAATCTATTTTCTTTCTTCATTTTTTGGTACCCTGGCTTGGGATCGAACCAAAAATTTCAGTTCCACAAACTGACGTGATAACCATTTCACCACCAGGGCTTATTGTTGTTTTATACTAATTAGAGTTAAATTTAAATTTATAAATAGTTAAATAGCTAGCTGCAAGCCAGCATGAAAATGATGTCTTTTGTTAGATACAAGGATGTAACTATTTATAATCATGGGAGTTAAATAGCATTTTAAACTTAAAATGCAAGTATGTATTGTATAGGAATATTTATAGGCTTGCCTACTATATTCCTATACAAAATTTAAATGAAATAAATTTTAAGATGTTTTCTTTAAATTTACTGCGCTAGGACCTTTATCTCCATCCTGAATTTCAAATTCTACAGCGTCGTTCTCATTCAAAAAACGAAGTCCTGCTTCACGAACTGCGCTTGCATGAACGAAACAATCTTTTTCTCCGTCTTCTCTTTCTATAAAACCGTAGCCCTTCTTACCGTTGAACCACTTTACTTTACCTTTTAATGTACTCATACTTTTTGTTTACTCTTTCTTTATTATATTAAACTTAGCTAAACTTCAGCTAGCGGGATAGTTATTAGATTTTAAATTTGAATGCAAGCTTTAATCAAGCGCACTTTTTACAGTTTGTGGTGGCTTCGGCGGGACTCGAACCAGCGACACAAGCCTTTTCAGGGCTCTGCTCTACCAACTGAGCTACGAAGCCAAAATTTAAAATCTAAAAATAATTCGTCCCTTAGTTAGGTCGTAAGGACTGATCTCAACAGTAACATTATCACCTTGCAAAACTCGAATTCTATTTTTTCTTAACTTCCCAGCAGTATGTGCAGTAACAATTTGTTTATTTTCATCTAATTGTACTCTGAACATTGCATTGGGAAGAAGATCGATTACTTTTCCTTTAAACTCTAACAAGTCTTGTTTTACCAATATTACTTTCTCCTTATTCTAGATTTTATACTCAAAGCATGACCATTTAATTCTTCATACTCAGCGAGATGTTTAGCGTATTCTCCTATTTTCTCAACACCTTTTTTTGAGAGTGTTATCAGGCTGATTTTTTTATAAAATTCACTAAGACTTAATCCTGAAGAAAATTTAGCAGATGAATTTGTGGGTAATACATGGTTTGTGCCAACAGCATAATCACTTAAAGCCATAGGAGAGTACTTACCTATGCAAATACTTCCTGCATTATAAATTTTATCTTTATATTTTTTGTAGTTACTTACATTTAACTCTAAATGTTCAGGAGCTATTTCATTAATTACATTTATAATCTGCTTATCATTATTTACTTTTAGAATAAGTCCATTATTTTTTATGCTTTTTGTAGCAATACTTTGTCGTGGTATTTTTTTTAATTTAGAGAACAAATCCTTTTTGAATTTTTTAATTAAATTTGAATCTTTTGTGATTAATATGCATTGTGAATTTATATCATGCTCTGCTTGACCAATCATTGATGTTGTGACTTCATTCAAATTAGTTTTGCCATCTGCTAATATTGTTATTTCAGATGGACCAGCAATCATTCCTTCAATTCCTACATCTCCAAAAACCTGCCTTTTAGCACCAGCAACAAAGATATTGCCAGGGCCAACAATTTTATTTACTTTTTGAATATAGGCTAAACTACCTATGGCTTGCGCTCCTCCCATAGAATAAATTTCATTTATACCTAGTTTTTTTGCTGCATATAAAACTGCTGGATTTAGTTTTCCATTATTTTTCGGATTTGCTAGTACGATTCTTTTTACACCTGCAATTTTTGCAGGAATTGCATTCATCAATAATGTAGATGGCAAGTTTGCAGGAACATATATTCCTACTGAATGGATTGGTACATATTTATATTCTATTTTATTATTTAAACTATCTTTATATGAAATATTCTTGCTTTTTTGTTTAATGTGAAAGTTGAATATTCTCTTTAGTGCAAAATCAATTGCTTTTTTAATCTTAGGATCCAGAAATTTAATTGCATTATTTATTTCTTTAACGCTTGGCTTAATTTGACTATTTTTACTAAATTTTTTTTCATATTTTATAAGTGCTTTATTTTTATTTTTCTTAATATCACTAAGGATCTTGGATATAATTATATTTTCAGGTTTTTTTGAAGACCTTCTAATGTCTAAAAATTTTATTAAATTATCTAAATAGTTTTTTTTATTACAATTAATTTGTTTTATCATTTTCTAATTTTTGATCCTCTAGTGTTACTTCAATTACCTCAGCGGAGAGAGTTATAAATCTATTTTTCGAAAATAACATAATTATTTCAAAGTTTTGTTCTTTCTTAAAAATATCAATAGTTAAGAGTTCTAATGAAAGATTCGGGTCTTTTTGGTCTATATTCTTTGATTTAGAAGAATTTATAAATTCAAATTTAATTATACTGTTTATTTGCTTATTTTTATTTTCCTCCTCTTTGCTAAGTCTTAATATAGACATCAGGAAAATCTTATTTGAAGCTAAATACTTAACATCTTTTATATTTACTCTCCCTTCAGAACAGCAAGCTGAAATGACATTAAGATCCTCTGGAGATTGTGCAATTATCTTTTTTAAGTATTGATTTTCCATCAACTAATACGTCTTATTTTTACACCTACTTTTCTAAGTTTATTCTCTATATTTTCATATCCTCTATCTAAGTGGTAAATTCTATTAATAATAGATGTCCCTTTGGCAACAAGTGCTGCCAGAACTAATGCAACTGATGCTCTTAAGTCGCTAGACATTAATTCTGCAGCCTTAAAATTTGTGCTGCCTAAAATTAAAGCCTTATTTTTTTTTATTATGATTTCAGCACCTAATCTTCTTAATTCAGCAACATGCATGAATCTATTTTCAAAAATACTCTCAGTTATTGAGCTTTTTCCTTTTGCCTTGCATAAAAGAACCATGAATTGTGCTTGCAAATCTGTTGGAAAATTTGGATATTCTTTTGTGACCAAATTGGTGATATTTTTAATTTTTTTCGGTCCTAGTATATGGATTTGATTTTTACTTGTTTTAATTTTAGCTCCAACCTTCTTCAGTAAAGATAGTTCTGCTTTTATAATTTTAGGATCAAAGTTATTAATCTTTAAATTACCACCAGTCAGACATGCTGCGACACAAAAAGTTCCAGTTTCTATCCTATCTGACATTACTGAATAAATAGTGCTTTTTAAAATTTTTACTCCCTCAATTCTCACAGTCCGCTTACCAATAAATTTTATTTTAGCACCACCAGACTTTAAAAAATTTATTAAATCAATTATTTCTGGTTCAATTGCACAATTTCTAAGAATTGAAATTCCGTTCGCTAGGCATGCTGCTATAATTGTATTTTCAGTTGCCCCAACACTGATTTTTGAAAATCTAATTTTTGCGCCTTTTAGTTTTCCTTTAGAATTTGCATGTATGTAACCTTTTTTGATTTCATACCTCATTCCAAGTTTTTTAAGTGCATTTAAATGATAATTTATAGGTCTTGCTCCAATTAAGCAGCCTCCAGGCAAAGAGGTAATAGATTTTTGATACTTAGCAACCAGGGCACCTAAAACTAAAATCCCAGCCCTCATTGTTCTAACAAGAGAATATGAGGCAAAAAATTTAGGTTTTTTTTTCTTTGTTATTTTTACAGTTTTTTTATCTTTACTAAATTTTACTATTGATCCAAGGGATTTTAAAAGATTAATCATTGTATCTATATCTTTCACTCTTGGTAAATTTTTAATTACAACTTCTTTTTCAAATAAAATTGTTGATGCTAGTATTGGTAAAGCAGCATTTTTAGAGCCTGAAATTGTAATCTCTCCCTTTAATTTACTAGGGCCTTTAACAATAAATTTGTCCATTATTATATTTTTGGAAGTGTAACTCCCTTTTGGCCCTGATATTTGCCATTTCTATCTGCATATGAAACTGATGGATCTTCATTTCCTTTAATAAACACAAATTGTGCAACACCTTCATTAGCATAAATTTTTGCTGGTAATGGGGTTGTGTTTGAAAATTCTAAAGTTACATGACCTTCCCATCCTGGCTCAAGAGGTGTAACGTTAACTATTATTCCACATCTTGCATAGGTAGATTTTCCTAAACAAATTACCAAAACATTTTTTGGAATTTTGAAATACTCTACTGTTCTAGCTAACACGAAAGAATTAGGTGGTATTATACATTCTGATGAGTTTTTAGTAATAAAATTAGATGATTTAAAATTTTTTGGATCTACAATTTCAGAATTCACGTTAGTGAAAATTTTAAATTCGTCAGAGACTCTTGCGTCGTAACCATACGATGATACGCCAAATGATATTTTATTACCTCGAACTTGTTTATCTTCAAATGGAGAAATCATATCATTATCTCTAGCCATTTGAATAATCCACTTATCAGATTGAACTGACATTATTTATTTTTTTTCTTTGTTTTTTTTTGGAATTCTTTTCTCTTTCTTAAATTTTTTCTTAAAGCAAGTTCAAGTTTGCTAAAATTATTTTTTTTTGAACTCATAATTTATTTTTTGTCAGGATTTGTAAGATGATCTAGAGTGATAACTTGATCAATAGGAATTGTTTTATCATCTTCTATTTTTACTGGTCCAGATTTGATTTGCTTCTTGGCTCTTTTTTCTGCAAGTTTTTTTTCTCTTTTTGCTTTTTTTTCCATGAGCTTTGCGTTTTTATTAGCTCCATATGTGTAGTGAATTCCCATAACATTTTCCTTAACTAGATATAGCCTATTTTAAAAAAAAATTAAGGCAATAATTTGAAAAAATTAAATTTATACACTAATTTGAGTTAAATATTGCCCTTATAGTTAAATGGTATAACACATCCATGGTAAGGATGAGTTTCCAGTTCAATTCTGGGTGAGGGCACCAGTTTTATTTTGTGTAATATTTTTTTTTAAATATAAATCCAATTAAAACTAAAATTATAATACCAAGAATTGGCAAATAAATATCTGGAGTAAAAATTAGTTCAAGAATAGTTGGAACCTCAGAATTTTCTTCTAAAATCTTACTCAAACCTGCTCCAAGAGATGCCCCAACAAATAATTGTGGGGTCATTCCAATTAGTGACCCTAAAAAAAAGTTTCTAACTTTAACATTAAAAATTGTTGGTAAAATATTTGAAATAAAAAAAGGAATACCACCAATAAATCTATAAATTAGAAAAAAAATAAATTCATTCTTTTTAAACTTTTCAGTCAGATTACTAAAACGTAATGAAAATTTCTTCTCAACTAAATCTTTTAAAAAGTAATTAGCAAACAGGTATAAAAGTGTTGCACCTATTGATAATCCAAACACTATAAGCAAAGTTCCTAACCACTTTCCAAAAATAAAACCACCGATTAAAAACACAGGTGATCCAAAACCTAGTAAGAGAACCCATATTATAGTACCAAATAAAAAAATAATACTTGATATAAAAATATTACTATTTTTAATTTCTTCTAATGCATTTCTATTTTCTCTTATTAGTTCATAACTAGAAAAATCCTGAAATGAAAATTTATTAAAAAAAAACAATAAAAAAACGAATACTATCAAAATGTATGCAGAGCCTAAAAATACTTTAATTTTTTTTTCTCTATTCATTGATTTTTTAACTTATTAAAAATCACTGTACTTATATACATATATTTGTATAACTACCGAAATTTAACATTAATTTAACAACAATGAAACGTACATATCAACCAAGTAATAGAAAAAGAAAAAAAGCTGTTGGCTTTAGAGCTAAAAGAAAAACCAGGGGTGGAAGAAAAGTATTAAAAAGAAGAAGGGCTAAAGGAAGAAAAAAATTAACAAACGCTTGATGAAAAAAAAGATTGTTAGCCTTTCTAAAAATGAGGACTTTAAGTCGATTATTGGTGGAAAAAAAATTTCTAATAAGTATTTAACAATTTTCTTTAAAAAACTTTCAGATAAAAATACAAGCAGATTAAATATGAGTTTTGTAACCAAAAAAAAAATAGGAAATGCTGTTATTAGAAACAAAATTAAAAGAAGATTAAGAAATATAATGAATGATGCTTTAAAAACAATTAATATTAATCTAAATTATTGCTATTTATTAATTGCAAGAATATCTGTTAACAATGATCCTTATGAGAAAATAAAAAAGGTAACTCTTGAGGATTTTAAAAAGATTAAATGAATAAACTTATAAAATATTTAATGATCAAAACTATCAAATTTTATCAACTAGTAATATCACCATTTTTAGGAAACAACTGTAGATATCTTCCGACATGTTCAGATTATTTTATAGAAAATCTAAAAGAGTACGGAATTTTTAAAGGAAGTATTTACGGATTCAAAAGAATTCTAAGTTGTCACCCTGTAAAATTTTTAGGTGGTGGCGAAGGATTTGATCCTGTCAAAAAGAAAAAGTAGTTTATGGATACAAAAAATGTAATTGCAGCGATATCTTTAAGTGCAGCTGTCATAATACTTTACAGTTTATTCTTTGCTCCTCCTGTTGTGGATCAAAAAAATATCTCAAATGATAAAAATACCTCTACTCAAAATTCTTCATCAGATGCACCTTCATTAGTTCAAGATGAGAAAATAATTAAGATTTCAAGAGATGAAGCTTTGGAAGAGAATGAAAGAATTTTATTTGAAAATGATAAAATTAAAGGTTCAATTTCATTGCTAGGTTCATCTATTGACGACTTAACCTTTAAGAACTACACAAACACTCTAAATGGAGATGATAATGTTGTCTTGTTAAATCCTAAACAATCTGAAAATGGATACTATGTAGAAACTGGATGGGCAACAACTAATAAAAATATTGATCTACCAAATTCAAAAACATTGTGGAAGATTGAAGGGAATAGGAAACTTACACCAAATTCATCTATAAAATTAAGTTGGAAAAATAATCAGAATATCAAATTTATAAAAGAAATAAGTATTGATAATCAATATCTTTTCGACATTAAACAAACTATAGAAAATAATTCTGATAAAACTTATAATTTCTACCCTTACGGTCAAATCATTAGAAATATTGCTCCGGAAGTAACAAATTTTTATATTTTGCATGAGGGACTAATTGGTGTTTTTGACGACCAATTAGTTGAAGAGGATTATGATGATATAGAGGAAAAAAAATACTCTATAAATGCAAATACTGGATGGCTGGGTATTACTGACAAATATTGGATTGCTAGTCTTATTCCAGAAAATGGAAAGAGCTTCAGGTCTGATTTTGATTATAAAAATAAATTTAGAGCAAATTTTATAGAGACAGAGGCAACTGAAATTGGTGCTAATGAGATAAAAACTAATTCTATAAGAGCAATAGTGGCGGCAAAAGAAGTAAACGTTATTGATGGCTATGCTGAAACTGAAAATATTAGCAAGTTTGATTTAGCTATAGATTGGGGATGGTTCTACTTTATCGTGAAACCTTTATTTTTTGCAATTCAATATTTCTTTAATCTTGCTGGTAATTTTGGGATAGCAATTATTATGATTACTGCTTGTATTCGATTAGTATTTTTTCCACTTGCTAATTACTCGTTCAAATCAATGGCTAAAATGAAAGTTCTTCAACCAGAGATGACAAGGTTAAAAGAGTTACATAAGGAAGATAAAATGAAACTCCAACAAGAAATGATGGCACTTTACAAAAGAGAGAAAGTTAATCCTATCAGCGGCTGTCTTCCAATATTCATACAAATTCCATTCTTCTTTGCTATCTATAAAGTTTTATTCGTAACTATTGAAATGAGACATCAGCCATTTTTTGGTTGGATAAAAGATTTAAGTGAAAGGGATCCTACTTCTATATTTAATTTGTTTGGTTTAATACCATGGGATCCTCCTTCTTTTTTACTTATAGGTGTTTGGCCATGTTTAATGGGTGTTTCTATGTGGATGCAGCAAAAACTAAATCCAACACCACCTGATCCTGTCCAAGCAAAAATATTTATGTTTTTCCCATTGTTTTTAACAGTAATATTGGCCCCTTTCCCAGCTGGACTAGTTATTTACTGGACTATAAATAACATATTAACAATGGCACAACAGTACATCATCATTAAGAGAACGACTGTCAAAACCGTTTAGAAAAATGGAAATAGAAAAAATTGTACCTAAAGATGGTCCTTCTATCGATGAATTTAAAAAATACATAGATAAATATAAAGATCAATTAATTGTTATTAAATATGGGGGAAATGTTTTTATTGATAGAAACATATTTAATAATTTTATTTCAGATATTAGTATTTTGAATAAACTAGGTCTCTCAATAATTATAGTTCACGGAGGCGGGCCCAGGATTAAAAGAGAATTAGATAAATCAAATATTCAATCAAAATTTATAAGAGGATTGAGAGTTACAGATAAAAAAATTATTAAAATAGTTGAAAATGTCCTTATCGACTTTAATGAGGATATTGTAAATTCTTTACTAGAAAAAGGTGCAAATGCAGTTTCTCTAAATACAAAGAAAAACAATGCTATAGAAGTTATTCCAGAGGTAGAAGAACTAGGATTTGTTGGTATTCCAAATAAAATAAATGTAGAAATAATAAAAGATATAATCAAAATAAATGCAGTGCCAATTATATCTCCTTTAGGTCTTGGGAAAAATAATCAAACATATAATATTAATGGAGATACTGCTGCGGGAGCTATAGCAAAATCTTTAAAATGTAGAAGATTATTATTAATGACTAATGTAGAAGGAGTTTTAAATAAAGAAAAAAAGCTTATCGAAGAGGTTAGCTCTTCTCAAATTTTAGAAATGATAAATAATGAAACAATCACAGAGGGCATGATACCCAAGATAAATACATGCCTTGATGCAGTAATGAATGGGGTTACAGGAGTAGGAATCATAGATGGAAGAAAAAAACATTCAATATTGTTCGAATTATTTTCAGATAAAGGTGCAGGAACATTAATAAGAAGATGAAGCACATAAAAAATATTTTATTTGATTGTGACGGTGTTCTTTATCAAGATCTAGAGGCAGTATTTGGTCAAGTAAGCAAAAGAATGACACAGTATATTTCAAAAAAGTTAAAGATTGATTTAAAAGAAGCAAAAGGACTACAAACCAATTATTTTCACAAATACAACACAAGTCTGAACGGATTAATGATACACCATGATATTCCCCCAACAGAATTTTTACAATTTGTTCATGACATTGATCTATCTTTTATGGAGAAAGATATTGTTTTAAGAGAAGAAATAAAAAAATTAGATCTAAAAAAATTTGTTTTTACCAATGGAAGCAAGGAACATGTTAAAAATATTACTACACACTTAGGTATAGATGACTTATTTGATGATGTATTTGATATTGTTGATGCTGATTATCATCCAAAACCAGCCGCAAAAGCTTTCGATTTAATGGTTAAAAAATTTGATATTAATCCAAAAGAGACAATTTATATTGAAGATATTGCTAAAAATTTGTCGATCGGCAAGGAAAGAGGAGCTACAACAGTTTGGTTAATCAATAACGAGTATTGGGGGAAAAAAGAGTCTAACAAAGAGTATATTGACTACAAAATAGAAAATCTCTCTTTATTTTTAAAAGAAATAAGGTTATTAAAAAACTCTTAAAACAATGAGTATAGAAAATATTATAAATGATGCATGGGAAAATAGGGATCAAGTAAGCCCCTCATCTGAACAGTCTCTTAAAGATACAATAAATCAAGTGATTGATGATTTGGATAGTGGTAAATCGAGGGTGGCTGAGAAAATAAATGGTGAGTGGGTAACCCATCAACATTTAAAAAAGGCAATCATGTTGAGTTTCAGATTGTATCCTATGGAAAATTTGAATGGTCCTTATAGTAGTTGGTACGATAAATCACATTTACTTAAAGGCAAAACAGCAGGATGGACAAAAGAAGATCACGAAAAAGCTGGTTTTAGAATGGTGCCCAACTCTCCAGTAAGGAAAGGAAGTTTTGTGGGTAAAAATGCAGTTTTAATGCCATGTTACGTTAATATCGGCGCTTATATTGATGAAGGTACAATGATTGATACATTTGCAAGAGCAGGAAGCTGTAGCCAAATAGGAAAAAATTGTCATATCTCTGCAGGATCAGGTGTGGGTGGAGTATTAGAACCTGCGCAAGCACTTCCAACTATTATAGAAGATAATGTTTTTTTGGGTGCAATGTCTGAAGTTGTCGAGGGTGTGATTGTAGGAGAAGGATCGGTACTAAGTATGGGAATGTACATTGGACAATCTACAAAAATTGTTAATAGAAAAACTGGTGAAATTACTTACGGAAAAATTCCTCCTTATTCAGTTGTAGTTCCAGGTTCACTTCCAGATAAAAACAATTCATCTGCGCCCTCTCTGTATTGTGCAGTAATAATCAAACAAGTTGATGAGAAAACTAGATCAAAAACTTCTATTAATGATCTCTTGAGAGAATAATTTAAATGGCAATTATAAATGAATTACAATTAGCAAAGGAGCTAATTAGATTTCCAACTGTAACTCCTAAAGATGCAGGAGTTATGAAATTTCTGGAAAGGAAGCTAAAAAAACTTGGTTTTAAAACAAAAATTCTTGAATTTAAAGAAAAAGGAAGTGAACCAGTTAAAAACCTATATGCAAGATTAGGAAATAAAGGTCCTAATTTTTGTTATGCAGGACATCTAGATGTTGTCCCTGCTGGTAATTTAAATGATTGGACGGTAAATCCATTTAAACCATCAATTAAGAAAGGTCATTTAATTGGTAGAGGAGCAAATGATATGAAAAGCTCAATTGCTGCATTTGTGTCTGCTGTTAGTATTTTTACTCAAAAAAATAGAGGGTTTAAGGGATCTGTAAGTCTTTTGATTACTGGAGACGAGGAAGGTGTTGCTGTTAATGGGACTAAAAAAGTTGTTGATTACTTAAAAAAGAGAAAAGAAAAAATAGATTTTTGCCTAGTTGGAGAACCAACTAATCCAAATAAATTAGGAGAAATGATAAAAATTGGGCGAAGAGGTAGCATGACTGGTCGATTAACAATTAATGGTATACAAGGGCATGTAGCTTATCCTCATAGAGCAAATAACCCTTCTACAACCATTGTTAAAATACTAAATGAACTTAAAGATATAAAATTTGATAAAGGTACAAAAGATTTTCAACCTACAAACCTGGAAATTACAAAGATTAATATACATAATATGGCTGATAATGTTATTCCTGGCATTGCTTATGCTACATTTAATATAAGATTTAATAATAAGCATACTTCAAATTCAATCAAAAATAAGATCGAAAAGATTTTGAAAAAAGTCTGCAATAAAACTAAATCTAAATATAAAATTGATTATGCTGTTTCAGGAGAGGCTTTTCTTACAAAACCAAATCATACGACTTTTATGATACAAAAAATTATAAAAGAAATAACCAAAATAAAACCAAAACTTTCAACAACTGGAGGTACCTCAGATGCTAGATTTATAAGAAAAATTGCCCCATGTTTAGAATTTGGCTTAGTTGGAAAAACAATGCATAAAGTTGATGAAGCAGTTTCATTGACTGATTTGAAAAAATTAAGCTTAATTTATTTAAAAATTTTAAAACATTATTTTAAGTGAAGACTGGCCTTATAACATCAGATACCTATAAAAATCATGATACTGGAGATGGTCATCCAGAAAAGATTGATAGGGTTTCTGCAGTAATTGAGAATTTTAAAAAAATAGATGACAAAAATCTTATATGGAAAAAACCAGCAAAATTTAATTTATCCCTTATCAATAAAACTCATTCTGAAGATTATGTTAATCAAGTAGAAAAATCATTTCCTAAAAAAGGTTTAGTATTTTTAGACGGAGATACAATCATTTCTCCCGGAAGCAAAGATGCAACAAAAGATGCTGTAGGCTCAATAATTGCAGCAATAGATGGAGTAGAAAATAAAGAATTTAATAATGCATTTTGTGCTGTCAGACCACCTGGTCATCATGCTGAAAAAGATAAAGCTATGGGATTTTGTATTTATAATAATGTAGCTGTTGGTGCTAATTATTTAATTGAAAAATATAAATACAATAAAATTGCTATAATTGATTTCGATGTTCACCATGGTAATGGAACACAAGATATTTTCTATGATAACGAAAAAGTTTTATATATTTCAACTCACCAATATCCATACTACCCAGGTTCAGGGTCAGAAAAAGAAAAGGGAAATTTTGATAATGTGTTAAATATTCCATTAAAAGCTGGGACGACCTCTGAAGAATATTTAAATGCCTACGAAATCGTTTTAAATAAATTAAAGACATTTAAACCAGAATTTCTATTGTTTTCTGCAGGTTTCGATGCACATATTGATGATCCTTTGGCGCAACTTATGCTAAGTTCAGAAGATTTTTACAAAATTACTAAAAGAACATTAGAGTGTTCCAGGTCTCTTTGTAAAGGAAGAGTAGTTTCAATTCTTGAAGGTGGTTACGATTTAAGCGCACTACAAAACAGTACCAAACGACATGTCGATGCATTAATAGAATTTAATTGATAAATTTTTTCTAAATAATAAGTAAATAAATATGAAACCATACAAAATTAAAAAGTCAGATATAGATAAAAAGGGTAAAGGACTTTACGCTACACGGGATATTAAAGAGGGTGAGAAGATAATAGATTATATTGGTAAATTAATTACAAAGAAACAAACAGAAGAGTCCGATAAATACGATAATAGTAAACCAATATATTTATTTACTGTAAATAAAAAATATGATCTTGATGGAGACTTTCCATGGAATACAGCCGGACTAATAAATCATTCTTGTGAAAATAATTGCGATTATGATGGTAAAGGGCTTAAGATATGGGTTAAAGCAATTAAAGATATAAAAAAAGGTGAGGAACTGACTTGTGACTATGGTTTTGGCTATGATAAAGATTACAAGCAATTTCCTTGTAAATGTAAATCTAAAAATTGCTGTGGCTATATTGTAAGAGCAGAGTCTAGATGGAGAATTAACAAAAAATTCGCGATGAGTAGTAAAAAAAATTAGTATTTAACTTTTACTAAATATAATCCCTTAGCAGGTGCAGGAGGAGCACATAATTTTCTATTCTTTGACTTTATAACATTCACAAATTTTTTAATAGACCATTTTTTTTCCCCGATAAATTTCAAACAACCTACCATCGACCTTACTTGCTGTTTTAAAAATGATTGTGATCTAAATTCAAATTCAATTTTATTTTTTAATTTTTTTATTTTTACTAATTTCATTAATTTAATAGGACTTTTTGCATTACATCCCGAAGCTCTAAATGATGAAAAATCATGAGTTCCAATTAATTTTTTTGCTCCAATTTTCATACTTTCAAAATCAAGTTTTTTTATAACGAACCATCCTCGATTGTTTTGAATAATAGGCTTGGTTGATTGATTATAAATAATATACTTATACACTCTTTCTTTTGCTGAAAAGCGTGCGTGAAAATTTAAATTTTGTTTTTTAATTTTCAAAATAGATATTTCGTTTTTATTAAGAAAATAATTAATAGAATTTAAAAATTTTTTTAAATTTATGATTTCATACATACAATCAAAATGTGCAGATTGTTCAATAGCATGAACGCCAGCATCTGTTCTTCCAGAACCAGTAACAATTATTTTTTCATCTAGAAGTTTTGAAATCTTTTTTTGAATTAAGCCTTGAATGGTTTTGCCTTTTTTTTGAACTTGCCATCCTATAAAAGAGCTACCGACATACTCAATTAAAATTTGATAACGAAACATATCTAATTCAAATTGGTACCCTTCTTAATTTGACTACCTAGCAAAAACTCCCCAGTTTTTTGGACTTTTTTTCCTTGTCTTTGAATTTCAATAATTTTAATAGAATTTTCACCACAACCAATTTCTAAATTATCTGACAATACGTACCCTGCTTTTCCAGCGTTAATTGATAATTCAGCTTTGTGGATTTTATATCTTTCTCCTTGAAACTCGAACCATCCACCTGGATTGGGATATAAACCATTTATTTTTCCGATAATCTTTTTATTATTTTCTTGCCAAATTATTTTTCCCTCTTCTTTTTTGATTTTTTTTGCATATGATGATTGACTATGATCTTGATCTTTGAATAAAGCTCTATTTTCAAAAATATTATCAATATTTTCTAAAATCTTTTCAGAAGCTAAATTACTTAATCTTTTAGACAAATCCTCACTATTTTCATTATCTAATATGTTTATTGGATATTGGTTACAAACTGGACCTGTGTCTAATCCCTCATCCATCTTCATAATTGAAATTCCTGTTAAATTCTCATTATTCATAATGGCCCTTTGGATTGGAGCTGCACCTCGTAATTTTGGTAGAAGTGAATAATGGATGTTTATCCATCCAAATTTTGGCAATACTAAGATATCTTTTTTTAAAATTTGGCCATATGCAACAACAATACCTAAATCAATATTTTTATTTTTAATAAATTTCTTTTCCTCAAGATTATCTAATTTTACTGGAGTTCTAACTGGAATATTTAATATTTCAGCCATGATATGAACAGGAGATTTATTTAATTTATGTCCTCTATTTGATGCAATAGGTGGCTGGGTGTATACAATTTCAATATCAAAACCATTTTGATACAAAGATTTCAATATTTGACCCGAAATACTGGGTGTACCCATAAAAGCAATTTTTTTGCTCATTAAACAATAATGCGATCGGGATTATTTTTTTTCTTTGATAATTTTTTGACAATCATTGTTTTTTTTAATTTAGATAAATAATCTATGAAAAGTATTCCCTCAAGATGATCCATTTCATGTTGTATACAAGTTGCGAGAAGTCCATCAGCTTTAAAAATTTTACTTTCTCCGCTATAATCTAAATATTCTACCTCGCAATATTTTGGTCTATCAACTTCGGCAAAATAATTAGGGACAGACAAACATCCTTCTTCATATGTTGTTTTTTCTTTATCTTTATTTTTTATTATTGGATTTACGAAAAATAGTGGATTTTTATTCCCATCCTTTGAAATATCCATAACGATAATTCTCTTTGGAATTCCAATTTGAATTGCTGCTAAACCAATGCCATTAGCTGCATACATTGTTTCTAACATGTCATCCATCAGCTTTCTTTCCTCATTGCCAACTTTTAGCACTGGTTTTGAAACTTGTCTTAAAATCTCGTTAGGTTCCGTTATAATAGTTTTTATTGTCATGACTGATTGAAGTACTTTAAACTTTTAATGGAAGAATTTCCAACAATAGTTCGTTTCTCAAGCTAATTAATTTTGTTCTATTCATAATTTCAATTATAAAATTTAGCGACTCACTATTTAATTCATTCAATTCTTTTTCGCCAATAATTTCAACTAATTTTAATAATATCATGCCCGACTCCTTATTCTCTATCATTTTTTCAATTTCAGAATTTAATTCAGATTTATACTGAGAAAGTTCGTCAATTTGATCTATTTGAATTCCATCTGATCTCAATGATTGCAGTAATACAACATCTTTAAAGTTGAAAGAATAATTTTTATCTTTTTTCATCTTTGACAACAAATTGTCAGTTAATTTTTGTGTTTTAGGTAAGCTTTGCTTATTCAAAAAATAATTTAATACTTTTGATTGATGAAAAACTTCATTATTAAACTTTATTTTATTTTTTCTGTTTTCTTCAGTAATTAAATTTGTTTGGTAAAAGTCAGAAAACTTTAAAGGAATATCTTTTTTGTCCATTTTTTTTAATAACTTAGACAGTTCATCGTCAAAAGATTTTTTAAAATTTGAATTTTCAAAGGAATTATTCAATTTTGATAATAATGTAAGTTTGTTTTCAAGATTATCTGATAGTAAAAATCTCTGATACATTAGAGCTCTTCCTTCATAATCTGTTAAATTTTTTAATGCATTCTCATAATTTATAAGATCATCAATCTCAAATTGGAATTTTTTATATAAATTCAACAGCTCTCTTTCATCAAAAATACCTTCACTCGTTGCTTTCTCTAAAAACTTTACCTGATCAATGTCACTAAGATTGAAATCATTTAGATTTTTAAGTAAATTCGACTTTGACAAATATTTCCAAATAAATTCCTCAGACTCTACAGATGGATAATAAACAAACTTCTCATCTGTTTTGTGAGACAAGTGAAAATAAAGAACATTTTCATCAGATAATATAAAATTGTCATCTTCATATCCCATTAACACTTCAAACTTTTCAACAAAAAAGTCATTCAAAGAGTCTAACTCAGAGTTAAGATCAAATAACAGCTGAGCCTCATCTTTTTTATTCTGAGTAATTAAACAATAAATTTTGAAATATGTTAAGTATTCATCAGTTATTAAACTTAAACTATCAATAGCAGAACATGAATTATCTATTTCGTTTAATGACAAATAATAATCAGCTACGTGTTTTATGAGTCTTTCTTTATCTTTTATTGATGAATTTTTTTGAATAAACTCCTCAACTAAATCAAAATCTTTTTTTTTAATTAGATGGTCAAGAGTGAAATTTTCGAATTCATGTAATGAAAAATTTTGACTTGGAATATATGAGTTTGTTAATAATGCTACATCCATTAATCTTTCAGAGAAACTTGATAAATTTTTAGATTGTATTTTTTCCAGTAACTTTTTAATTTTTATTCCATCTGTTTTTGACCACATGTCAAGGTTTAGATCATTGTCGTCAGGGTCAAATAGTCCAGCTAGCAAAATATTAGAATTGTCTAAATTTTTATCTACTACTATATTCTCGTCAGAAAGTTTAACTTTAACACCTTCAAGTTGGTCTGTATTAATAGATGTGCCTGCATTATTTGTTGGTTGAGTATTGGTGATCTCTTTTTTTTCTATTTCTGACCAGATTTCTTTAATTTCCTGTGCCTGAGCAGATTTAAAAAACAATAATAGTGATAAAAAAATTAAAAACTTACTTAATTGTTTTGAAATTTTCATTTGGTAAAATTTTTTCAATTTGTTTATCTGGCGCGGGCAAATTAATCTGATTAATCACAATAATACCAAATACAATTATGAAAATAGCTATTATAATTTTTAAAATTGTCCCTAAGCTAAAAATTCTGTCTTTGCTTGTATTTTTTGTAAATTGCATATAATTTAATAATTTCAAAATAAGACATATTTGTGTTTTTTCAATATAGAAACTCATGAAATCAAATAAAAATATTGTATTAATTGGAATGATGGGATCTGGAAAATCATCAATTGGCAAAATTTTATCAAAAAAATTAAACTTAACATTTATTGATATTGATCAAAAAATTGAAGAAAATGAGGGTTCTAAAATATCAGAAATTTTTACTAAATATGGAGAGAATTATTTTCGTAAAATTGAAGAAAAAATATCTTTAAAATTTCTTAGTTCAGAAAATTCTGTAATATCTCTAGGTGGAGGTGGTTTTATAAATGCGACAATCAGAAAAATGTGTAAAAAAAATTGTTTATCTTTTTGGCTAGATTGGAAAAATGAAACAATAATAAAAAGGATATACAAAAGTAAGAAAAGACCATTGGCATTAAATCTTACTAAGGGTCAAATTAACAATTTAATAAAAGAAAGATCAAAATTTTATAGATTATCGAGTCACAGGATTAATTGTGATAAATTAGACAAAGGTGAAATTATAAATAAAATATTAGATATTTATGAATACAAATAAAATTTCAATTAAAACAAGCACTAAGAACTACTCCATTGTTATCGGGAGAGATTTACTAGGCAAAATTGATAAAATTTTAAAAGCTAATCGTATAAAATTTGACAAATGTTTAATTGTTACTGACAATAATATTCCTAACAAGTTTAAAAGAATTTTATACAAAAAATTAAAATTATATAAAATTTTTAAAATAGAAATAACAGCTTCAGAAAAAAATAAAAATTACCGAACAATTGAAAAAATTCATACAGTTTTATTTGAAAACAGATTTAATAGAGAAGATTGTATTATTTCTTTTGGTGGAGGAATTATAGGAGACATAGCTGGATTCGCATCTAGTACATTTAAAAGAGGCATGAAATTTGTAAATATTCCCTCAACTTTATTATCTCAGGTGGATTCATCAATAGGAGGTAAAACAGGTGTAAATAATAAATTTGGAAAAAATTTGATTGGAAGTTTTTATCAACCTGATTTGGTTGTTTCTGATATGAATATTTTAGCTTCTTTGCCAGAAAGAGAAATTATTTGTGGATATGCTGAAATATTAAAAAGTAGTATTATAGATAATTTTAAAAATTTTCTCTATTTAGACAAAAATTTAAAAAAAATTTTAAAATTAAAATCACCTTTCATTGAAAAATCTATAATTAAAAGCTGTAACTTAAAAAAAAGAGTTGTAGAAAAAGATGAGAACGAGAAAAACTACAGAAAGGTATTAAATTTAGGTCATACCTTTGCTCATTCTTATGAGTCTACTTTAGGTTTTTCTAAAAAATTAAATCATGGAGAAGCTGTAATTTTAGGTATTAAAAATGCAGTAGAATTCAGTTTTAAAAGAAGATTTTTATCAAAGCAAAAATTTAATATTATATTAAATCATATTAATAAAATTGAGATGAAACCAAAAATTGAAAAATTGTTTAAAAAGAAACATGTATCAAAAATTATGAATTATATGAGAAGCGATAAGAAAAATAATTCAAGTAACATTAATCTAATTTTAATAAAAGATTTTGGAAAAATAATAGTTGACTTTCAAATTAGTCCTACAAATTTAAAAAAATATATTTTTAGTAGTTTAAAGTAATTTGATTTGCAATGAATGAATATAATATTTTAGTTCAGTATCTAAAATTTTATAAATAAATCTTGTTGAGTATAACTTACTTTTTTTCTTAAGCTCTTCAGACTCAATCGAAAGAACAATATGGTATTTTCCATTTTCATTAGATTTGTGATGTTTGTGCAGAAATGACTTGTCCTCTATATAAACTTTTGAAATACAATCCTGCGACAAAATCTTTTTTTCTACAGTTTCAATAAGTTGATTAATATTCATAGTATAAAGTATTATATATCATGAAAAATATTTGCGATTGGAATAATTGTTCAGAAGAGGGTCTTTTTAAAGCACCTAAAGAAAGGGATAACAGCAAAAATTATAGATTATTATGTTTAAACCATGTTAAAGAATTTAATAAAAGTTGGAATTATTTTACAGGTATGAGTGATCAACAAATAGTTGATTTTTTAAGGTCTGATATGACCTGGCACAAACCAACACAAAGTTTTAGCTCATCTGATAATTTCTTCAAAGTCCTTTGGAGTACTGCTTTGAAAGATGAGATGGATAAATTTAAATTTAATAATGATTTTAATAATATGAATAAATTTAAATTTAATAACAATGATATAAAAGCCTTTGATATATTAGGGATTAGTGTAGGATTAAAATGGGAAAAAGTTCAAGAAAAATTTAAAAAGCTTGTCAAAAAATTTCACCCTGATATGAATTCTGGAAATAAAAAATTTGAAGACAAGCTCAAAGTAATAACTTTGGCTTACACTCAATTAAAAAATACATATAAGGATAAAATTGACACCAAATATTAATCATACCCCTGACATTAAGTTATCTATTAAGCAAACTTTTGGTATCGAAAGCGACATGGAAGTTGATGCATTTTCAAAATCAAGCGAGTACGTCCCAGAAATCGATAAGACTTATAAGTTCGATAAAGATACAACATTGGCTATTTTGTCGGGATTTTCTTTTAACAAAAGAGTTTTAATTCAAGGATACCATGGAACTGGAAAATCAACTCACATCGAACAAATTGCTGCAAGGCTAAATTGGCCATGCATAAGAATTAATCTCGATAGTCATGTTAGTAGGATTGACTTAATAGGTAAAGATTCAATCGTAATCAAAGATGGTAAACAGGTAACTGAATTTAAAGAAGGAATACTACCTTGGTCAATTCAAAATCCTGTAGCCTTAGTTTTTGATGAATATGATGCTGGAAGACCAGATGTAATGTTCGTTATTCAGAGAGTGCTTGAGTCAGAAGGTAACTTTACTCTATTAGATAAAAACAAAGTAATTAAACAAAATAAATTTTTTAGGCTTTTCGCAACCACAAATACTGTGGGCTTAGGTGATACATCTGGATTATATCATGGAACGCAACAAATTAACCAGGGGCAAATGGATAGATGGAATATTGTATCTACATTAAACTATCTTAGTTTAGATAAAGAAATGGAAATTATATTAGGTAAGAACAAAAATTTAAATAATCCTAAAGGTAAAGAACAAGTTTCAAATATGATAAAAGTAGCTTCACTTACAAGGAAAGGGTTTATAGCAGGAGATATTTCAACAGTAATGAGTCCTAGAACGGTTTTACATTGGGCAGAAAATTCCGAAATCTTCAAAGATATTGGATATGCATTCAGAGTAACATTTTTAAATAAATGTGATGATGCTGAGAAAAATACTATTGCTGAATATTATCAAAGATGTTTCGGGGATGAGCTGCCAGAATCAATGATAAATATTCAAATTTGATGAATAAAGAAGATAGTATTAAAGAAAAATTCAAACAAGCCCTTCAATCAACTTACAAAGTTATTTCAGATGACTATAAAGTTGTTAAAAATAAAAAAAATGAAGAAAAAGTTTATAATATTGGGGAAATTGACAATATTAGCGATAAAAATCAATTTAAAAAACTAAGAGCTGAAACAGATTCTGAGGCTTTAAAAAGAAGATTTTCAAATAGAGAATTATTAGATAAAAATAATCCACAAAATCCCTCGTGCAGAACGCTCTACCATCTAGCTGAAAAAGTAAGATATGAATTACTTGGCTCAGAGATGCTGAAAGGAATTTCCAAAAATTTTAAAGATAATTATAAAAATAGACTTCAACAACTTAAACAAGAAAAAATAACAAAGAAAGAGGATACAAATATAATTGATGCTTTTGAAATTTATATGACAAATAAATTTTTTAATGTCGAATTATATCCAGAAAATAAAGAAATTCTTAAATTTTGGGAGAAAGATTTTAATAAGTCAATAGATAAGCACTTTGAGTTTTTGAAGCAAAATCTAGAAAATCAAGAAGTGTATAACGCCAAATTTTCTGAAATTTTAGAAAGTATGGATATATTTGAAAATGATGACACAGCTGAAAAAGACAATGAAGAAAATGATGACACGCAAGATCAAAATAACTCTAATAATAATGAAGACAAAGAAAATAATGACTCTAGCAAAACAAGTGAAGATGAAAATATAAGTCAGGGAATGGACAGTGAGAATGATGTGAACGAGTTTAGACTTGAAGACCAACTAGATAGTGAAAATAATGAAGATGCAGAGTCAGAGAATATAATTCAAAAGAAAAATTTAAGTATAAGTGACAAAGAATATAAAATATATACTACTGAATTTGATGAAGTTGCTAAAGCAGAAAGTCTAGATACAGCTGAAGAAATTCAAAAACTAAGAAAAAATTTGGACCAGCAACTCACAAGTTTTCAGGATTTAATCACTAAGTTAGCAAATAAATTACAAAGACAATTGATGGCGAAACAAAATCGGTCATGGGAATTTGATCTAGAAGAGGGATTATTAGATAGTTCAAAATTACCTAGGATTATCATTGATCCATATAATTCTTTATCATTTAAAAAGGAGAAGGATTTAGATTTTAAAGATACAATTGTTACACTTTTAATTGACAACTCTGGGTCAATGAGAGGTAGACCAATAACAATAGCTGCAATATGTGCTGATATTTTATCCAGAACCTTAGAAAGATGCTCAGTTAAAGTTGAAATACTTGGTTTTACGACGAAAAATTGGAAAGGTGGTAAAAGTCGTCAGGAGTGGAATAGATTGGGTAAAATGAAAAATCCTGGAAGACTTAATGATTTAAGACACATAATTTACAAAGGTGCAGATTCTCATTGGAGACAATCAAAAAAAAATTTGGGATTAATGCTAAAAGAAGGTTTATTAAAGGAGAATATAGATGGTGAAGCTATAACGTGGGCATTTAATAGATTAAAAAAAAGAAAAGAGGAAAGAAAAATCCTTATGGTTATTTCAGATGGAGCACCAGTCGACGACTCAACATTGTCAGTTAATTCAGGGGATTTTTTAGAAAAAAATTTGAAAAAAATTGTTAAATTTATTGAAAATAAAAGTGAAGTAGAAATATTAGCTATAGGAATTGGTCATGATGTATCCCGATATTATAAGAAAGCTATCAAAATTTCCGACGTACAAGAACTGGGAGATGTAATGATAGAACAATTAAGTGGACTATTTGAAAACAAAAAACTTCACTAAAGACTAATTAAATCTTTATTTGACCACTCTATTTTAATTTCTGCACCGCCTCTGGTCTCAGAATTCCTAATTAAAAGTTTTGCCTTATTTTTTTCTAATAAAGTTTTACCTATAAATATTCCCAAGCCCAAACCTGCTCTCGATTTATTTTCAGATTGCAATGATTTTATGTAAGGATCTCCAATTTTGGTTAATATATCTTTTGGAAATCCTAAACCATCATCTTCAATTGATATCGATGAGTTTTCACTATCGCTCGTTATTGAAATAAAAATATTTTTTTTTGCAAACTTATTTGCATTCCCAATAAAATTTCTTATACCATAAACTACTTCAATTGATTTTGAAACTTCAAAAGAATTATAATTCTGCTCAGCATTGATGATAAAATTTTTATCAGATATTTCTTTAAAAGAATTCACAATTTCTTTTACATAATTGTGCAGAGTAATATCCTTATCTATAAAATCATCTTCAATTACAGGATTTAAAGATAATTTTTTTAATATTTCATTGCATCTATCAACTTGACTTACAAGCAATTCAACATCTTTTTTTAATTCCTTATTGTTTTTAAAATTATTATACAAATCTTGAGAAATAATTTTTATTGTGGAAAGTGGTGTACCTAAAGAATGAGCAGCTGCTGCAGCTTGTCCACCTAGTGATACTAGCTCATTTTCTTTAGAAATAACTTCCTGAATTTTATCTAATGCATCTTTTCTAACTTTTGACTCATTCCCAAATGTTAAAGCAAAAAAACTTAAAAAAATAAGTGCAATGATTAAGGCAATAGGAACTGAAAAATAATAGTAATTACTAAAAATGTATTCGTTTAATGGCGATGGTAATTCTTGGTGGTAGAAGGTAAGTAAAATTATTGAAAAAATTGTCAAAAATATTAATAAAATATTTGTTTTAATACTTAAGCTATTTGAAGCAAATATGCTTGGTATAATCAAAAATATTGAGAATGGATTTATAATACCACCTGTTAAATAAAGCAAAAAACTTAATTGTATAATATCAAGGGTAAGAAAAGTTAAAGATATTTTTTCTTGTAACTGATTTTTTTTAAAAAAATAAAATAAGAAAGTGTTACTTAAAGCACCTATTAAAACTATAATATTTGCTAATAAAAAATTAAATTCAAATTTAAATAAGAATGCAACAGCATTTATAGTAACAAATTGACCTATTACACCTATCCATCTTAAATTTACATATGTAATTTTATTTAAGCTCGATGATTTGGAATTGCTACTTAACTCCATTAATTAAATATCTAAATTAACGACATTTATAGCATTATCTACAATAAAATCTTTTCTTGAAGCAACATCGTTACCCATTAATGTTTGTATTAAATTTTGATCTTTTTGAAAATTTTTTGAATATTGAACCTGAAGTAAATTTCTAGTCTCTGGATTTAAAGTAGTATTCCATAACTCTTCAGGATTCATTTCTCCAAGTCCCTTAAATCGTTGAATATTTAGTTTAGACTTCTCTAATTGAATAATTTTATCAAATTCTTTAGAATTTTTCTTAACATTTTTTATATCCTTAGAGTTTTTAATTATATAATTTTCAAGATCTTTTTCATCTTTTATGTAAATGCCTTTGGAGCCTTTATTAATTTTAAAAAGAGGTGGTTGAGCTAAATAGACGTGACCTTTTTCTATTAATTTATTAAAAGGGATATTGTTAAAAAAAGTTAAAAGTAACGCTCTAATATGTGAACCATCAACATCTGCATCTGTCATAATTATAATTTTTCCATATCTTAAATCCTCTAAATCTATTTCCTCTGTTTTAGGATCTAATCCAAGAGCATTTATCAATGTAACGATTTCATTTGAAGAAATCATCTTTGATAATGATTTTGTTCTAAGGTCACTTTGATTTCCATTTTTTTTAGAACCATTTATCTCAGTATATGTATTTAAAATTTTTCCCCTCAAAGGTAGTACTGCTTGATATTCTCTATTTCTTCCCTGTTTGGCTGATCCTCCGGCTGAATCTCCCTCGACAATAAACAATTCTGTTCCTTCTTGTTTTGAATTTTGACAATCTGCCAATTTTCCAGGTAATCCAGTTAGCTCTAAAGCCCCTTTTCTTCTTACATTTTCTCTTGCTTTTTTGGCAACATCTCTTGCTACTGCAGCCTGAATTATTTTCGTTAGAATTATTTTAGAAATAGATGGATTTTGGTCAAACCAAATTGATAATTTTTCATTAACTATACCTTCAACAATATTTCTTACTTCTGAAGAAACTAATTTGTCTTTTGTTTGAGAAGAAAATTTAGGATCTGGAATTTTTACAGATAGAACACATGTCAAACCCTCTTTAACATCATCTCCAGACAGTAAAACTTTACTTTTTTTTAGTAAATTTTGCTCTGATGCATATTTATTTACAACTCTTGTTAGCGCGCTTCTAAACCCCAAAAGATGAGTTCCTCCATCTTTTTGATAAATATTATTAGTATAAGGGTATACATCCTCATTATATCCTGCATTCCATTTTAATGAACATTGAACATCAACATTACTTTTGATTCCTTCGATATAAATTGGCTTTCTAAATAAATCATTATCATTCTTATTTTTTAATTTTTCTCTATTTTCATCTAAAAATTCAACAAACTCATTTATGCCACCTTCATATTTAAATTCATGTGTTTTTATTTTTTTTTGGGATAGGTCATTGAGTATAATTTTAATCCCTTTGTTTAAAAAAGCTAATTCACGCATTCTTTTTTGAATAATTGAAAAACTAAATTTTGTAGACGAGAAAATATCTTTAGAAGGTAAAAAATTAATTTTTGTACCAGTATTCTTTGACTTGCCTGTTACTTTTAATGGTATTTTGGTTTCGCCATTTATAAACTGAACAAAATGTTTTTTCCCATCTCTTTCAACATATAATTCTAATTTTTGTGAAAGAGCATTGACTACTGAAACTCCAACACCATGCAGACCTCCTGAAACTTTATAGGAATCGTGATCGAATTTACCACCAGCATGCAGTTGTGTCATTATAACTTCTGCCGCTGATTTTTTTTCCTCTTTGTGAAAGTCAACTGGTATTCCTCTACCATCATCTTCCACTGTGATTGAACCGTCAGAATTTATACTTACCTCAATTTTTTTACAATGACCTGCTAATGCTTCATCAATAGAATTATCTACAACTTCGTAGACCATATGATGCAAACCAGTTCCATCATCTGTATCACCAATATACATGCCAGGTCTTTTTCTTACAGCTTCGAGACCCTTTAAAACTTTAATGGAATCTGCTTGATAGGTATTAGTATTATTTTTTGTCATTAATTTTTATAAGGAATAGTCTTTTATACCATTTTTGAAATTTTTAATAAAATCTCTTAGAACGTTAAGCTTAAATTAGTTAATAATATCAACGATAATGTTAGGTATTTTAAAAAATTTTTCTATTTATAGATTTTTTTGAATAAAAGCCATTTTTAGGTTGAAAATTAATGGCGGAGAGAATGGGATTCGAACCCATGATAGAGTTTCCCCTATACACGCTTTCCAAGCGTGCGCCTTCAACCACTCGGCCACCTCTCCAATTTATATATTTGAATATACTATATTTATTTTTTTCATATAATGCATTCATAAGTTATGAAAGTATATGACTGTTTTATGTTTTTTGATGAAGAACTTGTCTTAGACATTAGATTGAATATTTTAGATAAATATATTGATTATTTTGTGATTGTAGAAAGTAAATATAATCATAAAGGTGAAAAAAGAAATCTTAAATTTGATATAAATAAATTTTATAAATTTAAAAATAAAATTAAATATTTAATTCATGATAATTTACCAAGTAATATTGAAAAAATAGAAAAAACAGATTCTCAAAATCTTATTGAATTAAAAAGCTCTCGTAATGCTGCTAAAAGAGAAAATTGTCAAAGAAATTTTATCCTAAAGGGTTTGCTAGATGCAAATCAAGAGGATATTATTTTAGTCTCTGATTTGGATGAAATACCAAATTTAAGCTTAATTGATTTAAAAAATTTAAAAACAAAAATTACAGTTTTTGAACAAAATTTTTTTTATTATAAATTTGATTTATATATTCCCAACTTTATTTGGTATGGAACAAAGGTAATTAAAATGAAAGATTTTATATCACCACAATGGGCCAGAAATATAAAATGTAAAAAATATCCAAAATATAGAATTGATATTTTATTTAATAATACAAAATTTAATAATATTGAAATTATAAAGAATGGTGGATGGCATTTTTCAAATATTAAAACACCTGAAGAAATTGAAGTTAAATATAAATCATATTTACATCATTTTGAATATGAAAAATCATTATTGAACTTAGATGAAATTAAAAATTTTATTAAAAATAAAAGAGCAATTTACGATCTGACTGCTGATAAATACGAGGACAAAATGGGTAATGGTGCATATTTAAAAAGGTTTGAACAATCTCTATTACCAAAATTTATCCAGGATAATAAACAAAAATTTATAAAGTGGTTCGATCAAAATTAATAAGTTGTATTATTATTCTTTGGAAATCTTAAGTACACCTATAAATGCTTCTTGAGGAATTTCAACTTTTCCAAATTGTTTTGCTCTAGCTTTACCTTTTTTTTGTTTCTCAAGTAATTTTCTTTTCCTATCTACCGCTCCACCACCATGAATTTTTGTTAAAACATCTTTTTTAAATCCTTTGATTGTTTCTCTTGCAATAATCTTACCACCAATCGCAGCTTGAATCGGTATCATGAAATTGTGCCTAGGAATTAAGTCTTTTAATTTTTCACAAACCTCTCTTCCAGTTTTTTGTGCAAAGTCTTTATGTATCATCATTGCCAAAGCGTCTACTGGTTCTGTATTTACTAAAATACCCATTTTAACAAGATCTCCTTCTTTATGACCTATAATTTCATAGTCAAAACTTGCATATCCGCTTGTCATAGATTTCAATCTATCATTGAAGTCAAATACCACTTCATTTAAAGGTATTTCATAATTTATTACAGCTCTATTTCCTGAGTAGCTTAAATTTGTTTGAATTCCTCTTTTATCCTGGCATATTTTTATTATTGAACCCAGATATTGATCAGGAGTAATTATAGTAGCCTTAATCCATGGCTCTTCAATAAATTTTATCATAGTTGGGTCGGGTAAACTTGAAGGGTTTTGCAAATCTTTTACCTCACCATTATTCATATGGATCTTGTAAACAACACCAGGCGTTGTGGTTAAAAGATTGATATCAAATTCTCTCTTAAGTCTTTCTGTAACAATTTCTAAATGTAACAAACCTAAAAAACCACACCTAAAACCTAGTCCTAACGCAGAGGAAGACTCGGGTTCAAAAGAAAAGCTAGAATCGTTTAATTTAAGTTTAGCCAATCCATCTTTTAATTTTTGATATTCAGAGCTATCGACAGGAAATAATCCACAAAAAACTACTGGTTTAGTCGGCTTAAAACCAGGTAATGATTCTTTTAATGGTTTAGATGCATCACAGATTGTATCTCCAACTTTTGTTTCAGATAAAACTTTTATACCAGTTGTTATAAATCCAATCTCTCCAGAATTAAGTTCATCAATATCTTTTGGTTTGGGTGTAAAAACTCCTACCTTCTCAACAAAATACTCCTGATTTGTAGACATCATTTTAATTTTCATATTATTTTTAATTTTTCCATCAATTACCCTTACTAATATGACTACACCAAGATATGTATCGTACCAACTATCCACCAATAAACACTTTAATTTTTGATCTTTTTCACCTTTTGGACCTGGTAGTGTTTGAATAATTTGCTCCAAGATATCATCAATACCTTCACCCGTTTTTCCTGAGCATGGAACAGCGTTTGAGGTATCTATTCCAATAACTTCTTCAATTTGTTTATTTGTTCTATCAATATCAGATGCAGGTAAATCAATTTTATTTAATACTGGAATTATTTCATGATTAATATCGAGTGCCTGATATACATTGGCCAAAGTTTGAGCTTCAACACCCTGAGTACTATCTACAATTAATATTGATCCTTCACAAGCATACAAAGATCTACTAACCTCATAACTAAAGTCAACATGTCCTGGGGTGTCTATAATATTAAGAATATAATTTTTTCCGTCTTTAGATTTATAATTTAATTTTACTGTTTGAGCTTTAATTGTTATACCTCTCTCTCTTTCAATATCCATTGAGTCAAGGACTTGAGCCTTCATTTCTCTATCTGTTAATCCACCACATATGTGTATTATTCTATCTGCTATCGTAGATTTACCATGATCAATATGAGCAATAATTGCAAAGTTTCTTATATTATCAATTTCAGTGGACATTTAGGATCTAATTTTCGCTCCTGACTTAGACTCAACAGTTGAAATAATTAATTTGTTAATTTTTTCAAGATCATTTTCTTCTAATGTTTTTTCAGATGACTGAATTGTTACATTGAGAGCTATCGATTTTTTTCCATCTGGAATTTTTTCACCTTCATAAATATCAAAAATTTTAATTGATCTTATTAGACTTTTATCAATTGATGATATGATTTCTATTAAATCCTGTGCTTTGTAATTTTTATCTACAACAAAAGCAAAATCTCTCTCTGATTTTTGATAGTCCGAATATTCGAAATTGGACTTTTGATCCTTTAATTTTATTTTGTTATCTTTTAAATAATCAAGATAGATTTCAAAACCAACTACTCCTTCAGTTTTTATATCGAGCTTCTTAACAATATTTGGATGAAGTTCTCCAAAATATGCAACAGGATCAATATCATCCTTGTCAAGATAAACTGAACCAGATTTTCCAGGGTGATAGTATGTAGGAGATTTATCTCTTATAAAAAAACTTTGTTTATCATATCCAGCTTCCATTAATGTTTGAATTAAATCTTTTTTCACATCAAAAATATCAACCAATCTTTCTTTTTCATTCCAGTTTAATCTTGAAATTTTCCCTGATTTTATTGCACCTATTACCGTCAACTGTTCTCCTGGTTGGTTATTTTTGAAAATTGGTCCAATTTCAAAAAGTGAAATGTCTTTAAATCCTCTATCTAAATTTTTCTTTAAATAAAAAGCTAAATTTGAAAAAATTGAATTTCTTAAAACATCTAAATCTAAGCTTATGGGATTTACTATTTTAATTTCTTTTAAATTTTCTTTGAAAAAATTATTTATTCTTGAGTCTGTGAATGACCAAGTAACAGTCTCTAAATAACCTTTTGATGCTACAGAACGTTGTAAAAAATGAAAAAGTTTTTGTTGTTTATTTAGTGTGTCTTTAAATCTCTTTTTCTCTGGCTCTATAGTTTCAATATTTTCATACCCTTTAATTCTTACAACTTCTTCAACTATATCTATCGGTTGACTTATGTCAGGTCTCCAAGAAGGAACCTTTAATTTTAATTCTGATTTCTTTCTGGAAACTTTAAAGCCCAGATCGTTCAAAATTTTAATAATTTCATTATCTTTAATTTTAAAACCTGTTATTTTTTCAAATAATGAAGTATTAAATTTAATTTCTGAGTTTTTATATTGTTTAATTTTTTGAATATCAAATTTACTAATCTTTCCTCCACAAATTTCTGATATTAGTTGAGAGGCTTTTAGCAAACCTGTCTCTATTGATTGAGGATCAATTCCTCTTTCAAATCTAAATTTTGCATCAGTATCTATGTTAAGTAATTTTGAAGTTTTTCTTATTGATCTTGGAATAAAGTATGCAGACTCCAGTAAAATATTTTTAGTTTTTAATTCAGTACCAGAACGTGTTCCTCCTATTACCCCTCCTAAGCCCAGCACACCAGATTTATCAGATATAACACACATACCATCGTCTAATTTATATTCCTTATTATCTAGAGCTTCAAAGGTTTCACCTTTTTTTGAATCTCTAACTATGATTTCTCTATCAATTTTATCTGCATCATATGCATGTAGAGGTCTATTTAAATCTAGCATTACATAATTAGTTATATCTACAATTGCTGAAATTGGTTTTTGACCAAGAGACGTGATTTTCTCTTTCAGCCATTTTGGGCTTTCTTTATTGGTAACCCCTTTTATAAGACAACTCCCAAAAATAGTACAGCCTTGTTTTTTATCTTTAGTAATTGAAACTTTTATATTTTGAGATCCATCCTTCTTAATATTTTTATGTGAAATATTTTTTAATTTACCGGTCCCTGCCGCAGCTAAATCTCTAGCTATTCCTCTGACTCCTAAACAATCAGGTCGATTTGGGGTTATTGACAAATCAACAACTTTTTCATTATTGTTATTAAAAAAATTTTTACCTATTTTGTCAGAGTATTTGCTTGGTTTTAGCTCTGTTATTCCCTCACTTTCATCTGATAATTTTAATTCTGACTCTGAACATAGCATCCCATATGAAGTTATTCCTCTAATCTTACTCACTGTAAGTTTCATATTATTTTTTGGAATTACTGATCCAGGACCAGCATAAACAGTCAAAAGACCTTTTTTAGCGTTTGGTGCTCCACAAACAACTTTAACAATATTTTGTTGCCCTATATCAACATCACATATCCTAAGTCTATCAGCGTTTGGATGTTGTTCAGCATTTATAATTTTTGCTATTTTAAAATTATCCAAATCAGAACTAATATTTTCAAAGCTCTCAACTTCAAGTCCAACATCCGTCAATTTATCAATAATCTGAGTATCTTTATGCTTGGTCTCAAGGTGTTCCTTTAACCAACTCATTGTAAATTTCATCTGCTTAGACCTCTGTAATTTGATGGAACATCCAACGGATCAAAACCAAAGTGATTGAGCCATCTATAGTCAGTCTCAAAAAAAGCTCTTAGATCATTTATGCCATATTTCAACATTCCAAGTCTATCAATACCAATACCAAAAGCATAGCCTTGGTATTTATCTGGATTTACGTTTACATTTTTCAAGACATTTGGGTGTACCATTCCACATCCAAGAATTTCTAACCATTTATCTCCCTCACCAATAACTATTTTTCCGTCTTTTAACTCGTAACCAATATCAACCTCTGCAGATGGTTCAGTAAAAGGAAAATGACTAGGTCTAAATCTCATTTTAATTTTATCAACCTCAAAAAAAGATTTTATAAAGTAGTTCAAACAACCTTTTAAATGACCCATATTTATATTTTTATCAATATGAAGTCCTTCAACTTGATGAAACATTGGTGAATGTGTTTGATCACTATCAGATCTATATGTTCTTCCAGGAGCTATAATCTTAAATGGAGGTTTTCCATTCAACATTGTTCTAACTTGTACAGGAGATGTATGAGTTCTTAATAATATTTCTTTATTATTATCTAAATAAAAAGTGTCATGCATATCTCTTGCTGGATGATTATCAGGAGTATTTAATGCAGTAAAATTATAGTGCTCATTCTCTACATCTGGCCCTTCTTCTACACTAAAGCCGATTTCAGAAAATATTGAGGATATCTCATCAATAACTTGCGAAACAGGATGTATTTTTCCTTGATTTATTTCTCTCTCAGGTAAAGTAACATCCAATTTTTCATTCTCAAGTTTAGAGTTAATCTCTTTAATTTCAATTTCTTGAAGTTTAGAATTTATTTTTTCTTGTAATTCATCTTTTATTGAGTTTAAGTCTGATGCAAATTTTTTTCTCTCATCATTGGGTAATGAGCCTAATGTTTTAAAAGAATTAGAAATTTGTCCATTTTTACCAAACAATTCAGTTTTTATTTGATTTACACTTTCTACTTCTAGATTGTTGTCTAATTTTTTTAAATATTCTTCTTTAATTTTTTTTATATCGGACATATTCGTAGAATATTTGTTAACTCTAGAAAAACAACAATGAAAATTAGTTTAATGCTGCTTGAGCTTTTTTAACTATAGTTTTAAATGCTTCTGGATTGTCATAAGCTATTTCAGCAAGTATTTTTCTATCTATTTTAATACCTGTTTTGCTTAGGCCATTTATAAATTTAGAATACGTTAAACCTTCAGATCTAACTCCAGCGTTAATTCTCTGAATCCAAAGTGACTTAAAGTCTCTTTTTTTGTTTCTTCTATCTCTATAGGCATACTGCATAGCTTTTTCCATTGCTTGCCTGGCTACTCTTATAGTGTTCTTTCTTCTGCCCCACTGACCTTTAACAGCTTTTAATACTTTTTTATGTTTAGCTCTACTTGTTACACCTCGTTTTACTCTAGCCATATTATCCTCTTAGATTATACGGCATGTAAGATTTTACAATTTTACCATCTTGTTTAGACATTACCGTAGTTCCTCTTTGCTTTCTTATCTGTGAATTAGTTCTTTTAATCATACCATGTCTTTTACCAGCTTGAGCAGTTATAACTTTACCTTTAGCTGAAATTTTAAATCTTTTTTTTGCTGAACTTTTTGTTTTTAATTTAGGCATAATTTTTGAGGGGTTATACAAATATTAATATTAATTTACAACCAGAAATAAGTCTTATAAAGGCTGGATAACCATGATCATTTGTTTGCCATCAAACTTAGGCTGAAGCTCAACTCGTCCAACAGTCTCCATATCCTGTTTGATCTTATCCATTAACTCATTACCCAAACTTGAATGCTGTAATTCTCTACCTTTAAATCTTATTGTAAATTTTACCTTATCTCCTTTAGCAATAAATTTTTGAGCATTTTTAATTTTAAAAGTATAATCATGTACCTCCGTAACAGGTCTTAATTTAATCTCTTTTAACTCTATCTTTTTTTGCTTTTTCTTTGCTTTATTTGCTTTTTTTTGAGAGTCATATTTATATTTTCCCATATCCATTATTTTGCAAACTGGAGGCTTTGCATTTGGAGCTATTTCAATTAAATCTAAACCTTGATCCTTTGCTCTATTGATTGCATCTTGTAAATTAAGAATACCTAAATTGTCTCCATCACTTCCAATAACTTGCACATCTTGAGAAGTTATCCTTTGGTTGGTTCTAGGACCTTTAGGCTTAGTTCTTTTCTGAAAGTAGTTTTGTTTAAAATCTGCCACTTAAATTGAAGGTGCTTTATTTAAAGCAGAATATTGTATTAAGAATTCTTTTAATTCCATAGTTTCCTGTTTTTTAGAATCCAATCTTCTAATAGTTACTGTGTTACTGTCAACTTCTTTTTTTCCACATATTAGTAGCATTGGGACTTTAGTTAATGAATGTTCCCTAATTTTGTAATTCAAATTATGATTTTTTAAATCAACTTCAGAACTTAAACCGACTTTTTTTAATTCATTATTTACTTGTTTTGCATATTCATCAAAATCACTTGAGATTGGAATAACTATAGTTTGGACTGGACAAAGCCAAAAGGGTAACTTTCCAGAATAATTTTCTATTAAAATTCCTATAAATCTTTCTAATGATCCAAATAAAGCTCTGTGTAGCATGACTGGTACTTTTTTGTTTCCATCTCTATCTACAAACGATGCACCTAATCTACCTGGTAAATTAAGATCAACCTGTAAAGTTCCACATTGCCAATCTCTTCCAATTGCATCCCTTAAAACAAATTCTATCTTAGGACCATAAAAAGCACCTTCGCCCTTATTAATAGAGTACTCTAATTTTGTTGCTTTTATTGCTTCCAATAGTGCTGCTTCCGATTTATCCCAAACTTTATCGTCCCCAACTCTTAGGTCTGGTCGATCAGAATATTTTAAAATTACCTCTTCAAATCCTAAATCTTTATATATTTCTAAAATCAAATTTGTTACGCTTAAACATTCCTGTGTAATTTGTTCTTCTGTGCAGAAGATATGCGCATCATCTTGAGTAAATGCCCTTACACGCAATAATCCGTGAAGAGCTCCAGAAGGTTCGTACCTATGAACTTTTCCAAACTCTGACATTTTTAATGGTAAATCCCTATAACTTTTTAAACCTTGATTAAAGACCTGAACGCAACCAGGACAATTCATTGGTTTTATAGCAAAAACTTTTTCATCAGGAGTAGTAGAAGTATACATATTTGCACCAAATTTTTCCCAGTGACCAGATTTTTCCCAAAGTGATCGATCTAATATTTCCGGAGTATTTATTTCCTGATATCCCGCAGTTTCTTGCTTCATTCTCATATAAGAAATAAGTTTCTGAAATAAGTTCCATCCTTTTTGATGCCAAAATACTGATCCAGGACTCTCTTCTCTGAAATGAAACAGATCCATTTCTTTACCAATTTTTCTATGGTCTCTCTTTTCTGCTTCTTCGATTCTTGTTAAATAATCGTCTAACTCTTTTTGAGTGGACCAACTAGTACCATAAACTCTTTGTAACATTTCATTATTTGAATCGCCTCTCCAATAAGCACCAGAGACTTTTGTTAATTTAAAAAATTTTCCAATTTTACCAGTTGAAGTTAAGTGGGGACCTCTGCATAAATCATGCCAATCACCATGGAAATATAAAGATACTTCTTCTCCCTCTGGAATGCTCTCTATTATTTCTGCTTTATATATTTCTCCTTTTTTTTTAAAATGTTCAATTGCATCATTTCTTTTCCAAACTTCTCTGTAAGTTTTTTCGTCTCTATCTACAATTTCTCTCATTTTATTCTCTATTTTTTCTAGATCTTCAGAGGTGAAAGGTTCCTTTCTAGCAAAATCATAATAAAATCCATCTTCAATAACAGGACCTATTGTGACCTGTGTGCCTGGAAACAATTCTTGAACTGCCATAGCTAATATATGTGCAGTATCATGTCTTATAGTTTCCAATCCCTCTTTATCTTTTGATGTAAATATCTTAATTGAGGAGTCTTTTGAAATATTGTGATTTAAATCTTTTAATTCTCCATCAACACTGATTAATAATGCCTGCTTTGATAAAGATTTACTGATTTTTTCAGCAACCTCAAAACCTGAAATACTTTTTTCAAAATTTATTTTTTTTCCGTCAGGTAATGTAATATTTGGCATTAATAAATTAGTTTTTTGTACTCTGAATAAGTAGAAAAACACATTTTTTCAACATTAAATTTCTTTACAGCATTTTCTCTTCCAAAATTACCCATTTTTGAAATTTCATTAGGATCTAAATTCATTACTTGTATAATTTTTTTTGATAAATCATCAGTGTCACCTGCTTTAAATAATATTCCAGATTTTCCATCAATAACTGTCTCATTTGATCCACCAATATTACTAGCCAGAATTAATTTTTGCATAGATTGAGCTTCTACCGCAACTCTTCCAAAGGCCTCCGGTTCAATTGATGCAGAGACAACAATGTCAGATATTTTGTAAGCTAGTGGCATGTTTTTGCAATGATTAATAAATCTTATTTGTTTTGTAAGTCTATATTGTTCAACAAGTCTAATTAATTTTTTTTTATAAAGATCTCGCCCTTGGTCATTACCTAAAATTACTGCAATGAATGAATCGTTACCTAACTGAATATTTACTTTACTTAATGCTTCTAAAAACATCTCTTGCCCCTTCCAAGCTGTAAGTCTTCCTGGCAACAAAATAATTTTTTTTCCAACTATCAAGTCCCATGACTTAAATAATTTATCTTCATCAGCTTCTAATGTAGTGGAAGGATCAAAATAATCCGTATTTATACCTCTAAATATAGAAAGTAATTTTTTTTTATCTGATAGATATTCTGCATATTTTTCTTTGATGTGTGAAAAAATAAAATTAGATCCAGCAATAATTAAATCCGATCTAACCATAACCGAGTTATAAAGTTTTTTTAATTTACTTTTAAAGTTATAAGTTCCATGAAAAGTCGTAACAAACTTTCTTCTTGTAATTTTTGTTGCAATTAAACATGACCATGCAGGTGCTCTACTTCTAGCATGAACAATATTTATCCCATTTAATAGAATTATTGCAGAAATAATTAGTGAATTTATAAAAATGAGTATAGGATTTTTTGAGTGAACAGGAAGTTTTATGAGTTTGACTTTTTTTCTGTCTATATATTGTAGGAGTTCACCACCGCTTGTAATGAGATATGATTCAACATTATTTTCTGGCAAGTAATGTGCAATGTCGTAACAACCAGTTTCTGCACCACCATAACCTAACTTAGGAATTACCTGTAGTACTTTTAATTTAGACTGCATGTGATAATAATATATACCTAGTCAATATGATTACTTTATATGAAAAAAAATAAATTTCTAAGAATTTCTAAATCTAAAAAACTAAGATATATAGCAAATAATTATAAAAAAAATCTCTACATAGTTTTTTTGCCCGGCTTTGCATCAGATATAGATGGGGACAAACCTAAAAAATTTTTAAACTTTAGCATTAAAAATAAATTAGGGTTTTTGGCGTTAGAATATTTTGGTCATGGAAGGTCTTCAGGAGAGTTTACAAAAGGTAATATTACAAAATGGTCAAATGACGCTAAGACTGCAATTAATAAAATAGTAAAAAAAAATGATTTTATTCTAATTGGCTCGAGTATGGGTGGATGGATTTCGATGATAATGCACAGATATTTTACTTCTCAAATTAAAGGCTTCCTAGGTATTGGATCTGCACCTGAGTTTCTAACAAGAATTATGTGGAAAAAATTTCCAAAAAAAACAAAAGATGAAATAATCAAAAAAGGAATTTCTAAAATTAAAAATGGCGATTATGAATACTTAATTACTAAACAGCTTATTTTTGATGGAAAAAAAGCTACAAATAAAGTTCTTAATAAAAAATTAAATAACACCATCCCTGTCACAATGGTTCACGGACAAAAAGATGAGGTAGTGCCTGTAAAATACTCAAGAATGGTTTTAAAAACTTTTCCTAAAGCAGATAAAAAGCTTATAATAATAAAAAATGGAGATCATAGTCTCTCCTCAAGTAAAAATTTAATTATAATTTGTAAAGAACTACAAAATATAATTGAAAAAATTAACTAGCTTTACCAACAATACTTTTATTAGTAATTGGATTTTCAAGTTTATCTATCATTTCTTTTGGGCAAACTTGTAAAAAATTATTAATCTCCACATCAAAATTTTCGAGTATATTTTTAGAAACATTAGACTCTGTTTCTTGATAATGTTTTGAGACTAGTTCCTTTAACTTATTTTTCCAAAACTCTGTCTCGGGTGTTTGCCAAATAATTGTCTCTGGATTTGCTTTTTTTGGAAATTCATTGTTAGGATCATATACAAAAGCCATTCCACCTGTCATACCTGCTCCAAAATTATCTCCAACATTGCCTAATATTACAATCGAACCTCCTGTCATATACTCACATCCATTTGAGTCACAACCTTCAACTACCGCAGTTGCTCCTGAGTTTCTTACTGCGAATCTTTCACCCGCTTGTCCTGCCGCTAATAAAGTTCCCGATGTTGCTCCATATAAGACTGTATTTCCTATAATAGTATTTTCGTTTGAGACTAAATTACTTTCCTCAGGAAGTTTAACTATTATAGATGCGCCAGATAAACCTTTGGCAACGTAATCATTAGCATCTCCTTTTAAAATTAATTTAAGTCCTTTAATCCCAAATGCACCAAATGATTGTCCAGCTGATCCTTTAAAATTGAGTGAAAAAGTATTTTCCTCTAATTTATTATTTCCAAATTTTTTATATAAATGATAAGAAATTCTTGTACCCACTGCTCTATCGGTGTTTTTTATTTCATATGTTTTATCTAATGGAGAATTATTATCTATTAAGTTTTCTACCTCTGGCCAAATTTTTTGATCCAATGTATCTGGAACCTTATTAATTATAGGTTTCTCACAATATCTTTTATTTTTACCAGGGTCAGCTTGTACAAATAAAGGATTTAAATCTAAATCATCCAAATTTGGTGATCCTTTACTTACTTGTCTTAATAAGTCCGTTCTACCAATGACCTCATTAAGAGACTTAAAACCTAAACTTGCTAGAATTTCTCTTACTTCTTGCGCTATAAAAGAAAATAAGTTCACTACCTTGTCTGGTGTACCAGTAAATTTTTTCCTAAGTTCATCATCTTGAGTGCATACACCAACTGGACAAGTGTTAGAGTGACATTGTCTTACCATAATACATCCCATTGCAACAAGGGCTGTAGTAGCTACACCAAACTCTTCTGCGCCCATCATTGCTGCCATAACTACATCTCTTCCAGTTTTAATTCCTCCATCCGTTCTCAGAGTAACAAGGTGTCTTAGTTTATTTAAAGTCAAAACTTGGTTTGCCTCTGTCAGTCCCATTTCCCATGGAATACCAACATATTTAACGCTTGTTTGAGGAGTAGCCCCTGTTCCACCATTATGACCAGAAATTAAAATGATATCAGCTTTTGCTTTAGCAACACCTGCAGCAATAGTTCCTATTCCAGATGAAGCTACTAATTTTACACCAACTCTAGCCTTAGGATTAATTTGCTTTAAATCATAAATTAGTTGTGCAAGGTCTTCGATAGAGTAAATGTCATGATGTGGCGGAGGTGAAATTAATGTCACTCCTGGAGTAGAGTGTCTTAATTTAGCTATTTCTTCTGTAACCTTAAACCCAGGTAATTGACCCCCTTCCCCAGGTTTTGCACCTTGTGCAATTTTAATTTCAATTTCATTACAGTTATTTAAATAATTTATAGTTACACCAAATCTTGCAGAAGCTATTTGTTTTACTCTTGAATTAGCACTATCTCCATTTTCTAAAACCTTAAATCTCTTTTCATCTTCTCCACCTTCGCCGCTACAAGAAGCACCCTTTATCCTATTCATGCCCATAGCAAGAGTTTCATGAGCCTCTTTTGATAAAGCACCATGAGACATACTTCCACTTCCAAATCTTTTCATGATTTCACTTATTGGCTCAACTTCATCAATTGCTATTGCTTCTTGATTTTTAAAGTCAATTAAATCTCTCAAATTAATTGGTTTTAAACCATAGATTCCTTTAGTATATTTTTTATAGGTATCATAAGAATTTGATCCGACTGCAGCTTGCAAAAGATGAATTAATTTTCCTTGATATTGGTGAGTTTCTCCATTTTTTCTATATCTATAAATTCCACCTATGGGTAAAATATTTGAATGAATGTCAAAAGCATCTTTATGTATACCTCTTATTTTTTTTTCTATACCACTTAATCCAATTCCAGAAATTTTAGATATTACTCCTGGAAAATAATCTTTAACAATTGTTCTACTTAGTCCTACTGTTTCAAAATTACATCCTCCTCTATATGAACTTAAAACAGAAATACCCATCTTTGACATTATTTTTAACAGGCCAAAGTTTACAGATTTAATATACCTACTGACACACTCATCAAAAGAAAATTTACCAAAAAGTTTTTTAGAATGTCTTTGAAATAAACTATCGAATGCAAGATAAGGATTTACAGTTGTTGCTCCAACACCTATAAGTGTAGCAAATGAGTGTGTATCAAGAGCATCTCCTGTTTGAACATTGATAGAAACATATCCTCTTAGGCCTAATTTTATTAAATGGGTGTTTATAGCTCCAATACATAAAAGCATTGGCATTGGCATTTTTGTTTCGGATATATTTTTATCTGACAAAATTAGTTGTGTTACACCTTCTCTGACTGCTTTCTCTGAATCCTTTTTTAATTTTTGAATTGAATTTTCTAGTGTTTCGTATTTATCGAATATACAATTTAAAATTCTATAATTATCACCAAAGTACTTTACAAATTTTTCAAACTGATTATTTGAGAGGATAGGACTGTCTAAAACATAAATATTTTCCTCAGTAAGATCTGAAAAATCAAGAATATTACCCAGATTTCCAAACCTAGTTTTTAAACTCATAACCTTATTTTCTCTTAAAGAATCTATTGGAGGATTTGTTACTTGACTGAAGTTCTGTCTAAAAAAATGGTAAAGAGGCCTATATTTATCAGATAATACAGCAAGAGGTGTATCATCACCCATGGATCCAGTTGCTTCTTTGGCATCTTCAGCCATAGGATGAAGGATTAGTTCTAAATCCTCAAGGCTATAGCCAAAACAGTGTTGTATTTTTTTTAAATCAGAGCCTGAATACTGTTTTTTTTCATTTTCTATTGGAAATTTTTTATCAAGATCAATGATCTGATTGTTAAACTTTTTAAATTCTTTTGCTAAATAGTTCTTAATCGCATTGTTTGTATAAACTTTTCCTTTTTCAATTCTAACCCCCAATATTTCACCAGGGCCAAGTCTTCCTTTCGAAACAATTTTCTTTTCATTTAAATCAATCATACCCGTTTCAGATCCAGCAAACAAAAGTTTGTCTCTTGTAACAGTATATCTTAGTGGTCTTAGACCATTTCTATCACTTCCAACAATTACCCACTCATTATCTGTCGCTGCAACAGCAGCGGGCCCATCCCAAGGTTCCATGGTACTATTTAAAAAATTGAATAATTGTTGATGATCTTTTGGCAAAACTTTACTTTTTTTTGACCACGCATCTGGAATTAACATAAGTTTTGCTAAAGGTGCTGAATGACCAGAAATATTTAGTAATTCAAAAACATTGTCTAATGATGCAGAGTCAGAATTTCCAGCAGGAATAACCGGTTTCAAATTTTCCATATCATCAAACAATGGACTAAACATTTCTTCTTGGTGTATATTCATCCAATTAACGTTACCTTTAAGTGTATTTATTTCACCATTATGAGCGATAGCTCTAAACGGTTGAGCTAAATCCCAGCTTGGTGCTGTATTAGTTGAAAACCTCTGATGAAAAATTGCATATCTTGAAATAAAACGTTCATCTTTTAAATCTGTATAAAAGTCTGACAAAGCTTCTGCAAGAAACATTCCTTTGTAAATAATTGATCTTGAACTAAATGAGCAAATATAAAAATTATTTAATTGATTTTTTAAAGCTTCTTTTTCAATTTTTCTTCTTGTCTCGTATAGTATTCTCTCTAAATCTTTGCCAACAATTGATTTGTCATTATGAGTAAATAAAACTTGAGCAATTTCAGGTCTTGTTAATTCAGCTTTTTCACCAAGCACAGATGGATCAACCGGTACTTGTCTCCATCCATATATATTAAAATTCTTTTTTGTAAGTTCACTCTCTACTATTGTTCTACATTGCTCTTGACCACCAAAATTGTTCCTCGGAAGAAAGATCATTCCTACACATAAATCTGAATTGTCGTGTTTATGTCCAGTAATTTCTATTTTCTCTGCAAAAAAATCTTTAGGTATCTCAATATGTATTCCTGCTCCATCTCCTGTTTTTCCATCAGCATCAATAGCGCCCCTGTGCCAAACAGCTTTCAAAGCCTCAATTCCATATTCAACTACTTTTCTTGATTTTAGCCCCTCAGTTGAAGCTACAAGACCTACTCCACATGCATCATGTTCCATTTTCTCATCATAAACATGATTTTTTTTTAATAATTCACGATTTTTTTTTTGGATATTCATTATGCAACTTTCATTTTTTGTTTTGATTGAAGAAAAGTTTCGATTGAAGTTGCTGCATCTCTTCCATCTTTAATAGCCCACACAACTAATGATGCTCCTCGAACGATATCTCCTGCTGCAAATACACCAGGAATACTTGTTTCCAGGGTATCAAAGTCAGCCTTAATAGTTCCCCATTGTGAAACTTTTAATCTTGGTTCTTGAAAAAGAATAGGTAGGTCCTCTGGATCAAATCCTAGAGACTTAATCACTAAATCTGCTTTTATTTCAAATTCTGAATTTTCTTCTACAACTGGTTTTCTTCTTCCACTCTCATCGGGGTCAGTTAATTTCATTTTATCCACTATAATACTCTTAACTTTATTAGATCCTTTAAATTCTTTTGGATTGCTCAACCAAATAAATTCAACACCTTCTTCCTCTGCATTTCCTACCTCTCTAGCAGATCCGGGCATATTTTCTTTATCTCTTCTGTATAAACATTTTACAGATTTAGCTTTTTGTCGAACTGATGTCCTTACGCAATCCATTGCCGTATCTCCTCCACCAATAACTACAACATCTTTTCCTTCAGCATTAAGTGTACCGTTATCAAACATCTCAACTTTATCACCTAAGCCTTTTTTATTTGATGCTGTTAGGAATTCCATTGCAGGAAAAATATTGCTTAAATCATTTCCTGGTAAATTTACTTCTCTGGGTTTATAAACACCTGTAGAAATTAAGATTGCATCATGTTTTGATTGTAGTTCTTTTAAAGTAGAGTCTTTACCAACTTCAAAATTGTTTACAAAATTTATTCCCCCATCTTTCAGAAGTTTAATTCTTCTTTCAACCACATGTTTCTCTAATTTAAAGTTTGGAATTCCGTAAATAAGTAATCCACCAGCTCTATCATATCTATCGTATATTGTTACTTGATATCCTTTTTTTCTAAGCTCTTCTCCACAAGCTAACCCTGCAGGTCCTGCACCTATAATTCCAACACTTTGTTCATTTTCAATTTTTACCTTTATTGGTCTGACCCATCCATTTTCCCATGCTTTTTCGGTTAAATATTTTTCAATTGATCCTATAGTAACAGTACCATGCCCTGACTGTTCGATTACACAATTCCCCTCGCATAGTCTGTCCTGAGGACAAATTCTTCCACATACTTCTGGCATATTATTTGTACTTTGGGATAAGTGATATGCCTCTTCATACCTTCCTTCTGCGGTGAGTTTTAACCAATCTGGAATGTTGTTACTTAAAGGACAATGAACTTGACAAAAAGGGACCCCACACTGTGAGCATCTGCTAGACTGCTCTTTGGCCCTGTCATGTATAAATTCCTGATATATCTCACCAAAATCCTCTTTTCTTTGGGATTTATCTCTTTTAGGTGGATTTTGTTGACCTATATCTACAAATTGAAGCATTTTGTTTGTCATTGGAGTCGGCTTATATACGAATTTCAAATATGTATAAAGCATAACTAGGTAATATATTCTGACATATATTTTTAAAAAACCGGTTTTTTAATAGATTTTCTTAAAATTGCATAGTAGCTATGCGTAATAGTAATTGCCTTATTTAAGTAATCTTTTAACTATCTATTCAATTCTCAAATGATTTCAAAATATATAGAAACATCAATATTAGCATTCATTCAAGGATTTACTGAGTTTATCCCCGTAAGTTCCTCTGCTCATCTCATTATTATTTCAAAGATTTCTAATTTTAATGTTAGCTCGCTTCAATTAGATATAAGCCTCCATTTAGGTTCACTTTTAGCAATTATTTTTTATTTTAGAAATGATTTATTAAATATAAGTAAAAATAAATCATTATTCCTTTTAATAGTTTTAGGATCAATTCCATTAATTATTGTTGGCTACTTTTTTTATTCATCGGGACTAATTGAAAATTTAAGAAATTTAAAAGTGATAGCTTGGACTACATTAATATTTGGAATATTATTGTTTATTGCAGACAGATCTACAATTAAAAATAAAATTAATGATAATTTAAATCTTAAAAATATTTTACTAATAGGTATTTTTCAAATGCTGGCTATTATACCTGGTGTTAGTAGATCTGGAATTATAATTACTGCATCAAGATTTTTAAATTTTGATAGAGTAGATTCCTCTAAAATATCGTTTTACTTATCCATACCTGCATTAGCTGGAGCAAGTGTACTAAGTATTAAAGATATAATTAATACAAATATAGATATGAATTTTTTGTTTATATTTGCAGTCTTATTATCATTTGTTATTTCTTATTTAACAATAAAATATTTTTTGATTTATGTAAGGAATTTTAATTTAAACATTTTCGTTTATTACAGAACATTTCTTGCATTGATTCTTTTTGTAATTGCATATTCTTAGGTTTTGATGCTTGGAGAAATTTGAGAAGAAATTACTGCAATTAATATTAAAAAACATCCAATCATATTATTAGTAGTTAAAAACTGATTGAGAATTATCCATCCAGCAATTGCTGCAAACACTCCCTCTAACGAATAAATAATTGCGGCAGGTGCTTCTTCTATATTTTTTTGAGCAAACATTTGTAATGTAAAGGCAATTCCACCTGATAATGCACCAGCATAAAGTATTGAATTACTTTCCATTAAAATTTTAGAAAAATTAATTTCCTCAAATACATATGAAAAAATTATTGAGAGTGTTGCAACAAATAAAGCCTGTAATGCTGCATAGAACATGGGAATATCGAATTCTTCCATGAATTTACCTGCAAATATTATATGCAATGCCCAAAATACAGAACATAAAATAACTAAACCATCACCTAACATTATTTCTGAATTAGAAAAATCACTTAGGAGATATACACCTGAAACACAAAGACCAATTGCCGGCCATATACTCCAATGGACTTTTTTTGAATAAATAAAAAATAATAAAATTGGAACTATAGGTACGTAAAATACTGTAAAAAATGCAGCATTTGCAATATTTGTGTATTGAAGGGCGGCTTGTTGTAAAAAGGTTCCTAAGAAAAGCGAAACTCCCATAAAAACTAAATACTTTACAAATAGTTTTGATTTTGAGAGTATCTCTAGCCTAATTTTCTTTCTTTCAAATAGTAATGCTAGCGGTAGAATAGTTAAAAATCCTACAACAAATCTTGCTGAATTAAATGTTAAAGGACCAATATTGTCCATACCAGTATCTTGTGCAATAAAAGCTGTACCCCAGATAAAAGTTGTAACTAGTGCACAGATCATAGAAAGAGATTTTGTCATTTTATTAACTTAAATTATTTAATTAATTTATTCCGTTCATCTTACAAGAACTGTCAAAATCTTCTTTGTTTATATAACATCCAGACATTTTTCTTACTCCACTAAATGATCCTCTTCCATGAAGTATTCTCCAATTATTAAATATTAAAAGCTCGCCAGGTTTTAATATATGTCTCCATTGGTAATCTTTATTGTTAGCAAGTAGATCAAATTTTTTAATTGCTTCATAAAACTTTAAAGTTAAATCCTTTTCAAATCTAAACGGTGCTCGATCGTAATTGTTAAAACTTACTTGAATAATTTCATTATTTTTATTTAATTTAAATATTGGTCTTTCAGCTTCTAGAAAAACACCATCACCAATGTAATTACCTTTTACATTTATTTTTGTGAGTAAATCATACATTTGCTGATCTTCTTTTTTGATTGTTTCGGCAATTTTTAATCCATCAACCATTATTGAGTCGCCACCCTTAGCATCATAATCACAACATAATAATAATTGTAACCCTGGAGCATCATTGCTATATGTTGAGTCTGTATGTGGTCTTAACTCTTCTTGAGTATAAGCGCTATCAGCCTTATTTTCGTCAGACTCAAAACTCCACAGTCCCCCGAATATAGAATTTCTTACATATCCAATTTTATTAGCAATTTTTTCAACACATTTTAAATTTGTTTCGCAATTTCTAATTACTAAAAAACCATAAGTATGTAGACTTTTTAAAAAGTTTTTAAATCCATCATTAGATAAGATAGACTTATAATCTATAAATATCTCTTGATGAATTTCATTTGATCTCCAAATTTTTAAATTTGATTTTGTTTCTCTTTTTTTATCTATCTTGTTATTACTTAGAAATTCAAATGAATATTGGACTGGCTTTTCTAGATCAGGCCAGGAAATGCTCAAGTATTTGCCATTTTCTAATATTTCAGCATTTTTTATTTTTAAATTTAGATCTAAAGATGCTGTAAAAGTCTTTCTTTGACTAGACCTTTTATCCCAATTTTGCTCATCTTTTGCATGATCTCGCAACCAAATATTTGGAAAAATTTCTGAGTTTTCTTTGCTAAAATGGACATGAAGATCGTCGGGTAATATTTCAATTTTTGTAATCATTTACTTAGGTTGTAAGCAAAATTTGCTCCTAAATTATCTTTTAACTCATTATTGAATTTAGCAGCCTCAGCTCCGTCAATAATTCGATGGTCATATGATAGTGATAAAGGTAACATAGTTCTTGGAACAAATTTTCCGTCTTTAAATAACTGTTTTTTATAGCTTCTACCTATTCCAAGAATAGCAACTTCAGGAAAATTAATTATTGGTGTAAAAAATGATCCCCCAATTCCACCTAAGCTAGTAATAGTCATCGATCCCCCAAAGAATTCTTTTTTATCAATTTTTAGATTTCTGCAATCATCACTTACTTTTTTCAAGTCCTTGCTTAAATCGTTAATCTCTTTTTGATCGGCGTCTCTAATCTTAGGCACCATAAGTCCATGTTGAGTATCAACTGCGATACCGATGTGAAAATACTTTTTAAATGTAATTTTACCATTTTCAATATCATCAATTGATGAATTAAAAGATGGAAATTTTTTTAGTGATATTACTAATGCTTTTATAATAAATGCTAGTGGAGTAATTTTTATTTTTTCTCCAGAGTGATAATCTTTAAGTGAACTTCTAAACTCTTCCATCTCAGTAATATCAGCTTCATCATGATTTGTTACATGTGGAATATTAGTCCAAGAGTTGACTAAATGAGGAGCAGCAATTTTTTTTACTCTAGGAATGTCTTTAATTTCAATTTCTCCAAAATCTGAGTGTTGATATTCACTTTTGATTACTTTTTCATTTTTACTATTTTTTGTATCATATGTTTGATTAATGTTAGACGAAACAAATTCTTTTAAATCTTTTTCTACAACCCTGCCTAATCTTTCTGAACCTTTAACACTATTTATATCAACACCTAATTCTCTAGCAAACTTCCTAACTTTTGGACTTGCGGATATTTTGATAGATTGATCAGACATTTACATTTTTGTTGGCATAGGCTTATTTTTATCAATATTATACTTTTTTATTGCATCTTCAGCATACTTTGAAGTGATGAGTTGCTCTTTAACTAAAACACTAAGGCTGTAAGCAACTATATGTTCTTTATCTACTTCAAAAAAACTTCTTAAATTTTTTCTTGTGTCGCTTCTTCCATATCCGTCTGTACCAAGAGAATAAAAGCTTTTTTTTGTAAAAGATCTTATTTGATCTGCATTAATTCTCATATAATCAGTAGCTGCAAGGATAGGTCCTTGCTGTTTACCCAAGCACTCTTCTATATACGATTTTTTGTTTGTTTCTGCGGGATTTAATAAGTTTTGTCTTTCAACTTCCATTCCATTTTTTCTTAATTCGTTGAAACTTGTAACACTCCAAACTTCACTGTCTACCTGATATTCTTTTTTGAGTATATCTGATGCCGCCATCATTTCTCTAAGTATTGTTCCAGATCCCAACAATTGAATCTTAGCTTCTTTTGAACTTGATGACTCTTTTATTTTATACATTCCCTTGAGAATTCCATCTTCACAATCATTTGGCATTTCAGGATGAGAATAATTTTCATTCATTGTAGTAATATAGTAAAAAATATTCTCATTTTTTTCATGCATTCTTCTTAAACCATCTCTAAAAATTACTGCTAATTCATAATGGAATGTAGGATCATAAGATATACAGTTTGGAATTGTAGATGCGAGTAAATGACTATGCCCATCTTGATGTTGAAGCCCTTCTCCTGCAAGAGTTGTTCTTCCAGCTGTTGCACCAATTAAAAAACCTCTTGCTTGACTGTCTCCAGCTGCCCAAGCAAAATCTCCAATTCTTTGAAAGCCAAACATAGAATAAAAAAGATAAATTGGTACCATTTCAATATCATGATTAGTGTAAGCAGTACCTGCAGCAATCCAGGATGACATAGATCCTGCCTCAGTAATCCCTTCTTCTAATACTTGACCACTTTTTTCTTCTCTGTAAGAAGAAAGCTGTGCTGAGTCTTCGGGCTCGTACTTTTGGCCCTCATGAGCATAAATTCCTATTTTTTGAAAGAAACCTTCCATTCCAAAAGTTCTAGCTTCATCAGGAATAATTGGGACTAATTTAGGAGCAACATTTTTATCTCTTAAAAGGTTAGTAAGCATTCTCACAAGAGCCATTGTTGTAGACATTTCTTTTTCACCAGTTGAAACCTTCATAAAATCAAAAATATCTTTACTTGGAGCTTTAATTGGTTTTGAGTACGATGTTCTTTCTGGAATAAAACCGCCCAATTCTATCCTTCTCTTTTTTAAATATTTTATTTCTTCTGAATTTTCGTCTGGTTTGAAATATTCAATATTTTTGACTTGGGCATCTGTTAAAGGAACATCAAATCTATCCCTGTAATACATCAAATCATCTACATCTAGTTTTTTTTGCTGGTGAGTAGTATTTACACTTTCTCCACTTTTTCCCATACCGTAACCTTTGATCGTTTTAGCTATTATAACTGTGGGACTACCTTTGTGATTGACCGCTTTATCATAAGCAGCATAAACTTTGTGAGGGTCGTGACCTCCCCTATTTAATCGCCAAATATCAGTATCAGACATTGATGAAACCAACTCTGTTGTTTCTGGATATTTACCAAAAAACTTTTCTCTCACATAAAGTCCATTTCTTGCTTTAAAGGCCTGATATTCGCCATCCACAGTCTCATTCATAATTTTTACAAGATGACCTGTCTTATCATTTGCTAAAAGTGTATCCCAATATGAACCCCAAATGACCTTTAAAACATTCCAGCCCGCTCCTCGAAAAATCCCCTCTAATTCTTGAATTATTTTTCCATTTCCTCTGACTGGACCATCTAATCTTTGTAAATTACAGTTAACAACAAATATTAAATTGTCTAAATTTTCACGAGCTGCTAATCCTATTGCACCTAAAGACTCTGGCTCATCCATTTCTCCATCACCAAGAAATGCCCAGACTTTTCTTCCTTCGTCTTTAATTAATCCTCTATTAATAAGATATTTCATAAATCTTGCTTGATATATTGCTAACATTGGACCAATACCCATTGAAACAGTTGGGAACTGCCAAAAATTAGGCATCAGCCAAGGATGAGGATAAGACGAAAGACCTCCTGTTTTTACTTCTTGTCTAAATCTATCTAGTTGTTTTTCATTTAATCGTCCTTCAAGAAAAGCTCTTGCATACATACCAGGTGCACTATGACCTTGAAAATATACCAGATCACCTCCGAATTTATTATTTTTTGCTCTCCAAAAATGATTCATTCCAACATCATATAAAGTTGCTGCAGATGCAAATGTTCCTATGTGCCCACCAAGTTCAGGATATTTTTTATTTGCTCTCACTACCATGGCTGCAGCATTCCACCTTATTAATGATCTTAACTTACGTTCTATATTTTGATCACCTGGAGATCTTTTTTCTTCCTCAGGAGGTATAGTATTTACGTATGGAGTAGTTTGAGTATGAGGAATTTTTGATCCAGCTTTATAGGATTGATCAATTAATTGTTTTATTAAAAAATGTGCTCTTTCAGAACCGTCATTTTGTAGAACTGCACTTAAAGAGTCTAACCATTCTTTTGTTTCAACGGGATCAATATCATCATTACTACTAACCATCTTAACTTCATTTATCAGTCTAGTTTGTTTGATCTGTTTTGGCTCAACAACTTTTGTTTCAACTTTGTTATCAAGTTTTGTAGCAGTTTCAGCTTCCTCAATTAACTTCTCAGTTGAAGGTGGAATTTTTTCATTTACAGTTTTAGTAATTTCTTCCTCTTCATCTTTTTTGTCTGAGGAAAGTGTTAATATCAAATCACCTTTTGAAACTTTGTCACCAATTTTTACGTTAATATTTTTTACTGTACCCTCATAATTAGATGGTACTTCAACGCTCGACTTATCACTCTCTAATGTGACCACAGGGTCATTTTTATTAATTTTATCGCCTTTTTTTACAAGTACTTCAATTATTTCAACGTTTTCAAAATCTCCAATGTCAGGGACTAACAAATCTAAATTCATTTTTTATTATATATATATCAATATTTGCTAAAAAAATAATTTACATTATTAATTATGTATAAAAAACTGTATAAATTGCGCCTGTAGCTCAATTGGATAGAGCGCTTGGCTACGGACCAGGAGGTTCTGGGTTCAACTCCTAGCAGGCGCACCAAAACGAAAGGATAAATGAAAATATCACTTGAAAAATCTGTAATATATTTCTTTTGTTTAGTATTATTATTTATATTAATGATGGCAATAATCCTTTAATGAAAAAATTTAAACAATTAAGTAATAAACCAAGTTACATGAAACATAATGGTGGTTTGTTATTCAGATCTTTAAGTAAAAACAAATTTGAGTTTAAAACAAAAATTAAAAAAACACATTTAAACAAAGCTGGGATAACCCATGGTGGTTATATATGTACAATAATTGATGCTGGCGCAGGAACTGGTTGTCACAAAGCTAGTGGCAATAAACCCTGTGTAACTATTTCCTTAGATATTAAATTTATAGCTCCTTCTAATTTGGGAGATGAATTATTTGGAAAAGTTGAAATCCAAAAAGTTACTAAATCAATGGTATTCATGAATTGTAAACTAAAGTGCAAAAATAAACTTATTGCTAGCGCTGTTGGAATTTGGAAGATTTTAAGAAGACCGCTTCCAAATGCTGGTTTAGGTGGATAAATTTTATTTTCTTAATTGAAGCACAAACACTGGTAATACTAAAACTAAGCCAATAATTGATGAACTTAATCCAGGCGCAATAAATAATAATGAAATAATTCCAAGATACCATCTTTGAAATGTAGATACTGATTTAAATAAATATCCTGTGAAACCAATTCCAATTAATCCAATTCCAATCATTGCAGATACTAAAGTTACAAAGAAGTCATAGAAGTTAAATCCTTGAGCAACCAACAACAATGATGGTGAATAAACGAATACAAAGGGTACGAGTGCTTTTGCAATACCGAGTCTAAAAGCTGTATTGCCAGTAGTGAATGGATTTGATCCAGCAATACCAGCTGCAGCATATGCTGCAAGGGCAACTGGTGGAGTTATATCTGCTAAAACTCCATAATAAAAAACAAAAAAATGCGAAACTATTGGTTCAATTTGTAATTGAGTAAGAGCGGGCGCTGCAACAGCAACAAGAATTATATAAGTTGCAGTTGTTGGAACTCCTGTACCCATGAATATGCATGATATTGCAATTAATATTAAAGAAAAAAATAACGTCAGATCTTGAAGTGAAAAATAATTAAATGGTAAAAAATTTAAGAAGAAACCACCAATATCTCCAGCTGTTTGTATTACTACATATCCTAATCTAAATCCTACTCCGGTTAATGTAACTACACCAACTATTATACCTATTGAAGTAGCAGCTGCCCCAACTGCTAAAGTATTTTTTGCACCTCTTGCTAGGCACTCAAGTAAATCATTGAGAGTAAGTCTATTTTTTTTTCTTATAAATCCGATGACTACACAAGCAATTATTCCATTAACTGCGGCATAATCTGGAGTTCGACCGATTAGTATTAAATATACAAGTAAAAATAAGGGAACAATTGCTAGCCAATTGTCTCTTATAATTTTAATAAATTTTGGGACTTCAGTTTCATTTAAACCTCTCAACCCTAATTTTTTTGCCTCTAAATGAACCATTACAAAAATTCCAAAATAATGAAGTAGAGCAGGAATTAATGCTGCAGCCAAAATATCTCTTAAAGGTAATTCTAAGTATTCGACCATTATAAAAGCTGCAGCTCCTAAAATAGGAGGTGTTATTTGTCCACCTGTAGAAGCTGTGGCTTCTACAGCACCTGAAAAGTGAGGAGGGTATCCAACTTTTTTCATTGCTGGAATTGTAAGAGAACCGGTTGTAACTGTATTTGCAATTGAGGAGCCAGATATAGTTCCTAGAAAAGCTGAGGAAAAAATTGCGACTTTCGCTGGTCCACCAGAATACCTTCCGGCTATTACCATTGCTAAATCAATAAATAATTGACCCAAACCTATTCTTGTCGCTAGGACACCAAATAGAATAAATAAAAATACATATTGGGCCATTACACCCACAGCAATTCCATAAATTCCTTGGTTAGTTATATAAATATGATTTACAAAACCAGCCCAACTACTACCACCATGCTTTAAAGCTCCAGGGAAAATAGGGCCATAAAGTGCAAAGATCATAAATATAATGCATATCAATGGTAGAGTGTATCCTATTGATCTTCTTGCAGCCTCTAGAGTCAAAATAATTAGAATTGAACCCATTATAACCTCAGTGCTCGAGGGATTTCCAACTCTGCTAGCTAATATTTCTGGAGGCAATAATGGTAAATAAAGTGCAGTTATAACTACTAAAATTGAAAAAAAAATATCTATTAATGGAACTTTGTTTTTAGACTGTTTATCCCCAAAATTTTTCCATCCATAAAATAAAAATACAAGACCTACAACAAAAGAAATATGAATACCTCTATGGAGAATATCTCTTATAGTTCCAAATCCTGAAGCATAAAAATGGTAGATTGACATTGCAACCAAAGCAACAAAAGTCAATGTTTTTAAGAAATTTTTTAACTTTCTTTCATTACTTTTTATCTCAAATTTTTCTTCAAGTTTTGCAACCTCATCAGGTGAAATATTAAATTGGGACATAATAATGCCCTAGATCTAATTGATCTAGGGCAAATTGATTTTTAAGATTTAATTTAAAAGTCCTGCTTCTTTATAGAACTTTTCTGCACCAGGGTGTAGTGGCACACCTACTCCAGAAAGAGCTGTATCAGGTGTTATAGTTTTTCCCTTAGCATGACCAACGTCCATAAGCTTTCTTGACTCTTTATTCCACAAAGCTTTGGTAATTTGATAAATTAATTCACTATCTTCTTTAGCTGATGTAAACCATTGAGCGCCTACTGCTACAGTGTTAACTTGATCAACACCCTCATAAGTTCCTGAAGGAATTGGGCTTTCTGAGAAAAAACCATATTTTGAAGTCAACGCTTTAGCTCCTGCACCATCAATTGGAACTAATTTTATATCAACTGCAGATGCTAGTTCTACGATTGCACCAGTTGGATAACCTGCAACAACAAAAATTGCATCAACTTTACCATTTCTCAAAGCATCAGTTGCAGCTTTACCTTTCAATGCTTCAGCTTTTACGTCGCTTGTACTTAATCCATTAGACTCTAATATTAACTTTGCATCAACATATGTTCCAGATCCAGGTTCATCTAGTGAAACTCTTTTTCCTTTTAAGTCTTTTACAGAATTAATATTACTTTTTTTAAGCGCTACTAAATGTATATGTTCTTGAAAAAGAGCTGCAATAGTTCTTAAATCTTTTGCAGGCTCTTTACCTTCCATTGTTCCAGTGCCAGTATATGCCCAGTAAGCAACATCTGATTGTGCAAAACCTGAGTTTCTTAATCCTGAGACTATTGCATTTACATTATCAACTGATCCTCTTGATGAAACAGCTGATGCTATTAGATTTGGTACTCCACAGCTTCCACCTTTACCGCACTCTCTAGATCCTGGTGGTTTTGAAATTGCATTAGCAATCATACCTCCAACTGGATAGTAAGTGTAAGCAGTACCACCTGTACCAATCGTAAAAAATTTAAGTTCTTGCGCAAACGATTTTCCTGATAAACCAATCATCAAGAACAAAATCATAAGAGAACTTTTAAATAATTTTTTAAACATATTTTCTCCCTATTAGTTATTATTACTATTTAATAACAATCAAATATTATTGTCTATATAAATTTAAAAATAATTATGGTTTCTTAAGTTCCTCTATATTTTTATATTCTTGTAAAATTGCAGGATTAATTAATGCTTGTATATTTTTTATTTTATTTCCCTCAATAATATTTTTAACTGCAAGCTCAACTATTTTTCCATTTTTTGTTTTAGGAATATCAGATACCTCAATTATTTTTTTTGGTACATGGCGTGGGGATGCACTTTGACGGATAGCCGTTTTTAATTTTAGAGATAGATTTTCATTGAGTGTTTTACGTTTTTTTAGAACTATAAATAAAATAATTCTCACATCATTGTCCCACTGCTGTCCTATAACTATTGATTCTTTTACTTCATTGAATTTCTCTACAATAGAATATATCTCTGCAGTGCCTAATCTAGCACCTCCTGGGTTAAGGGTTGCATCTGATCTTCCATAAATAATATATCCGCCATTAGATTTTCTCTCTGCATAATCTCCATGATGCCAAACATTTTTATATTTCTCAAAATATGCGGATTTATATTTTTTATTATTTTTATCATTCCAAAAATAAATTGGCATTGATGGAAATGCTGATTTACAAACTAATTCTCCTTTTTTATTAATTAACGACTTTCCTCTTTCAGAAAAAACATCTGTGTTCATTCCTAAACCGTTATTCTGAATTTGCCCTCTATAAACAGGAGAGTAAATATTTCCTAACACAAAGCATGAAACGAGGTCTGTTCCACCTGCAATAGAAGCTAGATGAACATTTTTTTTTATATTTTTATAAACATAATCAAAACCATCAGGAGATAATGGTGATCCAGTAGAACAAATAGTTTTAAGATATTTAAGTTTATACTTAGCCTTTATATTTAAATTTAATTTTTTTAAATGGTCAATATATTTAGCACTTATGCCAAACAAAGAAATTTTTTCTTTCTCGGCTATTTTAAAAAGTAAATCGCTGCTTTTATGCATTGGGAAACCATCAAAAAGAACAATAGACGCTTTTGATGCTAAAAAAGTCATTAACCAATTCCACATCATCCATCCACAAGTGGTGAAATAAAACACATTATCACCTGGTTTTACGTTAGAATGAAGTTTATGTTCTTTTAAATGTTGTAGCAAAACACCTCCAGCTCTATGACATATACACTTTGGTTTGCCAGTAGTTCCACTTGAATATAAAATTGCTAATTCTTTATCAAAATCAAATTTATTGAATAAAAATTGTTTTTCTTTTTGTTTTTTCAACCTGTGGTAATAAAAAATTTTTACTCCTTTTATCTTCTTAGGCTTTAAATATTTTTTGCCTGGATAATTAGTAATTAATACACTCTTAATTGATTTTATTTTTTTTAGAATAGCTGGTAACCTTTCAATAACATTTATTTCTTTTCCATTGTAATAGTATCTATCAGTAATAATTAAAAGTTTTGGTTTGATTTGAGAAAATCTTTCTATAACTCCCTGTGTTCCGAAATCTGGAGAACATGATGACCATATGGCTCCTATTGCACTTGTTGCTAAAAAACCTTCAACTGTCTCAATTTGATTTACCGTATACGCCGCAATTCTGTCTTTTTCTTTTATTTTATTCTCTTTAAAAAAATTAATAAATTTAAATGTATTATTATTTAATTCTTTCCATGACTTCTCTTCTCTGTATCCATTTTCACTAATAAAAGTTACAGCTTTTGATTTATCATTTTTTGATAATAGGTTCTCTGCATAATTTAATTTGGATTTTACTAAAAACTTACTTTTAATAATTTGTTTAGGAAAATAAAAATTATCATGTTTAATACCTTTGATATTTGAAAATTCCCAAATTGAGGACCAAAATAACTTTGGATTTTTGATACTCCAATTATATAATTTTTTATAATTTTTATATGACTTATATTTAAATTTTTTCTCTAAAAATTTCTCAAACTTAAATAAATTCGATCTTGTTTTTGTTTTAGAATCAGCTTCCCACAATTTCCGATACATAAAAAATTATATTTAATTTTTTGAAATTATGATAACCTTAAAGCATTAAATAATAAAAATGAGAACTTTTTCCTCAATGATTCGGACTTGTTTTAGCCTATTTTTGTTCTTTAGAGGTAACAACATATAGTATTAGTAAAAAAATTCACACCAAAGCTAGAAATGATAAAAAATAAAATTACTGCAGTTCTTGGACCTACAAATACAGGAAAAACCTTCCTGGCTATTGAAACTATGCTTTCTTTCGACTCTGGAATGATTGGATTTCCATTAAGACTTTTAGCAAGAGAAGTGTATGACAAAATTATTACAAAAGTTGATCCATCAAAAGTAGCTTTAATTACAGGTGAAGAAAAAATTATACCAATAAATGCAATATATTTTCTGTGCACTGTAGAGTCTATGCCTTTGGATAAAAGTTTAGAGTTTGTTGGTATAGATGAAATACAAATGTGCAATGATCATGAGAGAGGTCATATTTTTACAGATAGATTGTTAAATATGAGAGGTGAAAAACTTACTATGTTGATGGGTTCAAACTCAATCAAAAAAATTATTCAAAAACTTGATGATGATATTGAATTTAAAAATAGAGAAAGACTCTCAAAATTATCATTTGGTGGTCATAAGAAGATTTCAAGAATTGAGAGAAAGAGCGCTGTAATTGCTTTTTCCACTGAGGAAGTATACGCAATTGCAGAACTAATTAGACGTCAAAAAGGTGGAGCAGCTATAGTAATGGGTTCACTCAGTCCTAAAACAAGAAATGCACAGGTAAATTTATATCAATCTGGAGATGTTGATTATTTAGTTGCAACTGATGCAATTGGAATGGGAATAAATATGGATCTTGATAATATTTATTTTTCAAATTTAAAAAAGTTTGACGGAAAAAAATTAAGAAATTTAAATCTCTCTGAAATAGGACAAATTGCAGGGAGAGCGGGCAGATATTTAAATGATGGAATTTTTGGTACAACTGGCGAATGTAAAGAAATTCAACCAGAGAAAATCGAAGCATTGGAAACTCATAATTTTCCAGATATTCAAACAATCTTTTGGAGGAACTCAAAATTAGATTTTAGTAATAAAGTATCATTGTTAAAATCTTTAGAAAATAAACCTCAGAAGGACTGGCTAAGAAGAATAAATGAATGCCAAGATGAAAAAGTCTTAAAGTATTTCTTGAAAGAGTCGCAAAACACAGAAATTCAAGATAATGCTGAAATTTTAAAAATACTTTGGGAATGTTGTCAAATACCAGATTTTGTAAAGAAAACTTATGGTCACCATTTTGAAGTAGTTAGTAAAATCTTCAATTTTTTAACAACTGAAAATAAAAAAGTTCCAAACCACTACATGAAAGAACAGCTTTCATTATTAGATAAGCTAGAGGGAAACGTAGATTCGCTATCAAATAGAATCGCAAATGTAAGAACATGGGCTTACGTATCAAATAAGTCTAATTGGGTTGAAAATCAGGATTACTGGATAGAAAGAACAAAAAATCTTGAGGATAAACTCTCTGATAGATTACACGAAGAATTAACAAAAACATTCATTGATAAAAGGGCAAGTGTATTAGCTAGAGGGTTAAAACAAGATATAATGTTTGAAACTGAAATTGTTAATGACGAAAAAGTTATGATTAACCAACAATATATTGGTCGTTTAAAAGGACTAAAATTAGAATTAGATTTAAAAGTTGATACTTTAGATGCAGATATCAAATCATTGAAAAAGGCTGCTAGACAAAATGTTGGTCCAGAAATTATAAAAAGAATTAGCCAAATAATTGATACCAGTTTAATAGAGTTAAGAGAAGACTTTAAAATATATTGGAATAACAATCAAATAGCTAAATTAATTCCAGGTTCAGACTATCTAAACCCACAAATTCAGTTAATTATTGATGAAATGATTGAGAACAGTGAAAAATCAAGACTAAATTCTTATTTACAAAACTGGATAAATAATAAAATTGAAACAGAGTTAAAAAGTCTAATAGATTTGAAAAACGTAAAAGACAATAATTCTGAATTAAGAGCTTTGGCATATCATCTTTATGAAAATAATGGTGTCGTTAAAAGAGATGAAGTTTTAAATTACTTAAATAAACTTAACCAAGATGATAGAAAAAAATTAAGAAACTTAGGTGTAAAGTTTGGAAGATATCATGTTTTTTTATTTAGATTATTTAAGCCAAGTTCTGTGTCATTAAGAATTCTTTTGTGGAAAAACTTTAACGAAAAAAATTTCAATTTTTCACCTCCAACCTTTGGATTAAACTTTTTAGAGGAAAAGAAAATATTAAATAAAAATCTAATGCTATTGTGTGGTTTTGAAAAATTTGAAAATTTGTATGTTAGAATAGATATTTTAGAAAGGCTGTTTCTAATGATTTTTAATAGTAAGTCAGAGGATAAAATTAAAGAAATCAAATTAATTCCCGAAATGCTTAATTTGTTAGGTTGTAATAAAGAAAATTTTGTGAAATTAATAAAAAAAATGAATTACAAAACTTATGAAAAAGATAATATTCTTCACTTTAAATACATTCCATCAAGAAAAGTTATTAAAAAGAATAAAAACAAGGACATTAATGACAATCCATTTAATGTGCTTTCACAACTTAACTTAAAATAATGTTTAATATTTTTAAAAAAGAAGAAACAGAAAAGGATAATAATCATCCATCAATAATGGCAGTAGCCTGTTTATTAATTCATTCAGCAAGAATTGATGAGAATTATACAGATAAAGAAAAAAAAATTATTAAAGATGCAATTATTGAAATGGGAGCAGATCCTAATGAAATTGATAAGATTTTAATAGATGCTGAAAAAAAGGAGAGAGATTCAAATCAAATACTTGAATTTACTAGGGAGGTTAAAAACATCACAGATGAAGACAAAGAAATAATTATAGAGGCTTTATGGGATATTATATATTCAGACGAAGATGCTGATATGTACGAAACAAACCTAATGAGAAGATTATCTGGTTTGCTTTATTTAGATCCGAAAATTGTAGGTGACATTAAAGAGAAAGTCAGACAAAAAAAAACATGACATATTTAGTTAATGATAAATGCATCAAATGTAAACTGATGGATTGTGTTGAAGTATGTCCAGTAGATTGCTTTTATGAAGGTAAAAATATGCTTGTAATTAAACCGGATGAGTGTATAGATTGTGGCGTTTGTGAGCCAGAATGTCCAGTAGACGCCATAATATCTGATAATGATGATAACAATAGAAAGTGGTTGGAAGTAAATAAAAAATATGCAGAACTATGGCCAAACATTAGTGAGAAAAAAGATCCTCCAGCGGATCATGAAAAATTTAAAGACGTAAAAGATAAGTATGAAAAATATTTTAAAGAAAATCTTGAGTAAAAAAAAAACTAAAAAAGCAGTTAAGAAAAGAGCAAAAGCTGCAGTAAAAGTTGTTAAAAAAAAAGTTTCAAAAATAGTAAAAGCAAAAAAAGCAGCCAAAGAAGTAAAAAAAAAAATAATAAAAGTCTCAAAAAAAAATGATAGAGTTGAGGCGAAAACTGATCCACTAAGAATACCAAAAAATAATGAGCAAAAACCTGAAATTAAAAAAGTAAAAAAACAAGAAACCGAGAAACGAATATTTAAAGTTAAAGATTATGTCGTCTATCCAAAACATGGAGTAGGCCAAATAACAGAAACAAAAAAAATAAATATTGGTGGAATAGACGTTGAGACATATATTTTAAAATTTGAAAAAGACAAAGCAAATGGCATGGTACCAGTAAACAAACAATCTCACCTGAGACCTCTAGCTACAATAAACCAAATAAATAAATGTGTAAGTATTTTAAAAAGTAAGCCAAAAATTAAAAGATCGATGTGGAGCAGAAGAGCTCAGGAATATGAAGCTAAAATTTCATCAGGTAAGATTTATGATTTAGCAGAAGTTGTAAGAGATTTAAATAAAGGTGACGATATAATGATTGATCAATCTTACAGTGAAAGACAATTATTTGAAAAAGCTTATGAAAGGTTATTGACTGAATTCCAAATAGTAATTGGATCAAACCTAGAGGATGCCCAGAAAAAACTTGATAAAGCTCTAAAGAGAAATTTAGAAAAGCAGGTTCCAAAGGTAGAACAAAAGCCTTTAACTGAGGAAGATAATCAAGAAATAGAAGAGTAAAAAAAAACGCTTCTCACGCAATCGCCATGAGAAGCGTTATCAGTTAAAAAGAATACTAAACTATCTTCTTCTTTTCTTCTTAGCTTTTTTCTTAGCTTTTTTCTTAGTTTTCTTTTTAGCAGCTTTCTTTTTTCTTTTAGCCATCTTTAGCTCCCTTTTTTTTAAACGAATCTTTATGATTCGTTAATAACTAATTTTTATTTTTTTTGAATAGTTATGTCAAACATATAATTTTTTGAAAAATAAAAAAAAATAATTTTTTTTTATTTTTTTTTTAAATTAAAAAAAGTTAAATAAATCGCTATTAATAAAGTGTTTTATTAAAATATATTAATAAAGTTTTTCAAATTCATTTTTATATCTCTGAATAATTTTATATCTTTTGAGTTTTAATGTTGGAGTTAGCATTCCATTCTCAATTGAAAATTTTTCTTTAATAACAAAAAACTTTTTAATTTGTTCTATTCTAGAAAGATTTTTATTTATATTCTCTATTTCCTTTTTAACTTGCTCTTGTGTTAAGTTTATATTGTCATCAGATAAAACTAATAGAGCAACTAAATATGGTTTATTATCTCCATAAACGATTGATTGATCAATAAATTTTGAATTTGACAATTCATTTTCAATTTTTACTGGAGAAATATTATCTCCACCAGGAGTGATCAAAATATCTTTCTTTCTGTCAGTAATTTTTAAGTAACCATTCTCAAAAATTCCAATATCTCCTGTATGTAACCAACCATCTTTTAAAACTTTGTTAGTTTCTTCCTCGTTATTCCAATAACCCAACATTACATTTTCACCTTTTACTAAAATTTCTCCATCTGAGGCTATTTTTACCTCATTCCCTTTAAATGGGGGTCCTACAGTCTCGACCCTAATATCATCAATTGGATTACAACTAACAACTGGAGAGGTTTCGGTTAAGCCATAACCTTGTAAAGTGGGAAGTCCTATAGCATTTAAGAAAATACCAACTTCTTTATCAAGAGCTCCACCACCAGAAACGAATGTTTTAAGCTCACCTCCAAATTGACTTTTGATTTTTTTTCTTACTATTTTTTCCAATATATTATCAATTAAATTTTCTAAAATTGTTAAAGATTTTTTATTTATTTTTTTGGTTCCTAGCTCTAACATCTTTAATATTAGTTTTTTCTTTAAACCTTTTGCTTTATTAAAACTTGCGTTAATCTTTTGAAATAAATTTTGGTAAAACCTGGGTACTGCAGTCATTAGTTGAGGTTTACAATCGTTCATATTTTTAATTAGTTTCTCAATACTTTCCGCGTAGAATATTTTTGCTCCAACACTTATTTGAACAAATTGAACAGTGTGTTCATAAGAATGTGAGAGAGGCAACCAGGTTAAAAATCTAGTTTGATCAGTTAGCAAAGGTTTCAATATATCAAGTGCACCATCACAATTATTTAAAATTCCACCATGACTTAAGATTACACCTTTTGGGTTACCTTGTGTTCCTGAAGTGTAAATAATACAAGCTGGATCATTTCTTTTAATTGATAAGTCTGGCACATTTAAATCTTGATAATCTAAGTTAGAAAATAATTTATTAATGTTTAAATATTTATCCTCACTTATATCTAATTCCTCAAAAGAAAAAATTTTAGTAATAAAACTCTTTTTTTTAATAATATCTTTTACTTTGTTGAATTGTTCTTGATTTGAAACAAATATTAATTTTGGATTACAATTTTCAATTATGTATTCATAATCTTTATCTGCATAAGTTGTATAAGCTGGGACAGTAATAGCTTCAGATAACATTACTGAAAGATCAGTTATAAACCACTCAGGTCTATTTTCAGATATTAATAAACATCTATCACCTTTATTTGTATATTTTTTAATTTCTGAGGAAAGTTTTTTTATTGAATGGAATGTTTTTTCCCATGTAAAACAATTACTGTTGTCTTTTAAGGATGTTAAAAGAATATTATCTTTTTTTTGTTTTTTATAACTAGTAAAAAAAAGTTCGACTAAATTATTAATATTTTTTGTACTCATAAATTCTTGGTGGGCAAAGAGAGAATCGAACTCTCACAGTATTGCTACTATTGGATTTTGAGTCCAACGCGTCTACCAGTTCCGCCATTCGCCCAAATCTTTGCATATTTTAAATAATAGTATTAAATCATTTATTATATTAAAAGAAAATATGTTTAAAGAACTGTACAATAAAACTATCAAACTAGCGGGTCATAAAAGATCTAAATCTTTTTTGGGATTTATATCTTTTATTGAAAGTTTTATATTTCCAATACCACCAGATGTTTTGATAATTCCTATGACAATAGCTCGAAAACATGAATGGATTAGAATTGCATTAATCGCAACTATAGGATCTGTTTTGGGAGCTTGTCTTGGTTATCTCATTGGATATGTATTCTTTAACGAAATTGGCATTAAAATTTTTGATATTTATGGAGTAGATGATGCTTCATTTTTAAAAGATAAAGTGTCTTCAGAAGGCGGTGTCATAGCCTGGATAACTCTCTTAGCAATTGCAGGTTTTTCACCAGTACCTTTTAAGTTACTTACAATCACAAGTGGTTTTATAAACTTTAATATTTTATATTTTATTATCATTTCCCTTTTAACAAGAGGTTCACGTTTTTTTTTAATAGCATTTTTAGTTGGAAACTTCGGACCTACAATGAAAAAAATTATTGAAAAAAAACTTTTAAAATTCTCTTTTTTGCTATCAGTTATTCTTATTATTTTTGCTTATTTTATATATAAATTTTTAAATAATTTTATTAATTAAATATGATCCTATTTCCAAATAGAAAAAATTTTTATTTAATTATTTTTTTTATTTCATTAATTTCAATAATTTCAGCTTTGTATATTGAATATATACTTCAGTATGAACCATGTAAGCTGTGTATTTATCAAAGATTGCCTTACCTAGCTGCAATATTTGTAAGTTTTATTGGATTTAATTACTCAAATAATGATCAAATTTTGATAGTTGTAATTATCATATTTGCTTTGAGCGCTATACTATCTGGGTATCATTTTGGAATTGAGAATAGTATATTTGATGAACTTTCAGTCTGTGCAAATGGATCATCAGATATTTCAAATAAATCGAAATTATTAGATTCTCTTAGCAAAACTATGCCTACTAACTGTAAAGATGTAACTTTTAAAATTTTTGGAGTCTCACTAGCGGCAATTAATACAATTTTATCATTTTTAATTGTTATTTTTTCTATTAGAACGTTGACTTATGAGAAAAACTAATAAAAAAAAATTAGAAGAATTTATAAGGGTAGACCATGCTGGAGAAAGGGGCGCAATTAAAATTTATGAGGGTCAACTACTTGCTTTAAATACTGTTGTAAAAAATGATGGTTTGAAACAAATTATTGGTGAAATGAAAAAGCATGAGGAGGAACATTCAAATTTTTTTGAGAATGAAATAGAAAAAAGAAATATAAAACCAACAAAATTACTACCATTATGGGATTTGCTTGGACTAGGTCTTGGATTTGGCTCAACAATACTCGGAAAAAAAGCTGCGATGTTATGTACTGCATCTGTTGAAGAGGTAATTGATGAGCATTACCAAAGACAAATTGATCAAATAGAAGTGGATGAAAAGGACTTAAAGGAAAAAATAATAAAATTTAGACAAGACGAATTGGATCATAAAGATATAGCATACGAGAAGGGTGCTACAAAAAAAGGTCTTTATTCAATTATGGATAAAGTAATTAAAACTGGCTCTAAGGTTGCTATTAAAATTTCTGAAAAAATTTAGTTACGGTTCAAGTTCAACATCCCAATACAAATAATCCATCCAACTTTTATGTAAAAAGTTTGGTGGAAAATTCTTACCATTTTTATGAAGATCCTCTGTAGTAGGTTGAAAAGGCCATTGGTTTAACGTCATGCCTGAGTTCTTTATCAATCTTCCTCCCTTTTTAACGTTACAGGACGAACAAGCTGTTACAACATTATCCCAATTAGTTTTTCCACCTTTTGATTTTGGTAGTAAGTGGTCAAAGGTTAGTTCATTTTTGCTACCACAATATTGACAGCTAAACTTATCTCTTAAAAATACATTAAACCTGGTGAAGTTAGGATTTGATTGAGGTCTTATGTATGATTTAAGTGCAATAACACTTGGAAGTTTCATGCTAAACGAAGGACTTCTAATTTGTCTATCATAATAACTAACAATAGTTACTCTATCTAAGAAAACTGATTTAATTGAATCCTGCCAACTCCACAATGAAAGCGGATAATAACTTAAAGGTCTATAATCTGCATTTAAAACTAATGCAGGACATTTTTCTAAAGAAATACTTTTATCAGACAACTCAATCATTATCAAAACATACAGTAAATTTATTTTTTATCAACACATCTAATATTATATAAAATATTTATTAAGTTATTAATTTTTTTCTAATAAAATTTAATGCCGCACTTGATGCTTCCATAGGTATATGGTGATCGCAGTTTTTAATCATTAAAGTTTCAATTTTTATTTTGTTTCTTATAAAAAAATCTTCAGCTTCTAGTAAATTATTTGGTGGGACAATTGGATCATTCTCACCATGAATCATTAAAATATTTGTTTTATTTTTTATCCTTTGAGATAGGTCATTCTTATTTATAATTCTTCCAGAAAACCCTACAATACAACTAAATTCTTTTTCTGATGTCAGACCAACATTTAATGACATCATACATCCTTGACTAAAACCAGAGATACAAAATTGTGAATATTCTAAATTAAAATAATTACTTACTTCTAAAATATAATTATTTATAATGTTTTCTGCTTTTTTTGACTCATTAAGAATATATTCTGGATCGTCATTATTTAAATCAAACCACTGAAAACCAGCTGGATTTATACTGCATACTTCATGTGCATCAGGACATAAAAAAACTGTATTTTTTAAAAATCTTTTCCAATTTAAGGTAAGCATACTTATGTCTTTGCCATCACCCCCATATCCATGAAGTAAAATTACTGCACTTTTTACTTCTTCATTATTTTCTGGTTTAATTATTGTCGTATTTAATGAAAACTTCATAAATTTTTTATTAGCCAATTAAGTAAAGATTGATCATTAAAATCAATATAGCCAACAATTCTTCCAACTTCAAAACCATTTCTGTCTATTAAAATTGTTGTGGGCAATCCTCTAAGTTTAAATAGCTGTGAAAACTCTGGTCCTGATCCAGAAAATATATCTAAATTCTTAATTTTGATTTCATCAAAAAATTCTTTTGATTTTTTATAACTGTCACCACCAATATTAATTGGGATTATATTAATATTTTTAAATTCACTTAAAGTTTTAATTTTATCTAAAGATGGCATTTCTTTTTTACAAGGAGCACACCAAGTAGCCCAAAAATTTATTATTAAAGGGTTTGATTTATAATTATTTAGACTTACTTTTTGACCGTCAGATTTAATAAATTCTATATTTTCAATTTTTTTCTTGTCTTTATGTACTATAAGATTCTTAATTTCTGGACGTTCTATTGAATATGAGACGCTAGATGATATTAAGTAAAATATTATTATAAGATAATTAAAAAAAATGATTTTCATAGAATTTAAATTTATTAAATATCATGGGTAAAAATAAAAACAATCAACCAATTTGGAACACTAGAATTAAAAAAGAAACAGGAAACCTTTTTAAAAAGGTTGGTGGATCATTAGCAATTGATAAAAGGTTATTCAGAGAGGATATTGAGGCTTCAATTGTACATGTCGATATGCTCTTTAGACAAAAAATTATAAATTTTAAAATTAAAAATAAAATAGTGTGGGGTTTAAATAGAATTAAGAATGAAATTATAAAAAAGAAATTTATTTTTGACGATAGGCTTGAAGATATTCATATGAATATAGAACACAGGCTCTTTGAGTTAATTGGAGATGATGCTGGATATATTCACACTGCAAGATCTAGGAATGACCAAGTAGTGACAGATTTTAAAATTTGGCTCAGAAAAGCTAATAAAGAAATTATAAAAAATATTGATTTAACAATTAAAAATATTTTAAAAAAAGCAGAAAAAAATATTGAAACAATTATGCCTGGTTTTACGCACTTAAAAAATGCACAACCAGTTTCTTTTGCTCATTATTTAATGGCATACTTAGAAATGTTTAACAGAGACAAAAATAGATTTAAAAATAATTTAGAAAGCCTTAATGAAAATCCACTTGGTGTTGCTGCTTTGACAGGTACGTCATTTAAAATTGATAGATTTTATACATCAAAAAAATTAGGTTTCCAAAGACCTACCAAAAACTCAATAGATACAGTTTCTGATAGAGATTTTGTAATTGATTTTCTTTATTCATCTGCCGCATGTGCTATTCATATCTCTAGGATTGCAGAGGAGTTTATAATCTGGAATTCAGATGCATTTAAACTTATAAATTTAAGTGATAAGATTGTAACTGGATCATCTATAATGCCTCAGAAAAAAAATCCTGATCCTCTCGAATATTTAAGAGGTAAAACAGGTTTAATATTTGGAAATCTTTTTTCTATGCTTACAACATTAAAAGGTTTGCCTCTGTCTTATTTTAAAGATTTACAAGACGATAAAGAAATTGTTTTTAAATCATTTGACCAATTAAAAAATTCTTTAATTATATTAAATGATGTTTTAAAAAATTTTTCACCAAATAAAAAAAAAATGATTGAACTTGCTGAAAGTGGCTATATTACAGCAACCGATTTAGCAGACTACATGGTTAGAGAATTAAACTATCCATTTAGAAAAGCCTATTTACAAACTGCAAAAATTATTAATTTCGCTGAAAAAAACAAAAAAAAATTGTCAGAACTTACTGTAAAAGAGTTGAACAAAATTGAAAAAGGTTTAACCTCAGATGTTCTAAAAGTATTTGAGCTAAAAAAATCTGTTAATTCTAAAGTTTCTTATGGCGGAACTTCTTTCGACAACATTAAGAAAATGATATTAAGTTACAAAAAGAAATAACTATGATTAAAAAAGTAACTTTAATTGCTATATGTATAATTTTATTGTCTTCTTGTGGAAGAAAAAATGAACCAAAATATGAGGCATCATTAAATAATAATGTTATGAAATTAAATAATATTAATAATTTATTTAAAATGCCGAAAAAAGATGAAATATATCAATAATATTTATACAGTTGAAAAATCCAAACTCACAAAAGTAATTAATAAATTTGAAACACCAATTTTTTGCTATTCTGAGAAAAAAATTAGTGAAAATATTATTAATTTTAAAAATAGTTTTAAATCATTTTCTCCAATCATATGTTTTTCAACTAAGTCAAACTGTAATCTTGAAATACTCAAACTAATTAAAAGAAGTGGATTGGGAGCTGATGTTGTCTCTAAAGGTGAACTAATGATCGCTCTTAAAGCAGGGATAAATTCAAAAAAAATTGTTTTTTCTGGAGTAGGCAAAACTAGATCCGAATTGATTTATGCAATAAATAAAAATATTTTATTAATTAATTGTGAGTCGAAAAGTGAAATACTAGAAATAGAAAGAATTGCTAAATCTAAGAATAAAATGGTGGATATTGGAATTAGATTAAATCCAAATACTGATGCAAAAACAATTAAACAAATCTCAACTGGTAAAAAAGAAAATAAATTTGGTGTAAATGAAGAAACATTTATTGAAGTCTCAAACTATATAAAAAAATCAAAATTTTTAAGTCTTAAATGTTTAAGTGTGCATATTGGGAGTCAAATTCTAGACCATAAACCATACCAAAAAATGCTTAATGTCCTAGATAAATTAATAAAAAAAATTGACTTTGATTTTGAGTATATAGATCTTGGTGGAGGTATGGGTATTGATTATAACAAGGACAATAAAAAATTTAATTATAAAAAATATAATCAAATTATTAAAAAATTTTTAAAAAAACATAAATCAAAAATTATTTTTGAACCTGGTAGATCAATTATAGGTGATACTGCAATATTAATTTCAAAAATAATTTATATAAAAGAAAATTCTAAAAAAGATTTTATAATTGTAGATGCGGCTATGAATGATTTTATGAGGCCTGCATTATATGGTGCCAAGCATAAAATTATTCCATTAAAAAAAAATAATAAAATGACCTATAAAAGCTATGATTTTGTTGGTCCCATTTGTGAGACTACAGATAAATTCTTAACAACAAATAAATTTCAAAAATTGAATGAGAAAGATTATATTATTATTTGCGACGTAGGTGCATATGGCTCATCTTTAGCCTCAAATTATAATATTAGACCTAAACCTGCTGAAATATTAATCAAAGGTTCAAAAATAAATGTAATTAAAAAAAGACAGAAACTAAAAGATATAATTTAGTTTTTGACAAAAATGATAAGAAAACTTTTATTTTTATTTTTTTTCTTTCTAGGTATATCTATAATTTCAATAGTATTCCTTCCATCACTAATAATGCCCACTAAAATAGTTTTATTTGGTGGAAAAATGATGGGAAAGTGGGCTGACATTTGCTTAAAAATTTTTTTACAGACAAAAATTATTGTTAAAGGAAAAAATAATATTATTAAAGATGAAAAATTTTTTATTGCTTGCTCTCACCAATCAATGTTTGAGACTTTTTACTTACAAACTATTTTTAATTCACCAATATTTATTTTAAAGCATGAATTAATCAAAATACCTGTATTTGGGTGGTATTTAAGAAAGATTGGCTCAATTTCAATTAATAGAAATAAAATAAGTAAGGATAATTTAGGTTTAATTGATAAAATAAAAAAGTCTATGAAAGTTTCTGAAAGACCTATAATTATATTTCCACAAGGAACAAGAGTTTTACCAGGTGAATGTGTTCCTTTTAAAAAGGGAGTTGGAAGAATTTATGACGAATTAAAGATAAATTGCCAACCTGTAGCTATAAATTCTGGGAATGTTTGGCCAAAGCACGGTAAATTAATCCCAAAACAAACAATAACAATATCAATCCTCCCATTAGTAAAACCTGGAATGAGTCCAGGAGACTTTACAAGTCATGTAGAAGATAAAATTTATAATGAATTAAATTCTATGATTTAACCCTTCATTGGCATTACAACATAAATACTATCGTAATCAGCTGGGTCTCTAATCAAAGCTGGAGAACCTGTATCCTTTAAATAAATTTCAATATTGTCTCCATCAAGTTGGGAAGCAACATCAATTAAATACCTAGAATTGAAACTGATATCTAGCTCATAATCAAACTTGACGCTTAAACTTTCTTTACCATCACCGCTATTTGTATTGTTAACAGAAAGATCAAGATTATCTTTCGAAAGATTAAATTTTACACCATCCTTTTTATCTAATGAAACTGATGCTACTCTGTCTACTGAGTCCAAAAACGATTTTAAATCAATTTCTAGTTTTTTTTGATTGTCTTTAGGTATTACCTGAACATAGTTTGGAAATTTTCCATCAATAAGTTTTGATATCAATATACTATTGTTAATTTCAAATTTAATTTTTGATTTTATATTTGATATTTTAACTTCACCTTCATAGTCCTCCAGTAATGAGCAAAGCTGAAAAATAGTTTTTTTTGGTAAAATTATCTGATCAAATTGGACTTTATTTTGAAGTCTAATTTTTGAAATAGACATTCTATGACTATCGGTAGCTGCAGCTGTAATAAAATTTTTATCCTCAACTTCTGTTTGATGTAAAAAAATTCCACTTAAATAATGCCTGGTTTCATCGTTAGAAACTGAAAATTTACATTTATTCAATAATTTAAGAAGTTCTTTTGATTTAATTGAAAACTCATTTTCGTTAAAATTTTCATCTGTTAACGGAAATTCAGAAGCGCTAATACAATTTAAATTGAAAACAGATTTATCAGATTCTAAATGTAATTTATTTTCACTAGGATTAGAAAAATTAATTTTACTTCCTGATGAAAATTTTCTAACAATATCATACATTATTGATGAAGAAGAAGTAGTCTTACCCTCTTCTAATATTTCTACGTTTGGAATTTGATGAATAAAAATTAAATCAAGATCAGTCGCAGTTATTGTTAACTTTCCATTACCTACATCTAACAATACGTTGGAAAGAATTGGTAAAGTACTTCTTTTTTCGATTACACCCTGACAATAATTTAAAGATTTTTGAAGGTCTTGTTGATTTAAACTAAACTTCATTTTCTTTACTATACAAAATCTTACTTTTTAAACTATCTATATTAATATTTAACTCACTGTCCTCTTTTCTTAATCTCTCTATAGTTTTAACTGAGTGGATTACAGTTGTATGATCTCTGTTGGAGAAAGATCTACCTATTTCTGGTAGAGATTTAGATGTTAACATTTTTGCTAAATAAATTGCAGTCTGTCTTGGTCTTACGAGATATCTTGATCTTCTGGGAGAAAGCATTTCATTTTTACTAATCTTATAAAATTTACAAACTATTGTTTGAATTGTATCAATATCAACTTTATTTTCAGTAAGATTGAGTAAATCTTTTAAAACTATTTTTGCCTCAGATAAGCTTGGAATTTTATTGTAAATCCTAGTAAAAGAAACAATTCTATTTAATGCTCCAACTAATTCTCTAATACTAGTTTTAATTTCATTACTAATAAATCTTTGAATTTCCTCAGAAATAATAACTTGATTTAAGTAAGATAATTTTAATTCTTCAGTTTTAGATTTAATAATTTTATATCTAAGTTCATAATCAGGATTTTGAATATCCACAACCAAACCTCCAGAAAATCTAGATTTAATTCTTTCCTGTATCCTAGTTAATTTATTCGGTGGCCGATCTGCTGAAATTATTATTTGTGAATTTTTATCTAATAAAGCATTGAATGTATGAAAAAATTCTTCTTGCATTGCTTCCTTACCATTCATGAACTGAATATCATCGATTAATAAAATATCAGTATTTCTAAAGTACTCTTTAAACTTTACCATCTCATTTGCTTTTATCGATTTAACGAATTGATACATGAATCTTTCTGCTGATATAAACATAACTTTATTCTTTTGCTTCAATTCTAAACCGATAGCGTTTAATAAGTGCGTTTTACCCATCCCTACACCACCATATAAATATAATGGATTATAGTGGGCTATATCTTTTGAAACTTTTTTTGATGCTTCAAAAGCTAATTTATTACTTCCTCCTGTTATAAAATTTTCGAAATTTTTATTAGGATCTATTCTATTATATTGAAGATAAGAATCTTTTATAAACGAAACATTATCTTTATTAGCTTTATTAGAACTTTGAATTTCTAAATCTGTGTTACTATTTTCAATTTCTTTGTTGTTTTTAATTAAAAATTCAATCCTTACTAAGTCTTTTTTGTATTTTTTGATTGTCTGTAATATCTGGTCTAAATATCTTGATACTATCCAATCTCTTATAAATCTTGTTGAAACTGAAAATAAAATATAATTGTGAAATTCTTCAACTAATTCTATTTTTTTTATCCAACTTTCAAAAATATCGTTTCCAAAGTTTTCGCGTAATTCTTTTTTAATATTTTGCCAATCTATTTTCTTCTCAAGTGTTTTATTGTTTTGTAAATTATTTTTCATGAGAGAATCTCACTTAAGACTTATGAAAAATTTTTGCAATAAGTTTATTCATGGAAACAAAAATAAATAAAATTTGTGATTGAATAAATTTTAGATTGAATTTTTTTTAAATTATTTTTGCAACCTATTGGGGTAAGCAATTCAGAATTAAAAATTTTCCAAATCAATATCTAGTACTTTTTAAAATGAAACTTTTAGATGTAGTGATTTAATTATATTTTGTACGCTTAAGTTGTATGAAAAAAAAAATTTTACTTATTACAGGTTGTTAGAGAGAATTAATTTTTTTTGTAATTCTGGATACGTTTCTTGAGGCGTTTTGTCTTTTGATGATCCCTGTTTTTGCAATTGACATCAATTCTGAATTTAGCTTAGGTAGAAATGCCAAGGCTTCTTTTTTATTCTTTTTTTCAATTATAGAGTTCATTTTTTTCAATGCATTTTTATAACGACTCTTTCTAGATCTATTAACAGCTGTTTGTCTTTTAATTTTTCTAGTACGTTTAATTGCTGATTTCGTATTCGCCATAAGCGTGAGTGTATATCTTCAGATAGTGATTGGGTCAATACTATTATTGTTTATTTTTGACATAAATTACAAAAAAAACTTGACCTATTTGAAATAAATTTTTTATGGATTGTCCCTTTACAACTATATTTTAAACATTTTTTATTTTCTCTTTGATAAACATTAAAATTTTTTTGAAAAGAACCTTGGTCCCCACTTGTATTTATAAAATCTCTAATACTCGATCCTCCTTTATCAATTGCTTTTCTTAAAACTACTTTTGAAAAATAAGAAATTTTTCGGCAATCATTTAAACTAAGTGAACTTACCTCCTTAGATGGTAAAATCTTACATAAGAACAATATTTCATTCGCATAAATGTTACCAATTCCTGAGACAAAATTTTGATCAATTAAAAAATTCTTAATATTTTTTTTTTTATTTTTAAAATAATTAAAAATATAATTTTTATTAAACAAAGGATCAAAAGGTTCTGGTCCATATTTTCTAAAATTATTATTTATCTCTTCATCATTTTCAAAATAAGAAAAATAACCAAATCTTCTTGGATCATTATAAATTAATTTAAAGTTATCAATTTTGATTTCTACATGATTATGTTTTTTGGGTAACAATGGAGAATGATAAAAACTGGTATTTGTTATAAAATTTTTTTTTCTGGATTTGCTAATTAAATGAATAGTTCCTGACATTCCAAGATGAATCATTAAATTAGAGTTATCTTCAAATTTGAGTATTAAATGTTTTGAAAACCTATCTACTTTAATAATTTTTTTTTTTACTATATTTTTTTTAAAATTTTTTGGGATCTTAAACCTTAAATTTCTATTTTTTATTAATATGTCTTTAATAATTTTTCCTTTAATACTCTTATTCAAAGATTGTTTGACTATTTCTACTTCTGGTAATTCAGGCATTTCATACTATATTAGTGTTTTAATAATATTTATATGCAACAAAATCTTCAAAATAAAGCAGGTCTCGTCGAAGGTGTATTTAATAAAGTCTATGATAAATATGATTTGATGAATGATTTTATGTCATTTGGAATTCATAGAATTTGGAAAAAAAACCTTATGAATTGGATGAATCCAACTAAAAACAAAAAATATTTAGATGTTGCTTGTGGCACTGGTGATCTGGGAAAATTATTTTTAGACTATACAGACAAGAATGGAGAAATTACATCTTCAGATTCAAACAAGAAAATGATCGAAAAAGGTAGAAAAAGACTGAGAAAGTATAAAAACATAAAATGGGTTGTGACAGAGGCAGAAAAGTTGCCATTCGAGAATAATACTTTTGATTTTTATACAATAAGTTTTGGTTTACGAAATACAAAAAATTTAAATAAATCTTTATCAGAAGCATATAGAGTCCTTAAACCTGGTGGAAGATATATGTGTTTAGAATTTTCAAAAATTCAAAATTCTAACTTAGACTTTTTATACAAAAATTACTCAAAATTAATTCCTTACATAGGGAAAGCAGTTGTTGGTGATAAAGAACCTTATGAATATTTGACCAAGAGTATTGAAGAATTTGTTAATCAGGAGGAATTAATCGATTTAATGAAAGAAAATAGTTTTTATAATTGTTCATATAGAAATTTGTCAGGAGGAATAGTAGCTATTCATTCTGGTTGGAAAATATAATGTTCAAAAGATTAATTACTTTATTTAGACTTGGAAGAAAACTCGCAAAATCTGATGCTTTAACTATTGTATCAAAATTTAACAAACCACCTTTATTATTAACTGTAGTATTTAAATTACTCTCTTTTTCTTTTACTAAAAAAGATTTGTCATTCAATAATTTAAGTGAAGGCGAAAAATTATCTAATTCACTAGCATCAATGGGTACAACATTCATTAAACTAGGTCAGTTCCTAGCAACAAGACCAGACATAATAGGAGATGGATTGTCAAAGGAATTAGAAAATTTACAAGACAAACTTCCACCTTTCTCACAATCCAAAGCAAAAGAAATGATTAAAAATGATTTAGGTGATGAACTATATAATTCAATAATAAATATTAGTGAACCAGTTGCAGCTGCATCTATCGCTCAAGTACACAAAGCTCAAATTGATGATAATGGAGTTATTAAAGATGTAGCTATAAAAATATTGAGACCTGATATTAAAAAAATTTTCAATGAGGAAGTAGATGCTTTAATGCTCTTTGCTTTTATAATTGAGTCATTAATTAAAAAAACTAAAAGATTAAAGCTTGTTGAAGTAGTTTTTTTATTAAAAGAAATTACCAGCCTTGAGATGGATTTAAGATTTGAAGCAGCTGCTGCTAACGAATATGCAGAAAATACCAAAAATGACGTGGGTTTTGAGGTCCCTAAGATCTATTGGGATTATACAAGTGAAAATATAATGACGCTTGATTGGATTGATGGTGTATCTATTAGAGAGACAGAAGAGTTAGAGAAAAGATCAATTGATACAAAAAGAATTGCCACTGATATAATACAACATTTCTTAAGACATGCTGTGAGAGATGGCTTTTTTCATGCAGATATGCACCAAGGAAATATTTTTGTGAATGAGAGTGGTCAAATTGTTCCCATAGATTTTGGTATTATGGGAAGGCTAGATAATGTTAGTAAAAGATTTTTAGCTGAGATTTTGTTTGGTTTTATTCAAAGAGATTATAAAAAAGTTGCAGAGGTACATCTTGCAGCAGGATTAGTTCCAAACAATGTGCCTGTAAATGATCTTGCTCAGGCACTAAGATCTATTGGTGAGCCAATTTTTGGTCACTCTATAAAAAATATTTCTGGCGGTAAGTTACTAAAACAACTTTTTGATGTTACGGAAAAATTTAATATGCAAACCCAACCTCAGTTACTTATGTTACAAAAAACAATGGTAGTAGTTGAAGGAGTTGCAAGAAGATTAAATCCAGAAACAAATATATGGGAGACATCAAAGCCTGTTCTAGAAAAATGGTTAAAAGAAACTAAAGATCCTATAAATTCAATAAATGAGACATTAAAAGACTCTGTGGAAGTATTAAAACGACTTCCAAATTTACCTGAGGTAATGGATAAAGCAAATCAAGCGCTTAATTACCTTGCAAGTGGTCAAATACCTCAGAATTCAAACTCGTATAATGAATTAAATACTAAAAAAGAGGAAATGAAGTCATTTAGAAACCAATCTATTATTGGCTTATTATCTCTTGTAATTTTAACTCTATTGGTATTTTAATTCTTCTCATGAAAAATAAAAAAATACTTCTAATCATATGTGGTGGAATATCTGCTTACAAAAGCTTAGAAGTGATCAGATGTTTAAAAAAAAGAGATGTAAGTATTAAAACAATTCTAACAAAAAGTGGTAAAAACTTTGTAACACCTCTGTCTATTTCATCTCTTTCCCAAGAAAAAGTATATGAAGACATATTCAGTGCAGAAAATGAAGCCGAAATGGATCATATTTCACTTTCAAGATGGGCAGATTTAATTTTAATTGTACCTGCCACAGCAAATACAATCTCTAAATTAAGTTATGGTTTAACTGACGATCTAGCTAGTACAGTTGTTTTAGCATCAGATAAAAAAGTATTTTTAGTGCCTGCTATGAATGTAAGAATGTGGGAACACAAATCAACCCAAGATAATTTATCAAAATTAAAAAGCTATGGTTATAAGATAATTGGACCTGAAATTGGAGATATGGCTTGTGGAGAGTATGGTAAAGGAAAAATGTCAGAACCTTCATATATATTAAGGACTATAGAAAATTATTTTAAGAATATTGAAAAAAATAAAAAATTTAAGGCATTAGTCACAGCTGGACCTACTAAAGAATTTATAGATCCAGTAAGATTTATAACAAATAAATCAAGTGGAAAACAAGGTTATGAAATAGCAAAGTCGTTAAGAGATAATGGTTTTGAGACAACACTTATTTCTGGTGAAACAAATTTGGATCCAGTTGAAGGGGTAAAATTTATTTCTGTTAAAACTGCAGAAGAAATGTTTGGGGAAACTCTTAAAAACCTACCAACTGATGTAGCTATTTTTAATGCAGCGGTAGCTGATTTTAAAGTTAAAGAGATTAATAGTGAAAAAATTAAAAAAAGTGAAAATTTAAATCTTAAGTTAGAAAAAAATATTGATATTTTATCAAACATATCAAATCATAATTCACTAAGACCAAAAATTACAATTGGATTTGCAGCTGAGTCACAAAATCTTGAGTTAAATTCAAAGATAAAATTAGACCAAAAAAATTGTGATTGGATTATTGCAAATGATATTTCTGATAAAACAATAGGTTTTGACTCTGATGATAATGAAGTTTCTATATTTTATAAAAATAAAAAAAGTGAAAAATTATTAAAAAAGAAAAAATCTTTAATAGCATCTGAGATAGTGGATAGAGTTATCTCTGAGCTTAATTAAGTAATGGTAAAAGTTTTATTTAAGAGACTTAACCAAAAAGCAAAACTTCCAAGTTATAAAACTGTTGGATCCTCAGGTATGGATTTGATGGCATGTCTAGATGAACCAATTATAATCAAGCCAAATGAGTCGAAAATGGTACCAACAGGTATTGCAATTGCAATTCCAGAAGATACAGAGGTTCAAATTAGACCAAGATCAGGCCTTGCTGCAAAATCAAGTATTAGCGTGCTAAATACACCAGGCACAATTGACAGTGATTATAGAGGGGAGCTAAAAATTATTTTATTTAACCATGGTAAAGATGAATTCATTGTAAATGATGAAGATAGAGTTGCTCAAATGGTTTTAATGCCAATTTTAAAAGTAGAAATTGAAGAAACAAAAGAATTACCAGAGACAATTAGAGGGTCTGGAGGATTTGGATCTACTGGTAAATAGTAAATGTTTAGCAACAAAGACCTCGAGCGATATTCAAGACAGATTATTTTAAAAAAAGTTGGTATTTTGGGTCAAAAGAAAATCCAAAATGCTAAAGTTCTAGTTGTTGGGTGTGGCGGCTTAGGAACACCTGTTATTGATTTACTCTGTAGAGCAGGTATTGGTGAAATTGGTTTGATGGATCATGATAAAGTGAGTATATCAAATTTACATCGACAAGTTATGTTCACTTCTGATGATGTTAGAAAATATAAAATTAATATTTTAAAAAAAAAAATTAATAAAATAAATAAAAAGGTAAAAGTAAGAACGTATAGAGTTAAAGCAGAAGATAATAATTTAGGGAAAATCCTTAAACAATATGATGTAATTGTTGATGGTACAGACAATTTTAAAGCAAAATTTCTTTTAAATAAATTCTCAATAAAATATAAGAAAAAACTTATTATTGGAGCAATAAGTAAGTTTGAGGGGCATATTTTTACATTTGATTTTAGTTTAAAAAAAAGTCCATGTTTAAAATGTTTTTATCAAGGGGAACCATCAGAGGGAGTTTTAGATTGTGAAACTGACGGTATATTAGGACCAACAGCAGTTATTACTGGTAGCCTACAAGCAAATGAAGTTTTGAAATCAATTTTAATTGTTGGGAAAGATTTGAGTTCACATATTTTAATTATAGATTTATTAAATCTTAAATTTAGAAAAGTGTTATTTAAAAAAAGAAAAGGATGTATATGCGAAAATATTTAGTACTTTTATTTCTTTTTCTTTTACCAATTTCATCGACGGCTCAAGAAAATAATTATTTTCTCATGTTAAAAAATAAAAAAGTAAATGTAAGATATGGTCCAAGCCTGGATCATCCTGTTAAATATATTTATAGAAAAATTAATTTACCTGTGAAGGTAATTGACAAAAAAGAAAATTTTAGAAGAATAATTGATCATAAAAGAAATAGTGGTTGGATCCATATTTCTCAACTAAGACCTTCTGGCTCATTAATCACTACAAATGAAAAGATACTTTTTAAAAACTCAACAAAATACTCAAAACCACTCGCAAAATTAGATCAAGGACGTCTACTAAAAATCATAAAATGTGAGGAAAAATGGTGTAACATTAAAACTGGTGACTATTCGGGTTGGATTATAAAAGATAATAATATTTGGGGTACAATTAATTAAAGTCTGCTGAAAGAGCTTTAATATTATCCTCTGAAAATTTAGTTGTATGTGAATATTCCTTATGATCAATACCAACTTCGATGATATTATTCTGATCTTTAAACTTGTTAACCTGATCATCTGAAAAATTGAAATGTATAAATTGTACAGATGAAGCCTTTCCATCATCTGAAGTTCGATCTACATCCATCTCTGGGACAGCATATATTTTTTCATCATTAATTTTTATAAAAATATTTTTTTCTACTCCGCCTAATTTTCCAAGAAACTCTGTTCTTATCACTGGATTATCGATCTCAAACATTAAAGTTGCAACGAGTTCTTTACCATTAGGTATAAGAGGATTATATGCAGCTAATTCATCGGCAACTTGCTCATCACCGCCTTTTTCAATGTAAAGCATTTCCTGAACTTGGGCTATCATTGTTTCATAACACTCAAAATAAAATGTTGCATAGGGTCCTAAGAGAATCCTTCTATTCTTTTTAAATTCAACTAATTCTTTTCTCATTTGCCTTCTAACTTTTGTATAAGCATCTAAAGGCAAAAGATCTTCTTTCGTAATTATTTTTTGTACTTTTGACATTCTATAATCCATAACTTTTTGAGACTATTTCAATTGGATGCACAGCTTCATCACTTACTATATTTGTGTCTTCAGCTAACTGCTTAATATGTTTTCCAGCCAATGGACAGTCAGAAGCCATATATTTATTATTTTTTCGTTTAACAGTGCTTGCGGTAGTTTTGCCCACCTTGTTTGCAATGTCATGAGTTCCTTTCATTATTCCAAAGGTTCCGCCATGCCCTGCACATCTTTCAACAACATCTAATTTAATATTTGGGATGAGTTTAAGCATGTCTCTTGCTTTATTGCCCATATTTTGAGCTCTTGCATGACAAGCATTATGAACAGTTACTCCACCGTCAATTTCTTTTAAGCCATCAACCAAACCCTCTTTGTTGGCAATATCCATAACATATTCATCAATATCAAGAGTATTTTGAGAAAGTTTTTTGATTATTCCATCATTTGGCATTAACAAAGGCCATTCAAACTTCAACATTAGCCCACAACTAGCTGTTAAAGTTACGACTTTGAAGCCTTTTTCAATATATTTATTTAGTTCTCTTGAAACTAGTTGCGCTTGTTTTGTAACTTGATCTAAATCCGCTTGCTCTAGGTAAGGCATACCACAACAACCCGCATAAGAATGTTCTACCTCTACATTATTGTGATGTAAGACTTTTAAAGCAGCCTCGCCAGTTTTTTTCTTATTGAAATTAACAAAACATGTTGAGTAAATTACTACTTTTCTCTCGTTATTTTTTTTTAAAATATTTTTTTTGAATTTATCAAAATACTTTGAAAATGTTTCTTTGTTGTACCTTGGTAAAATTACTCTTTTATCTATACCAGTAAAAAATTCTAAAACTTTTCTAGCAAATTTATTTTTTACATCAGTAATCCAATTTATTAAAAAGTTAAAAAATATTCCTATTTTTGAATTTCTATCGATCTTAGTTAATTGATTCACAGTTTTTGATATATCACCATTTTTTCTTTGAGCTGTCCTATATCTCAACATTAAATGAGGGAAATCTAAATCAAATTCATGAGGTGGTACATAAGGACATTTAGTCATGAAACACATATCGCATAGAGTACAAGCATCAACAACTGGTTTAAACTTATCACTTGAAAGATCTGATACTTCACCACCTTCTGTTTCGTCTATAAAATCAAACAGCTTTGGAAAGCTATCACACAAATTAAAACATCTTCTGCATCCATGGCATATATCAAAGACTCTTCTCATCTCCTGATCAATTTTCTCAGGGTTTATAAAATCTGGGTCTCTAAATTTTAATGGATGTCTTGTAGGTGCTTGTGTACTACCTTCTCTGCTCATATAAATTAATTGTAGTGTTTGTGGACGAGAGGGGTTCGTCCACAAATTTTGTTTAAGAAATACTTTCTAAAGTTTTTTGAAACTTTCCGGCATGAGATTTTTCAGCTTTTGCTAAAGTCTCAAACCAGTCAGCTATTTCATCAAAACCTTCATCTCTGGCTGTTTTAGCCATTCCTGGGTACATATCTGTGTACTCATGTGTTTCACCTTGAATCGCAGACTCAAGATTTGCTTTTGTTTCACCGATTGGCTTACCAGTTGCTGGATCACCAACTTCTTCAAGATATTCTAAGTGACCATGTGCGTGTCCGGTTTCACCTTCTGCAGTTGATCTGAATACAGCTGCCACATCGTTAAAACCTTCAACATCAGCTTTTTGAGCAAAATAAAGATATCTTCGATTTGCCTGGCTTTCACCAGCAAATGCTTCTTTTAAGTTTTCCTCTGTTTTACTACCTTTTAATGACATATTTACTCCTACTTTTAATAATGATTCTAAAATAAAGTTTATATAGTCGTTATAAAATATATGTCAACAGTTTAGAATAAATATAATGTATTATTTAAACTATTGATATTATTAATTTATTTTTGAGATTGATTATCACTCACAATTTTAGCGATAACTTCTACTGATTTTATTTTTTTTCCTGGGATTGTTTTTTTAATATTAACTTCATCAACATCATCTTGATGAATATCAATTAATCTATTTTCTTCTTCGTCAAAGAAATGGTGGTGATGAGTTACATTTGTATCGTAATAACTTTGTGAAGCATTTAGTGGAATCTCTTTTAAGTAGCCCTTCTTGATAAATGCATGAACAGTATTGTAAACTGTTGCCAAAGATACCTTGATATTTGCTTGATTTTCAATGATTTTAACCAATTCTTTAATTGTAAAATGAAAGGTTTTATCAGTATTAAATAATACCTTACAAATTTTTATTCTTTGTTTTGTAGGTCGAAGTCCTGATTTTCTCAGTTTATCTATATATTGCTCAGCGTAAGCCATTACTAATTATAATTATTCTAAAGAATATCTATATTATAATGTTGGTAAATCAAGTAATAAGATTACAAATTTATGAAAAAAAATTCCTTTAATTATGACGATTTAATAGGTTGTGCAAATGGTGAGCTTTTTGGCCCTGGTAATGCAAAATTACCATCTCCTCCAATGCTTATGTTTGACAGAATTACTGAAATTGATGAAAATAAGGGTGCTTTTGGCAAAGGATTGATGAAAGCTGAACTTGATATTAAAGATGATTTATGGTTTTTTGATTGTCACTTTAAAGAAGATCCAGTTATGCCAGGATGTTTAGGTCTGGATGCAATGTGGCAGTTAGTTGGATTTTACTTAGGTTGGCTTGGAAACCCAGGAAGAGGAAGAGCTTTAGGGGTAAGCACAGTGAAATTTACTGGAGAGGTTTTAAAGAATGTCAAAATGGCAACATATATAATTGATATAAAAAGAATATTAATTAAAGGTGAAACAACTGTTGGCTTAGCAAATGGAATTCTTCTGGCAGATGATAAAAAGATTTACTCAGCTGATGGTCTAAAAGTAGGATTATTTAAATAATGAAAAGAGTAGTAATTACAGGTCTGGGAATTGTTTCATGTCTTGGGAATAATCAGGAAGAAGTTCATCAATCTTTATTAAATACTAAATCAGGAATTTCTTTTTCTGAAGAATATAAAGAACACAATCTTAAAAGTCATATTCATGGAAAGCCTAACATCAAACTTGAGGATCATATAGATAGAAAAACAATTAGATTTATGGGTTCAGGATCCGCTTACAATTATATTGCAATGAAAGAGGCGATTGAAGACTCTGGCTTAGAAGAAAGTGAAGTAAGTAATTTCAAAACAGGAATTGTAATGGGTTCAGGTGGACCTTCAATTGAAAATGTTATTTTAGCGGCTGATAAAACTAGAGCTAAAACTCCAAAATTGATGGGACCTTTTATTGTACCAAGAACCATGGCGAGTACCGCCTCAGCAACACTTGCTGTTCCTTTTAAAATTAAAGGGACAAACTATACAATGAGTTCAGCCTGCGCAACAAGTGGACACTGTATTGGAAATTCTATGGAACTTATTCAAATGGGTAAACAAGATATTGTTTTTGCAGGTGGTAGTGAAGAGATACACTGGGCAATGACTGCCATGTTTGATGCAATGACTGCGTTATCTTCTAAGTATAACGATACTCCTGAAAAAGCTTCAAGGGCTTATGACAAAACTAGAGATGGCTTTGTAATTGCTGGAGGTGCAGGGGTTTTAGTTCTTGAGGAATATGAACACGCTAAAGCTCGAGGAGCTAAAATATACGCAGAATTAACAGGTTATGGAGCAACTTCAGATGGATATGATATGGTAGCGCCTTCTGGTGAAGGTGCAGTAAGATGTATGCAAATGGCAATGGCAACTTCAAAAAATAAAGTAGATTATATAAATACTCATGGAACTTCTACTCCAGTTGGAGATATTACTGAATTGAATGCTGTTAAAGAAGCTTTTGGAAATGAAATTCCAAAGATTAGCTCAACTAAATCTTTATCAGGTCATCCGTTAGGAGCTGCATCAGTACATGAAGCAATATATTGTTTAATTATGATGAAAAATAACTTCATTACCGGGTCAGCTAACATAAGCGAAATGGATGAAGAGGCTAAAAAATTTCCAATAGTCGCTAAAACAGAAACAGAAGCAACATTAAATACTGTAATGTCTAATAGTTTTGGTTTTGGTGGAACAAATGCAACTCTAGTATTTGAGAAAGTCTAACTTATGTCTTTAATGAAAGGTAAAAAAGGACTGATAATGGGTGTTGCTAATGAAAGATCTATTGCATGGGGTATATCTCAGAAACTTTCAGAGGCAGGTGCTGAATTAGCTTTTACATATTTAGGTGATGCTCTTAAAAAAAGAGTGGTTCCTCTTGCAGAAAAACTAAGTTCTAATGTTACTTTTAGCTGCGATGTTGAAAAAAAAGAAGATGTAATAAAATTATTTGAGGATGTTAAGTCTCAATGGGGCGAGATAGACTTTGTAGTTCACGCAATTGCTTTTTCTGATAAATCTGAACTTTCAGGAGAATATCTAAATACTACAAGAGAAAATTTTTTAAGAAGTATGCTGATTTCGTGCTTTTCATTTACTGAAGTTGCAAAAGAAGCTTCAAAAGTCATGAAAAATGGTGGTAGCATGATTACACTTAGCTATGAGGCTAATAAAGCAATCCCTAATTACAATGTAATGGGTGTTTGTAAGGCAGCATTAGAATCTAGTGTTAAGTACTTAGCTAGAGATTTAGGAGCTAAAGGAATACGGGTGAATGCAATAAGTGCAGGGCCAATAAAGACATTGGCTGCTTCAGCCATTGGAGATGCAAAATTTTTATATAAATGGAATGCTGATCACTCTTTTTTAAAAAGGAATGTAGATAATATCGATGTTGGAAACTCAGCATTATATCTTTTAAGCGATATGGCAGGTGGTGTTACAGGTGAAATTCACTATGTTGATGCTGGTTACAATAAAGTAGGTATGCCAGATCCAAAAAATATATCTTAAAATTTTATCATTATGTTAATTTTAGTTTGGTTTGTAGTTTGTATAATATTTATTTTTGTTCAATTAATTCTAGAGGGTTCTGGTCATGCACTAGAAGTTTTTGCCCTATTGACTGCAATAGCTTTATTCTTGATAAATAAGCTTGGGAAAAAAAATAAATAACTAATAAATAATTGTTGTGAGAAGAAAGTTTTTGAAAATTACTGGGGCTTCTATATTAAGTTTCATATTTTATCCGTTAACATCTTTAGCAAATAACATAGTTGGTTTTAAAAAAAAATTAAAGAAAGATGAGAGTGAATACAATATAATTAATCCTGATCTTACAAATGAGCAAAAAATAATAATGTTTGAAGAGGGTACTGAACGTGCAGGTACTAGTGAATTAAATTATGAGAAAAGAAAAGGATCTTATCATTGTGCTAATTGTGGTGTGAAACTATTTGAGTCCACTGCAAAATTTGATAGTGGAACTGGGTGGCCATCATTCACTGAGGCAATACCAGGCGCGTTTGTAACAAAAACTGATTATTCTTTTGGCATGAAGAGGACTGAATATAGCTGTGCAAATTGTGGCGCTCATCACGGCCATGTATTCAATGATGGTCCAGATGGTGGAAAAAGATATTGTAGCAATGGTCTTTGCTTGCTTTTTATCCCAGAAAGTTAGTAATTATATTTTTCTAATATAACCAACATTAGTGGTCTTAAAATGCTTGAAAGGGATATTTGTATCTTTTATTGCCTTGATAGTCTCTTCCGTAATATTTCCATAGACCTCTATTTCGAATCTATCCGCAATTTTGTTGTGCTTTTCAACATAAGCTTGGACTGGGGCATTATTAAGATGATGCAGCATAGCTTCACTATTTCGATAAACTTCACTCCAAGTAAATTCTAAAGGATCAGTTGGATCTTGATCGAAAGTATGAATAAGCATGTCTGGCTCTGATGCATTAACAGCCTCATCAGCTTCTTTTGCTATCCTGAGATACTCTTCAACCTTACCCTCTTTAACGCGTATTCTTGCAATTAAAATAAATGGGTTGGACATTTATCTAAATAGCGGCCTGCTTTATAGATAATTTAACTTTTCCTCTATCAAATCCAATAACTTTTACTTTTACTTCGTCACCTTCCTTGACAACATCTGTTACTTTGGCAACTCTTTTGTCTGCAAGTTCTGAAATATGAACTAGTCCATCTTGTTTTCCTAAGAAATTTACAAAAGCACCAAATTCCATAATTTTCATAACTTTACCGTTATAAATCTTATTTAATTCAGCTTTTGCAGTTATATCCTTAATCATTTGCATTGCTTTATTTCTAGACTCTTCATCTGGTGCTGCTACTGTTACTTCACCCTCATCGTTAACATCAACTTTTGCTCCAGATTTTTCAACTATTTCTCTTATTGTTGCACCACCTTTACCAATTACTGCTGCGATGTCTTTTTTATCAACTGTGATTTTTTCCATTTTTGGTGTGTGTTTACCAACATTATCTCTTGATTTAGAAAGAGCTTTATTCATTTCACCTAAGATATGAATTCTACCATCTTTAGCTTGATTTAAAGCCTGCTCCATGATCTCAAATGTAATTCCAGTAATCTTAATATCCATTTGTAAGGATGTGATACCATCCTTAGTGCCAGCAACTTTGAAATCCATATCACCTAAATGGTCTTCATCGCCAAGAATATCTGATAAGACTGTAAAATCATCACCCTCTTTAATTAAACCCATTGCAATTCCAGCTACAGGTTCTTTAACAGGAACTCCTGCATCCATAAGAGCAAGTGAAGTTCCACAAACAGTTGCCATTGAGGATGACCCATTTGACTCAGTTATTTCTGATACAATTCTAAACGTATATGGGAAACTTTCTTTTGATGGAAGTGATGAGTTAATTGCTCTCCATGCTAACTTACCATGACCAATCTCTCTTCTGCCTGTTCCAATTCTACCAGTTTCACCTACTGAAAATGGTGGAAAATTATAATGAAGCATGAATCTTTCTTTTTGAAGCCCATCTAAACTTTCAATTCTTTGTTCATCATCTGATGTACCTAAAGTAGTTGTAACAATTGCTTGAGTTTCACCCCTTGTAAATAAAGCAGAACCATGAACTCTAGGCAATATGCCCACCTCACACATGATTGGTCTTACATCTGCTAGGCCTCGTCCATCAATACGATTTTTGTTTTTTAAGATATCAGTTCTTACAATAGATTTTTCTAAACTCTTAAGTTGAGAATTCACATCTAGATCTGTATAATCTTCATTTTCCTCATAAAGTTTTTTTGCTTTTTCGGTTATTTCTGAAATTTGATTTGATCTATCTTGTTTATCTCTAGTAGAAAATGCTTTTTTCAAATCTTCGGTAAATTCTTCCTCTAATTTCTTTTTTATCTCTGAAAGATCTTTCTTCTCGACAGTCCATTCAGGTTTTCTACATTCTTTAGCAAGATCTTCAATCATTTCTATGACAGGAACGAAACCCTCATGTCCGAATTTTACAGCATTTAACATTTCTTCCTCTGTTAAACCATTTGCTTCTGACTCAACCATTAATACTGCATCTTTAGTTCCTGCAACCACTAAATCTAACTTTGAATTTTCTAATTCTTTTTTAGATGGGTTAAGTACGTACTTTCCCTCAATAAAGCCAACTCTAGAAGCTCCTACAGGACCCATAAAAGGCATACCTGATATAGCTAATGCAGCTGAAGAGGCAATTATTGATAAAATATCAGGCTCGTTCTCTTTATCATAAGATATTACAGTCGGTAACAGCTGAACTTCATTTTTAAATTCATCAGGAAACAAAGGTCTGATAGGTCTATCAATTAATCTTGATATTAAAGTTTCACTTTCTGTAGGCCTTGCCTCTCTTTTAAAATAACCACCTGGAATTTTACCAGCTGCATAATACTTTTCTTGATAATTTACTGACAAAGGAAAGTAATCCATGTCTGGATTAACTTTTTTTGCACCAACCACTGTTGCTAAAACAACAGTCTCACCACATTGAGCTATAATCGCTCCATCTGCTTGTCTTGCTATTTTTCCTGTCTCTAAACTTATTTTTTTTCCACTTACTTCTATTTCTTTCTTTGCTACTTTGAACATTTACTTCCTTAAATTTAATTTTGTTAATACTGCTTTATAAGACTCCATATTATTTTTCTTTAAGTAGTCTAATAATTTTTTTCTTCTATTTACTGCTCTCAAAAGACCAACAGAAGAATGTTTATCCTTTTTGAATTGTTTCATATGTTTTGATAAACTCTCTATTTTTCCTGTTAATTGAGCTATTTGAACTTCAGAAGACCCTGTATCTTTCTCATGAGTTTGAAGTTCTTTTACTTTTTCTTTCATTTTTTTCCTTATTTAGTTGTTTGTTTAATTAAATTTTCTATTTTTTCAGCATAATCAAAAGAGTTATCCTTTACAAAAAAAAGTTTTGGTAAAAATTTCATTATAATTTTTTTTGATAATACTTTTCTAATCACAAATGCGGATATTTTTAATTTTTCAATTATTTCATCACTATTTTTTCCTCCTAAAGGCATTACAAATATTTTTGCAGTTTTTAGATCTGGCGACATTCTTACTTCTGTAACTGTGATTTCTCTAGTTGATAAATCTGGAATTTTTGCTTCATCTCTTATAAAAAGTGTTCCTAATGCCTGCTTAATCATTTCACCAACTCTCAGTTGTCTTTGCGTAATTGGTTTTCCTAAATGTTTCATTTAAATTGTTCTTTCAGTTACTTTTGAATTATAGACTTCTATAATATCTTTTTTTTGATAATCAGCGAAATCTTTTATGGTTATTCCACATTCCAAACCTGCTGAAACCTGTTTAGTTTGGTCTTTTTCTCTGAATATTGAACCAATTTTTCCACTAAATATTATAGTCCCATCTCTAATTACTCTGGCACTAGAATTTTGAGTTATTTCTCCCTCGATTACTTTTGATCCAGCTACTTTTCCAACTTTAGAAACTTTAAAAATTTCAAGTATTTCTGCACTTCCGATAATTTTTTCTTCTATATCAGGTGACAAAAGACCTCCCATCTTTCCTTTTATAAAGTCCAGAACCTCATAAATTATGTTGAAAGATGAAATTGAAATTTTTTCTTGCTCAGCTCTTTTCTTAGCTTCTTTACTTGGCTTAACATTAAAAGCTATTATTACGGCATTTGAAGCTTTTGCCAAAGTCACATCCGTTTCTGTTACCATTCCTATATCTGAAAGAAGTATTTTTGGTTTTACCTCATCGTGTTTAATTTGGTCTATAGCACTTTTGATTGCCTCGGACGATCCATGAACATCAGATTTAATAATTATATTTAATTCTTCTGATATTGAGTTCTGAAAAGCAGAGTCTTGAGTAACAAAATTAATGGGTATTTTGTCATCTTTTGACTCTTCAACTCTTGCTTCACAAAGAGATTTAGCCTCTTTTTCGTTAGATAAAACAATAAAATCATCCCCAGATTTAGCCGCACCATTGATTCCAATAATTTCAATTGGAGTAGCTGGTTCAGCAACATCAATATTTTTACCTTGATCATTTATTATTGCTCTTACTTTTCCCCACCTTAATCCGCTAACAAAATGATCTCCCTTTTTAAGAGTACCTGTTGTTACAACAACATTTGCAACTGGACCTCTTCCAATATCTATTTTCGACTCTAAAACAATGCCTTTGGCGTTTGTTTCAAAATCTGTTTTTAAATCTAATAATTCTGCTTGCAACAAAATTGATTCAACTAACTTATCTAAATTATTCTTAGTTTTTGTTGAGATTTCTACCATTAAAGTATCCCCTGATAGATCTTCGGCAATTAACTCATATTCCAGGAGCTGATTTTTTATTTTTTGTGGGTCAGCCTCAGGTAAATCGCATTTATTTATAGCAACAACTATTGGTACTTTTGCTGCCTTAGCATGTTTAATGGACTCTATAGTTTGTGGTTTTACACCATCATCTGCTGCGACAACTAAAATTACAATATCTGTTAGCTTAGACCCTCTAGCTCTCATCTCTGTAAATGCTGCGTGTCCTGGAGTATCAATAAATGTGATTTTATTATTTTGATAATTAATCTGATAAGCTCCAATATGTTGTGTAATACCACCAAACTCTCCTGAAACTACATTTGCTTTTCTTAATACGTCTAGAACTGAAGTTTTGCCATGATCAACATGCCCCATTACAGTAACGATCGGAGGTCGATTTTTTAAATTTTCCGATTTAACCTCTTTTATTTTCTCAATTATTTCTTCAGCCTTTGTCTCACGTATAGGATTATGACCAAATTCTTTTACTAGATATTCTGCAGTATCAGTATCAATTGTATTGTTTATTGTTACTGTTACCCCCATACCAAGTAAGTGTTTGATAATACTACTAGATTGTTCTGCCATTCTATTTGCTAGCTCTTTGATTGTAATTACTTCTGGAAGATTTACGTCTCTTTTAACTTGAGCAAAACTATCTTTATTTTCATCATGATTTAAACTTCTATTTTCTTTTTGTTTTGCTCTTTTCAAAGATGCCAAGCTTCTTGCCTTTGCCTCTGAATGATCTTCACTTAATGCTCTTGAAATAGTTAATTTTAACTCTCTTCTTTTTCCAACTATCTTATTAACTTTATTTTCTTTTTGTGGAGTTTCACCTTTAAGTCTTCTTGTGGCTCTTTGTTCAGCCAACTTTCTTTTTTCAAAATTTGAGGAAGGTGGTGTTGAAGGACGATTAAAATTACTTAGATTTTTAGAAGTATTGTTGGTAGGTTTAAAATTATTACTATTTTGTCTTAAGAACTGAGGCTTTCCTGCAAACTTTGAAGTTTTTTTTTCTATTACAACAGTATTTTTTGATTTTGATTTTGCTTGTTCTATACTACTAAAAGTTTTTTTCGAACTTCCTGTTATTGACAACTTTAATTTTTTTTTTTCCATTTTCCATCTTTCAATCTTTATAAACTTTATCTCTTGCAGACATAACTAGGTTATCTGCTTCTAACTTTGATAAAGCAAAATCTTCCAAATAACCCTTGATTTTTACTCTTTCGCCCTTAACAATATCATAAGTACCAGTAAGTTCATCAGATGCTAAATCTGCTAAATCTGTCAAAGTTAAAATTTTTTGTTCTCCCAAGGTAACTAGCATACCTGCAGTAAGACCTTCGTGATTTATTAAATCATTTTCTAATCCTAGATCTTTTATTCTTTTTGAAATCTCCTCTTGATCTTTTTCATAAAATTCTTTCGCTCTTTCAATTAGCTCTTTTGCTGTTTCTTCCTCAATACCTTCTATCTTTATTAATGCATCTGAGGTGCTATCTTTTATGTCATCAATTGAAGAAAAGCCCTCGGCTACTAAAAGTTGTCCTAAAGTCTCGTCTAACTCTAAATTTTTTACAATATTATCTGTTTTTTCTTTAAACTCTAATTGTCTTCTTTCTGAGTCCTCTTGCTCTGTCATTATGTTAATTTCATAATTTAATAATTTTGTAGCAAGTCTAACATTTTGACCTCTTCTACCGATTGCTTTACTTAAATTTTCTTCTGTTAGTATAACATCAAGTTTTTTTGCTTCAGTATCAACGTTAACTCTTTGTACTTCTGCGGGAGATAATGCGTTAGAAACAACAATCGCTGGATCATCTGACCAATTTACTATATCAATTTTTTCCCCTTGAAGTTCATTTACAACGGCTTGAACTCTACTACCCCTCATACCAACACATGCACCGACTGGGTCTAATGAAGTGTCAATGGCCTTAACGCAGATTTTTGCTCTACTTCCAGGATCTCTTGAGGAAGACTTAATTTCTATTAATCCATCATAAATTTCAGGCACTTCTTGAACAAACAATTTATCCATAAATTTTGGATGAGCCCTTGATAAAAATATTTGTTGACCTCTTGGCTCTCTTCTTACATCTAAACAATACGCTTTGACTCTGTCTCCTGCTTTAATATTTTCCCTTGGTATCATTTCATTTTTTTGAATTATGGCTTCTGTTCGTCCAAGATCTACAATTACATTTCCAAATTCTAATCTTTTAACTATTCCACTTAAAATTGTATCTTTTTTATCAATAAAGTCGTTATATTGTCTTTCTCTCTCGGCCTCTCTTACATTAAAACTTATAACCTGTTTTGCTGTCTGTGCAGCGATCCGTCCAAAATCAAATGACGGCAAGGGCTGAAGAACTTCATCTCCAATTTGTTTATCCTTATTAGCCTCATCAAGCTTAATTGCATCATTTAAAGTAATTTCTACATTTGAATTCTCAGGATTTTCTACAATCAACAACTTTCTAAATATCCCTATATCGCCATTATCTCTATTTATCTCTACTTTGATTTCATTATCTGATCCAAACTTTGACTTAGCTGCCTTTGCAATACCAGTTTCCATTGAAACAATGATTAGTTCTTTATCTATAGATTTTTCTAAGGCAACAGCCTCAGCAATTCTTAATAATTCAAGTTTATCTGCTCTTCTATTTAACATAGTTTTTAGTGCCAAAAAAAAATGGGCCTAAGCCCATTTTGAAATTTCAACAATGAGCTTGAAATATAGTTATTTTTTATTGTTTATCAACAATATTTACTTACTAAAAACTCCAGATTTATCAGTTTTTTCCCATGAAAATGAGCCATCGCTTTCAGGAATTCTTCCAAAGTGACCATAAGCTGCTGTTTTTTCATAAATAGGTTTGTTTAAACCTAACATTTCTCTTATTCCTCTAGGGCTAAGATCAAAATTATCTTTAATAAGTTTTTCTACATGCAGATTCTTTTCGTCATCATTATCAAACAAGTCCACATAAATTGACAAGGGTTTAGATACTCCAATTGCATAAGCTAACTGAATTAAACATTTATCAGCAATTTTTGACGCAACAACATTTTTTGCTAAATATCTTGATGCGTAAGCAGCTGATCTATCTACTTTCGTTGGGTCTTTACCAGAAAATGCACCTCCGCCATGAGGTGCCGCTCCACCATATGTATCAACTATTATTTTTCTACCAGTCAATCCACTATCACCATCAGGTCCACCAATTACAAAGTTTCCAGTTGGATTAATATAAATCTCTTTTTCATCAAGACTTCCTAATAAATTTTTAGGTATTGATCTTTCTATGTAAGGCATACAAAGGTTTTTAACTTCTGCCAAACCAACATCTTTGGAATGTTGAGTGGAAATAACTACTGATGTTACAGCAGCAGGTATGCCATCTTTATACTCTATGGTAATTTGACTTTTTGAATCTGGCTCTATTCCATTTAACTTTCCTGATTTTCTGTCTTCAGCCATCAATCTTAAGATTTTATGTGAATAATGAATTGGGGCTGGCATCAAAACATCAGTTTCGTTACAAGCATAACCAAACATAATTCCCTGGTCTCCAGCACCTTCGTCTTTATTTCCTGATGAGTCTACTCCCATTGCAATATCTGCTGATTGTGAGTGTAAATGAGTTTCAATTTTAGTTTGATCTTTCCAGGAAAAGCCATCTTGGTCATAACCTATATCTTTAATGCAATCTCTTACCTTCGAAATTAATTCATCTTCTTTAAGTTCTGGACCTCTTACTTCTCCTGCTAATACAACTTTATTTGTTGTTGTTAAAGTTTCACAAGCAACTCTTGCTTGGGGTTCGGAAGCTAAATAACTATCCACAACCATATCTGAAATTCTGTCACAAACCTTGTCAGGGTGTCCTTCTGACACTGACTCACTAGTAAATAAAAAATTTTTCTTCATTAATTCCCCCGTATTTTAAAAAAAAAAATTAAACTAATATAAATAAATAGAAAATAAAAGAAGATCTTATTACCATGAGAGCCAAAGATTGTGTTATTAGACTTTTTGAAAGATTGAATCTCAATAAATCCCTTATCGGTTGTTAAAATTTTGTCAATTACTTGTCCTTTTGAATTAATAAAGCCTGAAATACCATTATTTGATGAGCGGATGACTGGCTTGCCTTCCTCTATCGATCTAAAAATTGAGTGAGAGAAATGCTGGTATGGACCAATAGAATTTCCAAACCAACCGTCCTCGGAGATATTTAATATAAAATCATAATTTTTTTCACTGCTATTTATTTGACCAGAATAAATAATTTCATAACAAATAAGTGGGACGAAATTGAAATTATTTAAGCTTATTAGATCTCTTCGATTATCTGCAGCGAAAGATTGGTAACCTTGAGTGATTTTTTTAAATCCTAAATTACTTAATATATTTTCAAATGGCAAGAACTCTCCAAATGGTACCAATTTATTTTTATAGTATTTTTGCAAAATATTAAGCTCATTATTAACCACTAAAAGAGAATTATAGATCTTTTGATTTTCATTTATATTCATACCTAAAATAATCTTATGTTTTTTTGAAAAATTGTTTAAAAAAAGAGCTTTAAATTTATTAAGATCCTCAAAATATATACTTGAGAGAATACCTTCAGGTAAAATGAATATTGTTTCGCTTGATGGATTTGGCTTAGAAACATTTATCAACTCAAGAATAAATTCACTGGTATTTTCATTTTGAAAATATCTATTAATGTCAATTTTAGGAGAAATTATCTTAATATTAAAACCTAAATCTTTTTTTTTTGTCAATTCAAACTCTTTCAAGTTTGAGTTGCCCCAAAAATAATTTGTTGAAAGAGCTAATAAAGAAAAAATAAATATACTTATTTTTATTTTTATTTTGTAATTAAAAAATAAAACGATTGGAAATAAAAATAATAAAATAACTAGTGAATTAAAAGTATATGTCCCAGTTATCGAAAGTATTTGAATAAATTCTAGGTAATTTACAAAGCTAAAAGCAATTAAATTCCAAGGAAAACCACCAAATAAGTAACCTCTAATATATTCAAATATAGACAAAATAGTGGCTAAAATCAAAATTGATAAAAGATTTTTTTGAGGATTTAAAAATGAAAAAACTAAAGTTGAAAAACCATAAAACAATCCTAAAAATAATGGAATTAAAACTAAAGCAAATGGTATCAAAGGTTTAAAAATTTCTTCAAAAGTAAGTGCATTAGTTATCCAGTATAAATTTGAAATAAAGTAACCAAAGCCAAACATCCATCCAAGATTAAATGATATAATTTTATTTTTTGAATAAAATAACAAAACCCATAAAAGAACTGGATATGAAAAAAAATTTAAATAAAACAAATTATATGGAGGAAGGCTAAAAGATGAAATTAGACCCAATGAAAATGGAATAAGGTATAATAAAATTTTATTTTTGTTTAAAAAAGTCAAATTATTTTGTGAAAATATTTTAATATTAATTTTTCTTTTCTAAACATTTTTTTAAAATCATTTAATTTCTTATGATCAAAGCCAATTAAATGAAGATATCCATGTATCCACATTTTATCAAATTCTAAAAAGAAATTAGTTTTTTTTGATCGCTTTTTAATAATTTCATAACTGATTGCTATATCTCCTATGTATAATCTTTTTCTCTCTTTAATTTTTATTGGAAATGACAAAACATCAGTAGTCTTATTTTTTTTTCTAAATTTAAGATTTAGATATTTCATTTGCTCATCATTAGTTAAAAGTAACGAGAATTCATGATTTTTTTTTTTAAACGAAGGTGCTTTAGATAATATTTTGAGCTTCTTATTAAGATAATCATTAGGCCTTTTTATAAATTTTTTCCAATTAGAGTAGCCAGATATTACGTTGGCTTTTATCATCCCTCTGAGCTTTGATTGGAATACGCCTTCACTATTTTAGAAACAAGTGGATGTCTAACTACATCATTATGGTCAAAATCAACCACGGATATTTCTTTTATATGACCTAATAATTTTTTTGATCTACGTAGCCCTGAAATTGATTTGTTAGGTAAATCTATTTGGGAAGGGTCACCATTAATTACTATCTTGGAGTTCTCTCCAATTCTGGTCAAAAACATTTTAATCTGAGTATCTGTTGCGTTTTGTGCCTCATCAAGAATTGCAAAAGAATTTTTTAAAGTTCTACCTCTCATAAACGCTAGAGGCGCTATTTCTATATCACCTACTTCAATTTTTTTTTGTATCTTCTCGAAATCTAACAGATCGTACAAGGAGTCATACAATGGTCTAAGATATGGATCTACCTTCTCTCTCATATCACCAGGCAAAAATCCAAGTCTTTCTCCTGCCTCAACAGCAGGTCTAGAAAGAATAATTTTCTCTATTTTTTTGTCTAATAGCATGGTTAATGCAACGGCAACTGCTAAAAAAGTTTTGCCAGTTCCAGCTGGACCAGCTGAAATAATTATATCCGACTCTTTTAAAGCTCTTACATAATCTTTTTGTCTTTCTGATCTTGGAATTACAGATTTTTTTGGTGTTTTAATAATGTACTCTATTTTTTTTTCAGAATTATTTTTTTCATTAATCATAAATTTATTTATTGAGGAAATTATATCTTTTTTTTCAATTGTTCCATTATTTAAAAATTGTTCAGTTAAAAATTGTATAGCATTTTTAACTAAATTATTCTTTTCTGGATCACTTTTTACAAGAATAGAATTGCCTCTAGAATATAGGCTAGTTTCAGTGATTTTCTCTAATTCCCTTAAATTATTATTAAACTCACCTGCTACACCAAGTAACAAGTCATTATTTTGAAAAATTATACTTAAAGTATTATTTTCAGAATATACATATTTTAATTCTGAAATGATATTTTTTTTTTTTAATTTATTCAATTCAAGCAGCTTTCATCTTTTTAAATAGTGAACCAAATAAAGTATTCTGATTACTGTTTTGAACTTTTACTTTTACAACATGACCAATATGATTTTCATCTCCATCAAAAATAACAGGTGAAATATATTTATTTCTTCCAAATAATTTATTTTGTTTTTTCATCTTATTTTCAACCAGTACGTCAACTATGGTATTTTCTAATGATTTATTTTTTTCTTTTTGGTTGTTAAATAATTTTTCTTGAATTAAGGTAAGTCTTTCTTTAGCTAAATTTTTATCAATCATCTCTAATCTAGATGCTTTTGTGCCTGGTCTTGGACTAAAAATAAAGGAAAAAGAATTAATAAATTTTATTTTTTTTATCAGATTAAATGTATCTTCAAAATCCTTTTGAGTTTCTCCAGGATAACCAATAATAAAATCACTTGAAAATTCTATCTCTTCATTAATTTTTTTTAGCCTTTCATATACCTTTAAGTAATCATCAACAGTATGTTTTCTATTCATTAGCTCTAACATTTTATTTGAACCACTTTGAATAGGTAAATGAACAAAAGGCATTAATTTATGACTAATTGAATAACAATCAATTAAATCGTCTGTCATGTCTCTTGGGTGTGAGGTGGTATATCTTATTCTTTTTAATTCTGAAAATTGTTCTAAATGGTTTATTAAATTAGAAATTCTGAATTCTTTAGAATTTTCCGTATATGAATAAGCATTAACATTTTGACCAAGCAATGTAATCTCTTTTGCACCGTTTTTAATAAGTTGCTCAGCTTCTGCTATAATTTTCTTAAATGGTCTAGAATATTCAGGTCCCCTAGTAAAAGGCACTACACAAAAATTACAAAACTTATCACATCCTTCTTGTATAGTTAAAAAGGCTGATATTTTGTTATCACTATTTTTTATTTGATCAAAATATCCAAACTTTGCAATAGTATCAAATTCTGTTTCTTCTTGTTTTAAATCTACAATATGTTTTTTTAGTAAGTCATTAACTTTATGATAAGATTGTGGTCCTAGTATAATATCTATGTATGGTTCTCTTTTAACCATTTCTTCATTTTCAGCTTGTGCAACGCAACCTGCAACGACCATTATTGGTTTTGTTTTGTCTCTATATAATTTTTTTACTCTACCAATTTCGTGGTAAACTTTTTCTTTGGCTTTATCACGTATATGACATGTATTTAAAATATAACAGTCTGCATTTGATTGGTTAGTAGTCTTTGTAAAACCTAATTTACTGACAGAGTCATAAATTCGATTAGAATCATACTCATTCATTTGACAACCAAAAGTTTTTATGAAGATTTTTCTGTTCGACATATTAAAACTTTTAAAAAAAATTCTGAAATTCTTATCATTTAGTTTTTTTGACTCCGTAAAGCTCTAGTTTATGATCTACTAGATTATATCCATACTTTTCTGCAACTTTTTTTTGTAGTTTCTCTATTTCTTCATCAACAAACTCAATAATTTCTCCTGATTTAATATCAATAAGATGATCATGATGACTTTCAACTAATGTTTCATATCTCGCTTTTCCACCTTTAAAATCATGTTTTGTCAGTATGCCAGATTCTTCAAAAAGCTTTACTGTTCTATATACTGTAGCAATACTTATTTTTGGATCCAGCTTAGAGACTCTTTGATACAATTCATCAACATCTGGATGATCAGACTCACCATAAACTTCTTTTGACTCAGATAAAACTTTAGCAATTATTTTTCTTTGATCAGTGAGTTTAACACCTTTTTTTTGGCAAATTTGTTCAATAGTTTCAGGCATAATTTATTCTAACTTGAATATAAGGGTTTTATCAAACTTTTATTTTTATCTATTTTTATCACATTTTTGTAATTTTTATTTATTAGATCATGCGATTTAAATCCAATTAAAACAGCAGTATTTACTAAACACATAGCTTTAGCTATTGATAGAGAAATTCTAAGGCTTGTAAATTTGCCAGGTCCTAAATTGACAAATATTCTTTTAATATCTCTTATTTTAATTTTTTTTATATTCAAAAATTCCATAAGCAGGTTCGTAAAATTATCAAAGTTTTCTCTACTGTTTATATGTTTGCTGGTATATGATTGTTTATCAGCAATGATAACAAAAACAATTTTTTCATTAGCCGCATCAATAATTAAATTTATCATTTTTTACCTATTTTTTTTAAATGCTTATGCAGGTACTGTAAACAAAAAATATGAACCTAATGAAAAGGGAATTCTGGCTTTAATGTACCATAGATTTGAAGAAAATAAATATCCTTCAACAAATATTAAGATTGATGTATTTCAAAAACATTTAAATATTATCAAGGAAAATAATTTTTCTTTTTTAAATCCAAAAAACTTTAAATTAGAATTTAACAAAGTAAGTGAAGAAAAAAAAATTTTACTTACTATTGATGACGCATTTTCTTCTTTTTATCATAATGCTTGGCCAATTCTAAAAAAAAATAAAATTCCCTTCATTTTATTTGTCTCAACAGAGGCTGTAGGTAAAAATGGTTATATGAGTTGGGAAGAAATTAGAGAAATATCAAACGAAGATTTTGTATTTATAGGAAATCACTCACATTCACATTCGTACTTGGTTAAATACAAATTTGAAAAATTTGAAAAAGATATTCATAAATCGATTAAAATATTTGAAAAAAATCTTGGTTATAATCCTAAGTTTTTTTCGTACCCATTTGGTGAGTATAGCTTAGAGCAAAAAAAATATATTTCTAAAAATTTTGACTATGCTTTTGGTCAACACTCAGGAGTAATAGATTTAAATAAAGACAAATATGAATTACCTCGATTTCCAATAAATGAAAAGTATGGGGATCTAGAAAGATTTAAATTCTTGATAAATCTTTTACCAATTCAACACAAAAATATAATTCCAGAAGAAAAATTTTTATTACAAACTAACAATCCCCCAAAACTAATAATAGAATTTTTTAATGATCAACCTGGTATCAATAAGATAAATTGCTTTTCAAATGAAGGTGGAGAGTGGAAAAAATCTAAACTAAACTTTAAAAAAAATAAAATTGAAGTTATTTTTACTAAAAAATTCTTACCTAGAAGAGGTAGAATTAATTGTTCAATGCAAGATAAAAATGGGTGGAGATGGCTTGGAACTCAGTTTACTCTAAATTAAATTTTTCATTTTTAAACTTGTTGGCAAGATATCTACATCATCAAAATCAGTCAAAGAATTTTGATTAATAATAATTTTAAGAACTTCTGTGTATTCTTTTCCTGTTTCCGCATATTTTTCCAAAAAATTAACTAATTTCAAACTATCTAATTTTTCATCATTATCTCTTTGAATTGCTCGTTCTATTCTAAATTCTTTATAACTAGGATGTGTATTTAGGTTTCTTTGATAAGCTCTTACTGATGCTTTCAAAATTTTGAATTTGGCTACCTTATGTTTTTTATTTTTTTCTACATCCAGGGGTTTAATACCTTCACCTGACCAGGTCCATTGACCAAATAATGCATTACCTTCTTGTGCAAATCTTGAACTTCCCCATCCGGTTTCTTTAGCAGCTTGAGCGATTGCTAATGAGACTGGAATTTCATCCATTCTTACTTTAAGTTTAGTAAAATCCTTATTTTTTACTCCATATTGTTTAAACTTTAGTTCAAGCCAAGCTTTATCGCGTTGCGTAGTATTATTTTTATTTAAAATTTTAAAAAGTTTTTTACGGTCAAATCTAATTTTAAGATTTTCCTCAATAATTAATGGTAATACAATTTTTATAAATAGTTCTTTTCTTTTCTTTGGACTTTCAATATTTTTTAACTCTTTAGGTAATTTTGTTAACTGGTTACCTGAATTGACTAGTTTAGTTTTTTTAACAGTTTCTAGATTGTATCCATTATCTTTAAATAATTCCTCTATTGTTGATGCACTTAATCTTTGAGGGTCCTCGTCATCTTCGTTCTTTCCAAAAACATCAATATCCTCAAAAATATTCCATGTATACCTGTTTTTAATTGAGTCATTAATTATCTTATTTTCTTTATTTTGTTTATCTAATATTTCATTAAAACTTTGTTTTGAGGAATTTAAAATAACTTCTTTTGATTTTAAATTATTTTTTATATGACTGAGCAAGTTTGGTAAAACTGAGAATGTAAGTATTATAACAAGACTTGTTAATAAAGTTTTAAAAAAATTAAGATTACTATTATCTTCTTTTTTTTTTTTCATGTTTTTCTTGAATTCATATAATTTATAAAAACAATATTATACAGCTAAAACTTCTTTAACTTCAGGAATATAATGACAAAGAAGGTTTTGCACTCCTTTTTTTAAAGTTAAGGTTGAAGATGGGCACCCTGAACAGCTACCCTTTAACATAACTGTTACTTTTCCATCTTTAAATTCCTTAAATGATATATCTCCTCCATCTTTAGCTACAGCTGGTCTAATTTTAGTTTCTAGTATTTTAATTATTTTATTTTCAATTTCACTAAACTCTTTATGATCATTTAACTCTGTGTTTTTATTTATGATAAATTCATTGCCTTCATCATAGTATTCATTCAAATATGAAATAACTATATGTTTTATATTTTCCCATTTTTCATCTTGAGTTTTATTGATCGATAAAAAATCCTCACTCAAAAATATTCCTGTAACACCATTTATTGATAGAATACTTTTTAATATTGGGATTTGAGTTTGGTTTTCATTTAAGAATTCGTAAGGCCCATCATTTGATACTCTTTTGCCTGGTAAAAATTTTAGAGAATTTGGGTTTGGAGTTTCTTGTGTTTGAATAAACATATTATTTATATAGCAATTAATTCTAAGATTTAAAGAATTTTAAAAACCTATTATTTTCTTCATTTCTTTTATCTTTTTACCTGCAATCTCCTCAGCTTTATTTGCACCTTGTTTTAGTACCTCATCTAAATACCCTTGATCGTTAGTCAATTTTTTTATCTCATCAGAGATCGGAGAAATTTTATTTGATAAAATTTCAGCTAAATCTCTTTTCAGTTCAGAAAAGTTTTTTTCCCCAAATTCATCTAAAGTTTTATTTAAACTTTGATTTGAAATACTAGAGTAAATTCCAAGCAAATTTTTAGCTTCTGGTCTATCCTTTAATTTACTTTCTTCATTTGGAATTGGAAAAGAATCTGTTTTTGCTTTTTTAATTTTATTTATAATTTCGTCTTTTGAATCAGTTAGATTAATCCTACTAAGATCTGATGGATCTGATTTACTCATTTTTTTTAGACCATCTTTTAAACTCATTATTCTTGAAAAATTTTTTTTAATTAAAGGCTCTGGAACTTTTAAAAAATCATCACAGTCATAATCTTTATTAAATTTTTGAGCTATATCTCTTGTTAATTCTAAATGTTGTTTCTGATCTTCTCCAACTGGTACATGAGTAGCATCATAAAGTAATATATCACTAGCCATTAATATAGGATAAATATATAAACCTACGGAAGCCTTTTCTTTATCTTTTCCTGCCTTTTCTTTAAATTGAGTCATTCTATTCAACCAACCCATTGGTGCTATACAACTTAACATCCATGAGCCCTCTGAATGTGCATGAACTTTAGATTGATTAAAAATAATACTTTTATTTGGATTAATACCGCTAGCTAAAAATGTTGCAGTTGTCTCACGAATATTATTTTTTAATTGATCTTTGTCTTGCCTAACGGTTATTGCATGTAAATCTACAACACAAAAAATACATTCATTTCGGTTATCATTATTTAAATCAACAAAATTTTTAATAGCTCCTAGATAGTTACCTAAATGAAGATTACCTGTGGGCTGGACACCAGAAAATATTTTTTTGGACATTTTTTAATACTTTAAATTAATATCGGAAATTTTAAAGGCTTTTATAATAATTGAAACTCCAACGTATGAAATAAATGTTAATAAAACAATTAAAATAATAAAAATAAATTTAAAATTATTTGTATATTCTAACAAAGTTGTTTGAAAATTTATTAAAAAATAAAAAATTGAAATTGCAACTATATTTGCGAAGATAATTTTTATTATTTTAATTAAAAAATCAGGACTAAATTTAAAATAATTTTTATTAATTACAAAAGTCAACAAAATGATCCCATTAAACCATGATGAGATTGTTGTTGCTATTGGTATTATAATAAAGCCTATCTTTGAAAAAAAAATTAAACTTATTAAGATATTTAAAATTACAGAAATTAAGGAATACTTAAATGGTGTTTTAGTGTCATTTCTCGCAAATAAAAAAGTTGAAAATATTTTAATCAAAGAAAATGCTGGTAGTCCTAAAGAAAAGTAGAATAAAGCTTTTGCAGAATTTCTAACACTCAACTGATCAAATGAGCCATAGCCAAATAATGCTGATGTTATTTGTTCTGAACCAACCATTAGAGCAAATGATGCTGGTAAACTTAAAAACAAACTCAATTCTAAAGCTTTATTTTGTAATTCTATCGTTTTTGCAGAGTTATTTTTTTTTATATGTCGACTTAAGTTTGGTAGTATTACAGTACCAATAGCAATTCCAGCTATTGCTAGATTTATCTGATAAATTCTATCTGCATAATATAAATATGAAACAGCACTTGCTTGAAATGATGCAATAATAGTTCCAACTAAGATATTTATTTGAGTGACCCCTGATGAAAAAATACTTGGTAAAAGTTTACTAAAAAAAATTTTAACTTTTTTATTAATTTTAAAATTAAAATTGATATTTACTACAAAATACTTTTTAACAAATAGAAGCAAAAAAATAAATTGAAGAAGACCAGCAAGAGTTACTGAGTAGGATAGATAATACACCAAATTATCATCTATATTTTCAATGTATAATAAACAAATTATCAATAATACATTAAGAATTATTGGTGCAGCTGCAGCTGCAGCAAATTTATTATGTGAGTTTAATATTGCTGAAAAAAAGGATGCAAGACTTATAAAAAATAAAAATGGAAAAGTAATTCTAGTTAAATCAATTGCAATATTTAATTTTTCTAGATCATTTGAAAATCCAGGTGCAATTATTTTAATAAATGCTGGCATGAATATTTCAATTATTAGGATTGTAAAAAATAATCCTAGTAATAATAAATTAAAAATTGTATTTGCAAATATATTTGCCTTTTTTTTACCTCTAATAAGTTCAGAAGAATAAGAAGGAACAAAAGCCGCATTAAAAGTGCCTTCTGAAAATAATCTTCTAAAAGTATTTGGGATTCTAAAAGCTACAAAAAACGTGTCTGCCATTGAGCCTGATCCAAGGTAAATTGCTATGAAGAAATCTCTTACATAACCGAGAACTCTACTTAGTAAAACAAATAGACTAAATGTGCTTGTTGACTTAATGAGGTTCATAAATCATATTAGTCCTAAATTTGTCTTTATAGTATATTTATTTACAAAATGAAAAAAAACAAAATTGAACATTATTCGGATAAAGAAGCTCTTGAATTTCATATTTCAAATAAATCTGGCAAGATTGAGATAAATTCATCAAAACCAATGATATCAAAAAGAGACCTTGCTTTAGCATATTCTCCTGGGGTAGCAGCACCAGTTAAAGAAATTTATAAAAACTCTGAGAGAGCATATGATTATACAACTAAAGGCAATTTAGTTGCAGTGATAAGTAATGGGTCTGCAGTATTAGGACTAGGAAATTTAGGTGCAATCGCTTCAAAACCTGTAATGGAAGGAAAGGCTGTTTTATTTAAAAGATTTGCGGACATTGATGCTATTGATTTAGAAATTGATAGTAAAGATCCCATAGAAATAATTAATAGTATTAAAAACTTTGCTGTAAGTTTTGGTGGTATTAATCTTGAAGACATTGCTGCTCCAGAATGTTTTATAATAGAGGAAAATCTTAAAAAAATACTTGATATACCAGTATTTCATGATGACCAACATGGAACAGCAATTATTACATCAGCAGCATTAATTAATTCAATACATATCACTAAAAAAAAAATTTCTAAAATTAAGGTTGTTGTAAACGGTGCAGGCGCATCCGCTATGGCATGCTCAGATTTATTTTTGAAATTAGGTGTAAAAAAAAATAATTTAACAATGATAGATAGCAAGGGGGTAATTAGTTTTGATAGAAAAGGATTAAATAAGTGGAAGTTAAAATACGCAAAAAAAACAAAAGATAAAAATTTATATGACGCTTTAGAAAATGCAGATGTTTTTTTAGGACTATCATCAGCAGGCATACTTAAAAAAGAAATGATTAAGAGAATGGCAAAAAACCCAATTATATTTGCATGTGCTAACCCTGACCCAGAAATTTTACCAGAGGAAGCTTACAAAATTAGGAAAGATGCAATTATAGCAACTGGTAGATCGGATTATGCAAACCAAGTTAATAATTTAATTGGTTTTCCATATATATTTAGAGGGGCGCTTGATGTAAGGGCAAAAACAATAAATGAGGAAATGAAGATTTCTGCAGCTAATGCAATTGCTAAGCTGGCTAGAGAAAGAGTTCCAGATGAGGTAGCGGCGGCAATGGGAGGGGACAGGCCTAAGTATGGTAAAGATTATATTATTCCATCCACATTTGATCCAAGACTAATAAGCGTAATTCCTGTTGCAGTAGCAAAAGCAGCAATTAAAAGTGGAGTTGCTAGAAAAAATATTGAAAATTTTAATTTATACTCTGAGCAATTGAAACAGAGATTAGATCCATCAGTAACAATACTACAAGGTATAAATTCTAAAGTTAAAAAAAATCCAAAAACTGTAGTATTTGCTGATGGAGAGGATGAAAATACGCTTAAGGCTGCGATTGCATTTAAAAATGGTGGACTAGGCACTCCAATAATTGTTGCAAAAGAGAATGTTGTTAAACAAAGGTTAAAGGAAATTGGTTATAGAGAAAACCTGGACATTAAAATTGTTAACTCTACAGACAAAAAATTGAGAGAAAAATATGTAAAATTTTTATTTAAAAAAATGCAAAGAGACCAAGGCTTACTTGAAAGGGATTGCGATAGAATGATTAGAAATGACAGGGTTATTTGGTCATCATGTATGGTTGAATGTGGTGATGCCGATGCAATGGTAACAGGTAATACTAGAAGATATTCTCAATCACTTGAAAAAATTAAAAAAGTAATTCCTCCTAGAAAAGGAGAAATAATGTTTGGATTAAATATGGTAGTTAGTAAAGGTAAAACTGTTTTTATTGGTGATACATCAGTAAATGAATACCCTTCGTCGGAAGAATTAGCTGATATAGCAATTTCTTCTGCAAGAGTTGTAAGATTATTTGGATTTGATCCGAGGGTAGCTTTTTTATCTCATTCAACGTTTGGGCAACCAATAACAAGTAGAACAAAACATATAAGAGATGCAGTAGAAATTTTAAAAGAAAAAAAAGTAGATTTTAAATTTGATGGTGACATGCAACCTGATGTTGCTCTTAATGATGAATACTCTGATTTGTATCCATTTTCGGAAATAGTGGGTAATGCTAATATTTTAATAATGCCTGGTCAACATAGTGCCGCTATCTCTAACAAGATTATGAAAGCATTAGGTGGTGCTAAAATAATTGGCCCATTATTAATAGGTCTTGCTCAACCAATAGAAATTGCACCGTTGAGATCATCTACTTCTGAAATATTAGATTTAGCATCTGTTGCAGCTTATTCAGCTGGTGTGATAAAATATAAAAAGACTTATTAATATTAATTTATTTTTTGACCACTCTAAGATCATCAACTAAAAATATACTGGTAATTACATCCTCAACATCAAGAATTTGTTTAGCCTCTTTTGATACTTCTTCTCTCTCCATTTTGTTTTGAGCTATACCATAAATATAAATTTTCTTCTTATAAGTATCTATATTGTAGTTTACAGACTTAATTTTTTTATTACCTATTATCGCTGCTCTAAGTTGTGAAGTAATTAGTAAATCTTTTGCTGATCTTTTAAAATCAAACTTTTCTTTGATTCGTAAATCATTATTTACTGACCTGGCACCTTTAATTTCCCATGCTAATTTTGTAATTTTAAGTTTATCCTCAACAGAATTAACTTTTCCTGTAAGAAATATTCTTCCATCAAGAATTTTTGTTTTTACAGAAATAATATAACTTTTGTCAGCTGATATCAATTTGGCCCTAAGATTTTGTTGCATTAATGAGTCGTCAATTTGAGTACCAAAGCTCCTTGGATCTAATGCAACTGAAACACCAGTTCCTAGAACTCCTGTCGATGAATAACCAACACATCCTGAAATGATAACAAAAATTAATAATAAAAAAGTTTTTTTAATTTTCATTCCTAATTTCAAGACAATAATTATAAATAAGTTTTTTAGAAATTTCTCTATTTTTTGAAATTTTTTTAATAATATCTTTAATAGACATTTTTTTAATTAATTCGTTAATTTTTTTTTTATCAGATTCTTGGAGCTCTTTAAAACTTAATATTTCTTTTTTTGCTTCAGAAATAACAACTGTTATCTCACCTTTTCTTGAAAAGTTAACATTTGATAATTCTTTAACTGAAGTTCTAATATACTCTTCATGAAATTTTGTAATTTCCCTACAAATTATAATATTTCTGTCAAAAAAAAATTCTTTTATGTCATCTATTCTTTTAATGAGCTTATTTGGAGAAATAAAAAAAACAATAGAACTGTCAAGCAATGACAAATTTTTAAATAATTTTTTAACTTGATTTTGTTTTTCAGGAAGAAATCCACAAAAATAAAAATTATCAGAAAAACCACTTATTGATATTGCTGCACTTACTGCAGATGTGCCTGGAATTGGGAAAGTATTGATTTCATTTTTGACACACTCATTTACTAAAATTCTTCCAGGATCAGAAACTGCAGGTGTTCCAGCATCTGAAACCAATGATACTATTTTGTTATTTTTAAGAATTTCCAAAACTTTTTTTAAGTTTTTATTTTCATTAAACTTGTGATTTGAAATGAGTTTTGTATTTATTGCAAACTTCTGAAGTATTTTTTTTGTAACTCTTGTATCTTCACATAAAATTAGATCAGACTCTTGGAGGATTTTAATAGCTCTAATTGAAATATCACCCATATTTCCTATAGGTGTAGCAACACAATATAGCCCAGGTTTAAATTTATTATTATTTAAATTCATAAGAATTTGTTAATTAAATATATTATTAAAACTTAAATGAAAACTTTAATTAAATTGCTTATTTTATTTCCATTAAGTATCTGCCTTTTTTACCAAAATATTTTTGCATCTGAAAAAATTAAGATTGGATTAATTATTCCCTTAACTGGTGAAAATTCTGTGATTGGTGAAAAAATTATAAAATCAACAAGAATGGCAATAAACAAAATAAATGATGCTAAGATCGAGATAATTCCCAAAGATACAAAATCAAATCCGATTGACGCTTTAAAAGTATCTAAAGAATTATATAAAGATGGAGTAAGGATAATAATTGGGCCTGTATTTAATGAAAGCACTAAATATCTTGATGATCTTAAAGAAATAACTTTTATATCTTTTACAAACAAGTTAATTGGTAATCCAAAAAACGTAATAAGTGCAGGTGTAAATGCTATATCACAATTACAAACTATTAAAAAATTTAATGATAAAAATAATTTATTAGAAAGTATTTTTTTAATCCCACGCTCGGAGTTTAAAAGAGAAATAGAGGAAGCAATTGACAAAACAAATATTAAACATAAAAAAGTTTTTTATTACGATAGAGAGCCTACTAAACTTACTAAACAAATTGAGGATTTAACAAAATATCAAATAAGAAAAAACAATCTTAAAAACGAGATAAAAAGGCTTGAGAGTTTATCATTTAAGAACAAGGATGAAAAAATACAAAATTTAAAAAAAAAGGATACACTTGGAAATATAGATTTTGACTCAGTTATTATAGCTGATTTTGATGAAAATTTAAAAAGTGTTGCAACTTCCCTTCTTTATACTGATGTCTCATCAAAAAGAGTTACTTATATAACCTTAAATCAATGGTTTGATCAAAGCCTTTTAAAAGAAAATTCTCTACATCCAATTTATTTTCCTTCAATAAACAAAAGTAATTATGAAGTATTCATGAGTGATTTTAAAAATACATATGGTTTAGATGGAGATCAACTTTCATTTTTAAGTTATGATTTGGTAGGTTTAGTCTACTTTTTAATTTATAAAAATGATTTTCAAATTACAAAAAAAATTTTTTTAAAAAAAAATAAATTTAAAGGAAAAATAGGTGTTTTCGAGATTGACAAAAATACTATTACTCATCAACTAAACTTCTATAGTGTTGAGAACAATAATTTTAAAAAAATTTTTTAATTTTTTTAAATGCATTAGAGCGATGATCTATTCTATATTTTTTGTTGGGCTCCATCTCGCCAAAAGTTAATCTTTTTCCTTTAGGAATAAAAATCGGATCATATCCAAAACCATTTTTTCCTTTTTTTGAATTGGATATTCGTCCCTCAATTTTACCAATTTTACTTACAAATTTACCATTCGGCCAAAAGATTGTGAGCGCACATATAAATCTAGCGCTTAATTTCTTTTTTTTCCAATTTTTATTTTTTTTAGATATTTCTCTGTAAACTTTTTTAATAGCAAAATTAAAATTTCTTTTATTTCCTGCCCAATCTGCTGAATATATCCCAGGTGCTTTATCCAAAATATCGATCTCGATTCCAGAGTCATCTGACATACAAATTTTTTTAGTTTTAAGTGAAAAATATTTTGCTTTTAAAAGAGAATTTTGTTTAAATGTGACTCCAGTTTCTTTTGGACTAGGTATTTTAAAGTCTAAATTCGAATAAATTTTTAAACTTTTGGGTAGCAGATCCGCTATTTCCTTTAGTTTTCCTTTGTTATTTGAGCCAATAAATATCTCTTTAATTTTTTTTTTAGACATCTAGAAATTATACTTTTTCTTACCATATAAACAACATGAACAAAGATGAGTTAAAAAATAACACAGATAAAAATGCTCTAGAAAAAGAGGAGCTAAATACACAAACTACAGAAAATAATAATGTAGATCAAGAAAATGAAGAAAAAAATTCAGAGTCTGAAAACAAAGAAGTCGAAAAATTAACCCCGGAAGAGGAATTAGAAACTTTGAAAGATAAGTTAGCAAGAACATTTGCAGAGATGGAAAATCAGAGACGAAGGTTTGAAAAAGAAAGAGACGACGCATACGAGTATGGGGGATATTCTTTTGCTAAAGAGGCATTAAATTTATTAGATAATCTTGAAAGATCAAAAGCTGCGTTAGAGAGTGATGAAAAATTAAAAGACTCAGATGCACTTAGAAAAATTGTAGAACATTTAGATATTATAAACAACGACATGCTTTCAATATTTAAAAAAAATAATATTGAGCCTATAAGGTCAATTAATGAAAAGCTTGATCCAAATCTTCATCAAGCAATGATGGAAATAGAAGATGATACAAAAGAGCCTGGAACAATCGTACAAGAAATACAAAAAGGGTTTATGATGAAAGACAGATTATTGAGACCATCTTTAGTTGGTGTTTCAAAGAAAATCGTAAAAGAAGAGAAAAAACAAGAGCCGAAAAAAGATCATAAAGATGAAAAAAATCAATAAAAACAGGCAAAATTTAATTTTTTTAGACGGTTGTAGTCTAAAAATTAGCACTTATATGACGGAAAGGTATTAAAATTATGAGTAAAGTAATAGGAATAGATTTAGGAACAACAAACTCTTGTGTAGCTGTAATGGAGGGTACGCAGGCTAAAGTATTAGAAAATGCTGAGGGTGCAAGAACAACTCCTTCTGTAGTTGCATTTTCTGAAAATGATGAGAAATTAATTGGACAACCTGCAAAGAGACAAGCAGTAACTAATCCTGAAAACACAATATTTGCTGTTAAAAGATTAATTGGAAGAAATTTTGATGATCCGTCTGTAAAAAAAGATGTTGAAACAGCACCTTTTAAAATTATTAATTCAGATAAAGGAGATGCTTGGATAGAAGCAAAAGGTAATAAATATTCTCCATCACAAATTTCCGCATTTACGCTTCAAAAAATGAAAGAGACTGCTGAAAAATATTTAGGACAAGAAGTGAAACAAGCTGTCATAACAGTACCTGCTTATTTTAACGATGCTCAAAGACAAGCAACCAAAGATGCAGGTAAAATAGCGGGACTAGAGGTTTTAAGAATTATAAATGAACCAACTGCAGCTTCACTCGCTTATGGATTAGACAAAAAAACAAATAATAAAATTGCTGTTTATGATTTAGGTGGAGGAACATTTGATGTTTCAATACTTGAATTAGGAGATGGAGTATTCGAAGTTAAATCTACAAACGGTGACACTTTTTTAGGTGGAGAAGATTTTGATAATACAATTGTTGACTATTTGCTTGCAGAATTCAAAAAAGAAAATGGTATAGACTTAAAATCTGATAAATTGGCATTACAAAGACTTAAAGAAGCTGCAGAGAAAGCAAAAATCGAATTGTCATCTGCTGCTCAAACTGAGATAAATTTACCATTTATTACAGCTGATAAAACTGGTCCAAAACATATAAATATGAAAATGACTAGAGCAAAACTAGAAGCTCTTGTTGAAGACCTTATATCAAGAACCATACCACCGTGTGAAACTGCACTTAAAGATGCTGGTTTAAGTGCAAGCGAAATAGATGAAGTGATACTTGTTGGTGGAATGACTAGAATGCCAAAAGTTATTGAAGAGGTTAAAAATTTCTTTGGTAAGGAACCAAACAAATCTGTAAATCCTGATGAAGTTGTTGCAATGGGTGCAGCTATTCAAGCAGGAGTTTTACAAGGAGATGTAAAAGATGTTCTATTGCTAGATGTAACGCCACTTTCGCTTGGAATTGAGACATTAGGTGGAGTTTCAACTAAATTAATTGAAAAAAATACAACAATACCAACTAAAAAAAGTCAGGTTTTCTCAACTGCAGAGGATAACCAACCCGCAGTATCAATTCGAGTTTTACAGGGTGAAAGAGATATGGCATCAGATAATAAAGTTTTAGGTAATTTTGAATTAGTAGGTATAGCACCTGCTCCTAGAGGAATGCCTCAAATTGAAGTTACATTTGATATTGACGCAAATGGAATTGTAAATGTCTCTGCTAAAGACAAAGGAACTGGTAAAGAACAAAAGATTCAAATTCAGGCATCAGGTGGCCTAAGCGACGAAGAGATAAATCAAATGGTCAAGGATGCTGAAACAAATAAAGAGGCTGACAAAAAGAAAAGAGAAGCAGTAGATGCAAGAAATCAAGCTGATACCCTTCTTCATTCAACTGAAAAGAATTTAAAAGAACACGGTAGTAAAGTTTCCGACGCAGATAAAAAAGCTATTGAGGATGCGTCAGCTAATGTAAGAAATGCATTAAAAGGAACAGATGTAGAGGAAATTAAAAAGAAAACCCAAGATTTGGTTCAAGCTTCGATGAAATTAGGAGAGGCTATTTACAAATCACAACAAAGTACTAAACCTGGTGATGCACCGAAAGATGCAAAAGATGAAGGGAAAAAAGACGATAATGTTGTTGATGCAGACTTTGAAGAAGTAAAAGACGATAAAGAAAAGAGCGCCTAAAATATCAACCATTTGTCTATAACTAGTTATGGCAAAAAGAGATTATTACGAAGTATTAGGTGTTGAAAAAAGTGCTAGTCCAGAGCAAATAAAAGCCGCTTATAGAAAACAGGCAGTAAAATATCATCCTGATAAAAATAAAGGTGATAAAGGAGCTGAGGAAAAATTTAAAGAAGCCTCAGAGGCATACCACGTTTTATCAAATTCAGAGAGGAAACAGAATTATGATAATTTTGGACACGCAGCTTTTGAAAATGGCGGTGGTGGCAGAGGAGGATTCGGAAACTTTGACTTTTCAAGCTCCTTTTCAGATATTTTTGAAGATTTTTTTGGAGAAGGATTTGGTGGAGGAGGAAGAAGATCAAGAAGATCTAATAACAGAGGATCTGATTTGAGATATGATCTCTCAATAAGCTTAGAGGAAGCTTATACCGGAAAAAAACAAGATATTAAATTTTCAACATCCGAAAGATGTGATACATGCAGCGGTTCCGGATCAAAACCTGGTCATAGTGCAAGTTCCTGCTCAATGTGTGGTGGTCATGGACAAGTACGATCAAGTCAGGGGTTTTTTACTGTTCAGCAAACATGCCCTCAATGTGCTGGTTCTGGTGAACAAATTACTGATCCATGTTCTAGATGTGGAGGACAAGGCAAAAAGCAAGCTAGTAAAAGACTTTCTGTAACTATTCCTAAAGGTGTAGATGATGGAACAAGGATTAGATTATCTGGAAAAGGAGAAGCTGGATCAAGAGGAGCAAGTAATGGTGATCTTTATTTATTTATCAATGTTGAATCTCACGAACTTTTTAAGAGATCAGAAGTAAATTTATTTTTTGAATTTCCTATATCATTTACAGATGCAGCATTAGGAACGACGATCGAAATACCTACAATTGATGGAGGTAAAGCAAAAATAAAAATTCCAGACGGAACACAAAGTGGTAAACAATTTAGATTGAAAGGCAAAGGAATGCCATTTATGAGAAGAGGAGACTATGGAGATTTATACGTCCAAGTTAACACTGAGGTACCAGTATCATTAAATAAAGAACAAAAAGAATTACTTGAAAAATTTAGAAAAATTGAAAATGATAGATCAAATCCAAGTATAAAAAGATTTTTTCAAAAAGCTAAAAATTTCTGGAAAAATTAAATGAAAAAAAAAATTAAATATATTATTTTTGGCGTTGTTTATATTTTAGCAATTTTAATATTAGGTGCCTATTTCTATAAAGAAGGAATTGGAATAATTTAATTATCTTTTGCTAGCCTAATAAAGATATCTCCCATGCCCCCTTTTACTTCCTCAAGAGGTGCAGTATTTCTAAAAGCACAATATTGGCCAGTTATCTCGTGTTTATCGATTGCTGCTATACTTTGTTCATTACATTTTGATGCATTGTGAAACAAACCAATGACTAACCTATCATCTAAAACATATACTTGTTTGTCATCAAGTTTTTTACCATTACAAAAATAATTCTTATTAACTTCCATTGGAAAGTCATCTTTTCCACAGGGATTACTTATTGTTAAAACAAAAAATTCTTTTTCACCATCTATAAAAGTGTAATTCATTTTTTTAACTTTTGAATATTTCATCAAATCACATGAGCATGGGACACAGCATCTATGATAAAAACCACATATTTTCTCCTCATTTTCAACGCTATTAAGATAGACAAATTCAGGCTTGTTATTCGGATCTATCAATGAACCAGACACAGCGCAATATAGTTTGTTGTATTCTAAAAAGTCCTGATAAGTAATTTTTTTACCTAAAATATGTTTAAAAAATTTAGGACCTGCTGCATTTCTATTTTGATCAGGAAAGATTTCTGACCAATCACCAGCTAGATCAGCATAATAATTAAATTGGGTTGCTTGAGTAGGTTGAGACATACTAAAGCTTATTAAAAGACTAAATAGTATAAAGTTTTTAATTTTTTTTAATAAACTCATGTTGTTTGTTCAAGTATACTTTTAATTCTAAAAAATTAATTGGGTTTTATTGTCCTATTATTTTTGGTAAACTTCTATTGTTTTATTTAATTCATTAATATTTAAAGTCTCAGTAAAACCATTCGTCCAAATAATTTTAATAGAAATATTTTTTTCACTATCTCTAATTCCATAATGTGCCACTGGTTCCATTTGACATAAATAACCAGATCCAGCATCAATTGTTTTAGCATGATTTCTCAAATTTGATTTTAATATAACAGTAGCTCCCCTAGCAGGAGCTCCAAACTTATTTAATGGCTTTATCCTTAAATAATTGAAATCTTTTTTAATATCAGCTTTATACATTGTTAATGGTTGCATTCCAGATTCACCATGAGCAATTAACAATTCTAAAATTCCATCATCATCTATATCTGCTACAGCTGCACCTGTTCCAAGACCATTTGCTTCATAAGCATTTTTAATATTGATTTCTTCAAAAAACCCATTTTCTTTTATTTTGAATAGTTTATTTGGCTCACCAATGTTATTCATGAATATCTCATCATAACCATCATTATCAAAATCTGCTGATATTACAGTTCTAATTCTAGTTGGAATATTGTAGGTTGGAGTAGCAATATCTCTAAATTTGTTGTCTTCTAAAACGAAGGCCCTATGATAACCATTCCAATTAGATGTAACTATATCTAGTCTTCCTCTATAAAGTATATCAGTTAAAGTTGTACCTCTTCCATTTTCGTATTGATCGTCCACTTTATAATCTTCGGCAATGTCCTGAAAATATCCATCAGAGTTGTAATATAAAAAGTTTTTACCTCTCTCATTTGCAGCAAATATATCCATTTTTCCTGACAAAATATTTCCTGCAACCACTGCTCTTCCTCCAGTTATTTTGTTGATTTTAATCTGTTCTGCTAAATCTAGAATTTGTCCAGAACGGAGTTCATAAAATCTAGTAGGTCCTCCATAATTCGCAACATATATGCCATATTTTCCATCACCATTTCTATCAACACAAACAACTGATCTTCCAGCGGTTAAATTCAGGTTCTTTTTATTGATATCTTTTTCAAACAAATCTACAAAGCTATCGCTATTATTATCAATCAATCTATCTGAATATTTTTTTTCTCCACTATAAGTGTCAGTGTTTAAGAAATAAATTTCTTCAAAACCATCTTGATCTATATCACATGCAGCTACACCAATTGTTTTTCTTTTAGCATCATCAAATATTTCATTTTTATTAATGTTTACTATTTTCCCATTTTGATAAGTCATAGCTAAATTCGAAAATCCAAATCCAGTAACCACAAATTCATATTTGCTGTCTTGGTTAACATCTGTAACGGAAATACCATAACTAAGTCTAAAGTCATTATCTTCAATTTGAGATGTAATATCTTTAAAAAAGTCTGCTTTAGAATGATTGTGAGACACAAAAAAAAATAAAACCAGAAAAAATTTTAATAGGTATTTAATAACCATAATTGTTGTATATTAATTAAAAAATATATTAAAATAAATTAATGAGCAAAGTAAAATTAGCGATATCTGGTTGCATGGGACGAATGGGCCAGCAACTAGTGAAATCTTCTAAAACTGATAAAAATTTTAAATTAACTACACTTACAGAAAACAGATTAATAGAAAAAAAAATTGCTGGGATAAAACCTAGTTTGAATCATGAAAATTCTTTTAAAAATGTTGATTTAATAATCGATTTTACAATTCCTAAATGTACTTTTGAAATTCTTAAAATAGCATCAAAGCTAAAAAAAAGAGTGGTTATTGGCACAACCGGTTTCTCTAAAATGGAAGAACTTCAAATTAAAAAATTTTCAAAAAAAATTCCTATTTTAAAAGCTGGTAATATGAGTTTAGGCATAAATCTATTGATGTATTTAACTGAAATTGCCTCTAAATCATTAGGTAATAATTTTTTAAGTAAAGTGTATGAGGTACATCATAAGCATAAAATAGACCATCCATCTGGAACAGCGTTGATGCTGGGTAAAGGTATAGCTGTAGGTAAAAATAGGGATTTTTACAATTTAATTGGAAAAAAGTATCTAAACAAAAAAAGTTTTCCTTATGGAAAAAAAATTAATTTTAACTCAATACGTAAAGGTAAAACGGTAGGTGAACACGAGGTAAAGTTTTCTAGCGGTAAAGAAATTATTACACTAAATCATGAGGCATTTGATAGAGCTTTATATAGCGAAGGAGCTTTAACAGCTGGAAAATGGTTAATGAGTAAGAAACCTGGTTTATATTCTATGCGTGATGTTTTAAATTTTAAATGAACGAAGAACAAAGAGCAAAAATTGTTCTTAAAATATTAAATAAAATATATCCAAAAACACCAATACCTCTCAAACACAGAAATATGTTTACTTTATTGGTTTCTGTTCTTTTATCTGCACAATGTACGGACGTAAATGTTAACAATGTTACAAAAAATATATATCCAAAATATAATAAGCCAGAACATTTTGTAAAATTAGGAAGAAGAAAAATTGAGAGACTAATTAGAAGTATTGGTATTTTTAGAATTAAAGCAAAAAGTGTTTATAATTTATCAAAAACCTTAGTTAAAAAGTATAATGGAAAAGTTCCAAAAACCTTTGGAGAGTTGGAAGAATTGCCAGGAGTTGGTCATAAAACAGCTAGCGTAGTGATGTCCCAAGGATTTGGATACCCTGCTTTCCCAGTAGATACTCATATACATAGACTTGCTCAAAGATGGGGTTTGACAAATGGAAAAAATGTTATTCAAACAGAGAAAGATTTAAAAAGACTTTTTCCAAAAAAGTATTGGAATAAGTTACATCTTCAAATAATTTATTATGGAAGAGAATACTGTAAAGCAAGAGAGTGTTATGGTTTATCTTGTAAAATCTGTACCACTTGTTATCCTAAGAGAAAAAAACCACTAATAACTAAGAAAGCATAAACAATGAAAATTTTAGGAATTGGAAACGCAATAGTAGACGTAATTTGTAAAGTAGATGATGATTTTATCACTATAAATAATTTAACCAAAAGTACTATGAAATTAATTTTTGATGATAAAGAATTTAAAGATTTATTGTCAAATCTTAAGATAGAAAAAACTGTTTCAGGTGGATCAGTTGCTAACTCGATAGTTGGTTTAGCTCAGTTAGGTAACGAAGTTGGATTTATTGGTAAAGTAAATGATGACGACCTTGGTGGAAAATATGAAGATGGCCTAAAACAAGAGAATGTAAAATATTTTTATTCAAAGAAAAAAGAAGAACTGCCTACCGGAACATGTTTAATTTTAGTCACACCTGACTCTGAAAGAACGATGTGTACTTTTTTAGGAACTGCAGGAAAAATAAATGAAAATGATGTCAGTTCGGATGCTATTAAACAAAGTGAAATTATACTTTTAGAGGGATACCTTTGGGATGAGGGTGAACCCAAAAAAGCATTTGAAAAGGCAATTCAAAGTGCAAATAAAGTAGCCATGTCTTTATCTGATCAGTTTTGTGTTGATCGACATAAGCCACATTTTTTAGAATTAGTTAAAAATAAATTAGATATAACTTTTGCAAATGAGCAAGAAATAATGTCTTTAATTAATGCAAAATCTTTTGATGAAGTAATAAATTTTTCAAAATCTCTTGGCAAAATAATCGTTTTAACAAGGGGTGAAAAAGGTGCAGTTGCAATTCGTGGTGACGAAGTTGTTGAATGTGGTATCAAAAAAAATCTTCAAATTGTTGATTTAACAGGTGCTGGGGATCTTTTTGCTTCAGGTTTTTTACATGGGTATATGAATAATTTGTCACTGAAAGAAAGTTTAGACAAAGGAACAGAAATGTCATCTAAAGTTATTCAACAAATTGGAGCTAGACTTTAAAGCTTATTTTTTTTTTCTTTTAAAGCTACCCTTACCTTTTTTGGGTTTAACTATACGAATTTTATACTTTGGTGTTAATAAATCTTTAGCTATACGATTTTTTTTTTTCATTAAATTATATAACCAGTCTTTGAACTTTTTATAAAATTTTTATCATCAAACACATTACTAATTTTTTTTCTTAACCTATAAATATGAGTTTCAACTGTGTGGGTTTCTAATTTTAAATTATGTCCCCATACTTCTGTTTGTAACTTACTAATTTTTACTGGTTTATTCGAGTTATATAAAAAAATTATAATATTTGCCTCTCTTTCAGTCAAATTAAGACTCTTTTCTTGATTGAAAATTTTTCTTGAATTTAAATTTAATTTATAAATACCTAGATCAATATCTGATTGCTGATTATATTTTTTTTTTAGGAATTTAATATTTATTGACTCTATAAATTTATTAATATCAATTGGGAATTCATTAATAATAATCTGATCCTCAATATTTTTTTTTTTTTCTGATATAATAAGATAATTATCTTTAGTATTTAAATTAAGATCAGTAATTTTGTTTATACTAATCAAACTAAAATTTAAGTGACTTTCAATTTCACTCAGTATTTCGTATAAAATTTTAAAATCATAAATTACTAAAGTTTGATTATTCATATATAGTAAAGAATATGACAATTATTTTAAAAAATAAAGGAACACTTATTTTTGATGATTTTATTTTCCCTTGCTCCATTGGCAAGAAAGGATCTGCTAAAATGAAGGTGGAAGGCGATAAAAAAACACCAATTGGAGCATTTTCTTTAGGTAGTTTACTATATAGAAAAGATCGATGCCATAAACCCTTAACAAAGTTAAAATGTATTCCAATTAAAAAAGAGATGGGTTGGTGTGATGATGTTAAAAGCAAAAAGTACTACAACCGATTAATAAATATAAAAAACAAAAATATTAGTTTTGAAAAATTATTTAGAAAAGATAACAAGTATGATTTTATAATACCAATTAACTATAACACAAAAAAAAGAAAATTAGCTAAAGGCAGCGCAATTTTTATACATTTAAGCGAGAAATTAAAGCCAACCTCAGGATGTGTTGCGCTTAAGAGGAAAGATTTTTTAATCCTAATAAAACTAATCAATAAGAGTACTAAAATTATACTAACTTAAATTATCCTCTCTGACCAAATATATTTGATCCTATTCTTAAATAAGTGGAGTTGAATTCAATTGCCTTTAAATAATCTGAGGACATGCCCATGCTTATTTCAGATAAATTATTTTTTTGATTTAGCTCAGACATTATTGAAAAGAATTTAGATGGATCTTTCTCAAAAGGAGGAATACACATAGTTCCTATAATATTAAGTCCTAAATCCTTTGAAAAATTATAAAAATCCGATAAATTTTCTTTTAAAATTCCAGATTTTTGACTTTCTTCTCCAAGATTTATTTGAATAAAAATTTTAGGTTTAAGATGTTGTTTATTTTGTTCCTCAGCTATCTTTTTTGCTAATTTCTCGCTATCCAGAGAATGTATGTAATCGAAAATTTTGACTGCATATTTGACCTTATTAGTTTGAAGTTTTCCTATTAAGTGCAATTTAATTTTTTTATTTTGTTTTTTGATACTAGTCCATTTTTCTACTGCTTCTTGAACTTTGTTTTCTCCATAATCCAAGTGACCATAATCAATTAATGGCAGAATATGATCTATTTTAAATGTTTTTGAAACTGCAATTATTTTCGGTATTCTATTTTTTTCTTTTAAATCTAACAACTTAGATTTAATAGATCTTTGAATAGTTAGTAAATTTTGAACAGTTATATGCATATTAAATTATTAAAAAAATACTACTTTATAGATAAATTCATAAAAAGTAATATTGATATTCAAGATAAAAATACCACAATTATTTATAGAAATTACAAAAAAAATTATAATATTGAAGAAATACTTTCTCTTAAATATTACTGTAAAAAAAAATCTCTTAAATTTTTACTATCGAATAATATTAAACTATCGATAAAGTTAAATTTAGATGGAGCTTATATTCCATCTTTTAATAAAAGTTTTAATCATTTGAGTTTTAAATTTAAAAGAGATTTTATTTTAATTGGGTCAGCACATAATTTAAAAGAAATAAGAATTAAAGAAAAACAAACAGTCAGTGAAATTTTTATATCTTCAATTTTTAAGAAAAACAAAAACTATTTAGGTCTATCTAAATTTAAAGAAATATCAAAATACTCATCTAAAAGAGTAGTTGCTTTAGGAGGAATTTCAGAGAGAAATCTTAATTTAATTAAACTTACAAACTCTATTGGCTTTGCTGGTATTTCATATTTTATTAAAAAAAAAGGCCCCTAAATAGGGGCCCTTCTTTAGATATTCGATTCTAAGAGTAATTAGAATGAGAATACGAAATTTAGTTCGTAACCAGTATTGTCTGCTGTTGCAGTTCCATTTTGGTTATCGATTGTTGAGTGAGTTCCAGAGATCGTCATTCCGCCTGAAGTATAAGAGAAACTTACACCTGTTGCTTCTTGATCTTCTGTTGTAGACTCAAAGTCGATTTCTGACATGTTAAGTGATACTGATAGGTCATCGCTTAACGCATAAGAAACACCCATTGCTGTAAAGTCTTCATCTTCATTAGCAGTACCAGAATCTGTCTCATTTATTTGGTAACCTAATGTGATTGCACCCATTGCATATTTCACACCAAACATAGATAAGTCAGCTTTTCCAGTTATACCAGAACTTGGTTGGTTATTGTTTTCACCCATTGCTGCGTAAAGAGATAAACCTTCCATTCCTGTGTATAAAAGACCATAGTCCATTGAACTTTCTACTACACCAGCTCCACCAGATGGAGTGTATGATGCTTTAAGCGCTAAACCATCCGTAATTGTATAGTCATATACAAATATGTTGTTTGTAGCAGCAGCGTTAGCAGCTCCAGAAGCAGTTCCAGATGTTGCTACACCATGTGCTTCTTCGTTTGCACTTGGAGTAATATCATCCCATGCACCGATTGGTCCTGATGCTCCGTCACCTGAGAATGTAATTTTACCCATATCTCCAGTGTCAATAGATAACGTTCTTGTATCCATTATGTTACCATCAAGCTCTAATGTTGTTGAAATAGTGAAACCATTGTCCATTTCACCACTTGCACTAAAAGTGATTGAGTCAGTCATTGACCATCCATTACCTAAATCAGAGTTATCTTCTCCATTAAAGAATAGTGAAGTTGAACCTGATACAGACATTGAAGCAGCTTGAGCTGAACCTGCTGTTACTAACGCAGTACCCAGTGCTGTCAATCCAAGTTTTTTTAGATTGTCCATATTATTACCTTTCGTTAATTGTTTAATATTAAACAAGCAATACTTATCATTTATTGTTAATATTGATCTTTAATATTATTTTTAAACATGTTATTTTAATATAGTGTTGTATTTTTACATCACCTATAAATCCTATTTTATTTGATATTTTCACCTTTTTTTAAAAATTTCTATTTATTCTTGCTTCTTTTCATCTATTACTAAGTTTTATAGATATAAAATGTCAAATTACAAAAGTTCAAGAGTCCTTGTTTTGTTGGGAGTGACCTTTTTCCTACTAAATGCATGTGAAGGAATGCCTGGAGGAGATGCTAGAAAAAATCCACCTGATCCTAAAGAGAGAGTGAAAAAAAATTTAGAAGAAGGAAGAGGTTTCAGATTAGACAAAGCTTTTCAGGGTGATAAGGCTAAAGGTGGTGATTTTGTATTTGCCAGCGCAAATGAACTTTGGAGGGCATCTCTAGATATAATCGATTTTATGCCTCTTTCATCAGTTAATTACAGTGGAGGAATTATAATAACTGATTGGTATTCTGACGGAGATAATATTAATGAATCGGTCAAAATTTCAATTCGTTTTTTATCTAATGAAGTAAGAGCAGACGCTCTTGATATAAAAGTTTTTTACAAAAAATGTAATCAAATAACAAATTGTAAAACAAGCCAAAAGTCAGGACCTCTTGTTGCCGAACTTAAAAAAAAGATTTTAAGTCAAGCTACAATTTATAAAAAACAAAACAAAGATAAAAATTTCAAACCTTACAAAGGTAAAGGTTCAGCTCGATAATAATCTATAGCTTAAGAAAATTAATATGACTTCTTTAGAAAGATATAATTTTAAGACTGTTGAAAATAAATGGCAGGAGAAATGGATAAAGAATAAAGTATTTAATTCAAAAATAGATCACTCAAAAGAAAAATTTTATTGCCTCGAAATGTTTCCATATCCATCAGGTAAAATACATATGGGCCATGTGAGAAATTACACAATAGGCGATGTATTATCACGTTATAAATCACTTAAAGGTTTTAATGTATTACATCCAATGGGTTGGGATGCATTTGGTATGCCTGCAGAAAATGCTGCAAGAGAAAATAATTTAAACCCAAAAGATTGGACAAATAAAAATATATCTACCATGAAAGGTCAATTAAAAAAACTTGGACTTTCTATTGACTGGGACAGAGAAATTTCAACATGTTCAGAGGAGTATTACAAACATCAACAACTATTTTTTTTAGAGCTTTATGAAAAAGGCCTTGTTTATAGAAAAGAAAATTACGTAAATTGGGATCCTATTGATCAAACAGTTCTCGCAAATGAACAAGTTATAGATGGTAGGGGATGGAGATCTGGAGCTGTTGTGGAAAGAAAAAAGTTAAACCAATGGTTTTTTAATATTTCAAAATTTTCAGAAGATTTGCTTAATAGTTTAGATAAATTAAAAAAATGGCCAAATAAAGTAAAAGTCATGCAAAGAAACTGGATTGGTAAATCTTTTGGATGTGAAATTACTTTTAAAACAGATGGTGACATACCTGTTAAAGAAATAAAGTGTTATACAACCAGACCAGATACTCTATTTGGTTTTTCATTTCTTGCACTTTCGATAGATCATGAAATTTCAAAATATTTTTTAGAAAATGATGAATTTCAAAAGTTTAAAAAAGAGTGTTCTAAAACAGGTACTACTGAGGAAGCTATTGCAATAGGAGAAAAAATTGGATTTAAAACAAATCTAACTGCTACAAATCCTCTAAATCCAAATCAAAAGGTACCTGTATTTTTTGCAAATTTTGTTTTAATGGATTATGGATTTGGTGCAGTATTTGGTTGCCCAGCTCATGATCAAAGAGACTATGATTTTGCAAAAAAATATAATCTTCAAATAAAAACTGTTGTTAAACCGGAAGAAGAGGACGACAGTTATATGGTTCAAAACGAAGCATATTCTGGCCCTGGTTTAATTATAAATTCAGAATATCTTAATGGTCTAAAAGTTCCAGAAGAGTCTGTAAAAAAAACAATAGAGATTTTAGAAGAAAAAAAAATCGGTAAAAAAAAAATTAATTTTAGATTAAAAGATTGGGGTGTTTCAAGACAAAGATACTGGGGATGTCCCATCCCAATTGCTTATGATGAGAAGGGAAATGTAGTAGCTATACCAAAAAATGAATTACCAGTGAAATTACCAGAAAATGTTAATTTAAATTGTAAGGGTAATCCACTTGATGCGCAAGATGATTGGAAAACTATAGAAATAAACGGCAAAAAATATAAAAGAGAAACTGATACACTTGATACATTTGTTTGTTCATCATGGTATTATTTAAGATTCTGCTCACCCAATGAAACTTCTTATGGTTTTTCTAAAGAAGATATAAAATATTGGATGCCTGTTGATCAATATATAGGCGGAGTTGAGCACGCTATCCTACATTTACTTTATTCACGTTTTTTTATGAAAGCGCTAAATTATAAAAATAAGGATTTCGAGATTGAAGAACCATTTGAAGGTTTATTTACTCAAGGAATGGTTTGTCATGAAACTTATAAAGATAAGAATAATAAATGGGTTAGTCCTGATGAAATAGAATTAGTAGAAAATCAATATCAAAAAAAGGGAGAACCGGATAATAAAATAAAAGTTGGACCATCAGAATCAATGTCTAAATCGAAAAAAAATGTGATTGATCCTGAAAATATAATAAATAATTATGGTGCAGACGCAGTAAGACTATTTATATTATCAGATAGTCCACCAGAAAAAGATGTTCAGTGGTCAGATCAAGGAATGATTGCATCTTACAAATTTATTCAAAAACTATGGGGTCTTCATAATAAAATTAAAGAAGAAATTAAAAAAGATATTAAAGTTGATAATAAAGAATGTAAAATAAATAAATTTACTAATAAGATGGTTAAAAAGATTTCAAGTAATCTTGAAAATTTTAATTACAATGTAATTATTGCTAACATTTATGAAACTTATAATTTTTTTAATAAAGAAATTTTGAATGAAACAGACAGCAGACTGTTAAAGGAAAATTACATAAAAATTTTAATATTATTTTCACCAGCAATCCCACATTTCACATCAGAATGTTTAGAAGATCTAAATGTAAGAAATAACTTAGCATGGCCAGTTGCTGACCCAGATTTTGAGGAAGATGATAAGATCGAATTTGTTGTTCAAATTAATGGTAAAAAAAGGGCAATTTTAAAGGAAACTAAAGATATCGATCAAGAAAATCTATTACTTAAGATAAGATCTAACAAATTATCTGAAAAATATTTAAAAGATAAATCTATTAAAAAGGTAATTTTTGTGAAAAATAGACTAATTAATTTGTTAATAAATGAGTAGAAACTTTGTAAAAATTATATTGATGGCATTGATATTTCTAAATTCAGCATGTTCATATAAGCCAATTTTTTCAGAGAAAAATTATAATTTTGAAATTAACAAAGTATCATTTTCGGGTGAGAAGGATATAAACAAAATTATTAAAAGTAGATTAAATTTAATCAAAAAGACTAATCAGACAAACAAATTAAAATATGATGTTTCCATTTTATCAGAAATTGATAAAAAAATTATATCAAAAGATAGCAAGGGTGACCCTTTAAAGTTTGAGTTGATTGTTATAACTAGTTTTAAAGTTAAAAAAAATGAAAACATATTATTAAGTAAAAAAATTAAAAAAAATAATATTTATAATAATATTTCTGATAAGTTTAAACTCGAACAAAATGAGAAAAGTGTTATTGAAAATCTTGCAGAAATAATAAGTGATTCGATTGTCTCATCAATAATCAATATCGATGATAATTAAAAGTTTTGAATTAGAAAAACTAAAGTCAAATAAATCAAATATCCATCTAATTTATGGAAACAATGAAGGTATCAAGGAAGATATTATTGATAGTTTTTATTTGAAAAATTTTAATGGTGAAATATTAAAATATGACGAGCAAGAAATATTGAATAATAAAGACGAATTTATTTCAAACTTATTTATCAAGTCTCTGTTTCAGGAAAGTAAATTAATAATAATATCGAGAGCTACAGATAAATTAATTGGTTTAATAACTGAAATATTGAAAAGAAAAACTTTGGAAGTAAACATTATAATTAAAAGTACAAACCTAGAAAAAAGATCTAAATTAAGAAATTTATTTGAGAAGGAAAATCAAATTATTTGTACACCGGTTTATGAAGATGATGTTAGGTCTCTAAATACAATTGTTAATAACTTTTTGAAAGCGAATAAATTTAGCTTATCCCAAGAAATTAAAAATATACTTATAGATAGATCTAAGGGAGATAGAATTAATTTAAAAAATGAACTATCAAAATTAAGAAATTTGCAAATAAGTAAAAAAAAATTAACTCTTGAGGATGTGTTAAAGCTCTCTAATCTTGCTGAAAACTATAGTGTATTTGAACTATCAGACAATTACTTAGCAAAAAATTCAAAGAGGGTATCAAGTATTTTAAATGAAAATAATTACTCATCAGAAGATTGCATATTAATTATAAGAACAATACTTAATAAATCTAAGAGACTTTTAAAAATACGAAATGAGATTGATAATAACACAAATGTTGATCAAGTTTTATCTAGTTTTAAGCCCCCAATATTTTGGAAAGAAAAGGCTATTGTAAAAAAACAAGCACAATCATGGTCTACTGATGAAGTGAAGAAAATTATATTTAAAATCAATGACTTAGAGGCTGTAGTTAAGAAAAATACAGTCAATTCAATGCTTTTTGTGTCTAATTTTGTAAGTAATTATTAATAATTTTGTTTAATTATCTCTACCAATCTTTCTAGCTGATCAGCCCCTTTATACTCTAAACTAATAGTTCCAGAGTTGTTTCTTTTATTCTTAACAAAAACTCGCATACCAACTTTATCTGTTAACTCTTCTTCAAGGCTTACAATATTTGGATCTTTTTTCTTAGAATGACTATTAGAATTTGATTTCAGCATACGTACTAAATTTTCAGCTTGTCTAACAGATAATTTTTTTGAAATAATTTTCTTTGATAAAAGAATGGCATTATCTAATCCAACTAAAATTTTTGCATGACCTTGCGATAATTTTTCTTCAATAATTAATTCTATTATTTCTCGTGGAAGAGATAAAAGTCTCAAACAATTAGATATGTGTGCTCTACTTTTGCCAATGAATTTTGATACTTTATCTTGGTCATAACTAAATTCATCTATTAATCTTTTATAACCCTCAGCTTCCTCAATTGGATTTAAATCTTTTCTTTGAACATTCTCAACAATAGCAAATTCTAAAGATTTAAGATTATCTACATTTAAAACAATTACAGGTACTTCATGAAGTCCTGCATATTGTGCTGCCTGCCATCTTCTTTCTCCAGCTATTATCTCAAATTTATCTACTTCATCAGAAGATGGTCTTACAATGATAGGTTGGATAATACCACGCTCTCTTATAGAATTAGTTAATTCCTCTAAACTAATCTCGTCAAATTTTTTTCTGGGTTGATACTTATTTCTAACTAGTGAACTTATTGAGACATTTTTTTTATCATTAATTTTCTCACTGTCACCTATTAGGGAAGACAGTCCTCTTCCAAGTCCTTTTTTCGATTTAAACGGGTTGATCATGCTGCACTCTCCACTGGTTTATCTTGGTTTAAAAATTCCTCTGTAAAACTGAAATATGCTCTACTGCCTGGGCAAGTCTTGTCATAAATAAGAACTGGAACACCATGTGAGGGTGCCTCTGATAGTCTGACATTTCGTGGTACAGCTGTACTATAAACTTTATCCTTAAAATAGTTCCTTGCCTCTATTTCTACCTCTCCTGACAATTTATTTCTCTTGTCATACATTGTCAGAAGTATTCCTCTTATATTTAAATTTGGATTTAGATTGGACTTTATCCTTTCAATTGTTTTGATAAGCTGCGTGAGTCCTTCCAGAGCGAAGAATTCTGTTTGAAGTGGTACCACAAGTGCATCAGAAGCGACCAATGCCATAATTGTTAGAAGACTTAAGGAAGGTGGGCAGTCAATTATGATATAATCATAAGATGGCTCAGAATTGTTTAAAATCAATGATAATTCGTCCTTTAATTTAAAGGCTCTACGGCTGTCGCCTGCTGTTTCCACCTCTAGCCCAGATAAATCAACATTTGATGATACTAAATCTAAATTTTCAAAGCTTGTAGGCTGGATTACCTCAGAAATTTTTTTATTTCCATTTAATACATTATAAATAGTTTTATTAGAACTTGTTGTGTTAGATAATCCAAGTCCTGTAGTAGCATTACCTTGTGGATCAAGATCAATTACAAGAATTTTTTTCCCTTTCATCGATAAGCCAGCGGCAAGATTGATTACAGTAGTGGTCTTACCTACTCCTCCTTTCTGGTTTATGACTGAAATAATTTTCCTATTCATATTTTTTTTTTAAATTTGAAATTTTTACTACTGATGACTTTTCACTTGTAATACTTTTCATTTCCTCTAAGTCAAATTTCCATTTCGTGGAGACATCTTTTAAAATTTTTTTTCCACTCTTTCCTAAATACATGATTATGTATTTAAAATTTTTAAAATTCGTTGTTGCTATATCAAAAATCACTGGCAAAGGTTTGAACGCTCGACAAATTATTACATCTGTCACTAGATTTTTCTCCTCAAATATATTTTTATGATAAATTTTTGCTTCTAATTTAAACTTTTTTGCCATCTCTATTAAGAAATTGCTTTTATGATAACTTTTTTCGTAAAAAATTAGCTTAAAACCTCGTTTTTTTGATTTCATCAAAATACCTAAAACTATACTAGGGAGCCCAGCACCAGAACCAAGATCAGTGCAAACAGTTATATCATTTTTATCAATAAAATCAATAGTTTGTGCACTATCATAAATATGCCTCATATTTATTGACTTTTCTGTACTTGAACTTATCAAATTTATTTTCTTATTTGTATTTAAAATTGATTGTGAATAGTCTTCTAACTCCTTTAGTGTTTCACGTGAAACATTTGGAAGGTAAATTTTATCTGTTTTTATTATTTTCGAATCAATCAAGCTATATGCTTAATAGACTTTCTTTTGACATGAGACAACAAAATATATACTGCTGCTGGAGTTATTCCATCTATTCTAAGGGCTTGACCAAGTGTTTTTGGCTTTATTTTCTTGAATTTTGATTTAACTTCATTTGATAATCCAGAGAATTGATCATAATCAAGATTTTCAGGTATTTTAAGATTTTCATCTCTTTTGAATGCTAAAATATCTGCATCTTGCTTCTTCAAATATCCTTTATAGTGGGCCTTTATCTCAATTTGCTCATCGATTTCACGTGAAACATATTTTATTTCCGGCCAAATTTCACGAATTTTACTCATATTTACTGACTTTTGGCTCAATATTTCTAGTGCGTTTCTTTTAACCCCATCTTTAGCAATATTAATTCCAAATTGAGATGCTTTTGAAGGGGAAATTAAAGAATTTTCCATATTTTTAAGACTTTTATCCAATTTAAAAGCTTTCTCTTTATATATAAATTTCCTCTCATCTAATATTAAACCAATATCAATTCCTTTTTGTGTAAGTCTTATATCTGCATTATCAGATCTCAAAGATAACCTGTATTCTGCCCTTGAGGTGAACATTCTATAAGGCTCTGCAACTCCTTTTGTAACCAAATCATCTATCATAACGCCTATGTATGCCTCAGATCTGTCAAGTATGAATGGTTCTTTACCTTTAATAGAGAGAGCAGCATTTATTCCAGCTATCAATCCTTGTGCCGCAGCTTCTTCATAGCCTGTTGTTCCATTTATTTGTCCTGCAAGGTAAAGATTTTTAATTTTTTTTGTCTCTAGAGTTAGGAATAACTCCCGCGGGTCCACAAAATCATATTCTATTGCGTAACCAGGCCTTAAAATCTTAACGCTTTCTAAACCATTGATATTATTGCATATTTCTTGCTGTATTTCAGCAGGTAGAGAGGTTGAAATCCCATTAGGGTAGATTGTTTTATCATTTAGGCCCTCTGGCTCTAAAAATATTTGATGTTTTTGCTTGTCAGCAAACTTTACAATTTTATCTTCTATGGAAGGACAATATCTAGGACCTACACCTTGGATACTTCCTGAGTACATAGCACTACTTTTAATGTTTTTAGATATGATCTCATGAACTGCTCGATTAGTATAAGTCATCCTACATGAAATTTGTCTATTAATATTTTTTTTTGTTAGGAAAGAAAAAAAATATGGATCTTCATCCGCGTGTTGCTCTTCGAGTTTTTCGAAATTAATTGTCGTTGCATCCAATCTTGGTGGTGTTCCTGTTTTTAATCTTCCAATTTTAAAATCATATTTTTCTAACTGTTCACTTAGACCTGTTGAAGGTTTTTCATTAAATCTTCCTGCAGGTGTTTTTTCTTCACCAATGTGAATTAAACCATTTAAAAAAGTTCCAGTTGTTAGGATTACTTTAGATGATAGTACTTTTTTACCCTCTTGTGTAATAAAACCAATTATATTGTTTTTTTCAAAAATAAACTCAATTACAGGATCGCAAAAAATGCTTAAATTACAATAATTTAAAAGTTTTTCTTGCATATATTTTTTATATAGTGATCTATCACTTTGGGTACGCGGTCCTCGTACAGCTGGGCCTCTACTTCTATTTAATAATCGAAATTGTATTCCTGATTTATCTGCAACCTCTCCCATTACACCATCAAGTGCGTCTATCTCGCGAACAAGATGACCTTTACCTAATCCCCCTATAGCTGGATTACATGACATTTCACCAATAGTATCAAACTTATGTGTAAATAAGGCGGTATTGACACCTAATCTAGCAGATGCTGCTGCTGCCTCGCAGCCAGCGTGACCGCCACCAATTACGACTACATCAAATGACATCTCATTTTTCATAGCTGTAATTTATTATTGATATTAAAATTTACAAGAAAACAGTTAAAAATGTGAAAAAAGTGACTAAATTAGATACTTATTTACCTATACAGAAATCACTAAAAATGGAACCTAATATTTCTTCAACATCTACTTTTCCTACAATCATACCTAAGTGTCTGGTTGCCAACCTTAAATCCTCTGCAGCTTTATCGAAATCCTGATGGGAATTTTTTTCTTCAAAGTTTTTTAAATTTTGAACACAAGCCTCTAAGCTTTGTCTATGTCTTTCTCTAGTAATTAAAGTTTCGTTAGAACTTACAAATTTATTTTTTAATTTGTCTTTTATTCGATTAATCAATTCATTTAAGTTTGTTTCATTTTTAATTGATAAAAAAATTGGATTAAATTTTGAAATTTCATTGTTAATATTTTTGTAACCAAGATCTATTTTATTTATTACAATTATTGATTTTTTACTCACTAGATCATTCAAAAATCCAGTAAAATCAATACTTTTTGGCTCTATTACTATTATATTTAAATCAGCATCCTCAGCACGTTTCAGAGCTAATTTAATTCCTTTTTTTTCTATTTCATTTTTGGATTCTCTTATCCCAGCAGTATCAGAAATCACAACAGGGTAACCATCTAAATTTAAATGTGCTTCGATAACATCTCTTGTTGTTCCTGCAATTTCTGAAACAATAGCTATATCACGATTAGAAAGATAATTAAGTAAAGAAGATTTTCCTGCATTAGTAGGTCCAATAATTGCAATCTTAAAACCTTCCCTAATTCTTTCTCCAACTTTTTGATCATCCAAAATTTTTTCAATTTCTTTTCTTATTTTTTCAGAGTCTTCTTTAATATTTTGAATTACATCTTCTGGAAGATCTTCTTCTGGAAAGTCAATTTTAGCTTCAACATTTGATAAAATTTTTAAAAGTTTTTTTCGAAGAGAATTGAATTTTTCAGAACTTCTTCCACTCATTATTTTGACAGCTTGCTGCCTTTGGATTTCAGTTTCTGCAGAGATTAAATCTGAAATACTTTCAGCTTTAAGAAGATTTATTTTCCCATTTTGAAAAGCTAGTTTTGTGAATTCACCAGGTTCTGCCAATCGACAGTTTTTAACTTTTGAAAGTTGATCTAAGATTGATTTTACAACAGCTATGCTACCATGAACGTGAATTTCTGCCATATCTTCTCCTGTGTAGCTCTCAGGGGCAGGAAACCATAACAATATACCCTCATCAATTAGCTCAGAAGTATTAAATTTATTGAATTTTTTTAGAGTTGCTAGTCTTGGGTTAGGAAGTTTATTATTTGTAATTTGCCTGATTGCGTCTGAAGTTTCAATACCAGAGATTCTAATAACTGCAATTCCTGATACACCAGGTCCTGATGAAAGAGCATAAATAGTCATAGGTATTTTTATTTGTTTCTATTGTAAACACTCAGAATACCTTCTTTAAAATCTTTAGAAAAGTCTTTATTATTAAATAATTTAGTATCTAGTATGTTATCAAAGATTTTTTTTCTTTCTTCTTCTAAAATTGAAATATTTTCAGAAAAGAAAATAGCCTTTTTAATATAATCATCCTCAGATAATGCTAAGAAATCTTTTAAATTTGCATTAATTAGAATACTTTCACCACATCTAGAATTAAAATTAAATCCCTTCATAGATATCACAGGAACTCCTGACCACAGAGCCTCAAAGGAAGTTGTTACCCCATTATAAGGAAATGTATCAAGCGCAATATCTATATTCTCATACAATCTTAAATGATCTTCTAGATCTATATAGTCCTGTCTATTTAGAATTTCAACAGAACTGGCTACGCCATATTTTTCAAATTTTTTTAAAATAATTTCTGTATCATAATTATATGATGACTTTAAAATAAGCTTTGATTTTTTTATATTCTTTAGAATACTACTCCAAACATTGATTACACTATCTGAAATTTTTAAAAAGTTGTTAAAGGATCCAAATGTAATGAAATTATTTTTTTTAAATGGGATATCTGAAAACCGCCTTTCAAACTTTAATCCAGAGTGAGAATTCCAAATATTATTTAATTTCAAAACTTTCTCAGAATAATATTTTTCCTCGTTTTTATATATTAAATTTTTGTCTGCAATTAAATAATCAATATTATCAAAACCAACAGTATTACAATATGCATTCCAAGAAACTTGTAATGGAGATACTCTAGAATTGAATATTTCTATTCTATTTCCTTGAGTTAAACCCATTTGATCAACTAAAATTTCTATCTTTTCTTTTTGAATTATCTCTATTATTTTCTCATTTTTTTGGTCACTTAAATTTAGCCAGTTATCAAATACTTTGACTATTTCTTGATTGGATGGATCTGCATCATTATTGGAACCAAGATAAATACCATAAGTTTCAAAAGAATTTTTATCTAAGTTGGCTAATAAGGCTTTAGTAAAATAACTTAGAGAATGACTGAGAAAGTCAGAGGAAACAAAGCAGATTTTGATTTTTTTATTTTTTTTATATTCAATTTGATCAAGATTCTTTATTGCAAAACTTTCAAAATAATCTTTAAACTTAATTGAAAAATTATAGTAATCCTCTTGTTTCCAATCATATCCGTAGTTATTGAAAAATCCGTAAGAACATATAATTGATTTCGACTTTGTATTATTTTTTATCAAAGAACTTAATAAATATTTTAGTTTGTTATGATCACAAAAATGATTAAATAAATCCACTCCATGAATATAAAGTTTTTCATTATATCCAATTTCTTTCTCAATTTTTAAAAACATCTTCTTTGCATTTAAAAAATGTTTTTGTTCAATATATTTTTTAAAATCACCAATACAAATACTTATGAAATTACACAATGCCTCAATACTGAGATTTGGATCTTTTGACTTAATAAATGCATCTTCAAAATCATTTAAAGCTAACATTAAATCAGATTTGGATTTGACAGGGTTAAGCATTCTGCAAACTCCAATAATAGATGATAATCCAGGAGGTCTATCTTTTTGAGATGAGTACTCCTCTATTTTAACAATTATTTCATTATATTTTTTTTTTGAAAATAGATCGCTTATTGATTCTTGTAAAATTCTACTTAGCATCTATAAAATATATTATAGTTAAATTTAATTATACACACAATTTTATATGATAATTTGGTTGGCATCATACCCAAAGAGTGGAAACACATGGTTAAGATTTTTTATTATATCTTTACTATTTGCAAATAATAAAAAAAGAGAAATGAATTTAAACCATCTGCAAGCAATTATGCCATTTCCAGGAAAAGCGCAATTTGAAAATTTAGTTAAAGACTGTTTAGATTTTGAAGAAGTATCTAGAAATTGGATAAATGCCCAACAAAAAATCAATTCTGATAAAAGAATTAGAATTTTTAAAACTCACAATATGAATATTCGATACAAAAATTCTGATTTCACAAATTTAAATAATACACTTGCAACAATTTATATTGTCCGAGATCCAAGAAATGTGATTACATCATTGAAAAATCATTATAGTCTTAAAAAATACAATGATGCAAAGGAATTTATGTTTAGTAAATCCCAAGTCATAACTTTATCAGAAATTGAGAAAAAAAAATTTTCGAAAAAAAAAAATTTTCAGTTACCTCAAGTTATAGGATCATGGCAAACACATTATAGATCCTGGAAATTAATGAGGAAGAATTTTTTACTAATTAAATATGAAGATTTAATTAGTAACCCTCAAAAAGAATTTTTTAAATTATCTGAATTTCTAGGTGATATTTTAAGAGTTAAATTTTCTCACAAACAAATAAGTGAGTCTATAAAAAATAGCTCATTTGATAGATTAAAAAGCATGGAGGATAATTATGGATTTACTGAAAGTATTTATAATATTCAAACTGGGAAGAAAAATAAATTTTTTTATCTTGGTCCAAAAAATGATTGGAGAAATATTTTAGACAAAAATATTTCAAATGAAATTGCTTCTGAATTTGAAAAAGACATGAAAGAGTTAGGTTATTTGTGATTTTTACGAGGGCTTATTCATTGAATTAAAAAATTCAGCATTATTTTTTGTTGTTTTAAGTTTTGAATTAATAAAATCGATTGCATCCATAGAACCCATGGGAGCAATAATTCTTCTTAAAACGTTCATTTTTTGTAGATCATTTTTGTCAAAAATTAACTCTTCTCTTCTAGTTCCAGACTTAGTAATATCAATTGCTGGGTATATTCTTTTCTCTGATATTTTTCTATCTAGAATAGTTTCACTATTTCCAGTTCCTTTAAATTCCTCAAAAATTACTTCATCCATCCTGCTACCAGTATCTATTAAAGCAGTCGCAATTATTGTAAGAGAGCCCCCCTCCTCAATATTTCTAGCTGCCCCAAAAAATCTTTTTGGCCTCTGTAGTGCATTAGCGTCCACTCCACCTGTTAAAACCTTCCCAGAACTTGGAACAACAGCATTATAAGCTCTTCCTAATCTTGTAATAGAGTCTAAAAGAATGACAACATCTTTTTTATGTTCAGTTAATCTTTTAGCTTTTTCAATCACCATTTCTGCAACAGCTACATGACGTTGAGCTGGCTCATCAAATGTTGAGCTTATTACTTCACCTTTTACAGTTCTTTGCATATCTGTAACTTCCTCTGGCCTTTCATCAATTAGAAGAACCATAAGGTAACATTCAGGGTGATTGGCTGTTATAGAGTTAGCAATACTTTGTAAAATCATTGTTTTTCCAGCTTTTGGAGGAGAAATAATTAAAGATCTTTGACCCTTGCCAATAGGACTCACCAAATCAATTAATCTTGGAGTTAAGTCAGGTTTTTTTTCAATTTTATTTGACTCTATTTCCATTCCTAGTTGTTTATTCGGATAAAGAGGAGTTAGGTTATCAAACGCTATTTTATGTTTAAACTTATCTGGCTCTTCAAAATTTATTTTGCTTACTTGAAGAAGTGCAAAATATCTTTCTCCATCTTTTGGAGATCTAATAGGGCCCTCTACAGTATCACCAGTTCTTAGACCAAATCTTCTAATTTGACTCGGACTTACATAAATATCATCAGCTCCAGGTAAATAATTCGATTCCATTGCTCTAAGAAAACCAAAACCATCCTGGAGTAATTGTAAAACTCCTCCACCAGTTATTTCTTCTCCTTTTTCTGCAAGCTTTTTTAAAATTGCAAAATAAATTTCTTGTCTTCTTAATGTGCTAGCGTTTTCTATTCCAAGTTTTTCAGCTTCAGTGATCAACTTTTCAGAGCTTTTTTCTTTTAGTTCTTGAATATTCATGTTTGGAAGTTTTTATTAAAGATAAATTAAATATATATACTGATATAAAAATTTCAACCCTAGATAGGCTTAAAAACTACAATGAAAACTATAAAAATAAGCAAAACTGTAGGTATTTCATTGATAATTCTATAAAATTTTGATGATTTTTTGTTCTCTTTCAGTTTTAGTAAACGCATGCATTTGCCAAGATATTCATGATAGATAGTTAATATTACAACAAAAATGATTTTAAGTTGAACCCATAAATAAGCAAAACTTTCGATACCATTAATCCAAATTAAAATTATTCCAAAAAGCCATGATAAAATCATAGCTGGTCTCATTATGTAATTGTAAAGCTTTTTTTCCATTGTCTCAAAGATTTTTGAAGCTTGTTCTTTTTCAAAGTTTTCTACATGATAAACAAATATTCTTGGTAAATATAATAGTCCAGCCATCCAAGAAATAACGGCAATTAAGTGCAGAGATTTAAATAAAAGATATCCACTCATAAATTATAAGTTTTTCGTAACTAGATGTTTTAACAATGAAATATGATCTTCACTGTCGTTCAAACATGGTACCATTTCAAAATTTTCACCGCCTGATTTGATAAAACTTTCTTTACCTTGGATCGATATTTCCTCTAAAGTTTCTACACAGTCAGATGAAAACCCAGGGCAAATAACTAAAATATTTTTTTTACCTTCTTTAGGTAAGTCTTCAAATGTTTTATCTGTATAAGGTTGCAACCACTCTTGTGGACCAAATCTAGATTGAAAGGTGGTTTTAATTTCAATATCTGAATACACTTCTGAAATTAATCTGGTAGTTTTATGACAATAGCAATGATAAGGGTCACCTTTATCAAAATATTTTTTTGGAATTCCATGATAAGATGCAATTATTAAATCGGGCTTCCAATTAATTTCATTTATCTTTTTTAAAATACTATTTTTAATCGCCTCAATATATAATGGTTCAGATTCATAATGAGGAATTATTTTAAGATTTGGTTGCCATCTCATTTTCATTAAAGTTCTATAAATCTCATCACAAACTGTTGCTGTAGTCGCGGCAGCATACTGAGGATACAGAGGTAATATAACTAAATTTTCACAACCTTTTTTTTGAAGTTCATGAATTTTACTTTTAATACTTGGATTTCCATATCTCATAGCGAAATCAACAATTAAATTTTCGTTACCAATTTGATTAGATAGTTTTTCTGCTTGTCTTTCTGTAAAATATCTTAAAGGAGACATATTTTTATCTTCCATCCATATTTCTTTATACGCTTTAGCTGTTTTAGAAGGTCTAAAGGTAAGTATAAATAAGTTAAGTATTACTTGCCAAATTAAGGGATTAACTTCAATTACTCGTCTGTCTGATAAGAATTCTTTTAAATATTTCCTTATATCTAACCAACTCGTTGAGTCAGGTGTGCCAAGATTAACAATTAAAATACCTGTTTTACCATAATTAATTTTTGGGTGGTCTGGGGTCATTTAAAATCTCTTACAATCTTAATTAGTTCTTCAACCATTTCAATTTTAGTCTCAGGGAGTATACCGTGACCTAAATTAAAAATGTATGGGTGGTCTTTAAAAACATCAAGATATTTTTCAACTTCTATTTTAAGAGATTTTTTATCAGTTAATAATATTTTTGGGTCAAGACCTCCTTGTATTGGTATTTTGATTTCATTGACTATTTTCTTTGGGTCAACATCGTAATCTATATTTACCGCGTCAGGTTTAACAATTTCACAAAAATTTTTATAATCTTTAATACCTCTAGGAAAACAAATAACAGGAACACCTAATTTTTTTACATATTCAACGACATTAAGAGTAGGTATGTATATGTACTCTGGAATTTTATCTTCTAATAATCCAGCCCAACTATCAAAGATTTGAATAACTTGGGCTCCGGCCTCAACTTGATTTTTTATATGCAGTTTTAAAAATTTCTCTATTATTCCTAGCAATCTATTAATTAAAAAATCATCTTTAAAAAAATCACTTGATAAACCTTTTTTGGGAGAGGACTGATTAATCATATAAACTAAGATAGTCCACGGAGCTCCAACAAATCCAATCATATCTCTATTCTTCATTAAAGGGTCTTTAGACGTTTTCGAGATTGCTTTGTAAACTTTATAAACTTTTTCTGTAAAACTTATTTCGTCGACATTTTTTATCTTTTCTAAGTTTATTTCTCCTAATTTAGGTCCAAAATTTTTTTCAAATTGCACTTTTTGACCAAGTCCATATGGTAGCATTAAAATATCTGAAAATATTACAGCTCCATCAAATCCGAATCTTCTAATAGGTTGTAAAGTAATTTCAGATGCTAAATCACTATTTAGACAAAGTTTTATAAAATCCTGGTTTTTTTTCCTTATTTCCTTAAACTCTGGCAAATACCTCCCTGCCTGTCTCATCAACCATATAGGATTAGATTTTGTATCTTTGTTCTTAATACAATTAGTTATAGGTCTCATAAAAATAGATATATATTATTTACTTTATTAGTATTATGTAATGTGAATAACGTAAATTAGTCAATTACCACACTTAATTAACTCTTTATTAACAGTCAAAATCTTTAATTAATTAGGTATTTTATGCTTAATCTTAGATTTCTCTGAATTTTAGACTATTATGTATAAAATTAATCACAATTTATAACTATCTTAACTATATGTAAAAAAAAACAACCTTTAACAGTTCTAATTACTAAATCTCCATTTTTCTTATTTTACTAATAGTTTATAAACATTTTATACATGAAAAACTTGTATCAAATTTATCTTATTTCAGACTCAACTGGTGAAACATTAGATAGAATTTTCTTAGCGCTTAAAGCACAGTTTCCTAATTTTGAATATGAAACAAATCATTTTTCTTTCACAAGAACAGAAAGTCAAACCTTAAGTATCTTGAAACAAGCGAAAAAGGAAAAAAATTCAATAATATTATATACTATTGTTAATAGCAAATTAGCAAAATATCTTACTGAAAAGGCTTATGAAAGAGAAATACCTTGTTTTGGTGTTCTTGGAGATTTGATATTAAATTTTTCAAAAGTTCTTAATCAGAAAGCTTCCCATCAGCCAAGTGGTCAACATATTTTAAATGAGGAGTATTATGATAGGATTGAAGCAATTCAGTTTACAATGAACCATGACGACGGTAATCAAACAGATGATATAGAAAAATCAGATATTATTCTTTTAGGTGTAAGTAGAACCAGTAAAACCCCAACATCAATATATTTGGCTAATAGAGGATTTAAAACCTCAAATATACCGCTGGTAAATAAAAACTCTATACCAAACAAAGTGACTGAGAAAAATTTTACACCATGTGTAGTTGGATTGGTTACTGAAGCTGAAAGATTATATGATTTAAGAAAAAATAGACTAAACTCCTTGAAGGAAGATCAGAATAGTGAGTATGTAAATATTGATAAAATTAGAGATGAATTAAACAACAGCAGAAAAATATTTAAGGAAAATAATTGGCCAACTATAGATGTAACAAGAAAGTCTGTTGAAGAAACAGCTGCATCTATAATTAAAATTTATGAAATAAAAAATAAGAATAATGCTTAATATTATTTTAGCATCAAAAAGCAAGGTTAGAAAAGAAATATTGGATAATAACAATATCCCATGCAATGTTGAAGTATCGAATGTGGATGAAGATCCAATAAAAGAAAGTCTGTTGAAAGAGGGAGTTTCGCCTGAAATTATTTCCAAAAATCTTGCAGAATTGAAAGCAAATAAAGTAAGTCAAAAAGTTAATAATACTTTAGTTTTAGGAGCAGATAGCGTCATTGATCTGACTGGTGAGTTAATATCAAAACCAGAAAGTAGGGAAGAGGCTTTAAGTATTTTGAAGAAACTAAATGGAAAAAAACACTCTTTGATCAGTTCGGTTTGTATATCTAAAAATGGATCTATGGTTTGGAACTATACTGATAAAGCTTACTTAACCATGAAGCACTTTTCTGAAAATGAATTAATTACTTATTTAAATAAAATAAGCGATGAAGCTTTGTATGCTTATAATGTCTATCAAATTGAAGGAGAAGGAAGAGCTTTATTTTCAAATATTGATGGTGATGAAGATACAATAATGGGCTTACCTATTAAAAAAATTAAGGAATATTTGGAACTGCAAAAATGAAAAAATTTTTAGTAATAGGCAATCCAATTGAACATTCTTTATCCCCAAAGTTACATAATTATTGGATAAAAAAAAATAATTTAGATGCAATTTACGGAAAATTGGAAACTTATGACAATGATTTGTCTGAACTATGTAAATCTATCAAAAATGGAGATTTGGAGGGTTTAAATGTTACTGTCCCTTTTAAAAAATCAATAATACCTCACCTAGATATTTTAAGTAGTAATGCATTAAGGACACAATCTGTAAATACTATATCGTTAAATAAAGGTCATTTAATTGGAGATAACACTGATATTAATGGGTTTGAATTAAGTATAAGAAAATTGAATTATGATGTTAGTGACAAAACAGTTCTGATATTAGGTGCTGGTGGTGTTGTACCATCAATTATTTTTTCGCTGTTAAGGATGAAAGCATCAAAAATACTTTTGAGTAATAGAACTAAAGAAAAAGCTAATAATTTAAAGAAGTTTTTTAAAGAGATTAATATTATAGACTGGGGTGATTTACCTGATTTTGATATGATAATTAATGCAACTACTTTAGGTTTGAACAAAGATGATAAGTTTGGTTTAGACTTCTCACAGATTAGTAATAACAAACTTTTTTATGATGTTATATACTCTCCATTTCAAACAGAATTCTCTGAGGCAGGCAATGCAAAAGGTAATGTAATTGAAAATGGTTTAAATATGTTCTTATTTCAAGGCCAGCAAGCCTTTAATATTTGGCATAATGTTGAACCAGAAATTAACAAAGAATTAATTGAATTTCTAAAAAAATGAAAATATGAGATTTAAAATTAAACATGATTAGAGTTGGGATAATTGGTGGTATAGGCTCAGGAAAATCTTTTATTTCAAGACTTTTTGGATATCCAGTATTTAATGCAGATAATGAGGTAAAATATATTTATAAAAAAAATAGAGATTGTTTTGATAAATTAAAAAAAAAACTACCAAAATTTATAAAAACATTTCCTATTAAAAAAAAGGAGCTCATATCATCCATTAGCTCAAATAAGAAAAATCTAAAAATTATATCTTCTGTTGTTCACCCTTTGGTTAGAAAAAATATGAAAAAATTTATAATAAGGAATAAGAAGAGTGAAGTTATTATTTTTGATATACCTTTATTAATAGAAAATAAACTCAATAAAAAAAAAGATATAATTATTTTTGTTAAATCAAAAAAATCTAAAGTCTTAAACAGATTAAAAAAGAGGCGGAATTTTAATGAAAAATTGATAAAAAATCTTAAAGAAAACCAGGTTATTCTATCTAAAAAAGAAAAATTAGCTGACTATGTCATTAATAATAATTTTTCAGTAAATGTGATGAAAAAAAAAGTTAAACTAATTAAAAAAAAAATTTTAAATGAAAGAAATAGTTCTAGATACTGAGACAACAGGCTTATCAGTTAGAGATGGTCATAGAATTGTAGAAATTGGTTGTATAGAGTTAGATAATTTAATACCAACAAAAAATATATTCCATTTTTATTTAAACCCTGAAAGAAAAGTATCAGAGAAAGCATTTGAAGTGCACGGTTATTCTGATGAATTTTTAGCAACCAAACAAAAATTTGCTGATATAGCAGATGATTTTATAGATTTTATTAAGGATAAAAAAATTATTATACATAATGCTGAATTTGATATTGGTCATTTAAATAATGAATTAACTTTAATTGGAAAGCCAAAGATAAGTAATGCAAATGTTATTGATACTTTAGAATTAGCGCGAAATAAATTTCCAGGATCAGGAATAAGCTTAGATGCACTATGCAAAAGGTTTAGAATTGATAATTCAAGGAGAGAAAAACATACTGCCCTGATTGATTGTGATTTACTTGCAAAAGTTTACATAAATTTAATTGATCAAAAAGAACCTACTCTAAATCTAGTTGAAAATAGTGAAAATAATATTTCTTTGTCCCAAGGTGGAGTAGAATATTATAAAAAAGTTATTAAACCAACTGAACAAGAGCTATCTGATCATAAAGAATACATTCAAAAAAATCTAAAAAAAAATAATTTCTAGTTTAATCTAGCTTTATATAATTCTTCAAAATCAATTTTTTTTCCAAACTTTAAATCTGGCAGGCCTGAATTTTTAAGAATAGTCAAAAACTTTTGCTCTAATTCAGGATAAATTTTTGTTTGTAAATCGCATAACACAATTTTTTCCAACTCATCTTTTTTAATTTTCAAATCTAAAATATCTATAGCAGTTGCGTATTTAATTTGAAAAAAACCATTTATTTTTTTTTTATTAGGATTCTCATAAGTCAATGTTGTTTGGACTTCTATCATTTTTCTCTTTAAAGGTTTTGAAGCTATATTAACTTTCATTTGATATTCTGGTATCGTATTCCTTATCGTTATTAGACTTTCTGGACTAGGTATTTCAACCGATAAATCCTGTATATAACTAACAATTATTTTATATTTATTTTCCATCATTATCTTCTATATCTTCAAATTCCCCTTCAATGTAATTTTTTTCTTTATGGTTTCTTCTAGTCTTTGAAGCATAATTTTTGGAATATTTACTAAGAATTATTTTTCTTGTTATAGGCAAAATCAATACAATACCCAATAAGTCTGTTGCAAATCCTGGTAGTATTAACAATAAAGCTGCAAAGGCTATCGCTGCTCCAGATATAATTTCATAAAAAGGAAGCTCATTTTTGACTAATTGGGATATACCAGATCGTAATGTATTAAATCCCTCATATTTAGCGTACCATACACCAACAATTGCTGTCACAATAATTAGTAAAACAGTGTTTAATGCCCCTATTTGAGATCCAATTTTTATAAATAAGTAGATTTCGATTAGAGGTATGCCTAAAATGAGAATTATTGCTGTGTTCATTTGTCTATAATGTAAATTGCAGGTTGAAATTAATCAACATAGTAAATATTATTAATATATGAGTTATAGCTTCGAGTACATCGATATAATACTATTAGCAATGATTGCTGGATTTATTTTCCTTAGATTAAGAGGCATTCTGGGAAAAAAAACTGGATTTGAGGAAAATATTAATTCAAGTTTCCCTCATGAAGAAGTTTCAGAAACTAAAGCCTCACCCGTTTTAAATGCTGATACATTTGACGATGCAGCAAAGAAAGACTTCTTAAATGGTGCTAAAATAGCTTATGAAAGTATTATTACTAGTTTCTCTAAAGGAGATCTAAAATCAATAAAAAATCTATTAGCAAAAAATGTCTATGATCAATTTGATGAAGCTATCAAAGATAAAAAAGCAAGAAATGTAACTTCTGAAACAACATTTATAGGTATTAACTCTGCAGAAATAAAAGAGCACAATCAAAATAAAAATATGCTTGAAGTAAGTGTTGAATTTGTCAGTGAAATTATTTCTTGCATCAAAGATAAAGATAATAAAGTCATTTCCGGTGATGCTCAAAAAGTAAAAAAAGTGCTTGATACTTGGAAGTTTACAAAAGATAGCACATCAAAAAATCCTAATTGGCTAATAGTAGATACCCAGGCTTAGTTGATTAAAAAAATATCAGACAAAGATAAAAAAGATTGGGAAAATTTTTTAAATAGTACTGATAAATTAGAAAATAAAGATCAAAAAATTTCTTCAGCACCTAAAAGATATATTGAAAGATCTATTGATTTGCACGGTTATTCCTTAGAGGAAGCAAATCAAAAGATGACTTCTTACATTGATGAATGTTATACAAATGGAGTTAATAAAATTAGTGTCATTACTGGAAAGGGTCTTAGATCTAAAAATTTAAATGACCCATATCAATCTAGCAATTTGAGTATATTAAAACACTCAGTACCTAATTTTATTAAAGGTAGTGATCATTTAATGAAAAAAATTATAAGTATTGATTTTGAGGCTGTTGAAAACCCATCTATTGGAAATTTTGATATTTTTTTAAGAAAAAAAAAATAATATTTACAAAATAAACTTAGACAGGTCTGCGTCCTTAACAAGTTCACCAATATTTTTCTTAATATAATTTGAGTCTATGCTGATCTTCTCGCCAGCTCTATCTGTTGCTGTAAAACTAATTTCATCTAAAACTCTTTCTATAATAGTGTGCAGCCTTCTAGCACCTATGTTTTCAACAGTTGTGTTAACCTCACTTGCAATTGTTGCTATGGTATCAATTCCATCTTCAGTAAATTCTAAATCAACATTTTCTGTTTTTAGTAGAGCCTTGTATTGTTTAATCAAACTATTGTCTGGCTCTTTTAAAATTCGCTTAAAATCTTCACTATTCAAAGCATCAAGCTCAACTCTGATAGGCAATCTTCCTTGAAGCTCAGGCAAAAGATCTGATGGTTTTGCTAATTGGAAAGCTCCTGAGGCTATAAATAATATATGGTCTGTTTTAATTGGACCATATTTAGTACTTACTGTTGTTCCCTCTATTAATGGAAGTAGATCTCTTTGGACACCTTCTCTAGACACATCTCCTCCAACTCTATCTGTTCGTGCTGAAATTTTATCTATCTCATCTAAAAATACGATACCGTTATTTTCTGTTGTGTTTTTTGCTGATTTTATAATTTTATCTTGTTCGATTAATTTATCAGCTTCTTCGTTTAGTAATATTTCATGAGATTCTTTTACTGACATTTTTTTCTTCTTAGCTTTTTGACCCATTGATTTACCAAGCATGTCTGAAATGTTAATCATTCCAACATTTGCACCAGGCATACCAGGAATTTCGAACGACGGCATTCCACCACCACTCTCAGTTACAGCTATTTCAATTTCGTTATCATCCAAGTCACCATCTCTTAATCTTTTTCTAAAACTTTCGCGTGTTGCAACACTTGCTTTATTACCTACAATTGCATCAAGAACTCTATCCTCAGCTAATTTTTGTGCTTTAGCATGAACTTCTTTTCTCTTTTTTACTTTTTCCATTGCAATAGCAATTTCTAAAAGGTCTCTAATAATTTGTTCTACATCTCTTCCAACATATCCAACTTCGGTAAATCTTGTTGCTTCTACTTTTACAAATGGTGCTTCAGCTAATTTTGATAATCTCCTTGATATTTCTGTTTTACCAACTCCTGTTGGCCCCATCATTAAAATATTTTTAGGAAGAACTTCGTCTTTCATATCGCCTTCCAAAGCTTGTCTTCTCCATCTATTTCTCAAAGCAATTGCAACAGCTCTTTTTGCATTGTTTTGACCAACAACAAATCTATCCAATTCAGAAACTATTTCTCTTGGAGATAGTGAATTCTGAATATTACTATTTTCTTTTTTTACTTTAGCATTTGGTAGGGTTGTAACGTTTGATTTTTCCATATTAAATTTTCTCGATGTTTAAATTATCATTTGTAAAAACACATATTTCGGATGCAACTTTAATTGCTTTTTTTGCAACTTCCTCTGCTGATAGATCTGTATCCATTAATACTTTTGCTGAAGCTAATGCATAATTTCCACCAGAACCTATTCCAATTACGTCCCCCTCAGGCTCTAAAACATCACCAGTTCCTGAGATTATAAAACTATTTTCCTTATCACCAACAGCCATTAATGCTTCTAATCTTCTTAAATATTTATCAGTTCGCCAATCTTTAGCTAATTCAACAGCTGCTCTTGCTAAATTTCCAGCATGTTTTTCTAACTTAGACTCTAATCTTTCAAATAATGTTAAGGCATCTGCCGTAGAACCAGCAAATCCTGCGATCACATTTCTTTTCTCAATCTTACGAACTTTGTTTGCAGTTTTCTTAATTACTGTATTTCCCATACTAACTTGGCCATCACCAGCAACTACTACTTCGTTATTTTTTCTTACTAATACTATCGTTGTCATGGAATATAGATGGATATTAAATCTTATAGTTCAAGACCAAGGCTAGAATTATTGCCATAATTGAATAATAGATATATACCTTTTTCAGATTATGAAACGTAAAGCCAAAATTAGTAGAAAAACAAAAGAGACCAACATCAGTGTTGATCTAAATATTGATGGTAAGGGTAAGTACAAAGTTGACACAGGCATAGGATTTTTAGATCACATGCTTGAGCAATTATCAAAACACTCTTCTATGGATATGAATATTAAAGCTAAAGGTGATACGCATATAGATCTTCACCACACAACTGAAGATACAGGAATTGCAATTGGTGAATGTTTAAAAAAAGCATCTAAAAAATTTGTTGGTATAAAAAGATATGCTCACGCTATGATACCTATGGATGAAACATTAACTAGAGTTGCAATTGATGTATCAAACAGACCTTACTTAATTTGGAAAGTAAAATTGAAAGTAGAAAAATTAGGTGAGATGGATACGGAACTGTTTAAAGAATGGTTTCAAGCTTTTTCGCAAGCTGCAGGAATTACATTGCACATTGAAAATATCTATGGTGATAACAGTCACCACATAATCGAATCTTGCTTTAAAGGATTAGCAAGATCATTACGTGCTGCTTTAGAAATGGATCCAAGAAATAAAACTACAATACCTTCTACAAAAGGTTCTTTATAAATTTAATGAATGTCACAATTGTTGACTACAATTCAGGCAATATAAGTTCTGTAATAAATTCTTTTAAAGAAGTTGCAAAAGACAAAGTAAACATTGCAGTAACATCAGATCTTGAAACAATTAAAACTAGCGATAAAGTTGTATTACCTGGACAAGGATCTTTTAAGAGCTGTATTGATGGTCTCAATAGTATTAACGGCTTGATAGATACCCTTAATGAATTTGCATTAGAAAGTAAAAAACCACTTCTTGGAATTTGTGTTGGGCTTCAAATGTTTTCAGATGTTGGCTATGAAGAAACTGAAACTAAAGGGCTGGGATGGATTTCAGGCAAAGTATCTAAAATTGAAAATCAAGGGGGTAAATTTAAGCTTCCACACATAGGTTGGAATGAAATAAATATAATGAAAGATAGTAAGATTTTTAAAGGCATAGAAAATAACTCTCACATGTATTTTGTTCATAGTTATGAATTTGTACCCAAAGATAAATCTGTAATTTCAGCAACTACCGATTACTCATCTAATCTTGTTTGTGCTGTAGAAAAAGAAAACATATTTGGAACCCAATTTCACCCTGAAAAGAGTGACAAAATTGGTCTTAAAATAATTAATAACTTCATAAGTCTATGAAAATTTTTCCAGCTATAGACATAAAGGACAGAAAATGTGTTAGACTTGTTAAAGGGGACTTTGATAATAAAACTGAATATGACATGTCTCCAGTTGAGCAAGCTGGTAAATATAAAGATCATGGATTTAAAAACTTACACGTAGTTGATTTGGATGGAGCATTAACAGGAGAGACTGTAAATATTGATATTATTGAGGAGATTGTTGGTAAATTTGATCTTAAAATTGAAATTGGTGGAGGTGTCAGAAACTTTGAAAGCATTCAAAAATATAATGATGCAGGAGTTGAGAAAGTAATTTTAGGAAGCGCTGCAATAAAAGATAAAAATTTTTTAAAAGAAGCTTGTCTAAAATTTCCAGATAAAATTGCTCTAGGTCTAGATGCTAAAGATGGTTATTTATCTGTATCTGGATGGAAAGAAAATTCTAATTTAAAGACTTTAGATTTTTTAAAAGATGTAAATGATTATGGAGCTAGTAGATTAATTTATACAGATATTAATAGAGATGGAATGAAGTTAAGTCCAAATTTTGATGAAACAGAAAATGTTGCTGATAATTCAAATTGTCCAGTAATTATATCTGGAGGCGTTTCATCAATAGATGATATTAAAAAGGCAAAGGAAATTAATAATAAAAATATTGAAGGAATTATAGTTGGTAAAGCGATATATGATGGTGATATTAAACTGGATGAACTTGCAAAAGAAATAGATGCTTAAAAATAGAATTATACCCTGCTTAGATGTCAAAAATGGAAGAGTTGTCAAAGGTATAAACTTTGTTGACCTACAAGATGCAGGTGATCCAGTAGAACAAGCAAAAATTTATAGTGATGGTGGTGCAGATGAAATTTGTTTTTTAGATATCACAGCATCAAATGAAAATAGAGATACAATTTATGAAGTAGTTAAAGATACTTCCAAAAAATGTTTTGTACCTTTAACTGTTGGTGGTGGAGTTAGAAGTGTAGATGATATTAGCAAACTTTTAAACTGTGGGGCTGACAAGGTTTCAATTAATACAGCTGCAGTTCAAAACGCAGATGTTGTAGTTCAAAGTTCAAAAAAATTTGGATCACAATGTATTGTTGTTGCAATTGATGCTAAGAAAAACGGAGAAAAATGGGAAGTTTTTACTCATGGGGGTCGAAACAATACTGGAATTGATGCATTAGAATTTGCAAAAAAGATGGAAGATAGTGGTGCAGGTGAGTTATTGGTTACTTCAATGGATAGAGATGGAACTCAGGTTGGCTATGACATTGATCTGATGTCAAAAATATCATCTATGTTAAATATACCTACAATAGCATCAGGCGGGGTTGGGGATCTTGATCATTTAGTCGATGGTATCAAATTAGGCAATGCTAGCGCGGTTTTAGCAGCATCCATATTTCACTACGGTAAATATTCTGTGAGAGAAGCTAAAGAATATCTGGACTCAAAAGGTATACCTGTTAGGATTTGAGATGCTAAATACTCTAGAAAGTCTATTTAAACTTGCGAGAGAAAGAAAATCGTCACCAGTTGACGGTTCTTATACCAATAAACTTTTGAGTGATAAATCTTTGAGCAAAGCAAAAGTGCTTGAAGAGATAAATGAACTTGTAGAAGCAATTGAAGAAGACTCAAATAAAATTCATGAAGCAGCTGATGTATTTTACCATTTAATAATGTACCTTGAGGCAAATAATATAAAAATTGAAGATGTAATGAGCGAATTAGATAGAAGAAAAAAATGAGTCATAAATTTTACAAACCTGCTAGATCAAGATTACAAAGAAGTGAATTAGCTGTTCCAGGCTCTTCACCAAAAATGTTTGAGAAAGCTTTAAGTTCACCAGCTGATTACGTTTTTCTAGATTTAGAGGATGCTGTTTCTCCAAATGATAAAATTACTGCGAGAGCAAATGTTATTAAAGCGTTAAATGAAATGAATTGGAGAGGTAGTGGCAAAACTATTTCTGTGAGAATAAATAGTTTAGACACTCATTACATGTACTCTGATTTAATTGAAATAGTTGAACAAGCTGGAGAAAATGTAGATACAATTTTAGTTCCAAAAGCTGGTACTGCTAGTGATGTTTATATGGTTGATTGTTTATTAACCCAAATTGAAACAAATAAAAAATTAAAAAATAAAATTGGAATTGAATGTTTAATTGAAACAGCATTAGGTATGTCGAATATTAAAAAAATTGCAACTTCGAGTGAAAGATTAGAGGCATTGCATTTTGGTGTTGCAGATTATGCAGCAAGTTTGAGAGCGCGAACTACAGTTATAGGTGGGCTTAATGAAAATTATCCAGGAGACCAATGGCATCATGGTTTATCAGAATTGGTAATGACTTGTAGAGCTTATGGCTTAAGAGCAATTGATGGACCATTTGGAGATTTTAATGATCCAGATGCCTATACTGCTGCTGCAAAAAGAGGAGCTGCAATTGGTATTGAAGGCAAATGGGCAATTCATCCATCTCAAATAGAGCTTGCAAATAAAGTCTTCTCACCACCTGAAGCAGAGGTTACTAAGGCTAAAAGGATCCTAGAAGAACTTGAAAAGGCTGCAAATGAAGGAAAAGGAGCTGCTCAGCTTGATGGACGGATGATTGATGCTGCATCAGCTAGAATGGCAGAAAATATTGTAAACATCGACAAGTTAATCCATAATAAATAATTAAAATTATGGATATTCACGAATACCAAGCAAAAAAAATACTTTCAGATTTTGGAGTAACGATTCCAAGAGGCGGAATTGTCTATAGTCCAGAGAACGCTGAGAATAAAGCTAGAGAGATTGGTGGATCAAAATGGGTAGTAAAAGCACAAATTCACTCTGGTGCGAGAGGAAAAGCTGGTGGAATAATAGTATGTGATAGTCCATTGGAAGTTGCTCAAGCAACAGACAAATTGTTGGGAAAAAAATTAGTTACAAATCAAACAGGCCCCGAAGGTAAAATAGTAAATAGAATTTATATTGAAGAAGCAACAGATATAGAGCGTGAACTATACCTTGGTTTAGTTTTTGACAGAAGTTCAGAGAGTATTATGGTTGTTGCATCAACAGAAGGTGGGATGAGTGTAGAAGAAATTTCGAAAGAAAAACCTGAAACTATAATTAGATCAAAAATTGAAGTTGCAGTTGGAATGCAAAGTTTCCAAGCTAGAGAATTAGCATTTGGTCTTGGCATAGAACCAGATTTAATTAGAAGAGCTTCTGAAACTATTATTGGATGTTATAAAGCATTTAGTGAATTAGATGCTACAATGGTGGAAGTCAATCCATTAGTAATTTCAAAACAAAAACAAATCTTAGCTTTAGATTGTAAAATGAGTTTTGATAACAATGCAATGTTCAGAAGAAATCAAGTTTCTGAACTAAGAGATAAGACACAAGAGGACTCAAAAGAAGTTTTTGCCTCTGACAGAGGATTAAATTATGTAAGTTTAGACGGAAACATTGGTAACATTATAAATGGGGCTGGTTTAGCCATGGCATCAATGGATATGATAAAACTAGCTGGTGGAAGTCCTGCTAATTTTTTAGATGTGGGTGGTGGAGCAACACCTGAAAAAATAGTTAAAGCATTTAAACTAGTTACAATGGATGAAAAAGTGAAAGTTATTCTTGTAAATATTTTTGCTGGTATAAACAGATGTGATTGGGTAGCAGAAGGAATAGTAGAAGCTCTAAAAAAAATAGAAGTTAATGTTCCATTGGTTATAAGATTAGCAGGAACAAATGTTGAAAAAGGCAATCAAATTTTAAAAGAGAGTAAGATAAATTATATTGAAGCAAACACTTTAGAGGATGCAGCTAATAAAGCGGTTGCAGCCTTGAATAAATAGAAAATGACAGTTTTAATAGACAAAAATAGTAAGATAATTATTCAAGGTTTTACAGGGAAAATGGGCTCTTTTCATGCAGATGAGATGATTAAGTATGGTTCTAATGTCGTTGGTGGAGTTACTCCAGGTAAGGGTGGCTCTATGCACCTAAATTTGCCAGTTTTTAATACAGTGAAAGATGCAGTTAGCGAAACTGGAGCAGATGCATCAATTTTATTTGTACCACCAGCTTTTGCAGCAGACTCAGCAATGGAAGCTGCTGATGCTGGTATTAAAACGTGTGTAGCTATTGTAGATGGAATTCCATCTCACGATATGATCAGAATTAAAAGATATATGAGAAGGTATACTAAAAGTTCTAAAATGACTCTAGTTGGACCTAATTGTGCAGGAATTATCAGTCCTGGAAAATCAATGTTGGGTATTATGCCGGGGCATATATATAAAGAGGGAAGAATTGGAATTATAAGTAGATCAGGAACATTAGGATATGAAGCAGCTCAACAACTCAAGAATTTGAATATAGGTGTCTCAACGAGTGTAGGTATTGGGGGAGATCCTATAAATGGGAGTTCATTTAGAGATATTATTGAAAAATTTGAAACAGATGATGAAACAGATGCAATATTAATGATTGGTGAAATTGGTGGTCCCCAGGAAGTAGCAGCAGGAGAATTTGCAAAAGAAAATATGAAAAAACCAGTAATAGCTTACATTGCAGGCTTAACAGCTCCGAAAGGAAGAGTCATGGGTCACGCTGGAGCAATAGTTTCAGCGTATGGAGAAAGTGCAATTGAAAAGGTTGAAATTTTAAAAGAGTGTGGAATTACAATTTCTAAAAATCCGTCTGTTATGGGAGATACAGTAAAATTAGTTTTAGAAAAAATGTAGTCATGAGTTACGACGATAATAATATATTTGCTAAAATATTAAGAAATGAAATACCTTGTAATAAAATTTATGAGGATGAATTTGTTTTATCTTTCCACGATATAAATCCTCAAAAAAAAATTCACGCATTAGTAATCCCAAAAGGTAAATATGTTGACTTAGATGATTTTAGTCAAAATGCATCATCAGAAGAAATGGTAGGATTGCTAAAAGGAATAAATATTGTTGCAAAGAAATTAAATATATCCGTTGATACTGGTAATGGATATAGAGCGCTAGCAAATATAAGTGAAGACGGAGGACAAGAAGTTCCTCATTTACATTTTCATTTGTTTGGTGGAGAGAAAATCGGTAAAATGGTCTCGTGAAAGTTAACGTAGACAGAAGTTTTTTAGAAATAAATTCAATAAGTGAACTTAACTGTTCAAAAAGCCCGGGTCCAAATTTTAAAATTAGTGAAGTAGACCCACCAGATTTTCATTTAAATAAATTTTTTTATAAACAAATTGGAAAAAAATATAGATGGATAGATAGATTGGCATGGGGTGACAAAAAATGGATCGAATATGTTGAAAATCCAAGGGTAAAAACCTTTATTTTAAAGGAAAATAATAACTTAGTTGGATTTTATGAAACTGTTCGTGATCTAGATAACGATCACTCAGAAATAGCATATTTTGGAATTTTAGAGGAATATTTTGGGAAAAAATGTGGTGGCTATCTTCTTTCTGAGGCTATCAAGAAGTTATTTGATCAAGGGGTATCAAGAGTTTGGCTGCACACCTGTTCACTTGACCATGAAAATGCAATTAAAAATTATTTAGCCAGAGGAATGCAGGTATTTAAATCTGAAAAAATAAATGTTGAGGTTAATTAATATATTTTTGTAAAGAAAATATTTTTTCTTCAACATTAACATTAATATTAATATCACTTAAAAAGGTTTGTATTTGATTTTGGTATATGTCTTTTGTCTCCCAACCAATTAAATCTAAACTTGTCTTATCAAAGAAAACTTTAATTAGATTATTTTCAAATTCAAAATTGAATACATAATAAAAAGGATAATTTTTGTCATTTTCTACTTCTTTCATTTTCGAAATTAAAAATTTTTTATCTAAAATAAAATTTAAAGGTGTTTTATCTAAAGGATATCTATAATAATTTTTGATTTTATCTGAATTTATAACTAAAGATTTACCATTCGAAACAAGGATTTTATTATAAATATCATAATACTTACAAAGAATCTTTTTGGGATATAAAATAATACATTCGCCTTGTTCAATATTATTATTATCTATTTTTTGTATAAATTTAAATTCTATGGAGTTTATTTTTTTTAAATGACCTATAATTTCTTGATTTATAGAACTTTGTGCACTTAAATTAAAAAATAAAATGAAAAAAAAAATTAAATATTTTTTCATTTTAGAACTTCTCTTTTACCAACGTGATTTGCTTGACTTACTTCCCCATTAGCCTCCATTTGATCAATTATTCTAGCTGCTCTATTGTAACCAATTTGTAATTTTCTTTGTAGAAAAGATGTTGATGCTTTTCTTTCAGATTTAACTATTTCAAGAGCTGTATTGTACAATTCATCTAAGTTTTCACTATCTTTTGTATCATTACTACCTTCTTTTTCGTCTGCAAAATTGAGAATTTCATCAACATAATCTGGTTCAGCTTGATTTCTTAAAAAATTATTTATTTTCTCTATTTCTCCTTCCGATACAAATGGTGCATGGATTCTAATCATCCTGTTAGCTGAGGTCATGTAAAGCATATCTCCTTTCCCTAGCAATTGCTCAGCTCCTTGTTCTCCAAGAATTGTTCTACTATCTATTTTAGATGTAACTTGAAATGATATTCTAGTTGGAAAATTAGCTTTTATTGTTCCTGTGATTACATCTACACTTGGTCTTTGAGTAGCCATTATTATATGTATTCCAGCTGCTCTTGCCATTTGTGAAAGCTTTTGAATATAATTCTCGATGTCCTTTCCAGCAACTAACATTAAGTCCGACATTTCATCAACAATTACAACGATATAAGGCATAGAAATCTTATGTTTTTCGTTATATCCATCAATATTTCTCACTCCAACTTTGGTCATTAATTTGTATCTATTTTCCATTTCTTTAACAACCCAACCTAAAACAGAAGCAGCTCGTTTAGCCTCTGTAATTACTGGACAAAGTAAATGGGGTATGCCTTCGTATGTTGATAGTTCTAACATTTTAGGATCGATCAATATAAATTTACATTTTTCTGGGGAGTGCTTGTATAAAAGAGATAAAATAATTGTATTAATACAAACTGATTTACCTGAACCAGTTGTACCAGCTATAAGCAAATGGGGCATACTGCTTAAATCACCGATTATTGGCAATCCAGAAATACTTTTGCCAAGAGCAATCGGAAGCTTTATGTCTTTCTTTTTATAACTAGCGTCAGAAATTATTTCACTTAAGAAAACATTCTCTCGTTGAGGCTTGGGTAATTCAATTCCTATAGTATTACTTCCAGGAATTGTTGCGATTCTGGCAGACTCTGAACTTGTATTTCTAGCAATATCCTCAGATAGATTAATTATCTTTGATACTTTAACACCTGGAGCAGGTTCAAACTCATACAATGTAACAACAGGACCTTGGCTTACCTTTTTAACTACTCCTTCTACTCCAAAATCTAACAAAATTTTTTCCAGAGTTTTTTCATCTATTTTATTTTCTGATAAATTTTTATCTTTTTTTGAAGGATTTTTTAATAAATCTAAGGATGGTAATTTATATTTAATAATTTTTTTATCTGAATTTTTTATATTATTATCAAATGAAAAATTTTCTTGGACTCTAGTTTCATTATTTGTGAATTCAGCCTCATCTATTATATTTTCATTATAATTTTCAACAATACTTTTAGGTAGCGTTTTTTTAGATCTAGAGAGAATTGTAATTACAAACTTTAAATATCTAAACTTAAAATTAATACTTAGTAGAAAAAATAATGATATTAAAATAATTAAAATTACATAACTAATTTGATTATTTAAGTTTATTAAGTTAATAAAAAAAGTCTCTTCAAATAAATTACCTAAAAATCCGCTATTTCCATTAATTGTAAGCCAGTATGATTCTGTGTGAAAGACTGTAAAGAACAACGCTCCTGTAATTGAATATAGAATTATAAAAAACAAACTTTCAACAACATGTAAAATTTTTTTATCAATAATTACTGATAGAGATATTAGGAAAAAAGAAATTGGTACTAATAATGAGATTAAACCAACTGATTGAAATAAAATATCAGAGGCAAAGCTTCCTTTTGCACCTAATAAATTCTTAATTTCTGCATTCTCTGGAAAAATGAAGTTAGGATCCTCTGGTGAGTAGCTTATTAATGATACTAAGAGTAATATTGATAAACAAAGTAAAGCCAAACCTATTAGTTCAGATAGTCTTTTAAATAGAAAACTAGTGGTTTTATCTACTAAATTTTTAATTTTCATTTTGTTATTAATGATTTGTCACTTTGTATCATTTAATTTTTGTTGATAAAATTAAATAATATTATGAATATTTGTCTATTAGGAAATAATTTAACAAATTTAGTTTTGGCAAACATATTACTTAAGAAAAAGATCAATGTTGACATTATCTCGCAAGCTAAACCAACATTACTAACAAATACAGTTAGAACAATTGCTATCTCGAATGAAAATTATAAATTTTTAAAAGAAAACATCAAAGGTATCTCTAACTTAGGGTGGCCAACAGAAAAAATTAAAATTTATTCTGATAAAAATAAATCTTCAGAGTTATTTGAGTTTAAAAATAATAATCAAAAAAATTTTTATTTATTAAAATACTGTGCACTATATAATTTAATGAAAAAAAATAAATTTTTAAAATTTATTAAACTTAAAAAGTATAAATTAGATGTTATTAGGAAACAAAATTATGATTTAATTATTAACTCAGAACAAAAAAATCCAATAACAAAAAAGTATTTTCAAAAAAAAATTGAAAAAAATTACAAATCATTAGCTCATACAGCAATAATTGATCACAAAAAAATTGAAAATAAAATTGCTACTCAAATTTTTACAAAAAAAGGCCCAATAGCATTTCTGCCTTTGTCTAATAATCAAACTTCAATTGTATTCACAAATAATTCAACAAAACTAATGGACAAATTAAGTCTTCTTCAAATCATTAATAAGTATAATCAGCAATATAAGATTACTAAAATTAGTGAAGTCGAGTCTGTTAACATTAAGTTCTTGGTACTTCGAGATTATATTTTTAAAAATATTCTGTCTTTTGGAGATTTGATACATAAAGTCCACCCGCTAGCAGGACAAGGCTTCAATATGACTATTAGAGATATTAAATCTTTATCTAATATTTTAGATGAAAATATTAAATTAGGTATTAATGATGGAGAAACTATTGCTAAAAAATTTCAACAAAAAAATAAACATCTTAATTTTATCTATGGATTAGGAATAGATACTATTAATACATTTTTCAATCTTGATACTAAGCTAAAGAACAATTTGTCAGAACCTATATTTAAACTTTTAAAAGGTAATAAACTTATAAATAAATATGCAACTTTTTTTTCTAATTAAATTTTATTATTGTAAAGTTTTATTATTAAAATTGTCTAAAATATAAGTATTCAGAATTTCTTCTAACTTCTCCTTTCTTATATTTAAATCTTTACTTTCAAGTAAAACTTGTTTCTCTTCTAATGAAAATGGCGATGCCATTGATAAAGTATTAATGGTTTGGTCTAAACTTTGTTTTTCAATTTCCTTCCAATTAATTTCGTATCCTTGCTTTTTAAATAGACCTTTCAGATTTTGAAATATTAACTTTAAATCTGAGAATTTAATTTCATTTTTTTTTTCAATTAAATCTCCAAAAAAGTCCTCATATTGCACCTCACATTCTCTGTATAAGTTGTCACTTTTAACTTCGTCAGTAATTCTAAATCTGCATATCCCATTTAAAATTATTAAATATCTTCCATCATCTGTTTCATTAAAACTAGTTATTTTACCTGCACAACCAACACTATGTAAATCAGGTTTTTTTAGTTCGCCTGTTTTTTTTGGCTGTATCATGCCTATAATTCTATTACTTTTCATACTTTGGTCCACCATTTGTATATATCTTGGCTCAAAAATATTTAATGGAACTGTGGTTCTTGGAAAAATAATAAAGTTAGATAAAGGAAAAACTGGCAATATATTTGGAAGATCTTCTTTTTTCATAATATTTAAAATATAACACATAATTAATGAATTTAAATAATTTTGAAAATAAAAAATTAAAATTTTTAGATCTTTATAAAAAACAAAAATTTACTGAAGTAATTAAAATTGGTGCAGATTTACACAATAGTTATCCTAATGACCACCAAGTAACATATATTTTGGGTTTAGCTTCTATTAAGCTTGAAAATTTCATAAAAGCTGAAAAATATTTTGAATTGTTAATACCTTTAAAAAAATCACATGAATTATATTATATCTTTGGAAATATTCAAAAAAAGCTAAAAAAATATAAAAGTGCAATTACCTCATTTGAAAATGCAATTGAGTTGAAACCAGATTTTTCAGAAGCATATAATAGCTTAGGAAATGCAAAAAAATTATTGGATTTTAAAGATGAAGCGGAACAATGTTATAGAAAAGCAATAAGTTTAAAAGAAGATAATATTGAAGCTCATCTTAACTTAACGAATATTTTAAAAGAAAGGAACAAATATCAAGACTTGATTTTGATTTATCAAAAAATATTAAAATTAGATGAAAAGAATGTTAAAACTATTTATAATTTAGGCTCTGCTTATCTTTTCTTAGGAGAAATTTCAAAAGCACGCGAATATTTCAAAAAAGGAATTAGTATCGATCAAAAACATTTACCAAGTTATAGAAATTATATTTCTGTAACAAAAATAGATGAAAAAAATGATGTTTTCAAAAAACTAATAGATTTTAATTTTGATGAATTAGATGTAGATGACAAAATTTTGTTTTTTAATGCATTAAGCAAAAGTTACTTCGACTTAAATAATATTAGCCAAGGATTTAATTATTTAAATAAATCAAATTTACTAAAAAAAGAAAAGTCTAAATTTTCTATGAAAGATGAAGAAAAAAAATTTATGGATATAAAATTTTTTTTTAAAAACTTAGATAAATCAGATTTAAAATTTGATAATAATTTACATAAAAGACCAATCTTTATAGTTGGTATGCCAAGATCAGGAACAACTTTACTTGAACAAATATTATCTTCTCATTCTAAAATTCATGGTGCTGGAGAATTAAACTATTTACAAAAAATTATAGATAAATTAGGTCTAGAAAAACCAGCTGATTTTAAGGATTACTTTTCTCAAATTAGAGAATTTTATAATGAAGAGATTAGTAAAATTTCACAGAAAAACTTTATCATTGATAAAATGCCCTCAAATTTTAGATGGATAGGGTTTATTTTTAAATCATTACCTGAGGCTAAAATTATTCATATTGAAAGAAACCCAATGGCAGTCTGTTGGTCAAATTATAAAACCTTCTTTGTAGATAGTGGTATGGACTTTAACTTGTCGCAAAAAGATGTAGCATATTACTACTCGATTTATGCTGATTTAATGAAATTTTGGAAACAAAATTTTAAAGAACGAATTTTACATGTAAATTACGAAAATTTTGTGCAAGACTATGAAGAAAATACTAAAAAAATACTTTCTTATTTAGATTTAAATTGGGAAAATAAAATTAGAAATTATGATAAGAACGACAGAGTTATTACAACAGCGTCTTATAACCAAGTAAGAAAAGGAATAAAAAAAAACACTTCTGAAGAATGGAAGAAGCATAAGGACCACTTAAAAATAATGCAAGAAACTCTTAAAAGTATGCAAATTGATTTTTAATTTTTATCTAAATTGTCACTTGCTTAATTTTTAAAAGCTACTAATTTTAATACTTATAGAATAAGCGGGCATAGCTCAGTGGTAGAGCGTCTCGTTGCCAACGAGAAGGTCGTGGGTTCGAGTCCCATTGCCCGCTCCATTAATTTTCGTATTATGATAATTTGGATTGCTTCATATCCTAAAAGTGGAAATACTTATATAAGATCATTCATTTCTTCTTACTATTTTTCAAAAAAAGGAAAGTTTGATTTTGATTTGCTTTTAAATATTCTTCAATTTCCTTCCATAAAATTTTCAAAAAAAAATACTCAATCTGAAAAAGAAGCAAGTGATAGTTGGATTTTTAATCAAAATCAATTTTTCCCTAAAGATAAAATAAATTTTATTAAGACACATAATTCACTTGAAAAATTTAATGGTAATCAATTTACATCTGGTGATCAAACCTTAGGCGCTATATATATTGTTAGGGATCCTAGAAACTTAATTACCTCTCTAATGCACCATTACTCTTTAACATATGATGAGGCCTATTCAAAATTAATAAATAAAAATGCATCTCTTCTAGAAAAAACAAAAGACAATGATCATAGTAATTTTACTTTCCTAGGTTCTTGGGAGAATCACTATAAATCTTGGAAAAATTCTAAAGATTTTAAAACATTATTTATTAAATATGAGGATTTGGAGGATAATAAATTCGATACATTTAAAAAAATTATACAATTCATTAACAATTTAAAAAACGATCAATCACTTATAAATGAAAAAAAATTTTTAAATTCTATTAACTCTACAAACTTTTCAAATTTAAGGAATAAAGAGGAAAATGAGGGATTTGAGGAAAGTGTATCTTCAAAGTTAGGAGAGAAAAAACGATTTTTTAATTTAGGTTTTAAAAATAAATGGCAAAAAATTTTACCAAAATATATTTTAGATAAGTTAAATAAAACTTTTCAAAATGACTTAAATGATTTAGGATATTAAATTAATGACTGAGCTAGCTGATAAAAAATGCATACCATGTGAGGGGGGAATTCCAAGTTTTAATCTTGATGAAATTCATAAATATCTAAAAAAAGTTGATGGTTGGGATGTGGAGACTACAAATAAAAAGGATTATTATATAATTAAAGAATTCAAATTTAATAATTTTATAGAAAGTCAGTCTTTTATTAACAAAGTCGGAGAAATTGCTGAGCAAGAGGGTCATCATCCAGATATATGGTTTGGTTGGGGTTATGCAAAAATTAAGATACAAACACACGCAATTAATGGATTACATGAAAGCGACTTTGTCCTTGCCGCAAAGATAGACAAGATTTAAAAAAATTTAATGTTTAAAATGTCTGGTTTTAGAAAATACCAGAATAACACCTAATTTGTCTGCAAATTTAATAATTTCTTTATCGCGAACTGATCCCGAAGGTTGGATTATCGCGCTTACTCCATTTTGAACTAAAGTTTCAATTCCATCCACGAATGGAAAAAAAGCATCTGACGCGCCTATGATTATGTCATTTTTGCTAAATTTTTGGAATCTGTTCATTTTTTCAATTGCAATTTTACAACTATCCAATCTACTTGGTTGACCTGATCCAATTCCAACAGTCGAACTATTCTTTGTTAAAACAATTGCATTAGATTTTGCATTTCTACATACATTGAATGCAAACAATAGATCATCAAAAATTTTTTTCGAAGGTTTAATTTTAGAGACAACTTTGAAATTATCTTTAGTAAAAATTTTGTTATCCATACTTTGAATTAATAAAGAGTCGAAGTTGCTAGAAATATTATTTAAGCTTTGTTCACCCAATTTTGATGCATCAATTAATCTTAAATTTTTCTTCTTTTTTAGGATTTTAAGCGAGTCTTTATCAAATCCAAGCCCAATAATTACCTCTAAAAATATTTTATTAAATTCCAAAGCTATTTTTTTATTTATTTTGAAATTACAGGAAACAATTCCCCCAAATGCACTAATGGGATCACAAGCTAAGGCCTCTTTGTAACTCTGTATTTTACTATTATTTATTGATACACCACAAGGGTTTGCATGTTTTACAATCACAGTTCCGTTATTTTTTGGAAGCGTTCGAGAAATATTTAATGCTGCATAGATATCATTATAATTATTGTAACTTAATTTTTTTCCACTTAACTGCAATATTTCTAAATTATTATTGTTACTATAAATCGCCGATTGTTGATGAGGATTTTCTCCGTACCTTAATACTTCTACCAAATTCCCATGAATAGTCTTCTTTTGAGGAAAATGATCATTATTTCTTTTGTTCAAATATTCTGAAATTACAGAATCATAGTAAGCCGTTGAATTAAATGCTTCTTGAGATAGTTTTTTTCTTAGTTCCAAACTTGTGGAACCTTTATTTTTTTCTAAATCTAAAATAAATTCTTTGTATTGATGTGGAGAGGTTAAAACAGTTGTATATTTATAGTTTTTTGCTGCTGCTCTAACAAGAGTTGGGCCTCCTATATCTATATTTTCAATTATTATATTGTGATTTTTTGTCTTTTTTAAAGTTTCATCGAATGGATAAAAATTTACTATAACTAGATCTATTGCATCATAATTATTTTTTTTGAGTTCTTTGCTATGATTTTTGTTGTCTCTCTTACTCAAAATGCCAGCATATAACTTTGGATGAATCGTTTTAACTCTCCCATCCAATATCTCATCTGTTTTAGTATATTCTGATACTTCAGTACATATGTAACCTAATTTCTTAATCTCTTTAGATGTACCCCCTGAACTTATAATATTAACCTTATATTTTTTAAGGGTACTTAATATTGATTTAATTTCTGATTTATCTGAGATAGATATGATTGCTCTTTTAATTTTATTACTCATATTTTACTAATTTGCCATTCAACTAACTGTTCATCATTTTGAGTAATGCCTGATATGAAAATATTCTGATTCTCAATATATTTATTTTTATTGCCAAAGTATAGCCCAGTTTCGACGCCTATTAGTCCATCTTTTGAAAAGAATCTCCAGCCAGAATTTTCTAATTCTATTAAAACTGATTTATTATCTTGAAGCTTTGTAACTTTAATATTTGGCAAAAGATGAAACCTTATTTCAAAGTTTGTAACCTTAAAATTTTTTTTTTTTATAAGTTTTTCTTTTCCAAATAGAATATTCCTATTAATATCAAATTCTAGACTTCTTTGATGAATTACCCCATATCTTGATAAATATCCATCATGAGAGCATTTAATACTCCAGTAATTTTTTTCATAAGTTATTTGATTATCAAATGTCTTAAATCCTTTACTAACTTTACTTAAACTCTTACTATTTTTTTTAAAATTACATGCAGAAGAGTTATCTAAAATTAATGTAGAGTGAGCTGCAGTTGATTTTGATATCGAATTAAGTTGATGGTTATGATCTTGAAAATAACCAGAATTAGTGATTAGTTTTTTATCTTTAAAGAATAATTCAAATGATAATGGTCCACTTTGATAATTCTCAGAGTAATCTTTTGTTGGACTCTCTCCTGTATCTATTGCAAGAACTACACTTTTATTTTTTAAGATTGTATATCCTGAGATGTTAAATTTGTCATTTTTAAATTTATACCTAAAAAGAGATAGATATTCGTCAAAGTCTTTATTATTTGAATTATTATTTCCGTTAAATAATAAACTCTGTCTTAGTGACCCCCAAAAAAAATCATAGGATTTACCAAGATAATGAATAATCTCGTTTAAGTATTCTGGAATATCATTAAAAGAATCTTTTAAAAGTTCTCTGATCAAAATAAAGTATTTTAGATAAAAAACCATCTGTCTTATATTTCTTGATTTTGGAAAGTAGTTATCATCAAAAGAAGTATTAATAATCTTTTTAAGTAAGTTTAAACCGTACTCCAAATACCTCTTATTTTTGTAGGCTATACCTGTAAGCGTTATTGCCGTACATCCAATCATTTTATCGTTGAAATCATAAGATCTATCAATTTCATTCATCAAATGATTTACTTGTTTACTAATTATTTCGTTAAAACTATTTTTATAGTTATTTCCAGATTCATCGTAGGTTATTTTTGAATTTGAAATCCAAGCTATTACCCTTTTAGAAAGAATATCTATTTCCCAACTTTTTGCTTCATAGTTTTGATTTTTTTTAATCCAATTGTTAATAATTGACTGCGTGACTTCATTAGAGGATTTAAGATCTATTGAAAATAGCCAATAAAAACTATGAAGTTTTTTAAAATCTTTATAATTTAAATATTTATTTTCCCAAATAGATTGAATATTAAAATCTTCAATTTTCTTTTTTTGTTTTTCATATTTTATTAATGAACTAAGTATATTAAGACTTGGTTGATAAACTAAAGAAGTTTCATAAACTCTTGAAATTTTTCTATCATAAATAGATGAGTTTAAATAAATTTTTCGTATTTGGTTTTTAAATATTAAATAGAATTCATTGATGTAACTAAAAGAACTTTTTAAAAACATTTTACATTGATTTTAGTTTTTCAATATTAGCTTTGATATTACCATCATTTTCTTTGAACACTGTCGTTCCGGATACTAAAATATTAGCTCCAGCTTCTAAAACTATTTTTGAATTACTGAAATTAATTCCTCCATCAACTTCAATATCAAAGTGATATTTATTTTTGTCTTTTATTTTCTTCAATTCTTTAATTTTTTTTAATACTTCAGGCATAAATTTTTGCCCACCAAAACCAGGGTTAACACTCATAACTAGAACTAAATCAATATTGTCTATTTCATCAATTAAAGTTTTTATTTCTGTTTTTGGATTTAAAGATACACCAACTTTTTTACCAAATTTTTTTATCAAATTTATAGACTCTTTTAAGTTTTTAGTAGCTTCAGGATGAATAGTTATTATATCAGCACCAGCATTTGCATAATTTTCAATGTATTGATGTACTGGAGAAATCATTAAGTGCACATCAAATGGAAGCTTGGTATATTTTCTTAAGTTTTTTATTACTGGTGGTCCTATTGTTAAATTTGGAACAAAGTGACCGTCCATTACATCAACATGAATTAGGTCAGCCCCACCTTCTTCGAGCTTCTTAATTTCACTGCCAAGCTGACTGAAGTCAGCAGATAATATAGATGGAGAAATTTGAATTTTTTTCATTTGATACTAAAAATATTAGTATCAATTTTTAATTTTATTTGAATTATTTTTTACCAAATATCATGTATATTTCTTGAGCTATTTGGCTCTCCAGAGGAAATGATAGCATGCCCATTACTGAATAACCAAGTAAATAAGGCATTAAATAGAAACGGCCCATATAAAAGAACCAAGCTACGTATAATGGTACTAAAGGCATTATTATAAAGCTTGGAGTAATTGGCTTAAAGATTTTTATAAGCGGATTTGTGAGTTTTACAAATGCCTTCATAAAGAAAAACTCCGAGTCTTCTCTTTGAAAAATGTTCATCGCCACTCTTCCAATTAGGGTCCACATAATAACGCCAAGAATATAATCGACTATATAGACTAAGGGGTGAAAGTTTGCTGACATTTTAACCTTATCTAGGGGCGAAATTTTCGCCCCTAAATTAATATATTTTAATTATTGTTTCCCAAGTATTGTTTTACCACTTGGTACACGCACATCATCTACCATTTTCTGAGTAGCAGAGTCAGGTGCTTCAGTAATTAAGCTTACAACAATCATTGCAACTAAACTTACTGTTGCTCCAACAAGTCCAAATGTATTAGTTGTAATACCTAAGAAACCTGCTCCAGCATACCATTTGACCCAAACTAGATAAGCAGTTCCAGATCCAAGTCCTAGCAGCATCCCCGCAACAGCACCTGCTGCGTTAGCTCTCTTCCACCATACACCAAGTACAAGTGGGAAGAATAAACCAGACATTGCAAAGTCAAAAGCCCAAATAACTGATCCAAGAATATCATTAATTTCTAAGGCAGCAATTGTTGCTCCCGCAAAACCAATTAATACAAGCAATATCCTTGCAACAATTAATCTTTTTGCTGTTTCAGCTTTTGGATTAATGATCTTGTAGTAAATGTCATGAGATAATGCATTTGAAATAGCTAAAACTAAACCATCTGCAGTTGACATGGCAGCAGCCATACCTCCAGCAGCAACAAGTCCAGATATTACATAAGGCAATCCAGCAATTTCTGGAGTAGCTAACACTACAGCATCACCTTTCATGAAGAACTCATTTAGTTCTAGAGTTCCATTACCATTAAAGTCACTTACAAACATTAACTTGGCTTGATTCCAGTTTTGGTACCAATCAAGTGCTTGAACTTCAGCAATAGACTTTCCAATAATACCAGTAGCTAAATTTGGATCCATCAATGAAATTTTTGATAGAGTAGCTAACATTGGAGCTGAAGAGTAAAGTAGGAATATAAAGAATAACGACCAACCTACTGATCTCCTTGCTGTTCTTACACTTGGAGTAGTAAAGTATCTCATCATAACGTGTGGTAATGATGCTGTTCCAGCCATCATACATATCGCTAATGAGATAAATGCCCAAGGTGTTGCATTAACATCAGAGTGAGCTTTAGTAATTTGAGCTAACCCTTTTGGAACTGTTGCCATATCTGCAGCTGAATTTTTAACAAAACCAAACTGACCTTCAAGTTCTGCAATTCTTGCTACCTCATCTGCTAACATAAAGTGTGGGAAAAACCCTGCTCCAATATTACTACTTATCCAGAATACTGGAAGCAAGTAAGCAATAATTAACACAATGTATTGAGCAACTTGAGTCCATGTAACAGCTCTCATTCCACCAAGCATTGAGCACATTAAAATACTAGCTAGACCAACATAAACTGCAATATTAAATGGAATATCCAAAGCAACAGAAGCAATTCTTCCTGTAGCATTAATTTGAGCAGTTACGTATGTGAATGATGCAAGTGTTAAGACTAGTACAGCACAGAATCTCGCTAAGTTACCACCATAACGAGTTCCTATAAAATCTGGTACAGTATAACATCCAAATTTTCTTAGATATGGTGCTAATAAAGCAGCAACTAGTACATATCCACCAGTCCAACCAACTAGTAGTGCCATATAACCGTAACCTTTAAAGTAAATACCACCTGCCATAGCAACAAATGAAGCACCAGACATCCAGTCTGCTGCGGTTGCCATTCCATTGAATACAGTAGGTACTTGCCTTCCAGCTACATAATAAGCATCTGATTGAAGTGTTCTAGATAACCAACCAATTAAAGCATAAATCAAGACTGTGAATGATACAAAAAATATTCCTATCAGCTCTTTAGACATGCCAGCTTGTTCAGCTATTGACATAAGGATGATAAATACTAGGAAACCTCCAGTATATATTCCATAGATCTTAGGTAGATTATCTATAAATTTACCTTTTATCATTGATCACCCTCTCTTTCAGTAAATCCGAACTCATCATCTATTTTCTCTTGTCGACCTGCAAACCAGAAAATTAGAATAACGAAGATTGCAAGTGATCCTTGGCATGTAAACCAATATGTTAAAGGATATCCAAATGGTCTAATGCTTGACTCCTGCATTTCGGCTCCGAAAAGAAAGATGCCAATTGAGAAAACGAACCAGATTGCTAATGTAATAAAAAGCAAGCCCCTGGTTTTTTCCCAGTGTTGTTCTTGTTTTGACATTTTTTTCTCTCCCTATAGGTTAAAGAATTAACCTTACTGATAATCGTACTTATTTAAACCCCTAAAAACACTCGATATTGTGGCATTTTTACATTATATATCAATATATTACTTAGATTAATGGCCCTTAAATACAGATTCAATCTGAAGGATATAAAACTTCAAGACTTCAAAGTTTATTTGTTAGCGATGTTTAAAGGCATTTTGCCAAAGAAAAAAATTAAAAATATCGAGGATCTAGAGGAATTTATTCAGCAGAAATCAGCATGGGTATCACAAGTTACTCTCTATAATTATTTAAAAACTAGAATGGGTACTAAATGGGTTTTGCATTTTGATGATGAAACATTTTTAAAATCAATAAATACTGCAAAATGGAATGTTTATGCAATTTCACTTCAAGACTTATCATTTTACACAATTTCATACCTAAATGTTTTTTATAGTTATAAAGAGACAGGTAAGTCGTCTGAAATTTATAATTCTATTCTTAATAAAGAATTACAGAATGGAATGCCAAAAGAAATTGTCGATGAAGCAAGAATAAGTTTTAAGAACAGATTAGAAAAAATAAAATGGGATGATTATTATAAATCTTTACCCTTTAATGAAAGTGCCTTAGCGTTATATAATTGGGCTCCAATTGCAAATGAATTAAAAACTTTAGATAGGAAGATTGTTCTTAACTCTATGATATTGAAATGGGATAATATTAAAGAAGAGTTTTCTAAACGTGTAAAGATTTAAACATTTTTTCTATTATCTACCAAGCTATCGACAACAGAAGGATCTGCCAAGGTCGTTGTATCTCCCAGTTGACCATGTTCATTAGCAGCTATTTTTCTTAAAATTCTTCTCATGATTTTACCAGATCTTGTTTTTGGAAGTCCAGGAGCAAATTGTATTAAATCAGGTGTTGCTATTGGACCAATTTGTTTTCTTACCCATAACTTTAAATCTCTTTCTAAATCAAGAGTGCTTTTTTCTCCTGCATTTAAAGTTACGTAACAATAAAGACCATTTCCTTTTATGTCATGTGGATAACCAACTACCGCTGCTTCTGCTACTTTCGGATGGGCAACGAATGCACTTTCGATTTCTGCAGTACCTAAATTATGTCCTGAAACAATAATTACATCGTCAACTCGTCCAGTGATCCAATAATATCCGTCTTTATCTCTTCTACATCCATCTCCAGTAAAATATTTTCCATCAAATTGTGAAAAGTATGTATCTATAAACCTTTGGTGGTCTCCATACACAGTTCTCATTTGTCCAGGCCATGATTGTGCGATGCACAATCTGCCTTGAGCTTCTCCTTTTAAAACCTTACCATCCTTATCAAGTATTTCTGGGTTGATCCCATAAAATGGTTTAGTTGCAGAACCAGGTTTTAAATCTATCGCTCCAGTTTGAGGACTAATTAAAATTCCACCCGTCTCAGTTTGCCACCAAGTATCTACAATTGGGCATTTACTATCTCCAACAGTTTTAAAATACCATTCCCATGCTTCAGGATTTATTGGTTCACCAACGGTACCTAGAAGTTTTAGAGTTTTTCTAGAGGTTTTTTTGACAGGTTTATCACCTTCTCTCATTAAAGCTCTAATTGCAGTAGGAGCTGTATAGAAAATATTAACCTTATACTTATCAACTATTTGCCACCATCTTGATGTATCAGGATAAGTTGGTATTCCTTCAAACATAATTGTTGTTGCGCCATTAGCAAGTGGACCATAAATAATATAACTGTGTCCAGTAACCCATCCAATATCAGCTGTGCACCAATAAATATCTTTTGATTTATAGTTGAAAATATATTGATGAGTCATTGATGCATAAACCATATACCCACCAGTTGTGTGAAGAACTCCTTTTGGTTTTCCAGTTGAACCAGATGTGTAAAGAATAAATAGAGGATCTTCAGCACTCATTTCCTCAGGTTCACATTTTGTGGAGACTTTCTTGGTCATATGATGATACCAGACATCTCTGTCACTAAACCAATCTATTTTTTTGGTTCCAGTTCTTTTTATAACGATACATTTTTTAACATTTGGACAGCTCTGTAACGCTTCATCTGTAATAGATTTTAGTGGAATTGTTTTACCACCTCTAACACCTTCATCTGCAGTTATAACATAATCGGACTCACAGTCATTAATTCTACCAGAAATACTATCTGGAGAAAAACCACCAAATATTATTGAGTGAACTGCACCTATTCTTGCACATGCTAGCATTGTATATGCAAGCTCAGGTATCATAGTCAGATAAATTGTAACTCTATCTCCTTTTTGAACTCCTAAATTTTTTAAACCATTGGCAACTCTGGAAACTTCTTTATGTAATTCCTTGTAGCTAATTTTTTTTTGAACTTTTGGATCATCACCAACCCAGATAATTGCAGTTTTATCAGCATTCTTTTTTAAATGTCTATCTATACAATTTGCTGATGCGTTTAATGTACCGTCATAAAACCATTTAATATGAACATCATCTTTACTGTACTTTACATCTTTAATTTTTTTATAAGGTTTAATCCAATTTATTCTTTTTCCTTCTTTTTTCCAAAACTCATCATTATCCTTTATCGATTCATTATATTTTTTTAAATATTGTGACTTATTAACAATTGCTTTGCTTATCCAATCTTTTTGCGTTTTATAAATAGTCTCTTTAGCTTTTTTAGATGCTATCTTTTTTTTAACTTTTTTTTTTGTTTTTTTTTTCTTAGGCATGAAATTTTTATTATTTAATTCTACCCATGTTCAAAATTATTTTCCAGCTTTTAGTATCAACTGGCATAACCGAAAGTCTACTTTGTTTAATTAGTGACAAGCTCTTTAAATCCTTAATTTTTTTGATATTTTCAAGTGTTACAGGATTTTGAAGTTTTTTTTTAAATTTTACCTTAACTGCAACAAACCTTTTTTTCTTATCTGTTGGATCGATGAATGCAGTTTTTATAACTTCAACAATGCCAACAATTTCTTTTCCTATATTAGAATGATAAAAAAAACAAAGATCACCTTTTTGCATTTTTTTTAAATTATTAGCTGCTTGATAATTTCTAACACCATCCCAGTCAGCACCTTTTTCTCCAGCTTTGATTTGTTGATCAATTGACCATACATCTGGTTCTGATTTCATTAACCAATATTGCATTTAATTTTTTTTCTTTTTTTTTTCTTTTTTAAGTTTTCTTTTTTCCTTTAAGGATAGTTTAGCTTTTTTCATTACACTTGCATCCTTAAATGATTTACCACTGTACCTTTTTGACATTTATAATCTTACTCCTGCTCCTTTTAAAAATTTTGCTTTTTTATCAAGTGGGAGTCTCGGACTTGCTGGGAGATCTAAATTATCAAATTTTTTGATTTTATATTTTTCAAGACCAACAAGTGCTATCATGGCTGCATTATCTCCACATAATTCCGGTTCAGGGAAAATTGGTCTGAAGTTATTTCTCTTGCATACTTTAATTAATTTTTTTCTTATACCTATATTAGCCGCAACACCTCCAGCGATAACAAAAGCTTTCCCTTTCTTTTTGCTGAATTTATTAAATTCATCAAACGCTATCTGAGTTTTAACTTCTAAAATTTCTTCAATTGTTTTTTGAAAAGATGCTGCAAGATCATATTTCTCCTGTTTAGATTTTATAGAGCTTGATATCCTTAATATTGCAGTTTTAAGACCTGCAAACGATAAATTACATCCTCCTTTATTTATAATTGGTTTAGGAAGTTTAAATTTATACGCATCCCCCTGTTTTGCAAAACTTTCTAACTTTGGTCCTCCTGGAAATTCAATTCCTAAAAGTTTTGCAGTTTTGTCAAATGCCTCTCCTAATGCATCATCAATTGTTGTTCCTAATCTTTTGTATTTTCCAAGCCCATTCACACTTAGATATTGAGTATGACCGCCCGAAATTAACAATAATAAATATGGAAAATCTAACTTTGTGCTTAATCTTGGACTTAAAGCATGTCCTTCAAGATGGTTTACACCAATAAAAGGTATATTTAAGCTTGCAGATAAAGCTTTACCAAAATTTAATCCAATAGTTAGACAAACAATTAAACCCGGGCCAGCTGTTGCAGCAATTGCAGAAACATCATTTAAATTCACACCACTTTCGTTAATTGCTTTTTTTGCAATTAAATCGATTTTTTCAACATGAGACCTTGCTGCAAGCTCAGGAACTACACCTCCAAATTCTTTATGAATATCAAATTGACTCGAAATTACGTTAGATAATATTTTTATCTTACCATTTTTATCTTCTTCTATGATTGATACCGCAGTTTCATCGCAACTTGTCTCAATTCCTAGAATTATTTTTTTTTCATTCATAAATATTTATAATTAATACAATTAAACTATAAGAATGTAATAAAAATAAGAATTATGAAAAGAGATAAATTTATTATTGGTACTCGAGGAAGTAAGTTAGCTCAAATTTATACTGAAAAAGTGACTAAGTTTCTTAAAAAAGTTTCATCAACTCACATAGAAATAAAACAAATAGTAACAAGTGGAGATGAAAACCAAAAGGACAGGTTGTCAAATATTGGAGGGAAAGGCTTATTTTCAAAAAAAATAGAAACAGAGTTAATTAATCATAAAATAGATATAGCAGTTCACGCTTTAAAAGATATGCCGACAATTGAAACTGAGGGCTTGATAACAAATTTTTATTTAAAAAGAAATTCACCTAATGAAATATTTATTAGCAATAATAATATCAAGTTTCAGGATCTTAAACCAAATTCAGTTATTGGGACTTCTTCATATAGAAGAGAATATCAACTCCAAAGTATTAGATCAGATCTAAATTATAAATTAATTAGAGGCAACGTGGATACTAGGATTAAAAAGTTAGAGAATGGAGATTACGATGCAATTTTACTCTCTAAAGCTGGTATTGAGGCTTTGGGATTAGATAATAAGATTACTCAGGAATTTAATACAGATGAACTTATACCATGTGCTGGACAAGGAATTATTTCAATACAATGCAGAGAAAATGATCAAGAAATAATAAATTTATTGGAAAAAATTAACGATAATCAGTCAAGAATGATTGCAAATGCTGAAAGGAATGTTTTGAAAATTCTCGAGGGCGATTGTGATACGGCAGTTGGTGTTTATGCAAAAATTACCAAAGATATTGTAAATATTAAGGCAGAACTTTTTTCAGTTGATGGCAAACAGAGATTTTATGTTGACGAAAGTGAAAATGAAAAAATGATAAATGATCTAAGTATTAAGATTGGAGAAAAATTAAAATCAGAATCAAAAGGATTATACAAAAGGTAGAATGCATATTTTATTAACAAGGCCGCTAGAAGATAGTAAAGAGTTAATCTTAAGATTTAGTTCTCTGGGGCATAATGTTTCTCATTTACCTGTTATAAAAATTGAACCAATAAAATACGATGAACCTGACTATAGCCAATTTAAGGGAGTAATATTTACCAGTTCCAATGCGATAAAGAATTTAGATTTAACTAAAGTTGATAAAAAAATTGAATGTTATTGTGTTGGTTCTGCAACAGAAAAAGTTGCAAAGTTAAATGGTTTTCAAAATATTATCTCTGCAGAAGGAAACGTAAATAACTTAAAAGAACTAATATTACAAAACTTTGATTCAAAAAATGGATCACTTCTTTACGTAAGTGGAGAAGTAGTTTCCAGTAGATTAGATAAAGATCTTATTTCAGAGGGTTATTCTTTAAAAAGATTGATAAACTATACAGTTTCTTCAACTCTAGAAATTAAAGAGGAATTCAGAGCAGAACTAAAAAAGTCAATTCCTGACATAATTTATGTTTACTCAGAAAATAGTGCTAAGAGTTTATTAAATTTACTTAAAAAATATGAACTTTTAGATAGTTGGATGGATACTAATTTAATGTGTATGGGTGAAAAATCATCATCAATTTTAAATGAGATCAAGTGGAAAAAAATTTTTCTATTTAATCCTGGTGAAGAAGAGTTTTTGCTATATAAAATTTAGCCATGGATGTTTTTGATAATTTTACAGGACTTTTTCTATCAGTTTGGGAAAAAGGAATATTGGGTGTTAACTTTATAGAGATCTTAATAGGTCTTGGGATATTCTTTATATTCCTAGTTTTTAGAGGCTTGATTAGTAAATTAGTAATAAGAAAATTAGAATTAATTTCAAAAAGAACCACCAATAAACTTGACGATACTTTTGTTAAGGCAATGGAGGGACCAGCAAGATTTCTTCCAATTGTTTTAGGGGTATTTTTTGCAAGTTATTATATGTCTTTTTCAGAAGACACCAGATTATTTTTAGATAATGTAAATAGAACTTTAATTACAATTTTACTTTTTTGGATTATCCATCAAATAATTGAGCCAATCTCTTATATTCTAAGTGGTTTTGATAAAATTTTAACACGAGAACTAATCGGCTGGATCATTAAATCACTTAAAATTTTAATTTTAATTTTAGGTGCTGCAGCAGTTTTAGAATTATGGGGAATAAAAATTGGTCCGATAATAGCTGGACTAGGTTTATTTGGTGTTGCAGTTGCATTAGGAGCGCAAGATTTATTTAAAAATTTGATTTCAGGAATTTTAGTTCTTGTAGAGAAAAGATTTAAGATGGGTGATTGGATTGAAGTTGAGGGAATAATTGAGGGTGTAGTAGAAAAAATAGGCTTTAGATCAACTGTTATAAGAAAATTTGATAAATCTTTAGCTATTATCCCCAATTTTCAGTTTGCAGAAAATGCTGTTATAAATAAAAGTCAAATAACTAATTGGAGAATTAGTTGGACGATAACTCTTCAATATGACTCAACGGTAGAACAATTAAAAACTATTCGAAATGACATAGAGAATTTTATTAATCATTCAGAAGATTATGATACTGCTGTTGGAGTATCAGTAAGAGTTGATAAATTTTCTGATAGCTCAATAGATATGTATGTAAGATGTTACACAAAAACAAATAGTTGGAGTGAAATGTTATTAGTAAAGGAAAGACTTGCAATTAAGATTAAAGAAATTGTAGAGGGCAACAAAGCCTCTTTTGCTTTTCCAAGCACATCTATTTATGTAGAAAAGAAATGATAGCTATATTTTATTTAGTTCTCCAACTTTTGAAATTATATTCATATGTTGTGATAGCCAACGTTGTTATTAGTTGGTTAATAGCTTTTAATGTTTTAAATACATCAAACAGATTTGTTTATTCAATTTTAGAATTTACCTATAAGCTAACCGATCCAATCCTCAATAAAATCAGGGGTTTTTTACCTAGTCTAGGTGCCTTTGATATTTCACCAATTATTCTTCTTTTGTTGATATGGTTTATAGAAATGTGTATGAAGCTCTACATAGCACCATTAATTTTTTAATATCATGATTTTAATTGACGGAAAAAAACAATCAGCTGAGCTAAGAGAGGAATTAAAACAAGAAGTTGAGAGTTTAAAACAGAAACATAATAAAGTTCCAGGTCTTACAGTAATTTTAATTGGGGACTTAGCCCCAAGCCAAATTTATGTAAGAAATAAAGAAAAATCAGCAACACAAGTCGGTTTGAAATCAGAGGTTATAAAATACCCAGACACAGTAGATGAGAAAACTGTTTTAAATAAAATAGAGGAACTAAATAAGGATGAAACAGTCTCAGGAATTTTAGTACAATTACCGTTACCCAAGCATATAAATAAACAACATGTAATAGAAACAATTTCCCCACATAAAGATGTTGATGGTCTACATCCCATGAATGTTGGTAATTTGTCATCTGGATATCAAGGATCAATTCCATGTACACCACTTGGGTGTTATTATTTACTAAAAAAAATTGAACCCAACTTGACGGGAAAAAAAGCTGTCATGATTGGGAGATCAAATTTAAATGGAAAAGCTATGGCGCAGCTTTTACTCCAAGAAGATTGTACAGTAACGATTACTCATTCGAAGACTAAAGATCTTCAGCATGAGTGCTTAGAGGCAGATGTGATAGTTGCAGCTGTTGGAATTCCCGAACTTATAAAGGGAAATTGGGTAAAAAAAGATGCAATAGTTATTGATGTTGGAATAAACAAAACAGAAAATGGCTTAGTTGGTGATGTAAATTTTGAAGAAGTTTCAAAAGTTGCAAAAGCTTTAACGCCAGTTCCTGGTGGTGTTGGACCTATGACAATTGCATGTCTTTTAAAAAATACAATTGAGTGTTTCAAAAGATCGTTAATTAATTAAAGATAATTGCCAAAGTTAGCAATTTTAATTGTTATTTTTTTTATCTATAATTACTTGTCACTGGCTATGGAAAAAATACCTTATCATCACTTACCAGACGGTAGTTTTAGAAATCCCGAAGGCTCACCCGAGAGAAATTCTAATTTCAAATGGTCCTTTAAAGTATTCAACAAAGAAAAGAAAAAACTTAATATGTCTGTTCCTAAGGATCATGTCATTGATAAAAAAAGAGTTCTTTCAAATTTAGAAAATTTAAAAAATGGTGATTATGTCGGTTGGATTGGGCATGCAACTTTCTTAATTAAGCTTGGAAATACAACAATTATAACTGATCCTGTCTTTTCAAAAAATGCAGGTCCACTAATTTTTGGTCCAAAAAGATATGTTAAAACAGCTCTAGATTTAAATGAAATTCCTAAGACAGACTTATTTCTTCTAACTCACAATCATTACGATCATCAAGATATGACTACAATTAGAAGATTTCCTTTTAAGGATGCAAAAGTTTTACTTCCACTAAAGCTTGGAAAGTATTTCATACGAAATAGCTACAAAGATGTGAAGGAAATGGATTGGTATGATGAAATTACAGTTAATGAAGACCTTAAAGTAACATTGTTACCAGCAGTTCACTGGTCAAAAAGAAGCTTAACAGATACAAATAAAACTTTATGGGGAAGCTTTTTAATTGAGTACAAGGATAAAAAGATACTCTTTGCTTGTGACACTGGAGTTGGAAATATTTATAAAGAGTTAGGTGAAAAATATGGACCTATTGATTTAACACTCATTAATATTGGAGCTTATAATTTTTATCCATTATCACCTAATAAAGATAAATCATCTTATCATACCAACCCTGAAGAGGCTTTAAGTATTGCAAGAGATCTTAAAAGTAAAAAAGTTTTAGGGATGCACTGGGGCACTTTTGTTTTATCTTTGGAACCAATAATGGAGCCACCTGTTAGATTTAAAGATAATGCAGAAAAATATGGTTTTAAAAAAGAAGATGCAATTATTTTTAGAATTGGTGAATTTCAGTCTTTAAAAAATTTAGGAATTTAACAACAGCCGCAAGTTTTCTTTGGCTTACTTTTTTCTTCTTTTAATAATTTTTCTTCAGCTTTAGCTATTTCTAGCTCTCTTGCACTTTCTTCTAAAGCAGTTTTTTCTTGCAAAAGTTTGTTTTCAAAATATGCATAAAGAGAGTTAAAGCCTAGCTTAGAAGCTTTTTTTTCTTCGTAGTTTCTTCTTCCCTTTAAGTTTTCAATTAATTCTAATATTTGTGGGTTTTGCATAATATTTTTATTTCATAAATTAAAAAAATTTCAATTATAATTTATTCAAGGTTTTCAACTATTTTAGGAATATATTTTTTAAAGTTAAAAAAACCTTTGTTACAAAACTTCCATGAATTTTGATCTAATTTTCTATAAAGAAACTCAATATTTTTTAGCAAGTTTTTATTTATATAATCTAAATTTTCTCCAACAGTTGGATAAAGGCAGTAACAACTTTCTAAGTTTTTAATTTCGTTTATATCAATAATCTCACAATTAATTGATTTTTCCTCTAACCTTTTCTTTTGTTCCTCAATCAAACTATCTTTAAAATTCACTACATTTTCACTGAGTTTAATATTTCTATTTTCATTTTTATTATTAATAAGAATTATTTTTTTGAATTTTTGAATTGCAAAGTCAGTGATTTCAAATGCTAAGTTATTTTCAAAAACTAGTAAGTTTTTCTCTTCAATATTTATCGGATTTTCAAAAGTTTTATGAAGAATAGTATAATTTTTATCATTTATTATTGGAGGTGCATTTTCATTAAGTCTAATATTTTCAAATCTATTATTTGTAAATTTTTTAATATTCCATTCACTTGCAAGATAATGTTTACCTTGAGTTTGAATACCTGCAACCCAACGCCAGCTCAACGTATTAGATGCAGTATCACCATCATATAAGTGTTGCATAAAAAATTCAGCACCAAGTTGCCAGGGTAAGTCTAGTGTAAATATCCAAATGCTCGCAAACCACATTCTGGTATGATTATGCAAATAATTATAAGTCTTAAGTTCATTTACCCATTCATTGAAGCATTCAATTTCAGTGTTACCTTCAATGGCATTTAAGTAATTTTTATTATCTTTAAATTCCTTTTTTATTCTTTTTAAATCTAATAAATAATCATCCCAAACTCCTGATCTTAGTTCCAACCAACCTTTCCAATATGTCCGCCACAAAACCTCTTGAATAAATTTTTCATTTTTTGAAAAGGAAAATTTTTCTAGTGACTTATTAATCACTTCTTTTTCATTAATAACTCCATGTGTAAAATATGGTGATAAGCAAGATGTATTTGATCTTTTATCGGGACCAAAATCAAAATTTCTTAGTTTTGAATACTCTCCGAGACTATTTTTAATAAAATTATCTAATTTCTCAATAGCCGAAGCTCTTGTAGTTTTAAATTCCATTTTTTTTTATCTTAATTTTCTTTTATGAAAGTTAATAAATCTTTCTACATTTGATTTATTAAAAGTTTTATTTTCTTCGAAAGAAACTTTTTTCATCGAGTAAGCATTACTGGAAGTTTGTCTTGATTGAATTGTAATATTTCCTTTATAAAGTTTAAGTTTTACTGATCCATTTACTTTATTTCTCTTTGAATCAACAATTTTTTGTAGTTTAAATCTTTCCTTTGAGTACCAATAGCCATTGTAAACAAGCTCTGCATATCTGGGCATAATCTCATCTTTTTTATGCATTGTATTTTTGTCTAGAGTAACAGATTCAATTGCTCTGTGAGCAAGAAGTAACAGTGTTCCTCCAGGAGTTTCATAAACACCTCTAGACTTTATTCCAATAAATCTATTCTCGACTAAATCCACTCTTCCTATTCCATTTCTTCCAGCTAATTGATTTAATTTATCCAAAACTTTTGCTGGAGATAATTTTTTTCCATTTAAACCAACAGGGTCACCATTTTTGTAATTAATAGTAATAAAGCTTGGTATATTTGGAGCCTTTTCAGGAGAAGTTGTTCTTTGAAAAATAAATTCAGGTGCAGAATTTTTAGGATTTTCTAAAACTTTTCCCTCTGTTGAAGTATGAAATAAATTATCATCAACTGAGAAAGGTGGTGCACCTTTTTTATCTTTTGGAATGGGTATTCCATGTTTTTTTGCATAATTAATTAGGTCTGTTCTTGATTTTAATTTCCAAATTCTCCATGGCGCAATTATTTTAATTTTAGGACCAAAGTAATGATATCCCAATTCAAATCTAACTTGATCATTTCCTTTTCCTGTCGAACCATGTGAGACAGCATAAGCATTAAATTTTTTAGCAACCCTGATTTGATCTTTTGCAATCAGTGGTCTTGCAATGGATGTCCCTAATAAATAAACACCCTCATAAAGAGCATGACCTCTTATCATAGGATACACATAATCTTTAACAAAAATGTTTTTTAGATCTTGAATTATGATTTTTTTAACTCCCAATTTTTTTGCATTCTTAATTATTTTTTTTTTATCCATTTCCTGCCCAACATCAGCAGTGTATGCTATAACTTCAGCATCATAATTTTCTTGAAGCCATTTAAGAATGATAGACGTATCCAAACCACCTGAATAGGCGAGTACAATCTTCTTTTGTTTTTTCATTTAAGTGCAGCTTTTTTTTGCAGCGTTATAAGCTTTGGTAAAACCCATCAATGAATAGTCATCTGTAGTTCTTGTGCCACTTTGTTTGTAGGCTGTTATCATCAGCCTTGAGGCCTTTTTCATTCTTTTAATAATTTTTTGCTCTGTTTTTCCGCTTGAAATCCATGCAAATTTATTTTGTGGTAAGTCAAACTCAAATTTTGATTTTCCAGATGTAGCTAATATTGCATTTTGAACATTAAAGTCATAACCAGAAGTTATGCTCACTTCATCTGAAATCTTATCCTCAGGTCTAAAGGATACAAATAATCTTGCTTCTCTGCTGCTTGCTTTAGGAGACTGGCTTACTGGTATCGAATAAGCAAAACAGATTTTTCCAGTTTCATTAAAAACTGCAACAGCATTCCAATCTTTAAAAGTACCTAACTTTGTTAAGTCTTCTGATTGAACAGATGTGATTATAAATACTGTTAATATAAGTGTTTTTAAAAATAACTTTTTAATTATGGACATGGATTAGGATATTTCTTTTGTACATCATTTATTTCTTTAATTACCTCACTATCAAGATTCACTTTTACACTTTCTACGTTAGTTTTCAACTGCTCCATCGTAGTTGCTCCTATTATTACACTTGTCATAAAATCTTGTAATTCGCAAAATTTTATAGACATCTGGCTCATATCAAGTTTATATTTTTTGCTGATTTTGTAATAATCCTCAACAGCGTTTTCCATATTTGGTTTTCTATATCTTGTCCAAAAATCAAAATCCCTCTCCATTCTTGACCCTTTTGGAAATTGATTGTTTCTATATTTACCGCTTAAATAACCACTAGCTAATGGCGCGTAAGCTAAACATCCTATATTTTCTCTAATAGATACTTCGGCCAACCCTATTTCATAAGTTCTGTTTAATAAACTGTAAGGATTTTGAATTGACATCATTCTTGGTAGATTCTTATCTTTTGTAAGTTGGAGATAATTCATCACTCCCCAAGGAGTTTCATTTGATAATCCTATATATCTTATTTTTCCCTGTTCAATGAATTTCTTTAAATTAACTAAAACTTCCTCAAATTTGTTCCAATGATTTTCTTTGTGTTCATAATTTAATCTTCCAAAATAATTTGAGTTTCTCTCTGGCCAGTGTAATTGATACAAATCTATATAGTCAGTTTTCAATCGCTTTAAACTTTCATTTAGCGCTATCTCTAGGTTTTTACCAGCAAAACTATTCTCTCCATTTCTTACATATTTTCTACTGGGTCCTGCGACTTTCGAAGCCAAAATTATTTGACTTCTCTTTTTTGTTTTTTGAAACCAATTTCCAATTATATTTTCTGTTAGGCCATAAGTTTCAGCTTTTGGAGGCACAGAGTATATCTCTGCTGTGTCCCAAAAATTTACTCCATTATCTAAAGAGTAATCCATTTGTTCAAATGCTTCATTTTGGGTATTTTGTTCACCCCAAGTCATAGTCCCGAGACAAATTGTACTTACATTTAGGTCTGTATTTCCTAGTTTTTTATAATTCATGCTCAGTTATACGTAATGTTTGTTACATTTATTTTGACGACTTGAAAATCTCAAAAAAAAAACTTATATAAATATTATGGAATTCAATAAAGAAAATATTCTAAGAAAAGCAACTACAGCCAAACAAACAGTTGTTATGGATGAAGGCCTAAGAGCCTACATGTTAAAAGTCTATAATTATATGGCAACCGGTGTATTACTTACTGGTATAATTGCACTTTTATCGTTTAAAATGTCTGTTGTAACAGACCCAAATGGTGCGATTGTTGGACTGACTGAATTCGGAAGTGCAATTTATTTATCTGGATTGAAATGGATTGTTATGTTGGCTCCTCTAGGGATTGTATTCTACATGAGCTTTGGCATTAATAAAATGAGTGCATCTAGGGCTCAAACTACTTTTTGGGTATTTGCAGCTTTAATGGGATTATCACTTTCCTCAATTTTATTAATTTACACAGGTTTAAGCGTAACAAGAGTATTCTTTATTTCTTCAGCAACTTTTGGTGCTATGAGTATTTATGGTTATACAACAAAAAGAGACTTAACAAAAATGGGATCTTTTTTAATGATGGGTTTGATAGGAATTATAATTGCATCAATAGTCAATATATTCTTGAAATCATCAATGATGTATTTCGCAATATCAATAATTGGTGTTTTGGTATTTGTTGGTTTAACTGCATACGATACGCAAAAGATCAAAAATATGTATGCTGCATCTGACAGCGGTGAGTTAATGGGTAAAAAAGCGGTAATGGGTGCCCTAACTTTATACCTAGACTTTATAAATCTTTTTATAATGCTATTAAGGTTATTTGGTCAAAGAAGATAAGGCCTAAATTTTTTTCCAATCAACTTTATTTAAAAGTATTTTTAAATCGTAAGAATTTTTTAAAATTTTGCCATTAGTATCTGTAATTAAATATTTAAGATTTTTATTTGATGGTTTAAAATTTTTACAAATTTTATAAATCGCTTTTTCAGCTGCATTTTTAAAAACGCTGAAACTTACCTGCTTTCCTGAAATAGAAAGACCATAGTCTTTCCAATTACCAGAGGAAACCATTTTTGCGTAAAGATCTAAAATAATTTTTAACTCAGTTCTTTCAAAAAAAAGTTTTTTGTTTTCATCTTTTTTTATATTATTTACTACTAGTTTTAAGTTTCTATTCATTTAATTTATGTTTGTTAATTAGACCAATTTGAAAAGCAGTAAAAATAAAGGTTATAGGTAACATTCCCCAAACTTTAAAGTTAACCCAGAATTCTTCAGATTGAGTTCTCCATATTATTTCATTCAATATGGCTAGTCCAAAAAAGAAGTATGTCCATCTTTTATTTAAAATCTCCCATCCTTCATCACTTAAAGGCATAGATTTCCCAAGCAATTTTTTTAAAACTGGTTCATTCGTGAAGTATTTCCCAAACATTAATGCAAGACCAAACAAAATATTTATTATTGTTGGCTTCATGTAAATAAAAATAGGATCATCAAAATAAATTGTTAAACCACCAAATAATGTAATCAATATCCCACTTATAAGTGGTACTTTTGGAATTGTCTTTTCAACAATCCACATAATCAAAACTGCTATGATAGTTGCAACTATAAGTGGAGGTATTGCAACAATTAAGTTTTTATCATTATTATAATAAAAATAAAAAAATATTACTAAGGGTCCTAAATCAGTAACAAATTTTAAAACAGATTTATTCACTGCTACATAATAGCAGAATAATTAAACAATTATATTTTTTTTATTGATTTTTATTTTTAAATATCCATATTTATCTTGTGACTATTCAAAAAGGAAAATTTTCAATTGGAGATGTTGTAAAACATAAGCACTTCGACTTTAGAGGTGTAATTTATGATGTCGATTTTGAGTTTAATAACTCAGAGGAGTGGTATCAATCTATACCAAAAAACGTTAGACCTAGAAAAGACCAACCTTTCTATCATTTGTTGGCTGAGAATGATGAAATAACATACGAAGCATATGTATCGGAGCAAAATCTATTAGTAGACGATTCTGATGAGCCCATTAAACACCCTTTAATTAATGAAATATTTTCAGGAAAAAGAGGCTCCAGTTACTTCAAGCCCTCTAACTAGACAAAATTACATCATTTAACCACATTTCGTGCAAATCTTCGACATACATGAAGGTTAAGATATTTAGATATTTTGACCAAGGATGCTTAATTTATCCATTTATTTATCTCCCTCTGTGTTCTTGGTCAGAATAACTTAGTATAAAAATTTTCAAAATTTTTTAATTTGATATAGATAACTAAAAAAATGTTAAATTATATTAAACCAACAAACCTAATTCAGATTATCAATAGATCTCAAAAATTTGTTTTCATCGTATTTATTTTAATCTTAATTCTTGGACTTATTGAAGCTTTAATCCTTTCACCAGAGGATTATAAACAAAGTGACTCCGTTAGAATTATGTATGTACATGTTCCTGCCGCTTGGATCTCATTAGGAGTTTTTTCTTTAATATCAGTTTTATCTTTTGGTATTATTATTTTTAAAAATAAAAATTTTTCACTAATTACTAAAAGTTTAGCTCCGTCAGGATTTGTCTTCAACATAATTGCTCTAGTAACAGGATCAATATGGGGGAAACCTACCTGGGGAACGTGGTGGGCATGGGATGCAAGAATTACATCCATGTTATTATTGGCAGTGTTTTATTTAATGTTTATTTTGTCCTGGAGAATTGCAGGAACAGAGGATAAAGCTGTAAAATTAAGTTCATATATTGCTATAATTGGAGTTATTAATGTTCCAATAATCAAATTTTCTGTTGATTGGTGGTCTACTCTTCATCAACCAGCTTCAATAAATCTACTTAAAGAGACTTCAATTCATTCATCAATGCTGCTTCCTTTGGGAATAATGACTGCGGCATTTGCACTTTTTTCACTTTTGATATTTTTGATGAAATATAATACAGAACTGATAAAAATTAAGAATAAAGGATTAGATAGATTATGATTCAAGACGTTTTATACATGAATGGGTACGGTTTATACGTATGGTCTTCTTTTGTATTTACTTTATCTTGTTTTTGGATTTTACATTCAGTTATTAAGCTTCAGTTAATTAAAGAGCAGAAAAAATTTGAAGCAAAATTTGAAAGTTTAGATATAGAGAAAGTTGAAAAAGCAAAAAAACAAGAAACTTTCAAAGAAATCTTAGCTACTTCATCAGTTTTTAAGATTTAATTACTTATTTTCATGTATGGTAAAAAAGTAAAATTAAGGGCTGTTTTTATATTATCAATATTTATTTCTTTAGTTCTAGTATCTTTTTTAATTATAAAATCGCTGGAAGAAAATGTAGTTTATTTTAAATCACCTACAGAAATTAAAGTACTTTCTGAAGTCACAAAAAAAAAAATTAGAGTTGGTGGAATGGTAAAAAAAAATTCAATCAATATTAATCAATCTGAAGTAAATTTTGTGATAACTGATTTTAAAAACGAGCTTATAGTAAATTATAAAGGCTCAATACCAAATTTGTTTGAGGAAGAAAAAGGAGTTGTCGCTGAGGGATTTCTTCAAGACAGAAATTATTTTAAGGCGGTGAAAATTTTAGCAAAGCATGATGAAAACTATATGCCCCCAGAGGTAGCAGAATCTTTAAAAGAAAATTAGAATGGCCAATCAACTAGGCAATTACTCTTTATATATAGCTTTATTAATTTCGATTTTTATAATTATAAAAACCTCATTATCGTTTAGGAATTATTCTAACGTTTTGAGTGGCAATATTTTTTCGTTAATATCCGTACAATCTTTAATGGTTATAATTAGTTTTCTAACTTTAATTTATGCTTTTGTAACATCAGACTTTAGTAACGAGACTGTTTACAATAACTCTCATACTACAAAACCCCTATTCTATAAAATTTCTGGGACATGGGGTAATCATGAGGGAAGTTTACTTTTATGGTTATTAGTGTTAACAATTTTTTTATTTTTGTTCACAATAGACTCAAAAAATCTCTCTCAAAGATACAGAACTCTTACATTATTTTTTCAGGAAATTATAATTTTTGGTTTTCTTCTATTTATACTTTTAACATCCAATCCTTTTGCAAATATATTTCCGATTCCTTCTGAAGGAACAGGATTAAATCCAATACTCCAAGATCCTGCTTTAGCAATTCATCCACCCTTTTTATATTTAGGTTATGTTGGAACCTCTATTATATTCTCATCCGCTTTAGGTGCAATTATCTCTGGCTCTGTTAATAAATCTTGGGCAAGTCACATTAAAAGATGGGTTTTAATTTCTTGGGTATTTTTATCTATTGGTATTCTCTTAGGATCTATATGGGCATATTACGAACTAGGATGGGGAGGTTTTTGGTTTTGGGACCCTGTTGAAAACGTATCACTAATGCCTTGGCTTTGCCTGACAGCATTATTACACACAATTTTTACTTTAGAGAAACGAGGAATATTTCAATCGTGGGCAATAATTTTATCAATTACAACTTTCACATTAAGTATGAGTGGAACTTTTTTAGTTAGATCTGGAATTTTAAATTCAATTCATACTTTTGCAAACGATCCATCACGTGGAGTGTTTATTTTGTGTTTTTTATTTGTATTAATTTTTATTTCTATATTTATTTATTTTTTTTATCAAAAAAGTATTACAGTCGGCTCAACCAAAACTTTTTTAATAAGCAAAGAAACTGCTGTATTAATTAATAATTTATTCATGATGTTTTTTTTATCAGTAGTTTTGATTGGTACAGTTTATCCAATTTTTTTAGAGGTAATTAACAACGAAAAAATTTCGATCGGACCACCTTTTTACCATAAATTGATTATTCCATTCTTAATTCCATTTTTATTTTTTATGGCAATCGGACCCAATATTAAATGGTTAAAAGATAAAATGGGAAAGATTAATTTAAAAGTTATCTTTATCTTTATAATATCAATAGTAATTTCTTATATTTTTGTAAATAAATTTGGCGTTTCTTATCTTCTATCTCTTCCTCTATTTATTTTCAGTTTATTTTTATTTTTTGTGACAGTTAGAGATTTTTTTGGAAAAAATATTAATATATCTCAAAAAATCTCTCATTTTGGTTTCAGTCTGTTAATTTTAAGTATTTTATTAAATGGTGTGTTGGCCAAAGAACATTCATCAAACATGAGAGTTGGAGATGAAATAAAATTTTTAGATAAAATAATTCAATTTCAAAATATTGAAGTAATTAAAAAACAAAATTATCAAACATTAATTGGCAAATTTAATATTGTTGATAAAAATAATTCATTAAGTTTAAAACCTGAAATTAGAATTTATGACCAACCTGAAACCATTACCAGTGAAGCTGATATTTCCTCTACAATTTTCACAGATAATTTTTTAGTATTTAATATAATTAAAAACGATGGGTTTTATAACGTGCGATATCAAATTAAACCATTTATGATTTGGATTTGGATTTCAGTATTATTAATTTCATTGGGTGGGATATTAAGCTTAAAGAAAAAAAATGTCTAAAAATATAAAATTAATCAGTATAGTTTTATTTACATTGTTTTCTTTTTTCATACTCTTAAAGGGGTTAGACAAATCAAATATTTATTCTCCAGAAATTAAAGAGAGCAATGTTGATTTCAATTTTAAAGCAAAATATCTTTTTTCTGAAGAAGAAGTTTTTATAAATGAACTATTAAAAAATGAAGGTATGTCTCTAATTAATATATGGGCTTCCTGGTGTTCACCTTGTCGGGATGAGCACGCGTATTTATTAAATTTAAAATCTTTAAACAAATTAAGTATTATAGGTATTAATTATAAAGACGATGAAAAAAATGCTAAACAATTTCTTAGTGAACTTGGAAATCCTTATACAAATATAATTACTGACCCCAAAGGGATTAATTCAATTGAATTTGGTGCGTTTGGTGTACCTGAAACTTATTTGATTGATAATAAATCTAAATTGATTATTCAAAAATTTATTGGTCCTTTAGATGATAAGGCATTTGCAAAAATTATTAATATAGTTCAATGAAAAAGATGAAAATTTTGTTTAGATTCCTAATTATTTTATTATTCTTTCAAAATTATTCTTTAGCTGAGACCTCTCAAGAAGTCGATAAAATTTCGAAAAATCTAAGATGCTTAATTTGCCAAGGACAATCAGTTTATGATTCTCAATCGGATTTTGCATTAAGTATGAAAATTCTAATACAAAATAAAATTGATGAAGGTAAAAATGATGAACAAATCTATGAATATCTTAAAGCTAAATATGGCGAATGGATAGTTTATGATCCAGAAGTTAATAAAAATACAATTTTACTGTGGGTATTACCTTTGATTTTGTTTGTTTTTGGCGGTATTCTAATTCTCAAAAAAGTATCTATAAAGTAGATACAATTATTTATGAATATCATTTTAAAAATATTTTTAATTTATTTTTTACTAGTATTTAATCTAGCGAAAGCAGATGGACATAGTTCTAATGAAAATTGGAGTTTTTATACTGGAACTTTTGATTTTAGTGATGATGGAAAAAAAGCTACCTTATTTGGTGTACAACATATCAATACTGGAAAAAATAAAGAGAGTTTTTTAGGAACACTTCAACCAGTAACGGGTTTAATGGTAACAGCTGACAATGCTGCATATATTTATACAGGTTTTCAGATTTACAATGAGGGACCATTTAAATTTACCCCAAGTTTTACACCCGGATTATATTCTGAAGGTGATGGTAAAGATTTAGGGCATGTGATTGAGTTCAAAACTGAAATTCAAATATCTTATGAATTTTCAAATAATAGTGAAATAGCAGTGTCATATAATCATATATCTAATGCGAGTCTTGGAGATAAGAATCCTGGGGCAAATAGTTATATGTTTAATTATATAAAAAAATTTTAATTTAAAGATATGAATTTAAAAGATTGTCACAATTTTAGTGATTTTAGAAAATTAGCTCAGAAAAAATTACCTTCTCCAATTTTCCATTACATAGATGGCGCAGCAGATGATGAGATAACATATGCTAGGAATACAAGTGCTTTTGATGATGTTGATCTAGTTCCAAATGTTTTAAGAGGAGTAGAAAATGTTGATCTTTCAACAACAATATTTGGAAAAAAATTGGACCTACCGTTTTACCTAGCACCAACTGCATTACAAAGACTTTTTCATTATGATGGAGAAAGAGCAGTAGGAAAAGCAGCAAAAAAATTTAATACGATGTTTGGTGTTTCTGCTTTAGCAACTGTAAGTGTTGAAGAAATATCTTCTATGATTGATACACCTAAAATGTTTCAATTTTATTTTCATAAAGACAGAGGTCTTAATGATTCTTGTCTCGAAAGAGCTAAAGCGGCAAAGTTTGATGTTATGGCTTTAACAGTTGATACAATTACTGGAGGAAATAGAGAGAGAGATCTAAGAACTGGTTTTACATCACCACCAAAATTAACTTTATCGAGTTTATTTAGTTTTGCTACAAAGCCTATGTGGGGAATAAATTATCTAACAAAAGGTAAGTTTGAATTACCTCATCTTCAAGATTTTGTTAAAGAGGGCACCAGTACTAATTCCTCGATTGGAAGTTATTTTTCTACGATGTTAGATCAATCAATGAATTGGAAAGATGCTGAAAATCTTTGTTCTAAATGGGGAGGTCATTTTGCTCTTAAAGGTATAATGAGCGTTGAGGATGCAAAAAGAGCCGTAGATATTGGGTGCACCGGTATAATGGTTTCCAATCATGGTGGAAGACAACTTGATGGATCAAGGTCTCCTTTTGATCAATTGGCAGAAATAGTTGATGCTGTAGGAGATAAACTTGATGTTATATGTGAAGGAGGAATTCACAGAGGAACTCATATGCTTAAAGCATTATCTCTAGGTGCTAAAGCATGTTCAGGCGGAAGACTTTATCTATACGCACTAGCTGCTGCAGGTCAAGCTGGTGTTGAAAGAGCTTTAAACCAATACAAAACAGAGCTGCAACGTGACATGAAACTAATGGGTTGCACAAAAATTAGTGATCTAAATAGAAGTAATTTAAGATTCAGAAGATAATGAGTCTAAAGAATTGCTACAATTTCGAAGACTTTAGAAAGCTAGCAAAAAAAAAATTACCTGCCCCGATTTTTCATTACATTGATGGTGGAGCTGACGATGAAGTCACAATGAATAGAAACACGGATTCATTTAATGACTGCGATCTAGTCCCAAATATTTTAAATAGTGTTGGTGAGCCAGATTTAAAAACTGAGGTTTTTGGAACAAAAATGGACATGCCAATTTTTTTGTCCCCTACTGCAATGCAAAGTTTATATCATCCAGATGGAGACAAAGCATCTGCTCGTGCAGCAGAAAAATTTGGTACAATTTATAGCATGTCTACAATGGCATCTTTTTCGATCGAAGAAATTGCAAATCTTTCAAGTGGATCGAAAATTTTTCAATTATATATCCATAAAGATCAATCTATAACCGACGACTTAATTGATAGATGTAAAAGAGCAAACTTCAATGGTATGTGTATTACTGTTGATACTATTGTTGCTGGAAATAGAGAAAGGGACCATAGAACAGGTTTTACAACACCTCCAAAATTTACATTAGATAGTCTAATGAGTTTTGCCATGAGACCGCAGTGGGTATTTAATTATTTTACAAATAAGAAATTTGAATTAGCTAATCTAAAAGATAAAGTTGAAAAAGGAACAAATATTGCTCAATCTGTTATGGGATATATAAATGAACAGTATGATCCAGCTATGAATTGGAAAGATGCAGAATACTGTATCAAAAAATGGGATGGTCCTATCGCTCTTAAAGGAGTTATGTCAGTTGAAGATGCAAAAAAAGCTGTAGATATTGGATGTACAGCTATAATGATATCAAATCATGGAGGAAGACAACTTGATGGATCTAGATCTCCATTTGATCAGGTAAAAGCTATTAGGGATGCAGTAGGTGATAAATTAGAGGTTATATTGGATGGAGGTGTTAGAAGAGGTACACATGTATTGAAAGCACTTGCAGCGGGTGCGACAGCTTGTAGTTTTGGTAAAGCATTTTTGTTTAGTTTAGGGGCTGGTGGACAACAAGGTATTGAAAGATTATTACAAAATATGCATGATGAAATAAGACGTAACATGATATTGATGGGATGCAAAAGTATCAAAGATCTCGATGAATCAAAAATTATTTTCCGAAAATAAATAAAAATTACTAATATAAAAAATAAGTAAAAAAAATTAAATATAATAGACATATACTAACTTTTCAGTTAGTTTTCTCAGCTTAAAAATTAAAGTTATGAAATTAGCAAAAAGTTTAGAAAATTTAGGAACAGAATCTGCGTTCAGTGTCTTAGCTGAGGCTAAGGCTTTAGAGGCTAAAGGTCATCCAATGATACATTTGGGTTTAGGACAACCAGATTTCAAAACTCCAAAACATGTAGTCGAGGCTGCTAAGAAAGCTTTAGATGATGGTCATCATGGTTATGTTATGTCCAATGGAATTCCAGAATGTAGGCAAGCTGTAACAAGATGGATTAAAAAACGTTACAATGCAGATATAGACTTTGAGAGAATTTTAATTATGCCGGGTGGAAAACCTACAATGAGTTATGCAATTCAGTGTTACGGTGAACCAGGAGCAGAAATAATCCATCCAACACCTGCATTTCCTATTTATGAGTCAATGATAAACTATACTGGTTCTACTCCAGTACCCTATGATTTAACTGAAGATAAGGACCTTAAATTTGATCCGGATAAAATACTTTCACTTATAACTGATAAGACAAGATTATTAATTTTAATTAATCCTAACAATCCAACAGGTAGTTTTGTTGAGAAACCAGTTATAGATTATTTTGCAAAGGAATTGGAAAAACATCCACATGTCACTATTTTAAGTGACGAAATCTATAGTAGACAGATTTTTGATTACAAAGAGATGCCATCATTCTTTCACTATGAAAATTTAAGAGATAGACTAATTGTTCTTGAAGGTTGGAGTAAAGCATATTCAATGACTGGATGGAGATTAGGTTGGAGTTTTTGGCCAAAAGAACTTGTTGAACATGTTAATAAATTATTAATCAATAGTGTATCTTGTGTGAACGCAGCAGCACAATTCGCTGGAATAGCAGCCTTAGATGGTCCAGACGACTCAATTAATGATATGTTGGATAAATTTACTTTAAGAAGAAATTTAATTCATACAGGTTTAAATGAATTACCAGGAGTAGAATGTAGTTTACCGGGTGGTGCATTTTATGCTTTTCCAAATGTAAAAGGAACTGGAATGACAGGTGCTGAATTTTGTAAAAAAGCTATGCATGAAGCTGGAGTAGCAATAGTGCCGGGAACTGCATTTGGTCAAACTTGCCAGGACTATGTGAGATTTAGTTTTGCCGCATCAAGAGATAACATACAGCAGGCCTTAGAAAATATAGGCAAGATGCTTTCTAAATAGACTGTATTTTTTAAAAGAAACTTCTATAATATTTAATTATGAATGAAACTGTTCAAACAGAATTAAAAAAGATTTTTAATGGAAGGTTTTCAACTTCTGAGTCTACAAGAGCAAATTATGCTAGAGGAGAAGATACTTATGATCCAATTCTCTCAAAAGCTGTAGTATTTCCTGAAACTAATGAAGAAGTATCACAGTTATTAAAGTTATGTAATGAACACAAAATTCCGGTTGTTCCTTTTGGTACCGGAACTTCATTAGAAGGCCATGTGGTTGGTAACCAAAACGGAATAACAATTTCTCTTGAAAAAATGAACAAAGTATTGAGTGTCAATGCTGAAGATTTCGATTGTAGAGTTCAGGCAAATGTAACTAGAAAACAGCTAAATGAATATCTTCGAGAGGATGGAGTATTCTTTCCAATAGATCCAGGAGCAGATGCTGCTCTTGGTGGAATGGCTGCAACATCAGCATCAGGTACAATGGCTGTGAAATATGGAACTATGAGAACTGTAATATCAGGTCTAACGGTTGTTCTTCCCAATGGAGATATTATTAAAACTGGAGCCAGAACAAAAAAAACTTCTGCAGGATATAATTTAACAAATTTATTTATTGGATCTGAAGGAACCTTAGGAATAATTACAGAAGTTCAATTAAGATTATCGCCAATACCTGAAAGTATAATGAGTGCAGTATGTTACTTTCCAGATTTAGACTCAGCAGTAAAAGCTGCTCAAGAAGTTATCCAATACGGTGTTCCAATAGCGAGAATTGAAATGCTAAATAAAGATCAAATGGAAATAAGTATTAAATATTCAAAATTAGATAATATAAAAGCTTCGCCCACTTTGTTTTTTGAATTCCATGGTAGCGAAAATTCAAATAATGAGTCAATTGGTATAGTTGAAGAAATTTCAAAGAGTAATGGTGGAAGTGATTTTCAATGGGCATCTTCCCCTGAGGAGCAGAAAAAATTATGGAAAGCAAGACATGAAGTGTATTACTCAGTTAAAGCTTTAGGTAACGATATGAAAGTATATTCAACTGACGTATGTGTGCCTATTTCAAGATTAGTAGAATGTATTTCATGGGCAGAAAAAGAAGTTCAAAAGTTAGGCTTAACTGCTCCAATGGTAGGGCATGTAGGAGATGGAAACTTCCATTCAATAGTGCTTTATGATCCAGATGATGAGGAAAAACAAAAAAAAATTAGACAGTACAGTGATGATTTAATTAATAAAGCTCTTGAACTCGAGGGAACGATTACAGGAGAGCATGGTATTGGACTTCAAAAGAAACATTACTTACTTAGAGAACATCCAGATAATGTTCCTGTTATGAAATCTATTAAAAGATCATTAGATGTTAATAACATAATGAATCCTGGAAAAATCTTTGATTTAAATTAATCAATTTGTATGAAAAAAATTTTAGTTACTAGAAGATTGTTAAGATCTTGTGAGGATCGAGCAAAAGAAATGTTTGATGCTAATTTAAATCTTAATGATGAACTTTACTCACAAAAAAAATTAATAGAAATGAGTAAAGGTTGTGATGGTATACTTTCGGCATTAACTGATAAGTTAGATGCTGATACAATTAATCAATTACCAGATAGTGTTAAAATACTTTCAAACTTTGCAGTAGGATTTGGAAATATTGATTTAGACGCAGCAAAAAGTAGAGGTATAGCCGTAACAAATACTCCAGATGTTTTAACTGATGCTACCGCTGAAATTGGAGTGCTGTTAATCTTAGGAGCTTGCAGAAGAGCCTCTGAAGGAATTGAAAGAGCTAGAGAGGGAGGATGGGTTTGGTCTGCGGATCTTTTAATTGGAAAACAACTGACAGGAACTAGATTAGGAATTTTAGGAATGGGAAGAATTGGACAAAAAATTGCGAAAGTTGCAAAATCACTTGGGATGATTATTCACTATCATAACAGATCAAAATTAAGTGAGGATAAAGAGCAAGGTGCTATTTATCATGATAATTTAAAAGATCTTTTATCTGTATCGGATGTACTATCTGTATGCTGTCCAGCATCAAAAGAAACAATTGATATGATTAATAAAGATACAATTGAATATTTACCAAAGGGCGCAGTTGTAACAAATGTTGCAAGAGGAGACATTATTGAAGATGAGGCAATGATTGATGCACTTAACAGAAGAAAAGTTTATGCAGTAGGATTAGATGTTTATAAAAATGAGCCACATTTAAATAAAGGTTACTACAAGCACAAAAGTGCCTTCATTCTTCCACATTTAGGCAGTGCCACTAAGGAAACAAGAACTGCGATGGCTAACTTAGCCATTGATAATATTGACGAATTTTTCAAAACAGGAAACTGTAAAAACAAAGTAAATTAACAATCTGAAGTTGTATTTCACTGAATATTGGTCATTTTTAAAATGACTCTAAGTAACATATGTGTTTAATATCCTGCAGTTAATTAACTAAAGAGGAGAAATAAATGATTAAAGACAAAAAGTTGAAAGGTAAAAAATTACCTTCAAGACGTAAGTTCTTTAAAGCTGCTGCTGCAACAGGTGTTGCTGCTGTAGCTGCATCATCTTTAGCTGCTCCAGCTGTTGCTGCTGAAAGAATTGAAGCATCAATGGTTGCTACTTGGGGAAGAGATTTTCCAGGTTTAGGAACAGGAGCTCAAAGATTTGCACAAAGAATCTCAGATATAAGTGATGGTAGAATTCAAGTTACTTATTATGCAGCGAACGAAAGAGTTAAAGCATTTGACTCATTTGATGAAGTTGCATCAGGTAACTCACAAATGTACCATGCTGCTGACTACTACTGGGTGAAGAAAGATCCAGCTTGGGGTTATTTTACAGCGGTACCATTTGGTTTTACTTACACTGAAATGAATGCATGGATTAGATTTGCAGGTGGTCAAGAGTTATGGGATGAACTAGCTGACAAATTTGGTCTTAAAAACTTTATGTGTGGAAGCACTGGAGTTCAAATGGGTGGATGGTTTAACAAAAAGATTAGAAGCCCTAATGACTTCAAAGGTTTAAAAATGCGTATGCCTGGTTTAGGTGGACAAGTAATTGGTAAACTTGGAGGATCTCCAGTTTCGTTACCTGGTGGACAAATTTATGAAAACCTAGTATCTGGAGCAATTGATGCTACAGAGTGGGTAGGTCCATGGAATGATGAAGCTATGAAATTCCAAGAAGCTGCTAAATACTACTACTATCCTGGTATGCACGAGCCTGGATCAATGTTAGCATGTGGAACAAACAAATCTTGGTTCACAAGCTTGAACAAATCAGATCAATTATTGATTGAAGCTGCTGCAGCAATGGAAAATGACGTAATGATGTCTGAGTACAATGCTAAAAATGGTGCGGCTTTAGCTAGATTGATCAATGATCATGGTGTTAAACTAGAGAAGTTTAGCGACAAGGTATACGATGGCTTTGCATCAGCTGCTAACGAAGTGTTTGAAGAAACAAGAGCTAGCAGTGGTCTTGCTGAAAGAGTTCATTCGAGCTTCTTAAAAGCAAGAAAAGACATTGGATCTTGGACTAACTTGTCTGACTCACCTTACATTTCTCAAAGAAACAGAGCTTTAGGAATGTAATCAAACTTAATTTGATAATTAAAAGGGCCCTTTTTGGGCCCTTTTTTTTATTTTAAAATTAAGTATTACTAAGAGAAATTTAAATTCATATGAGTTCAGAAAGCAGCAAAATATCTTTATATTTAAGAATTTTAAGCTACTCAGTATTAGCTTTCACCTTAGCATTCCTAATAAATAATGTTTTAACAGTTTGGAGTGATTGGCCTGGAATTAAGAAAATTTTCTCTCATTATGAAATGTTTGGTTTCAAGAAAAAGGCACTTGATGGATCTGCTTTAAATTACGGTTTCATGCAAATTGGGGTATATTTAATATGCATAGTAGCAGTAATAATTTATGTTTTTAAAACTTACTCTCAAACTTTAGAACGAGACTCAGAGATATTATCAAAATTTTCAGCTTACTTGGTTAGATCATCTTTTTGGGCGGTCTTTTTAGTTGGTGTTGCAGACTTTATAATTTCGTTCATGGTTGTTGAAAGATTATGGGAAGCAATATTCAGTCCAGAAGTGAAAGCTTTTATGGTGAAATCACCAGAAAGAATTACATTTATACATTTTCCAATTATATTAATTTCATTTGTAATTGGTTACTTTACAAAATCTGTTGGTTTTATTTGGTTAGCAGTTTTAGTTGTTGTCAGTGAATTCATAATTGTCTTATCTAGATTTATATTTTCTTACGAGCAAGCTTTTCAAGGAGATCTTGTTCGTTTCTGGTATGCTGCACTATATTTGTTTGCAAGTGCTTATGCTTTAATTCACGAAGGCCATGTAAGAGTAGATGTGCTATACTCTTCGTTTAGTGAAAGAAAAAAAGCTTGGACAAATCTTTTAGGCTCAGCTTTTCTAGGTGTTCCACTTGTATTGATAGTTTTATTTTTAGGACTTAACGGAAAAGCAAGCATAATTAATGGACCGGTGGTTGCCTTTGAAGTTACTCAGCAAGGATCTAATGGTTTGTACCTTTTATATTTGATGGCTGTGTACTTAGCAGTGTTTGCAGTTACCATGCTTTTACAGTTTACGAGCTATTTCATGGGTAGTAGTTATAAAATTTTAAATGGTAGGGAAAATTAAAGTATGGAACTATTTTTCTTAGCAGTTTTAGTCTTAATTATGATAGTTGCTCTTGCTTCAGGATATCCGGTAGCATTTGCGCTTCCTGGTTCAGCTATAATATCAATTGGGTTAGCTGCATTTTTTGGATATTTATTTGAAGGCGATGCAGACGCTTATTTTGCAGTTGATGGACCGATAGAATGGCTTGTTGCTGGTATTACAAACTTTAGGAGTAATTATTGGGATGTCGAAACTGACACCCTAATTGCAATTCCTTTATTTATTTTTATGGGAATTATGCTGCAAAAATCTAAAATTGCAGAAGATTTATTAATAACAATGGGTCAATTATTTGGTCCAATTCCTGGTGGTCTTGGTATTTCAGTAATTTTCGTTGGAGCATTATTGGCAGCAACTACAGGAATTGTTGGGGCAACCGTTATTGCAATGGGATTAATCTCATTACCTACTATGTTAAATAATAACTACGATAGGAAACTTGCCAGTGGTATCGTATGTTCATCTGGAACGTTAGGTCAAATAATACCCCCATCTATTGTTTTAATTATTATTGCTGACCAATTAGCTAGCGCATCAGATGTTGCAAACAACATCCGTCAAAATGATTATAAAGCAGTCACGGGAGAATTTAACATGCCAGGAGAATTTAGAGTTGGGTCTTCAAGTGCTGGTGATATGTTCCTTGGTGCTCTTTTACCTGGTCTCGTTTTAGTTGCGCTTTACATGATCTATGTATTTTTCTATGCGAGAATAAAAAAAGGTGTAGCCCCACCTGTTCCATTTAAAGGAGAATTTAATCTTAAATTTTGGTTACGAGTAATTGTTATAATCATTCCTCCTCTTGCACTTATTTTTGCAGTTTTGGGTTCAATTTTGATGGGTATAGCAACAGTTAACCAAGCTGGTTCAATTGGAGCAATTGGTGCAACGTTGATGGCTGGTTATAGATTATTTGAAGGTAAGAAAAGTGCATTTTATCCTTTAATTCTTATAATTGGATCATTAATACCTATTACTTTTCTTGCATCTACATATGAACTTAATGTTAAAAATTTAGAGGAAAGAAATTTAGGTGCTATCTATGTTACAGCATTTTTTGTAGCAATACTCGTTTATGGTATTGCATGGAGTTTTTGGAGAACATTTAAAACTGAAAATGTTTTAAAAGAAGTAGTTACTGAGACTTGTATTACTACATCAATGGTATTTATAATCCTTCTTGGTGCTGCGATGCTTACATCAGGTTTTAGAGCATTTGGTGGAGAGGAATTAGTAAGAGATTTTCTTCAAGATTTACCAGGAGGTTTTTGGACTCAGTTTGTTGTGGTCATGATTGTAATTTTCTTGTTAGGTTTCTTTTTAGATTTTATTGAGATTGCAGTTGTTGTTGTACCAATAATTGCACCGATATTGCTAGCTGAAACAGGAGCAAATGTTACAGCTGTATGGCTTGGAGTAATGATAGGTGTTAATTTACAAACTTCTTTCTTAACACCACCATTTGGATTTGCTTTATTTTATTTAAAAGGTGTAGCTCCAAAAGTGGTTCAAACATTAGATATCTGGAAAGGTGTTGTTCCTTTTATTATCTTACAACTTATCGGTTTAGGAATTGTGGGTGCATACCCTAGTCTAGTAAATTATTTACCAAACAGGGTTTATTTAACATCTAATGTTGCTCCACCGCCGATGAATCCGAAATTACAATATTGCTTACAAGAGTATAAATTTGCAAACTACTCTAATAATGCTGATGTAATAAATAAAAGTATAACTGACTTTGACGACATAATTCTTGCAAATTTACCAGCAGATAAATTAAGTTATTTCCAACGCCATGTTGATAATTCTAAGTACTCTTTTGAACTTGTTAATGAGGTTAAAAGCACAGAGACATTATATAATGATTATGCAGTCGATTACAGAGACTTACATTTTAAAACAAGAAAGAAACAAAAGAAAATTTTAAAATTAAATAAAAAGATAGATAAATATAAAGCCGAGATTAGAAACCTAGATGATGAAGATGTTTCAGATAAAAACAAACTTGAACAAAAAATTGAAAATGTGAAACTAGAAATAGACGAAATAAGTAGTCAAATCCCAGAAGAATGGAAATCAAAAAATGATGAATTTAACAAAATTAATAAAGCAAAAAATCTTGCAACAAGAAAATATCGAAAAACAGTTGATAATGCTTACGAAGATTTATTGTTGATTAAGAGTTTTATAAATGATGGTGAAAAATTTGAAGAATTAGAACAAGAAATGAAACTTCTTAAAAATAAAATAGATAACAGAGGCTACATTGATGCAATAGAGTTTATAGATAATATATTTGAAAAGGTCGGAGAAATTTCTGGATCTGACGAGTTTGCTGATAAATTAGATTATCTTATTACTTTAATGGATGAGGACGAAGTTGATTTCGAAAAACTTCAAACTTCAACGTTAGATACTATTGCGTTATTTGAGCAAGAAGTTAGTTGGAGAAAAAATTTCAAGAAAAAATATATGGATAGAATAAATGCTCACGACAAAGTTATTAGTGAGACTATTGGATTAAGATTGCAGTCAAAACTTACAAAAGAACAAGCTATATATGTTTCAAAATGTAATTCTATCCACAGAGATATATCTTTAAACTTTTAATTATTTTGTGATTTGATCAATTAATTTTGATCTTTTGTATAAACCAAGCTTTTCCGCTTTGGTTTTTAATTTTTCGTACTCAGATTTTAAATTTTCAGTTTTGATGTTAACTTTGTTACCAATTTCAATAAGAGAACCAATAATTGGATCAATTTCTAATGGACGTTTTGCATGTAAATCTTGAGTTGTTGATGGTTTATGACCCTTAATAGAAATCGCAGCATTTATTCTATGATCAATAGAAACATTAAATTTTACTCCAATTTTTTCACCTACTTGTTGGCATTCCTCCATCAATTTTCTAACTATTTTCAACAATTCTGGATCACTTCCAATTTCATCTAAGGTTTTATCATAAAGAGCACTAATGATATTAAATGAGCAATTACCCCAAAGTTTTATCCAAATTTCATCTCTTAAATTACTTTTTTGAGGAGCTTTTAAGCCGCCTGCAATTAATAAATCAGCAATGAGTTTAAGTCTTTCTGATTTAGATCCATCAGGTTCACCAAGTGTAAATCTTTCTCCTCCATTATGTTTTATTACACCTGGTTCGGTAATTTCAGCAGCTGGGTAAACAACACAACCAATAGCTTTTGCTGGATCTAAATGTTTCCATATTTTTCCCTCGGGATCCACACTATCAATATGATGGTTGTCTAAATTCGTTCCAGTATTTGCTTTATAAAAATACCACCAAGGAAGGCCATTTACAGCTGATATAATCGAAGTTTTTTCTCCAATAATATTTTTTAGTGAATCAACAATATTTGAAATTGCATGAGCCTTTACAGAAATAAATATATAGTCTTGTACATCTAATGTTTTGGGATCATCGGTTACTTTAAATTTAAAGTTTTCAGACCTACCCTCTTTAATTAATGTCAATCCATTTTCTTCTATCGCTTTTTTATGTGGTCCTCTTGCTATAAGAGATAAATCTATATTTGTTTTACTTAAACAAGCTGCCAAATATCCACCGATAGATCCTGCACCAAATATACAAATTTTTGTCATTAACTACTTAAACCAAATTTTTTTGCTAAAACGTTTCTTTGTAACTTACCAGTTGCTCCCTTTGGAATTTCATCTACAAAAAAAATTTTCTTAGGAATTTTAAATTTTGCTAATTTTTCTTGAGCATATTTTAATACATCTTCCTTTGAACACATTTCTCCGGACTTAATAATTATAGCGCTTGCTATATTTTCACCAAGCATTTTATCCTCATAACCAAAACATACAGCTTGGTCTATTGATGGATGATCCATTAAAACATTATCAACCTCCAAAGGAGATATTTTTTCTCCACCCTTATTAATTATTTCTTTCAATCTTCCTGAAATTTTCAAATATCCGTCTTCGTCAAAATATCCTTGATCACCAGTTCTAAACCAGCCATTTGTGAAACTTGTTTTGTTTGCTTCTTCATTATTTTCGTAGCCAAGTGTTACGTTTTCACCCTTTATACATACTTCGCCTTCTTCACCTTGTTTCATCATGTCACCATTTTCACTCATAATACATACTTCTGGACCTGCTGGTAGGCCTACAAATCCTGCTTTTTGTTGTTTTGGTGGTAATGGATTTGACGTCATTTGATGTGTTGCTTCAGTCATCCCATATGCTTCAATAACAGGACAATTAAATGCTTCATTTAAATCTTTAAATACAGCAGGAGGTAATGAAGCTGAGGAAGATCTAATTAATCTTAAATTTAAGTTTTTTGCTGCATCTTTATTTTTATTTGCTCTTAATAAGATTGCTTGATGCATAGTTGGTACGCCTGAATACCAAGTAATTTTTTCTAATCTAGCCAAATCAAGAAACTTTAATGCATTAAAACCGCTAGAGGCACATACTGATGCACCAACTTTCATTGATGTCGCTAAAACTGCTATAAGTCCATGAATATGAAATAATGGCATAATATTTAAACAATGATCATTATCTGTAAGACTTAAACTTTTTGAAATATTTTCAGAAGATGAATAAATATTATTATTAGATAACGGAACAATTTTTGGCCTTGAGGTAGTCCCTGAAGTATGGAGGACTAAAGCCTCATCATTTTCATTTGGGGATGAATAATCACTTTTGTTATCAAACAAATCAAACAAACCTTCAGGTTGATCTTTATGGATTTTCAATTCACAAATTTCTATATTTAATTTTTTTGCAACTTCTACTGACGGATTATTTGAATTTTTTTCAACAATAATTATTTTAGGATTTAAATCCTTAAGATAAAACTCATACTCTTCTGATTTATATGATGGATTAAGAGGAGCAGCAGACATGTAACTTGAAATTCCTAAGAAACTAGTAGCCATGGATGGTCCATTCGGTAGAACTATTGCGGCTCTATCTTTATTAGATATACCATTTCCTGATAATTGTTTTGAAATACCTTCAACAAATATTTTTAAGTCACTGTAACTAATTTTTGAATTGTTTTCAGATGAAATTGCAATTTTATCATTTTCACTATTTTCAAAAATGTTTTTAACAATTCTTTTTGACACCTCTAATATCCTTTTGCGTACCCATCTTTTCTAGGATCTGATCCACCTAATAGATCACCTTCGCTTCTATTAATTTTTATTGCTTGCCCTCCACCATGTGTACCTTCAATATATTCTACATTGTGACCTACTTCTTTAAGACCATAAAAAATCTCTTTATCAAGAGTTTTTTCGAGCTTATAAATATTATTAAAATGAAATGCTCTAGGAAAGCTTAAAGCTTCTTGCGGTCCCATCCCATAATCAATCATATTATTTAAAACATGAACTTGTCCGACTGGTTGATATTGACCACCCATAACACCATAGCTTAAGGTTGCGTTGTTATCTTTATCAATTACCATACCTGGAATAATAGTATGCAATGGTCTTTTTAAGCCAGCAATACAGTTAGGATGACCATGCTCTACTCTGAAATTTGTACCTCTATTATGCAAAAGTATTCCACTTTTATTTGTTGTAATCCCTGATCCAAAAACATAACAAACAGAATTGATTATTGATACGCTATTTAAGTCTTTATCTACTACTGTTAGATAAATTGTCTCTGGGTGAGCTGGAATATTTAAGTCACCAACATCACTGCATGAATTTAGATTAATTCTATTAAAAATATCTTCAATATTTTTATCACTTAAAATTTCATCCAAATTAATATTTGCATAACTTGGATCACCCAAACTTGTTTCTTTAACTTTATAGGCTTGTTTTGTAACTTCTGCTTCAAGATGAAATCGTTCTACACTGTTGAATTTATAGTTTTGAATGTTGAGTCTTTCTAATAATTTCATCATAACTAATACCGTAACACCAGGTCCATTAGGAGGGCATTGATGAATAAAATCACCTTTATATAAAGATTTTATAGTTTCTGATCTTATTGTTTTCTGCTTAGAAAAATCTTCAAAAGTATGAACGCCTCCTAATTGGTTTAAACTTTCAATTATATCTTTTGCAGTTTCACCTTCATAAAATTCTTTACTTCCTTTTTTACTAATTGCCTCAAGCGTTTCTCCCAACGCAATATTTTTCATTAATTCATTTTCTTGATATGTACGACCATCTTTTAAAAAAATTTTTTTTGAATTCTCATTTCCATTAATCTTATTTAAACTTTTATGCCAAGCTTGCGATACTACTTTTGAAATTTTATGACCATTTTTTGCAATATCAATTGCTCCTGAAAATAATTGTTCAAAATCAAGTTTGCCAAATTCTTTATGGATAGTTTCCCAAGCATGAACTGCTCCAGGTATAGTTACCGAATGAGGACTTGTTAATCCAATTTTATCTATATTTTTTTCCTTAAAGAAATCATAATCTAATTTTTCTGGAGCCAAACCAGATCCATTAAAAGATACTGCATCTTTATTACTCATTTTAACAATTGCAAAACAATCGCCACCGATACTTGTTGCGTTAGGTTCAACAACTGATAAAACAATTGAAGCAGCAATAGAGGCATCCACTGCATTTCCTCCCATTTTAAGTATTTTTAATGCTTCTTCAGTGGCCAATGGATGAGAAGTCGCTGCCATTGCATTCGACGATCGTGCATCTTTATCTTTTGTTGATTGATTATTCATAGTAATGATTAAGTAGAGAGATATAAATGATTAGTAAAGCAAATAAAAGTATTTTAATTTTTTGTGTATTTGCCTTTGGCTTTTTTATTTCTAATTTATTAAGATCAATTACTGCCACACTCACTCCAGTTCTAACAAGTGAATTTGATTTATCAGCGGGTAACCTTGGGCTGTTAGCAGGTGGTTATTTTTTAGGATTTTCATTAATGCAAATACCAGCAGGTTTACTTCTTGATAAGTATGGCCCAAAAAAAGTCGTAGCATATCTTTTATTGATAGCTCTGATTAGTACCATTTCTTTTGCATTTGCAAAAAGTTTTACAGGATTGTTAATTTCTAGATTTTTTATTGGTGTTGGTGTTGCAGCATGTTTAATGGGACCCTTGACTGGTTATCGTGTTTGGTTTGAAGAAAAATATCAGCAAAGAGCAAATTCATGGATGTTGATGGTAGCAAGTTTTGGTTTTGTAATTTCAACATTACCAGTACAAATTTTACTACCGATGATCGGCTGGAGATCTATTTTTCTTTTAATTTCAATTTTGATTTTATTAAGTATTATTTTAATTTTAGTTTTTACCCCATCTTGGAATAATAATCCTAAAAATACAATAACTCAGGAGAAAGGAAATCTTTCGGATGTATGGAAAAATAAATTTTTCATAAGTTTAATTCCACTATGTTTTTTAAATTACGGAGGCGTTCAAGCAGTCCAAACTTTATGGGCAGGTCCTTGGATGTTAAATGTTTCAGGTTATTCTCCACTTGATAGTGCTACAGGTTTGTTTTGGATAAATATAACAATGTTATTTGCATTTATGTTTTGGGGATATATTTTACCAAAATTGTCATCTTTAGGCATTGACAGCATAAAGATTGTAAAGATTGGTTTGCCAATAAGTTATGTTTTTTTATTTTCTATAATAATAATGGGCCAAAATGCAGGGGCTATAATGTTTACTCTTTATATTTTATCGTCAATTGTTTTATCTTTAACGCAACCAGCCTTAGCCTTAAGTTTTCCTCAAAATCTTGCTGGAAAATCATTAACCTCTATAAATGTATTTATTCATTCAGGAACATTTTTTGTACAATGGGGAATTGGATTATTAATTGATCTTTCTAAAAATATGGGTGCAAACACAGTTACAAGCTATAAGATTTCCTTCTCTATATTCTTAATTTTATGTATTTTTAGCTATCTGTTTTTTATTTATTTTAATAAAAATGAGAATTAATTTTAAAATGACATTATATAAATTTCTTTTTTTAATACCACTAATTTATATTATTATTTGTATTTTCATTTACTTTTACCAAAGAAATCTACTTTATCATCCAGGGGAAAATAATTATTTAGATGAAGGTCCCTTAAATCACAAAATTGAAAAGGTTTATATTAACTCAGAAAGTAGTTTAGTTGGTTGGCATTTTCAAAAGAACCAAAATTATAAGACCATACTATTTTTTCATGGAAATGCTGGCAAACTTGATAATCGTATTTATAAATTAAATGAATTCTCAAAAATGAATGTTAACTATTTGATATTTGCATACAGGGGATTTAGTGGAAATGATGGAAATCCCTCAGAAATTGGTCTTTATGATGATGCTTTAGCAGCAAAGAAATGGCTAAATTCAAAGAAAATAGAAGATAAAAATATAATACTGTATGGTGAATCGTTGGGTACAGCTATCGCACTTAACCTTGCTAAAGATTATTCGTTTAGTGGCGTGATATTGGAGTCTCCCTTTACATCTATGGAAACATTAGCAAAAAGTTATTATCCATATTTACCGGTTAAATATTTGTTAAAAGATAAATACAATTCAATTAGTAAATTGAACAATAACTCTGCTCCAATACTTGTTATGCACGGCATGAGAGATAAAATTGTACCATTTAAAATGGGAAAAGAAATTTTTACCAAGTTTAATGGAGAAAAATCAAGTTTTTTTGTTGAAAACGACGACCATATGATGGATTTTAATAAAAATCTTATTAATTCAATTGAGTTGTTTATTACAGATTTAAATTAAGACACAATTCAAACAAAAATTAATCAACTTTATTTATTTTAAGTCTCATATGACAAGAATTTTATCAATAATTCTTATAATTTTTATTTCAAATATTTCTTATGCAGAAATAAGTAGTGAAACTATAAATAAATATTTTTATATTGGAAAAATGAAAGCACATAATGAAAAATTCACCTTATATTTTAAAACTAGAAATAAAGCTATTTTAGCAAGAGGAGAAGAAACAAATTATATTAATGATTATCCACAAGATTTATATATTTATAACCATACTTCAAAAGAGGATCACCCATTACTAACTTACGATTGGTTTCCAAAAAAAGTAAAAAAACTTGTAAAAAATTATTCCTACCCAGTTTTTCCAGAGGACTTTGCTTATTACTTAATGAAGGACAATAATACTCTCATTCTAGTTAGTGGTAAAAAAAATTTTCATCAAAATTTAGAATATAATATTGAAACTAAAAATTTAAAAAAATTTTCTAGTAATGGTAAATTAAATTTTATTATTTCAAGCTACGCAGAGATTTGCGGATACAAAACAAATAAGAATAATTTTGAATGTTCTTTAGAAAAACCTTTAATTTCTAAAAATTTAATTAATTAAATTGAGTAAATGCATCTGCAAATTGTTCTGCATTAAAAATTTGTAAATCATCTTCTTTTTCTCCAAGGCCAAGACCCAAAATTGGGACTTTATATTTTTTTGAAATTGCAATTAGTACTCCACCTTTTGCTGTTCCATCAAGTTTTGTCATAATTAAACCTGTAATTTTTATAATTTTATTAAATTCTTCAAGTTGATTTATTATATTTTGTCCTGATGTTGCATCTAAGACCAAAACAACATCATGAGGAGCAGTTTCATCAGTTTTTTTTATTACATTTGCTATTTTTTTAAATTCATCCATCAAATTTTTCTTATTTTGCAGTCTTCCAGCTGTATCAATCAATACACGCTTAATATTGTTGTTTTTAGCGTATTCTATCGATTTATATGCTACAGATGCTGGGTCAGAACCAGGATCAGATTTTACTATTGGGACACCAACTTTGCCTGACCAAGCCTCAAGTTGTTCTATAGCAGCTGCTCTAAAAGTATCACAAGCAGAAAATAATACCTCAGATCCATTATCTTTAAAAATTTTTCCTATTTTTCCAATCGTTGTTGTTTTTCCAACTCCATTAACACCAGATACTAAAGTAATATTTAACTTTTCTTTTTTTTCAAAAAAATCTTTTCTCTCTAATGGCGTCATCAGCTCAAGAATATAATTCTTTAATATTAAATTAATTTCATCAACAGTTTCGTTATTTGGATCAATCTTCTTTTCAGCAATTATACTTTTAATTTCAGACGCAGCATCAATACCAACATCTGAACTTATTAAAAATTCCTCAATTTTATTTAATGTTTCGTCATCTATTTCTTTTTTTACAATTATCTCCCTTAGACCAGACTTAATATTCTCTGCACTTTTTTTAAAACCAAATTTAAACTTTTCAAAAATTCCCATTATATATTTATTTTAATTTCTTTTATCTCTGAGACTGGTCCCTTCATATGAATTTTTTTGTCTTGATCAATATTAATTATTAATTTTCCTAAGCCGAATTCAATTTCTGTAGATGAATTTTCCAATTTTTCTAAATTAGCTGCAACTGCAGTTGCACATGCTGCTGTACCACATGCTTTGGTTAACCCCGCTCCTCTTTCCCAAACCTTAACTTTATAATGATTATTTCCAATTTTGTTTGCAAGTGTAATATTACATTTCTCTGGGAATAAATTGTTATTTTCAATCATTGGACCAATTTTTTCTAAATCAAAATTATCAATATTGTCCACAAAAAAAATCACATGAGGGTTTCCAACGTTAACAGCTATACCCCCTTTTGTGCTTGAATTATTTTTATCACTAATTTCAATACCTAAATTTTTGGTATCAAGATTTTCTGACATTGGAATATCTTTCCAATGAGTTTTTGGTGCTCCTATAATAGTTTCAACTTCGTTATTCTCAAGAATTTTTGATTTTAATTGATTGGATCCTACAAACAGATCTACAACTTTTTTGTCTGTTTCTTTAAAAATTAAAAATGCTACACATCTGGTACCATTTCCACATGCACCTGAAATACTTCCATCAGAATTGTAAAATTCCATTTCAGCATCACCTTTATTACTTTTTTTTACAAATATAAGTTGATCACAACCAATAAATTTTCGATCACAAATTCTAATTATTTGATCCGTGGTTAATTCGACATTATTTGACCTATTATCAATAATTACAAAATCATTTCCAAGACCATCCATTTTAAAAGCTTTAAATTCCATATACTTCAGTATTTAACTTATTTATTGACATTTTGAACCTCTATTATAGTTTATCGCCGTTTCCGCAAAATACAGCAATTTGCGGTGTCTTTGGCAACAAAGAGATCGACACCAGTCAGCGAGAGTTCGCCCACTGGTGCGATACTTGCTGGATGGAATTATGTTTGAAAACTTAACAAATAAATTTGAAGAAATATTTTCTTCATTAAAAAAAGCCCCTTCACTTGATGAAAAGCAAGTAGATGAAGGTTTAAGAGAAATAAGGCTTGCTCTTTTAGAGGCGGATGTATCTTTAGAAGTTGTAAAAGAATTTATAAATAGAGTTAAACCTAAAGCTCTAGGTCAGGAAATTATCAGATCAACTTCACCTGGACAGATGGTAGTTAAAGTTGTTAACGATGAGTTAATTTCTTTTCTGGGGGATAAAAATTCTGATATTGAATTAAATGCAGTTCCACCTGTTCCAATAATGTTAGTTGGATTACAGGGATCTGGAAAAACAACTACGACAGCTAAACTTGCAAGATTTTTAGAGACTAATAAAAAGAAAAAAGTGATGATGGCGAGTCTAGACGTTTACAGACCTGCTGCACAAGAGCAATTAAAACTTCTTGGTGAACAAAACAATATAATCACACTTCCAATTATTAAAGATCAGTTACCCGCAGATATTTGTAGAAGAGCAATTAGTGCAGCTAATCTTAATGGAGCAGATGTAATTTTATTTGATACAGCTGGTAGAACACAAATTGATTTACAAATGATGAGTGAGATCAAACAAATTGAAGGCATTATAAATCCATCAGAGACAATACTTGTTGCAGACTCTCTTACAGGTCAAGTTGCTGCAAATGTAGCAAAAGAATTTAAAAGTACAGTAAATCTTACAGGTATCATTCTTACAAGATCAGATGGTGATGGTAGAGGTGGGGCAGCACTAAGCATGAAGTATGTTGCAGATGTGCCTATTAAGTTTTTAGGAGTTGGTGAAAAGATAGAAAATTTTGAAGTTTTCCATCCAGATAGAATTGCAAATCGAATTTTGGGTATGGGAGATATTGTTTCTTTAGTAGAAAAAGCTGCTGAAGATCTTGATGAAGAAAAATTGAAAAAAACAGAGGAAAAACTTAAAAAAGGTCAGTTTTCTTTAGAGGATTATCTTACTCAACTAAGACAGATGAAAAAAATGGGTGGTATTGAAGGTGTAATGTCTTTTTTACCTGGTGTTTCAAAAGTTAAATCCCAAATGGATCAAGCTGGAGTTGATGAAAAGATAATTACCCAAAATGAGGCTGTAATATTATCAATGACTAAAAAAGAACGAGAAAATCCAAAGATAATAGATGGTTCCAGAAAAAAAAGAATTGCTAATGGTTCAGGTACAGATGTGGCCACTATCAATAAATTGCTTAAGCAATTTAAAATGATGTCAGAGATGATGAAAAAAATGTCAAAAGGAAATATGAAAGGGATGGCGGATAAAGGGATACCGCCAGAACTTTTTAATCAATTAAAATAAATAGGAGAAAAAATGTTAAAAATGCGTTTATCAATGGGAGGTACTAAGAAGAGACCCGTATATAAAATAGTAGTTGCTGATAGCAGGTTTCCAAGAGATGGAAGATTTATTGAAAAATTAGGTTTTTTTAATCCCCTAATTCCAAAAGAAAAAAAAGAGAGAATGGGTTTAGATGTTGAAAGAGTTAAGTATTGGTTAGGTCAAGGTGCTCAACCAACTACTAGAGTTGCAAGATTGTTGGGAGAAAATGAAATAATGCCAATGCCAGCAAAAGGCAATAATCCTCAA
>CACCOB010000002.1 GCA_902547535.1 uncultured Pelagibacteraceae bacterium | reverse complement strand
AACTGCTCCCATTGCACACATTAACAGAATATTTGCATATTCTCCTAACCAAAACATAGCATACATCATTCCTGAATATTCAGTTTGATATCCTGCCACTAATTCAGCTTCTGCTTCTGGTAAATCAAATGGAGGGCGATTTGTTTCTGCTAGTGCAGAAATAAAAAAAATTACAAACATAGGAAATAAAGGAATTACAAACCATAAGTTTTGTTGTGCCATAACTATGTCACTTAAATTTAAAGATCCAACACATAATAGAACGTTGATAATTATAACTCCTATTGAAACTTCGTATGATACCATTTGTGCAGCAGATCTGATTGCACCTAAAAAAGGGTATTTAGAATTGGAGGCCCATCCTCCCATAATTATTCCATATACACCTAATGATGAAACTGCGAAAAGATATAAAATACCAACATTGATGTCAGCTAGAACAAAATCTTCGCCAAATGGTATTACAGCCCATGATATTAATGCTAATGTCATAGTCACGACTGGAGCTAATACAAATACAAGTTTGTTTGAGCTTGCCGGTATTATTATTTCTTTAAAGATATATTTTAATGCATCAGCTAATGATTGGAATAAACCAAATGGACCAACAACATTGGGTCCTCTCCTTTTTTGTACAAAGGCCCAAACTCTTCTATCAAGCCAAACTATCATTGCTACAGAAACTAAAACAGGTACTAATAAAAATAAAATTTTATAAACTTCAGTAAATAATATTGAAAAATAAGAGTCCATTAACCCTCAGTTCCAGTTTTTTTCAAATTACCTCTTGCGTATCTACACTCTGACATTGTTTTGGATGCACGGGCAATCGTATTAGAATAGTAATAATCAATATCTTCAACTAATATTTTTTCATCATTCAAATTATATGAAGGAATTTCAAAATTTCTAATATTTTGATTGTTTAAAAAGTTTTGCAAAGATTTTAGCAGTTCATCTTTATTTTTAAATAGAGGATTTCCAAGGATAGTAGAAGATAATTCATTAATTATTTGCCAATCTTCTTTAGCTTCTCCTGGAGGATATGAAGCTTTATATGCTTTTTGAAGCTTTCCTTCTAAGTTAGTGAAATAACCATCTTGTTCGGTATATGCGGCACCAGGCAATATAAGATCTGCTATATCAGCACCATTATCGCCATGACTTCCAACATAAATTATAAATTCATTACTTTTTTTAATTTTGAGGTTATCTTGACCTAATAAAAAAATAACTTCTATGTCACCATCCTCAATTTTTTCAAGAGTTTTATTGCTTCCATCGTTTGAAGAAAAAATGCCTAAATCATAAGAACCAACAGCTGATGCATCAGTTGATAAAATATTTAGTGCATTCCAATTATCATCAATTTTATTAATACTAGTTAAATACCTTTTTAACTCTTCAAATACATATGCACCGTTGTTACTATTTAATATTGATTGACCTAAGATAATTATAGGTTTTTCTGCACTGGCAATTTTGTTTGAAAGATTGTGTTCATTTTTGATTATTTTATCAATTACTTTTGAGTTATTTTCTAAAACTTTATAAGGATAAGTTAGATCACCCACATTCTCTAAAGAAAATATTTCAGTTTTGTTTTTTAAATAAGTTTTTCTTATTCTTGAGTTTAATATAGTTGCCTCAAATCTTGGGTTTGTGCCTATTAGTAATATAAGATCACTCTCTTCAATCCCCTCTATGCCAGAGTTAAATAAATAATTACTTCTGTTTTCAAAATTTATGTAAGTATGTTTAGCTCTAGAATCCAAATAATTTGAATTTAATGTTTTTTGAAATAAGTTTTTAACAGCAAACATAGTTTCCATATTTGTCATGTCACCAGTTAAACCAACTATTTTTTCTGGCGGTGTTATTGAAATTTTTTCTTTAATTTTTTTGTATGCATCTTGCCAGCTTATTTCTTCAAAGTTTCCATTATTTTTTATAAATGGTGTGTCTAATCTTTGATTTTTTAAACCATCACATGCATATCTTGTTTTATCAGAAATCCACTCTTCATTAATTTCCTCATTAATTCTTGGTAAAACTCTTTTTACTTCCCAATCGTAAGTATCTACTCTAATATTCGACCCAACAGCATCCATAACATCAATTGTTTCAGTCTTTTTAAGCTCCCAAGGTCTTGCCTCGAATACATAAGGTTTAGAAGTTAACGCACCAACTGGACATAAATCAATTACATTAGCTGACATTTCAGACTCCATGGATTTCTCTAAATATGTAGTAATTTCCATATTTTCTCCACGTCCGATTGCTCCTAATTCTGGCACTCCCGCTACTTCAGTAGCAAATCTAATACATCTAGTACAATGAATACATCTAGTCATTTGAGTTTTTATTAATGGACCCATGTATTTCTCAGGTACATATCTTTTATTTTCTTTAAATCTTGATTTATCAATTCCATAAAACATAGATTGATCCTGTAAATCACACTCACCACCTTGATCACAAACAGGACAATCCAAAGGATGGTTAGCTAGTAAAAACTCCATCACACCTTTTCTCGCTTTTTCAACTTTTTCCGTATTTGTTTTAATAACCATCCCTTCAGCTGCAGGCATTGCGCATGAAGCTATAGGTTTTGGTGATTTTTCCATTTCGACCAAACACATACGACAATTTCCAGCTATAGAAAGTTTTTCATGATAACAAAATCTTGGTATTTCAGCTCCAGCCTGTTCACAAGCCTGGAGAACAGTTAAACCATCTTCAACTTCAATATCAATATCGTTTACTTTTAATTTAGGCATTTTCCTTTTCTAATAAATGTTGATCAACAAGGTATGGAATATTTTTTTGTTTTTTCACTACTGGATCAAATTTATTTCTTTCAAGTATTTCATCTTTAAAATGTCTAATTAATCCTTGGACAGGCCAAGATGAACCTTCACCAAAAGCACAAATTGTATGACCTTCTATTTGTTTTGTTACATCAAAAAGCATATCTACTTCATCTGGAGTCGCCTCACCTGCTGCCATTCTTTCTAACATTCTCCACATCCATCCAGATCCTTCCCTACATGGAGTGCACTGACCACAACTTTCATGTTTATAAAATCTAGCTATTCTTGCCATACACTTAATAATATCTTGGTCATTATTGATCACAACAATACCAGCTGTTCCTAGTCCTGTTTTATTTTCAACACATGCATCAAAATCCATTTTCATATTGTCACAAATTTCTTTAGGTAACATTGGCATTGAAGAGCCACCGGGTATTACTGCTTTGAGATTGTCCCATCCACCAACTACACCTCCAGCGTGGGTTTCGATTAATTCCTTAAGTGGAACTCCCATTTCTTCCTCGACGTTACATGGGTTATTGACATTTCCAGAAATACAATAAATTTTTGTTCCAGTGTTTTTAGCTCTTCCAAGTGAACTAAACCATTTTGCACCTCTTTTTAGAATTGTAGGAACAGCCGCAATAGTCTCAACATTATTTATGATAGTAGGACATCCATATAATCCAATTAATGCAGGAAATGGTGGCTTTAATCTTGGTTGACCCTTTTTTCCTTCTAAACTCTCAAGTAGTGCAGTTTCTTCACCACAAATGTAAGCGCCAGCTCCGTAATGAATATAAATATCTAAATCCCATCCTGAATTTAAAGCATTTTTACCAATTAAATTGTTTTTATAAGCCTCATCGATTGCATTTTGAAGTTTTTGTCCTTCATTGAAATATTCACCTCTAATATAAATATAACATTTATGAGCGTTTACTGCGTAAGAAGCAATTAAACATCCCTCTATTAATTTGTGAGGTTCAAATCTTAATATATCTCTATCTTTGCACGTTCCAGGTTCTGACTCATCGGCATTGATTACTAAGTAATGTGGTCTAGACCCTACTTCTTTAGGTGCAAATGACCATTTTAGACCAGTTGGAAAACCAGCTCCACCACGTCCTCTAAGCTCTGAAGATTTAACTTCATTAATTATCCATTCTCTTCCTTTTTCTAAAATGTCTTTTGTTCCACTCCAATCATTTCTTAATTTAGCTGACTCAATATCAGCACCGCTGTCATTGTATAAATTTTGAAATATTCTATCTTCGTCTTTAAGCATTTTTGTTTCCTAATAAAGTTTTTCGGTTACCAACTGGTTCTGCATTAATTCGTCCTGTGTAAGATCCTGGTTTAGGAATTTTGTTTTGATATATAGTGTCAATTATTTCTTCAAGTTTTTTATCATTTAAATCTTCATAATAATCTTCATTAACTTGCATCATTGGAGCATTAACACATGCACCAAGGCACTCTACTTCCATCCAAGAAATTTTTCCATCTTCAGATAATTCATTTTCTTTTTCAGATATCTTTTTTTTACAAACTTTAACTAGATCATAAGCACCTCGAAGCATACAAGGCGTAGTGGTACAAACTTGAAAAAAATATTTACCAACAGGAGATAAATTATACATTGAATAAAAAGTTGCTACTTCATAAACTTTTATGTATGGCATGTCTAAAAACTTAGCTATGTATTTCATTGCTTTTAATGGTATCCAATTATCATGTTGTCTTTGAGCGATATACAACAAAGCCATTACTGCACTTTGTTGTCTTCCATCTGGATAATTTGAAACTATTTTATTTGCAGCTTCCATACTTTTTTCATTAAACTCAAAAGTCTCAGGCTGTTCTTTGTGAATTTTTTTTATACTCATCTATCAACCTCACCAAAAACAATATCCATTGATCCTAAAACTGCAGGTACATCAGCGAGCATATGACCTTTTATTAAATAATCCATAGCTTGAAGGTGAGTAAATCCTGGAGCTCTGATCTTACACTTGTAAGGTTTACTTGAACCATCAGAAATTAAATAAACGCCAAATTCTCCTTTTGGTGCCTCAACTGCTGTATATATTTCGTCTTTTTCAACTCTATAACCCTCTGTAAATAACTTAAAGTGGTGTATTAATGCTTCCATAGACTGTTTAAGTTCTTTTTTTGGTGGAGGTGAAATCTTTCCATCTTCTGTTTTAATTGGTCCTTTTGGAATATTTGTTAAACACTGTTTAATAATTTTTACACTTTCTCTCATTTCTTCAATTCTGCAAAGATATCTGTCATAACAATCTCCATTTTTTCCAACAGGAATTTTAAATTCTAAATCGTCATAACAATCATAGGGTTGACTTCTTCTTAGATCCCAAGCTACACCAGAACCTCTTAACATTACTCCTGAAAAGGAATAATCTAGTGCATCTTGTTTTGATACTATTCCTATATCTACATTTCTCTGTTTAAATATTCTGTTATCAGTAAGTAAAGTTTCTAAGTCATCAATAATTTTTGGGAATTTTTCACAAAATTCACTTATATCACTGTCAAGTCCACCTGGAAGATCTTTATGTACTCCACCTGCTCTAAAATAATTAGCATGTAACCTTGATCCAGAAACTCTTTCATAAAATCCCATTAATTTTTCTCGTTCCTCAAATCCCCATAAAGTTGGTGTTAGTGCTCCAACATCCATTGCTTGGGTAGTTACATTTAATATGTGGCTTAATATTCGTCCTATTTCACAGAAAATTACTCTTATATATTTAGCTCTAGAGGGAACTTCGATTTTAAGAATTTTTTCTATAGCTAAAGCAAATGCATGTTCCTGATTCATTGGTGCTACATAATCAAGACGATCAAAATAAGGAACTGCTTGGATATAAGTTTTATTTTCTATTAACTTCTCAGTACCACGGTGCAATAATCCTATATGAGGATCAGCTTTTTCAACAACTTCACCATCTAATTGAAGTATTAATCTTAAAACTCCATGCGCTGCAGGATGTTGTGGTCCAAAATTTAAATTTAGTGTTTTTTTTTCTTTTGCCATTAGCTTTTTTTAATTTCTTTAATGTATTTGGTTCCTTCCCAAGGACTTTCATAATCAAAATTTCTATAATTTTGTTCTAATTTTACAGGTTCATAGATCACTTTTTTTTGTTCTTCACTATAACGAACTTCATTATGGCCAGTAAGAGGAAAATCTTTTCTTAAAGGATGTCCTTCGAAACCATAATCAGTTAAAATCCGTCTTAAATCAGGATGGTTTTTGAAATTTAACCCATACATATCAAATACTTCTCTTTCCATCCAATTTGCTGCTGGAAATATTGAAGTTATTGATGAAATTACTTCTTTTTCTTTGATTGAATAATCAATAATAATTCTTTGGTTATATTCATGACTTAATAGTAAATAAACCATCTTAAATCTATTTTCATTTTCTGGGTAATCGACAGCTGTAATTTCAATTAATTGCCTAAATTTAGTTTCTTTATTAATCTTCAAAAAAGAAATAACATCGACCAATTCATCATGATCTATGTTTATATAAACGTTATCATGCTTTATAAATGAATTATTTATTTTAGATGTTAATTCAGAATTTATAAACTTTTCCAAGTCCACAAGATTTTTCATTATTATCTTTCTAAAGAACCTTTATTTCTAATTTTTTTCTGTAATTGTAAAATTCCATAAAGTAATGCTTCAGCTGAAGGAGGGCATCCAGGAACATATACATCAACAGGTACCACGCGGTCACAACCTCTAACTACAGAATATGAATAATGATAATAGCCTCCGCCATTTGCGCAACTCCCCATAGATATTACATATCTAGGTTCTGGCATCTGATCATAAACTTTTCTTAAAGCAGGAGCCATTTTATTTGTTAGAGTACCTGCTACTATCATTACATCTGATTGACGTGGTGATGCTCTTGGTGCTGCACCAAATCTTTCTAGATCATATCTTGGCATAGATGTTTGCATCATTTCAACGGCACAGCATGCTAATCCAAATGTCATCCAATGCAATGAACCAGTTCTTGCCCAATTAACAAGATTGTCTAGTGATGTTGTTATGAAACCGTTATCACTAAAATCTTGAGCTAACTGTTTAAACTCTTCAGGAATATCTTTTTTTCTATCTTCTAAATTCATTTTATTCCCAATCTAAAGCTCCTTTTTTCCACTCATAAATAAATCCTACAGTTAAAATAAACAAAAATAACATCATAGAGCAAAAACCATATAAACCGATTTCACCAAGTGAAATTGCCCAGGGGAATAAAAATGCAATTTCTAAATCAAAAATTATAAATAATATTGCAACCAAATAAAACCTTACATCAAATTCCATTCTAGAGTCGTTGAAAGGTTCAAATCCACATTCATAAGCAGAAAGTTTCTCAGGATCAGGTTTGCTAGGAGCGGCAATGTAATTAATTGCAACAAAAGCAAGACTTAAGCCTAAAGCTATTATCAAAAATAATATTATCGGTAAATAATCTTTTAAAAATTCCGCAAGCATTTGATTCCTATGTAACAACTATTATATCAACTAAAAGTGAAGATATGTCACATTTTTATGCCTAGTTTTACTTAAATAATGGCGGGAGTGAAGGGACTCGAACCCTCGGCCCCCTGCGTGACAGGCAGGTGCTCTAACCAACTGAGCTACACCCCCACAGGTGTTAATGGTGGGTAGTAAAGGACTCGAACCTTTGACCCCCTCGGTGTAAACGAGATGCTCTACCAACTGAGCTAACCACCCAAAATCTTGGTACTAATACATCAACGGATTAATAAAGTAAATTGTTTATTACTGAATACTAGCTTGAGATTTATCGTCCTTTTTGCCTTCTGAGATTTTATCTACCTCTGTCCACTCGACAGGCTTAAGCTCTTTTGTAAGTGCAATTTTCAATACTTCATCTGCAGTTTCAACTGGTATGATCTTAATATCTTCCCTAACTTTTTTTGGTATATCAACTAAATCTTTTTCATTTTCTTTTGGAATTAAGACTTTTTTAACTCCTGCTCTATGAGCAGCTAATAATTTTTCCTTTAAACCGCCTATTTGTAAAACTTGTCCTGTAATTGTTATTTCACCAGTCATAGCTACTTCTCTATTAACTGGAATATTTGTAATCGATGATACTATAGATGTAACCATTGCTATACCAGCTGAAGGTCCATCTTTAGGTGTTGCTCCCTCTGGTACGTGAATATGAAAATCTTTTTTCTCAAAGAAAGGTGGAATAATTCCATATTCTAAACTTTTAGATCTTACAAAAGATTTTGCTGCTTTTACTGACTCTTGCATAACATCACCAAGTTTTCCTGTTATTTGCATTCTACCTTTGCCTGGCATATTAACAGTTTCGATTTTAAGAATTTCTCCTCCTACTTCTGTCCATGCTAGTCCAATTACTATTCCAGTTTTATCTTTATCCTCTACCTCACCGAATTTGAATTTTTTAATTCCTAAAAAGTCTGGAATATTTTTATCGTTTACATGAACTTTTTCAACTTCACCACTAACAACTTTTTTAACAACTTTTCTTGTAACTTTAGAAATTTCTCTTTCTAAATTTCTAACTCCAGATTCTCTTGTGTAGCTTCTTATTATCTCCTTTATTGTCCCATCCTCTAAGTTTAGTTCTCCATCTTTAACACCGTTTTCTTTAACCTGTTTAGGTAATAGGTACTTATTAGCTATGTTTATCTTCTCATCTTCTGTATAGCCTGGAATTCTTATAACTTCCATTCTATCAAGTAGTGGTGGTAAAATATTTAATGTATTCGCAGTTGTTACAAACATTACATCAGACAAATCATAATCAACTTCTAGGTAATGATCATTAAACGCTGTATTTTGCTCAGGGTCTAAGGCTTCAAGTAAGGCTGAAGATGGATCTCCTCTATAGTCATTACCAATTTTATCAACCTCATCTAATAAAAATAATGGATTTTTTGTACCAGCTTTCTTCATCATTTGAATTATTTTTCCTGGTAAAGATCCAATGTATGTTCTTCTGTGACCTCTTATTTCTGCCTCATCTCTAACACCTCCTAACGACATTCTAATAAACTGTCTGTTGGTAGCTTTAGCTATAGATTTTCCAAGTGACGTCTTGCCAACTCCTGGTGGTCCAACTAAACATAAAATTGGTCCTTTGATTTTTTCCATCCTTTTTTGGACAGCTAGAAACTCAATAATCCTTTCTTTAACTTTCTCTAGACCAAAATGATCTTCATCTAAAATTTTAAGACCTTTATTCAAATCAATATCTACATTGTCTTTTTTAAACCACGGAAGGTCAATCATCCAATCTAAGTAATTTCTTACAACTGTTGCCTCTGCAGACATAGGACTCATATTTTTTAATTTTTTGAGCTCAGACATACATTTTTTTTCGACTTCTTTTGGCATTTTGGCTTTTTGAATTGATTTTTTTAAATTTGTTGTCTCATCTTTACCGTCTTCTATTTCACCCAATTCTTTTTGGATGGCCTTTAATTGTTCATTTAAATAATATTCTCTTTGGGTCTTTTCCATTTGAGTTTTAACTCTTCCTCTAATCCTTTTCTCTACACCAATAATGCTTGTTTCACTTTCCATCATCTTAATGGCTGCATTTAATCTTTTCTTAACATCCAATGTTTCAAATATTTGTTGCTTCTCAGATATCGATGCATTTAGGTTTGAAACAATATTATCAACAATTTTAGATGGATCTTTTAGTTGTTTTATGTTGCTAATAGTTTCTGATGAAATTTTTTTATTAACCGATGTTAACTTTTCCAATCTTCTCACAGCTGTAAGTGCTAGAGGTAGTAGATCTTCATCTTTGTTTAAAATATCTTTTTGATGTTCATACGTACATGTAATAAATTTTTCATCATCCTTAAAATCAACAATTTTTACTCTCTTAATTCCCTCAACTAAAACTTTAACTGTACCGTCTGGAAGTTTTAAAAGTTGTAAAATGTTACTTTCACATCCATAAGAAAATACATCATTTTTTTTTGGGTCGTCAACTTCAGAATTTTTTTGTGTAACTAGTATAATCTTTTTGTCACTTTTCATCACTTCATTTAATGCAGTAATAGATTTATCTCTTCCAACAAATAAAGGAATTACCATACTTGGAAACACTACTATGTCTCTTAAAGGTAATAAGGGTTGTGTTAATTTAACTTCCATACTTACAAATATGGATATTATATTTTATAATGCAATAGTAATCTTTTGTTTATTAACTCTTATTAAGCCGCAGAAGTCTTTTCTGTTTTTGATTTGTTCTTAGTATGAACAATAATTGGCTGAGAGGTGCCCTTAGTTACTCCACCATCTATAATAACTTCTTCAATGTTTTCCTGACCAGGGAGATCAAACATAGTTTTAAGTAATAAATTTTCTAGTATTGACCTCAATCCTCTAGCCCCAGTTTTCTTACTTATTGCTTTATTAGCAATATCTTTAATAGCCTGATCTTTAATTGTTAATTTTACACCCTCTAATCTAAATAACTCTTGATATTGTTTTATCAAAGAATTTTTTGGCTCTAGTAAAATTTTTACTAAAGATTTTTCATCCAAATCCTCAAGTGTAGCTGTAATTGGTAGTCTACCAATAAATTCTGGGATCAGTCCGTATCTTAACAAATCTTCAGGCTCTAGATTTTTCATCCATTCACCCGTATTTTTATCTTCTAAAGTTTTTACCTCTGCTCCAAATCCAATAGAAGACCCTTTGTCTCTCTGAGATATTATTTTATCAAGACCAGCAAAAGCTCCTCCACAAATAAATAGTATATTGGTTGTATCTACTTGTAAAAATTCTTGTTGTGGATGTTTTCTTCCTCCTTGAGGGGGAACGCTTGCAACTGTTCCCTCCATAATTTTTAATAAAGCTTGTTGAACACCTTCTCCAGATACATCTCTAGTTATAGATGGATTTTCAGATTTTCTACTAATTTTGTCAACTTCATCTATATAAACAATTCCTCTTTGAGCTTTTTCTACATTGTAATCTGCAGCCTGTAATAATTTCAGAATTATATTCTCAACGTCTTCACCTACATAACCCGCTTCAGTTAATGTTGTTGCATCAGCCATTGTAAAAGGTACATCAAGTATTCTTGCAAGTGTTTGGGCTAATAATGTTTTTCCACACCCTGTTGGACCTACCAGCAAAATATTAGATTTAGACAATTCAACTGTTTTACTTGTTTTATTTTCGTAGTTTAATCTTTTATAATGATTATGAACTGCTACTGATAAAACTTTTTTTGCGTGAGATTGTCCAATCACATAGTCATCAAGAACTTTACATATTTCTTTTGGTAAAGGTAATCCATCCTGATGTTTTACAAAATTATCTTTGCTTTCTTCTTTAATAATATCCATGCAAAGTTCTACGCATTCATCACAAATGAATACAGTTGGTCCTGCAATTAACTTTCTAACTTCGTGCTGGCTCTTGCCACAAAAAGAACAGTAAAGAATATTTTTATTATTGCTCATAATTTTTAAATCGAATCAATTTTTATACTTTAATACATATGATACAAAGTAATCAAGTGGAGGTTGTGAACAAACTATATATTGTGACCTATTCTCTCTTTTCTACCACTTTATCTATCAGGCCAAAACTTTTTGCATTATCAGGGGTCATAAAATTATCTCTTTCTAATGCTGATTTAATTTCATCAACAGATTTTCCAGTATGTTTTGAATATATTTCATTCAATCTTTTCTTTAAAGACAAAACCTCATTAGCATGAATTTCAATATCTGTTGCCTGTCCTTGAAAACCAGCTGAAGGTTGATGAACCATTATTCTAGAATTTGGTAATGAATATCTTTTTCCTTTAGAGCCTGCTGCTAACAAAAATGAACCCATACTTGCTGCTTGTCCAATACATAAGGTACTGATTTCTGGTTTAATGTATTGCATTGTGTCATAAATACCAAGTCCAGCTGTTACAAGTCCACCTGGACTATTTATATATAAAGAAATTTCTTTCTTAGGATCCTCAGACTCTAAAAATAATAGTTGAGCAGTAACTAATGATGCGACTGCATCATTTATGGGACCAACTACAAAAACAATTCTCTCTTTAAGCAGTCTTGAATAAATATCATATGCCCTTTCTCCTCTACTAGATTGTTCAACAACCATAGGAATCAGGGTATTTAATTGTTCTGGTATTTTATTAGTCATAATCGATTCGATTAATCTTATACAACTTGTGATTACTTTTTGCTAACTTTTTTTGTTTTTTTAGGTTTTGATGCAAAAGTTTTAGTTTTTTTAGTTTCTTTTGATTTCATTTTTAATTCTTTTTTTTTTGTATCTTTTTTTTTCTTATTTTCTTCACCTTCATCTTTTTTAGCAAGTCTAGCTTGCTCTTTGATGTTGTTTTCATTTTCCTCTTTTAGAATTTTCTCAGCTTCTTCTTTGGTAATTTCTTTTTTGGTAGTTTTTGCTTTATTTTTAATTTCTTCAATTATTTTTTCTTCGTAAATTTGTCCCCTTAAACTATCGATGGCTGCAGGATTTTGTTCATAATAATCTTTAACAATCTTCTCTTGACCTGGCATCATTCTAAATTGTTTTTGTATTTCTACATTAATTTCCTCCTGGGAAACATTAATTTTATTTTCCTCACCAAAAGCATTTAAGATTAATCCAGTTTTAATTCTTTTTTTAGCTTGATCCTCTAATGATTTTTGTCTCTTTTTAACTTCTTCCGGTTTCATTCCTTGGGATAATATTTTAATTTCCTGTTCAACTAAATTACCAGGTAATTGCTCTAATTTTTCTCTCTCTATTTGCTCAAGAATATTTTTCTTTGTAATCATGGCTAATGAATTTTTATATTCATCATTAATTTGTTTTGAAATAAGTTCTTTTAAATTAACTAAATCTTTTGCACCCATATTTTTTGCAAAATCATCATTAATTTTCACTTCTTCTGGAATTCTTACTGCTGTAACTTTGCATTCAAATACAGCGTTTTTATTAACAAGATTTTTTTCGGGAAAATTTTCAGGCAGTTTCACTTCTACATTTTTACTATCACCTGATTTAACACCTTCCAATTGTTTATCAAATCCTTTTATAAATAAATCTTTTCCAAGAACTAATTGAGTATTTTTCCCCTCGTTACCCTTGAATTCTTTGCCGTCAATAGTTCCTTTGTAATCAAAGATTACTAAATCATTTAATTTTGCAGAATAATTTTCCTCAGCATCTTTAAAATTATTTTGACTTTTTGCTATTTCATTAATTCTTTTATCTGTTTCTTTTGGATCAATTTTAACACTATATTCGTTTACTTTTATAGAGTTTAATCCTTTAGTTGAAACAACAGGAAGTTCAGTAACAGAAATAATATATTCTAAATCTTTTCCTTCGCCAAAAGACTTTAAATCTATTTTAGGTTGTCCTGCGGGTTTAATTTTATTTTCTTCTAAGGCTTTTGTGGTTGTATCTTTTAGCAGCTTGTCAATTACTTCCCCGTAAACTGCTTTACCAAATTGTCTTTTTAATATTTCAGTCGGAACTTTGCCAGGCCTGAAACCTTTTATTACAACATCTTTTCTTATTTCTTCATATTTCTCATCCATAAAACCTGAGATAGTCTTTTTGTCTATAAATACTTTAAGATCTTTTTCTAAACCTTTTTTATTTTCTATTGTTACTTTCATAATTAATTAATGGTAGGCGAGAAAGGACTCGAACCTTCACAGCTTGCACTATTGGTTCCTAAGACCAACGCGTCTACCAATTCCGCCACTCGCCCAAATTTAAGCTGTTTTATATAGTATTGATCTAATTTGTCCAATCAGAATAATAGTGTAAAAAGATATAAATATATAAAAAAATGATAATTTCGCCTTGTATAAGTATTTGCAAAATGGATCCTGTAACTGGATATTGCTATGGTTGTGGAAGAGACAATGATGAAAAGAAGATTTGGAAAGACCAAAATACAAGTGATGAGTGGAAAAAACAAAATTTAGAAGATATTCAAAAGAGGATGCAAGGATGGCAGTTGGAAAGTTTCAAAGAATCTTATGAACATAAAAAAAATAATGGAATGTCACTATTTAAAAAGAAACAACTAAATGACTCAGACTAGATTAGTAGTAATAATTTATATAATTGGAATTCTTATTGGAGCATTTGTTTTTGATTTATGGGGTGCTGAAACGAGTGCTATCAAAAGTTTAGCAGCAATGTTTTGGACAGCATTATTGCTTATAGCTATTGTATTTGCTGATAAAAAAAATGAATAATTAATCTTTTTGTATTAGTTCGCTTATGAAGAGATCTCCATTACCGTCATCTACTGCTTTTTTGTAAATAGACTTTTTTACATCAGCTAATTTTTCTGCATTACCTAAATCTTTGAGCATTTCATGTATATAGGTAAGATCTTTTAAAGTGTTGGAAGTTGAAAATTTAAATCCAGTATAATCGTCCTTAAGGACATTATCAAAAATTCTATTTAAGGCTGTTGAGTTTCCAGATCCTAATTTTGCTACTGCAAAAAGTTTTTCCAAATCAATATCCAATTTTTTTGCGCTCTTGATGAATTCTATAACATTTGTTGCAGTACCGAGAGATAAAAAGTTATTTAATAATTTTGACTTTGCTCCCTTACCTACTTCACCAAAATGGAAGTAATCTTTACAAAAAGTTTTTAAATAAACCTCTGCCTTTTTAAAATTTTCATTGGAAGCCCCAACAATTCCTCCACAAACACCTTCCTCTGCTTGAACAGGTCCTCCCATCACAGGACATTCAACATAACTAATTTTTTGTTTTGCAAAAATTTGTTCCATTTTAATTGATCCATGTTGGTTATGTGTTGTAACGTCAACAATTAATGTACCATCTTTTAACAAATTAGATAATTTTTCTGCAATACTTATAGCTATTGGTGTATTGGTTACACAAAGAAATAAAGCATCTAAATTCTTTTCACATAACTCATTGTAACTTTTAACCTCTTTTGCTCCATCACTTACAATCTTATCAATAGGTGCTCTTTTTTTATTTGCAATAACAAATAGACTGTTTCCCTTTTTTAAAATATTTTTGGCTATTCCATAACCCATATAGCCAACACCAATAAAACCTACATTCATAATTTTAAATAATTATAGTATAAGACTCATTGATTAAAAATTAATATTTATGAAAAAAAGTTTTAAAAAACTTGAAAACTCAATAATAAATTGTAAGAAATGTCCAAGACTTGTAAACTTTAGAACCCAGGTAGCAAAAGATAAAAGAAAACAATATATTAATGAGAAATATTGGGGAAAACCAATAACAGGTTTTGGTGACCGAAAAGCAAGAATTTTATTAGTTGGTTTAGCCCCTGCAGCTCATGGTGGCAATAGGACTGGAAGAGTTTTTACAGGCGATAGATCATCTGAATTTTTGTACAAGTGCCTTCATAAAGCTGAATTATCAAATAAATCAAATTCAGTTCACAGAAATGATGGTTTGATACTAAATGATAGTTTTATAACTACCGCATTAAAATGTGTCCCTCCAGGAGATAAGCCAACTAGAAATGAACTTAATAATTGTTTTAAATATTTTAAAAATGAAATTGAAAATTTAGATAATTTAAAAATTATTATTGCTCTCGGAAAAATAGCTTTTGATGCGTGTGTAGAGTTTTATAAGAAACAATTTAAAATAGAAAATAATATTAAATTTGGACACAGTAAATTTTTTAAGCTACCAAATAATATTTTATTAGTTGGATCTTATCACCCAAGCCCTAGAAATGTTAATACTGGAAGAATTGATGTTAATAAAATGACTAATTTATTTCTTAAGGTTAAAAAAGTTATTTAATCAATTGACTTTTAAATTCTACTGGAAGTTTTGATGGTTTGCCCTTTTCATCTACTGAAGCTAATAATATTTCAGCCTCAACAATCAAACTATCATTGACAAAAATATGCTGTTTCATTCTTATTGATACATTTTTAACTTCCAACACTTTAGAAATAATATTTAAATTGTCTTCAAGTTTTGCAGGTTTATGAAAATTTAAGTTGCAAGATTTAACTATTATATAGATCCCAAATTTTTCTATAAGATTTTTATTACTAAAATCTAAAGATGTGATTGCATCTGTTCTAGCTCGTTCCAAAAATTTCAAATAATTAGCATAATAAACTACTCCTCCACTATCAGTGTCTTCATAGTAAACTTTAAAGTTTGATTTAAATTCCATATTAAAAATATATTATCAAAGACAAGGAATATATATACTAATGATTATTTGTTTATGAAAATATATATAATTTGGCTTATAGGGATTGTATTGTGGAACTTTGGATATCCTCAAGCAACACCACTTCTTGATGTAATTGCTGCAATTCTACTATAGTTTTTAAGTTTAGTACTCAAAAAATATATAAAATAAATTACTCAGACGAAAAATAAATATTTTGATAATAACTTATAGCTTTCATCTTTGAATTATCAGTGTCAGCCATAATAGCTACTCCATCCAACTCTTTAACGTCTAGTTTATGGAGTTTTTTAAAATCTTCTTTTACATTTGCTTTAACTGTAATCCACTCATCAAAATTATTTTTTGTGGTGGATAAAACATAATCTATCGATTTTTTTGTATAAGGGCTTCGTTTATAATCATCAATATTTAAGTTGCTAGAATAAACATAATTAATAGCTCTATTTGATAGTGGCGTAGCACCTGTTTTTTTAATAACAAAAACTCTTGCAGCAAAATCATGTCCTTTTTTTGTATTTTCTTTAATTCCTTTTAAGTCTTTTTCAACTTTCCATGTAATGTTAATATAAGGGGTGGCGTCTAAATCTATTTTTATTTCTTTACCAAGACCGGAGGCTGCATTTTCTGCTACTGCTTTTAGATAATTTCCATTCTTATTTTTTCCAATTGTATAAATAGTTTTTGCATCAGCTCCTCTTACTTTCCTCACTTCTAAAGTAGAAAGTTCATTTTCAGTAAAATCAAATATTACTTTTTCATTAGCATTAGATAATGAAAAAAGACAGATTGAGAATATTATTGATGATAAAATATTTTTCACTAAAACTTCTATAGACAATTTTATTATTTTTTCAATATTACGTATTTACTCTGGCAATAAGACTATTTTTGGAGCAGAACAACTACCATCATGGATTTGCTTGAAAGCCTCTGCTCCTTTTTTTAATTCCCGATATTCAATCCAAGATAGATCTCCTATTTCTTTATCAGCCAAAATTTTAATTGTTTTTTCAAAATCTTTATTAGTATAACAATAAGTGCCTATAAATGTTACTTCTTGAAGTGTAGCTTTTCTAAAATTAAATTGACCAGAAGGTTGTGTTAAACCAATATGAATAATGCTACCACCAGGCTTAATTACAGAAATAGCTTGTTGTCTAGATACCTCTAATCCAACTGTATCGAAAACAATATCGAAACTATTTTCTTTTACTTCTTTATCATTTGGACTAACAAATTTACCATCGAAGTATTTTGAACAAACATCTAGTCTTAGTTTGTTTGGATCAGACATTATAATATTTTTATTTCCCTTTATTTTAGATAAAATTAATGAACACAATAATCCAATAGCTCCAGCACCTTGTACCAAAGTTCGACACTCTTTAAGTGGTTTTTTCAATGATGTCTCGCCCATCAATACAGCATGTAAAGATACAGCTGTAGGTTCAGCAATTGTAGCTTCACTTAAATCTAGACGATCAGGTATTTCATAAATATTTTGATTTGGAGTAGAGACATATTCAGCAAAAACTCCACCTCTTTCATAAGGTCTATTCATGCCTAATAAGACTCTGTTAGGACATAAATGCTCGCGTCCATTCATGCAGTATTCACATTTTCCACAAGTTATTAATGGGTTTAATACAACATTTTTATCTTTGAATTTACCATTTTGTATTTTTCCACTTACCTCATGACCTAGTATTAAGGGCGGGATTCTTCTTTCATCTTTACCGTGGTAAGCATGCATATCAGATCCACAAATACCTGAAGCGTGGACTTTAAGAATACTTTCTCCACTTACCTCTGTTGGGTCTTTTTCATCTCTATAAGTAAGTTCTTCTACACCAGTATAAACTAAAGCTTTCATAATTATTTTTCATTAAGAAGATAATACATAATATATGAAACGACAAATCCTATAATCCAAGAAAATGTTTTAAAATCTTCGAAATTAATATTCCAAATAATTGAAAATGAAAAAATAAAACCTATTAATACAGCATATACCGCTTTATAATTCCATCCACCTGAATAAATGTACTCGTTTTCTAGTCTTATAAAAAAAAGATCTTTGTGATTAACTTTTTGTTTCTTAACAAGATAGTAGTCTGCAATGATAACTCCAAAAATTGGTCCAAAAAATGCCGCTAAACTATCAATTAATTTTATTATTTCTATTTGGCTTAGTAATGATGGCCACAAACTGCCTGTTATTAGTCCAAATATTAAAATTAGTGCTCCTGCACTTTTGAGGTCTAAGTTTTTAGGTAAAAAATTAATTATACTATTTTGTGTTGGAACATAGTTAGTAATTAAATTTGTCGAAAGTGACGAGAATATTATGAAAATTAATGCGTAAACTGTTAGATATACATTATCAATCTTTCCTAATATATCCATCGGCCTTGTCATTATTTGATCAACCACGATTAGCTTTTGATTTAACAAAACATCAACACCTATTACAATAGTAGTCGCAAGAAAGGAAAACATAATCATATTCAAAAATAAAAATAAATTTCCTATTTTAAGATCTCTGCTAGTTTTTACATATCTTGAAAAATCTCCAAAATTCAAAAGCACAATTGAAAAATATGAAAAAATTGTCCCTGTAAGAATAAAAAAGGGCATTACATTTGATTTAGAAATCAAATTTGTACTAGTTGTATTAGATTTTAGAGATTGAAATATTTGAGTACTATTTTCAGCAATAAGCATAACAAAAAAGAAAATTAAACCGAAGTAAACAAATATTGCAGAGAATTTTAAAAATCCTTGATTATATCTTTGACCATTCGTAAATAAAAAAAATTGAATGAAAAATGTTACTATTAATGAAAACCAATCTATAACATTTAATCCTAGAAAAAATTCTAAAACAAATTCACTTTCTAAAATTTGTGGGTCGAACAGGTAATAAATAATAATTCTTGTTAGGTATGTTATAGATTTGGATATAAAGTATGTTTGAATTCCAAACATAAAAATTCCAACAATTGATCTTAATAAACTTAAATATCTAGCACCATTTAGACCCATGGACATTCTCATCAAAACTGGAAAAGGTAATCCGTGTTTTTGGGATGGGTGACCAATTAAAGAAATAAAAAAATACACAAGAATTGATGCAGCTATTGAGGAAGATAAAACTAAATAAGAACTTAAATTATAGATTAAATACAAAGAAGATATAAGAGCAAATCCAGCAATAGTTTGAATACTATTTGCCCAATAACAGAATAAATCTGCCGAAGTCCATGTTTTGTTACTTGGATTAACTGTAGCTAATTCAAAATTTTTTAATTCTATATTTTGACTCACTTTAAAGATTCTAAACTAATATTTTTATATGTCTATAAAAGTGATAACAGTAAGATATTAATACATGAGTTTTTTAAAAAGTAATATTGGTTACATTTCAATGTTCATTGCTGTTATAGGCTTTGGCTCTGGTCCTCCATTTGTAAAATTAGCACTACAAGAGTTTTATGTAATGGATTTAATGGCAGTTCGATTCTCTTTAGCATTTATTTTAATGTTAATATTTGCACTTTTAATGAGAGTAGATTTATCTATTAAAAAAATTGGATTAACTCCTTTTTTAATGGGTCTACTAAATCCTTTTTTGGTAACTCTTAGTTTTCATATAGGGCTGTTGCTAACTTCTCCGGTAAGTGGTGTTGCTTTGATAAGTACACTTCCTATTTGGCAGCCTTTTGTAGCAAGAATTTTTTTAAAAGAAAAAATTGAAATTAAAGTAATAATTGGAGCATTTATTACAATTATTGGAACTTTAATTTTATTATCAACCCAAAAGAAAATTGGAGGTGGAAATTATTTAGGGGATTTTATTATATTTTTAGGAATGATGTGTGTTTCTATTAATGAAGTACTTGGAAGACGTTTTATGCAAACCAAAGTAAATCAATTGGGTGTTAATACTTTTCAATACATGATTGGAGCAATCTTATCTGTTCTAATACTTTTTATATTGTGGCCTGATAGTAGTTTTAAATATAATAATTATTTAAATTTAAGTCCTCCAGTTCTTGCAGCCATAACATTATCTTTTATAACCTTTGGAGCTTATTTATTTTATAACTTTGCTTTAAGAAGAGCACCTATCGGTAGAATTAGTTTAATGTATCCTTTAACTGGTCCTATTGGTGCTACAATGTCATGGATAGTTTTGGGTTCTACAATATCCATTAATATATTTATATCCTTAATAATTATTTTAGTAGGAACAATTATTCCTCAAATAAATAAAAAAGCTAAGGGCTAGGATACATTATACTTGGCAACCATAATGCTATTTGGGGAAATATAATAATTAATATTAAGCCAATTAATTGAATAACCATAAATTGCATCATACCTAAATATATATCTTTTAAATCCCATTGAGGCACCACACCTTTTAAGAAATAAGCTGATAAAGCTACAGGTGGAGATAGCCAGGCGGTTTGTAAATTGACAGCTACAAGAATAGCAAACCAAGTTAAGTTAAAACCTAATTCTAAAATTAAAGGTAGAACTATTGGTAAAACTATTAATACTATTGGAACCCATTCTAAAGGCCAACCTAGTAGAAATATTGCAGCCATTATAATCGCTAAAATCACATATTTATTTACATCAAGATTTAATAAGAAGTCTGTTAATAGAGATGGAGTTCCTAATTTTGAAAATACCGCACCAAAGAAATTTGAGGCTGCAACTAAAAACATTATTAATGCTGTTATCTCTAAAGTTTTTAATAGAGCTTCTTTCAGACCATGGTAAGTAAGTTTTTTATATGCTAGTGCCAAGAGTATTGCTCCAAAAGCTCCCATACCAGCACCTTCAGTTGGAGTTGCAAGACCAAATAAAATACTTCCTAAGGCAAAGAAAACTAAACCTGCAGGAGGAATTAAACCCATTAAAAACTCATACCAAACCTTAGCCATATTTTTTGGTCGTTCTGAAGCTGGTAATACAGGACCAAGTTTAGGATTAAAAAAACATCTTAACGTTGTGTAAGCGGCATACAAAAATGCTAAAAGAATTCCTGGTATGATTGCTGCTGCGAATAAATCTGTAACTGGTATTTCTAATACAGGACCCATAACAACTAACATAATGCTTGGAGGAATTAAAATTCCTAAAGTACCTCCAGCACAAATTAGACCCGCTGAAAGTCTGGTGTCATATCCTGTCCTAATCATAGTTTTTCCAGCCATAATTCCCAAAATTGTGACTGATGCTCCAACAATCCCAGTTGCTGCTGCAAAAATAGTTGAAACAAACATAACAGCATAAAATAATGCACCTCTAGTTTTTGAGAGCATTAATTGTACCGCATTAAATAATCTTTCCATTAATCCAGCTTGCTCCATCAAAATTCCCATAAATATAAAGAGTGGAACGGCAGCTAAAGTATTTTCGGTCATAATCATATTGAATTGTAAAGTCATTAGATAGAAAACTAACTTTCCAAATCCCCAATAACCAAAAACAAGACCTAAAAAAATCAATGTAAATGAAATAGGAAATCCAACAAAAATTGCAAACAACATGCAACCAATCATTATTGCGCCGATTATTTCTGGTGAAAAGAATTCCATTAAGGCCATCTTCCTTTCACAAAAGCATAATAAGTTTTAAGAATTTCAGAAAAACCTTGGACTAAAAGTAAAAAGGCTCCAATTGGCATACAACTTTTTAATGGCCACATTATTGGCATCCATGTAGTGTCCATCGCTCTTTGAATTCTTACTTTTCCACCTAAACATTCTTCAAGATTTGATCTTCCACAAATTGATGTGTAAGCATAATCAAAACTTACATAAAAAAATACTAAGAAACCTGGTATAAAAAATAAAAGATATAAAAATAGATCAACTCTAGCCTGATTTTTAACTTTCCAATTTCTGTAGAGAAAGTCAGCTCTTATATGAATACCTTTTGATAATGTATATGCTGCACCAAGCATGAACAAAGCCCCTGCTAGCATTCTGCTAATATCAAAAGACCATAGTGTAGGTCTATTAAAAAAATGTCTTCCGATTACTTCGTGTATCATTGCATAAATAAGTGGAATTGTGATCCACATTATTATTTTGCCCGATAAAAGCATTTTTGAGTCAATAAATTCGATTGTTTTTGCCATCCAAGGAGTCATGTCCTCAGGCATTTTTGTACTTGTTCTTCTTTCAGCAATTAATTCGTCAGTAATATCAAGATTTTCTTTAACTTTTGGTTCTGTATCTTTATCAACCATTGAACAAGTATATTAATTAAATTTAAATCATTTAAAAAACGGGGATTAGTAAAATCCCCGTTTTTTATAAAGTTACTTATTGTTGTGCTGCAAATGCAGATCCAATTGATGCATCAGATGTTTCCATTTGTGCAATAAAAGGTACTACAACTTTTGCGTGCTCAGTCATGTGCTCGTAAACTTGTTTAAAGAAAGCATTCTCTGCTGCATTCTTTTTAAGAGTAGCTTGAGCAGCGTTCATGTACTCAGTGAAATAATCAGCTGGTGTATCCCATAGTTTTACACCATGATTTTGAGTAAGATCAATTAACGCTTTTCCATTTTCTACAGCTCTGTTTGTAATATTTCTTGTGATCATAGCTTCAGATGCAACTTCCATTGCATATTTTTGATGATCAGTTAAAGAATTATAAACATCACCATTTATGTAAATGTCTCCATTTACAACGTTTTGGTGAAGACCTTGTAGATAATAGTTTTTAAGAACTTTTTGGAAACCAAATACTGAGTCTGGTTTTGGACAACACCACTCTGCAGCATCAATTGTTCCTTTTTCAAGCGCTGGTAAAATATCACCACCTGATAGAGATACTGATGCAATTCCGATATCTTTGTATGTTTGTCCTGGAATTCCTGGAGGAGTTCTAAATCTGTATTTTCTGAAATCATCCATATTCTTGATCGGCTCTTTAAACCAACCTAATGCTTCTGGTCCAGATGATGCCATCACGAAACCTTTAACATTCATTCCCATCTCGCTCCACAATTGGTCGTATAACTCTTTACCACCATTGTCGAAGTACCATGCTAACCAAGATTTAGTACTTAAGCCAATTCCTCCACCAGCAACTGGCGAACCAAATAACATCGCAGCTGGGTGATAGTTTGACCAGTAGTGAGTCCATGCTGCACCACCATCTACTAGACCTTTGTCAACGGCTTCTAGTGTTTCTTTCATTCCAACAACTTCACCTTTTGATAAAAGTTCAAATTTTAACTCACCTCGAGTTAATTTTGTTACTCTATCAGTCCACATTTTTACGATTTGTCCATCGTAAGATGTTTTAGGAAAAGTAAGTTGGATTTTTAATGTTTTAGCAGATGCAGAACCAATTACTGAAACTGCAAATACTAAAGCTAAAATCATTGATGTGATTTTTTTCATTATATATCCCTCTCTTTATTGTTATTAAGACTTAATAATTACTAAGTTAATATTATTGGCTGCGAAATGTAAAACGTTAAATTGTTACATAAATTGAATATGCAACTTGTGGTTTAATAGCTAATCTTTGCCTTTTGGGTCAAAAGGGTAATCCCACGCATCACCACCAATTTTTTTTGATATACCTGAATAATCGGTTTCAGAATCCCCTTCATTACAAAATTCCGAAAAAATTTCTAAAGCATGTTTTCCTAAAGGGGTTGATGCGCTTACTGATTTTGCAGCATCATTTGCTAATTTTAAATCTTTTGTCATCATTGCAGCAGAAAAACCAGGTCTGTATTTATTGTTTGAAGGAACGCCATCTGTTAAATTCGGTAAGGGAGTGTAAGTCGATAGGGCCCAGTTATTTCCAGACGCATTTTTCATTATTTCATGGACTTTTTTTAAATCCATCTTTAGTCTTTTTGCTAACATTAATGCCTCTGATGCAGCTATCATTGAAATACCTAAGGACATATTATTACAGATTTTAACTCCAACACCACTTCCTTGGGGTCCAGCGTGCAAAATTTTTTGACCCATAATGTCCATTAATGGTCTTGCTAAGTTTACAGACTCGTCATCTCCACCAACTAAAAAATTAAGTTTGCCTACTCTTGCACCCATAACACCTCCTGTAACAGGTGCATCAATCATTTTAATACCTCTACTTTTAGCTTCTTTGCCGAGTAATAACGAAGTTTCTATATCGATTGTTGAACAATCAATAATTAATGCATCTTTTGAAATTTTATCGATTATTCCTTTCTCACCTAGAAAAAGTGACTTAACATGTTTTCCCTCAGGTAACATTGAAATTATAAAATTTGCACCTTCGAGTACTTCATCTAAAGTTTCTACTACATTTAAATTTGCTTCTTTTGCTTTTTGTATCATTTCAGGAGAAACATCATAAGCTTTAACTTTTTTTCCAGCTTTAACTAACTGGTCGGCCATTGGATTACCCATATTTCCAACTCCTATGAAAGCAATTTGATCTGTCATATTTAACTATCTATATTTGATTTTCCTCGATTTATCAAAACTGTTTTGCTTTGAGTAAAATGATTTATCATACTATCAAACGCATATTCTTTACCTAGACCACTCATTTTTAAACCACCATAAGATACATTTGCTCTTGGAGCAACGCATTGGTTTACTTGAACAAATCCTGCTTCAATATCTTCAACAAACTCTAGAGCTCTAGACAAATTTTGGGTCCAAAGCACAGCTGATAATCCAAATGGTGTATCGTTCGCACTTTGCATTACTTCTTCAAATGTTTTAAATGGAATAGCGCAAGCTACTGGCCCAAAAATCTCTTCCTGACATACAGGAGAGTCTACCGGTACCCCTGACATAAGTGTTGGCTCATAAAAGAAACCATTTTTATAATCACCTCCTGTTGGTTGATTGCCACCATGTACAACTTTAGCTGAAGAAGTTTGTTTTGCTATATCCATATAATGCAAAGTTCTTTTTAGTTGCTCCTCTGAGATAATCGCTCCAATATCAGATTTTTCATCTAAAGCATTTCCCATTTTTAGTTTACTTAATTTTTCGACTGCACCACTAATTACTTTGTCATAAATTTTTTCTTGAATATAAACTCTAGATCCCGCAGTACATGCTTGTCCTTGACGGGTATACCTCATACCATCAATTACACCTTGAATTGCAATATCTAAATCAGCGTCACTCATTATTATATTTGGATTTTTACCACCAAGTTCTAAAGTAACAGGACATAATTTTGGAGCAGCTTTTTCAGCAATGATTTTTCCAACAGAAAAAGATCCCGTAAAAGTTACTTTTCTTACCTTTTCATGAGTTACCAAAGGCTCACCACACTCTTCTCCATAACCTGAAATAACATTTAAAACTCCTGGCGGTAGTTCTTGTTGGAATATTTCGGATAACAGTAAAGCGCAAAAAGGTGCTTGTTCAGCTGTTTTTAGCACAACGCTATTACCAGCAACTATCGCTGGAGCAATTTTAGCAACTGTTAAAAATAAGGGAGCATTCCATGGTACAATTGCACAAACAACACCAATTGGATCTCTTGTTGTATAATGAATGGTATTTGGGATATTGGGTGGATAATTCTCACCCTTTAACTCTCCTGATAGGCCTGCAAACATATTTGTTAGCTCAATAGATGCAGCGGTTTCTGGTAAAGCTTGAGTTCTTAAAGCATTACCAGTATCTAAGGAAAGCAAAGTCTCAATTTCAGATTTTCTTTCCTCTAATCTCTTAGCACCTGCAGCAACCATCTTTCCCCTATCACGTGCTGGTATTTTTTTCCATTTTTGAAATGCTTTAAAAGCCGACTCGACTGCAATATTAACATCATTCTTATCACATTGTGGTGCTGAACCAATATTCTCTCCCGTGCTAGGATTTAAAACTGGTATTTTTTTATCGGTTTGAGCAGAAATTAATTTACCATCTATTAAAATTTTATCTGATAATCTTTTTGCATTATTAATAGCTAATTCATAATTTTTTTCAAAATTACTCATTATCTAGTTCTCCTCTTCTAACCTTAGAGGAAAGCCATCCACCATCAATTTTAATCTCAGATCCGTTTATAAAATCTGATTCATCACTTGATAAAAATACTGCTGCTCCTACAATATCTTTTGGTTGCCCCCATCTTCCTACAACTGTTTCTTTTCCCCAGGCTTCGCCATGTTTTGGATCTTCAGCATATTTTTGGTTGAAAGGAGTTGATATTAATCCAGGACAAATAGTGTTTACGTTTATATTTTTTCCAGTAAGATCAACTGACAATGCTCGCGTTAAGCCTAGTACCCCACTTTTAGCTGCAACATAACCTACTCTATCAGGTCTACCCATAAAACTAGCTATAGAACCAAAGTTTATAATTTTTCCCTTACCGTTTTTAATCATGTGAGGAATTACAGCCTGACTTGCAAGAAATGGTGCCGTAAGATTTACTGAAATCATATCGTCCCAGTCCTGTTTAGTATGATCTAACAATTTTTTTACATGTCTTATGCCGGCGTTATTTATAAGAATATCAATTTTTCCAAATGTTTGAATGGTTTTTTCTACCATTTCATTAATACTATCTTTTTTAGAAACATCAGTTTTAACAATTATTGCTTCACTGCCTATATCTAAAACCTTTTTTTTAGCATTTTCTGAATTTGCAATATCTATTTCCGCTATAACAATCTTAGCACCCTCTTTTGCAAGGCCTAAGCAAATTTCTTCACCTATACCCTTACCTCCACCTGTAACTATTGCTACTCTATCTTTAAGCTTCATTTTTTAAATGATTTGATGTTATTTCAAAAAAGAAACTAATGCTTTTTCCTCATTAATCCAAGCTTTAATTCCACCCTTTAAAACGTATACATTTTTAAAACCTAAGTCTTCTGCAAAGGCATTGCCTAAAATTGATGCAGTTTCTCCATCATTGCTAACGAAAATAATTTCAATATTTTGTGACTCAGCGCCAGCTAAAGCTCTAACCCTATCCATTAAATAAACATTAAATTTTCCATTTTTATCAAACGCAGTCTCTTGAAATGATCCTTTAATCACACCAGTTTTTTTCCATTGATCGTCTGTTCGAATATCTAAAACAACTGCATTATTATCTAATAAGTTTTTTAATTGATCAGATGAAATTAAATTATAATTTGGATCCAAAACATCAATAATCTTAAATTCAAAAATAAGATCTGAATTTGGCGGTATTACATCTCCAGCTCCGGAAGAACCATATGCCAATTCTGAGGGAATTTTAATTTTTCTGATTGTACCTTTATTTGTACCAACTATACCCATTTCAAAACCAGGTATAACTTCCCTCATTCCTATTTGAACCACTAAAGGTCTGTCTTTTCCAACATTAGTATCAAAAACTTTTCCATCAATAAATGAACCAGTATATTCAATTTGTACCCAAGAATGATTAATAATTTTTTTTCCATCACCTGGTTTATCAACTAAAATTTCTATCTCTGCTGAAAGTAAATTGGTTGTTAAAAATAAATATACTATTAAAAATTTTATAGTTCTCATTTTAGGATATTTTTAATTCTTTATATTTGTTCTTTTCAACTTTTATGCATTGATTTTTATATTTTGGCATTCCACCAGGATAAGGTAAAAAAGTCTTTGGTTTACCAGGTATATTGTCGCCTTTATACCATGAGCTTTTAGCTTTCATGAATAATGTTTTTTTAACTGAATTCATAATTTCTTTTTGCCATTTTTTCGCTGCAAGATTGGTAGTTTCAATACTTTTTTTTTTATTTTTTTCTAAATATTTAATGCAATTTGTAATCCAATTAACATGTTGCTCTATTTGTACTGGAACATTTGTTAAAACTGATGGGCTACCAGGCCCACTCACAATAAATAAATTTGGAAAATTCGGAACAAGAAGGCCTAAGAAACTTTTAGGACCTTTGCTCCAAAATTTAGATAAATTTATACCTTTTTTACCAATTATATTTAGTTTTAAAATTGATCCAGTTAATGCATCAAAACCTGTTGCAAAAATAATTTTATCCAAAATGTATTCACCTTTTTTAGTTTTAATGCCTCTTTTAGTTATTTTAACTATTGGACTTTGCTTTAAGTCAACTAATTCGACATTTTTTTTATTAAACATCTCATAATAATTTGTATTTAAAGTAGGTCTTTTAGCTGTAAATGGATGGTCAAAATTAGTTAATATATCAGCATATTTTTTATTTTTTACTGTTGAATATATTTTACTCTTTATAAAGTTAACTGCTGTTTGATTTGCTTTGATATTTTTTACTATATCTTTAAATGTTGCCCTAAAAGATAGAGTTCCATACTGCCAAGATTTTTCATAAAGTAAATTTCTTTTTGTCTCGTTAAAATCAAAAGCAGATTTTTTAGGAAATTCAAAGGGATGTCCTCCTGGAGTTCTTTTTAAAAAATTTCTAAGTTTTTTGAAATTTTGTTTATAATTTTTAATATTTTCTTTAGTTAGTTTTCTATTTCTTGCAGGAATACTAAAGTTTGGTGATCTTTGAAATAAAATTAATTTTTTAGCTTTTTTTGCAATCTCAGGTGCAATCTGGATTCCAGTAGAGCCAGTTCCTACTTGTCCTACAATTTTGTTTTTAAAGTTTATTTTTTTTCTGGGCCATCTTCCACTATGATGTAATTGACCTTTAAAGTGATTAATTCCTTTTATTTTTGGAAGATTTATAGATGACAAAGATCCAACAGCACATATTAAATATTTAGTGTAATATTTTTTTTTATTATTTGTTTGAATTTTCCATAAATTATTTTTTTCTATATATTTTGCTGAAATTACTTTTTCGTTAAAAACTATATTTTTTTTTAACTTTAGTTTATTTGAAAAATATTTTAAATATTTTAAAATTACATTTTGCTTTGGATATCTTTCTTTCCACGTCCAATTTTTAAAAATTTTTTCAGAAAAAGTAAAACCATAGGTAAAACTTTCGGAGTCACAACGAGCTCCTGGATATGTATTCCAATACCATGTGCCGCCAATATTTTTACCTTCCTCGATAACTAAAGTGTTTAATTTTAATTTATCTCTCAAACAGTGAAGCTGATATAAACCTGAAAATCCAGCACCAATAATTAATGCGTCTAAATATTTCATATTAAACTACCTAATCTTATTATTTAATTTATAAAGTATATGTTAAAAGATTTTTAAAAAAATTTAATTATTATAATTAATATGGAAAACTTTGATTATATTATTTTAGGTGCAGGATCGGCAGGCTGTGTCTTAGCTAACAGATTGAGTGCTAACCCTAATCACAAAGTATTATTAATCGAAGCAGGAAGCAAAGATACTAATCCATGGATACATATCCCAGGTGGATATTTTAAGACAATGTTAAACCCTAAAACAGATTGGTGTTTTCAAACAGAGAGAGAGAAATATTGTGATAATAGAGAAATGGTTTATCCAAGAGGTAAAACATTGGGTGGAAGTTCCTCTATCAATGGAATGCTTTATATAAGAGGCCAGTCTAATGATTTTAATTACTGGAGACAACTTGGTAATGTTGGTTGGTCTTGGGAAGATGTTCTTCCATATTTTAAAAAATCTGAAGATTTCCAATTTGGTGAAAATGAATTTCATGGATCTGGAGGCCCTTTAGCTGTTCAAGAAATAAGAGGCACATTTAAAGTTTGTGATCTTTTTATGGATGCAGCAGAAGAGTTCGGCCATAAAAGAACTGATGATTTCAATAATGGAGATAACGAGGGCATGGGTTATTTTCCTTTTACGGTTAGAAATGGACTTAGATGTAGCACAGCAGTTGGATATCTAAATCCTGTAAAAAAAAGAAAGAATTTAAAAGTTGTTACAAATGCTCATGTTAAGAATATTGAGTTCGATAATAAAAAAGCAGACAAAGTAAATTACTGGATCGGTAACAATGTAATATCTGTAAAAGCAAATAAGGAAGTGATTTTAAGTTCTGGAACAATTGGTTCTCCTCATATTCTTCAAGCCTCAGGTATTGGTCCAGGTGAATTGTTAAAAAAAAATAACGTAAACGTTGTTAAAGATCACCCAGGAGTAGGCATGAATTTAACTGATCATTTAATGCTCAGACCAGTTTACAAAGTCAAAAATTTAGAGAGTTTAAATGATATTTATTACAGTATGACTAAAAAATTTATGACAGGACTTAAATATCTTTTATTTAGAAAAGGACCGCTTACTGTTGGGGCTAGTTATTTATGTGGCTTTGTCAAAAGTGATCCACACTTGGCAACTCCTAATTTACAGTTTCACGTTTCTCCTGCTAGTACAGATGTATTAGGCAAAGGATCTCTGCATAAATTTACAGCATTTACTCCTAGCATAACCAATGTAAGACCCACAAGCAGAGGTTCTATAGAACTAAAATCTTCAGATACAAGAGTGTCCCCAAAAATAAAAATGAATTATTTGTCTACAGATGAAGACAGAGAAATTGCAGGCAAAGCATTAAAAATTACAAGAAACATTGTAATGAATTCTAAAGCATACAAAAAATATGAACCAGAGGAATATAGACCTGGCATTCATATTACAGATAATGAGGAATTAGCTAAAGAAGCTGGAAAATTTTGCAGTACTATTTTTCACCCTGTAAGTACTTGTAGGATGGGTTCCGATGAAAATGCAGTCGTATCTGATAGATTAGTGGCTCATGGCTTGAAAAATTTAAGAATTGTTGATGCATCTGTTATGCCATCGATAACCTCAGGAAATACTAATGCACCTACTATTATGATTGCTGAAAAAGCAGCAGATATGATAATAGAAGATGCTAGATGACAGAAGAAATTACAATTTTTTTTCAAATAATATTTATTGATTTAATTCTTGCTGGAGATAATGCCATTATTATAGGAATGGTTGCTTCGAAATTTCCTCCAGAACAAAGAAAAAAAATTATTTTCTGGGGAATTGGTGGAGCAGTAATATTAAGAATTTTATTAACGCTCATAACTGCTTACCTTTTACAAATAACAGGCCTAAGACTCTTAGGAGGTTTGTTGTTGTTATACATAGTTTACAAGCTTTATGTTGATGTAATTAAAAATTCACAAAATGACGAGGAAAATATCAAAGTAGATAGTTCATCAATGCTTAAGGCAATTTGGACTGTTTTGTTAGCTGATTTTACTATGAGTTTAGATAATGTATTGGGTGTAGCAGGTGCTGCCAAAGATCATTACTATTTATTAGTTTTTGGTCTTGTTTTATCAATTATATTAATGGCAACTGCTGCAACATTAATTTCTCGATGGATTAAAGAATACAAATGGATAGCTTGGGTTGGTTTATTTGCTATATTATTTGTTGCAATTGATTTAATTTATACGGACATCAAGTTATTTATTTAAATGTATTTAAAAAAAATTAATCTTAAAGGAAAATATGCTCTTGTTACAGGAGCTGGTAAAGGCTTAGGACGCGCTTGTTCAATTGCGCTAGCTGAAGCAGGTGCAACTATTATTGGTTTGAGTAGAACATCCTCTGATCTTGATAAATTAGAAAAAGACATAAAAAAAGTCAAAAGTAAATTAATCAAAATTAATTGCGATGTAATGAACTATAGAGAATTACAGGAAAAATTAAAAAAAATAAAAATTATTGATATTCTTGTAAATAATGCTGGGACTAATATTCCAGAACCATTTGATAAAGTAAAACAAGAAAGCTTAAATTATTTGATAGATTTAAATTTAAGAGCCGCATTTAATGTTGCTCAAATAGTTGTAAAAAAAATGATAAAAAATAAAAAAAGAGGTGGATCCATTATAAACATGTCATCGCAACTGGGTCATGTAGGGATGACTGGCAGAAACGTTTATAATATGACAAAATTTGGTATTGAAGGACTAACTAAAGGTATGGGTGTAGAACTCGCCACAAAAAATATAAGAGTAAATACAGTAGCACCAACCTTTGTTGAAACACCTATGGTGAAAAAATTTTTTAAAAATAAAGATTTTAAAAAATTAGCACTAGGAAATATTCCTATGGGTAAAGCAGCAAAAGAGAGCGATGTAGCAACAGCGGTTTGTTTTTTAGCTTCAGATGCTGCAGCAATGATAACAGGAACATCTATAAAAATAGACGGTGGGTGGACCGCAAAATAATGAAAAAAATATTGCTTATCATAGCAATTTTATTTCCTACAAATATTCTTGCAATTGAATTTACCGGTAAGTTTATTCAAGGACATTTTATATTAGGTAAAACTGATCCAGGTGCACAAATTATAGTTGATAAAAAAAATATAAAAGTATCCAAAAATGGTTTCTTTGCATTTGGTATAGATAGAGATAGAAAATATGATGTAATAATTACAAAAATTTTAAATGGTAAAACAAATAAAATTACTAAACGTATATATAAAAGAAAATACAATATACAAAGAATAAATGGATTACCTGAAAATAAAGTAACACCCCCAGAATCTGTATATAAAAGAATAAAAAAAGAGAATGGAAAAATAGGTGAAGCAAGGGCAATAAATTCAGATTTAAATTATTTTAGCAATAACTTCATTATGCCAGTCGCTGGAATAATAAGCGGTGTTTATGGAAGTCAAAGAATTCTAAATGGTAAACCAAGATGGCCTCACTATGGAATAGATATTGCTGCAAAAAAAGGAACACCTATAAAGTCATCTGGAACTGGAGTTGTTACAATGGCTGAAAATGATCTTTATTACACTGGTGGAACAATCATAATGGATCATGGCCATGGCATTTCAACAATCTATTCACATTTAGAAAATGTAATGGTTAAGGTTGGAGACTTAATAAAACAAGGTGATATAATTGGTACAGTAGGTTCTACTGGTAGATCAACAGGTCCTCATTTAGACTTTAGAGTTAATTGGTTTCAAACTAGACTTGATCCAATGACAGTTCTTAAATAAATTATAAAATTAAATATAGCGTTGATTAACTATCTAAAATAATATTAATCAAATATGAAAAAAACAGATAAAATTTTTATAGCTGGACACAAAGGAATGGTAGGATCAGCATTTTTAAAAATTTTAAAACTTAAAGGTTATAGTAAACTATTTTTTAAAGAGAAAAAAAAACTAGATCTTAGAGATCAAAAAAAAGTAGATCAGTATATTAAAAAATTAAAGCCAAACATTGTAATAATATGCTCGGCTAAAGTTGGAGGTATTTATGCGAATTATGCATATCCATATGACTTTATTAATGATAATTTATTAATTCAAGCTAATTTAATAAATTCATCATTTAAAAATAAAATTAAAAAAGTTTTATTTCTTGGATCAAGTTGCATATACCCAAAAAATGCTAAACAGCCAATGAGTGAAGAAATGCTTTTAGGTGGGTATTTAGAAAAAACTAATGAGCAGTATGCAATTTCGAAATTAGCTGGCATCAAACAATGCGAAGGTTTAATGAGACAGCATGGAAAAAAAAATTATGTAGACTTTAGGACAATTATTCCACCAAACTTATTTGGAGATAATGATAATTATCATCAAAAAAATAGTCACGTCATAGCATCTTTAATTAGAAAGATTAAAACTGCAAAAATTAATAAAAAAAAAAGTATTACTCTATGGGGCGACGGAACTCCAAAAAGAGAGTTTATGTATGTGGAGGACTTGGTAATAAATTCTATAAAAATTTTAAAAATTTCGAAGAAAAATTATTGGAAAAATTTTGATTACTCAAATTCTCATTTAAATATTGGAAGTGGATATGAAATATCGATTATAAATTTAGCTAAAATGATATGTAAAATAGTTAATTATTTTCCCATTATTAAGTTTAATAAAAAAATGCCAAATGGTGTAAAAAGAAAAATTATGAGTAGCTATAAAATAAAAAAAATTTTAAAATCATATAAACAATATAATAAAAAGATTTTTTATAATAAATTAGAAAAAATTATTAATAATTATAATTAACAATATTATGAAAATAAAAAAAGAAATTGATTTAGTAGCCAATAAATTAGTTACTGCCTATAATAAGAATAAATTAATCAAACCAATACCTGAAAAATTTTGTAAAAATATTAAACTTGCCCATAAATTAAGATTGCTGTGTGAAAGTAAAATTAGTGATAACAAAATAGGATTTAAAGCAGGCGGAACTATTTTTGCTCTGTTAAAAAAATTAAAAGAAAAAGAACCTTTCCATTCAACAGTATTTCAAAAAAACCTTATTAAATCAGGGGGTAAAGTTAAGGTAAATAAATATGCTCTTGGTATTGAAGTAGAAGTTTATTACATTATTAAAAAATCCTTTTTTGGTTTCAAAGGTAGGCTAGATACAAAAAGTATCACAAAATTTATAACATATATGGGTCCTTGCATTGAAGTAGTAGGTTTTAGACAGAAGAAAAAAGGTATAAAGTATTTAGGTGATTTATGCAGTGATTTTGGAGTAAATATTAAATTTATTACAGGACCAAAAAAGAAGTTTAAAAAATTAAATTTAAACAATTTAAAAACAAATTTAAAAAATAATAAGGGGTTAAATGTTAAAGGCAATACAAATACTGTTTATATCAATCCACTTAATTCTCTAAAGTTTGTGTTAAATAAAATTAGGAAAGAAAAAGTGATATTAGAAAAAGATTTCTACGTGTTCACGGGCTCAACAGTAGGAGTTGTTCCAATAAAAAATAAAGGCGAATATATTGGAAAAGTTGATAAAATTGGATCTGTTAGAACCACTATTAATTAATGGGCCTCCATTTTTCTACAGAAGAATTTAAAACTAGAAAAAATAAAGTTATCAACAAATTAAAAGAGGAAAAAATAGATGCCTTGGTAATGTTTAGGCAAGAGTCTATGTATTGGTTAACTGGTTACGATACATTTGGTTATGTTTTTTTTCAATCCTTAATATTAGACCAAAAGGGTAATGTAATATTATTAACTAGAGCTCCTGATTTAAGACAAGCACAAAATACTTCAAATATTCAAGATATTAGAATTTGGATTGATAAAGATAATTCTAATCCTACAGAAAATCTAAAACAAATTTTAAACGAACTTAACTTAAAAGACAAAAAGATCGGTATTGAGTATGAAGCTTATGGACTTACTGGACGTAATGCAATTAATTTAAATAAATCATTAAAAAATTTTTGCTCTTTATATGATAAATCTGAATTAATAACAAAACTCAGAGTAATTAAATCTTCTGAAGAAATAGTTTATGTTAAGGAAGCGGCAATCCTTGCCGACAAAGCTTTGGAAGTAGTTTGGAAATTTGCTAAAAAAGGAGTGAGTGAGAGTAAAATTCTTGCAGAAATGAATAGAGTAATTTTTGAAGGTGGTGGAGACTATCCAGCAAATGAATTTATAATAGGCTCTGGTAAGAACGCACTATTATGTAGATACCAATCAGAAAAGCAAATACTTAATGATGTAGATCAACTCACTATTGAATGGGCTGGCACATTTAGACATTATCATTCAGCAATGTTCAGAACTATACTGATTGGAAAAGCAAATCCTAAACATTATGAAATGCACGAGGCTTGTATGGAAGCACTAAAAAATTGCGAAAATACATTAAAACCTGGAAATAAAATTGGTGAGGTTTTTGATATGCACGCAAAAATATTTGATAATTTAGGTTATAAACATTGTCGGATGAATGCATGTGGGTATTCATTAGGCGCAACTTTTTCCCCTAATTGGATGGATTGGCCAATGCTATACACTGGGAATTCATATTTAATTGAGGCTGGAAATGTATTTTTTATGCATATGATATTAATGGATTCTGAAAATAATTTAGCAATGAACTTAGGTGAAACTTACCTAGTTACGGAAAGTGGTAACGAAAGACTTGGCAATCAGAAACTTGATTTAGTTATTATTTGATCAAAAAAAGTTTTACATTCCCCATCTCATTGCCGCTGTATGAACCGGAGCATCCCAATGTTTTAAGATTTCATCATCACATTTGAGAAGAGTGATTGAAGCACCTTGCATTTCAAGTGATGTACAATAATTTCCAACTAAACTTTTTGTTACTTGAATACCCTTTGATTGCAAAATTTGACACGCATCCTCGTAAACTAAATATAATTCTGTTAAAGGAGTGCCACCCATTCCATTTACGAAAAGTAAATTCTTTTCATTTTTTTCTGGTTTCAAATTATCTAAAATAGCTTCCAAAATATTGCCAACAATCGTTTTTGACGGCTGAATTTTTTCTCTCTTCCTTCCTGGCTCACCATGGATCCCTACACCAAACTCCATTTCATCATCACCTATATCAAAAGTAGGCTTGCCAGCAGCAGGGACAGTGCAACTTGTAAATGCAACTCCCATTGTGCCAGCGTTTTTATTAACTTTTTCACCAAGTTTTTTACATTCTTCAAGAGAACCTCCATGTTCAGCTAGAGATCCAACTATTTTTTCTACTAGTACAGTTGCTGCAACACCTCTTCTTCCAGTAGTAAATGTAGAGTCTTCAACTGCAACATCATCGTTAGTGACAATACTATCATTTTTACCAGAGTACATTTCAGCTCCCATTTGAAAGTTCATTATGTCTCCAGAATAATTTTTAACAATAAACAAAACTCCTGCACCACTATCAACATGTTCTGCTGCTGCTTGAATTTGATCAGGTGTTGGAGCTGAAAATACAAAACCTGGGCATGCCGCGTCTAACATTCCATGACCAACAAATCCTCCATGCATCGGTTCATGACCACTGCCGCCACCTGAAATTAGGGAAACTTTTCCATCTTTGGTTTTATTTTTTCTTGAAACAAAACTTGGGTCTAGATTGACGTTTATAATGTCACTATGCGCTTTACCAAAACCTTTAAGGCTCTCTATTAAAAAATCATCGTTATTGTTAATAAATTTTTTCATTTTCCCTCCTAATTATTAATTACTGATTTACAAATTGTATCGATTATAAGCTGTGAAGAACGGGCTCCAGGATCTATATGCCCTTTTGCACGTTCACCTAAAAAAGATGCTCTACCTTTTGTGGCTAACATATCTTTTGTAGATAACATTCTTTCTTCAGCAATTTTTATTACTTCATTTAAACCTGATTTAAATTCACTTTCATTTTTTAATTCGTCAAGTTTTTCTGAAACTGGTATTAAAACATCCATCATAGTTTTTTCTCCAACATCAGCTTTTCCTCTATCTTTCATGGCATTAATTCCACTAATAATCATTTCACATGCTTTAGTAAAATCAACATTTTTATCTAGATCAGGAGATTTAGCCATGGTCATAAAAAAAGTTCCAAATAATGCGCCTGATGATCCACCAATACCTGACAGAACTTTCATTGCTATCATATTTAAAGCTTTGGCTAATGATAAATCTTTAATTGAATCTTCAAGCTCAACAACTAACTTTAAACCTCTTTGAATGTTAAAAATATGGTCTCCGTCTCCAATTTTTTGATCAAGAATCTCTATTTCAGCAGAATTTTCATCTATAACTTTTTGGACACTCTTTGCTTGAGAAATTAAAAAACTAACGCTCATAAATTCTGTTTCCTTCTTGATCAAATTTTAAAACTTTTTCATTGTTGATGTCAAAATTAATTGTCTCATTTATTGATGATTTAAAATTACCTTGAATTGACACAAGTATTTCTTGGTCTTTAAAATTTAAAGCAACTACTGTTTCAGAGCCTAGATTTTCAATTGAGATAATTTTAGCTGAGTGGTTACCATTTCCTATTGTAATATTCTCAGGTCTTATACCAAAAGTAGGTACATCATCCATTCCAAGTAAGGTTCCAGGGAGAATATTGATTTTTGGCGAACCCAATCTTTGTGAAACATATATAGAGTTTGGATTTTCATATATCTCTTCAGGAGTACCTATTTGCACTAAATGGCCTTCTTTTAAAACTCCAATTTTATCTGCTAAAGTAGTGGCTTCTGCTTGATCATGTGTAACGTAAAGTATTGTTGCATTTAGATTGGTTTGAATGTTTTTTAATTCAACCCTTAAACTCTCTCTTAATTTAGCATCTAGAGAGGATAACGGTTCATCCATCAAGTATAAATTTGGCTCACGAACTAGCGCACGTCCAATTGCAACTCTTTGCATCTCACCACCAGATAATTGTGTAGCTTTATTATTTAACTTATTTGAAATCTTTAACATACTTGCAATATTCTCAACCTTAGTTTTAATTTCTTCCTCAGGTAATTTTCTCATCGGAGATCTTAAAGGGAATGCTAAATTTTCATAAACACTATAGTGAGGATATAAAGAGTATTGTTGAAACACAAAACAAACATCTCTTGATGCTGGTTGATCTTCGGTTACGGATTCATCGTTAAATAAAATACTTCCATCATCTATTTTCTCTAATCCAGCAATGCATCTTAATGTAGTAGTTTTTCCAGCGCCAGATGGACCTAATAAAACAAAAAACTGTCCATCCTCAATGGTAAAATTTATATCATGTAAAGCCTCAATTTTTTTATTATAGGTTTTAGATAAATTTTTTAATTCTATTTTTGCCATTAATTCATAAACTCACTTTTAAGAGATTTGTCAGTCTCACCGTCAAAAATAATTATGTTATCATTAGAAGGTTTTACTTGAACGTTTTCATTGATTTTAACACTTTTTGAAATATCAGTTTTTACTTTTATTTCTCCAAAATTAGTTTTAACGGTTATAATTTTTCTTGAACCTAAATATTCAACTCCAAATACTGAACCTTTAAGACCACCCTCATTAGTAAGAGATAAATTTTCAGGACGAATACCAAATGAGTTTTTTTTGCCTTTTGATATCTCATACTGTTTAGGTATATTAAAATTTGTCCCTTCTATATTTAAAGTCGACTGTTCATTAGAGATACCTTGATCAATACTTATAAAATTCATTCCAGGGGAGCCAATAAATGATGCTACAAATTTGGTTGCAGGTTTATTGTAGATTACTGAAGGTTCATCAGCTTGTAAAATTTCACCACCATCCATTACGGCAATACGATCAGCTAATGACATTGCTTCTAATTGATCGTGTGTTACATAAACAGTGGTAGCGCCAATATCGATGTGTAATTTCTTAAGTTCTAAACACATTAATTCTCTAAATTCTGCATCCAAAGTACCTAAAGGCTCATCCATTAAAAATGCTTTTGGTCTTCTTACTAAAGCTCTACCAAGAGCTACGCGTTGTCTATCTCCACCCGATAAAGAAGAAATGTTGGAGTTTAAAATATGATCAATTCTTAAAAGTTTTGCTGCTTCTTCAACTCTAGTTTTTATTTCACTTCTACTATAACCTTGCATTTTAAGTGGAAAAGATAGGTTATTTTTTACATTCATATGTGGATATAGGGCAAACAATTGAAAAACGAAGGCAATATCTCTCTCAGATGCTCTTAACATTCCAACTTCTTCATCTCCTAAATAAATTTCTCCTGATGTTGGTAATTCTAATCCAGCAATCATTCTTAGAGTTGTTGTTTTTCCACATCCAGATGGGCCAAGCAAAACAAAAAACTCTTTATCATTAATTGTTAAATTAGAATTTTTAACTGCAGTAAAATCTCCAAATGATTTTTGTAAATTTACTATTTTAATTTTAGACATATTAATCCGGAAAGTGACTTGTGATTACGAAACCTATAGTTCCAACTAAAATTACAATAAATGAGTAAGTATACATCCACATTGCAAATGGTTGCAACAACATGAAAACTCCTAATAAAATTAATACTGTAGATAAATTTTCCCAGTAAACTCTTCTAAATATTTTTCTCATTAATGATTTTTCCTCTTGCATTATTTTCTCACTGCTCCAAAAGTAATACCTCTTAAAAGGTGTTTTCTTAAAATAATTGTAAAAATCATCACTGGTAATAAAAATAAAGTTGTACCAGCTCCAATAGCAGGCCAATCCAAACCTCCTTCTCCTATAATTGTCGGGATGAATGGTGGAGCTGTTTGTGCGTTAAATTGAGTGAGGAGAACAGCAAATGCATATTCGTTCCATGAAAAAATCATGCAAAAGATTGCTGTTGCAGCAATACCGGTCATCGCTTGTGGAAGAACAACTTTAAAGAATGCTTGAAGTCTAGAATATCCATCAATCATAGCTGCTTCTTCGTATTCTTTAGGAATTTCATCCATAAATCCTTTTAATAACCATACTGCTAAACTTAAATTTACGACTGTATATAATATGATCATTCCAAGGTGAGTATCCCCTAATCCTAATTTTCTATACATAATGAATATTGGAACAGCCACCGCTATTGGTGGAAACATCCTGGTAGAAAGAATAAAAAATAATAAATCATCTTTTAATGGAACTCTAAATCTCGAGAAAGCATACGCCGCTAATGCACCCAAAAATACGGATGCAAAAGTTGACCCAAAGCCAATTATCATTGAATTTGAGTATCTACCTAAAAATTTTGATGGCCCCGTTATGACCATTTCTCTACTTCTAACTAATTCTTCATACCAAGTTTCTGGAGCTGGCAAAGAGTCAAGATATTCCTGAGATTGCCTTGATCTATTAGTAAACAAATTAACATATCCCTCTAAAGATGGTTCAAACAGTACTTCAGGTGGATAAGAAATTGCACTATTAACATTTTTAAAACTTGTCATTACCATCCAAGAAATAGGTATCAATGTTATTACTGTGTAAACAATAATAATTGTTGCAGCAAGTTTCTTTGAAAATGATGAAGGTTCTAAATATGATCTGGATGTATCCATCAGCGTTCCTTTATTTTATTCATTACTTTTACATATACGTTTCCAAAACCAAAAATAGTTACAAACAAAATGACAGCAAAAGCTGAACTGTAACCAGTTTTCCATTTTTCAAATGCTTCTCTTTTTAAATTGATTGAGGCGAGCTCTGTAGCTGAACCAGGGCCACCAGATGTAAGTTCAACGACCATGTCGAACATTTTGAAATTCTCAATCCCTCTAAATAACAAAGCCAATAATAAAAATGGTAATACAGATGGTAGTGTGATGTATATAAATTGTTGCCATTTACTAGCTCTATCAACTTCAGCAGCCTCATATAAATAATTTGGAACCGATCTTAGACCAGCTAAACAAATCAACATTGTAAAAGGTGTCCACATCCAAGTATCAACTATAACTATCGACCAAGGTGCGAGTTCACTTGAACCAATCATATCAAAACTTCCAAAATCGTAAAAAAAGTTTACTACATAATTAAATAAACCTACTTGAGGATTATAAAGATAAGTCCAAAAAACACCCACAACAGCAGGTGATAACATCATTGGTAATACTATTAGTGTGGTTAATAATTCATTACCTTTAAATTTCCTGTTTAATAATAAAGCCAAACCTAATCCTATTACTGCCTGAAGTAACAAAGTCCAAAACATAAAGTTTGCAGTAACCTGCATTTTTTCCCATATGGCCTCTTTATTGAGAACTTTTATATAATTTTTTAAACCAACAAACTGTGGTTCTCTCCCAATTTTATTTGCGTAAAAATTTGTAAAAGACATTCTGATAGCATAAATCAAAGGATAAATATTTATCGCCAATAAAAGAAATACAGATGGTCCAATGAAAAGCCATGCTACAGCCTTATCAGAAAGTCCTTTAAATTTTTTTTTAACGCTCATATGATTTTTTTAAAAAAAAGGGGAGATATTACCCCCCCCTTTTTTTTTATATTTTTAAATATTAATGTTAAAGTTTTCCGTCTGCTTCAAATACTTCAACCCACTCTTCGATAATTTTATCTAGAGCGCCTTTAGCAGTTCCTTTTCCATTAACAACGTAATCATGAATAGCTTCCTGCATAGGTAACATTAACTCAACAAATGTTGGTTCTTGCCAAAAATCTTTGACAATTCCCATTGAGTCTAGGAAACCTTGTGCATAAACTGTAGATGTAGGGAACGATGGTGAATTTAAAACATCATTATGACATGAATATCCGCCTAAATCCCACCATTTTTGTTGTACATCTGGTCTTGCAAACCATTTTATATATTCTAATGCAAGATCTTGTTTATCTGAATATTTAACAACAGATATACCTTGTCCACCTAATGTTGCAGCAGCTACATTTTGTTTTGGATTTGCAAAGAAACCACTAACTCTGCCGTCGCTATCCTCTTTAGAAACACCTGGCCAAAAAGCATACCAGTTCATTTGAAATGCTACTTGTCCTGATTTATATGCATCTAAGTTTGCTACCATATAAGCATCGGAGTGTCCTGGAGGAGCACAGTCCTCATATAATTTTCTATAGAACTCTACAGCTTCTACTGCTTGCGGAGAATTGAAATAACCTTCCATGTCATATGGTTTGTTTGGATTTTCATACTCCATACCCCATGCGTACATAGCAGCAGTTACTCCCATTGTAATACCTTCGGATCCACGCTCTGTATTTATAGCAGCACCGTATCTTTTTTGACCATCAATTTCCCTTCCTTGGAAAAAAGTACACATGTCATAAAGCTGATCCCAACTAGCAGGTACACCTAAATCATAACCATGTTTCTTTTTGAATTCAGATTTAAGCTCAGGTCTATCAAACCAGTCTTTTCTATAAGCCCATGCTAATGCATCTCCCATAGCTGGTAGTGCATAATAGTTTTCACTTCCTTTTGGCCATGTTGAATACGCATAAACGGTTGCAGGTGAGAAATCATTCATTGAAATTCCTTCTTTATCAAAAAAGTCATTCAATTTTACGTAATGTCCATACACTGCACCAGCACCGATCCATTGTGAGTCACCAATTAACAAGTCAAAAGTTTTACCTTTGTTGTTAAGTTCGTTTAACATACGATCAGCAAAATTAGGCCAAGGTACGAATTCAAAGTTAACATCTATTCCTGTCTCTGCTGTAAACTCTTTAGTAAGTTCTTGTAATGCGTTAGCAGGGTCCCATGCGGCCCATCCTAAAGTTATTGACTTAGCATTTGAATTTGCAGAAAAAGTAAATAGAGAAACAAACAATAAAATCATTATTTTTTTCATTTTATCTCCTATTAATTTAATTATTCTTAAGAATAGTCTATCCAAGAAGACTTGTGCCTGCTAGTATTTTTTTTGTAAAAATAGTTGGTGGAAAAAATTAAATAGAAAGGGGAATTATGAACAAAATAAAAGGTCCTGCAATTTTCCTAGCACAATTTGTAGGCGAAGATGCACCGTTTAATTCTTTAGATAATATTTGTAAATGGGCATCATCTCTTGGTTACAAAGGTATACAAATTCCAAGTTGGGACGGTAGATTAATTGATTTGAAAAAAGCATCTGAAAGTAAAGACTATTGTGATGAGATTAAAGGAATTGCTAAATCACACAATTTAGAAATTACAGAATTATCAACTCACCTGCAAGGTCAACTTGTTGCAGTGCATCCTGCCTATGACACTGCTTTTGATGGTTTTGCTGCACCTGAAGTAAGAGGAAATCCCAAAGCGAGACAAGAATGGGCTGTAAATCAATTAATGATGGCTGGAAAGGCATCAAACAGTCTAGGAATAGATAAACATGTAACTTTTTCAGGAGCACTTGCTTGGCCTTATGTTTACCCTTGGCCACAAAGACCTGAAGGGTTAATTGAAAATGCATTTGATGAATTATCAAAAAGATGGAAGCCCATTCTTGATCACTTTGATAATAATGGAGTTGATTTATGTTATGAGATACATCCAGGTGAAGATCTTCATGATGGTGTAACTTTTGAAATGTTCTTAGAAAGAGTTGGTAATCACAAAAGATGTAATATGCTTTTTGATCCAAGTCATTATGTTCTGCAACATTTAGATTATTTAGCTCATATTGATATTTATCATGAGAAGATAAAAATGTTTCACGTTAAAGATGCTGAGTTAAATCCATCTGGAAAACAAGGAGTGTACGGTGGATTTCAATCATGGGTAAATAGAGCTGGTAGATTTAGATCGCTTGGTGATGGACAAGTTGATTTTAAGTCTATATTTTCAAAACTAACTTCATATGATTATGATGGTTGGGCAGTTCTTGAATGGGAATGCTGCCTTAAACATCCGGAAGACGGAGCAAGAGAGGGAGCAGAATTTATTAAAAATCATATAATTAATACAACAGAAAAAGCTTTTGATGATTTTGCAGGTAGCGGAACTGACCATGAAGCAAACAAAAAAATGCTTGGTATTAATTAATGAATAGAAAAATACGCATCGGCATGGTTGGTGGTGGTAAAGATGCTTTTATTGGAAGTGTCCACAGAATAGCTTTAAGACTTGATGGGTATTATGAATTAGTTGCTGGATCATTTTCATCTGACTTTGAAAATTCAAAAGAAACTGGGAAAAATCTTGGTCTAGAAAATGATAGAATCTATAAAACCTATCAAGAGATGGCTGAAAAAGAGTCAACTAGAGCAGATGGTATTGATATAGTTTCAATAGTAACTCCAAATCATTTACATGTACCTATTGCAAAAATTTTTGCAGAAAATGGGATACATGTTATTTGCGATAAGCCAATTGGTATGTCTAGTAAGGAAGCAATAGATCTTAAAAAGGTAATTGAAAGCAAAAAATTAATATTTGCTTTGACACATAATTACACTGGATATCCTATGGTTCGACATGCAAGATCTTTAGTTCAAAAAGGGGACTTGGGTTCTTTAAGAGTTATTCAAGCTGAATATCCACAAGATTGGTTAACAACAAAAGCAGAGGATAGTGGATTAAAGCAAGCCGAATGGAGAACTGATCCCAACAGATCCGGCGCTGGTGGTTGTATAGGAGATATTGGAACTCATGCTTATAATTTGATTAGGTTTATAACTGGATTGGAGGTAGATGAAATTTCAGCTGATATTCATACATTTGTTGAAGGGAGAAAAGTAGATGATAATGCCCAAATAATGCTAAGATTTAAAGGGGGTGCAAAAGGATCAATATGGTCAAGCCAAGTAGCAGTTGGAAATGAAAATAATCTTAAAATTAGAATATATGGAGAAAATGCTGGAATTGAGTGGAGACAAGAAGATCCAAATTACTTGAGTTATACTAAATTTGGTAGCCCTGCTCAAAACATTACAAGAGGAAGCAATATTACTAGTGATGAAGCTAAAAATGTAACAAGAATTCCTCAAGGTCATCCAGAGGGTTATTTAGAGGGTTTTGCTAATATTTATAGTGATGTTTACAAAGAGCTATCAGCTAATATTGATAGACAAGAATATGATAAGTCAAATAATTGTTATCCTACAATTGATGATGGAATTGATGGAATGAAGTTTATAGAAAACGTTATTAAGTCAAGTAAAAATAATAGTAAATGGATCCAATTTAATTCTAATTAAATTTTGTTGATTAATATAATTAATAAAACCCATTTTGATCTTTTATTTTTTTTAATAATTTGAAATCAATTTTCTAGAATGATAAATTATGTTTACCATATCTCATGGTAAAAAAGAGACCGATATCGCATCGGTTAAAAGCGAGTTTTGGAAAAACAAACAAGGAGAGTGTATGAAAAGAATGCACAGAGTGTTAAGTTCGTTTAGCCGAGGCTCAAAGAACGCTAGGCTAAATCAACTTATGTTTCGAAACTTGAAAACTGTAGAAACTAATGCAAATGGCACAAGTGGATACGTTATCAAATCTGGAAAAAATTCTGGAGAAACATTAGGTCACTTAAAAAAAGAGGCTAAAAAGTTTTAGCTTAAAGAATGAGATATGGGGCAATCATATTTATATGCCCCATATTTTTTCCTTCCTATTTTACTGGTGTCATAATTTTTTGACCTTCAACTCCCATCGCAACAACAATCGCTTTAACAGGAACATCTCCAATATTTTTTGATTCATGGACTACACCTACATCCTCTACGAATGCATCTCCAGCTTTATAGATATAACTTTTACCGCCTTGGGTAAGCTCAATCTCTCCTTGCTGAATCATTATTAATACCGGAAAAGAGTGGGTATGAGGAACAACTGGACCTCCAACGGGAACATTAAACTCAAAAGCAGTTATCTTTGCTTTGCCTGAAGGATATACTATATCGTTACCCATTCCAGTTTGACTTGTAGATATAATTCTCTTTACATGTCCATCAGCTAAAACTGAATTATTTATAACAAATATTGCAAATAGAGTGATTATTATTTTTTTCATACATTACCTTTCTGATTAAGAGACGATAAAACATAAATATTGTTTTTATACGATATGACAAAAAGGTTTTTAGAAATTATTTATTCCAAGAGACTTTAAACATTACTTCATTTCTTCTCATCATAGGTAATGTAAAGGGACCATTATATGTCGCTCTTATTGCAGGTCCGTTAATATTTATATTATCTTCAATAAGCTTTTGATTAAGAATATCTCTGTGTTTAAAAAAATTTTTGTCAGATGCTCTACCAGAATACTGAATAACTGCAAAATGACCTTCTTTAATTGTTGAAATTTTTATATCTGGGTTATTTGGAAGAGGAGCATTATCTTTAGTAAATTTAGATGGTAAATAGAATTGCATATAATAACCTTCATCTTTTTCACCTTGAGTTACTGGAACTGTCATTTTAATTTCCTCAGATTTATTGTTTTGTCCTGAAATGTATCTAAAGAGTTTTCTAAAACTATTATCGTCATTTTTATTAACAACTTCTACCACCAACCTATCTTTATAGTGTCTTATCTCATAAGTATCAGTTGAATGAACTACATTATATGGAGCTTCTTCATATGCCATTGATGAAGAATATTGGAAATTAAAAGATAAACAAATTAAAAAAAATATAATAATTTTTCTCATATTACTTATAAGTAATTTTCATTCATGAATAAGTTAATTCTTTTCATGCCCTCAACAATATCATCGGTGCTTCTAGCGTAAGAAAATCTTATCGTGGAATTACCTCTTTTTTGATCAAAATCTAATCCAGGAGTTATGGCAACTCCAGCTTTATTTAAAACTTCCTTACAGAAATTGAGGCTATCATTGGAGTATTTAGAAATATCAACATAAATATAAAATGCACCATCAGGGGGAGAAAATTTTCCTAATCCAGCTTTAGGTAATTCTTCTAAAAGTATTTCTCTATTTTTTTTATAAACATTTACATTTTCATTTAATTCAATGTTAGCGTCCATTGCTGATAACGCTGTTAATTGGCTTACATGTGGTGGACATATAAATAAATTTTGTGATAATCTTTCTACTTGTCTTACATGATCTTCTGGAACAATCATCCAACCTATTCGCCAACCTGTCATTGAAAAATATTTAGAAAAAGAATTTATAACATAACATTTGTCTGTTATTTCTAAAGCTGTTGTGGGATTATTTTCATATTGAATACCGTGGTATATTTCATCACTTATAAAGCTAACATTATTTTCGTGTGCAGTGTTTATTAAATTTTTTAGAGTCTCCTTATCAACCATCGATCCAGTAGGATTTGCAGGAGATGCAACAAGAATACCATTTAAATTATTTTTTTTTATATCTTCAGGTATTGGCTGAAATTTATTTTGTATTTCAGTTTGAATATCTACTGGAATTAAATCTTGAGATTTTAAAATTTGTCGGTAGCTAGGATAGCCAGGTGCTGCTATACCCACTCTATCACCAATATTAAACAAAGATGTAAAAGATAAAATAAAAGCTCCAGATGAACCTACGGTTATTACAACTCTATTTGGATTTAAATCAATGTTGTACCAATCTCCGTATAACTTAGAAATACGTTCTCTCAAAGCAGGAAGTCCAAGAGTAACTGTATAGCCTAAGTTATTATTAAATATTTCTTTTGTGATAAATTTTTTTGCTAATTTTGGAGCTGGGGTACCTGGCTGCCCTACTTCCATATGTATAATATGTTTGCCATTTTTTTCAGCTATTCTAGCAGACTCCATTACATCCATTACAATAAACGGATCAACATTGCTTCTTTTTGAATTTTTCATTTTTAATTTGATTTTAAAAAAATTTATAAATTAATTTTAAAAGTTCTTGCTGATTTTTCTTCGGAAATTTTAAGAATTTTGAATTTAGACGTTTTCTCTAATTTTTGACCTTTATTTGTCACAAATGATTTCATTTTTTTTACTTCTCCCTCAGGCATCTTTCTTGTGTACTTAAGTGTATGTTTTTTCGAACCTATAACAAAGATCGTTTTCATAATTTCTATATATTATAAAGTATCGATTGATCCAATAATATTCAAGTTTTTATCTGTCACAACTATTTCACCAGAAGATGTTCCAATATTTAAAATTGCTCCAATAACTACGTAGTGCGTAACAAATATAATATTATTTTTACTATCTATGCTGTCTATAAATTTAAAAAAATCTTTTATCTGTTTATCCTCATTAGCTGCAAATCTTATATCGTAGAATGAATTTAGAGCGTCAAATGTCTCAAATTCATCAAAAGCATATTTTGCAGTATCTTTACATCTGCACCACTCACTAGAATAAATATTATCAATTTTAATCTCATTTTTTTTAAAAATTAATCCAATTTTTTTTGATTGTTGAATTCCTATTTCATTTAAATTTCTTTGAGTTGAACAGTTTTGCAATTCAAAATTTTCTGGATCACCATTACCTGGGGCAAGTGCATGTCTTATAAATATAAGTTTGCCTCCCTCTTTTAAAGATTTAATAACTTTGTCATTGGCAAATGAATAATTTAATTGAAGCAATAAAACAGAAAAAATTAAAATTAATTTTTTCATCTTAAACAGATTGATCTTTAATTAGTTCCTTTATTTGAGGTATCATTATTTTTGGAGACCTCATGGATGGATAAATTTTTTTTACTCTTTCATAGCTGCTTAAAGCTTTTTCATAGTTTTTTAATTTCATTTGCACTAAGCCTTGACCTGACAAAGCTCCAAAATGTCTTTTTTCTAATTTTAAAACTTCATCAATATCGTCTTGTGACGCTTGATACTTACCCATCAAATAAAGAACTGTAGCTCGTTTATTCCAGGCTTCAGCCCATTTTGGATCCAGTTCGATAACAGTTGTAAATATATCTTCAGCTTTTTGGTATTCTTGACTGTTCATAAATGATGTTCCTCTAGATAATAAACTGGTTAAGTTTTGATCTTTTGGATGAGTTGTCCAAATACCCCAAATTTTCATTTCAGTTTCCCTTGCTGAGATTTCGCCATCTTCTAAAAGTTTTTCAAAAAGTTTATCTAATTGATTATTATCTGCTGAATAGACCGGATTAAAAAATAAAGTTAAGACTATTAAGCTTTTTAAAATAATTTTCATTAATTCTTATTTTCCCCCAACAATCATACCTTGAACATGCATTGTTGGTGAATTGGTAGAATAATTAAATTCTAGATCGTCAGCTAGAGTTATATTTTGAAAAATATTATTTAAATTTCCAGCGATTGTTATTTCGCTTACCGGATATAAAAATTCACCATTTTCAATCATTATACCACTTGCACCTACGGAATAATCTCCATTAATAATATTTGTGCCGTGACCGATAGTTTCTTTTATGTAAAGAAGTTTTTTTTCTGATTTTATCAACTCACTAAAAGTTTTAGATCCGTTTTCAAAATACAGATTTGTTGTACCGCTTGCTCTACCATTAGACTTTCTGTTTATTTTTTTTCCATTGTAAGTGTCAATCAAATAATCTTGAAGTATTCCATTTTTAATTAAATCTAAATTAATTATACCTATACCTTCACTGTCAAAATAACGTGATCCATTAGCTTTTTTGATATCACCACGATCATTAATATTTATTTCAGTGTTGAATACTTTTTGGTTTAATTTATCCTTTAAAAAAGTAGTACCTTTTGCAATAGCATTTGATGAAATGGCGCTAGCAAAAATTGAAAGAAAGTTTTTTGATATTCTTTTGTCAAATATAAGGCTAATTTTTTCACTTTTAATCTTTTTTGGATTTAATTTTTTTACAGCATGATCCGCTGCGATAGATCCAAGGTCTTTTGGTTTTAAAATGTCATTATAAAATCTTTTACTTGTGTATTCATAATCTCTTTCCATACTTCCATTGCTTTTAGAAACAACTTCACAATAAGCTGTAAATTGAGAAGTTTTATATCCATCAGCAAATCCATTTGAATTAGCTAATAAAAAATTTGATTTATTTTCCCCAAATCCTGAACCATTGGTATTTACAATTTTATTATTTGAAAAAGCCTCATCTTCTGCCTCTTTTATATAATTAATTTTATCTTCATTACTCAAATGAGTTTCATCGTATAAATCTAAATCTTTCAAACCACTAAAATGAAGATCTTTATCTGGCAGTGAATTATATTCATCTTCGGGCGTTATCTTCATTGTTTCAATACATCTATCAACTAATTCATTTAAGTTACTCTCTTTAAGGTTTGATGATGCAATTGAGGACTTTTTTTTTCCTAAATATGTAGTAAGGACAACTCCAAGATTTTCTGATCTTTCAGAACCATCTAATTTTTTATTCCTCACATTAATATTTTCAGATACAGAGCTCTGTACCAAAATACTTGCGTCAGTTGAGCCAAGTTTTTTTGATCTGCTAAGACAAATATCAGCAATTTTTTTTAGATAATCTTGATCTTTAATCATTGAGATTACAATTGAGTTCCACCAACTGTCATATTGTTTATCAACAAAGATGGTTGTCCAACACCAACTGGAACGCCTTGTCCTGCTTTTCCACAGGTACCAATTCCAGGATCTAACATCATATCATTTCCAACCATTAAAATTTCTTTTAATGATGATGGTCCGTCACCTATTAAAGTTGCGCCTTTAATCGGAGCTCCTACTTTGCCATTAATTATTTCATATGCCTCTGTACAATTGAAAACAAATTTTCCTGATGTTATATCCACTTGACCGCCACCAAAACTTACCGCAAATATACCCTTATCGACTGATTTAATCATTTCCTCTTGAGTGTTTGTGCCACCTAACATGATTGTATTTCTCATCCTTGGCATTACGACATGTTTATAACTTTCTCTTCTTCCATTTCCTGTGGATTTTGTATTCATTAATCTAGCGTTTAATCTATCTTGCATAAAATTTTTTAGAATTCCGTCCTCTATTAAAACAGTTCTTTCGGTTGGAGTTCCTTCATCATCAATATTTAAACTACCTCTTCTATTATCTATTGTACCATCATCTATTATTGTAACTCCTTTGCTTGCAACTTTTTTTCCTACTAAATCATAAAACGCAGAAGTTTTTTTTCTATTAAAGTCACCCTCTAAACCATGACCAACAGCTTCATGAATTAAAATAGCAGGCCAGCCTGGTCCGAGTACAACTTTCATCTCTCCAGCTGGTGAGTGTTTGCTTTCTATGTTTGTATTTGCAATCCTAAAAGCTTCATCACAAACTTTTTTCCAGTTATCGTTCCTTAAATATTCATCATAATCTTGTCTTCCACCAATTCCATAAACACCAGTTTCTTTTCTTCCATTTTTTTCAACCATCACTGACATGTTAATTCTTACCAATGGTCGATTATCTGATAATAGCTCTCCACCGGATCTAATAATTTCAATATTTTTCTTCTCAGCTAAAAGACTAGCTGTAACTTGCTTTACACTAATATCTTTAGATCTGGCATACTCATTCATATTATTAAGTAACTCTATTTTTGATTTCATTGATTTGCTTTCAATCGGATCAATGTCTTTATAAAGTTTTTGATTAGTTTTTTTTATTTCTGAGTTGTAAGTGCCACTATTGTTTTTTAAGGTTGATTTAAGATTATCACTTGAATTTTTTAACGATTTTTCTGAGATTTCATTTGAATGTGAGTAAGCCACGGTATCGCCTGTGACCGCTCTAAAACCATAGCCTAAATCAGAGGTATAGTTTGAACTTTTGATTTTATTATCATCTAAAACGATAGTTTCAGATTTTGTATCTTCGACGTAAAGTTCACCATCATCACAACTATTTAAAGTCTCTGAAACAATTTTATCAGCTTTTTCTAGAGATAATTCTGAATTTTTTAGTAAAGAGGTCATAAATCATATTTAAGGGCGAATTATTTATAATCAAGAATGATATGCGCGATCATTGATCACATCAAAACACATAAATTAGCTAATTTTATCTAAAAAAAAATTGGTTAAATATTTTACAGTTGCTTTTGGGTTTTGTTCTGGAATGAAATGACCTGAATTTATTGCATGTCCTTCAATTTTTTTAGTTGTATATTTCTGCCAAATTTTTACTGGTTTGAACTGTCTACCAATTACACCCTTTTTTCCCCACAATACTTGAATAGGAATATTTAGTTTTTTCTTTCTGTCTTTTTTATCATGATCCAAGTCAATTGTTGCAGAAGCTCTATAATCTTCACATGATCCATGAATTCTTTTTGGTTGTTTAAAACATTTTAAATAACTTTCTTCAACTTTTCCAAAGTTATGATTTCCAGACCATTTATCTAGGCAGTTTTTCATCCATTTTCTTGGATCACTCATAATCATTCTTTCAGGTAGCCATTTAGGTTGAATTAAAAAAAACCAATGAAAGTATGCTTTAGCAAAGTCTTTAGTTGTTAATTCATACATATCTAATGTGGGGCAAATATCTAAAACACTCAAAGCTAATATATTTTTTCTATGGTCCCTTGCTAATCTGTGAGCCACTCTTCCTCCTCTATCATGTCCAGCCACAAAGAATTTAGAATAGCCTAATTTTACCATTGTTTGTTTCATGTCACTTGCCATTTCTCTTTTGGAATAATTAAAATGATTTTTATCTGAGGGTGGAGCTAAACTATTACCATATCCCCTTATGTCTGCAGCAATAACAGTAAAATTTTTTGATAATTCTAAAGTAGTCTTATGCCACATTAAATGTGTTTGTGGATATCCATGAAGCAAAAGTAACGGCGGACCCTTACCTCCTACTCTACAGAAAATTTTACCTTTTCTAACTTTAACGTATTTTGACTTAAAACCTTTAAACATGCTTAATAATATGAATTTTTGAAAGTATAACTAATGAAAGCTTAGTATCAATATTAATAATATTTAATTTGAATTTACTTTGTGCACCTGTATAAATTCGGATTTGTGAGAATTGAAGAAGAATTAAAACTAGATTATTCAGACGTCCTTTTTAGACCTAAAAGAAGTACGCTACAAAGTCGAAAGGATGTAAATCTTTTAAGAACATACAGATTTAAATATAGTAAAAATGAGTGGTCGGGTATTCCTATAATGGCTGCAAATATGGATGGGGTCGGAGAGCTTGGAATAGCTGAGAAATTATCTGAATATGGCATGATTACATGTTTAACTAAACAACATGATGTAAAAAAAATAAAACAATTTAAAAAAATTAAATCTATTTATAAAAATATAGCTATTAGCATTGGTACTAAAAAAGAAGATTTTGAAAATTTAAACAAAGTTTTAAGAGAATTTGGATTTATAAAGTTCATTTGTATTGATGTTGCTAATGGTTATTCTGAATACTTCAGTAAATTTCTTAAATCTGTAAGAGATAAATATCCAACAAAAACTATTATAGCTGGAAATGTAGTTACTGCAGATATGACGCAAGAACTTATTTTATCTGGTGCAGATATTGTAAAAGTTGGGATTGGTCCAGGAAGTGTTTGTACAACAAGAATTCAAACAGGAGTTGGCTACCCTCAATTAAGTGCTGTAATTGAATGTGCTGATGCAGCACATGGTTTAGGAGCTCATATAATTGCAGACGGTGGATGTACATGTCCTGGAGATGTTGCAAAAGGTTTTGGGGGTGGAGCGGATTTTGTGATGTTAGGCGGAATGTTTGCAGGTCACAACGAAGGCAAAGGGAAAATAGTTAAATCAAACGGCTCAAAATATATTGAATTTTATGGTTCAAGCTCTGAAACAGCAAATAAAAAGCATTATGGAGGATTATCAAATTACAGAAGTAGTGAAGGAAGAACTGTGAGAATTAAATATAGAGGAAAAATAAAAGATACAATTCAAGATATTCTAGGTGGCGTTAGAAGTAGTTGCACATATGTGGGTGCTCCTTCATTAAAACAATTAAGTAAATGTACTACTTTTGTAAGAGTTGCAAAACAATTTAACGATACTTTCACAAAATAAAAATGAAAGAGTATAAAATTGCATCCATTGCAGGAGATGGAATTGGAAAAGAAGTAGTTCCAGAAGCTCAAAAAATTTTAAAAGAAGTTGCCAATCAACATCAATTCAAATTACAAATTGATGAATTTGATTTTTCATCGTGTGATTATTATGAAAAACACGGAAAAATGTTACCTGATGATTGGAAGGATAAAATTGGTAGTCATGATGCTATATTTTTTGGCGCTGTTGGAATGCCAGATCGATACCCAGATCATGTTACTTTATGGGGATCACTACTTCAGTTTAGAAGAGAATTTGATCAATTTATAAATCTAAGACCAGTAAAATTATTTGAAGGTGTAAATGCCCCACTAGCTAACAAGAAACCCGGCGATATTGATATGATGATAGTTCGAGAAAATACAGAGGGAGAGTATTCTTCAGTTGGTGGAAAGATGTATCAAAACACTGAAAGAGAAATTGTAATTCAAGAAACTATTATGTCAAAACATGGGATAGACAGAGTACAAAAGTTTGCATTTGAATTAGCAAAAAAACGTAAAAGAAAAAAATTAACTAATGCTACTAAATCTAATGGTATATCAATTACTATGCCTTACTGGGATGAAAGATTTAATGAAAACAAGAAAAGCTATCCTAAAATTGAAACTGATCAATTTCATATTGATATATTAACTGCAAGATTTGTTTTAACTCCTGAATGGTTTGATGTTGTCGTGGCATCAAACTTATTTGGTGATATTTTATCAGATCTAGGTCCAGCATGTACTGGAACTATAGGCATTGCACCGTCTGGAAATATTAACCCTACAAATAAATATCCATCATTATTTGAACCTGTACATGGTTCAGCCCCAGATATAGCAGGAAAAGGTATTGCTAATCCCGTGGGACAAATATGGTCTGGTGCCATGATGTTAGATTACTTGGGAGAAAAAGAGGCTGCATCAAGAATAGTAAAATCAATCGAAAAGACTTTATTAGAAAAAAATAATAGAACAAAAGATTTAGATGGTGATAGCAATACCAGAGAATGTGCTAGTAAAGTTCTAAGCAACTTGTAGATATTGAATTGCAAAAAAAATTGTGCCTATAGAGGCAAAAGTAGAAATAAATAGAGCTTTAATAATATTTTCAGGACTAACATTGTAAGCTGAACATAATACTACCGCAGTGTGTCCACAAGGTGCTACACTTACAAAAAATGCACCTGGTATTTTTTCAGGTAATCCAGCATCAAAAAATATAAATGCTATAATTAATAAAATTAGCGGAGATATTACCAACTTTAAAATAGATATGGTTGAAGTTAATTTATTAATAACTTTGTGAGTATAAAAAGAAAGAGTAATTCCAATTGCAAACAAACCAACAGGAGAAACACAGGCCGCTAAAACAGATAGCACGTAATCAATCGGCGTATTATCAATTTTATAGTTAAATATAAAAAGCAAAAGTCCAATTAAAATTGAAAATATCATTGGATTAAAAGTCACATTCCTCAGAAAAAACAGTAATTTAATATTTTTTTTTGTAGTTAATTCTAAGAAAAAAGTAATCACAGATAGTAATATAACTCCATCCATTAATATTATACTGGTAACTTGCGTTATAACTTCTGTTCCAAAATAAATTTTTGTAATTGGTAATAATAAAGTTACGTGGTTAGACAAGGAAACCATAAGTGACCATATAATTGACTCAGGTATGGGTCTTTTAAAAAGTTTACTTGTCACAAAAAAAGTAAGCAAACCTAGAGAAGCTTGCATTAAAAAATATGAAATTATTTGCTTAATATCTACCTGGCCAATTTCACTCTGTGCAACAAATTTTATAATTAGTGCAGGTACTGCAACGTAGAATAAAAATAAGTTTAAAACTTTTGCATGACTTAGATCAAATATTTTCAGTCTTCCAAATATAAATCCAAGCAAAGTTATAAAAATAAAAGGTGTTAACCCAAGAAAGATAGAATACATTTGATTATAATATTGTTATTCTGTGAAGAATTCTATTTCCTTTAAAAGGAGTAGCCTGATGAAGCATTGCTCTATTATCCCAAATAGCAAGCTGGTCTTTTTCCCATTCTAAAGCATATTGAAATTTTTTTTTAGTCTGGTGACTGAATAAAAAATTCTTTAATTTATTTTTTTGTTTAGTCATATTTGTGTTAAATTTTATAAAGTGTCCAGGACTACAGTATATAGTTTTTTTATTATTAATAGTTTTAATAATCTTATGACTGGCAATTAATTCTTTTGAAATTTTTCCCTTTTCTTTCTCTCTTTCAACTGTAGTAATTGATATAGGTCCATGCGATGAGTAAATACCTTTTAATCTATTAAGTCTAATTTTGTGATTTTTAGTCAGATTTTCATATGCTAAATACTGTGAGGAAAACTCAGTATTTGCAACACCTTTTTTAGGCACCAGTTTTGATAGCAACATAGTGTATCGTGGAGGTTTTTTTGTATATGAAGAGTCTGTATGAAATTGTTCACCAAAGCTTGGTCCCTTGTCTGAAGATTTTCTTTGTACAACAGTAATTTGTGGGTATTTTTTATTTAATCCTCTCAACCTTGGATAGTTCGCAGGTTTCCCAAATTTTTGTGCAAAATTTAGATAATTTCTAGAATTTAGCTTTTGTTTTGGAAAATAAATCATACCATATTTATCAAGTGTAGATTTTATTTGTTTCAATTCATTTTTATTAATTTTATTAAGATTGCAAATAATCTCTGCTGCCTTATTTTTTTTGGGGATAATTTTAAACATTAGGCATTTTTAATATTTTTTTGATTAAGTGGCTTTTGAATTAATGAAACAGGATATTTTTTCTTTTCTATTTCAATAAACAAATTTTTATCAAGTAAATTTTCAATTGTATTTCCAGAATTTACATAACCAAAAGATATATTTTTTTCAAAATTGAATGAATAATTACCTGAAGTTGTTCTACCAATTATTTTATCATCTAAGTAAATCGGTTCTTCATGAAGCAGTAGAGGTTGTCCTGGTTTATTATCTTTAAGAACCATCATTGCCAACAATTTTTTTGGTTTTTGATCTTTAATTTTTAATAAAGCTTCTTTTCCAATAAAATTAACATTTTTTTTATAACTGATAGCAAATTGAAGTCCTGCTTGGTATTGATTCTCCTCGGGAGATATATCATGCCCCCAATGTAAAAAGCCACTTTCCATTCTCATTATATCCATTGCGTGCGCTCCACATAGAGATAAATTATGATTTTTACCTTCATTGACTATAGTTAAGAAAAGTTTTTTGCTATCTTCTATTTTTACATATAACTCAAATCCAATTTCACCCACATATGACAATCTTTGAGCCCAAACATCAATTCCATCTATATTCACCTTTTTACCAAGACTAAATTTTATTCCTTCATTTGAAAAATCATTATCACTTATATTTGATAATAGTTTTCTAGTATTTGGTCCATACAATCCTAAGCATGCAAAATCCTCTGTTACATCTTTAAAGTTTATTTTTTCTGAGAGGTATTTTTTTATATGAAATTTATCATGTTCTCTTGTTGCGGCTGGACCTATTATTCTAAAATGATTTTTAGTCAGGCAAGTTATAGTTACATCTGTCTCTATACCACCATCTTCATTTAGCATCTGGGTGTAAGTTGATCTACCCTCAACATCTTTTATGTTTGCTGTACACAATTTTTGTAATTCATCATGGACATTTTCTCCAGCAACATCAAATTTAGAAAAAGGTGTTAATTCGAATAAACCGACATTTTTTCTTGTATTTTTGGTCTCATACTCAGCAGATGGATACCAATTTTGATAACCAAAACTGTATTCATATTCAGCTTTTGCACCATTTAAAGAATACCACATGGGTCTCTCAAAACCGCCTGAAGATCCAAAACAAGCTCCTAATTTTTTTAGTTCTTCATGGTATGGTAAAGTAATTTGGTTTCTTGAAGTTTTATGTTGTTTATATGGCCAATGCATTCCATATAAATCACCAAGAGTCTCTGTAACTCTTTCCATAATAAATTTTTTTGAAGAATGAAATTGTTGAAATCTTTTTATATCTACAGAGAATAAATCCTCGTTAATATGTCCATTGATCATCCATTCAGCAGTAACTCTACCTGCGCCACCTGAACTTGCTATACCGATGCTATTAAACCCGCAACAAGTGAATAAGTTTTTTATTTCTGGAGTCTCTCCTAATAAATATTGTGTATCAGGTGTAAAAGATTCTGGGCCAGAGAAAAATTTTCTAATTCCTGCATTTTCTAACATTGGCAATCTATGGAAAGATTTTTTTAAATAAGGTTCAAAATGATCAAAGTCATCTGGCAATTCTCCAAAAGAAAAATTTTCTGGTACAATACCAGTATCTTTAAAAGCAGGTTTGGCATTTGGCTCAAAAATTCCAACTAACATTTTCCCAGCATCTTCTTTTAGATAAAGAAAATTATTATAATCTCTCAAAACTGGTAAATTTGTAGGTAGATCTTTCATCGGCTCCGTGATCACATAAAAATGTTCATTAGGATATAGTGGAATACTCACATTCATTTTTTCACCAATTTGCCTAGACCACATACCAGTAGCTAGAACAACATACTGACAATCTATTTTTCCTTTTTCAGTCTCTACTCCAACTATAGATTTATTTTTGACTAAAATTTTTGTAACCGGTGTTTTTTCAAAAATTTTTGCACCTTCCATCCTAGCCGCTTTTGCTAAAACGTTGGTGACACCTACTGGATCAGCCTGTCCATCTTTAGGCATAAAAACACTTCCAATAATATCCTCGTTATTTACTACTGGGTATAAATCTTTTGTTTGTTTTTTATCTAAAACTTGCACTTCAACATCTGATAATTGAGCTGTCGTTGCTTGTCTAAGTAACTCTTGCATTCTATCATTTGTTGTTGCAACTGTAATTGCACCATTTTGTTTTAATCCAATTGATAAACCAGTCTTTTTTTCTAAATCTTGGTAAAGATCTAAAGTATATTTTCTAAGTTTTGTTATAGTTGATGATGCTCCTAATTGGCCCATAAGACCGGCAGCGTGCCAAGTTGTTCCTGATGTCAATTGATCTCTTTCTAATAAAACGACATCTTTCCAACCAAATTTAGCAAGATGGTATGCGCATGATGTGCCTGCAACACCCCCTCCAATTACTACAACTTTTGAGCTTTTTGGTAATTCTTTATCCATGGATTTATTATAAACGTACAATAATAATTAAAAACAGACAATGTGGTCAATATGAATTGGTCTTTTAATACCAAATTTTTCATCTATCTCATGTTGATGAATATGATGAGAATGTACGAATACGGGAATTTGTAAATTACTTTCAGTTTTAAGGGTGTAGATAAAATTTGTTCCTCTGAATTTTCGATCAACTACTTCCAATTTTAAATTACTTTTGTCATCATGCTCTAGATCTTCGGGTTGCAATAAAAGTTTAACATCAGATCCATTAGGGTAATGTTTTACAAAATTACCTTGGATTGTTCCTAGATCTTTATTTTCTAAACTATTCTCACTTGTTACTTTTGCTGGAATTAAAATTCCTCTATTTAAAAAATTTACAACCTCAATTGAATTTGGAAAGTGATAAACATTGTATGGGTCGTCAAATTGTTTAAGTTGTTTATTTAAAATAATTCCACACTTGCTTCCTAAATAAAAAGCTTCATATGAGTCATGTGTTACAATAATAGTTGTTATTTTAGATTTACTTAATAATTGTTTTAACTCAACTTGAATTTCTTCTTTAAAACTTTGATCAACATTTGAAAGTGGTTCATCTAGAAGAAGTAAATCTGGATTAGAAACTAATGATCTTGCTAACGATGCTCTTTGAGCTTCGCCAGCGCTAATTTCATGGGGATATTTGTTTAATATTTTTTTTAGGTTTAAAAAACTAATTATTTCTTTTGGATTTATTTTCTTTTTTTTCTTACTTTTTTTTTCTGTCCCGATTAAAATATTTTTTTCAACGTTATAATGTGGAAATAAACTATTTTCTTGAAAAGCAAGTGATATGTTTCGGTCCTCTGGTTCAACATGTTTGTTTTTTGAGGACATTAACTTATTATTTATTGTTATTGATCCATTAACGATCTTCTCTAAGCCAGCAATAGTTCTTAAAATTGTTGTTTTTCCTATTCCAGATGGCCCTAATAGACAAATTATATCGCCTTCATTTTGAATTGAAAAAGAGACGTTTTTTACTTTGGTTTGACCACTAACTATAAAGTCAACATTTTTAATTTCTAAAAAATTTTTACTCATTATTATCTTTTAAAATATATTTAGAAGATATTGTAATAAAAAAAGCTGCAATTAAAATTAAAAATAATGATGGTACTGCTGCTGCCTCAAGCATGTCCTCGGATGCAGAAATATATGCTGTTGTTGCAAATGTTTCAAAATTAAAAGGTCTTAAAACTAAGGTAATTGGTAATTCTCTAATTATCTCTAGCGAAATTAGTATAATTACAAATAAAAGTGAATTTCTTAAATATGGAATGTGGATATTAAAAAAAGTCTTTCTTTTTGAATAACCAAGTAGATAGGCACTTTCATCAACTGAAAAATTTATTTTTTCATAACCAGATTTAATCCCATTAAATGCTAATGAATAAAAACGAATGAAATAAACAATTATTAATCCTAAGATTGACCCAATAAATATTTTTTTAATAGATAAAAAACCAAGAGATTTAATTATATTATTATCAAACCATGCAATAAAAGTTATAAAGGCTACAGCTAATATTACACCTGGTATTGCATATCCTGATATTGATAGTGTCGATAAAAAATTAAGAGTTTTATTTTTTGAAACACGGTTACCATAATTTGAAAGCAATGCAAAAAATATTAAAACAATACTGGATAGTGTCACTAAATATAAAGTATTTAATAAAAGGTTCATTACATTTACATCAAAAAAGTTTTCTGGAAATTTAATTGTCCAATAGACCATTTGACTTAATGGAAATAAAAAACTAAAAAAAAATAATAGAAAACAAAACAAGAAAGCAAAAAAAGAATTTATACCTGAGAGTTTTATTTTTTCTTTTTGTTTAAATCCACCTCTAGAGTCCAAATGATATTTTGCTTTTTTTCTAGATAGTTTTTCTGTTAAAAATAAAATAAATATGAATAATAGTAGAAAGAAAGATATTCTATTTGCAAAAGCTAAATCATCAAATGTTATCCATGCATTATAAATACCTGTTGTAAGAGTATTAACTGAAAAAAAGTCAACGGCTCCAAATTCTGCCAATGTTTCCATTGCAACTAAAGATAGACCTGCAACAATTGCAGGTCGTGAAGCAGGTAATATAATAAAAAAAAAAGATTTAAATTTGGAAAAACCTAAGTTTTTTCCAAGTTCAATTAAGTTTTGTGATTGATATAAAAATGAAGATCTTCCTAATATGTAAACATAAGCGTAAAGTGAAAATGAAATTGATAAAATTAATCCAAACATACCGTCAAATTTTGGTATATGTTGATTAAATTCGCCTTCACCAAATAAGGTCTTTAATATAGTAAATGCTGTTCCGTAATTATCAAAGAAGGCAAATAACGAATATGCATATATATAAGGTGGAATTGCAAAAGATAAAATTAAAGCCCATTTAAAAAAATTAACTCCAAGAAATTCATAAAACGATACTAAATATGATGCTCCTACTCCCAAGATAAAAGTTAAAATTAAAACACCAATCAAAAGCAATAAAGAATTAAGAATATACTCAAATAGAAAAGTGGATTTTAAAATTTCAAAATATCGAGAGGTTTCTTCAAAAAAACTAATTGAAACGGTTATAATTGGAATAATAACAAGTAATGAAACTAATAAAGAGCTTAGAAACCATATATTAAGTTTGTTTGAATTCATAAAAGTAATTTAATTTAATTTTAAATATAGTCTCAATTTAATAATTTAAAAGTGCCTACGAAAGATACATAGGCACTTTTATTAAAAAAGGTCAGATATTGAATACTTTTAGAATGTGCGGAAAATCTTTAGTATTTATCTCTGATAACTTTCTTTTATTTATTCTGTTATTAATTTTTTTACACTCCTCAGCACATGGGATACATGGCTTGGCTGATTTATTGTAATTAACATCAGACATAAATTTTTTTTTAGTCCTCAATGTTATTTCCAACCTGCAGCTGTCATTACTTCTAATGCATCCGCTTGCTTAGCTCCATAACTAGCAACGCTTGTGGTTAAATCTTGTTTAAAATCTAAACCTAAGTTGTTTACTACTAATGGGTTTGGTGAAACACCTGCAATCATCGGAAACTCAAAAGTATTATTAGTGAAATGTTCTTGTGCTTCTGGTGATAACAAATAATCTACAAGTGCAATTGCATTAACTTTATTTGGAGCACCTTTAACTAGAGCAGCACAACTAATATTCATATGTGTTCCTCTATCATTTTGATTAGGGAAAAATGCCTTTACTTTTCTAGCTGCTGCTTGTTGTTCTGCACCTTTGTTCCCGGATAACATCAAAGCTAAATAGTATGTGTTTGCAACTGCTATGTCTGCTTCTCCTGCGGCAACTGCCATAATCTGAGCTCTGTCATTTCCTTTAGGATCTCTTGCCATATTGGCAACAACACCTTTTGCCCACTCTCTAGCAGCTTTTTTTCCATTATTTTTTACTAATGATGCTACTAAAGATTTATTGTAAATATTGCTAGATGCTCTTATTGCAATTCTACCTTTCCATTTAGGATCAGCCAGACTTTCATAAGTTAGTCCAGATAATTCTGCTCCACTTACTCTTTCTGGAGCGTAATAGACTATTCTAGCTCTCTTAGCTACGCCAACCCAGTGAGTTGTTCTAAAGTTTTTTGGAACTGAAGATTTGATAGTTGGTGAAACAAGTCCTGCTTGCGTCATACCTTTTGCTTTAAAAGCACCACATCTTCCTGCATCTGCTGTGATGTAAAGATCGGCAGCTGAGTCTGCACCTTCCTCGATCATTCTTTTCTCTAAAGCTCCAGCTTTACCATTAATTAAATTTACTTTAATTCCAGTTGCTGCAGTAAATTTGCTATAAAGTTCTGCGTCAGCTTTATAGTGTCTAGCATTGAATATATTCACCTCATTTGCTTTCGCAAAAGTTGAAACAAATAATGATAGAATTAATGCTGAAATTGATATTTTTTTCATTTATCTCTCTATGTTAATTGTTAATGTATTTATAATGATTTTGAGAACTATTCGCAATGATAATGATTATCAATCTCAATAGTGTCGCAGATATAATTTATGTGATTTTTAGGGTTTTTATGACTTAAACTCAGAAATTTTACTATAAAGAAAATTTCTGAAGGTTGTAACTCTAGCAACGTTTTTTAAAGATTCTGGAAAAACGAAATGAGCCTCTGTAATTGGACCTTCAACGCTGGGTAGAACTTTAATAACATTTCTCGATAATGAGACTAAATAATCTGGAAGAGCCGCAAGGCCTACTCCACTTTCAACTGCTAACAGTAAACCCATAACGCTATTTACCTTCATAACAGGTTTTCTTTTTTTATTATCTTTTATACCAAGTTTTAATGCCCAATCTGGGTTAAACACTGGCGATGGGGCTCCTCTACCAAATGATATAAAGTTATGCTTGTTTAAATCATTTATAGATTTAGGCATACCATGTTTTTCTAGATATTTATTTGAGCCGTATATATGGTAATTTATATCCATTAGTTTTCTTTGAATATAATTTAGTTGTTTTGGTCTTCTCATAAATATTCCAATATCGGCTTGTCTTGTACTTAAATCTAACTCTTTATCGTCAAAAATTAATTCTATTTCAATTTCTGGATTTAATTGCATAAACTCTTGAATTCTTGGGGTTAACCAGTGAGTACCAAAACTTCTAACAGTTGTAATTGTTAGTTTTCCAGTTGGTTTATGTTTTTGATCTCCTAAAGTTGTTTCTACCTCCTTTAGTTTACTAATAACTTCATGTGCAGTTTTATAAACATATTCACCATTTTCTGTGAGCGTTAATCCTCTTGCATGTCTTTCAAATAACTTTACTTTTAAATCTTCTTCTAAAGATTGAATTTGTCTACTAATTGCAGATTGGCTTAGATTTAAAATTACAGTAGCGCTTGTAAAACTACCAGCTTCAGCTACTGCATGAAAAATTTTTAATTTGTCCCAATCCATTATTTATTTACATCCACTAGAATTCTATTTTTCAGTTTTCCTTCAAGCATTTCCGGAAATACAGTCAATAGTTCTTCAAGCCCAACTATTTTAATTGATTTTTCTATAATACTAAAATCTACTAAACTTGGTACTTCACCCCATACAAATTCTTTTCTTTTGTTGCTTACATTAACTGAGTCTACGCCCCATAGTTTTACAGCTCTGATATAAAAAGGAACAACAGAAGTATTTAATTTGTTAGTTCCACTCGCATTACCACAAACAGCTACAATTCCTTTTAATCTTGTTTGAGATATTGCGTTTGCTAAAATATTTCCACCAACAGTGTCAACAACACCATCCCAAGTACCTTTACCAATTAATCTTGGTTCACCTTCAAATTCTTTACGATCTAAAACAGTTTTTGCTCCTAATTCTTTTAAATAATCAGCTTTTTCAGGTTTTCCTGTGATTGCGGTTACATTACATCCCATTTTTGACAGAATATTTACTGCAACCATCCCTACTCCACCTGTTGAACCTGTTACAAGGACATCGTTCACTTTACTTTGTAGTAATAATTCTTCTTTTGCTTTAACGGCAAATGCACACAACATTGCTGTAAAGCCTGCAGTGCCCATCATCATTGCTTGCTTCAAATCAATACCTGAAGGTTTCTTTATCAGAAATTCTTTTTTAACTCTTGCATATTGAGAGAATCCTCCATGAAATAATTCTCCAACCCTACAACCAGTAAGTATTACCTCATCACCTTCTTTAAATTCATCTGACTTGCTTTCTGCTACTGTACCTGAGAAATCAATTCCAGGAATTCTTGGAAACTCTTTAACTAATTTTGCACCATCTTTTAAAATCAAAGCATCCTTATAATTAAGATCTGAGTATTGTATTTTAACTAAGACTTCACCTTCCTTTAAAAAATCAAAATTTAATTCTTTAACTTCTTGAGAAAAATTTTCACCCACCTGGTTTATAACCAGGGCTTTGAAAGTATCTGACATGTGTAATTATACTCTAATCTTTAATAAATCGTAAGTATCTATTCTGAATAGAAAGATCGTCCTTAAATTGACCTAAAAAGTAATTAGTAACTGTAGATGCTCTTTCTTTTTTTATCCCTCTAGTAGTCATACATTGATGAGCTGCATCGATTGTTACTGCAACACCCTTAGCATCAAGAGCAGTCATAATTGATTTAGCAATTTGTAATGTTAATCTTTCTTGTGTTTGCAACCTTTTTGCAAATACATCAACAACCCTTGCTAGCTTACTTAGTCCCACAACTCTTTCTTTTGGTATGTATGCAACGTGTGCCATACCCAATATTGGAACCATATGATGTTCGCAATGACTTTGCACAGATATATTCTTTTGAATTACCATGTCATTATATCCTTCAACGTCACCAAAAGTTTTTTCTAAAACTTTATTAGCATCCTCTTTATACCCACTAAAAAATTCCTTATATGCTTTTATTACTCTCTTTGGTGTTTCTAACAAACCTTCTCTATTTGGATCCTCACCAATCCAAGTTAATATCTTAATCAAAGCTTCTTCAGCTTCTTTATCTGAAACTTGTTTAGTCTTTAAATTTTTATTCTCTGTGTCTTTTACTAATTTCATAGCGCCTTTTTATACAGTAAATCCTTAAATTTAAAATATTTAATATATTCAATAATATGTTAGATATTGCGGCTTATATATGTTTAAAAAAAGAGAAAATGTCGCTGATATAGAGGAAGGCAACCTATTATCTCCAAAATTCGATAATGATGGTTTAATTCCTGTAGTTACAACATGTGCAGAAACCAAAGAGATTCTAATGCACGGTTATATGAATGTTGAAGCTTTAAAATTAACAATAGAAACAAAAGAAGCTCACTACTGGAGCAGGTCTAGAAAAGAAATTTGGCATAAAGGAAAAACTAGCGGCTTTACTCAAAAAGTAAAAGAAATAAGAATTGACGATGATCAAGATGCAGTTTGGATAACTGTAGATATTGGTGATGGTGCAAGTTGTCATGTTGGTTACAGATCATGTTTTTATAGATCAGTACCTACAGGCAAAATTGAAAATGGACGTAAAGTAGAAATGAAATTTGAAGAAGAAAAGAAAAAATTTGATCCAGAAGTTGTTTATAAAGGACAACCTAATCCTACTAAAATTTAATGAGTGAGGCTCAAAAAAACGTTCTTGGTGAAGATCTTGAAGAATGTTCAAAAAATCCATTAACTGGTTGGTACAGAGACGGTTGTTGTAACACAGATGAAAACGATCGTGGTTTACACACAGTTTGTGTAAAAGTTAACGACGAATTTTTAGAATGGTGTAAGGAGGCTGGTAATGATTTGATAACACCTCACCCTGAATTTGGTTTTCCTGGATTGGTAGATGGAGATAACTGGTGTGTATGTGCCAGTTGGGTTGCGAGAGCTTTAGAGGCGGGAATTGGATGTTCTATATATTTAAAAAAAACTCACGTTAATACTTTAAAGTTAGTGCCAATTGAAACTTTAAAAAAATTTGCAATAGATCTTTCTTAATTACATATTTCCGTACTTAGGTCCACCCCCACCTTCAGGCGTAACCCATGTAATATTTTGTGATGGCTCTTTTATATCACAAGTTTTACAATGAATACAATTTTGAGAATTAATTACAAATTTCTCAACATCATTTTCTTTTTGAATTTCATAAACTCCAACTGGACAATATCTTTGTGCAGGTTCATCGTATTTACCTAAAGTATATTTTATTGGTAAATCTTTGTCTTTAAGTTGAAGATGTACTGGTTGATTTTCAGCATGATTAGTTCCTGTTAGATAAACTGAACTTGTTTTATCAAATGTAATAACATTATCTGGTTTTGGGTAATCTATTTTTGGCATTTCACTTGCTGGTTTTAAAGTTTCATGATCAGCATGTTTATGTTTAAGTGTGAATGGCAATCTTCCTTTAAATAAAATTTGATCAATCCCTGTAAATATTATTCCAAGAATTAAACCCCAACTAAAGCTAGGTTTAACATTTCTAGCCTCATATAACTCTTTATAAACCCAACTTTTTTTAAATTTTTCCTCATAATAAGATAATTCTTTGCTTGATTTTATGTGATCAATAATAGTTTCCGCTGCAATCATTCCACTTTTCATTGCAGTATGTGATCCTTTAATTTTTGGCATATTTAATGTACCAGCATCACAACCAACTAATAATGCACCTGGCATAAACATCTTAGGTAGACTTTGAAAACCTCCCTCTATTAATGCTCTTGCTCCGTATGATATTCTTTTACCACCTTCTAATATTGATCTAATCGCAGGATGAGTTTTAAACTTTTGAAATTCGTCAAATGGTGAAAGATGTGGATTTTTATAATCAAGACCAATGACATATCCTAAAAATATTTGTTTATTTTCAGCATGATAAACAAAGCTTCCACCATAAGTATTATTATCTAATGGCCAACCTGCAGTATGCATCACTAGACCTTCGTCGTGATTTTCTTCTTTTAATTCCCAAATTTCTTTAAATCCTATTCCATACTGTTGTGGATCTTTTCCTTTATCTAAATCAAATTTTTTGATTAATTCTTTACCCAAATGTCCTCTACACCCTTCTGCAAAAACTGTAACTTTTGCGTGAAGTTCCATTCCTGGTTCATAACTATCTTTTTTATTTCCTTCTTTATCTAAACCCATATCTTGAGTTGCTACACCCTTAACAGAACCATCTTCATTATATAAAACTTCACTTGCAGGAAAACCTGGGAATATTTCAACTCCTAAATTTTCAGCTTGCTCAGCTAACCACCTGCATAGATTAGCTAGACTAATAATATAATTGTTATGATTTTGTTGTACTTTAGGTAATAACCAAGTTGGCCAACTAATTTTTTTTGTCTTTCCTAAAAATAAAAATTTTTCTTTACTAACCTTTGTTTTAATTGGTGGATTAAGATCTTTCCAATTTGGCAATAGTTCATCTAAGGCTCGCGTTTCAAACACGTTCCCGGATAAAATATGTGCACCTATTTCAGATGCTTTTTCTAAAAGGCAGACATTAATATCTGGATTTAACTGCTTTAATTTTATTGCAGTTGAAAGTCCCGATGGTCCGCCACCTACGATTACTACATCGTATTCCATCACTTCTCTGGACATACTAATTTCTTACAGTATTTGTTATTTTTGTATAGTGTTTAATTTGTTCAGTTCCTCTAAGAATTGAGGAAGTGCTTCGAATAAATCAGCTTCTAGGCCGTAATCTGCGACACTAAAAATAGGTGCTTCACCATCTTTATTTATAGCAACAATAACTTTACTTTCTTTCATTCCTGCTAAATGTTGAATGGCTCCAGAAATTCCAACTGCTATATAAAGATCAGGTACAACAACTTTTCCTGTTTGTCCTACTTGATGTTCGTTTGTAATATATCCAGCATCAACCGCAGCTCTTGAAGCTCCTATTGCAGCATTTAATTTATCCGCTACATCAGTTATTAATTTGAAATTTTCTCCGCTTTGCAAGCCTCTACCACCTGAAATTACAATTCTAGCTGTACCTAATTCAGGTCTATCTGATTTAATTTCCTCTCTGTTTACAAATTTTGTATTTTCAGTTTTATCTGCTGCATCCACTTTCTCAATTTCTGCTGACCCACCTGTGCTTTCAGCCGCCTCAAATGATGTTGGTCTTATTGTTATACACTTTTTATCGTCATTACTTTTGACAGTAGCAAATGCATTACCAGCATAAATTGGTCTTAGGAATGTATCTGGAGCAATTACTTTTATTATATCACTCACTTGAGAAATATCTAATAATGCAGCAATTCTAGGCATTAGATTTTTTCCAAAGGTATTTGCTGAACACACTATATGAGAATATTTATCAGCATGTTTTAAAATTGCTGAAGTATAATTTTCAGCAATATAATTTTCATAAATTTCATTGTCCACATGAAGTACTTTTTTTACCAAAGGTACCTCAGATATAGATTTTGCAACGTCATCTGCATTATGACCAATTAATAAAACATGTAAGTCTTGATCAATTTGAGATGCTGCTGTAATTGCGTTTAAAGTAAATGATTTGACTTCTTTATTGTTATGCTCTGCTATCAATAAAACTGACATTATATTACCTTAGCCTCATTTTTTAATTTTTGCACTAACTCCTCAACACTAGCAACCTTTATACCTGCTTTTCTTTTTGGTGGTTCTTCAATTTTAATATGTTCTATTCTAGGATTAGTATCAACTCCTAGATCTGACGCATTAATTTGTTCAATAGGCTTTTTCTTAGCTTTCATAATATTTGGTAGTGATGCATATCTTGGTTCATTTAGTCTTAAGTCACATGTCACTATTGCAGGTGTATTAACTTCAATAGTTTCTAAACCCTCATCGACTTCTCTAGTTACTTTTAATGAATTTTCTTTAACCTCAATTTTTGAAGCAAAAGTAGCTTGAGGCCAGTTTAAATGTGCAGCCAACATTTGACCAGTTTGGTTACAATCATCATCAATTGCTTGTTTACCCATGAAAACTAAATCTGGATTTTCTTTTTCAACTATCTTTTTAAGTATTTTGGACACAGCAAGAGGTTCTAGTATACTATCCACTTTTACATGAATTCCTCTATCCGCTCCAACGGCTAGGGCTTTTCTAACAGTCTCTTGTGCTTTTTCTTCTCCAACTGTTACAGCTATTATTTCTGAAGCTTTTCCAGCCTCTTTAATTTTAACAGCTTCCTCAATTGCATTATCATCAGGTGGATTAGTTGACATTTTAACATTGTCCGTCACAACTCCACTACCATCTTCTTTAACTCTTATTTGAACGTTATAATCAATAACCCTTTTTACGGCGACTAATATTTTCATTATGCTCTTAATAATTTATTTTCTGTATCATAAGGACTTTCTTCTAAAATTGTTGCCTCATGCATCTTACCAAGTATATCAATCTTTAGTTTTTGTCCAATATTAGCTAGCTCTGGCTTAACCATTCCTAGTGCGATAGATTTTCCTAGTCTAAAACCAAAATCACCTCCTGTAGCTCTACCAACAACACTACCGTTTTCATAAATAGGGTTATTTCCAAGCACATCAGCATCACTAGTTTCATGAACTTCTAAAGTAACAAGTTTGTTATCAAATCCTTTTTCTCTCCATTTATTCAAAGCCTCTAAACCAATAAAACTACCTTTATTTGGATGTACAAATCTATCTAGACCACTTTCATATGGTGAGTATTCAATGGATAATTCTGTACCAACCAATTTATAAGATTTTTCAACTCTTAAACTATTCATTGCTCTTATACCATATGGTTTTAAACCTAAATCTTGCCCTGCATCCATCAACTTATCAAAAATATGGTTTTGATATTCAATTGGATGGTGTAGTTCCCAGCCTAACTCTCCTACAAAATTTACTCTCATTGCATTTACTGGAGCAAACCCTACATCTACTTGTTTTGCACTTAGCCATTTAAAATTTTCATTTGAAAAATCATCATTAGACACCCTCTGCATTAACTCTCTTGCTTTTGGACCTGATACAACTAGAACACCTTTACTATTTGTTAAATTTTCAAATTGAACAGATCCATCTTTTGGCATCCAACCTAATATCCAATCATGATCTAACCTTTGAAATGCTCCAGCAGAAACCAAATAAAAACTGTTTTCTGATTCTCTCATTATTGTAAATTCTGAATGAACACCACCTTTAGTATTCAATGCATGACATAAATTAATTCTTCCTATTTTTTTTGGAAGTTTGTTTGCGACCAACTTATCTAAAAATTCCTCAGCTCCAGGACCTTTTATTCTACATTTTGCAAATGCTGTCATATCTAGTAGACCAACATTTTCCTTTACATTCTTGCACTCTTTCTCAATAGCCTTGAACCAATTTGATCTTCTAAAAGACCAATCGTCCTTTTGCTCCATCCCATCAGTTGCAAAAAAATTAGGTCGCTCCCAACCAAACTTTTGACCGAAAACTGCACCAAGATTTTTCATTCTGTCATAACAAGGAGCTGTTCTTAATGGTCTGGCAGCTGGTCTTTCTTCGTCTGGAAAGTGAGTGATAAAAACATGACTGTAAGCTTCTTCATTTTTCTCTTTAAGATAAGATTTTGAGCAATAGTCCCCATATCTTCTCGGTTCAACACCTAACATATCTATTGTTGGCTCTCCATCTACAATCCACTCTGCTAATTGCCAACCTGCTCCACCAGCAGCAGTAATTCCAAAGCTGTGACCTTCATTTATCCAAAAATTTTTCAAACCCCATGCTGGTCCAACAATAGGATTTCCATCAGGCGTATAACAGATTGCACCGTTGTAAACTTTTTTTACTCCTACTTCTCCAAAAGCAGGGACTCTATGTATTGCACCTTCGATATGTGGTGCAAGTCTATCTAAGTCTTCTTGGAATAACTCGTATTCAGACTCTTTAGAAGGGCCATCAACATAACATGCTGGAGCTCCATCCTCGTAGGGGCCTAATATCAAACCACCAGCCTCTTCTCTCATATACCATCTGCTATCACTATCTCTTAATACTCCCATCTCAGGTAATCCATCTTTTTTTCTTTTTTGAATTTCTGGATGTGGCTCTGTTACAATATATTGATGTTCAACAGGTATTACCGGAATATCTAAACCTACCATCTTTCCAGTCTGTCTAGCAAAGTTTCCTGAGCAAGAAATTACATGTTCGCATTCTATTGACCCTTTATCTGTTTCAACAATCCAACCATCCTTATTTTGTTTCATCGCTAAAACTGTTGTATTTCTATATATCTCAGCCCCTCTATTTCTCGCCCCTGTTGCTAACGCTTGAGTTAGATCAGCAGGTTGAATGTAGCCATCTTCAGGATGTTGTATTGCTCCAACTAGATCATCTGTATGACATAATGGCCAAATTTCTTTAACTTGTTCTGGAGTTAAAAATTTAACATCTACTCCGATTGTTTTAGCAACACCCGCATACTGGTGGTATTCATCCATCCTGTCTTTATTGCTTGCTAATCTGATATTTGATACAACGCTAAATCCAACATTTTTTCCGGTTTCCTCTTCTAAACTTTTATATAAATTGACTGCATACTTATGAAGTTGTCCTACTGAATAACTCATATTAAATAATGGAAGAAGTCCCGCAGCATGCCATGTGGAACCTGAAGTTAATTCTTTTCGTTCAACTAATACAACATCAGACCAACCTTTTTTTGCTAAATGATAAAGCGCGCTGACACCAACAACGCCTCCTCCAACTACTACGACTTTTGCTTTTGATTTCATCATGCGATTTCTACCTAATTTTTCTTATAAACAAAACATAATTCTAATAGTCATAATCGTCGTCATCGTCATCTCTCCATCCCATTTGATACATCAGATAAGCTGCAGTTATCACACTAATCACACCTGCAACCATACCAAAATTTACCCCCATCTTTTGTCCAAAATAGTACCATCCAATTTGGGTCGCGCCAATTGGTGGGATGCAAAGAATAGCCATTAATATTGCAATTCTAACTGGAAAACTTGGCTTTTTCATTAGATAGATGAGCCCATCGGCATTGGTTGAGAGACCGCAGTGGTCAGCCAACAATTTTTTAAAAATCCATCGAGCTCATATTTTTCAACTTGCCATTTAAATTTATAATACTTCTTTTCTTTATCCATAATAGTTACCTCAAAAGTCGATACACCTTTTGATTTATACACTTCTACAATTTCATAATTCTCATGGTTTAAAAGCATTGAGTAAGAATCTGTTTTAATCATATTTTTAAATCTCTCAATAGGTCCTGTTACTCTCTGATTGTTGGGGTGCGCAAAAAACCATGTTTGAATTATTCCATGATCTTTACTTGGAATATCATTTTTCATTAATGCATTAAGCTGAATTTCAATTACTTCTTTAGGTTTAATATCTGGATTTGGTTTTTTTATTTCAGCTTTTAATTCATTTGTAGAAAAAATTAAAAATATAAATACAAAAAAAATTCTATAAATGTCTGGCTGTATTTTTAACATCTTCCAAAAACTCAATTCTTTTTTCATTTGATACAAATGGTACAGCAAAATATCGTTTATAGGTAATGTCATAAATACCACACTTGTTAAAAATACCTTTTTTAATTCTTCTAAGAGGTAAATTTAAAAAAAAATCTGAAATTGAGAATCTGGGTGAACCATATGTGCAAAAAATCAAAGCTTTTTTGCTTTTTAGTTTACCAACGGCATATCCATAATTACCGAAAAGTTTCTTAAATGAAAAAGCCCAGGGTGGCGCTAAAACCTTATCGATCCAACCTTCTACAATAGCAGGCATTCTATAATTCCATATAGGAGCAACTAGAACAATTAAATCAGAATCATCAATTTTTCTTCTGTGATCCAAAACAATATCATCAGCATTTTCGCCAGCATATACTGGATCAAATTTTTCTTTATATAAATCTATACATTCAACTAAATGACCATTTTCTCTAGCAGATTTTATGAAATTATCTTTTATAGCAGAATTAAAAGATTTATCGTTATAATGCCCATATACCAAAAATACTTTTTTCATTAATCTTTGAGCACTGGAAAAACTGGATTAGATTTTTGAAAAAGTTTTTGATACTCCTGTTTAATACATCTATTGGAAATAAATTGAATATTTTCTTTATCTGCTAAAACTTTTGCCTCATCACTGTGAATTCCGTATTGTAACCATAAAACTTTTGTTCCTTTTTTAATTGCTTCTTTTGCAATTCCTTCAGCCTCTTTTGAGGGTCTAAAAACATCAACTATATCTATTTCTTCCTTTATCTTATCTAAACTTTCGATCATTTGTTCCCCATTTATAATCTCACCAACTGCAAAAGGGTTAATAGGAATAACTTTATAACCAAAATTTTGCATATATTTCATAACAACATTTGCTGGTTTTCTCTTAAGATTTTTTCTATCCTCTCCTTTTTTTTCAGAGCTCACTCCAATCATAGCTATGGTTTTTGATTTTCTTAAAATAGATTTAATTTCATTATCGTTCATTATTTTCTTTCTGAATAAATATTATTTATTTTTCCAACTAGGTTTTCTTTTTTGTAAAAAAGCTGATATTCCCTCTTTTGCATCTTGCGAAGCCATATTTACAGTCATCATTTTACTTGTAAACTTATAAGCATCTCCCAGAGGCATCTCTAATTGTTTATAAAATGCTTGTTTTCCAATTTTGATTGTTAAATTTGATTTTGAAGAAATTTTTTTTGCAATTTTTAAAACTTCTGCATTTAGTTTTTTGTTAGAAAAACAATCATTGATCAAACCAATTTCCTTAGCGTATTTTGCGTTTATTGGATCTCCAGTCAGAAGCATCTTCATCATGATTTTACGAGTTACTTTTCTACTTACAGCAACCATTGGAGTGCTGCAAAAAAGTCCAATATTTACTCCTGGTGTTGCAAAGGTAGAATTTGTTGTGCTGTAAGCTAGGTCACAACTTGCAGCTAACTGACATCCAGCTGCATAAGCTGCACCATGCACTTTTGCAATAACAGGTTTATTTCCTTCAACAATTTTCATCATTAATTTTGAGCAAAGATTAAACAATTTTAAGTGATTTGATCTATTTTTAATTCCACCAACCTCTTTAAGATTATGACCAGCACTAAATCCTTTGCCTGATCCCTCTAATATTATTACTCTTGTATCATCATCCTTATCTAATCGAGTAAAAGTATTCAAAAGATCTCTTAAAGTTTTAAATGAAAGTGAATTATAAGTTTTAGGATCATTAATTATTACATTTGTAATTCCGTTTCCTAATTTTCTTGTTTTTACATTCATATTGAAGTTATTTTAACTCACCATCTTCACGCATTTTAGCTCTAATTTTTGTAGCAGAAATTTTTTGTATTTCTTCAGATAATACTATCTCCTCAATTTTGTAACCAACTCCTCTCCCGTAACAAATATTTGTAATATTTGGCACCATCATTATTTTAAATCTTCCTTCAAATTCAGGATTTAATTTATTTTCAATATTTTTTTTTACTGTTTCAAAGTCGAATGGATTGTCATCAACTCCTTGAACGTCTCTTACTTGAATACACACTTGTCCAGTCTTTTTGATGATCTCTTTAAATAAAGTATAGTGACCTTCATGAAATGGTTGCCATCTTCCAAGCATTTGTGCTGTTGGTTTTTTATTATCCCATTCATAACTCATTATGATATCTCCTTAATTATTTTATCTGCCCAAACCTTAGCATCTTGAGTAGTTACATGAAAATCATATTTTTCAGGTTTAATAAACATTTGATTAGTATCGTCAAATCTTCCTTCTTTAATCGTATCTACCCAAATAACAAAATCTGCTGGGAATAAACTTCTTGCTGCTGGTGTTGGGCAAATAAAATCTGCCACAACATAATTTCCTTGATTTTTTAGCTTTAAAGCAAAGTCTGCCATTCTTTTAGCTTGTCTTTTTCTTCCCTCTTCAGAAAAATCCCAATCATTTGCTTCTTTTCTAACTTCGTCAGCATTTAATCTTTTTGCATTAAGTTTTGGAGCAAGTTCTTCTGCCAATGTTGTTTTGCCAGCTCCGGGCAAACCCATAATTAAAATTATTTTCATTAAATTTGTTCTAAAGGATGATGAGACATTAATTCTAATCCATTTTCGCCAACTAAATATTGTTGTTCTAATTTCACTCCCTCATGACCTCCAACTTCGCCGATATAACTTTCTAGGGTAATTGTCATATTTTTTTGAAATATACCGCTTCTTTCTCCACCATCAGTCGGATATCTAATTGCTGGCCACTCATCACATAAACCTATTCCATGAAGCATGACTGAATATCTATTTCCGTAATATTTTTCAGGAAGTATCCATGCCTTTTCAGTAAATTCTCTAAATGATACTCCATCTTTAATTAATCTTGAATTATAGTCAATCTGCTCAACTGCTGTTGAATAAATTTTTTTTTGATGTTCATTAAATTTATTTCCACAAACAAAAGCTCTAGAAATATCTGCACAATATCCATAAGGGCCTACCATATCTGTATCAAAGGATACGATCTCACCATCTTGAATAATCTTATTACTACTTTCTTGCATCCAAGGATTGGTTCTAGAGCCTGAAGATAATATTCTACACTCTATCCACTCTCCACCATTTTCAATGTTCGTTTTATGTAAAATCGACCATAACTCATCTTCAGTAATTCCTGATTTCAAATAATCTCTCATTTTAATTATTCCAATATCAGCAACATCTAAAGCTGCTCGCATGCATTTAATTTCTTCAGACGATTTAATAACTCTAGCCTGTTCAAGTATTTTTTTCGCTTCTAAAACTTGAATTCCTTTTTTATTAAGCTCATTTACGGCTGGACCATTGATTACATCAATTGCGATTTTTTTACTTTTAAAATAAGAGTTAGATAAATCATTTACTTCATTGACCCATTTTTTAAGTTGCAACTCTGATTGGTCACCATTGCTAAAATAATCCCAAGTAATTGCTGGTCTTATTTCATCTATTAAATTGAGACCTTTAGATAATATTTCACAGTTAAAATATTCATATAATATTGTTGGACCATCAACAGAGATAAAACAATATCTTGTAAGATTATGCATATTATAAACACTCATATTCACAGTATCTAATGCATACCTTACATTTACTGGATCAAATAAAATACATGCCTCTATATTATTTTTCTTTAATTCATTTCTTAATCTGTCAAGTCTATAAGATCTAAGTTCGTCAAAATCTATTTCATCTTCTCTTAATCTTTTTTTTGAAATATATTTCTTAATTGGTTGGTTTTCTGAAAGAATTTTTCTGTTAAACTTCATCTCTATAACATCTGTACACCAACTCCTGTTTTTGGATAGGTGTATAAATTATAATTTGCACAAAGTTCATCTCCGGGTCTCAAATCTTTTATTGAAACCATAAAAAAATATTTTGCGTCTGGTTTCTCTCTTAAATTATAATACATGTTTTCTAAATTATCATCATTTTCGTTAAATTTTTTTGCTTTTGCGGTAGGATCAATTGGATCACCAAATTTTAATGTAGGTAAATTATTAGATACCATTCTTTGAACTGTGGGATTATCAGAATGATTATAAAAACCGCCTAATGGGGTTCTGATATATTTATTTTCAAATTGTTCGTCTCTTATGTGAGTAATTCCAATAAAAGTATTCGCTTTTATTTCTTTTGTTGCAAATAATCCTAAGCCTTCAATTGGAGAACTCTTTATCGTAAGTCCATCTGGCAAAGGTCTATACATATATTCCGCACTTTCTAAACAATGTTAATTGCTACCCATTTATGAAATTGATGTGTTGGATTATCCATATCAGGGGAAAAATTTCCACCATTATATGCATGAGAATTGCGGCCTAATTGCATTCTTTGAATTATACCTACATCTTCTTTTTGAATATCTTCCCACAATTTATGATTTTGTTTTCTTAATGATTTAAATTCTAATGATTTTGAGGCTTTTTCACCCACATAATATATTTCCATATGCTCAAAAGTTTTTTTATGACTAATAGGTTCTAACCAATATGCGTAGAAATGATCTTTATGGATACCTAACATGACATTGGGAAATAAAGCCACATACTCTGCAATATTTTCTTTTTCTTTGGGCCAGTTAGGAAAGCAAGGAAATTTTTTCTTACCTTTAAATTTTGGATTATAAACAACTGTGCCTTGGCCTGCAAAGCGATTTGGTAATCCTTGAATATGATAGTGATCTTCTATTTTTGAATATGAATTTAAACCCGGATGAACCCATGGCAAATGATAACTTTCACAATAATTTTCAATTGCAAATTTCCAATTACATTTTGCATTTAATTTAAAATAACCAAAATCATTTGCATGATTAATTAATTTCCTATCTTTTATTTTCCAAAATTTAGCCCACCTATCACTTAATGGTTTAATATATTTTTCAAATGGAATTTCGTTGTTGCCTATATTAATAAAAATTAAATCTAACCAAACATATGATCTTATTTCTTTTAAATTATTTTTATCTTTTTTAAATTTCGGGCTAATATGTTGGTTCATCCCACCTATATGAGGTGTTGCAATTAGCTTTCCATCTGATGTGTATGACCATGAATGATAAGGACATCTAATAACATTTCTAATATTACCTTTTTTGTTAACTAACTTTACTCCTCTATGACTACAGACGTTATGAAAAACTTTTATCTGATTTTTTTTATTCCTTACTAAAAATAATGGCAGTCCTAACAAGTTAAATGGTTTTACATCACCTATATTTGGCAAAGAACTTGCTACTCCTATTACAGTCCATTTATTTTCAAATATTTTCTCTCTTTCTATTAAAGTATAATCTTTACTTGTATAACATTCGTTGGGGAGTCCATGTGCTTTTGAAATTGGTTTCTTAACTATATCTAATTTTTTTTTATCTATAATTTTATAAATTGCTGACATTTTATTTTGTCACTTCATATAGACCAAGCCATGCATTTACATCTTTACTAGCAATATAATCAGATTTAAAAAACTCTATTTCTTTCCATTTATTTTCATTTTTTAATTGTTTGATTTTTTTATCAAATCCATATTCCTCATATATTCCCTCGTTAATAGTGAAACAAATTAGACCTTTATTTTTAGTAATTCTAATAAACTCATCTAATGCAGGTGGTTTTACATGTCCAAAAGTAAATGTGCCCACACACATTAAAGCATCATATTGATCATCCTTTTCCTTGATTGGTTTATTTAAATCTACTTTATCTAATTTTTTATAAAGGTTATTTGGAACCAAATCTAAAAGTTTTTGAGATAGATCGGCACCAAAAAAATTAGTGAAACCATACTTTTTCAATTCTACACCAACCAATCCAGTTCCACATCCAGCATCATAAATATTAATATCTTTTTCTTTTTGATGTTTATTGAAAACTTCTGCTGTTTCCTTTGGGCCAGTATAATTCCATTCAACCATATCTTTATCATATTTATTATCCAAACCCCATTCGTCATAAAAATCCATCACCTCTTTTGTTTCTTTTAGTTTATAAATTGGAACTTTGTTACCTACATCTTTTTGGGCCATTACCCTCTCATTTTTTCTCCACTTGGATCATAAAGTGGTTCTTTGATAATTGAACAATTGAATAAATCACCATTAATTTCTACTTGTATTCCATCTTCAGATGATAAATTTTTTTGATCTAGATATGAAAAAGCAACACTTTTATTTACAAAATGAGCAAATCCACCTGAAGTTATATACCCAATGCTATTATCTCCCTTCATTACTGCTTCATTGTTTGTGACATCTATGTCGTTTGTTTGAATTATTAAAGGAACTAATCTATTCGAGCTATTGTCTTGTTTAGCTTTTTCTTTACCAATAAATTCTTTGTTCCAATTAATGAAACTTTCTAATCCAGTTTCTTTAGCAGTAAAATCAGGTCGATAGTCTAAAGTCCACGCACCCCAATTTTTCTCTAGTCTCATAGACATTAAAGCTCTTCCACCAAAAGGTTTAATACCAAATTCTTTTCCCGCCTCCATTAACTCCTCATAAAGTTTAATTTGGAAATGTGGCGCAACATATATTTCATAACCAAGTTCACCCGTGAATGAAATTCGGTTTATAATTGCTGGAACACCTCCAACAAACATTCTTCTTGAGTCTCTAAATCTAAATTTTTCATTAGATACATCGTCTCTAACTATTTTTTCTAAAACTTTTCTCGAATTAGGTCCTGCTATAGATATTCCATGAAATTCATCTGATCTATTTTTATATTCAACATTAAATTTATCTAAATGGCTTTCAAACCAACGTCTATGCATTTCTTGAGCTGCACCTGAACCAAAAACCATAAATTCGTTTTCATCAAGGCATGAAACTGTAAGATCGCCACATAATTTTCCTCTATAAGATAACATTGGAGATAACGATATTCTTCCAGGATTTGGAAGCTTACCTGCCATAATATGATCTAAAAATTTTCTTGCATCTTTTCCTTTAAATTGATGTTTTGAAAAATTAGCAACTTCAATAAAACCAACATTTTCTCTTACATTAATAACTTCTTTGGAGACATAATTATGCGATCTAGATCTTTTTATAGTTGGCTCTTCGTATGCATCTTTTTTATCATTTGCAAACCACAAAACATTTTCTAAACCAAAGCTGTCTCCCATAACCGCTCCTTGTTCTACAAACCGATCATAAAGAGCTGTTGTTTTTTGTTTTCTTCCTTTTGGTAAAGTTTCATTTGGAAATGTCATAATAAATCTTCGTTCATAATTTTCAGAAGATTTAATTGTTCCGTATTGAGGTGATGCATAATCTCCAAATCTTGCAACATCCATTGCCCAAACATCTATTGATGGTTCTCCGTCAATTATCCATTCAGCAATACATTTTCCAACTCCTCCTCCTTGACAAAAACCAGCCATTACACCCACTGCTACCCAATAATTTTTCATTCCGGGAACAGGACCAATTAATGGTGATCCATCAGGTCCAAAAGTAAAAGGCCCATTTACAATATTTTTAATTCCTGCCTTTTCTAACGCTGGCATTCTTTCAAAACCTATTGCTAATCTATCTTGAATATTATCTAGTTTTGGTTCTAATAACTCATGACCAAAATTCATAGGTGTTCCTTCAACCTTCCATGGTGTTGATTTTGGTTCATAAGTTCCAAGAAGCATTCCCTTTCCTTCTTGTCTAAAATAAATGTTACCTTCAAAATCAGTTCCAATAGGAATTCTTTGATCACCCATTGCTTCAATTTCTGGAATAGCTTCAGTGATTAAGTAATGATGCTCCATTGGTTGAACTGGTAGATTAATTCCTGCAAGCTGTCCAACTTCTCTTGCCCATAAACCTCCAGCGTTAATAACTATTTCAGCTTTTATATTGCCCTTGTCAGTTATCACATCCCAACTTCCATCCTCTTTTTGTTTTGTGTCTTTTACAACTGTATGTGTATAATATTTTCCACCATGAACTTTTGCTGCTTTAGCAAAAGCATAAGTCACACCTGATGGGTCTACTTCCCCATCAATTGGATCCCACAATGCTAGAAGGTATCTTGATGGATCAATTAAAGGATTTTTCTTTTTTACTTCCTCTAAAGAAACAAACTCTTGGTCAAGACCCATATATCTTGCTTTAGACCTCTCTCTTTTTAAATAATCAGCCCAAACATCATTTGAAGCCAAATAAAATCCCCCACTTGATTTGAATCCAACTGAATGGCCAGACTCTTTTTCAATTTCTTTGTACAATCCGATTGTATAAGCCATCATTCTAGAAATATTTGGGTCAGATGAAATCACATGTACATTTCCAGCTGCATGCCAAGAGGATCCAGATGTGAGTTCATTTCTTTCAAGAAGAATACAATCTTTTAAACCAAACTTTGATAAATGATAAAGAATGGAACAGCCTACTACGCCGCCACCTATGATGACTACTTTTGCATGATTTTGCATGTTAGTATTTTATTTGTTTATTGACGTCTTTCAATGTCTTGTCTGTCCCATGGTGAAAATGTTTAGTCATATCTGGCATGTACTTCATGGCAATTGGTTTTTTACCAACTGCAACAGCCATTTCTCTAACATGATGAGCTTCAGCACCACAACAAATACCGATTAAATTAATTTTTTCTTTAAGACATTCTTTTGCAAATTCAGCCATTTCAAATCTGTTACAATATAAATTATCTAGAGCAACAGGGAATGCATTTCCTCCAGGAATGCAGTCACATCCGTGATCTGTTTGATTCAAAAATCCTGGTTCTTCCTCTGTTGTTCTATATGGAACAGGAAGACCTGCAACATGACAGGAAACTTTTTTTCTTATTTTTTTTAAAAGTTTCATGGTCATTTCTGGACCTCTGTAACAATTCAAACCAACAACATCAGCACCAAGATCTTCAATTATTTTACATGCATCTTCAGCAGTGTGGCCATCTCTTGTCAAATCACCACGAGGTATTGCATAATTGGCAACTGCAATCAAACCTTCATCCTTAATTGCTTTTAAAGCTATCTTCATTTCATCTACCCAATTAATTGTTTCTGCGACTACAAAGTCAACTCCTGCCTCTTTTGCCCAAAGCACTTGCTCTTCGTACATCTTTTGACATTCTTTGAATGAGTTTTTGTCTTTTGGATCAAAAATATTTGTATTAGCAACATCTCCACAAACCATTAAATCTAAATCTTTAAATTCTTTCGCAGCATCCTTTGCAATTTTAAGTGCATTTTTTTGCATCGGCTCTAGCAAATGTTCTTTTCCAATAATTCTTAATTTCTCTCTATGTCCATAATAGGTGAAAGCTTGAACAATATCTGAACCAGCTCTAATAAATTCTCTATGTAATTGTGTAACTACATCAGGATGTTCTAGCACTACTTCTGGCACAAATGGACCTGCAGAAAGATATCCTCTCCTTTCCATCGCAAATAAATATCCCTCTGCGAATATAACGGGACCCTCATCTAATCTTGATAATAAATTTTTATTCATATTTATTTAATAATTTATTTCTAAATAAAGAGAGTTTAAAGACAATTTTAACACAACTCAAAGTTGAAACTAGTTTGCAATTTTTCCATCTATATGTTCTGATGATTTATAATTAATTAATTAGGAGAAATAATGAAATTAAAAAGAATCTTACTTTCTGCATTATTTGTTTTAGGCGTTACATCTTTCGGTAATGTTGCTAATGCAAAATGTGGAGACATTAGTATTGCTAATATGAACTGGGCTTCTGCAAACTTCATGGCTGAAGTTGACAAAATCATATTAGAAGAAGGTTATGGATGTAATGTTGAGCTTGTACCTGGTGCAACTCAGCCAACTTTTGCATCTATGCAAGAAAAAGGTGAACCAGATGTAGCCCCAGAATTTTGGGCTAACGCTGCAATCATTGCTTTAAATAAAGCAGTTGATGAAGGAAGAATGCACTCACTTAATAAAGCACCTATTACTGGTTTAGGTGAAGGATGGTGGGTGTTACCTGCTACTTTAGAAAAACATCCTGAACTTACAACTGCTGAAGCAATTTTGGCAAGACCGGATCTATTTCCTCATCCAGAGGATCCATCAAAAGGTGGGTTTCATATTTGTCCTCCAGGATGGAACTGTGAACTAAGTAATAGAAATCTTTACAAAGCTTTTGACATGGAAGCAAAAGGTTGGGCTATTGTTGAAACAGGTTCTGCTGCAGGATTAGATGGATCAATTGCTAAAGCTGCTGAAAGAGGTGAAAACTGGTTTGGTTACTATTGGTCACCAACAGCTATCATTGGTAAATATGATATGAGAGCTGTGGACATGGGAGCTTGGGGTGGAAAAGATAACTGGGATAAATGTATAGTTTTACCAGAACAAGAATGTGGAGACCCTAAAGCAACTTCATGGACAAAATCTGAAGTTTACACAATCGTAACTGACAATTTCAAAAATACAGCTGGAAGTGCTGGTATGGATTATTTCAAAAAAAGAACTTATCCAGGTCCAGTAATGAACAGTATGTTAGTTTGGATGGGTGAAAACCAAGCAGAGGGTGCTGATGCTGCAATTGAATTCCTAACAAACCAAGAAGATGTTTGGTCTAAGTGGGTTTCAAGTGAAGCTGCTGCAAAAATAAAAAAAGCACTATAATTAGTGTAAATATTACTGAACCCGTTTATAACGGGTTCAGTTAAAAAAATGGATTTCTTAAATTCGATACCTGTAATGGATAGAACAGCTCTTAGGGAGCTGAAAAAGGGTATTGATTTAAGTTTTAAAGATTTTTCAAGAGCTTATGGAGATGGAATAGAAAGTTTTTTTGATCCACTACTATATTTTTTAATTTGGTTAGAAAAGTTATTAGTAAATAGTCCTTGGCCTTTAGTCATAGGAGCATTTGCTCTGTTGGCTTGGATTGGTTCAAGAAGTATTAAGCTGGTTATAGGAACTGTAATTTGTTTTCTAATTATAGGTTATTTTGGGATGTGGAAAAATTGTATGGCAACTGTTGCTATAATTTCTGTTTCTACACTTGTCTGTATTGTTGTTGGAATACCTATTGGAGTATTAATGTCAAAATCAAGTAGAGCAGAAAAAACTATTCTACCCGTATTGGACATGATGCAAACGATTCCAAGTTTTGTGTATCTAATTCCAATAATTATGCTTTTGGGTATCGGAAAAGTCCCTGGTTTATTGGCAGTTTGTATTTATGCTTTACCTCCAGTAGTCAGGCTAACAAATCTTGGGATTAGAGAAGTAGATAAAGAAACACTTGAGGCAAGTGAAGCATTTGGTGCAACACCTATGCAGAAGTTAAAATCAGTTCAAATACCTCTTTCTCTACCAACTATTTTTGCAGGTATTAACCAAACAATTATGATGGCTTTAGCCATGGTAGTTATTGCATCTATGATTGGGGTAAAAGGTCTTGGAGTACCTATTTTACAAGCAATTTCAAATCAGTATTTAGCACTTGGAATGATGAATGGGCTAGCCATAGTTGCTTTAGCAATTATCTTTGATAGGGTAACTCAGAAATATGGTGAGAGAATTCAAAGGCACAGAGGCCAGAAAAAATAGCTCTGACATTTTAGCTTACGATTTTTCTAGACAGACATTTTAAAATAAATAATTATTCAAAAATGAATTTTTCATTAGAAATTGGACCTCACACAGATCTTGATACTTTACCTGAAGTTAAAGATGTTTATGTGACTATGCTACCTGGAGGAGATTATAAAGAAACTGCGGATAAATCTGGTGACTTGGTTAAGAAAGGATTTAATCCAGTACCCCACTTCCCAGCTAGATCAATAAATAATGAAGAAGAACTTAAAGACTACATTTCGAGATGTAAAGATTTAGGTGTGAAACAGATATTGGCTATAGGTGGAAGTAGAGACCCAGTTGGAAAATTTGACAGCTCATATCAAATATTAGAGACAGGATTATTTGATGGAATTAAGATTGGAATTGCTGGACATCCAGAGGGTAGTCCTGATATATCCGATTCAGAATTAGAAAAAGCAATGATAGATAAAAAGCCTTACGCTGATTATATTGTAACCCAATGGTTATTAGATTCTCAGCCTATCGTTGATTTCATTTCTAAACAAACGATACCAGTTCATGTTGGAATAACTGGGCCCATGAAAATTTCAAGCTTAATAAAGTTTGCAAATATTGTAGGGGCAAAAAATTCCATTAACTTTCTTAAATCTAATTTTACTAAGGCATTAGATTTATTGAAACCTAAAGACCCTAATGATCTAATTGGGAAAGTTAAATCGCATACTGATTATTTTCACATTTATACATTCGGCGGCTTGAAGGAAACAAACAAGTGGTTGAAGGAGAATAACTATGTCTAAAGAATTTGACTATAGTAAGCTAAGACACGTAACATCAGTAGATCAATCTGATAGAAAAGTGCCTTATAATTTAAGACAAAGCGGACCAACAAAAGTTGAAATGTTAATTTCAACACGTGTAAGAAAATCACCATACTGGCATTTGTCAATGCAAGCTGGTTGTTGGAGAGCAACTGTATATAATCGTATTTACCATCCAAGAGGCTATGTAAAACCTGAAGATGGAGGTGCAATGGTTGAGTATGATGCAATTGTTAATCATGTAACAATGTGGAATGTTGCTGTTGAAAGACAAATTAGAGTAAAGGGTCCTGATGCAGAAAAATTTGTAGACTATGTAATTACAAGAGATGCTACAAAAATTTCTCCAATGAGAGCAAGATATGTAATACTTTGTAATGCATATGGCGGCGTATTAAATGATCCTATACTTTTAAGAATATCAAAAGACGAATTTTGGTTTAGTTTATCTGATAGTGACATAGGTCTTTATTTACAAGGTGTAAATGCTGATGAAAGATTTAACGTAGAAATTGATGAAATAGATGTAAGTCCTGTTCAAATTCAAGGACCAAAATCTAAAGCGTTAATGAAAGACTTATGTGGAGATCAAGTTGATTTTGATAACATGCCCTTCTACGGTTTAGCTGAAGCTAAAGTTGGTGGAAGAAGCTGTGTAATTTCTCAATCAGGATTCTCAGGTGAAGCAGGTTATGAGATATATTTGAGAGAATGCACTTTATACGCTGAAGATATGTGGAATGCTGTTCTTGAAGCGGGTAAAAAACATAGTTTAATGGTGATTGCTCCAGCTCACCATAGAAGAATTCAAGCTGGAATTCTTTCTTGGGGGCAAGATATGGATAATCAACATAATCCATTCCAATGTAATTTAGGTTATCAAGTTTCATTATCCGGAAAAGGTGAATGGAATAAAAAAGCTGACTATGTTGGAAAAAAAGCTCTTGAAAAAATGAAAGCTGATTTAAAAGCTGGACATAAACCTTATAAACTTCAACTAGTTGGACTAGAGTTAGGTGGAAAGCCAATTGAGGAATACGCTCCTGATTTTTGGTTAATTTCAGATGAAGGTGGTGGAGAGCCAATTGGGTTTATTACTTCGCCTTGGTATCACCCTGAAAAAAAACAAAATATTGCAATGGGATATGTGCCTTTTGATGGAACATTGAACGCAAATGGCTTTCCAAAAGGAAAAGTAGGATCTAAATTTAAGGTGCATTTACCTGAAAAATATTCCGAAACTCCAGGTAAACCAGTAAATGCTGTAATAGTTGATATACCATTTAAAGAGTCTTACAACGCAAATACTAGAGAAGTTGTAAAAGGTTAAAATTAAAAGGGAGGAGTAAAACTCCTCCTCAATATCAATGTTAGCACAATTTTTAGAAATTTTTTTTAAATCATTAAAGTTAGATAGAAGTTTATACAAAGATAATAAGTATTTTGGAGAAGCTGCAATCTATTTTGCTGGTCTTGTAATGATACTTGATGGAGTTGCAGGAGCTGTAGCAGCAAATTCAATTATAAAAACTTCAGTTGGTATATCTGGATTAACGGCTCTTCTAACATGGTTTGTTTGGGCAATTTTTATATTTGTGATAGGTGTGAAAATTTTTCCAGATAAAGGGAGTAAGGTGCCGTTTAAAAAAGTTTTAATTGCGGTAGGATATGCTCACGCACCAGGTTTAATAAGATTTTTTGCAGTTACACCAGACTTAGTTTTGCCTATAATTTTTCTTACACAGTTTTGGATATTTGCTTCTTTAATTATATCTACAAAGCAAATATTGAATTTAAAGTCTAACCTTAAATCTTTTGGAGTAGTGTTTTTATCTTTTCTTATAATCGCTTTTCTCTCAATAACATTCATTATAAATAGAATGAATTCAATCCCAGTCAGCAATATAAGTTAAAGAGGAAATACAGTCTTTGAGGTTCTACAAGATTTACACAATTTGTATCCTGTCATAATTAAATTTTGCGTAACGCTTTCATCTTCTTTATGACATTCTTCACAAATCTCGTCTAAATCTTTTAAATTTTTCTCCAAAAAATCATCTTTTTTTTTATCAGTCATTATCTGTTAAACCAGCCCCTGCAGTTCTTGATTTAGACTCCTCGCTTTCCTCAACATAAGTTTTAATTGAAAGTTTATGCATTTCTAACCAATCATCCTCTGAGAAGTTATTTTTATTATCTAAAAATTTAATATTTATTTTGTCTGATTTTTCTAAAATATCTCCACTTAAATAATTAGAATAAATAGATTCATTAAAATTAAACAAAAACTCTTTATTGTCCATTTTTAAGAATATTCTTTTACCAATAATCTCTGACGCCCTACTCAAAAAAGATAAAAATATAAGAGGAAAAGCTATTTTATTAATTTCAATTTCATTAAATTTTAAAATTACAGGTGATTGATCATAAAAATTTAACCCACAAAGTATAGGACAATAATATCCTTTTGCTGTATTTGTAGATGAAATTTCTCCAATATTTTCAAAGTTACTAATATTATAAATTTTAAAGTATTGGTTAAGATTTTTAAGTCCTGGCAAACCAAACATTTCAATTAATCTTATATTTTTTCCAACTTCCTCAGAAATACCCCATGAAAAACCTTTAGCCTTAGTTGCTCTTTTAATTGTAGTTTCTATTTCGCTATAACTTCTCATACGAAATTAATTATACATCCAATAATTATCAAAATTTAAGAGTTCTGATGGCAAAGGTGCGCCTTGAAACATGCAAATACGTAACCACTTATCTGATCTAGGATCAAATTTTATTGCACCAAAAAAAGACAACTTAAGCCTTAACATATCAATAGGCATTAATTTAGAACCAATTGTATTATCTTGAATTTCTGCATAAGGACATTTTTCAGAAATAAATACTCTTCTTACTACATGTCTTAAATGATTATTATCCAATAAAAATTTTCCAATTTTGGAACTATTTTTTTTTGTGAATACTATTTCATAAAGCTTTTTGATATCTCTTGCGATTGCAAGTGGTTGTTCTAAATTTGATCCGTTATCGATATACCTATCCCCTATTCTTGGCTCCTCTTTATTTTTTGAAATAAACCAAAAATTTTTATTATTTTCTTCCTTACTAAAATCAATTTTCAAAATTTCAGAGTAATTCTTTTCAATTATATTTCTTAAATCCTCAATAGTTCTTTCAACAGGAATATTGAAGTATTTTTCTTCATTTGAACTCATTTTAGATACTAAAGGATCTACTATTTTATCATATGGCTCCATCATCATAGAAACAATATACTCAATACATTCATCATTTAAATTCTCCTCAGCCCACATATAAATATTATTAAATTGATAAGAATTTTCAAATTTAAACTCATCTTTCATAAATTTTATAAATTTTTTTAAATCAAATATTAAATTTTTAATTTTTTCTTTTTGAAATTCACTGTCAGTATGCCAGCTCGTGATATTTTTTAGTGATTTAATTAAACACTGATAAAAAATATCTAAATCATTTTTAGAAACTTTTTCTATTTCTCTTATTTTTTTTAAAACTGTTTCTCTAGCAGTTATCCAGTTATTAAGTAGAGTAGGATGGTTTACTATAAATGGTGCCATGCCAAGTCCTGTAGAATTTCCTATGCCTAGAGCTCTGCTAATGTTGTTATCTAGTTCAACAGCGTTCTTCGGACTTATACTTTTGGCAATATGATTAACTTGGTCAAATGTAAATTGTCTAACCAAATAAACCAACATCATCTCTAGTCTAAATGGCCCACAAATTTCATCCCTATTTTTAATCCTAAATCTATCAGCTAAACCAAATTTACCAGATCCATAGACTGCAGTAGTTCTATAAAGATAACCAACTTTAGATATAAATTCTTTATCTGGTTGTTGACCTTTTGATAAATTTTCAACTACATGATTAAACAACCTGACAGATTTATTGGCTCTTGATAGGGTTAATTCTTTGTAAGATAGCCTTCCGACCTCCTGTTTAGGCACATTATTACTAAGTCTATCAACATCTTCTTTTGTTGGAATTCCATCAAATAGAGTAAATGCAGCATCCCATTTAGTGGCAATAACTCTATCTGACCTTTCATCATCCTTAATTTCATTTGCAAAACAAATTAAAGAATAAGTTTTTTTTTCTTTAGTAAAAGAGTAAATTGCTCTTCCAAATCCTTTGTCATTTAATTGAAAAAGGTCTCTACTATATTTCCAATCTTTAAACTCTTTTAAGAAAGATCTCAAAAAAGAGAGTTTTGATTGATGGAAAGAACCAAGTTTAGACAACTTCATCAGGGATTTAGGGTCTCTTAACTTAATTTCCATTAATTAATTCCTTTATAAAAATTAAACCAATTGTTTCCTAAAATATCATTTACTTCATTTTCATTAAAACCTATTTTTTTCAATCCTTTTTCTAAATTACTAAACCCTCTTGCATCAACAAACCATTCAGGTTGATCAGGAAATTCTGGTTTACTTTTACTTCCCTCACCATAATTTTTTGTTTTACTCCACGTTCCATTCCTCATCCACTCGACGATACTGTTTGGTTGATTCAAACAAAGGTCAGAACCAATACCTATATTTTTTACACCCATTATTTCAACGGTTTTTGCAACCATTTCACAAAAGCTATCTAATTTACAATTTGTTCCATCTTTTAGATGATGTGCATACAACGAAAGTCCAAGCATTCCTCCACTGTTTGATAAATGTTTTAAAAGTGTTTCAGATTTATTTCTTAAAGCACTATGCCAAAAAGACGGATTAGCATGAGTAATTGCAATTGGTTTTTCGCTAATATCTATAGCATCTAATGTACTTTTTTCACCTGAATGGGACATATCAATAACTATTCCAATTCGATTCATTTCTTTTATAGCTTCTCTTCCAAAGTTTGTCACACCAGAGTCGTTTTTTTCATAACATCCTGTAGCTAATAGAGATTGGTTATTATAAGTAAGTTGCATAAATCTGCATCCATGACGGTGAACTTTCTCAATTAAGTTAATATCATCCTCAATTGGAGAACAGTTTTGAAAACCAAAAAATATTGCAGTTTTATTTTCTGACTTTGCCTTTATAATATCTTTGAAAGTTTTTCCCAAAAATATTAGATCTGAATTTTCATTAAATAAGTTATCCCATTCTTTCAATTTAATTAAAAATTCATCATAGTCTTCATGATATACTACTGTTGCATGTACTGCATTCAGTCCAGCATCTCTGTTGATTTTAAAAATATCTCTTGACCAGTTGCAATATTGAAGATTATCAATTCGATAATTCATATTAAAAACACATTATAATTATTACAAATTTTGTCGACTAGTTTTAATTTTAAGACTATATTAATTATATTAATTCAAAAACTTAGCATGAAAAAGAAAAGATATAGTCACAGAGTATCCATAGTAATGGGGAGCAAATCTGACTATTCCACAATGAAATTATGTGAAAAAACTCTTAAATTACTAAAAGTTAACTATGAAACTAATATTGTTTCTGCTCACAGAACACCTGAGAGAATGTTCAATTATGCAAAATCAGCAGAGTCGAGAAACATTAATGTTATTATTGCAGGCGCAGGAGGATCTGCACATTTACCTGGCATGATTGCTGCATTAACAAGAATACCAGTAATAGGCGTTCCTATTGAAAGTAAAAAACTAAAAGGTCTAGATAGTCTTTTATCTATAGCCCAAATGCCTAAAGGTATTCCGGTTGGAACAGTTGCCATAGGAACTGATGGTGCCATAAATGCTGCATTGTATGCAGCATCAATAATTTCTAATTTTGATCCTAAAATTAAAAACAGCTTAATAAAATGGAGATCTAAACAATCCAAATCTGTTAAGAAAAAACCAAATTAAATGAAAAATCCTATTTTAGGAATTATAGGTGGAGGTCAACTTGGAAGCTTGCTGTCAGTAGCTGCTAACAGAATTGGCATTAAAACTGTTATTTTAAGCGATGATGAGAATGCGCCAGCTAAAAATTTTACGGAAAAATTCATATATGGAAAATATGATAACAAATCAATTACTCAGGAATTTATCGATAGTGTTGATTTAGTTACTTACGAATTTGAAAATATTCCATTTAATATTCTTCAAAGTATAAATAATGAAAAAACAGTTTTGCCTAAACCTGAGGTTAATAATTTAATCCAAAATAGATTGACAGAGAAAAATTTTCTCAATGATATAAATATTCAAACTACCCAATATATTCCTATAAAACATATGGATGAATTAAAAGAAAATGAAAATTTTTTGCCAGGATTGCTAAAAACAACTACATTAGGATATGATGGGAAGGGTCAATACAAATTAAATAGCAAAAAGGATATATCTAATGAAATAGATTTTTCTAAAGAATACATATTAGAAAAATTCATTAATTTAAAAAAAGAAATATCTGTTATCATTACAAGATTTGGTAACCAAAAATATGAAATATATGAACCAATTGAAAATGTTCATGAAGACCAAATTTTAAAGCACTCTAAAATCCCTGCAGATGTTTCGAAAGCAATTATAATTAAATCCACTGAGTGGTCAAAAAAAATTGTAGAGGATTTAGATTATATTGGAACATTATGTGTAGAGTTTTTTATTGACAAAAATGATAATTTATATGTTAACGAAATAGCTCCCAGAGTTCATAACTCAGGACATTTGACAATTAATTCTCACAATATAAGTCAATTTGAAAATCATGTTAGAGCTGTATGTGGTTTAGAAAAGATTAAAACAAAGAAAATATATAATGCCAAAATGATAAATTTAATAGGTGATGATATTTTAATATATAGAGACAAAAAATTTTCTGAGAACGAATTCTTTTTTGACTACCTTAAAAAAGATATTAAAAATAAAAGAAAAATGGGTCATATAACAATTATTGAAAAATAATATCTTAAATTTGTTGAATTAATGAGGCGCTATTATTTGTTGGTTTATTGACATCCTTAGATATTTCGTGAAAAGTCAAACTTACTTTGTTACACTCTTTTAAAAAAGTTGAACCAAAATGTTCGATGTTTAAATATTTATCTATGTCTTTTTCATAAAGTATTACTGGTTGTCTATGATGAATTTCTGAAATATTTTGGCTTGCCTCCTCAGTTATCATGCAAAATTGGCCTTCATCGTAAATTGCAGCTATAAAAATTGTTTTTTTATCATTTCTGAAAAAATAATATGGAATTTTGTTATCTTTTGTTCTTTTCCACTCGTAGAAGCCATCGGCAACAACTACACATCTTTGCGTTTTTATAAGTTTTTTAAATAAAACCTTTTCATCAATTGTTTCTAATCTTGCATTTATCAAGGCTTTAAAATCTTTCTGTTTTGCCCAGGATGGGATAATTCCCCATTTAAGATTTTCAACAGTATTGCCATTTTTATATTTTTTGACTACAGGAAGATTTTGATATGGGTGTGCATTATAGTTATCACTGTCTTGAACATTAATCGCAGTTTTTACAATATTTTTTGTTTTTGTTACAGCATTGGTAATTACGTATCTTCCACACATATATTTAATATTGGTTTAATTTGTTTTTCGATTATATGTTCTTCAAAATGATTAAATCAATAGAAAATAACTTTGATAACCCACAGGTAAATGAACTTCTTAGAATTCATTTTATTGAATTAAGATCTGTATCGCCAGAAGGCAGTTCACATGTACTAGATGTGCAAGGTTTGAGAGTTCCGAGTATAAAATTTTGGAGTTTATGGGAGAATAATGATTTAATTGGATGTGGAGCTTTAAAAACCCTTTCAGAAGAACATGGGGAGTTTAAGTCAATAAGGGTCGCAGACAAATTTAGGAAAAAAAAATATGGAGAAAAAATCATCGCTTACTTAATTGATAAATCAAAAAAAATTGGAATTAAAAAATTAAGTGTTGAGACAGGAGCTGGAGAATTTTTTGCTCCAGCAAGAAAATTATTCAAAAATTTTGGATTCAAAAAATGTAAACCTTTTGCACATTACAAAGAAGATCCAAATTCATGTTATTATAGTTTAAATTTGTAATCTCATGAAAAAAAATTTAGCCAAACCCTATATACTTTATGTTGCTGAGGTTATTTATACAGCAATAAGTGAAATAAAAAGTAAAGAGCAGAATATAAGCAATATTGATGCTATGGAAAGATTCATAGGTTCACCATTATATGAAAAAATAAGTAGTGGTAAGTATCATGATGATTGGTTTGAAGAGTTAAAAAAAAATAATTATATTGATATTAATTCTGGAGAAAAAATTTCTGCCGAGGTAATTCGGCTTTTAAATCTTCAAAAAGAAGCAATGATGAAGCAATTAATTAAATTTCCTGATTTATACTATGCAAAAAGCCATTTTCCTTTAGATATTTCTCAAAGAGCTATTAACCATCTGTGGAGAGTGTGTGAAAGTTACGAGTTGTGGTGTAATGAAACAAAGAATACTAAGTTAATAAAATTAAACATAATTGAATAAATTTATGAATCAAATTTCCAAATTTATCGACTCCACATTACTAGATTTAGGAAGACAATTTAAATTATCTTATTTACCACCTTTAATGATTTATCTTGCAGCTGGAATTTCAGGTTTAACAGGAATAGTGGGTACATTTTTTGTTAAAGATTATCTAAATTTATCAGCAGCCTTTCTTGCTGGGCTAGGGTTTTGGGCTGGTATTCCTTGGGCACTAAAAATGCCATTAGGTCATTTAGTAGATCTAATTTGGAACAAAAAAAATTATATGGTTTATGTAGGAGCTACACTAATTGGTTTAAGCTTATTGATAATGTATGGATTAATTATCCATACGGAATGGATGTCCACAATTCTAAAAGTAGAGACTTGGTTTATAATAAGTGTTCTTTTAGCTCCCATTGGATATGTGGTTCAAGATGTTGTTGCAGATGCAATGACAGTAGAAGCTGTTCCAATTGTTAATGAAGAAGGTCAAAAATTTTCACAAGATCAGATTAAAACAATGCATACCACAATGCAGACACTTGGACGATTTGCAATTATCGGTGGTACTGTTCTAGTTGCTTTAGTAAATGTAATCTTATTTAAAGGCGTAGATAGTTTAGAGCAAGCGGACAAAATAGAGCTCTATGGATCAATTTATATTTATGCACTAGTAATACCATTTGTTTCAATTTTAGGAGTAATTTTTGCTAACTATCTTAAAAATAAAAAAAAAAATAAATTAATAGGTCAGGGTTTAGTCGGTAACGAAGATAATTACAAACATGAAAAAACAGAGATTAATTGGTGGATTTTAGGTGGTAGTTTAATTTTTGTAATTTTTACACTCAGCGTTGGTTCCTTCGGAGTTCCTTTTGCTCAAGAAATAGTTTTTTTAGGATCTATGGTAATTATTTTGTTCCTGATGAGCAAATTGATAAAAGAACTGCCTCAAAATTTAAGATTTACGATTGTGGGAACAGCTGTGATTATATTTGTATTTAGAGCAATGCCAGGACCAGGTCCAGGACTATCTTGGTTTGAAATAGATGAGCTAAAATTTAACGAGCAGTTTTTTTCTATATTATCATTACTAGCTTCGGTCTTAACATTGTTAGGAATTATTTTGCTTAGACCTTTTATGTCAAATAATTCAATAGCAAAAATTATTGTAGTTTTGTCAATTGCTGGTGCAGTATTATTCTTGCCAAGTGTTGGGATGTATTACGGATTTCATAATTGGACTTCATCAATAACAAATGGAATTGTTGATGCTAAATTTATTGCGCTAATTAATACAGCTTTAGAGTCACCTTTAGGTCAGGTCTCAATGATACCTTTGCTAGCATGGATTGCTAAGAATGCGCCTTCCCACTTAAAAGCTACTTTTTTTGCAGTTTTTGCGTCTTTTACAAATTTGGCGCTATCAGCAAGTGCTTTAGGAACAAAATATTTAAATGAAATTTACACAATTACTCGTGAAGTCAAAGATAAAGTGACTAATGCAATATTGACGACTGCTGACTACTCAGAATTGGGAATATTATTAATAACTGTAACATTGCTGACTTTAATTTTACCAATTTTATTCGTATTTATTATTCAAAAAACAAGATTTAAAACTTTAGAATAGTTGCTAGATACATTTATAGCCATATTCTAGTGAAGCATCAGTTATTGAGTGGTACATAGATTCCCCAAAACTACGAAGTGAAAAAATTCTAGCTTTTTCAGGATCATCTTCAACCATATCAACTAAAAAAGATATTCCGTTATATGATGAGTTGATGCACATATTTTTACTAAATATATTGAAATTAAACGGACAACCTTTTTTTAAAACCTCTTTAACATTAGGTCCTTCTATTTCTATAATTGCTTTTGAGTGTGAGAGATCTGTAACAGCAAAGTCGCTATCATTAAAATTTTTTAAAATTTCATTAAAAAGTTCTTTTTTGTTAGAAACAACAAGCCAATTGTTTGGTGAATTCCACAATATTCTTAAATTTTCATTTGCGACAACTTTTTGTGCTTCATTAACAAATTGCAAATTATTAAGTTTTATATCATTTATTTTAATTGAAGAATTTTTGTACTGAACTATTTGAACAATTAATAAATTTTTTAACTCAGAAATTTTCAATAATTCATTTTCAGTTTTATTTTCAAAATTTCCATAAGAGCCCTCAGAATGAATGTTCTGCAAAGGTGATATCATCGTCATGATCTAACTCTCTTTCCTTCAGGATCTACATAATGAGAAGAGACAATCTCTACAGGTATCGTTTTGTTTTTTAAAGGTGACATAGCAAAGAGTTTTTGTCCTATCATATTTTTACCATCTTTAATTATTGCTAAAGAAAATGGGTTATCATATTCAACACTCCAACATGAAGCCGAAACATGACCTAATTTTGGATTAGGTAATTTTGCTTTTGGATCTTTTACTATGTAAGATCCCTCAGGTATACTTGTAGTTTTATCAATTGGAACTAAGCCAACTAATTTTTCTCTATCCGTAGATGTAAAGGCAGATCTGTTTAAAGATCTTTTGCCTATAAAATCTTTTTTCTTACTAACTAGCCCTTCTAAAGATGCATCGTAAGGAATTGTTCTTCCATCTAATTCAGATCCTGCAACATGGCCCATTTCTATTCTTAGAGTTGACAAAGCTTCAGTTCCATATGGCTGTATTTGAAATTCTTGTCCAACTTCCATGATTTTTTCCCACATGAAATATCCGTTATCGGACTCAACGTTAATCTCATATGCCAACTCACCAGAAAACGAAATTCTGTAAATTTTTGCAGGAACTCCAAATAAATCAGCTTCTTTATAACCCATAAATGGTAAACCTTCGTTTGAAACATCTAAATTAGAGAATAATTTCATTAATAATTTTCTAGAATTAGGTCCTGCGATTGCTGCACCTGCCCATTGCTCTGTGGTTGATACAACGTTTACATTTAATTCTGGCCACACTAGTTGTAAATAATATTCTAAATGAGATAGAACATTTGCTGCTTGAGCTGTTGTAGTTGTCATGTGATAATGATTTTCGGAAATCCTTGTTGTTGTTCCATCATCCATTACAATTCCATCTTCTCTTAACATCACACCGTATCTTGCTTTACCTACTGGAAGTTTAAGCCAAGCGTTAGTATAAACTCTATTTAAAAATTCTGCTGCATCTGGTCCTTTAACATCTATTTTACCTAATGTTGTAACATCACATACGCCTACATTTTGTCTTACATTCTTTGCCTCTCTTTTTGATGCTTCAAATAACCCCTCATTTCCTTGCTTGTAATATCTTGGTCTTAACCAAACTCCTGCATCAACAAATACTGCATTATTTTTTTCATGCCATGAGTGCATAGGTGATTTTCTTGTTGGTTTAGAATGCTTACCAACTTCTCTTCCTACAATTGCTCCAATTGAAACCGGGGTATAAGGAGGTCTAAAAGTCGTATGTCCTACTTGTGGAACAACTTTATTCTCAATATCAGAAACTAATTGTAATCCATTTAAATTACTTGTTTTTCCTTGGTCCGTAGCCATACCAAGCGTTGTATATCTTTTTACATGCTCGATAGACCTAAAACCTTCTCTTAAAGCTAGCTCAATATCAGAAACCGCTACATCATTCTGAAAATCTAAAAACCTTTTATAAGATTTACCTTTTGGTAAAGGAACACACCAAAATTTGTCATGATCTGTTGATTTTTTTTCTACTACTGTTGGTACTGAAACTTTATTATTTTTTTCAGTTATTTTATTTGAAACATCAAAACCTTTATCAAAAGCATCTTTAATTGTTTCCTCTAATGTAAATATTCCATTTGCTGACCCTATTGTATTTTCTTGTTGTTTGGATTTATCTGGTACAAATGCATCAATTTTTTCGTTAAATTTAGATTTGTTTCCTGACTGTGATGCTAAATGAATAGATGGTGTCCAAAAACCTGATACACAGATACAATCACATTTTATATTTTCTATGTTAAATAATTCTTTTTTATCGTCAGATATTTTAGCGATATCTGCTGATTTAACTTTTTTATAGCCTTTCGCAGCAACAACTACATAGGAGAACTTAATTTCAATATTTAAATTTTTTGCCTCAGTTATAATATCTGAAGAAGGATTACTTCTTGTATCCAATATGATTGGATTTACTCCGTTTTTTTTAAATTCAATTGCAGTTTCATAACCACTATCATTGTTTGTGAAAATTAAAGGTTTTTTTCCAACTAATACGCCATAAACTTTCATATACTCTTTAGCAGCTGACGATAACATAACGCCAGGAGTATCATTGTTTCCAAAAACTAAAGGTCTTTCAATTGAACCTGATGAAATCAATACTTCATTTGCTCTTATGTACCATAAACGTTGTTTAGGGAGATATTTTTGAGTTTTTGGCAAGTGATCACTAATACGCTCTGACATTACTAACATATTGTGATCATAGTAACCAAAAACTTGCGATCGATTTTTTACTGTAACGTTAGGCATGGACTTTAGTTCTGCTATAATTTTTTCTGTCCACTCAACACCTGTTTGGTTTCCTATATTTACATCACTTGTTAATAAGCTACCTCCAAATCTTGGTTTATCCTCAGCCAATATTACTCGGGCTCCATTCTTGGCAGCAGCATAAGCACTTGCTAAACCTGAAGGTCCAGATCCTGTTATTAATAAATCACAATACTCATATTTATGCTCATATCTCTCTTTATCATGTTTGATAGAGGCTTCTCCAAATCCAGCCGCCATTCGAATAAAAGGTTCATATATTTTATACCAAAAGCTAGGAGGCCACATAAATGTTTTGTAATAAAAACCAGCTGGAAAAAACATTTTTAAAAAATTATTTATCGCTCCAATATCAAAATTTACACTAGGCCAACAATTAACACTCTTAACCTCTAGTCCTTCAAAAATTTCTTGTTCTGTTGCTCTTATATTTGGATCTCTCTCATTATTTCTGTCTAACTGCAGAATTGCATAAGGCTCATCAACGCCAACTCCAAAAAAACCCCTAGGCCTATGATATTTAAAACTTCTACCTACTAAATGAACTCCATTCGCTATTAAGGCAGATGCGATAGTATCTCCCTCGAAACCAAAATATTTTTTGCCATTAAACTTAAACGAGATTTTTTTTTCTCTATTGACCATTCCAACATTATCTAATCTAAAATCCTGGGACATTATTCTATTGCTTCGTTTGCTTTATAAGTTTTAAAAATTTCGTGAGTTGATGTATCTCTCTCAACTTTAATCCATTGTCTACATCCAGAAATATGATGCCATAATTCTAAATGTTTTCCTCTTGGACTTTTTCTTAAGTATACAAAATTATCCCATTCTTGATCGCTTATTTCTTTATTTAGTTCAGGACGCTTTACTGTTGCATCTCCGCCATAAGCAAATTCATTCTGAGATCTAAGTCCACAATGTGGACAGTTGATATATAACATTTATGATATCCAGGTTTTAGTTCCTAGGCCTTTTTCATCAATTAAATTTCCAGTGCTAAATCTGTTGAGGCTATAACCAGCATTTAAATCATGAACTCTATCTTGAGCAATTGTATGTGCAAAAGTCCACCCGGATGCTGGAGTTGCTTTAAATCCACCATAGCACCAACCACAATTTAAATATAATCCGTTAATATGCGTTTTATCAATAATTGGTGATCCATCCATGGACATATCCATTATTCCGCCCCAAGTTCTTAACATTTTTAATTTGCTAAGAAATGGAAACATCGCAATCCCCTCTGTTAATACATGTTGAAGAGTTGGCAAGTTTCCTCTTTGTGAATAACTATTATATCCATCTAAGTCTCCACCCATAACCATTTCACCTTTATCTGATTGGCTACAATAAAAATGTCCTGCACCAAATGTAACAACATGATCAAGCAAAGGTTTAATAGGCTCTGAAACACATGCTTGAAGCAAATGAGTTTCAATTGGTAAAGTCATATTTAACATTTCTGCCAAAATATTTGTACTTCCTGCAACGCATAAACCAACTTTCTTGGCTTTAATATCTCCTTTAGAAGTTCTTACTCCAAGAATTTTTCCATTTGAGATATCAAATCCCGTAACTTCACAATTTTGAATTATATCAACACCCATAGAGTCTGCTTGTCTTGCATAACCCCAGGCAACAGCATCATGTCTTGCTGTTCCAGCGCTTGGTTGCATCAAACCTCCAAAAATTGGAAATCTTACATTGTCAGAAAAGTCTGCCATTGGAATTAACTTTTGAACTTCTTCTCTATTTAACAAAACAGCATCAATTCCGTTCAAACGCATAGAATTTCCTCTTCTTGAATAGGCATTCATTTGTGCATCTGAGTGGGCAAGATTAATTATTCCTCTTGGAGAAAACATTACATTGTAATTTAAATCTTGGCTCATCTTTCTCCATAGGTCCATACCAAATTCACTAAACAATCCATTTTCATCATGCATATAATTAGACCTAATAATTGTAGTATTCCTTCCAACGTTTCCTCCACCTATCCAACCTTTTTCAATAATAGCAACATTTGTAATGTTATGTTCTTTTGCTAAATAGTATGCAGTTGCCAAACCATGGCCTCCACCACCAATAATAATTACATCATATTCTTTTTTAGGAGTTGGATCTTTCCATGCGACTTCCCAATTTTGATGATCTGAGAATGCATTTTTTATTAGACTAAAAACTGAGTATTTTTGCATTTTATAATTTTATCTAATTAAACTTAAATTTTTTCTTATTTTTTATATATATATTTTTTAGATGTTTAAAATCCTATTAAAAAAGTATAGAAATTTTGCACATTAATTTATTATAGGTTTTAAACCAAATGTCAAAAACAGATATCCAAATTGCAAGAGAAGCAAATATGAAACCAATTCAAGAGATTTTGGATGGAGTTGGTGTTCCAGATAATGCTGAGGCATATAGTCCAATAAGTAGATATATAGCTAAGATCAAAATCGAATATCTTGAAAAATTTAAAAATAAGAAAGACGGAAAATTAATATTAGTTACAGCAATTACTCCTACTCCAGCTGGAGAAGGAAAAACAACCACCTCAGTTGGATTGTCAGATGGATTAAATAAAATAGGTAAAAAATCTATTGTTTGTTTAAGAGAGCCAAGCTTAGGTCCTTCATTTGGAATGAAAGGTGGTGCGGCTGGTGGTGGTTATGCACAAGTTGTTCCTATGGAACAAATAAATCTTCATTTCACAGGTGACTTTCATGCAATCACTTCTGCTCACAATCTTTTATCTGCTTTAATAGATAACCATATTTATTGGGGTAATAAATTAAATATTGATGTAAGAAGAATAGTTTGGAAAAGAGTGCTTGATATGAATGATAGAGCATTAAGATCTATCAATATTAATCTTGGTGGTGTTGCAAATGGTTTCCCAAGAGAAGATGGTTTTGACATTACGGTTGCATCTGAAATAATGGCGATCTTTTGTTTATCTAATGATTTACATGATCTTGAAAATAGAATTGGAAATATAACTGTTGCTTACACAAGAGATAAAAAACCAATTTATGCAAAAGATTTAAATGCACATGGTCCAATGACTGTTTTGCTAAAAGACGCAATTAGACCAAATGTAACTCAAACTTTGGAAAATAATCCCGCTATAATCCATGGAGGTCCTTTCGCCAATATTGCGCATGGTTGTAATTCTGTATTAGCAACTAAAAGTGCATTAAAACTATCAGACTATGTTGTTACTGAGGCAGGATTTGGTGCTGATCTAGGTGCTGAAAAATTCTTAGATATAAAATGTAGAAAATCAGGTCTAAAACCAAGTTGTGTGGTGATTGTAGCAACTATAAGAGCTTTAAAAATGCACGGTGGTGTTAATAAAGATGAACTTAAAAATGAAAATATAGACGCTGTAAAAAAAGGATTGGTGAATTTAGAAAGACACATTGAAAATATTCAAAAATTTGGCTTGCCTGTTACTGTAGCTATCAATCACTTTGTTTTGGATACAGACAAAGAGGTCGATGAAGTTATAAAATTTTGTCAACAGAAAGGTGTAACAGCATCGATATCAAAACATTGGGAAAAAGGTGGAGAAGGAGCAGTAGATTTAGCAAATAATGTTGTTGAACTGTGTGAAAAGGGAAGTGACTTCAAATTTTTATACGATAATAAAACATCCTTATTTAAAAAAATTGAGACGATTGCAAAGGAATTATATAGAGCAAGTGAAGTTGTAGCGGATACCAAAATAAGAGAACAATTAAAAAATTTTGAAGAGACAGGTTACCAATCCTTACCAATTTGTATTGCAAAGACACAATATAGTTTTTCCACAGACCCTAATTTAAAAGGTGCACCATCCGGACATGTCCTGCCGATAAGAGAGGTAAGATTATCTTCAGGAGCAGAATTTATAGTAGTTGTTTGCGGTGCAATAATGACAATGCCTGGGTTACCAAAAGTGCCAGCTGCAGACAAAATAAAAATTAATGATAAAGGTGAAACAGAAGGTTTATTTTAAAAGATAATTTAACCAATTTTCAAGTTCTCGCATTCTAAGATCTTTATTTGATTTTTTATTTTCCTCCGCAATCATAGCTACATGCTTGTTTATTTCCTGCTCATCAGAAAAAGCTTTATTATTTAACAGACGATCTTTTCTAAAATGAATAAGACTTATCATTTTATCATAAGTAATTTCTGGGTGATATTGAATTCCCCAAATATCACTTACTCCAGATTTGAAATTGATCCCCATAACTTTATTTACAGGATTTGAAGCTAACAAGATTGAATTTTTAGGTAATTTTACAACCTCATCAAAATTGAATGCTGGTGTATTAAAAGTTTCACTTTTATTTTTATAAATTGGATGTTGCAATCCATTACTATTGATTTCAATATCATGAGCTATTCCTCTATGAGATCCAGTCATGCATCTTTTTACTTGACCTCCAGCAACAGTAGCGGCTACCTGAAGACCCCAACAAATTGCTAGTATTTTCTTTATTTTATTTTGACATGATCTCATAAATTCTATTTGTCTTCTTATTTCCACTGTATCATTATATATATTTAGGCTACTTCCTCCCCAGATTAGCCCATCAAATTTTTCTAAATCTTTTGCTACTTCTGAAATATTTTTATCAGATGAAGGATTAACTACATCAATTTCTAAATTATTTGTGAAATAACTAATACTATCTTTTAGACTTTCAGTGTGAGTTTTTATTCCACCTTCAGTAAAACTTTGATTTTCCTCTTTAAGATTACCTTCAACTATTAATATTTTTTTCATGTAAACAATTCTCCAGAGATACTATTTTTGTAAATAATTTTCATATCAGAAATTGTCAATTTTTTGGGGTTAGAGGCAGTTGACGGGTCATTCAAAGCCATTTCAGAGAGTTGATCTAAATCGAGTTTATTTATATCAATCACATCAGATAGTTTATGAGGAATTTCTAATTTTTTTCTTAAATCTAGTATCCACTCTAAGAAAGAATTAAAACTTTTGGATAAATTAAGATAATCACAAATAGACATAATCCTCTTTTCTATAGCTTCTCTATTGAAAGTTAATACATATGGCATGAATATTGCGTTAGATAATCCATGATGAATATTGAACTTAGCATTTAATGGATGACTTAGTGAATGAATGGCACCAAGACCTTTCTGAAAAGCGGTTGAACCCATACTGGCAGCAGCTAATAAATCAGATCTTGCATCTAGATCATTACCATTATGTACTGCATTTAGCAAAGATTTCTTTATTAATCTCATTCCTTCAATTGCAATACCATCTGCCATGGGATGAAAACCTGGCGCACAAAAAGCTTCCAAATTATGCGCTAGTGCATCCATGCCAGTTGCTCCTGTTAATCGTGGAGAAAGATCTTTTGTTAAAATTGGGTCTAAGATAACTATTGATGGTAAAAATTTTGGATGGAAAATTATTTTTTTAACTCCAGTTTCTTTATTTATTATCGCAGAAGCTCTCCCTGTTTCTGAACCCGTTCCTGCTGTGGTTGGGATAGCAATTATAGGGGGTATATTTTCATTATTTGCTCTTTTCCAATAATCTCCAATATCCTCAAAGTCCCATATAGGTCTTGTTTGTACAGACATAAATGCAATTGCTTTTCCCACATCAAGTCCACTACCACCTCCAAAAGCAATTACCCCGTCACAATTATTTTTCTTAAATTCTTTAACACCTTCTTCAACATTCTCACCAAAAGGATTTCCTGAAAAATCAGAGAACACTACTATATTATTAATTCTATTTTTAATTTTTGAAATTACTTCTTTAACCATTGGTAAGTTTATTAAGTCCTTATCCGTCACAAATAAAGGATTTTGAATTTTTAAATTTGAACACGCCAAATAAAGATCTTTTATTCTATCTTTGCCAACCCAAATAGTAGTGGGATAATTCCAATTATAATTGCTCATATTTATTTTCAAAAATTAAATCTAAAAATAAGGATGCTGTCCATGAAAAGTTGGTTGCACCGAATCCTTTTCCAGTTTTGCAACTAAAGTATTCATTAAAACCTTTTTGTTTTACAAGATTTATTGTTTTCTTTTTGATTTGATTTGCAAATTTAATATCTTTATTTTTTAGTCCTTGATAGATAATCCAGTTACAGTTAATCCATACTGGGCCTCGCCAATATCTTTTTTCTTCAAATTTTCGATGATCTGATTTTATACTTGAAAAAAAATATTTTTCTTTATTGCTATGTTTTTTTAAATTTTTGATAATTTTATTATTTAATTTTTTATCTCTTAAATCAGCAAATAAAATAAAATAATGTGTGATAGATGGGATAGTTATTTTTTTTTTATTTTTCAAATCAATATTAATAAAACTATTATTTTTTTTATTATACAGTTTAACAATTTTTTTCTCAGATCTTGAAATATACGTTTCTATTTCATTACTTTTCAAATCAAACATTTTTAATAGTTTAACAAGATCTTTATTTGCCCTCAAAAATATTGAATTAAATCCAACATCAACAACATTAAATAATGAAGCTTTGAAAAGTTTGTTTGGATTATAATTGTTTTTTTTCAAATGATTTTTGATTGTTACATATCTATCATAATCTATATCTAGAGGTCGGTATTCAGGGTTAACCACTTTGTTATCACCTCTTTTATATTTCAAATTTTTTGGAATTTTTACTTTACTCATTGAATAATCCCATAGAGGTGAATTATCATATCCACTCTCCCATGGATGTAAAATTGAGACTAATCCTGAATTATTTGGGTCTCTAAATTTAATGAACCATTTGTGATATTTTAAAACACCTTTAATAATTTTTTTAAATTCAGCTTTTTCTTTTTTAATTTTATATTTATCAAAAATTAATTTTATTATTATTGCTAAAATTGGAGGTTGGGTGATGCCAGATGAGTGAATTTTATTTCCGCAGGCCCAAACAGAATGGTTTGGATAATAATTAGTATTTAAATCATGAAATAATATATGTGGTATCATTCCATCTCTCCATTGACCTTTTATAAGTGTCTTTAGTTCATCTAAAGCATATTTAAGTTTAAAATGTGAATAACCTAAAGCTATAAATCCTGAGTCCCAATTCCATTGGGCTGGATATAACTTATTATTTGTTGGTAAAGTGTATCCATTTTTTTTATTGCTTAATAAGACCTTTTTGGCTGAATTAATAAAATTATTCATTATCCCTTTACACTTCCAGCAGTTAGTCCACTTACTAAATATTTTTCAAAATAAACAAAAATAAATAAAACTGGAATAGTGACTACAACTGATCCTGCCATTAGATATTGTCTAGGAGTTTCTGCATCACCACTCAAATATTGTATAGCTCTCGATAAAGTAAATGAATTTGGATTATCTAGAAACATTAAAGAAAACAAGAATTCATTCCATGCGATCATAAACACATAAAGAGCAACTGAGGAAATAGCAGGAATACTTAATGGTAAGATAATTTTTATAATAATTCCAAACCAGTTTAATTTATCCATAATAGCAGCTTCCTCCAATTCCTTAGGGATACTTTTGAAATATCCTTGAAGCATATATATCGCAACTGGCAAAGTAGTTGCTGTATATACAATTAAAAGCCCACCAACATTATTTCTTAACCCTAGTTGACTAAATACAGTATACAAAGGTATTACTAAAACTATAGCAGGAAACATATAAATAATTAATATTGAAGTAGACAAAAAGTTTTTTCCGAAAAAATTTAGTCTTGCAACTGCGTATGCAGCTGGAATAGCAAAAATTAATGTAATTATAACTGTACCAACTGATACAAATGTACTGATAAGTATATATCTTCCGAATTTATAAGTATCAAATATGACAAAGTAAGATTTAAACAGTTCTTTAATATCTTGAGCAAAATTAATACTAAAGTCCAAAGGATTTATAAGCAGTGCAGCTTGTGTTTTAAAGCTTGTAACTATCATCATGTAAAATGGAAATAAAATTACAAATGAAAATAAAACAATCCCAAAAAGAGTTAGAAATTCAAATAACACTGTTTGAGATGAGTGATCGAGGTCTAGATTTTTTTGATTATATTTATCAATTTTAAAAGAGTAAAAGATTAAAATCCCAAAGATGCCAACATTGTACCAAATAGGCATCAATTGGACTAAATATCCATCAACAAAAGTAAATAAAATTGCAAATATTATTGACTTTAAAGCCTTATGAAACTTGTCTCCTATAATTAGATTTATTAAGGATATAGCAATTCCAAGAGTTAAAATAATTACAAAATTTAAATTTTTAAGTTCTATTCCCTGCAATGTTGATAAAACTTTCCAAATAGATACCAGGGAAAATAAAAAAATAGATGAAATTAAACAATATAATATTAAACTTTTAATTTTCATCAGCTCGCCTTCCTAATAGTCTAAAATAAATAAACATAAACATTAAAAGAAGCAAAACTATAACAATTGATACAGCAGATCCCATTCCAATATCAGATATTGTGAAACCTTGCTCATAGACATTGATTGGTAATGTTCTAGTACCAGATGCTCCTCCAGTAAGTAAAAAAATATCTTCAAATTTATTAAAATTCCAAATAAATCTAATCATAAACAAAATTGATATTACAGCTGTAATCTGTGGAAGTGTTATACTTTTAAATTTTTGAAGTGGTCCAGCCCCATCAACATCTGCTGCCTCATATAGTTCTTTTGGAACAGCCTGTAGTCGAGCCAGTATAAACAAAAATGCTAATGGAAAATATCGCCAAATTTCAAAAATTATAACAGTTGTTAACGCTAATCTTAATTTCAAATCAAAACCAAAAAAATTAATTGTTAAATATTTCTGACCTAATAAATTTAAAGGCTCCTGGATAACTTGAAAATTTAATAAAAGGTTGTTTAAAGTACCACTATAAGGATCCAATAATAGTTCCCAAGTATATGCTAAAGCAACAACAGGTCCTACGTAAGGAAAAAGAAGAATACTTCTCATAAATGTTCTTCCAAAAAATTTTTGATTTACAAGCTGAGCTGCTAAAATTCCAAATACTATTGATCCTATTGTCCCAAAAAAGGTATAATAAAATGTTGTCATTAACAGATCGAAAAATTCGTTTTGAAAAAAAACTTTTTTAAAATTTTTTAATGTGAAATTGGTATTTAAAAGAATATTGTCTGATTTACCCGATAATTTAGGTTTAAAAGATTTAATTTCTTTTTTGTTGATTTTTTTACCCTCCTTATTTTTTAAGATAATTTGAAAGTTCTCTTTGTATTTAGCTTTCCAATTTCCAAAATTACAATTAATTATATTTGATTTAAATTGACATCTTTCATCTAAATTTAAAGGTTCAACATTCTTTGGGGTTTTATCTTGAAATTTTACATCTCTTATGTCCAATATTAATGAACTGTTTCTTAACTTATAAATTATCTTTATTTCATCTGAGCTATCTTTAATCGATTTAACTATTTTTTTTGCTCTAGGTTCTGGAATTCTTATGTCTTTAAGGCCTACTTCCTTAAAACTAATCCAAACATTAGCAAATATAGGGAATAATATGATTGAAAAAACAAGGATAACTGCAGGTAATAATAAAATATAAGCAGTTCTCTTTTCTATTTTTGAAAGTGTATCGCTCATAATAAAAGCGGATAATACACATTATCCGCTTTTATTAAAATTTATTTTATAATCTAGAATTGAGCCAGTTTTTGATTGATCATGTCTACTGCTTGATCAATATCAATCTGCCCGTCAACGTATAATCTAGTTATTCTATTTATAAACTTGTTATTTATAATTTTAGAAGCTCTTGCGAGTTCACCTTCTTTAACACCCCATCTAGTAGCCTTGTCTAAACCAGCTACAATGTTATTAATAACATCCTCAGAGTATAAATCTGATAAAGGCGCTTTTCTATCAACTCCTACAGGTAATTTACTCCATGCTTTTGTAAATGCTTCAGGATCACTTGCGTTTCCTCTTCTCACAGGGAATTTACCTTCAGGTGCAATTGATAAGGTTTTTGTGTAACCCTCATCCATTGAATATTTAATGAATGCACTTGCTTCTTCAGTATCTGCATCAGCTGTTATACCAAAATATCTTATATCAGCCCAAGCAGCTCCTTTATTATTATTAGGTCCTTTGAACTTAGTAATAAAACCTGTCTTCGAAGCTAGTTCGCTTGAGGTTGGATCGTCATTTATTGTTGGAGGCGCAGAGTCTCTTAAGCCTGCAAGTTCATCCATTATAAATGGTGACCAAATTATCATTGGAGTTTTACCAGCAAAGTACAATTCTCTAGATTGTTTCCAATATAATTCTCCTGGAGGACTTGCATTTGCAATTACTTTATAAAACTCTAAAGCTGCCTTTAACTTTTTACCTTGTTTTTTTACTCCACCTTTTTTAACAACGTTTACTCCATTTGCTAAAAGAACATGTTCTAAAACCTGACTCATAAAATTTTCGTCAGTTTTAGTAGCTGCAACAAAACCAAACATTCCGTCTCCTGAAAGTGCTTCTACTGCTTTAGTTATATTTTCATAACTTGTTGGTGGTTCAAGACCTGCTTTTTCAAATAAATCTTTTCTGTACACAACCATCTGTGTCCAACCATCAACTGGAACAGCTGCTATTTTAGATCCACTTTTAGCCATGTTTAATGCGCCTGGTGCAAAAGTTTTTTTGCCAAGTTCTTTAACAACTGCATTATTAGCATCTACATCTAATATTCCAGCTTCAGCCCAAGGTAAAACATATTGTAAAGTGTGGTATATCACATCTGGAAGATCACCAGCTGCAGCTGCGGCTGTTGCTCTTGTTCCTAAATCTTTTTCTTCTACAGGAATAACTTCAACCTTAATGCCAGTTTTAGCCTCAAAATCCTTAGCCATAGCTTCTTGTTTTGCCATTCTAGCTGGTTGAACTTCTGTAGTCCAAAAAGTAATGTCTGCAAAACTAATATTTGTTACAAAAAATATTAGTGCGCAAACAGTTATTGTTATTTTTTTAATCATTGATTTCCCCTCTTTTCGTTGATTAACAAAGTAAATGTATCAGCGAGAGAAATGAATGACAATAGGTATAAAAAGTCTCTATAACTCAAAAAGTCAACAAATATAATATTTTTTAAATCAAGAATTTTTTATTTTTTAGAATTGATCTAATCATTTGAAACATCAAAGGAATTTTTTTTGAATTAAACTTTTTTAAAATAAAAGGCGCAATTTCTCTCACAAGTTGTTCACCTTCTACAGTATCATTTGCCATAAACTTTTTTTTAGCTTTTTGGAAAGTAAAACCTTGTCCTAAATAGCTTCCCATTTTACTATTTCTTCCACCTGCAGCGCTTACATACAAGTCTCCAACACCTGCTAAACTTAAAACTGTATCTTCTTTTCCTTTTAAACGTTTAGTTATGTATTTCATTTCTGACAATGATTTTTGGAACAAACTTGAAGATTTATTCAAACTCATACCGGAACCAATTATCATAGAATAAATATTTTTTATTGCAGAACATATTTCAACACCAACCACATCTTTAGAATATTCAATCAAATAATATTTTGTTGAAATCATTTTCCCTAACAATTTTGCAATCTGAATATTTTTATTAGCGATGATCACGCTTGTTTGGCATTTTCTAGCTAATTCTTTAGCTAAACATGGTCCTTTCAAAACTGATAAATTTAATTTAGGGAAACTTTTTAAAAGGGTTTGTGAAATAGTCAAAATCTTTTTGTTTTGCTTTTCATATTTAAGACCTTTTGTAAGTACTAAAATTGGAGATTTTACTTTAAATTTTTTTAATTCACTCGCAATAAATTCGATACCTGTTAAGCTTAGCGCTATAACTACAAGATCATATTTTTCATAAAATAATTCATTGGAATATTTTTTAAATTTTAGTTTTTTTGGAAGATTTATTTTTAAAGCTGAATGAAATTTATTTTTTGATGATAAATTTTTAATAAATCTTTGACTGTATGGTTCTGTTATAAATACTTTGTGATTATTATCTAAACAAGGAATAGAAAAGGCTGAGCCCATAGCCCCACCTCCAATAATTAGAATTTTTTTCATAAATAAATTAACTAAATTTAAATATTTATTATTAACAAGTAATTTAAAAGAAAAAATAGTTTTATTTTTTTAATTTTATTAATAAAATAACTTTTAAAATTATACAGTTTATATGAACAAAATAGCGATAATTGGTGCGGGGCCTTGTGGACTATCAATGTTAAGAGCTTTCGAACATGCTGAGAAAAATGGAGAAAAGGTTCCAGAAATTGTATGTTTTGAAAAACAGGATGATTGGGGAGGATTATGGAACTACAGTTGGAGAACTGGTTCTGATCAATATGGTGACCCTGTCCCCAATAGTATGTATAGATATTTATGGTCAAATGGACCAAAAGAATGTTTAGAGTTTGCAGATTATTCATTTGATGAGCATTTTGGAAAACCCATTCCATCATTTCCACCAAGAGAAGTATTATATAACTATATAATTGGAAGAGTGAGCAAAGGAAATATTAAAAGCAAAATAAAATTTAGCACAAGTGTAAAGAGTGTAAATTATAATTCTGATAAATTTGAAGTTAGCTATCAAGATAAAACTAATAATAAAATATTACACGACAAATTTGATTACGTTGTTGTTTCAACTGGACATTTTTCAGTTCCATTCATACCTGAATACAAAGGTATGAGTTCTTTTCCAGGAAGAATAATGCATTCTCATGATTTTAGAGATGCTGAAGAATTTAGAGATAAAAATGTTATAGTTCTTGGAAGTAGTTATTCAGCTGAAGATGTTGCACTACAATGTAATAAATATGGAGCTAAAAGTGTAACTATTGGTTATAGACACAACCCTATGGGTTTTAAATGGCCTTCGGGTATGAAAGAAGTTTATTATTTAGATAGATTAGAGGGTAGCAAAGCAATTTTCAAAGATGGTACAAAACAAGAAGCGGACGTAATTATATTATGCACAGGATACTTGCATCATTTCCCTTTTTTAAATGAAAAACTGAGTTTAAAAACTCATAATAGATTATATCCACCAAAATTATACAAAGGAGTTGTGTGGCAAGATAATCATAGGCTAATGTACCTAGGTATGCAGGATCAATTTCATACTTTTAATATGTTTGATTGCCAAGCATGGTTTGCGAGAGATGTGATAATGAATAAAATAAAAATTCCAAATAATAGTGAAATAGAAAAAGATATTTCTAAATGGGTTTCTATGGAAGAAAAATTAGAAAACCCTAATCAAATGATAGATTTTCAAACTGAATATACTAAAGAACTTCACGAAATGTCAGATTATCCAAAAATTGATTTCGAATTAATAAGAAAACATTTCAAGGATTGGGAACATCATAAAATGGATGATATTTCTACTTACAGAAATAAATCTTTTTCATCACCTGTAACTGGATCAATTGCCCCTATTCACCATACTCCTTGGGCATCTGCGATGGATGACTCAATGGATACGTTTTTAAAATAATAAATTTTCTATAATAAAGTTTTCTTGACGGATAACTTCCACCCATTCAACAATTTGTTTCTAACAATATAACTAAATTTAGGTTTGAAAATTTTATCTTTTTTCCATATTCTCTTTATTTGATCTAATGATTTAAATACACCAATTTGGTATCCAGCAAATAATGCAACCCCAAGAGCTGTGGTCTCCAATACTTTGGGTCTTTCTGTTTTAACATTGATAATATTTGCTAAAAATTGAGAAAACCAATTATTTTCAACCATTCCGCCATCAATTTTAATTTTATTTGGCTTCAATCCATCTTTTCTCATTGCATTAAAAAGATCATAGCTTTGATATGCTACAGACTCTATCACTGCCCTCACTAAAGTTTTCCAATCACTGTCTCTAGTTAAACCTGTAATTATTCCTCTTGCATCAGGTCTCCAATATGGGGCTCCCATCCCACTAAAAGCTGGCACAACATAGATACCTTCATTGTTTTTTTTTGATTTAGCAATTTGTTCAGTATCACAAGCATTATTTATTAGCTTTAACTTATCTCTTAACCATTGAACACCTGCCCCAGCAATAAAAATAGAGCCTTCGAGAGCAAAAGTATTTTTTCCATTTAATCTATAGCAAATTGTAGTTAATAATTTATTTTTTGAAAATATTTTTTTAGATCCTGTATTCATTATGGCAAACGCTCCTGTTCCATAAGTACTTTTTATCGAGCCTTTTTCAAAACAAGATTGACCAACAGCTGCAGCTTGTTGATCACCTAAAACTGCAGATATAGGAATTTCATATCCAACTATTTTTTTATTTGTTATTCCAAAATTATCTGCTGAATTTTTTACACCTGGTAGAATGCTTTTTGGGATATTCAGTTTTTTTAAAATTTCTTTGTCCCAATTATTGTTATTAATATTAAATAACATTGTCCTACTTGCATTTGTTGCATCAGTTAAATGATGCTTTCCATTAGTTAACTTCCAAATTAAATAAGTGTCTACTGTTCCAAAGAGTAAATTATTAGATTTTAAAAGTTTCTTTGAAATTTTTACATTCTCTAAGATCCATTTAACTTTTGTAGCCGAAAAATATGGATCAATAAATAATCCAGTTTTTTTTCTAAAAGTATTCTCATATTTTTTTTTTTTTAGTTTTTCACAATATTCTTGTGTTCTTCTATCTTGCCAAACAATTGCATTATAAATTGCTTTGCCAGTTTTTTTATTCCACAGGATGGTTGTTTCTCTTTGATTTGTGATTCCTATACTTAATATTTTACCTTTTAAATTTGAAGCTTTTCTAATTACATTTTTTAAAGCTTTAATAGTTGAAGCCCAAATTTCGTTTGGATTATGCTCAACCCATCCATTTTTTGGAAAATATTGAGTAAACTCGAATTGAGATGTGAATTTTATATTACCTTTTAAATCAAATAAAATTGCTCTTGAAGATGTTGTGCCTTGGTCAATAGCAACAAGAAACTTTTTCACAAGTTTAATCTATACCCAAATGTTTTTTTCTTTTATCAACCCAAGTTCTTATTAAATTATCAAAAATTAAACCTATGAAAGCAACACATATTCCTAATGTTAATCCAATACCCGCACCTTTTTTGTCAGACAAAGCTTTTAAAATGTATTGTCCTAAATCCTCAGTACCTATAAATGCCCCTATAATCACCATAAATAAAGCAAAAACTATTGTTTGATTAAGTCCCAACATCATATGTGGGAATGCTAAAGGAAACTCTATCTTAAATAATCTTTGAAATTTTGTTACCCCTGACATCGTTGCAGCATCATGTAAACCAGACGGGACACTTCTAAGTCCTTCTATTGTATATCTCGTTGCAGGTATAGTCGCATAAACTATTACCGCTATAAGAACAGAAGTATCAGTTATACCAAATAGCATCATTACAGGAATTAAATATACAAATGATGGAAAGGTTTGAAAAATATCACATACGTTTAACATAAATTTTGTAGAGTGTTTATTTTGAAAACACAAAGTTCCAACTGTAAATCCAATAATACATGATACAATCACGCCAAATGTTGCCATATAAGTTGTTACTAAAGCTCTATCCCACCAAGGACTTAATGCTATAAATAAAGTCAAACCACAAACTACTAAAGCTGATCTTATGCCACCAATCAAATATCCCGCTCCAACTACTAATACTATTGTAGCTATTGCTGGCATTCTTAAATATAAAGCTCTCATTGGCTGAAGTACTTCAACAATTAACCAAGTATTAAATGCTTTTATGTAAACAAAAAATGTATCGAATATCCAGTCAACTCCTTTGTTCCAAAAATCAGCAGTTGATATCCCTTTATTATGTGGAACTTCAAATAAATAATTATATCCACCTTTAAAATAAATAGATCCAAAATACGCTAACGCAATTCCTACAATCATTATTAGTCCAAAAAATAATGAATTTTTATTCCTTTGGAAAAAATTTAGATTCCCAAAATAATCAACTTGTTTATTCGCCCAAGCTAAGGACATTTTATCTAATAGAATTGCAATCAAACTAATACAAAGTCCTGCTTCCAAAGCTAATCCAATATTTAACTGATTTAATGCTAACAATAAATTAAACCCTAAACCTTTTGCTCCAATAAAAGCGGAGATAACAGCCATAGAAAAACAAACCATTATAACTTGGTTAACTCCGATCAAAATATCTCTTCTTGCTGTTGGAATTAAAACTTTGAACATTAGTTGCCAATTATTGCATCCACTCATTCTACCAGCTTCAATAACCTCCGGTGGAACAGCTCTTAATCCTAATAAGGTCAATAATATCATAGGAGGTACAGCTACAATCATTGTTATAATCACTGCCGCATGATCCCCAACTCCAAAAAGTACAAGAGCAGGAACTAACACAGCGTACTGAGGCATTGTTTGCATGACTAAAAGTATTGGATATAAAGCTTTTTCAACTCTTTTACTCTTAAAGGCAGCAATACCAAGACTTAATCCAAATATAAATGATAGTGGTGCTGCAACTAAAATAAAAGATAATGTCTGCATTGATGGTTTCCACTGACCAAAAATAGAAATATAAGTCATTGCTAAACCTGCAAAAATTGCCAACCCTCTACCACCTAACTTATAAGCAAGTATTGCAGAACCAGCAGCAACAATAGTCCATGGTAAGCCAGGCAATTCTGCCCAAGGATTAGCATCAATCCAATCCCAACTTGTAAATGCTACGATAGTTTCAAGTCCACCAAGTAAAATCTCTCTAATTAATTCTATTAGAAAAGTCATAAAGGCAGTTAGGTTTCTAGTAATTTGTAAAACTAACGGTCTAGTTTTATATTCTTGAGTATCTTCGTTCCAAAACTCCATTGGCATCCAATCATTCATAAGAAAGAATAAAGAGTCATTTATCCAAATTGGCAACCAACCAAGTAAAGGAGGAAGTCTCCAAAAAACATCAAAAGCGTAATACCTCACTTCTTTTCCTAAAAAAACAAAGGTGCTTTGATTGGGGTCTTTTACAAATTCAGCTTGCCCTCTAATAAATTTATAAGTTTCAGGTACATCAATTGCAAAACATAAAGCAAAAAATACTATTAATAAAAATAACCATTGAAATAATTTTGGATATTTTTTTAGAATTTCCATAGTTTAATTACTATTTTTTCTTCCTCCAAAAACTGTATTAATAATTTTTGTTGGATTAATAGATCCGACAATATTATTGTTGTTATCTATTACAGCTACAGTCTTTTCTTGTGTTAATATTTTTTCTGCCACATTTTCAATTATTTCGTCTCTTAAAACTTTTAAATCACCTATATTTTCTGTAGTTGGAGAGTCCATTACATCTTTAATTAATAAAACTTTTTCTCTTGGCACTTCTTCAGTAAATTTTCTTACATATTCTGTTGCAGGGTTTAAAACTATATTTGCAGGAGTATCTAATTGTTCAATAATCCCATCTTTCATAATTGCAATTCGATCAGCAAGTTTAAGAGCTTCATCAAAATCATGGGTTATAAACATAATTGTTTTTTGTAGCTTTTCTTGTAGTCTTAAAAATTCATCTTGCATCTCTTTTCGGATTAACGGATCCAGCGCTGAAAAAGGTTCATCTAAAAACCAAATATCTGGCTCAACTGCTAATGATCTAGCAATACCTACTCTCTGTTGTTGTCCTCCAGACAATTCTCGCGGAAAATAGTTTTCTCTTCCATCAAGACCAACTAGTTTGACCATATCCATTGCTTTATTGATGCTCTCCCCCGTATTAATACCCTTAATTTGCAAAGGAAAAGCTATATTTTCGACAACTGTTTTATGGGGAAGAAGCGCAAAACTTTGAAAAACCATTCCCATCTTATTTCTTCTAAGATCGATCAATTCTTTATTATTTAAATTTAATAGATCTTGACCTTCAATGAAGATTTTTCCACCTGTTGCGTCTGTTAATCTCGATATACATCTTAACAGTGTAGACTTACCTGAACCTGAAAGTCCCATTACGACTAACATTTCTCCTTTAGATACCTCAAAAGAAGCGTTATTAACCCCAACTATGCATCCATTTTCTTGAAAAGTTTTTGCATCTACATTGCCATTCGCTTTTTTAAGCATAGTTTCAGCATTTTCACCAAATATCTTATAAACAGACTCACATTTAATTACTGGTTCAGACATAAATTATATTAAGGTTATACGAAATTAAGATAAAATAAAATCGCTTAAATTTGTTAAATTTCCTCCCTAAAAATTTTTTATAAAATAAACTCTTGTATCAATTCCTGTACTTAAAAAACTTAAAGCTTCTCCACTTACAGAAATAGTTTCATCTACACCAACATTATTCCCACTAACTACAAAACCAGCAAAACACTTTTTTTTATCTTTATCCCATCTAACAAACGTTTCATCTATCTTATTACCATTGATGGTGTAAATTTCATGTGCTCTAAAGTTTAAAAAATTTGCTCCCATAATTGCACGTTGAGGAATAAGTTTTGTTGCTTTGCAAACCGCCTCATATAATTCATCTGATAATTTAAAATGATCTGTACCATCAAAAGAAACTAGAATTCCTGATGGAAGACTTGAGATTAATTTATTTAGTTTTCTCTCTTGAGCAATTCTTTCTTCTTCTATTTTCATTTTAGCAACCAACTCATCACCCTCACCAAACATTTTATTTAAGATAAAAAAAGTTATAAATATAATAACCATAATTCCTATTAGGCCACCAAACTGTTTGATAGGTTCTGACATTTACTTAAAATTACTCTTGTAGTTTTCCATTTTTCCAAATACCAGTTTTTTGTTTTCCATCAGACCAGGTAAAAGTTCCTTTACCATTCATAAATCCCTTGGACCATTCTCCTTCGTAAGTAGAGCCATCGGGAAAAAATAAAGTTCCAATACCGCTCCATTCACTATTTTTAAATTCGCCTTTGTAAATATATCCGTTAGGCCAGGTTTCTACTCCTTGACCATGTTTTTTGGTTGCAACCCACTCGCCTTCATAGGTTGTTTTGTCTGTGTAAATCCATTTGCCATACCCATTTTCACAGTTTCCTTCTTTACAACCAGTACTTCTTGCCTGGACAATTGACGTTGCTAAAAGGTAAAAAAGGATACAAAATAATACTCTTTTCATGATTTCATTTTACACATAATTTATAAAAAAAAAATTAGGCATTTTTTGTTTTATTTTTACAATAATAAATAGTTATATATTTTTCTGAATTTTCGCTGTTAATGTTCTTAGTTATTTCGTGAATTAATTCTCCAGTTTTTCTAGTAATTATCGCAGATTCTGAATAACTTTTTTCTTTATTAAATGCTTTAAATAAAACTACATCTTTATTTACTATTTTCACATCAAAATTTGAGTTTTGTGAGAAAAAATCAGACAATCCATTTACCATCAAAGTACTTGGTTGATTAGTATATAATTTTAAAGAATTTAAATTCTGTTCATCAACTTCTTCCGCTAAAAACGTTTTGTAATTATATTCAGAGTTTTTGATTATTTTTTTTTCTAATTTACAATTAAATTCCAAATTAAGATCTTCATTTATATTAATATTTTTTGCAAAAGCATTACTGATAAGAATAAAGCTAAAAAATATTAAATAAAATAATTTGATCATAGCACATTGGTTTTTGTTAAAAAAAATCTCCCCCAACATTGTTGGGAGAGATTTAATCTTTAGTTTTTAAAGCTTATTTTGTAAAAGCTTGCCAAACACTCTTGTTGTCAGCTAACCATTTTTTAGCTGCATCTTCATGAGTCATTTTGTCAACGTCAACTAAAGCTGCCATTGCACCAATTTGACTTGTAGAGAAAGAAAGTTTTTGAAACGCCTTAGCTGCTGCAGGATGAGTTTTTGGAAAATCTTCATGCGCTGCTTTTTTCAAATAACCATCTGGAGAACCACATTTTCCATCTCCACCATCTTCTGGTCTACAACCAGCTGTGTATGGAGGAAAGTCGATGAAAGTAAAACCAGCACCATCTGTAAAGTTTGGCGTCCAGTTAAATATGATAGTTCCTCTTCCTTCTTTTTTAGCTGCTGCTAATTCCGCCCATAATGCATCTGCACTACCAGCAAATTTCACCCACCATAGATCTCCTAAACCAAGAGCATCAACTCTTTGAGGTATTAAATCTCCATGCCAAGTTTGTGGTCCTTCCAACATTCTTCCTTTTCCATCTGGAGAGTCAGGTGTTGTAAAGTTTTTTGCACAATCTGGATTTTTTAAAGCTGTCCAATCAGGTAGACCTGGACATAAGCCTTTTTCTACAACCCAGTTTGGATAACCCATATCTTCAAGAGTTCTTGCTTCGTGATCACCCATATCTAATAAACCACCTTTATCTAAAGCAGTTGTGAATGATTTACCAAAAGCAGACTCCCACACTTCGTGAGATATAGTTACGTCTCCAATTCTAATTGACTCGTATACTGCCTGTGAGTCAGCATTTACATATTTTACATTGTTACCCATGCTTTCAAAAATTCCACCAATAACATATGCCATTACTATTTGGCTTGACCAGTTATGAGTTGGGATAACAATCGGTTTTTTACTATCTGCTGCGTTAGAAATTCCTGCAAAACTTACAAGAGAAATTACTAAAGCTGATAGTAAAGATATTATTTTTCTCATTATTTTCCCTTTCCTTAATATTAAGAAGCAAATTATCTTCTCTATTAAAGTGACAGTCAATAAGCAAAATAGATACAAATGTATATATACAATTTATATATAAATTTGTTGATACTTTAATATAGTTTAGGCATATTTAAATTATTTATGCAAACTAGTTTGGCTATAAAAGAACCTGGTTTAAATGTATTACCACCTGGAGTTGAAAGGTATATTGTCAATGCTGGTGGAATTACAGGAATTCAAATTTTTCCTGATGATAAAATTCAAATAATTAATAATGAGGGAAATCAAATTTGCGAAATTAATTCTTTTGATAAAAATGGAAACTCAGAATTAGGTCTTTTAAATTTAAAAGAAAATAAAAATTCTTCTGAAATAAAAAAAATACTTTTTAATAAAGATGAAAGCTCTATGCAAGCTTTGCTTCAATTAAACAAAAGAAATTTAAAAATTGAAAAAGCTAAGTCAGCAATATTATTTGATAAAAATACTAAAGCTGGTGAAAAAATAAATTTAAAATCTAAAGATAAATGTTATTGCATGTTTGCAGCGCCTGCAGATGACATGCTTGTTCATGATCAAAATCCACCATCAGATTTAACAATAATAATAAAAAGAGCTAAAATTAAAAATAATGATAAAGAATTTTCATTAATACCAGATCCAATTTATGATCCAGATCATGAAGTAAATATTGATAGAAAAACTGCAACTGGCTATCAAGTCAAAGCTGGTGATTACATTCAAATTATAACACCAACGGGAAGACAGTGTTCGGACTTTGTTGCTTATGATACAGCTAAATTAGAAAAAGGTTTGGAGAGAGGTCTTGATTGGCAAACAACTAGAACTTTTATGGGTCATACTTTTCCTGGTCCAGGGCTATATTCAAAATTTTATGACACTGATCATGAACCTTTAATAGAAGTGATAAGAGATACTGTTGGTATACACGATACATTCAACTTAGCCTGTACTTCAAAATATTATGAAGACTCAGGATATTTTGGACATGCAAATTGTTCTGATAATTTAAATGATTCTATGGAAAAATATGGAGTAGAGAAAAAAAAAGGTTGGCAAGCGATAAATCTTTTTTTTAATACATCTGCTGGAGGACTAAACTCGGTAACCTCTGACGAGTCTTATGCCAGACCAGGCGATTATGTAATTTTTAAAGCACTTAAAGATTTAACCTGTGGAACAACAGCTTGTCCTAGTGATATTGATAGCTGTAATGGATGGAACCCTACTGATATTTTTGTTAGAACTTATGAAAAAAGTAAAGAATTTACAAAATCTTATGGATTTAGAATGAAAACAGACTCAGAAAATAAACTTACAAGGAACACAGGGTTTTACGAAAGAACTTCAAAACTAACTAGAAACTTTGTTGATGCTAGAGGTTTTTGGTTACCAAATGATTACACAAAACATGGAGTTATAAACGAATATAATGCTTGTAGAGAAAAAGCTGTTTTAATTGATTTATCTTCTTTAAGAAAATTTGAAATTCTTGGTCCTGATGCTGAAGAATTAATGAATTACACTTTAACTCGAAATGTTAAAAAACTTTCAGTAGGCCAAATTGTTTATTCAGCTATGTGCTATGAAAATGGTACCATGTTTGATGATGGTACTTTATTAAAACTTAGTGATCATGGTTTTAGATGGGTTTGTGGAGATGAGTATGGTGGTGAATGGCTTAAAGAACAAGCAAAAAAGAAAAATTATAAAGTTCATATAAAAAATTCTACAGACCAAATAAATAATCTATCTTTGCAAGGACCAAAAAGTAGAAAAATTTTAGAAAAAATAATTTTTACACCTCCTACACAGCCCTCTATATCTGAATTGGAATGGTTTAGATTTAGTATTTGTAGATTAGAAGAATTAAATGGAATACCATTGATTGTTTCAAGGACTGGTTATACTGGTGAACTTGGTTTTGAAATTTGGTGTCACCCAAGCGATGCACCAACTGTTTGGGATAAAGTAATGGAAGCAGGTAAAGACGAAGGTTTGATACCTGCTGGTTTTGCTGCTTTAGATCTTTTAAGAATTGAAGCTGGTTTAATATTATTTGGTAATGAATTTGACGGGCAACAAGATCCCTTTGAAGCAGGGATTGGTTTTTCTGTACCATTAAAATCTAAAACGGAGGATTTCATAGGAAGAGAAAACCTTGTTAAGAGAAAAGAAAACCCTCAAAAAAAATTAGTTGGGTTAGAATTGATTGGTAAAGAACAAGCAAACCATGGTGATTGTGTACACATTGGAAGATCTCAAGTTGGAGTGATTACAAGCGGGTGTATTTCACCAACACTAAATAAAAATATTGCCTTATGCAGAATAGATATAGGTCATTCAGAAATAGGAAATGAAGTCGAAATTGGAAAAATAGATGGTCATCAAAAAAGAATTCCAGCTAAAATTGTAGGATTTCCTCATTACGATCCTAAGAAAACTAAAGTTAGATCTTAATGCCTAAATCAACAAAAGATCTATTAGAATTTTGGGAAGATCAAATGAAGCTTTCTCATACTTCTAGTAACTACTTTTTTAGAAAATCACCTTCACACTATCATATGATGCTGCTTGTAATGTCTGCATTTAAATTAAAACAAAATTTATCTGTCGAAGAATTAAAAACAAAATTATTTAAAACTTCACGACCAAAATCTGCTTTAATTATTAATGAAGCGTGTGAAAAAGGGTTTTTTTATTTAGAGAAAACTTCAGAGGACCAAAGGAAAAAACATATCAAACCAAGCGCCTCATTTATTGAGGAATTTAACGATTATTTGTCCACTCTTAAAAATTTAAGTTTTTAATAGTTTGTTAAATTAAGGTTGTATAACTTTTTATTTCTAAATTTTATATATAAAAAAAATTATATATTTAACCCCTTCCAAAAAATAATGTTTCATTATGTTATTGCCGACAAAAGCTAAAGTAGTAATAGTTGGTGGAGGAATTCACGGACTAAGTACTGCTTGGAAATTATCTGAAACATATAAAAATCCTAACGACGTTGTTGTGCTCGAGAAAAAAGATACTGCTTCAGGCGCAAGTGGAATTGCTTGTGGTGTTGTAAGAAATAATTACTTCCAACCTGCAATGAGAGAATTGATGGCCCATTCTGTGAGTATATGGGAAAGTGATGCGAAAGCTTTTAAATATAATCCAGTTGGTTACATGCAGATTTCACCAGAAGTTATGCATAAAGATGTAGCTAGTATTTATGAACAACAAAAAGCAATAGGTTATGAATCTGTATTCGTTGAAGGTGAAAAAGATTGCATGAAATACATGAAAGGTATTTTTGATGATTGGCAAGCAAAAGGTATTACCTCTGTATTGCATGAAAAAAAAGGTGGTTATGCTTTCAATAAAGACTCAATTAAAGCTCTTGAGAAAAAAGCAAATTCAAACGGTGTCAATGTACATAAAGGTGTAAAAGTTACTGGTTTTAAAAGAGGTAGTAACAGTAATGCAATTACGGGTGTTGTAACAGACCAAGGTACAATAGATTGCGATCAAGTAGTAATAGGTGCGGGTCCCTGGGTAAGAGACTTTTGGAATATGTTAGAACTACCAAAGACTACCGAAATAAAAGGTAAAGATGGAAAGATGCATGAAGTGGATATGTGGAAGTACTGGTTTTTACAAGAAGGAGTTTTAGGTGTTGATGCCGATTATTTAAAAACAAACGATGGTAAAGCTCCTCCAGTAATTCATGTGGATACAGATGCACCTCTTTATTCAGATATGAATGGAAAATTAATAACTGATGAACTTTGGGGAATATACTACAAACCTGATATAGAGGGATTGGGTGTGCAAGGAGGTACGTCACCTTATGTAGTACAAAAACATTTTGATCAAGTTAATGTTGATCCTTATGGAATTGAGTCACCTGAATTTCAAACAACAGATAAGTTTTCAGATATGTGGACAGCAGCATTAGCACATATTCAAAAAAGATTTGTTGGAAAATCAAACCTGTATAGAAAAGGACCATCTGGTGGCCTTGGATGTTTAACTCCTGACTCATTTCCAATTTTTGACAGATTTTTTGAAAATGTTTACATGATTGCTGATGCCAATCATGGATATAAAATGTTAGGTGTTGGTCATTTAGTTGCGCAGGAAGTTTTAGGGAAAGAAAGCGAATTATTGAAACCTTTTAGATTCAATCGATACGCGAAAGGAGAGCTTCATCCAACGTCTAATAGTCCGTTTCCATGGAGTTAATTTATCTGAGTAGACAGATGTTTTATTTTCAGTTAACTTTTTGGACTAAAAATTCTTAGGGGGAATATGACTGATCTAGAAAAACATGTAAATCAACCAGGCAGAGCAAAGTTAGTAAAAAAAGTTAGAGAAAAAATTAATGAATTGGGAATAACTTATATTTATTATCAATTTATTTCAGTAACAGGTAGAGTTGTAGGAAAAGGGATACCCGCTGATCACTGGGAAAGAACCGCAGAAAAAGGCTTTCAATTAGTTTATGGAGCAACAGCAAATTTATTTTTAGACAGGCACAACAATTACATTGGTTATGGACCTGAAGCAATGGAACTAGTTGGAATTCCAGATCCAGAAACATTTGTTCAATTACCTTGGGATAAAAGAGTTGGAAGAGTATTTGTTACATGTTTTAGAAATAGAGAAGAGAGAAAAAATCCAGGAGGTCATTTAACTTCTGATTGCAGAGGAAATTTAAGAATTTTCATGGACGAATTTAAAAAGAAGCATGGTTTAGAATTAAGAGTTGGAACAGAGCCTGAAATGATGTGGTTAACCAAAAATGAAGATGGCACACCAACGGGAAAAGGTTTTTCAAAACCATTTTGTTATCATATAGATCAATTTGAATCATTAAGACCTGTATTTATGAAAGTAATTGAATATTCAAAGGCAATGGGTCTAGACATGATACAAGGAGATCATGAGGATGCTCCAGGACAATTAGAGCTTAATTGGACATACGATAATGTCTTGAGAAACGCTGATAGATTATCAACATATAGACAAATATGTGCTCAAGTTGCTAGAGAGCACAATCTAATAGCTTGTTTTATGACAAAACCATTTATGGGTGTATCTGCTAGCGGTTGCCATACAAACATGTCTTTATGGAAAGGTGGAAAAGTTTCAGTTAACAAGTTAGGAAACAAAAAGCTTCCAGGTGTTGAGGAAGTCTTCAGTTATGTTTCAGGTGGAACTAATACATTTATGCCTGATACAAAAGATATGCAGTTGCCAGGAAAAATTGGTCTACAATCAATTGCTGGTATTATGAAACACTTGCCTGCTTTAACAGCTCTTGGATCATCAACTGTAAATTCTTACAGAAGATTATGGGATCAAGGATTTTGGGCTCCAGTTTATGCAGACTGGGGATATCAAAATAGAACATGTGGGTTAAGAGTTTCTGCTCCAGGAAGATTTGAATATAGATCAGTTGACTCAATGCATAATCCTTATTTGCTTGGTGCGGCTTTACTCAAAGCATGTGATGAAGGTATTACAAAAAAAATGAAACCAGCAAAACCAGAATCTAGAAACATCTATGAAGCTCAAAAAGCTGGTAAGGATGTAAAAAAATTACCTTTAAGTCTAGGAGAAGCTCTTGATAGACTTGCTGAGGATGAAGTGATCAAATCTGCAATGCCAGATGAAATGTATAAAGTCTTTCACTGGTATAAAAATGATGAGTGGGAAAGATTTCTTGGTGCAACAACTCAATGGGATCTTGATACTTATCTAGATTGTTTACCATAAGGAAAAATTATAGGAGATAAAACAATGTGCGGAATTGCTGGACTAATTCATAGAGGAAAATCTTCAAACGTTGGCCAAGAACTTCAAGGAATGCTTCAAGCATTAAAGCATAGAGGTGAAGATTCTACTGGTTATGCTCTTTATGGAGATACAGATGGTCAAAACTTTATTATGCGATTTAAGGTTGGTGAAAATGTTGGTGAAGGTAGTTCATCAGTAATGGAGGATGTATCAGTTTATGATGAAAGAAAAAAAATTGTAGATAGTTATCTTTCTCAAATGGGAGCAAAGATTGTTAAGGAAGAAAGAACACTACCCTATTCTCTAAGATATGAGATTGACTATGATAAAGGAGATTTGCTTGAATTTTCTCAGAAAATAGAGAGCATTCCTGGAGTTGAAATCCTTTCAATGGGAAAATCCCTAGAAGTTATTAAAGATTTAGGTAACGCAAAAGCTGTTTGTGATAGATACAATTTAGGAGATCTTGTTGGCACTCACGCAATTGGACATGCTAGAATGGCAACAGAGTCTGGTGTAGACATTAAATCTGCTCACCCATTTTGGGGCTACCCTTTTAGCGATGTTTCAGTCGTGCATAATGGTCAATTAACTAACTATTGGAATAATAGAAGAATTTTAGAAAATAAAGGAATGAGATTTATGTCGGAGTGTGACTCTGAATTAATTGCAGTATACTTAGCAGAAAAAATGAGAAATGGAGCTACACTTGAAGAAGGTATGAAAGATAGTTTATCTGGACTTGATGGAGTATTCACTTACTTTGTTGCAACAAAAAATTCACTTGGAATGGCTAAAGACACTATGGCAGCAAAACCATTAGTTTTATATGAGTCAGATGATTTAGTTGCGATGGGATCAGAAGAAATAGCAATCAGATCTGTTCTTCCTCAAGAAATTGATACTTATGATCCATTTGATGGAGAGGTTAAAGTATGGCAAATTTAAAAACAACTGAGAAAAAAACTAAAGCTCAATCTATGGGACTTCACACTGAGGTTCTTACAGGGAAAACACAACAAAAGTTTTTTAATCCAGATGAAGCAGAAAACTTTTATTACTGGGGAACATACGATGTAGATTTTAATAAAAGAACCGAGCTTGATGTAAATGATATGGATTGCAAAGAAGCAAATAAAAAAATAGATGAATTGATGAGTCAAGGATATGGAACAATTGTAATAAAAAACCCTCAAGGAAAACATAGTTTAGGTGTTGGAATTTTAAATAAATTGAACTTAATTTTTGAAGGAAGTTTGGGTTATTTTGGAGTTGGTTCTATAGATGGTCCCACGGTAAGAGTTAATGGAAGAGTTGGATGGTCGTGTGCAGAAAATATGATGGCTGGAAAAGTAGTAATAGAAAAAAATGCAGGATCGTGTTTTGGAGCAGCAGTAAGAGGTGGAGATTTAATTTGCAAAGGAAGTGTTGGTGCAAGAACAGGTATTGACCAAAAAGGTGGCACAATAATAATTGGTGGTGATGCTGGCGCTTTTACTGGATTTATGATGCAAAGAGGAAGAATAGTAGTCTTAGGTAATGTAGGTATAAACCTTGGAGACTCTATGTATGATGGAACAATCTATGTTGGGGGGAAAATTGGATCATATGGAAGTGATGCGATTGAGTCACCTATGACAAAAAGTGATATAGATTGGTTGAAAAGAAAACTTAAAGTGGCTGAGATTGGCGAAGATTTCGATGTTTCTAAGATGACTAAGGTCGTTGCGGGTAAAAAACTTTGGAATTATGACGCGTTAGAACCAACTGAGAAAAAAGGAGCTATATAATGGCAAAAAAGAAAAATGGAAAAACAAATGGTCATTCTAATGGCAATGGTCAAAGTGAATTTTCAAAAAGAAATAAAAGTTTATTAGGTTATAATTCAATATTTACTCCAGAGGTAATCGACGACATACATATAAAAGCGCAACTAGGTAGATACAGAATGCGTGGTATGGCGCTAATGAAAAAAATTCCTACATTTGATGATCTAGTATTTTTACCTGGTACACTTACAAGATTTGTAATCGAGGGTTACAGAGAAAAATGTGAAACTAAAACTATTATAGGACCAAGATGTGAAAATCCAGTTGAACTTGATATTCCAGTTTACATCACGGGTATGAGTTTTGGAGCTTTATCCTATGAAGCCAAAACTGCATTAGCTAGAGGTGCTACGATGGCAGGAAGTGCAACATGTTCTGGTGAAGGAGGAATGATTCCAGATGAAAGAAGATATTCTGAAAAATGGTATTACCAATGTATTCAATCAAGATATGGTTTTAATCCACATCATGCACAACTCGCAGATGGAATAGAAGTCTTTATTGGACAAGGTCAGAAAGTTGGAATGGGTGGTCACTTAATGGGTCAAAAAGTTACTGACCAAGTAGCAGAAATGAGATCATTACCCGCAGGTATTGATCAAAGATCTCCAGCTAGACACCCTGATTGGTTAGGTCCGGACGATTTAGCATTAAAAGTTCAAGAACTAAGAGAACTAACAAAAAATAAAGTTCCAATTCAATTGAAACTTGGAGCAGCAAAAGTTTATGATGATGTGCGTATGGCAGCAAAATGTGATCCTGACTCAATTTACCTAGATGGTATGGAAGGATCAACAGGTGCGGGTCCTCACATAGCAGCAGCAAACACAGGTATTCCTGGGATAGCCGCTATTAGAGAAGCAAGAAGAGCAATCGATGATGTTGGTAAAACTGGAAAAGTAACATTGATATATGCAGGTGGTGTAAGAGATGGTGCTGACATGGCTAAAGCACTTGCTTTAGGTGCGGATGCAATTGCAATTGGAACTGGAGCAATGATAGCATTAAATTGTAATAAAGAAATTCCTGAGTCTAATTTTGAGAAAGAGATGGGAGTTCCAGCAGGTCACTGCTATCACTGCCACACAGGTCGTTGTCCAGTTGGTGTTGCAACACAGGATCCTAAACTTAGAAAAAGATTAAATCCTGATGATGCAGCTTTAAGAGTTTATAATTACCTCCACACAATGACTTTAGAAGCTCAATTATTAGCAAGAGCATGTGGTAAAACTAATATTCACTCGCTAGAACCTGAAGATTTAGCGGCTTTAACAATGGAAGCTTCTGCATTAGCAAAAGTGCCACTTTCTGGAACAAATCATACTGTTGGAGTTGATGATTTTCATAAAATTTAATTATGCCTAAAAAGAAAAATAAGAAAGCAAAAAAAGAAATTAAAGGTCAATTAGGTAAGAAAAAAGAGACTGCTAGAGAAAAAATGATAGGTCAAACAATTGGCTATCGTTATGATGTAAACCTACTTCCGGACTACTCAAGAATTACACCATTCTTGAAAAAATATATCGAAGCAATGGGATGGGATGATTTAAATTGGTTAGAAGATGTTCACATGGGATATGAAGAAGATAGACCAGCAGTGTTTGATAGAAACGCAAATGGTTGGGTAACTATTCCTAAAAAAATTAAATTACCAAACAACCAACAAGATAGAGATATGATTGCAAGAGAATTATTGGTAAAATTTCAAATGTCTCCAAATCATCCGTTAGTAGATCTTAAAAAAGCTTATAGAAAATTTTAGAATCAATAAAAATTTATATATACTACAAGTTGTTTAGTCTCAATTATTGGCTTAAATGCTTAATAATTATTTATTGATGTCATCATCACATTAAATAAAGTTTCTATAATGTAAAACTATTGGAGGTTTGAAATGACTAGTCAATTAGATGCGTTACAAACCATATTTACGGAATTTTACTATTGGACAACAGTAGTATTAATGTTTCTGATACACGTAGGATTCTGTATGTATGAGGTTGGCGCTTCGCGTTACAAACACCATCAACATACTCTAATGAAAAATACAATGCTGATACCTTTGGTAACAGTTACTTGGTTTTTATTTGGTTGGTGGATTTATTGGGCTTTTCCAACAGGACCTGGATTAGCTCCTTCCATAATGACAGAAAGTACAGGCCTTGTTCTAGGTGGAGGTTTTGGTGGAAATGATTTAGCCAATCCAACTAATGAATTAATGGCGGTTACTTTGAATGATCATATAATGGGAGTATTCTGGGCGGCATTCCTATTATTTTCATGGACAGCAGCCTCAATTGTTTCAGGTGCGGTAATAGAAAGAATTACAACTTTTGCATTCGGCATCTTGGCAATTGCTATTGGTTCAGTTTTCTGGAGTATAGATGCATCTTGGGGATGGCACTTCGACGGATGGATGTTGAAGCTACTTGGTTATCATGATGCTTATGCCTCAGGAGTAATTCACGCAGTTGCAGGTGGATTTGCTTTAGGTGTACTCGTTGTCTTAGGACCAAGAATTGGAAAATTTTCATCAAGTGGTGAGCCTAGAAATATAGGACCAAGAAACCCTTGGTTAGTAACAGTGGGATTATTCTTAATTTATACTGGTTTTTGGGGATTTTATGCCGCTTGTAATGTTCCAATTTATGACCTTGGACCTGAGTATGGTATGGAAGGTGTAACCTTCTTTACCGCCACAAATATATATCTAACTCCAACGACATTAAGTGGTATCACCATGAACTTTTTAATGTCATTATCTGGAGGATTGTTAGCTGGATATGTAATATCAAAAGGTGATCCTTTTTGGACATATTCAAGTGGACTAGCTGGTATAATATGTGCATCAGCAGGTAATGACTTATACCATCCTATTCAATCATTGATTATAGGAATGATTGGTGTGGTTATAGCTTATAAAATGCATTATTGGGTTGAGCGTAAATTTAAAATCGATGATGCAGTCGGAGCTGTTGCAGTACATGGGTATGCAGGGTTCGCCGGTCTTGTAATATGTGGATTTGTCCTCAATGGATATCCTTCGTCAGGTTATGGTGTTGGTGAAATGTGGGATGGATCTACTTATGCTGCTATAAATCCATTAGGAATGTTTGTTGGAGCAATAGTAATGTTCTTTGTTCTTGGAATGATTCCTGGTTGGATTATTGCTAAAGTTCTTAATGGAATGGGTAAACTTAGAATTCCTAGAGAAGTTGAGTTAGCAGGATTGGACTATCAAATAATGGAGGAAGCAAAAGAAGATGAAAAAGCTGTTGCTTCTTCAAGTAGTTAAAGGAGGAAAACATGGCTACAGTAAATAATTGGATAGATCATTTAACTGCTGCAAGCAAAGCAGATGGAGTGGCTGGTCCAATTTTTCCAGGTGCAGGATCTGAAGGGATCCTAGTTATAATACTAGTTATAATCTGGATAGGTTGGACAGTTATCAGTTCTAGACAAGAAAGTGATAAACTTGAAAAACTTGCTAGAAGAAGACCTAGTTCAAATGCTTGGAAAAGCAATATAACTGATGGTTAAATAAATCTTTATAAGGGCGCATTATAATTATGCGCCCTTAAATAATCATGGAAGAAAAAGATAAAGAAAATCAAATAAATAAAACACCTAGTAAAATGGCAAGATTAGCATGGCCAAAAGCAAAGTATGGACTAATTATAGCTATCTTGATAATTATTTTTGTTAATATTGTTTACTATAAAGATTTCTTTTTATCATTTTTATAAAAAATATGATAAAAACTTTAGGTGGCAAAAAACTTATATAAAATCGCAAAGATAAAAAAAATAAAATATTTTCTAATAAGTTTTGTAGATTTGTTTGGAGTTTTAAGATCAAAATTAGTACCAACTAGAGCTATAAAAGAGATGCAAACTAATGGTGCTGGGTTTGCAGGGTTTGCTGCTTGGTTAGACATGTCTCCGGCAGACTCAGATATGTTTGCAATTCCAGATCCAAATAGTTTAATTCAACTACCTTGGAATAAAGAGGTAGGATGGTTAGCGTCTGACTTGTGGATGGATGGCAAACCAGTGGATGCATCTCCAAGAATAATGTTAAAAAAACAAATAAAACTAATGCAAAATGAAGGATTCATTATGAAATCTGGTGTGGAATGTGAGTATTTTTTAATCTCCGCTGACGGCAACACAATTGCAGACTCAAAAGATACTCAATCTAAACCATGCTACGATCAATCTTCACTAATGAGAAGATACGAATTAATTAAAGAGATATGCGATTGTATGATCGAGATGGGATGGAACCCTTATCAAAATGACCATGAAGATGCTAATGGTCAGTTTGAAATGAATTGGAATTACTCAGACTGCCTAACTACAGCAGATAGACATACTTTTTTTAAATTTATGGTTAAAACGATTGCTGAAAAACATGGACTTAGAGCTACGTTTATGCCCAAGCCTTTTGAAAATCTAACTGGTAACGGGTGTCATACTCATGTTTCTCTTTGGGATAAAAGAAAAAATAAATTTTTAGATAAAAATGATAAACTCGGACTTAGCAGTCTAGCTTACAATTTTTTAGGTGGTATAATTAAAAACGCAGGATCTTTATCTGCATTTTTTAATCCTACGTTAAATAGTTATAGGAGGATAAACGCACCTCCTACTAAATCAGGAGCAACTTGGTCTCCAAGTAGCATCTCTTACACAGGAAATAACCGGACACACATGATAAGAGTTCCTGACCCTGGAAGGTTTGAATTGAGACTTATGGATGGATCAGCTAATCCATATTTGGTACAAGCTGGAATTCTAGCAGCAGGTATAAACGGTATCAGAAAAAAAATAAATCCAGGCAAACCATTGTTTTGTAATATGTATACAGATCATGAAAAATATCCAAATCTAAAAAAATTACCAAATACTCTAGAAGACTCGCTTGATATGTTAAATTCAAATTCAGTATTAAAAAATGCTTTTGGCAAAGATGTTTTAAATAGTTATATGAAACTTAAAAAGTCTGAAATTGAAAGTTTCAAATCAAAAGAAAATTTTAATAAACTCAAGCCTATTACAAAGTGGGAAAGATCGAATACCTTAGATTGTTAAAATATGCCTATTGACTATAGTCATATTAAAAAATTTTCATCTTTTATCAAAAATAATAATTATTCATTTAGTAGAGAGAAAATATTAAATGTATTAGATAAAAGTGCAATAGATAAAGCATACAATACAATTTCTAATTGGGAAACTTATAAACCCACCCCTCTCCTTAATTTAGATAAGCTCTCAAAAAATCTTGGACTTAAAAATATTTTTTACAAAGATGAGTCAAAAAGGTTTGGTCTCAAATCTTTTAAAGCTCTTGGTGGTGCTTATGCAGTATCGGAAGTTTCGGCTGGAAGAAAAGATGTAGTTGTTGCTACAGCAACAGCAGGAAATCATGGAAAATCAGTTGCCTGGGGAGCAAAAAGACTAGGCATTGCATGTAAAATTTTCATAAGTGAATTTGTTAGTGAAACAAGAGCTGACGAGATGCGAAAACTTGGAGCAGAGGTGACAAGAGTAAAGGGAAATTACGAAAATTCTTTAGATGAATGCATAAAGCAATCTAAGAAAAATGGCTGGGAAATTGTACAAGATGTTGCATGGGAAGATTATCAAAAAGTGCCAAAACTAACCATGGCTGGATATTCAGTCATGATTGAAGAAATCTCCAAACAAACTGACCAATATATTACACATATATTTTTACAGGCAGGTGTAGGAGGAATGGCCTCTGGTGTAATAGCGGGAGTTGCCCGGTATTTTAAAAGAATTCCAAAAATTATTATTGTTGAACCAAAAAATGCAGACTGTGTCTTAAAAAGTATTGATGCAGGCAAACTTACTAGAGTTGAAATAGAAAAAGAGAGCATTATGGGGGGAATGTCATGTGGAGATGTATCATTAGTCCCATGGCAAATTCTTAAAAACTCTGTAAATAATTGTATGAGTATTCCAGATGATGACATACCATTATCAGTTGCAATGTTAGCTAAGGGATACTTTGGTGACGATAACATTGTTGCAGGAGAATGCTCAGCACCTGCTCTAATAAGTATAAATGTTAGTTGTAATAACGAACAAATTAAAAAGGATCTTGAATTAGATATGAATTCGAAAGTTTTATTAATTGGATGTGAAGGTGATACAGATTTAAAACTTTATAACGAACTTCTGTCTAAAGGGTCAGAACAGTTATCGAATGGCTAATACAGCACTCGTTTGGATAAGAGATGATTTTCGAATACAAAATAATGATGCGCTAACTTATGCTACAAATCAACATGATGTTGTTACCACAGTATTTATTTTTAATAGTAATATTTTCGACCGTAGAAGAGAGGCTCAAAAATGGTGGGTAAGTAAATCCCTAGAAAATTTTAAATCTGATTTAAAAAAATTAAACATTGGACTGGAAATAATTAAAGATGATGAAATACATTTTTTTTCTAAAATAAAATCTAATAGTAAAATATCTGTTTATTGGAATAAAGTTTATGAACCTAATGAATTAGAAAAAGATAAAAAAATTGGCGCTAATTTTTCAAAAAAGAATATTGATTTTAAATTTTTTAAAGGAAATGTACTTAATGAATATAATAAAATTACGAAAAATGATGGCACACCTTTTAAAGTCTTCAGTCCTTTTTGGAGAAATGCAGAGCAATTTTATTTAGAAAGACTGCCTGATAAAATAATCAAAGTTAAGAAGTGCAAAAAGATAAACACATTGTTCAAAAATCAAATAAAATCTGAAGATATTTTACCTAAATCTGATTGGTATAAGAAATTTGAAAAATATTGGGAGCCTTCAGAGCAAAAAGCCCATGAAAATTTAGATAATTTTGTCAACAAAAGCATACTTAATTATGGTGTAGATCGTGACTTTCCATCTATTAATGGAACATCAAGACTTTCTCCATATATTAGAAATGGACAGATTAACGTTGGCGATATCTGGGAGAAATGTAAAAAATTAAAGTCTAAAAATGTAAGTGTAAAAAAATATACTAATGAGATTGGTTGGAGAGAGTTTTCACATAGTCTTATTAATTACTTTCCAGAAATGCTAAAGGGAAATTTAAGAAAAGAATTTGATAATTTCCCATGGGTTAATAATGCTAAATTTTTAAATGCATGGAAAAAAGGAATGACAGGCTATCCAATTGTTGATGCTGGAATGAGAGAATTATATGAAACTGGCTGGATGCATAACCGAATTAGAATGGTTGTTGGCTCTTTTTTAGTTAAACATTTAAGAATTAATTGGAAAGAAGGAGAAAAACATTTCAGAAATTGTCTACTAGATTTTAATGAAGCAAATAATGTTGCGCAATGGCAATGGGTAGCAGGATGTGGTGCTGATGCTGCTCCATATTTTAGAATTTTTAACCCTATTTTACAGGGTGAAAAATTTGATAAACAAGGAGAATATGTAAAAAAATGGGTTCCTGAACTAAATAAAGTACCTACAAAATTTATTCATAAGCCCTGGGAAATGGAAAGAAAATATCAAGAAGCATTAAATACTATCATAGGCTCCGATTACCCTATGCCAATTGTTATTCATGAAAAAGCTAGGGCTGAAGCTTTGAGTGCTTTTCAATCAATTAAGAAAAAAAATTAGTCTCCAATAAAATGATGAATTACAGTTCTTGTTGTTGCCTCTAACCTGTGTTCGAACAAATATATACCTTGCCAAGTTCCTAGAAGTAATTCGCTATCTTTTATACTTAAGGAGATTTGATTATTGGTTAATGCAGATTTAATGTGGGCTGGCATATCATCTTTTCCCTCAGTTGTATGGACATATAACTTTTTGTCCATGGGTACCAATTTATCAAAAAAATTAATTAAATCTTTTTGTACATCTGGGTCAGCATTTTCTTGGATAATTAGTGATGCACTAGTATGTTGAATGCTCAGATTAATAATTCCATTTTTAAATTTATTATTATTAATCCATTCAATTGTTTCATCAGTGAACTCATACAGTTTTTGACCATTTGTATTAATTTCTAGATTGTAAAATTCTTGTTTCATACATTATTTAAAGTTTTGTGATGTTAGTTCATACAATCGACTAACTGTTCTTTTGAAAGGCTTTTTCATGCTATAAGTGGATTCTAGTGAATTTAATTCAACTTCCGATTTGATCATCAATGGTATTTTTTTTTCATACACAATATCGATAAAAGTAATAAACCTTTGTTGCTGGTTAGAATTACTTTCACTAAAGTTAGGTAGATTTTCAATAAAAATAAAATCGCTTTCATTCGCGATTTTAATGTAGTCTTCGGATCCAAGATTTCTATTACAAATTTCTTCAAAAGAAACCTTAAGGACTCCCTCATGAAAGTTTTCAAATACTAATTTGCGCCCCTTCACATCTAATGACTTAGTGGTTTGTTTTTTATTCTTTGTAACTTTTCTAAAAAATTTATTAAACTTAAAATTAGATGAATTATCTATAGGTGACAAAAATCGACTTAAATTTGTATTTTTTGTAGCTCTATAATCTTCTTCAATATCAAGTTCTAATTCAGAGCAATTATTTTTTAAAATATTTAAAAAAGGGATGAATTGATCTCTCTGTAATCCATTTTTATATAAATCTTTAATATTTGTATTTGAAGAAAAAATAACTTTTATATTTTCATTAAATATTCTTTCAAATAATTTACCTAATATCATAGCATCAACAATATTTGTTACTTGAAATTCATCAAAATATAATATTTTTGTTTTGTCACTTAAGTTTTTAACAAATTTTTCTAACCCATTGTCATTTCCTTTCTTTTTATTTTCAAATATAAAATTGTGAAATTCAACCATAAACTCATTAAAGTGTAATCTTGATTTTTTTTCTTTTAAACTTTCAAAAAAAAAATTTAAAATCATAGTTTTACCTACACCTACATCGCCAACTAAATAAAAGCCTAATTTATTTTTTTTATCTTTGAATAATTTTTTAATAAATGATTGATTGAAGTTAAAATTGTAATATTCGCTTAATTTTTGTACTATTTCTATTTGATTTTCGTTTATTTCTAAGTCTTTATCTTTACAGTGTTTAAGATAAGATTTTTTCAAACTCATTTTTTTGTTTTAAAATCTATTCCATATTCCGATCTTGGTCCTTTTCTAAATCCATATGGGCCTGCTAAAAAAATAGTCATTGGTTTAGTTCCTGGCTCTAAGTCTACTCTGTGAAAATTATTAGCAGATCTAAATCCGATATATCCTGGTGCTCGCCACACTTTTCCTGTTTTTAATGTTTCCCAATATCCTCCTCTTAAAATGATTGTGATGTAAGGAAATAAATGATTATGGACTCCATCACCATGATCATTGTCTAACATTTCATGAATTAGTATGTTAAACGGAAACCACTTTGGTCTATGTCTGAATAGAACATAATACCTGTTCATCCAAGGCTTTGCTTTTTCAAACTCTGGATGTGATGGACCTCGGTCAAATACTACTTTTTTTCTACCAAGTTTTTCTAAAATCTTTAAAAACATCAGTTTGTTCTGGCTATTGCATTGTCTTTTATAAAATACATATTGTTATTAAATACATAGGGTCTTGAAATTTTTGAACCGTGTATTTTTGTAATCTTTTCTTGTAAGCCAGTTATTGAATTAATTGTCAATAATCGTCCATTATTTAATGAGACAAATATCTTATATTTTCCATGTATAAATCCTGTTGGTTTTATATCACTTCTATTATTAAAATTTGTTAAGATATCAGTAATTCTTAAAATATTGCCAGTTCTATCATCTATAACAAAAAGGTAACCTTCATTGGAAACTGTGAAGATTAAACTTTCGATTATAGTTGGTCTTAAACTCGAATTTATCGATTGCGTCCATTTAATTATTCCTGTTCTTGCATCTATTGCAAAAAACTCATTTTTGTTATTTGAAAAATAAATTGTATTATTTTCAAAAACCAAGTCTGAATTTTCTAAGCTAAATGCGTCTTGATATATTAAACTACTTTGTGTTGGTGTTTGCCAAACTAAACTTCCGTTATTTACATCAAGGGCTGTTACATCTCCTAAATTATTTATAAAAAAAACAATTTCATCCTTTAAAATTATTGAGAGTTTTTTTTGTGATTTTATAAAAGAATTGTCTGTTTTAAAATTCCATAATTCCTTTCCATCCTTAATGGATATGGCTCTAATAATATTATCGAAATCTATTGTTAAAAATTTATCTTTATATACTTTGATATCAGAATTAAAAGATGACGAACTATATTTTGACCAAACAACTCTTCCGTCATTTAAATCAATTGAATACATTTTTGACAAATTATCATTTACAATCAAATTTTTGCCAGCTTGAGCAAAATATAAAATAGGATTAAGTTTCTTTTCTTTCTTACTATAATTATTAATCTCCCATATTTTCTTAAGATCTTCGCTTAACTTGATAATCGAACCTTTTCCATTAAAAAAAATAACATTTTCGTTTTCTGTAAAAAATAATTCAGGCTGATTTGAGTCAAATTTTTTAATTTTGTTTATTTTGTATGTTAAAAATTTATCAAAATTAGAGTCAAAATTAATATTTCCATTACTATTACTGTTATTTTTTTGAAAAGGTTTTATTTTAAAAATATTTAACTTCTTAATCTTTAATTGTTTATTAAATTCTTTTTCAATGGGCTCATTTTTTTTAAAAATATCTATTAATTTATCATTATCTGCTGCGTCCTTTTTTGAAAAACTACAATTTGATAAAAATATTAAAATAATTATATACTTAATAGCTTTATTCACTGAAATCTGATCGTAACCTTTTTTGGACTTCTAATTTAACTTTTGGACTAACATTTTCCATTTCTACAATTTGATTAAAGAATTCTTTTGATTTCTGTTTTTGGTTTTTTGATAAATAAAACTCAGCCATAAGATATAATGCTTGTGGTTTCCAAAGACTGTCTGATTTTATTACTGGGTTAAGTATATTTAACAATTCATTTTCTTTTGCAAAGTCTGAATTAAATAGAGCTTTTTTGTATATGGTTAGGTTTTTAATTTCTTTCTCAAGAGACACATCATTTATAAGAAGATCAAAATATGAATTTATTTCATCACTAGACGTTATTAAATCATTATCTAATAAGAAAAAGAAAGCTAATGGAGAATAGGTTTTGTCTTTAGCATTTATGATTTCTATCAATTTATTATTTATATTATCTTTTTTGCCCGCCTCAAAATTTGTAACAATTAAATTGAATTTATTTGCTAACTTTTCTTTACTGCTAGACTTGAACTCTTGATAACCAAAAAAACTGATCAATATTAAAATAATTAATATTAACAAAATTATTAATTGTTTTCTTTTTGATATTAAAAAGTTTTTTAATTTTTCAACTCTTGTATTTGTATTAATAATTTCTATTTCTTCATCCATTAATCATATTCCTTAGAACGTATTGTAGAATGCCACCGTTCTTATAGTATTCTAATTCATTTTTAGTGTCTATTCTGCACAATATTTTAATTTTTTTAATGTCACCTGTTACATATTTAATCTCAACTTCTAAATGATCGCCTGGGTTAATTCCTTTCTCAAGACCTAATACTGAGATTAATTCTGACCCTTTTAAGTTTAAAATCTGTCTATTCATGTTTTCTACAAACTGCAAAGGCAAAACTCCCATTCCTATAAGATTAGATCTGTGTATTCTTTCAAAACTTTCTGCAATTACAGCTTTTACACCTAATAGTTTTGTTCCCTTTGCTGCCCAATCTCTTGAGGAACCTGTTCCATATTCTTTTCCGCCAAATACTACTAAATCGGTTCCTCTTTTTTTATATTCAACAACAGCATCATAAATAGGCATTACTTTTTCTTCAGGATATAATTTAGTGAAACCTCCCTCTGTACCTGGAGCCATTTCATTTTTAATTCTAATGTTTGCAAATGTTCCTCTCATCATTACTTCGTGATTTCCTCTTCTTGCACCATAGGAATTATAATCCTTTGGCAAAATTTGATGCGTCATAAAGTAATTTCCTGTTGGGCTCTCTTTTTGAATACTTCCAGCTGGAGATATATGGTCTGTTGTTACCATATCCCCTAAAATTAGTAACGGTCTTGCATCTTTTATTTCCTTAAACCCCTCTGGTTCATCTGGTAGATTTTCAAAGAATGGTGGTTTTTTTACATAAGTAGAATTTTCTTCCCAATTATATATACTTCCTTTATCTACTTTAATTTTTTGCCATTGCTCTGTTCCTTCAGAGACATTTGAATATCTGTTCACAAACATTTCTGGGTTTAAAGACTCTTTAAGAATGTACTCTATTTCTTTATTAGAAGGCCAAATGTCTTTTAAGTAAACATCATGTCCTTTGTTATCTTTGCCTAATGAGTCTTTATACAAATCCACTCTCATAGACCCAGCAATTGCGTAAGCTACTACAAGAGGAGGTGAAGCTAAATAGTTTGCTTTTACTAAAGGAGAAATCCTTCCTTCAAAGTTTCTATTTCCAGATAAAACTGAAACAGCGTATAAATTATTTTCTTTAACAGCATCAGTAATATTATCTGGCAAAGGTCCAGAGTTACCAATACAAGTAGTGCAACCATAACCAACTAAATTAAAACCTAATTCATCTAAATATTTGCTTAAACCAGCTTTATCTAAATAGTCAGTAACAACTTGTGATCCAGGTGCTAATGAAGTTTTAACCCAAGGTTTAACAGTTAAACCTTTTTCAATTGCATTTTTGGCTAACAGTCCTGCACCAATTAACACATTTGGATTAGAGGTATTCGTACATGATGTTATAGCTGCTATTAATATATCTCCATCTTTTATCTCAAAATCTGTGTCTTTAACTTTTGCTACTGTTGGATCAGTTTTTTTACATACATTTTCAAAAACTTTTATAAAATTTTTAGAAGCATTTGTTAATAGAACCTTATCTTGCGGTCTTTTTGGTCCAGAAATTGTTGGAACTACTGTAGACATATCTAGAGATAAAGTATCAGTAAAAACAACATCATCACTTGCCCATAAATTTTGTTCTTTAGCATATTGCTCTACAATCTGAATAGTTTCTTTAGATCTTCCAGAAAATTCTAAGTACCTTAAAGTTTCTTCATCTATTGGAAAAAACCCACATGTTGCTCCATACTCAGGTGCCATGTTCGCAATAGTTGCTCTATCAGCGAGTGTTAAATTTTTAAGTCCTTCACCATAAAATTCTACAAATTTTCCAACAACACCCTTATCTCTTAACATTTTTACGACTGTTAACACAAGATCAGTCGCAGTTGTACCTTCGGGAAGTTTATTTTTCATTTCAAATCCGATGACCTCCGGTATCAACATAGATATTGGTTGACCTAGCATCCCTGCTTCTGCTTCAATTCCTCCTACTCCCCAACCAAGAACTGATAAACCATTAACCATTGTCGTATGACTATCAGTTCCAACTAGTGTATCAGGAAATAAGTATTCTTTTTCTTCAAACCTTTCATTCCAAACTACTTTTGATAAGTATTCTAAATTTACTTGGTGACAAATTCCAGTTCCAGGTGGAACAATCCTAAAATTATCAAAAGCTTGCTGCCCCCACTTTAAAAAAGAGTATCTTTCGAAGTTTCTATCAAATTCGATATCAACATTTTCTTTTAATGAACTCTTTGTAGCAAATTTATCCACTTGAACAGAATGATCTATTACCAAATCTACTGAAGAAAGAGGATTAATTTTATTTGGATCCTTGTTTTTTTCTTTGACTGTATCTCTCATTGCAGCAAGGTCAGCAACAGCTGGTATACCAGTATAGTCTTGCAAAAGTACTCTCGCGGGTCTATATGCAATTTCGGTTTTTGATTTTTTTGTATTTAACCAATCTTTAATTGATAATATTTGTTGTTTATTTACAGTGATATTATCCTCATACCTTAGAAGATTCTCAAGTAAAACTTTAATTGATTTTGGTAATTTATTAATGCCTTCTAAACCATTTTTTTCAGCTTCTTTTAAAGAATAAATAGTATAGTTTTTCCCATTTATATTTAGTTCTTTTAAAGAATTGAACGAATTTTGATTTCCAGGCTTCATAATACTAGTAATAAAAAGTTGCTATACAGCTTAGTAAGAGTGCCGACATAACATAATTAAACCATTTAATAAATTTCTCATTTGTCGCGAATTTCCTCATAAATTTTCCAATTATTGTCCAAAAAATAATACTAATAACTGCAAATACGAAAGCAATACCTAATAACCAAATTGAATAAGAAATGAAATTACTACCTGATTCTACATATGTTGAAACTGCAATAATTGCAACTATCACACCTTTTGGATTTAAAAATTGATAAAGAAAAGTTTCCATAAAGTTTACAGGTCTTAATTTTTCATTTTCCTCTGAAGATTTCGAGAATGATATCTTGTATGACAAATAAATTAAAAATGCTGTACCAGTAAATATTAAACCTTTTTGAATTATAGGATAAAGCTTAAAAATATTTATTAAGCCAAAATTTATAACTGCCAACATGAATGTAAAACCAAAAATCACGCCTAACATTAAAGGAATTGTTTTTTTAAACCCATGATTAAATCCTGAATGTGACGCTACAATATTATTTGGTCCAGGCGAACAGCTTGTCACAAACATAAATAAACAGAGAGACAGCAATTCAGGATGCATTACTATGCTACAGGCAAACCATTTTCAACTTTTTGAGATGGATGAACAAGTACAACTTTTCCTTCCTTATCAATAGAGCCAAGAATTAAAACTTGAGAAACAACACCTGCTATATTTTTTTCAGGAAAATTACAAACTCCTATAACTTGTTTTCCAACTAAGTTTTCTTCATTGTAATAATGAGTTATCTGTGCAGATGATTGTTTAACCCCTATTTCTTTTCCAAAATCTACTTCAACAACTAGTGATGGTTTTCTAGCTTTTTCATTTTTTTTTACTGATATTACTGTTCCTACCCTAATGTCTACTTTGTCGTATGTATCGTATGTTATTTGTTCTTTCATAAATTTAATATATAATTAATAATTGATGAGTACAGGAAATAATTTAGAAGATATATATAATAATTCGATAAGAATTCTCAAAGATCTAATTGCATTTAAAACAGTATCTGGTGAAGATAATAACCAACTTATAGATTATTGTAATGATATATTAAATTCTTTAGGAGCTAGTTCTTTTAAAACTTATGATGAGGAAAAAAAAAGAGTAAATCTTTTCTCAACTTTAAAAGCAAAAAAAAAAAGTAATAAAAAACCAATTATTTTATCTGGACACACAGATGTTGTTCCAGTTTCAGAAGGTTGGGCAACAGATCCTTTTGATGCAACAATCAAGGAAGATAAATTGTTTGGCAGAGGGTCGTGTGATATGAAAGGTTTTATTGCATGTGCATTGGCTTACGCACCAATTTTCTCTTCATCAAATTTGGATAGAGATATTCATTTTTCATTCACTTTTGATGAAGAAACAGCATGCAAAGGTGCACCAATTTTGATTAAAGAACTGAAAAAAAGAGGCATTAAAGATTGTATTTGTATTGTTGGTGAACCAACAAATATGAAAATTATTGATGCACATAAAGGATGCTATGAATATACAACCTATTTTGAAGGTCTTGCTGGACATAGTTCGGAACCAGACAAAGGTGTAAGTGCAGTTGAATTTGCTGCAAGATATGTAAATAAACTTCTCGAATTAAAAGAAAAATTGAAAGAAAGAGAATTAAAAGACTCTATCTTTGATCCTCCATATTCAACTTTGCAAGTTGGTGGAATATTTGGTGGAATTGCTCATAATGTAATTGCTGACAAATGTCATGTAAACTGGGAAACAAGACCTGTCGTGAAAGAAGATGGAATTTTTTTAAATCATGAAATAGATAAATTTACAAACGAGACTCTTTTGCCGGAAATGAAAAAGATATATCCAAAATCCATTATAAAGAAACATATCATTGGTGAAATAACCGGTTTTGATAGAATTTCAAATTCTGAGGCATGTGAATTTGTATCAAGCATAACTGGAGATAATTCTAGAGAGGTAGTCTCTTTTGGAACCGAAGCAGGGTTATTTCAAGAAATAGGAATAAGTACAGTTGTGTGTGGTCCAGGATCAATTAAGCAAGCGCATAAGATTGATGAGTTTATAAAACTTTCTGAAATAAAAAAATGTATTAGTTTTTTAGATGGTGTAAAAAATAAGTCTTTGAATTAATTCCAACCACCGACAGATTTAACTTCTAAAAATTCAAGCAAACCTTCTTTTCCAGCCTCTCTTCCAATCCCTGAATGTTTAAATCCTCCAAATGGTGCATCAACTGCAATACCTGCTCCATTAACATCTACCATTCCTGATCTAAGTTTTCTTGCAACTCTTTGTACCTTGTCATTATCTTGAGTTTGAATATAATTTGTTAATCCATAATCAGTATCATTTGCAATTTGAATAGCCTCTTCTTCAGTTTCAAATGGAATTACAGATAAGACTGGACCAAAAATTTCTGTTCTTGCGATTTCCATATCATTATTAACATCTGCAAATACTGTGGGTTTTACATAATAACCATCTTTTAATCCTTCAGGTTTTCCTGGGCCGCCAGCAATTAATTTTGCCCCTTCATCTATTCCCTTTTGGATTAAACCTTGAATTTTATCAAATTGTAGTTCTGAAATTACAGGGCCTATATGTTCACCTTCTTTATTTGGATCATCTACTTTAAATTCATTTGCATACTTTTTTAGCCTTTCAATAGCATCGTCATAAATTGGTTTTTCAACTAACATTCTTGTAGGTGCATTGCAGGATTGCCCAGAATTTCTAAAACATCTAAAAGCACCTCTCTCGATAGCTTCTGTATCAGCATCTTTAAATATGATATTTGCACCTTTTCCCCCTAACTCTAAACTTACCCTTTTAAAATCTTTGGCTGCATTTTGTGAAATTAATGCTCCCGCTCTTGTAGAGCCAGTAAATGAAATCATATTTACATCAGGGTGGCTTGTTAATGCATCACCGGTAGTTGCACCGTCTCCATTTACTAAATTAAATACACCTTTTGGAAACTTTGCTTCATCAATTAATTCCGCAATAATCATTGCAGATAATGGTGCTAACTCTGAAGGTTTTAAAATCATAGTACAGCCAGATGCTAATGCAGGAATAACTTTTAAAGTAACTTGATTTATAGGCCAGTTCCAAGGAGTAATTAATGCACAAACACCCTTTGGTTCATATATTAATCTTTGATTTTTAGCATGTTCTCCAAGTGGTTTTTCAAACTCAAACTCTTTTAAATATCGAATAAATGATTTTGTATGACTAGCGCCAGTTCCTGTTTGAAGTTTTGAGGCAAAATCTTTTGGTGCACCCATTTCTTGAATAATTGCCTCAGTAATATCGTTCCATCTTTTTTTATAAAGCACATAAAAGTTTTCCAATAATTCAATTCTCTCTTGTTTTGAAGAATATCCCCAGGTTTTAAAAGCCTCTTTAGCTGCTAATACTGCATCATTAATATCCTCTTTGCCTCCTAAAGAAATTACTGCACAACTTTTTTCAGTCGCAGGATTAATTACTTGGATATTTTTTTGATTTTTTGGTGCAACCCATGAACCATTAATATAAAAATTTTTCTTTTCAATCATGCGCGCAAATTATCCTTTATTTATGATTTTGCAAATAAATTTGTCAATTCATAAACAATCGTAGCAGCTGCAAGAGAAGTAACTTCGGCGTGATCATATGCTGGTGCAACTTCTACAACATCTGCGGAAATTAAATTTAAACCTGACAATCCCCTTAAAACATTTACCATTTCTCTTGTTGTCATCCCTGCAATTTCAGGTGTTCCTGTTCCTGGAGCAAATGCAGGATCCAATACGTCTATATCAATAGATAAATACAAAGCATTATCTCCAACTCTTTTTTTTATTCTTTCTGCAATTTTATCTATTCCTTCTGTTTGAAATTCATCACAATGAATTATTTTAAAACCAAAACTCTCATCATTCTTTATGTCATCTCTGCTATATAGTGGACCTCGTATCCCAACATGCATGGAAGCATCATCTAAAAATAAATTTTCCTCACGTGCTCTTCTAAAAGGAGTTCCATGAGTATATGGTGCTCCAAAATAAGTGTCCCAAGTATCCAAATGTGCATCAAAATGAACCAAAGACACCGGTCCTTTATTTTTTTTATTTGCTGCTCTGAGTAAAGGAACTGCTATTGTGTGATCTCCACCAAGACTTATAATTCCTCCTACTTTATTTAATAAATCTGTTGCACCTACCTCAATTTGTTTAATAGCCTCATCAATATTAAATGGATTACAAGCAATATCACCCGCGTCTGCAACTTGTTGCACTTTGAAAGGTTCAACATCATAACTTGGATGGTAATTAGTTCTTAAGTGTCTTGAGGCCTGTCGAATGCTCTGTGGACCAAACCTTGCACCAGGTCTATAACTTGTTCCTGAGTCAAATGGAACTCCCACTATCGCTACGTCACAACTTTCCACATCTCTTAATTCAGGTAATCTAGCAAACGTCGATGGTCCTGCGTATCTGGGTACCTTTGTTCCACTTACTGGTTGGATTGGTTTTTTATTTTTATCTTTCAATTTTTCGAGCTATTTCTATGAATAAATTCAGCTGCTTTTTTAAAATCATTGATATTTTTTTGATACATAGAAAGCTCTTTATTCGAATTTGAGGAAAATAGAATTATTATTAAAGCAATTATAATAGCTGCAGCATAATAAAAGGGCATTTTTTTCTTCCAAGATATTAAAATCTTTTCAGCGTTATCTACTTGTTTTTTTGTTGGTCTATTTGCCATAATGCTAGTTTACCAAAGGTTTACCAGTTTTCAATGTATGTTTAATTCTATCTTGAGTTTTTTCTGTCTCTATTAACCTCATAAAAGCATCTAATTCTAATTTGTATAAATCATCCTCTGATAAAGTATTTTCTAATGTAGTATCACCACCACTTAAAACTCTGGCCAACTCTTTTCCAACTTCCATACCATGATCAAGAATAATTTTTTCATTGTATAATTTTTCTAATATTCTTAACATTTTTTCGTAAACATTTTTTCCTGAAAGTTTAAAAGTACACTCAGTTGGAGGAGTAAAATCATTGTTATTTTTAATAATTTCTTTTGAAACTGATAATAAACTATTTCTACTCATTATTTTTTTATCCTCTGGTCTTAAGTATTTTAATGGTTCAGCTTCAATTGGAGACGTTGCGGTTTTTGCGTAACCAATAATATCAAATACTTTTAGAGCTGCATAATCGGGGTCATTCTTGGCTTCCTCTGTTTGAGACCATCTCCAAAGCATTTCCTTACATCCACCACCAGCTGGGATTAATCCAACCATTGTTTCTACTAGACCTACAACAATATTTGTATGAGAAGCTACAAAATTACTTTGACATAAAACTTCAAAACCGCCACCTAATGCTAAACCAGATGGAGCTGCCACAACAGGAAATTTCGAATACTTTAAATGTTTGCAGGTTTCTTGGAAATATTTAACAAACTTCTCGATAGACTTAAAATCACCTTTATCTGCAAAATTCATTGTATAAGATAAGTTTACTCCAGCGGAAAACTGCATTGCCTCATTTATAATTATAAGTGGTTTATCAGTTGCATTTTTTAAACTATCCATTGAGTCATAATCTAATGCATTTGCTTTTGTAGTAAATTCAACTATGTTAAAGTCATTAAATCTATAGATTTCTGCTGAATTATTTTTATCTAACTTTATTGCTATAGGTTTTATTTTTCCAAGTGTCTCGAGTTCTGTATATTGTTGTCTTTCTCCATAAAAGTTTTCATCCTTACTTTTCGATAAATCCTCAAGAAACTTATTATTTTCAAAAGCATCTATTCTCTCAAAGAAATTTTTTACTCCAATTTCTTTCAGCATTTCAAAAGGTCCTTTAGACCAGTTAAAACCTAGTCTCATTGCTTCATCGATATCATTAAATTTGTCAGTTATCCCTGGAACCAATGAAGATGCATATTTGATAATTCTTGAGATTACAGACCAGGCATATTCTCCGTATTTATCTTTTCTATTGATTAAGCTCACAATATCCATCTTTTCTGACCCTAGATTAAATTTTTGTGATATTGAATATTCACCAGTTTCTAAATTGATACCTTCGAGAACTTTTTTACCATCAGTTTTATTCATTCTATAAAATCCACCTTTGCCTTTTCTTCCTGTGTAACCAGTTTCGATAAGTTTTTTTACAAGTGGTATTTCTTTGGCAACAACTTGAAAATCATCTGACTCGGGAAGTTCCTTTATAAAACTTTTTAAAACATCGGCCATTAAGTCAATACCAATCAAATCATAAAGTCCAAAAACACCTGTTTTTGGTATGCCCATTGGTCTACCAAAAACTGCATCCGCTTCCTCAATTGTTAGTTTCATTTTGAATGCTTCTGTCATTGCTACTTGCATGGCATAGACACCTATCCTATTCCCTAAGAAGCCTGGCGTATCGTTACAAATTAAAGTTCCTTTTCCTAAATCTTTTTCACAAAAACTTTTTAGTGAGTTTATCTGATCTAAATCATTATTTTCATTTTTTACTATTTCTAATAAATCCATATATCTAACTGGATTAAAGAAGTGAGTTATACAAAAATCTTTTTTTTCATCATCTGATAGTTTTTCTGAAAGAACTTTAATTGGAATAGAAGATGTATTTGAGGATACAATTGAGCCTTTTTTTCTTTCTTTAAAAATTTTTTCATAAATATTATGTTTAATATCAATTCTTTCTACAACAGCTTCAACAATCCAGTCAGCCTCGCCAACAACATTAAAGTTATCATTTATGTTGCCAACATTAATATTATTGATTTTTGATTTATCAATTAATAAAGGAGGTCTAGATTTTAGGATTCTTTCTCTAGCTTTCTCAGATATTTCTGTTGTTAGATCTAGTAATGTTACTGGAACATTTGCATTACATAATTGAGCAGCTATTCCACTACCCATTGTTCCAGAACCAATTACAACTACTTTACTAATTTTCATAATTATACTGGAACCTTATATAAAATTTGATTAATTAGAGCAACTTTAAGAAAAATAATTTTGTATTATTGCAACTCTGTAAGAATTTGATCAGATACTTTTTTAATTTCTTCTGCTGCATTTCCTTTTTTTTGTTTTTCAATAGCGGTTCTACCCTCTCCCATTGATGCCGCGTAAATTTGTCTATGACCAATAATAGTATTTGTTGCAGGCACATTTATACCAGCAATATACTCATTTGTTTTAGAAATAAGTTTTGACCTTTGATTTCCTCTATTTATTTGAATCATGATTTTTTTGTTTGCTTTTTTTGCAATATCTATGATCGGTTCAGTCGCCCAAAAATCAACATGAGAAGGTGTCATTGGTATTAAAACCAAATCTGAAGCCTCTATAGATGGTCTTGCATCTGACTCAATTTTTGGTGGTGTATCAATTATAATTATATCATGATCTTTTTTTAAATTTTTTGACTCATACTGAGCTCCCCAAAGACTTGCTGTTTTAAATGTTAAATTTTCATCAGAAATATTATTTTCTGAACGGACCATATACCATTTTCCTAAACTTCCTTGAGGATCGGTATCAATGATGCCTACTTTAAAATTATAGTGCTTAATAAATGAAAGAGCTAAATGAACTGCTAGCGTAGTCTTTCCGGTTCCCCCTTTTTGTTGAGAGATTGTTATTACTTTTGACATCATAGAATCGATAAATTCATACTACATTTTTTTTGGCGAACTACATTTCGAAAAGATTGAGAAAAAAAAATTTTTTCTACTACTGATTGTATAATTTCTTATTTTATCAAATAATAAACCATTAAATTTTATTTATAAAAAAAATAAGAATTAATTTATTGATTTAAAAGAAAGTGTTGATTTAAATAGTATTTTTAAAAAAGGATGTGTTTCTATATAAATGAATAAGCTATTATTACCACAGGATGTAGTTGGAGGTTCTTTCTGGCTAATATCTGTAGCGATGATAGGCGCTGCAATTTTTTTCTTTTTAGAGAGACGAAGGTTATCAAATCGTTGGGGAACAGTAATGACGCTTGTAGGTGTTATTGCATTGATGTCATCCATTCATTATTTCTATGCAAAAAATTTATGGGTTTTGAATGGACAGGCTCCAACACAATTAAGATACATCGATTGGCTGTTAACCTTTCCGTTAACAATTTTAACATTCTACGTAATGTTAAATTCAGTGTCTGAAGTAAAAAGAGGAATGTTTTGGAGGCTATTAGTAGGAACCTTAGTATGGGTTATTGCTCAGCTTTTAGGTGCATATGGTTACATGAGTGTAACACTTGGTTTCTTAGTTGGAATAGTAGGCTGGTTATATATAATTGGTGAACTTTACATGGGTGATGCTGGAAGAGGAAACGCATCATGCAACAATGAAAATGTTCAAATGGCTTTCTTTGCCAATAGACTTATAATTACAATTGGGTTTTCAATTTATCATATCGGTTATTTTATTGAGCATCTCGCAGGGGGAGCAAACATCAATAGTCTTAACGTAATTTACAATCTAGCTGACTTTTTAAATAAAATAATTTTTGGAATGATTATTTATAGTGCAGCAATTCAAGATACAAAAAACAAAGGAGTTCAATAGGGAGGTTTAACTTATGGCAAAAGGAGCAGATATAATAGCAGCAATAATTTTATTGGCCTTAGCAATAGCAATAATTGTATATTTATTGCACTGGCTATATAGAAGATCGTCAAAAGAAGTTTCGTTTGTAAGAACAGGAATGCTTGGTGAAAAAGTTGTAATATCTGGAGGAGCTTTTGTCTTGCCTATTATTCATAATATTACCCAAGTTGGAATGCGTACATTGAGTATTACGATAAAAAGAGGTGGAGAAAAATCTTTAATAACGAAAGATAGAATGAGAGCTGAGCTTGTAACTGAATTTTTTACTAAAGTTCCGCCAGACCCAAAAGCTGTCTCAACAGCTGCACAAACTCTAGGTAATAGAACTTTAGATCCCGAGCACCTTAGAGAGGTAGTGCAAGGAAGATTTGCAGATGCCTTAGGAGAAGTTGCAGCAAAAATGACTTTGGACGAAATACAAGAAAATCGAGGATCTTTTGTAAAAGAGGTAAGAAAAATAGCAGATGAGTCTATCGGGCATACTGGATTAGCATTAGAAACAGTATCGATAATTTCTTTAGATCAAACACCAATAGAACAATTTAACCCTGCTAACACATTCGATTCGCAAGGTTTAACTCAATTAACTGAACAAATCGAAAATAGAAAGAAAAAGAGAAATGATATCACTCAAGATACTAAAATTTCTATTGAAAATAAAAATCTAGAAACTGTTCAAAAAGAATTAGAAATTAAAAAAAATGAGGAATTCTCTAGGTACCAACAGGAAAGAGAAATTGCTATACAAAAAGCAAATGAAAGAACAGAAACTATAAGACAAAAAGCTGAGAAAGAAAGAGAAGCAGAAGAGGCTGAAATTCAAAGTCAAGAAGCCATTGAAGTCGCAAAAATCTCGCAAAATCAAGTTATTGAAGTTGAAAGAAAACTGACAGAAACAAGATTAATAGAAGAAATAGAAAAAAGACGAAAAGAGCAAAATGCACTTGAACAAGATGCAGCACTGGATATTAGACAGAAAAATTTAGATACGGAAATAAAAATTCTAAATTTAGATAAAGAAAGTGAGTATGCAAGACTAGAGAAGCAAAGATTAGTTGATACAAAAAGAGCTCAAGAAAAAGCAGAAATTGTTAAAGAGCAATCAGATAAACAAAGAGAGTCAGAAGAAGCACAAATTATTGCAGAACAACAAGTTAAAAATGCGAAAATTGAGCAACAAAAGAATATTGATGCTCATCGAATAGAATCAGAAAAAGAAGTTAGAACTTTAGATATTGAAAAAGCAAAAAAAATTCAGCTAGAAGAACACCAAAAAGAGCTGGAAATTATTGAGAAATCTAAAGAAGTTTTAAAATCTAAAGCTGAAGAGCAAAATACCAGAGCAAAAGCTGTCGAAGCTGAAGAAAAAGCAAATTCAATGAGATATATCGAAAAAGCTGAAGGTATGAAGCAAGTTGATGTTATTTCAGCGGCATCCAAAGCAGAGCAAGATAAGTATGCAACTATGGCAGCAAAACTAAGATATGAAATTGATGCAGCTGGTAAAGAAGCATTAAATATGGCTGAAAATGTTAGAAGCGATGCAAGTAGAAGAAGTGCATTGAGAAACAAATTAGCTGAAAAAATAGAATCTATAATTAGAGAAAGCGTTAAACCAATGGCAAATATTGGTGATATCAAAATTGTTGATGTTAATGGTTTACCAGGTTTTAGTGGAACAAGTGGAACCGGAGGACCTGGAGGTGGAAAAGATGGTTCAGGCAAAAGCTCGGGTAATTTAGCAGACAATGTTGTTAGTTCAGCATTAAGATATAGAGCGCACCAACCATTTTTAGATAGCCTTCTAAAAGAAATTGGAATGCATCCTGGAGAAATAAGCAACATAAGAAACATACTTGGTGATTATGGTAATCCCAAAAAAGATTATCATATGAACTTTGGAGAAAATGTTGTGTCAGATTCTAAAGGAGAAAAAGTTCCAAAAAAATAAATAAAGAATAAAAAATATGAGTGCAGAATTAGAAAATTGGGCAAAGAAATACAAGGAGTTAACTAATAGTGACGAGACTATTGGGGCAATGGCTAAGTATTATACTTGTTCATTTATGTTTGATATGGAAAAAGCAAAAATAATTATCGAAATGCACGATGGTAAAGTAAAAAATATAAATATAAATCCTTCTCCATTGGACCCTTATGACTTTGCTTTAAGAGCTTCAGCAAATACGTGGAAGGAATTTGGTCAACCGATGCCTAAGCCTATGTATCACGGTATATGGTCAGCAAGTTTTTTAAGAGATCTAAAGATAGAGGGTAATCATTTAGTTCTTATGAAAAACTTACGAAATTTTACTGTTCAATTTGAACTCTTAAGAAAAACTGGAGTACCAGTCTAATGTTTAAAATTATTTGGAGGAATTGTTAATGGTTAAACATCACGATGTAGTTGGTAGATACGTTACAATCGAAGTAGATGAATGCGAATATAAAGTTTTTTATCTTCAAAATGGAAAAGGAATACCTTTGATTTGTCAACATACAGCTGGCTGTCACAATCATCAATGGAGAGGATTATTAGAAGATCCAGAAATAACAAAAAATTATAATGTAATCGCATACGATTTACCACGTCATGGAAAATCAGATCCACCACATAATAAAGAGTGGTGGAAAGAAGAATACAAATTAACTGCCGAGCATTATTGTAATTTTATTGTTAAGTTATGTGATGCTTTGGGTTTACAAAATCCTATATTTATGGGCTCCTCATTTGGTGGAAATGTTGCTTTACAATTAGCTTTAAGGCACCCAAATAAATTTAGAGCAGTTATACCAGTGGAAGCTGCAGATTATGCCCCAGGTTTTTATTTAGATTGGTGGAGACATCCTCATGCAAATGCGGCACAAGTATGTGCTAGTGGAACTTGGGATCTTATGGCGCCTCAATCGCCTGAAAAGGATAGATGGCTAACGTGGCATTATTATACCCAAGGTTCAGAAGCCTTTAAAGGAGACTTATATTTTTACTCAGTGGATCATGATTTACGAAGCGAATTGCAAAATATTGATGGGTACAAATGTCCCGTGATTATGTTAACAGGAACTTATGACTATCTAACTCCTCCCGAAGCAACTGAAAATACCGCAAGACAGATTAAAGGAGGTGTTTATATAGAAATGCCAGACATAGGACATTTTCCGATGAGTGAAAATCATGAAGTGTTTAGAGTTTATTTAATAGAAGCATTAAAAATAATTCAAGAAAGGACTAATAAGTAATTTATTACAAAGGAGATTTAATGGAAAAAGATAAAACAGGTGTACAGCTTAATCTAGGACATACAAGTACTGATGATTTTATAACTGAAAAATATGTTTTACCTTTATTGAGAGACGAGAAAATGAGAAATAAATTAATAGAAGAACATAGAGCCTGTCCTGTTGGTAAAGCACCTCAACCACATAAAGGTCAGCCAATGGTTGAACACAGCAAAGAACTTCAAATAGTTGTAGATAAATTAAGAAGACAGCCAATGGCAGTAAAAAAATATGTAACTATATGTAAAAAAGATTTTGAAGATTATAGAATTGGCATTGTAACAGGAGTAAGAGGTCAACCAGTAGAAATTTTAGACGAGTCATTTTCTTCAGAAGAGGCATGCGAGCACGCAATATTTTTAAAAAGAATTTTAGATTTATTAGAAAGACATGGTGGATAATTAAATGTTAAGAATTACCGGCTATAGCGATAAATATACTGCATTTCCTGGTGAGGAAATAAAGTTTTATGTAAATGCAGAGAAAAATGAAAATTATGAAGTTCAAATTGTTCGACTAATTCATGGAGATACTAATCCTGAAGGACCAGGTTATAAAGATGAAGAAATTGGAGCAGAATGTAACAAGACTTATCAAGGAAGAAATCAGAGGATACATGGTGGCTCATATTTAATTGTACCTCAGGACGATAGATTAAATACTTCTAGTTTTACTCTTCAAGCTTATATTTTTCCGACAACACCTGATAAAGGAAGACAAGGAATTTTAACAAAATGGAATCAAAAAACAAAAAGTGGGTATGGTCTTTTTATTGATGAGAATGGATGTCTTTCTGTTTCCATAGGAGATGGTGGTGGACAAATTTCAGCTCTCTCAAGTGAAAAAAAATTATTGAGAAAAGTTTGGTATTTAGTTGCAGCCACTTACGATGCTGAGACGGGAAAGTTAAAACTTTATCAAGAACCTTGTGTTACTCCAACAAATGGTGGGTTAGGAATGTCATTACTTCATCCTGCGGATGAGACTACATCACACGTAGAAACTATAAGCAATTTAAAACCAAGAGCAAACGATGCTCCTTTCTTGATGGCAGCGTGTACATTAAATGACAGATCAGGAAGACATATACACGGTGGTCATTATAAAGAAGCATTGACACCTATAGAACTACCAGAACAAACTATGACATATAATGGAAAAATCGATAGACCTAGATTGAGTAAAAAAGCTTTATCAAAATCAGATATTGAATCGTTAGCTAGAGGTTTTACAGATTGTACATCTGAATTGAGATCAGAAGTAATTGGTGCTTGGGATTTTCATGCCAATATTACAAAAAACATAGCATCTACACATATAATTGACAAAACATCCAATCATTTAAATGGATTTATAATTAATTTACCTTGTCGTGGCATGACTGGTTACAATTGGACTGCTGATGAGATGGTATTTCATCACAAACCAGAAGAATATGGAGCTATACATTTTCATGATGATGACATCGATGATGCTAGATGGGATGTAGATTTTACATATAAAGTTCCAGATTTAATTAGAAGTGGAGTGTATGCAGCTAGATTGAGAATCAATGGAGAAGAGACAGCTGAGACTGAAGATTTCATACCTTTTGTAATTAAACCACCAAAAGGAAAAGCCACTTCGAATCTATTATTTGTGTTACCAACAAATAGTTATATAGCTTATTCAAATGATAATTTAGGAACAAACTCAGTTGTTGCGCAGTTATTAGCTGGAAAAGTTCCAGTCTTAGCTGCTTCAGATTTATATCTTAATGAGCATAGAGAATATGGTTTATCAACTTATTCATTACATTCTGATGGAAGTGGTGTTGCTATTTCATCAAGGTTAAGACCAATACTAAACATGAGACCAAAGTATAGACATTGGTTATCACCTTCCCTTTGGCAATTGAATGCTGATTTACATTTAACAGATTGGTTAGAAGAAAAAAATTTTGATTTTGATGTTGTTACAGATGAAGATTTACATTTAGAAGGAGTAGAATTATTAAATCGATATAGATGTGTTCTTACTGGATCACACCCTGAATATAGCTCTGAAAAAATGTTAGCAGCTTATGAACAGTATCAATTAAATGGTGGAAGATGGATTTATTTAGGATCAGATGGTTTTTATTGGATAAGTGAATATCATCCAGATAATCCAAATATTATTGAGGTTAGAAAAGGAGAGGCAGGAACAAGAGCTTGGACTGCAAATCCTGGAGAGTACAACAATGCATTTGACGGTAAGTATGGCGGTATGTGGAGAGCAAGAGGAAGAATACCTTCAAAAGTTTGTGGACTAACTTTTACAGCTTATGGATTTGATGTTAGTTCGTATTATAAAAGAACACCTGATAGTAAAAGACCAGAATGTTCATGGATATTTGATGGTGTAGGAGAAGATGAGGTTATTGGAGATTTTGGTCTAGTAGGTGGTGGAGCAGCAGGACTTGAGCTTGATAGATATGATTTAGAATTTGGAACTCCACATAATGCATATTTATTAGCAAGATCAGAAAACCACACAAATCTTATGATGCAAGTAAACGAAGAAATTCATTTTACAGTGAGAGGTTATTATGGAGGCGGTACTGAAAACCCAATGGTAAGAGCTGATATGATTTATTATAAAACTCCAAATGATGGAGCATTGTTTGCTCCTGGTTCTCTTTCTTGGTGCGGAAGTTTATCTTACAATAATTATAATAATAATGTTTCAAAAATTCTTGAAAATGCAATTAGAGGATTTTTAAAAGAAGGACCTTTGCCTTAATGAGTGGTCATCAATTTACAAGACCTGAAGGCACAGGAGGAAAAAGTATTTTAGGTTCAGATGATAAAACTCCATTAAATCAGCTAGAAAAAAATGCTTTAGGAAGTTTAGATCAAGATAAACTAAACGAACTAGCCAAATGTTTGTTTACACTAAATAATAGACGATATGGTCCTATTCCTGGAGCTTATATGGTGATGTGTACTAAACCAGGAAAGGAATGGTGTGTAGCTCAATTAAACGCTGATAGAGCAAAACCATTTATAATATTTGAGGATAAAGCTTTTTCATCAATTGAAGAAGCTCAAAACGAAGCTGAAAGAATAAAAAAAGAAAAAGGAGAGTCAGCACCAAGAAGATGTACTTAATTATTAAAAAGGAATTAAGATATGGCTAACTCAAAAGTTCTAGTAAAAAATGATAAGGTGATTGTAACTGAATGGTCATTTGAAGTAGGAGATAGTACCGGTCAGCACATACATCAGTATAATTATGTAGTAGTTCCAATGCTAGATGGTGAACTGAAAATTATAGATAAGGAAAATAAAGAAACAATATCTAAACTTTCTAAGGGTGTGGCCTACTATAGAGATAAAGGAGTTGAGCATAATGTTTTTAATAACAACAATTTTCCTTACTCCTTTATCGAAGTTGAAATGTTAGATTAATGTTATGTCGGAAAAATCAGTTTGGTTATTCTTATTCATTTTATTATATGCAGCCTTTTGTTTTTTTTGGGGTGTAAGGGGATCTAAATTTAATTCTGAAAGTCCAGATAAATATTATTTAGCTGATAAAAAAGTTTCTTCTTGGGTTTTTTTCTTTGCTGCAACAGCAGCCACTTTTGCTGGACTTACAATTATTTCTCAATCAAGCTTAATTTTTAATGATGGATTCCAGTATGTTGGTACTGCGTTTATTGCAATAACAGTTCCTTTAGGAAGTTTGTTTTTTTTTAAAAGACAATGGATGTTAAGTAGAAAGTTTGGATACATAACCCCTGGAGAAATGTATTTTGATTATTATAAAAGTGATACTTTAAGAATAATAACCGTCTTGGTCACTTTTTTTGTAGCTATTCCTTTACTAGCAGTTTTTTTTGGTGCTACAGGATTTTTAGTAAATGTATTATCAGATGGATATATTTCTAGAGATTTAGGTATGTGGGTAATCTCTACAATAGTTCTATTTTATGTTACCAGAGGTGGATTTAAATCAGTTGTAAGTGTTGGAGTTGTTCAATCTTGGCTTTACTTTATTACCGTAATAATTCTTGGTTTAATAATATATTATTTTGTTGGAAACTTCGAAATTTTTGGAGAAGCGCTTTCTAAATTGGCTAGTTCATCAATAAGTAATTGGGGAAATACAAACGGATACGGAGGAGGAGACTATAATGGATATTTTGCTTTACCAGGAGTAATACAATGGGTTGGCGGTTTAGGAAAAAACTCTGCAGTTGGTGGACCATGGACAGCTATGATGATTTTTACTTTTACACTATCTTTTATGGGAGTTGTTTTATCTCCATCTTTTTCTATGTGGAGTTATTCAGCAAAACATCCAAAAGTTTTTTCATATTATCAAGTTTGGGGTTCTGCTGTAGCAATAGGGTTTATATTATTTATTTTTTCAACTTACCAAGGAATAGGAGCAAGTTTATTAGGAGCTAATTCTGAAATTAATAATAGTGGTTTATCAATAAATACAGTGCTCCCAGAGTTGTCACAAAAAGATCATACTTTATTAATTTATAATATAATTAATTTGATGGATAACAGCGCATTATGGTTAACTGGATTACTAGCTGTAGGTGTTATTGCTGCTATACAATCAACATCAGCAGCTTTTTTAATGACCTCAGGAAGTATAATTACCAGAGATCTTTACAAAACTTATGTAAATAAAAATATAACTTGGAAAAATGAACTTGTGGCAGTTCGTTTAATAACAATGTTAATTTTTTTAGCTTCACTTTATTTAGCAACATTTGCAAAACCAGCGATGGTAATTTTTAGTGGAATATCAATTTCAATAGCATTTCAATTTTTAATAGTTTTATTAGGGTTAGTTTGGTTTCCTTGGATAACAAGAGGAGCAGCAATTTCTGGATTAATAATTGGAATAATAATTGTAATTTTGACAGAAACTATTGGTCAACAAATTTCAGGCAATAGACTACCTTGGGGAAGATGGCCATTAACTATACACTCAGGTGTGTGGGGATTAATATTTAATGTTTTTATTTGTTTTTCAGTCTCTGCATTTTCAGCATTAACAAAAATTGACATGGATAGAGAGCATCGGCAAAAATTTCATGATTTTTTAAATGATCACATGGGACTTCATCCAAGTAGAACAAAATTGAGATCGTTTGCATATGTTATAGCACTTATATGGTTATTTTTTGGAGCAGGCCCTGGTCAAGTTCTTGGTAATAATTTTTTTGGAGATCCAGGGGGCGGTTACGAAGCATGGATATTAAAAATACCCTCTATTTGGGGATATCAATTAATTTGGTGGTTCTTTGGAATAGGGCTTATTTGGTTTCTGGCAAGTAAAATGGACTTATCAACTTTGCCTAATCGACCTATTCAAACAAATGACCTGCATAAACAACCAGATGAAGTTTCAGGAGAACTAAACTACATAGATAAATTAGGTACAGGATACGGGTGGATTTTAATATTAATTGGTATAGCTATATTAACAATAATTTTTTACGTCTTTTTTGTATAAATAAATATGAATTTAAATAATTTTACATTTAATACAACATCAGGAATAAGATTTGGCAGTGGTATGTCGGTAAGTTCCTCAGAGGAGATTTGTAAAATTTTGGGATCAAATATATTATTTATCACTGACAAGGATTTGATGTCATTAAAACTTACAGAACCAACTTTAAACGAATTAAAAAAGTTTTCCTCAAAAGTAGAAATATTTGAAGATGTTGAAGCCGATCCATCACTAAAAACACTTTTGAATTCTATAGAAATTGGAAAAAAAATGAATGCAACGGGAGTTATAGGTTTTGGAGGAGGTTCTTCAATGGATGTTGCTAAATTAACATCTTTAATTTTAGGATCTGATGAAAATATAGAAGAAATTTGGGGTGTTTCAAATGCTAAAGGTCCTAGATTGCCATTGGTTTTAGTCCCTACTACTGCAGGCACAGGTTCAGAGGTAACTCCAATATCTATAATCACTGTTGGAGAAGAAGAAAAAAAAGGAGTTTCCTCACCAATAATTTTACCTGATGTAGCAATTTTAGATCCAGATTTAACTATAGGTCTTCCTGCACATACAACAGCAGCAACAGGTATTGATGCCATGGTACATGCAATAGAAGGTTACGCCTCAGCAAATAAAAATAATAACCCAATTTCAAAAATGTTATCAATAGAAGCATTAAAACTTTTAGGAGGATCAATCGAAAAAGCTGTATTTCATGGATCTAATATAGAGGCAAGAGGAAATATGCTAATTGGAGCAATGTTAGCAGGGAAATCATTTGCGAATTCTCCAGTTGCAGCCGTTCATGCTCTTGCATACCCAATTGGTGGAACTTTTCATGTTTCTCATGGACTTTCAAATTCATTAGTCCTTCCTTATGTTTTGAGGTTTAATAGTGCTGATAATAAAGCAACAAAAGACTATGCCGAACTAGCTCCATATGTTTTCCCAGACATAAATATTAATCAAGGAAATCAAGCAGTGTGCTCAGAATTTATAGATAGAATTGAAAGTTTATCAAAAAAATTAGGCCTTCCCCAGAAATTAAGAGAAGTGAATATACCAAAAGAAGCATGCATAAAAATGGCAAAAGATGCAATGAAGCAAACACGTTTATTGGTAAATAATCCTAGAGAAGTAACAGAAAAAGATGCGCTTAACATTTACGAGTCAGCTTGGTAAATTAAATTATGGAAAATAAAAAAGAAGATATTTTTGAAAATACTACAAAGTTTAACAATGGAATTAAACTTTATATGTTTCAAACAGGTACAATAAAAACTAAATTAAAATTTATAAAAATGAATCAAAGTGAAGAACCATACGAAATTCCTGTTCCATGGTTTTTAATTAAACACCCTCAAGGAGATGTTATTATTGATGGTGGAATGCCAATTGAAGCAGCACTAGATAAACATAAACATTGGGGAGATGTAGTAGAGGCTTATGATCCAGTTATGAAAGTTTCTGAATGGTGTAAAGAGGTAGTCAAAACTGTAAATACAAATCCTGAGGACGTAAAGTATGCTATACAAACTCATTTACATTTAGATCACTCAGGAGCGATTGGACACTTTCCAAATGCTACCCATATAACTCAAAGATTAGAATATGATTATGCTTTTAACCCTGACTGGTTTTCTCAACCAGCATATATAAGAGCAGATTTTGATAAACCAAATATAAGATGGAAATTTTTACAAGGTAAAAAAACAGATTTTTATGATGTCTATGGCGATGGAGTTATAAAAATAATATTTACTCCTGGTCATACTCCAGGTCATTCATCTGTTCTAGTAAATCTTCCAAAAACTGGACACATGCTGCTTACTGGAGATGCTTGTTACACAGGAGATCATTGGTGTGATAAATGTTTGCCAGGCCTTGTAGCATCTGCTTCTGACGCTGCTGACTCTGTTAAAAAATTAAGAAAGGTAGCAAAAGATCATAATGCTAAAGTAGTTTGGGGTCACGATCCTGTTAGTTGGTTAGATTGGAAAAAAGCTCCAATGTTTTATTACGATTAATTAAACACTCTCTTTTGGAATAGTATTTTTCATAAAATCTTTTTGGTTAAAAATTTTCAACCATTTATCCAAAATTACGCAATCTTTAGTCCATTTGTCAGTGAATCTAAATTTTGTATATTCTAGAGCACAAGCAACCGCTATTTGATCCATTGATAAATCATCGTTTATGTGCCTTTTCCATTGATTTTCAAGCCATTTAATTGTTCTAAAAATTCTAATTTCTTGCTTATCAATGAAAGATTTACTTTGTTCATTTGAGGGTCTAATTATTTCCATTCTTCTTTCTAGACCTGCTTCCATTAAACCATTTGCTAAAGAAATAATGGTCATTATTTCCCAGTAATTTTTTTTGTCAAATAAAGTTTTTTTTTGAGATATTGAGTCAAAAAATAAACAAATATTGTCACTATCAACGATTGTTTGATTTTCATTAATAACTAGAGTTGGAATTTTTCTTAAAGGGTTAAAAGTATCTAAAAATTCAGATTCTTGAACTTTTATAATTTTCTCCTCTATTGGAATATCATGGATCAGGGCAACAATTTTTGTTTTTCTGCCAAATGGTGAGTTTGGGCCGTTATAGAGAATAAGCTTTTTCACTGATTTACAACTTACATATTAGAGAGAAAATATTTATTGTGATAAATGTTTTAATCTCTGTTTTAAGTTTCTTAAAATTAATTAATTTTGGGTTTTGGTTTGATAAGCTAATATCCAAAATTGTCTTAGTTTCTTTTTTTGACATTCCTGTTTCATCTGAAAGTTCAACAATTGTTTTTAGATACTGTGTAATAAATTTTTGATCTTGATTCATAATATTATTCAATAACTATTGCTACTATTCCAGGCTCAACTGCCTCTTGATCGTTATGAATATTAACCTGGACTACTTTGCCATCAACAGGTGAACTATGATGTACCTCGGTCTTCATAACCTCCATAATAAATAAAGTATCATCTTTTTTAACTTCATCTCCTTCTTGAACCAACACTTTCCATATATTTCCAGGGACTGTTGTTTTAACTTCTGTAGTCATAATTTTCGATTTAATTTAAAAATATTTTACCTTGATGTCTTTAATTCCTTTATTTTCAATAATTTTTTCTCTAATTTTTTTATCTCTATTTATCTTATCAAAATCAACAATTTTTATTTTATCAACATTAATATTAGATTTTTTGTTTTCATTTAGAAAGTTTTGGTCAGATTTAGCTATACTTTTTTCACTACAAATGAGAGTTTGCTCTAATCTCATCTCTTGAGCTTTCTCGAGTGGTATTTCTTTAAACTTTAATATGTCACCAGGTTTTGCTTGTCCTAATTTCCAAAAAGCAGCTGATGGAACTGTATACGGTACTATAAATCCTCCCATACTAGGTCCATCGTTAACTAAAATAATTGGAGTTTGACCAGCAATATTAATTGCACCAATAGGATATCCTTGGTCTATAATATTTGATGGTTCGGATCCGTGTTCTAAACCTTTATTGGTTGCTTTTTCAGTGAATGTCCAATTGGGACCTTCTAATCTATATCCTGTTCTATCGCTTTTAGATTGTAGTTTCCAATTCGTATTTAAAAACATTTTATGACCATTATCATCTATCCAATCATCGTTTGGTCCTTTTACTACTTCTACTTCCCATGTTTTATCTTTTGAAAATTTAGGAATAAATTCATTTTTAATTTTTCTTCCAATCTCTGATTTTGATTTATTAATTTTAATTTCTTGACCATCCTGGATAGCTTTTCCGTCCATACCTCCGACACCAGCTTTATGAAAAGTAGATCTTGATCCAAGCCAAGGCTTGCTATCGATACCTCCTGAAAAAGCAATATAGGATCTTGCTCCTATAGTCGCAAAACTCATTTCTAATATTTGGTCCTTTTCTACCTTAATACTTTCCCAAAGAGGTATTGGTTTTCCGTCAATCTTTGGATCCATATTTGCCCCAGTAATTGCGATAATTGCATTATTTTCAAATTTCAGGCTTGGACCCATAAACTGACATTCTAAAGCTGGTGCACCAGGATCATTTTGTACTAGAACGTTCGCAAGTCTAAATGACCAACTATCCATAGGACCTGATGGAGGAAACCCTTGATTTAAAGTTCCTATTCTTCCTGGATAATCTTGAACTGAAGTTTCTAAACCTTTTTTAATTACTTTAATCATAGTTAAAATCTCTTATTTGAATCTATCGTAGTTAACCATTTTTTATAATTCTTCACAGAAAATTTTTGATAATCAACAATATTGTAGTCATAAGACCCATCTTCTATTTTATTATATACATGATCAAACTCTTCATAACTTGTTGGAACAAATTTAACTCTATCACCAGGTTGAAATAAACAAATATTATTTTCAAAAACTGGAAAACTTTTTTTTGTATCCCAAATAGGAACAGGAATTATTCCAAAGATTTGATAACCACCAGGCAATCTATCGGGATATATACAAGTAGAAGCACCTCCCATTCCTACTGTACCTTTAGGTGTCCATGTCCTTGGAGGATTATATTTAGGAACTGTTAATTTACATCGTGGGTCTAACGCCATCATAAATGGTAAGCCAGGCCAAAATCCAATTGCAGCAACCCAATATTCTGTTGATGAGTGAACTCTTACAAATTGTTCAGTGCTTTCTAAATCATTTAGTTCTACAATAAGTTCTGGATCCGGCTTTTTTTTCGCAATTTTTTTGGAGTAATCTTCAATGCATTCTTGTGTCCATTTATCTAAGTAAACAGTTGGAAAAGAAAATACTCTACTATTTATTTCTATGTCATCAGTAGGCCCGAGAGACTCAATAAGGTTCAATAATTCTTTTTTTAATTCATGAAATTTAATTTCTTCAGGTTCGTAGTGAACTATCATAGACGCAAAGCATGGAGATGTTTCATACACACCTATAATTTTATGGTCTTTAATCGCTTTAGCTAAATTTTGCGCTGTAAAATTAAGCTCTAAGTTCATTACATTTCCAAATTCTATTAGCATATATTTATCTCCAGCAGGCAAAAACTTTGGGGTATCATATATTTTTCCAGGAACATTATTAATCTTAGTTTCTGAAATTTCTTTAACTTCTTTTTTTGGAGAAACAATATTTTCAAACGCTTTTAAGTCTTTTTCAGAATAGTTTTGTCCGTTTGATTTTTTTGGTGCTTTTGAAATAATATTTTCAAAAGCTTTAACATCTTTTTCAGTATAGTTTTTATTTTCTGATTTTTCTTTTTTAATTTCCTTTTTTTCTTCTGTTTTAATATGTTTAACTATTTCTTCTTTTATTTCTTTTTTATCCTCATATTTTGTAAAAATTGATAGGTTGTTTTCAATAAATTTTGTATTGAATTTAGCATCATTAAAAGAATTATTTTTTAAAACTTCAATTAGAAATTCTTTATTTGTTTTTATTCCCTCAATTTGCATACTTTGAAGAAAATCAGTCATTTTTCTAATTACGTCTGTTCTAGAATTTCCTTTACAAATAATTTTTGCTATCATCGGATCATAGTAAAAAGAAATTTCATCTCCTTCACCTACGCCAATATCAATTCTTATATCTTTAGAAACTCCAGGAAATCGTAATTTAGAAATTTTTCCTGGTGAGGGTAAAAAGTTTTTTTTGGGATCCTCCGCATAAAGTCTACATTCCATTGTATTCCCATTTTTAGAAATTTTGGATTGTAAAACTTGGCTAGTATCAAGATTTAAAGCATATTTTAATTGTAATTCTACCAGATCAATACCAGTTATTTCCTCTGTCACCGGGTGTTCAACTTGAATTCTAGTATTCATTTCAAGAAAATAAAATTTCTTTTGATCAATATCGTAAATAAATTCAATTGTACCAGCCCCCTCATATTTTTGGTCTGATGCAAATTTTACAGACATTTGTGCCATTTCATTGATAATAGATTGATCAACTTTTGGTGCAGGGCTCTCTTCAATTATTTTTTGAAATCTTCTTTGAATTGAACAGTCTCGTTCGTAGAAATGAACCGAATTTCTTTCTCCATAACCAAATATTTGGATTTCTATATGTCTTGAATTTCTTATAAATTTTTCAAGGAAGATATCACTATTACCAAAAGCTTTTTTGGCTAGATTTTTTGTTTTATCAACTGCAGTTTTAAGTTCATTGAAGTTATTTACAATTTGCATACCAATACCACCACCCCCAGCACTTGCTTTTATTAATATTGGATAACCTATTTCCATACATTTTTTTTCTAAATCACTTGATTCTATTTCGTCATTTTTAAGACCAGGGCAAATCGGTAGATTACTTTTTATTGCAAGTTCTCTTGCAATATCTTTATTTCCCATTGATGTTATATTATTTGGTTTTGGACCTACCCAAGTAATTCCCGAGTCCATAACGTTTTGAGCAAATTCTGAATTTTCAGATAAAAAACCATAACCTGGATGAATTGCATCAGCTTTTGAACTTAGCGCTGCATTAATTATTTTTCTTGTTGATAAATAACTTTCTTGGGCTTTCGACTCTCCAATATGAACAGCTTCATCTGCAATTCGCACGTGTTTACCTTTTTTATCTGCATCTGAGTATACTGCTATTGTATGCAAATTAAGCTTTTTACAACTTTCAATTATTCTACAAGCTATTTCTCCTCTATTCGCAATTAAAATTTTCTTCATTGATTTTTAATTGCATTTTTAAGCTTTGTAATTATTTCAACAGCATTTGGAGTATCAGAATGTACACAAATAATATCACAACCTACATCAATGTCTGTACCTGAGGTAGTTGTAACTTTTTTTTCCCTTATAGCTTTTAAAGTTCTTTCAGCAGCAAGATCACTATCATAAAGTGAATTTTTTCCTTTTGCTAATACTAATTTACCAGTTTCATCGTAATCAAGATCAGCATAAAACTCTGCAATAAAATTTAATCCTCTTTCGTGTTTATAAACCTTTTCGTGAACAGTGTGTGCCATACCGAATATACCTACATTAAAAGGTGCAACGGCATCAGCAATTGCTCTTGCTATTTCTTCATCTTTAGATGCCATAACATAAAGAGCTCCATGAGGTTTTATATGATTTAATGGCATCTCCATTTCATCTAAAAATGCTTTCAGGGCTCCAACTTGATACATAATATTGTTTTTTAAATCTAATTTTGGCATTTTCATTTCTCTTCTTCCGAAACCTTGCAAGTCAGGAAATGATGGATGTGCGCCAACTTTTACATTATGTTTTTTTGCTAATTCCACAGTTTTTCTCATATGATTTGGGTCTGATGCATGAAAACCACAAGCAACGTTAGCCACATCAATTAAAGGCATTATTTCCTCATCATTTCCTGCTCTATAAATTCCAAAACTTTCTCCCATATCACAATTTAATTTAGTCATAAATTCCCCCTTTATATTTGGCTTCTAATGTGAGGTGACCTAGCGTAAAGAGCCACCATTGGAATAATTAATAATCCCAGAATGAATTGTTGAGCTTCCCAACTTAAACCCCATCCAATTAGCACTGTAGTTATAATCTGTAATATTAATACTCCAATTACACTTAATCCATATCCTCCATAACCTCCTAATAAAGATGTTCCTCCAATTACAACAGCTGCCAAAGTTGTAAATAAATATATATCTCCAGCTCCTATAAAACCCCCTCCACTCCAGCCAAGAAGAAGTATTCCTGTTAAAGAAGCAAAAAATCCACTTATTACATAAGCTCCAATCCAATAACCTCTCTCCGAAATTGATAATCTTGATGAGGATAATCGACTTCCACCTAAAGCATATAAATGTCTTCCCCATTTAGTTAATCTTAGAGCTACAATAATTATTATACTTGCAACAATCCAAATAATAATTACTGGAGGTATTGGTAAACCAATAGTTTTACCATTCATAGCTGCTAAATTTATCATCCATTGAGGCACTACTCCAAAAACTGTTCCAGCTGAAAAAGTTCCCATGGCAACAAGTATTTGAACTCCACCTTTAACAAAAAATCCAACTCCTAAAGTTAAAATTAATGCTTGTCCTTGAAGTCTAAAACTTAATATTCCATTAACCAAACCTATTAACAAGCCAAGTATTAATACAGCTAAACAAGCCAACCAAGGAGGCACACCTTTAGATATTAATGACATTAAAGCAACATTTGATGATCCAATAACAAAAGGTATTGATAAATCTAAACCACCTAATAAAGCTACGAATGTTTGTCCTACAGTTGCCAAGCCTAAGAAGGCAGCAAAGACTAACATTGATTTCATATTTAACAATGTCAAGAAACCAGGAATTGTTAATGAACCAATGATGAATAAACCAATTAGAACTGATATTCCGGTAAATACACTTTTTGTACCTTTGATATATCTGCTTATTACACCCATGAAGATTACAAATGCTAAGAAAATTAAAAATGAAACTAATGTTCTTCCTGAAAAGAAACCATCAGCTATAAATGATACAAATATAAAAATAAGAATTATACCCAGAAAAGCAGTAGTCTTCCATTTATGTTCTCTTATATTTTTAAAAAAGAAATTTTCTTCATCCTCTTCTTCAATTTGTTTTTCTTCTTTAGGAAATTTAGTAAAAATATTTTGCTTTAATTGTTCATCAATCCATCTAACAGAAAAATGATACCAACCCCATAAAATTAATCCAGTCACTGCTAGGGAGTAAGTTACAATATTCATCCAATCGGCTCCATCAAACCAACCAAGTACTGCGGTTCCTATACCGCAAAGGATAGCAAAAAGTAGACCTAGACCTTTAAAGAATAAAAAAGCAGACCTTCTCATTTACTTTACCTCTTCCCATTGACTTAATTTTTTATCACGAGCGTTTTTCTCTCTGTAAATGGTCATAAATTGCCATACTAAAGGAGTAATAGGTACACCAATAATAAATACTGCTAAAATTTTATAAAATGAGTATCCAATAGAATAAAAAATTGCAGACCAAAGTCCTGCCGCGAATATGACTATGTACATATAAGGAGCAAATCTTTTGTAACTTGCTTTATGGTTCATATTTAGAAATAAGAAATACTGAAGTAAAAATACAGCTAAAATGCTAAAAGCTACTTGAGAATATCCAGAAGTAAAAGTATTGTAAAAAAACCTTTTAGTACCTTCATACTTAACTTGACTTAGATCTCCGATATTTAATTCACTAATTATTCTAGGCTGATAAAGAGATGGATCATCAGGAATAAATGTATTTCCACCAATAAAATAAGTAGCAATAATTGCAAGAACACCAAAACCAAATATATAAACATTAGTTAAATTTTTTATTCTTGAATGTGCAAATGGTGCAGTTATAACAAATAGTAGCAGTATTGCTAATATTACACCATATCCCTGAATACCAAAGAAACTACTTTCAGTACTTTCTATCAAATTATTATAGGAAACACCTTTCAATACTATTAAAGATAATGCTGCTAGAAAAAATAACATTGCGGTTGATTTAGTTCGAGGACTAAATTGAGGTAACATAGAAACAACAATAAGTGAAGCTAACAATACAACTCCTGCTAAATAAATTATACTATAAGTAGTTCCAGAAATAATAGTCCCCTCAGTAATATTTGGAAAATAATTTATTTTTTCTAAACTAAAATATTGAGGCGATGATGTTTCAATACTGCTAATCTGATTTGACTGCAATGTAATTTGTTCAGTATCTTTTATTAAATCTTTTTCTTTGTCTTCTGGATCAAAAATTAAACCAGCCACCATTATTACAACCACAACTGCAAAAGTAATTGTTGAAGCATTCCTGTGGACAGCTAAAAGATAAAGCAACAAAGCAACTCCAGCAATTCCTATTATTACATAAAAAACAATAGTGCCTGGCGTTTCAGTTAACTGAACTACTCCATGTCCAGCAAGTGAACCTCCTTTTGCTGTACCTGTGCCAGTCGTAGTTCCTTCTTCACCTTCTTCAACAATTATATTTCCTGTTGCATCTACTTTTCTTACTTTTTGTCCTCTTCTGTCATCATCTTTTTTCTGATCATCAACCACTTGTTCAATAACTATCGGTTGATCATAAACTTGATGAATTACAACAAACAATCCTGCAAACGCCATAAGTATAAAAAAGACCATCACAGACAATCCTTTAGTTATTCTTGTTACATAGGGAAGTATAAGACTTACTAATAGAGCAATAACTAAAACTGCACCATATGATAAATCAGATACGAAGCTTTGAAGTCTTTCAAATTTAAAAGTAACCAGTATATAATTTATCAAATATAAATTTAATGCTCCTAAAATTGCTCCAAACGCTCCACCTCGACCTCCAGCTAAACTTGCGCCTCCTAATACGAGCGCGGTAATACCCAGCAAGGTATATTTGGTTCCTTGTAAGGGATCTCCGGAGCCAACTAAAGCTGTAAAACAAATTGCAGATAAAGCAGCAAATAAACCAGCAATTAGATGAGCAACAATTCTGACTAAATTAATTTTTACACCACTTGTAAAAGCAGCACGTTCATCAGCACCCATTAATTTAAGATGACCCCAAAATGCAGTATGTGTGATAATATAAAATAATATTGTTGCTAATATCATCAGAAGGAATATTTCATTAAAAATAGTAAAACCCTCTCCCCAAGGAATAAGCCAATCTGGAGCAATTCCACCTGGTCTTGGTAAAATTACAATATTAATTCCTGCAAAAGCTAAATATCCTGCAAGTGAGACAATAATCGGTGACACTCTTACAAAACAAACAATTATTGCATAAAAAAATTGCCAAATTAAACCCATTGCAAAAGCGTAGATGAACCATCCAACAGGTGTTTGTAAGTATCCTGCTGCATAAAGTTGAATACTACTAACGTTTATAAAACCCATAAATGGACCTATGGATAAATCAACCCCACCTCGTCCTGCCATAGCAATAAATGTTAATGCATAAGTAGTTAAAATTAAAGGAGCAGTAAGCATTATTGCGCTACCTATTCCAGATTGAGAAATAATGACTGGACTTCTAATCAGTGCAAAAATTAACAGAGAGAAAAAAATAAATATTGGTACCATGAGATACTTGTTTGATGAAGTATCTACACTGGATCTGTATGTCTTTTTTAATTTTTCTACTGCTTCCATTTTATTTAATCAAAATAAACTATCTTTATTTTTTCGATTCCTAATTTATTTTTAATTTTTTTTTCACCTTCTTTTAATTTACCATAATCAATAACTTTAACTTTTTTATTTTTGTCTTCTGTTGTTTTTTCTTCTTTGTTATTTGTTTGAATTATTTTATTAAACTCACCATAGTCATTAGATGAATAAATCATCTCTGAATTCGTACTTTGATTTTTATCTTTAATATCAAATTTATATTCAGGGAAATTATTTAGCTGTTCAAATTTTTGAGAGTCTGATGAATTGTAATAACTAATATCTTTTTTAATATCCGTTTCATTTAACAAAGATATATTTTTTTCTGTTTTAATAATACTATTAAAGTAATTTTTATCTGAATTAGAGTACTTAATGTTTTGATTTTTATATTGAGTTTTATTTTTAAAATTAGAATTATATTTTTTAAAATTATCTAACTTTTCAAAATTGATTTGATCTTCACTATTATAATAGTTATTTTTATTATCTTTTTTCATTAAAATGTTTTAATTTTTATCTTAGTTTTATTTTTATTTTCCTTTTCAAAATCTACTATTTTAACAATTTTCTTTTGATATATTTTTTCATTTGTAATTTTTTTATTTTGAATAATATTTGAATTTAAATCTGTTTTACTTGATAATAAAGTTTCACTGATCCCAGCAGTTTGTCCAAACATTCCTTCCAATAAAGTGTCTGCGTTAATTTTTTCATTTTCAAAAATGTCAAATACTGTTCCATTTCTAAAAACGATTACTTTGGGACATAGCCCAATAAATTCCTCAAGTTCGCTTGATAAAAATATTACAGTATTTCCCTCTTCAACATAATTTCTTAAGTGAACATAAAGATCTCTTTTTGTGCTTACATCTATTCCTCTTGCAGGATCATTTAAAATCAAAACTTTTGGGTGTTGAGCAAATGATCTTGCGATCATTACTTTTTGCTGGTTTCCTCCACTTAGTGAACCAATAAGATTATCTCTTGGACCTGTCTTTATACTTAATCTATCAACTTCCCATTCAAAAATTCCATTTAATTCTAGCCAATCAATGAATCCCAAAAAACCTGCTCTACTAGTTTTTTTATAAAGAGGAACAACAAGATTTTCATAAATACTTAAGTTTGGAAGAATACCTTCTTTTTTCCTGTCACCAGAAACGAAAGAAATACCATTTTTTTTTGCATTTTCTAATGAACTATATTTTATAAAATTTTCATTATTATCTAAAATTTCAGTTGTGCCACCATTAGCTTCCTGTACGCCTGCTAAGATTTTTACAAAGTCATCTTGCCCATTACCATCCAAACCAGTTACTCCTACAATTTCTCCTCTTTTAACTTCAAAATTGACAGGTTTACTTTCTGGCCATACGACTAAGTTTTCAGCTCTCATTACTACTTTGTCGGTTTTTGTTTGAACTGCTACAGATTTAGATTTTTCACCTGTTTCTGCTCTGCCTGTCATTAGACCAATTAAATTTTTTTCATTAAGATCTTTTTTTTCAAGAACACCAACATCTTTTCCATCTCTCATAACAGTTGCTTTATCACTAATTCTAACCAATTCTGCAATTCTGTGGGTTACAATAAAAACAGCAACTCCATTATCGCGCAACTCTCTCATTTTTTTGAATAATCTTTCAGTTGAATCAAAATCAAGGGCAGCTGATGACTCATCTAAAATTAATAGTTTGGTGTTTTCTCTTAAAAAAGCTCTAGCAATTGTAATCCAAGCTTTTATAGGTAGAGATAAATTAAAAGCTTGTGTATATGGATCAACGTACTCTCCAACAAGATCTTCCATAATCTCCTGTGCTTTTATTACTTTTTCCCTTTGAGTTAGATTTTTGTACCAGAAATCATCAGAGCCAACAAAAAGATTATCTACTACTGAAGCCTCTTCGGCAATCATCACTTCTTGGAAAACTGTTGCAATTCCCATATTTCTTGCCATGACAGGCGAGGTAGGAGTTTGGCCTAGTACTGAAACTTTTCCTTTGTCGATAGGTAATACTCCAGACATAACTTTCGCTAATGTACTTTTTCCACATCCATTTCCGCCAACAATTGCATGGATTTCTCCAAAATTAGCACTAAAATTTACTCCATTTAAGGCTTTAGTTACTCCAAAATATTTATGAACATCTTGAACGTATATGTCGCCTGAAACTGTATTTTGATTTTTAGACAGCGCCTTTAGTTGAGAGGCGCTGTCTTGATTATTTTTTTCTGCACTCATACTTTTTTAAAAGTATTAGTGTGAACTTATATCGTATTTTTCTGGATCAGAAGGATTGTCAAAGAAAGCTTCAATATATGATCTTGGAGCCCATTTTTCCATTCCAGGATTATCCCAACCGGTAGAATTTCTATCACAATCTTCGTTCAAGATTTCTTTGATTTCATCGAAATTCTTAGTAGCAGGACCAACCAATATGGATTGGATTCTAGGACCTTGACCTTGAAGTGTTCTCATCATTACTTCCATACCTAATTCAATCTCATCTCCTGGAGGCCAAGCATATATCGCTTCATCAATATATCCTGGGTTTTGTCTCCAATAACAAAGAGCTCCCAATTCACCACCTAATGCGATTGGTGGAATTGGATCTCTTCCAGACTGAAGTAATGCTTGTAAAGTTCCAGTCTCTCCTGAAGATTGAACTGCAATACCATCAACTTTTTTCGTATTAGTTGATAGCCATTGTGAAAGTTCTTTTTGAGCAACTTGAGAAGTCCAGTTATGTGCTAATTGTCCAACAACATTTACATCTGGATATTCATCAAGCGCTGCCAAAACTCCTTTGTTTTGTTGGTCAGATGCAGAATAACCTGGGATACCTTCGATAACTATCACATTACCTTTTTCACCAATTAATTCAGCCATCCACGCTCCAACATAATAACCAACAAGTCTGTAATTAACAGATGTGTTAATTGAATATGGAGAAGTGGTAAAACCAGTAAAAGATAATGTTGGTATTCCTTTTTCCCAACCATACTTAATCGTAGTATTTAAAGCAGTGATGTTAGAACAACAAATTATAATTGCGTCTACTTTGCCTCCATCTATCATCTGTCTCATTTGTTGAATTTGAAGCGAATCGTCTAAGTTTGATTGAGTTATTACAATTTCATCAACCATACCAAGAGCTTTCCACTTAGGATAAACTACTTCCATTAAACGCTCCATAGCACCTTTTCTCCAAGTGTTACCAGCATATGTGCTAGCATAACCTATTGTCCAAGGTGGTTTTCTAGGACTTTTCCAGTTTCTCATAACCGCTTCACCTAATGGTTGGTCGGCATCCATAAAGTCCATGTTATAAACATAATCTTTCATATCTTGTGGAACTTTTTCTAAGCACTCATCGCATCTGTCTTGTGCAGTAGCAAAGCTAAAAATCCCTAAAAAACAAGAAAATAAAAAGATATTCAAAAGTTTTTTCATGTTGATTTTCCCCTTCTTTAATAATTAATTATTACATTATTTTCTCATATAAAATTTTATTTTTCTACGAATTTTTAAATATTTTGTATTTTAATTGTTTTTTTATCAAAAATATTTGTTTATTTTAAATACTAATAGGTTAATAAAATTTTAGTTTTTATTTTAATGAGTTTTTCTATCAACGGTTGTATCTATTTAACTTTTTTTGAATCTTGTTATACTTATTTATGAAAAAAACTTTTTTGATTTTTTCCTTAATATTTATTTATTCATCAATTTCGTTTGCTGAATTTCAATTGGTTCCAACTAATTGTACTAAAAAAAAAATTGAAAATTGTGGTGCATATCTTTATGACAAAAAAACTGGCACAACATATTTTTGCAACTCAGAAAAATGTGTAGAAATTCAAGAAGCATTGGCTGACTATCAGGATCAAGCAGTAAGCAATTCTTCAGAAAAAAAGGAATCAAAAAAGTCGAAAATTCCAAAATTTAACAAAAAGAAAAAAGAAAAGAAATCCAAAATACCTAAATTTAAAAAATCAGAATAATAAAATTTATTAATTTGATAATTCAGAAACAGATATTTTAATTGCTGCTCTTATTTCATTACAATAATTAAGATCTGTTCCTATAAAGGTTCCTTTAAAATAACTTTTATTTTTTTTTCCATTTTTTTTCATAAAGTTAATATAATCACTAGTCCTTCCAACAACTCTAATATAAAATTCTTTCTCTGCATCTTTTTTACTCAATCCTTTAATTTTTTTTAATGTTAAGATACCAAATGGATAAAGATAATTAGCTGAGTCATAAAACTCATTTGCTAATTTAGGATGATCTTTTTTAATTAATTCAGTTATAGCTGAGTTTATAGCAACACAATCTTCGAGCAACTTATAAGTTAAATTATCATCCATCAGTAATTTATTAATGTCTGTAAAATTCAAAGGTAATACTTCCTCTGCTGATAATGAATTAATTGTAAATAAAAAAATAATTAATATTTTTTTCATAAAAATTTAATAATTTATTTAAATTTTAAAATATTTGTAAATTGATGGGATTATTAAAACAGCTAACCCTATTTTAAATAATTCACTCAATATAAATGGGTAAAATCCAACTGCAAATGCTTTTTCATATCCAATTATTGATCCCAAATATCCAATTCCACCTGAAAAAATAATAATAGATGCAACAAAAAGTGAAACAAGGCTTTTTAAATATGATTCATTGAAATTTTTTTCTGCAAAATATCCCACTAACCCTGCTGCAATAACCATTCCATAAAGATATCCTGCTGTAGGCCCTGTTAAATAAAGCAATCCTCCACCTTTTGCAAAAACTGGAAGTCCTATAGCACCTTCAAATAGATAAAGTAAAAGTGTGAAAAAAGCTAATTTAGAACCATATGTCATTCCAATTATAAATACTGCAAATGTTTGCATAGTCATTGGCACCGGCCAAAATGGCACTTGTACTTTTGATGAAAATGCTAAGATTAATGTACCGATCAACATTAAAGATACATTTTGAAAATAAGTATTTATTCTAAAGTCTGAAAGTAAATTTTTTATTAATGTAGAATTATTTTTCATACATTATTATTTAAGCACAATTAATTAAATTTTAAAATAATAAATTAATCTATTAAAATTGTTCTTTTTGTAATTCTTTTATAGGTATATGACATCTAATAGCATTACCACTATCAGTTAGTTGCCACGGAGGAATCTCTTTTTTACAGATATCTCCTACAATTCTCGAGCACCTACCTTGAAAACTACAACCTTTTTCTGGTGGTCTTTCTTCAACAATATCCTCAGCAACTAATTTAGGTTTTATATCTGGATCTGGTTCCAGGACAGCACCCAACAAAACTTCTGTATAAGGGTGAGATGGAAACTTATAAACGTCATTTGAAGGTCCAACTTCACAAAGCCTTCCTTGATAAAGAACTGCTACTCTATCACTAATTGCTCTTACAACGGCTAAATCATGTGATACAAAGATATATGTTGTTCCAAAATCTTCTTTTAGTTGTTGTAATAAATTTAATACAGCAGCTTGCACAGAAACATCTAAAGCAGATGTTACCTCATCACATAAAATAATATCTGGTTTTGCAGCAAAAGCTCTTGCAACCGCTACTCTTTGTTTTTCACCCCCAGATAGTTGTCTTGGGTATCTGGATGTATAAAATTCTCCAAGTCTTACTTTTTGTAATAAGTCTATAATATTTTTCTTTAATTCTTCACCTTTTAATCCAAAATACAATTTTAATGGTTGTGCAATAATTTCTTCTACAGTGTGGTTAGGGTTCAAAGACTCATCTGGATTTTGAAATATTAATTGAATAATTCGTAAATCATTGGGATCTCTTTCTTTCAAATCAGACGATAAATTTCTATTTTTATCAAACTTTATTAAACCATCTTTGGTTCTAAGCAGTCCAGCAATAGATTTTAGGATTGTTGATTTTCCACTTCCTGACTCTCCTACTAAAGCTATTGTCTCTCCCTTTTTAATATTAATATTAATATCTTTAACTGTAGGGTTATCATCAGAAATTCTATTGAAAATTTGATCTAAAAGTTTTTGTTTAGCATAACTAATAGATACTTCTGATAAATTTAATATTTCTTTATCTTGTGATTTATTCTTAATTTTATTAACTGTTTGGCTTACTTGATTCTCTTTTACAAGTTTTTCATAATTAAAACATCTAACACTAGTATTTAAATCTTTTAAAAATTCTAATTTAGGAGAATTATTTTTACAATTCTCATCTGAAAAATTACATCTATCAAAAAAACTACAACCACTTTGAATCGTTCCTGGTTGAGGTTGACTACCAGGCATTGAGTCAGGAAGACCAGCTAGAGACAATTTTGGAATAGATTTAAGTAATCCATGCGTATAAGGATGAATGGGTCTTTTAAGGATATCTCTTGAAGGTCCCTCTAAAACAATTTCTCCAGAATACATGACAATAATTCTATCGCTTACTTGAGCAATAGCTCCAAGGTCATGGCTCACATAAACCATTGATGTTCCAGTATCTTTTGCAATAAAATTTAGAAGCTCCAATACATGAGCTTGTGTTGTTACATCTAAGCCTGTTGTAGGTTCATCTAAGAGAAGTAAATCTGGCGTTCCTGCTAATGCCATAGCAACTGCAACTCTCTGTTGTTGACCTCCAGAAAGTTCGTGAGGATATCTTAAAGCAATTGTTTCTGGGGAAGGAAGTCTAACTTTATTCAATAGTTCAGAAATTTTTTTTTCTCTTTGTCTCTCATCTAAATCTGAGTGTAATTGCAAAGCTTCATCAATTTGATAGCCAATTTTTAAGTTTGGCGTTAATGCTTGACCTGCATTTTGTGGTATCATTGCTATCTTTCTACCCCTAATTTTTTCTAAATCTTTACTTTTCATTTTCAGTAAATTTGACGAGTTAAACTCGCATTCTCCTCCAACAGTATAAAGTCCATGCTTAACGTATCCCATCATTGCTAATGCTAATGTGCTTTTTCCAGAACCAGATTCCCCTACTATTCCAACTGTCTCACCCTTTTTGATATTTGTGCTTATATTCTTTAAAATTAAAATTTCTTCTCCTTTTTTACTTCTAAATCCAATAGATAAATTTTTTACTTTTTGAATTATATCAGTCATAACTAAACAGGAGCTTTGGTTGATCTATCTATACCTAAAGCTTTGGCAAAAGCGTCTGCTGTTAAATTAATACCAATAATTAAACTACTTAATCCAACTATTGGTGCTATTACTGCCCAATAAGCGAAAGACATCAAACCTCTAGCATTTGATATCATTAATCCCCAGTCTGGAGTTGGAGGGCTAACACCAAAACCTAAGAAAGATAAAGAACTGAAACCAAGCAACATCCATGACCATCGCATTGCACCTTCAACTAATATTGCATCTCTTACATTAGGAATTATTTCATTCCAAATAATTGAAAAATTACTATGTCCCCTCGCTCTTGCAGAGACTATAAAGTCTTTTGCGATAACATCATGTGTTGCTGCTCTTGCAACTCTCACGATTCCTTTGCCATAAAAAAAACCTAAAGCAGGTATCAATACTTCAGTAGATGTACCTAACAAAGATACAATCAATAACATTGCTAATATCCACGGAATAGATAAGAACGCATCTACAATTCTCATAACTACATCGTCAATTTTTCCTCCAACCAATCCACAAAATATTCCTAAAAGACCACCCCACAGTAATGCTATTAAAGATCCAAAGAAAGTTATTGTAAGAGCCGTTCTTCCTCCTAAAATTGTTCTAGTAAAAACATCTCTTCCAAGATCGTCTGTTCCAAACCAATACTCGGCAGATGGAGCCTGGAGCATTAATGTTGGATCTATAGCTTTAAAATCATGAGGAGCAATATAAGGGCTTATAAATGCAAGAATTATATGAAAAACTAAAATACTAAGTCCAATAAGTCCAGATGGTCTAGAAGCCATTGTAATGATAATTTCTAATAATTTTGCAAAAGCGCTTTTCTTCTCTTCTTTATATATATTATCTAATTTCATATTATTTTCTTATCTGTAATGTTTTTAATCTAGGATTAAGCATTAGTGTCAATAGATCTGCTAATAAATTTATACTTACATAGATAGATGCAAGAATTATAGCTAGTGCTTGAACTGTAGGTAAGTCTCTATTTGATATTGACTCAATAACTAATCTTCCAAGACCAGGATAATTAAACACAACTTCAGTTACTACAACTCCACCCAAAAGCCATGCAATAGTCAATGCCACCACATTAATAGCAGGTAATAAAGCGTTTGGTAAAACATGTTTGAAAACCATTTTCCAATAAGGAACTCCTTTAAGAATTGCCATTTGAACATATTCACTTGCCATTACTTGTATTACACTTGACCTTACCATCCGAGCCATGTGAGCTGTCATGATCATCGCTATAGCAACAACCGGTAAAATTATATTTGGCAGCAACTCTAGGAAAGATACATCAGTCGGAACTATAACAATACCAGGTAACCACTCTAACCATATGGCAATTATCAAAATTAATAAAGTAGCACTAATAAATTCTGGAATAGTCATAGCAAATATTGTTACTGTTGATATTGCAACATCCGGCAACTTGTCTCTCCAAAGAGCAGTAATAATTCCTAAAATTAAAGCTATTGGAATTCCTATAAAAATCGCAGCTGATGCTAGCACTAGTGAATTTTTAATTCTAGGTCCTAAAACATCTTTGATTGGCATCTCTCCACTTAAAGAATAACCAAAGTCTCCTTGAATAGCATTTAATGCCCACGATACATATCTCTCATATGCTGGAATATTTAAACCAAGTCTTCTATAGCAAGCCTCTAATTGCTCCCCAAAAGCCTGTCTTTCTAAATAGGTTGTGCAAGCATCCCCTGGTAAAACTTCTGTGCCAACAAATGTAATTATAGATACAATGAACAAGGTAATAAAACCTAATAAAATTCTTTTTATAATTAAAAAAATCATAAGAATTTTAAATTTTAAATTATTTATTTATAAATGAAAGAGGTTTTACAGGCCTACTTAAAGGCCTGTAATACAAAAATTATTACTGAACACTTACTGTGTGCCATCTAATAGAAAAATACTCAACTTCGTCAAGATTTTTCACTCTAGAAGATGTAACAACAAGTCGAGACACATGGTAAGGAATCATTGTTCCAGACTCTTCCCATAATGTTTTCTGAGCATTGATGTATGCTGCTTTTCTTTTGCTAAAATTTAACTCACCTCTTGCGTCAGCTAAATTCTTATCAAAAGAAGCACTTTTATAGAATGACTCGTTCCATTTTGCTTCGCTATGATAAGCCTCATGCAAAATACTATCTGCTGGTCTCTCATTCCAACGTGTCATTGCTACAGCCTTTTTCATCCAAGTTTCATTCCAATAACTTTTTGAAGGTGTCATTTGAATATCTGCTCTGATGTTAGCTTTAGCAAATTGTTGTTGTAAAACTTCAGCTATAGTTGGCCAAGTTGGTTCTTTTGTAGATACATGAATTGTGAAATCAATACCATCTGGGTAACCTGCCTCTGCAAGCAATTTTTTTGCTGTAGCTGGTTGTGGTGGGCAATTCTTTTTCATTCTATATTGATCTGATGGTGCAACAGGAGTATCGCAAGATACAGTTGCTGCTCCAGCCATAACAAGATCAACAAGTTCTTGTCTATCCACAGCTATTCTGACAGCTTTTCTTACTCTAGGGTCATCAAATGGAGCTACGTCAGTTCTCATCACCATACCTCTCCAGTTTCCTGTAGGAATAACTGAAACGTTAAATTTTGAATTACCATCAAATATTTTTTTCTGATTGAATGGAACATATCTATTCATATCTATTTGACCTGTCAGCAAGGCTTGAATTCTAGCTTGACCATCTGGGATAGCTATTACATGTACCTCAGCGAGTTTCGGTGCTCCTTCCCAATAATCTGGGTTAGCTTTAAGAATTGTAGTTCCTTCAGCATCAAACTTATCAACCATAAATGGTCCAGTTCCAATACCTGTTTTCCCAATAGTATCACCTGATCCATTTGGTATCATTCTTAATCTATAATCAGTTAATAAAAGTGGAAAATCTGCGAATGATGTGTTCAACTTTATTTTTACTGTATGTGAGTCAACAACTTCAATATCTGTTACTGCACTCATACTCTTCTTAGCAGGCGAACCAATTTCAGGATCTTTAACTCTCATCAAAGAGTATTTTACATCCTCTGCATCAAAATCAGATCCATCATGGAATTTAACACCTTTTCTTAAGTTAAAAGTCCATTCTGTTGCATCTGCGTTACCTGACCAGTCAGTAGCTAACTCAGGAGAAGTAACTCCTTTAAGATCTTTTCTAACAAGACGGTTTTGAGTCATTATTACTACTTGAAATAGTCTTCCTTTAGTAATCGCATCTAAATTTGTATCTTTTCCAAAACCAAGATCATGAGATAACTTAAAAACCCCACTTGATGCGTTAGCAAATGAAAATGTTACAAATAGTGATACCAATGAAATTGATATCAATTTTAAAATGTTTTTCATAATTTCCTCTCTTTAAAAAAACAAAAGGTAACAATTAGATACTTATATAGCAACAGTCAAAATGGACATTTTTTATTTATTTTATTGGTGTATTCTGATTATCTACAAAAATAATAATGAATGATTTAATCAATAAATATAGGTTTACTGTAAAGCCTGTTTGCCTTGAAAATTCTAATTCATTAGAGCTTGCAAGATCAATTCAAGTTCATCCCTTAACTTATCAAGAATTGCCATATGATCCAGAGTATTCAAATTATGCAGGAAGATTAACTCTTGAAAAATTATCTAATGTCAGTCCCGAAGAAATGTATTGGAAAGCAAGGAGAGAAATTATTTTTAGGCATACTGGAGAGCATCCATTTGAAATATCAGGACCAGATGCCCTTAAATTTTTACAAAAAATATTTCCAAGAGATATTTCAAAAATCGCTGTTGGAAGATGTTCATATCAGTTTGCTTGTTATCATGATGGTGGGATGATTACTGATGGTATACTTTTAAGAATTGATAAGGATAAATATTGGTTTGCACAAGCGGATGGTGACCTATTTTCTTGGTATAAAGCACATTCTAAAAATTTAAATGTAGAGATTAATGATCCAAATGTTTGGGTAAGCCAGGTTCAAGGTCCATTGTCCATGAAACTACTTGAAAATTTAAGTAATGGTTTTTCAGAAAATGATTGGAAATATTTTGATTGGAAAGAGTTACAAATTTTAGATCAAAGAGTAATAGTAAGTAGAAGTGGTTTTACTAATGAACTTGGTTGGGAAATTTATTTTAGGCCTGAAAATGAAACAGAGAAAATTGGAGATTATATTCTCGAGCAAGGAAAAAAATTAGGTATGATATTGGTAGCTACACCAGGATTTAGATGTCGAAGAATTGAAGCTGGACTTTTATCTGCTGGACAAGATTTTTCAAAAAATACCAATCCTTTTTCAGTTGGACTTGGAAGATTTATAAATTTTGATAAAGAGAATTTTATTGGAAAAGAGGCACTTATGTCATCAGATAAAAAATGTAAGACTTGGGGAATTCGGATTGTGTCTGGAACAGCAATTAAAGGAGAGAGTATTCAACTAAATGAAAAAGAAATTGGTAAAATAACTTCTAGCACATGGTCACCTTATCAAGTTTGTGGTGTAGGTATAGTACACCTTAACAATAATGAAAATGGACCAGGTGATATAGTTGATGTCAAATGTACAGATGGGAAATTACATAAAGGTCAAATCTGCAAATTGCCAATGTATGATGAACAGGGAGAAATAGTTAGAGGTATAAACAGAAATATCCCAAATGAGCCCAAACCTTGGGTTGGTGTTTAATCTTAAATTATTAAAAATATAATTAGTGAATATAAAAAAAAAAATAATTACTATTGGGGGTGGAGGGTTTACTCATAACCAAGATGATGATCAGGAAGAATTCATTTTAGAATGTATTAACAAAAAAGATTGCTCATTAGGATTTTTGCCAACAGCTAGTAACGATGACTCAAGCAAAACTAAGCTCTTTTATAAAAGATTTGAAGTTTCAGGTTTAAATGTGTCTCACTTTAATCTTATTTCTAGCGTAAAAGGTTTTGAAAATTGGCTTTCAAATCTTGATGTAGTTTATGTTGGTGGTGGAAATACAAAATTCATGCTCAAATATTGGAAAGAAAATAATTTAATTGGGCTTTTTAAAGAAGTCTACAATTCAGGTATAATTCTATCAGGTGTAAGTGCTGGTGCCGCGTGTTGGTTCGATTGCTTTCTAACGGACTCAGATGGTCCTGGATTTAAATCTATGAATGGCATTGGGTTATTAACCGGAAGTTTTACACCACATTATTCAGACTCAAAAAGAGCGGAAAAATATAGAGAAAATATTAAAAACAAAACTTTACCAGATGGTATTGCTGTTGATGATGGTGTTGCAGTACTTTTTATTGACGGAAAACCAACAGAGGTTTATTCTTCTAGAAAAGGTCATAATGCTTATTTTGTTAATCAAAATAAACAATTTAACTTAAAAGAATACATTAAAATGAACAATGAGTGATAATATTTTACCAAGTCAAAAAATCTTTAGCATAAAAGATGCGAGAGAACTATCACGTAGACGTCTTCCCAAACTAGTTTTTGATTTTATTGATGGTGCATCTGGAGATGAGAAACTTGCCGAAATCAACAGTATAGCTCTAGACCAAATTAGATTAGAGCCCAAAGTTTTAAGAAATGTTGAAAAAAGATCTCTTAAAAAAAAGGTATTAGGATATGAATTTAATTTTCCATTTGGTTTTGCTCCTATGGGAATGACTAATTTGTCTTGGCCAGGAGCAGACTCTATGTTAGCCGCTGAAAGTGCAAGAAATAATATTCCAACTTGTGTTTCTATGGCTTCTACTACAACATTAGAAAAGATGTATGAACTCTCAGAAGGTCATTCATGGATGCAGTTATATATTTTCCAAGATGAGAATTTCGTGATGGAGCTTTTGGAAAGAGCAAAAAATACTGGTTATGAGGTAGCAATTTTAACTGTCGATGTACCAGTTTTATCTAGAAGAACCAGAGATGATAAAAATGGTTTCTCTTATCCTTTTAAGATAGGTCCAAAACAATTTTTTGATTTTGCCACTCATCCGACTTGGTCTCTTTCAACTTTGATGAGTGGAATTCCTAAGCCTATGAATTACGTAACATCAAAAAGTGGGGATGGAATTTTTAAAAGAAAAGAAAGTAGAGGTTCTACTGATTGGAACACACTTAAAAGAGTGAGGGATAAATGGAAAGGCAAACTTATTGTTAAAGGAGTAATGTCTCCAGATGACGCAATAAAAATAAAAGAAGCTGGTGCGGATGCTATTCAAGTTTCAAATCATGGAGGTAGGCAGTTAGACAGCGCCACAGCAGCAATAAATATGCTTCCATTGATTAGAAAATCAGTTGGAAGTAATTTTCCTTTAATCTTTGATAGCGGGATAAGAAGTGGAAGCGATATAGTAAGAGCGCTAGCATTTGGAGCAGATTATGCAATGATTGGAAGACCCGTTATGTATGCAATGGGAGCTGATGGAAAAAAAGGATTAAGAAGAATAGTTGAGATTATAAAAGAGGAAGTTAGCACAACACTAGGGTTAGTTGGATTAAATGATATTAATGAGGTAACTTCTGAGATAGTAATAGAGAACACTATTAATAAGGTAAATTACTAAATGAGTGATAATAAAATTAGAGGTGGCGCGTTATTAGCTAGAGCTCTAAAAGATAAGGGAATTAGAAAAGTTTTTACTCTTGCAGGAGGTTTTTGTAATCCAGCAATTGAAGGATTTACTGAGTGTCAAATTGAAGTGATAAATACTCCTCACGAACAAATTGCAGGTCATTTAGCAGATGGCAATACAAGAATTACTCGCAAACCATCAGTATGCTTAGTTGGACCAGAAGGATTTACTAACGCAGTTCCCTCTATGATGGAGGCTTGGGGTGAGAGAAGTCCCATTATTTACATCACAGGATCTAGTAGTCTTAAAAGACAAGGTTCAGGTGGTTTTAAAGAAATAGATGATGTTTCGATTGCAGCACCTTTAACAAAATATAGTGCAAGTATTACTGATGGAACTAGAATAAGAGAATTTGTCGACAAAGCATATCATATTGCTACCAATGGTTATCCTGGTGCTGTACATCTTAGTCTTCCCGTTGATATTATGTTTTCATCTTTTGCAGAGGAAGTTGGTTTAGAAGAAAGACCGTATTCTCAAAAAGCAAAACCTATAGCTAAAGCGTGGCCAGATCCAAATTCACTTTCAGAAGTCTTAGAACTTGCTTGTAATTCAAAAAAACCAGTTATTATTGGTGGACACGGTGTTTGGTGGTCACATTCAGAAAAAAATCTTGAAGCTGCTGGTAATAATTTAAATATTCCAATTTTTAATGTTCCATATCATCAAAAGTTATTAGGTGAGGAAGCAAATGCTTATATGGGATTGGCTGATATACACCAATATCCTCCATCAGAATTTGCATTACAAAATTCAGATCTGGTTCTTGTCGTTGGAGCGAGATTAGATAATCAATTAAATTTTGGAAACCCACCTTTTATACCAGAATCAACAAAATTAGTTTGTGTAAATGGTTCACATGAAGAATTAGAACTTAATAGAGCTGCTGATTTAAGTTTACTAAGTGATCCTGGTGTTTTTTTAGACACATTATCTAACTTAAAAAAAAATAATAAATGGTCTTTAGGTACAAATTGGTTTGAGGAAAATAAAAAAAAGAAGAAAGAGTGGGTTGATAAATCTTTAAAAGATTTAGAAATTGAAGCTGAAGCATCAAAAAAAAATGGGGGAAAAATTCACCCTTTACAACTTTCATTGGATGTACAAGATGCAATGAATGAAAATGATTGGCTTGTAATCGATGGAGGAAATACTCATTTTTGGTCAGAGATTGCTATCAACATTGCAGGTGCTAAAGGGAAAAAATTAAAAGGGATTTTGCATCCTGGAACTTTTAGCATGTTAGGTGTTGGAGTTTCATTCGCTCTATCTGCTAAAAATCATAATCCAGATTCAAATGTAGTTCTGATTAGCGGTGATGGTGCATTTTTATCAGGAGGTATGTCTATTGAAAGTGTATTTTATGAGAAAAAACCTATTACTGTTGTAATTGATAATAACGGGGGCCTTGCTTCAATTGGTCAACAACAAGAGAGATTATTTAAAAGTGGAAAAAGCGTGGGAACTGATTTTCGTGATATACCATTTCACAAGATATTTGAGGGTTTTGGAGGACATGGAGAATTAGTTAATAAAAGAGAAGAGCTAGGTCCAGCGCTGAAAAGAGCTATGGAAAGTGGAAAACCCGCATGTGTAAATGTTAAAGCAAAACCTGTATTAAGCCCAATAGTCTCTGCAGTTGCAAGTAAAAGAGAGAAATCATCAATAGAATAATTGTGGCAACTTTCTCTTCTCACTTATTGGATGCAACAAATGGCTCGCACGCTGCAAATGTTGATGTAATTATTTATCAAATTAATGAAAATGGAAAAAAGAAAGTATTCTGCGAGACGAAATCTGATGAAGGTGGTCGAATACTCCAAGAATTTAAATTAAGTAAAGACGACTGCAAATGTGAGTATGAAATGGTTTGTAAAACTGGCAATTATTTTTCAGAAAAAAAAATAGTTTCAGAAATTAACATTAAATTTCAAATGGAAGATCAAAATAAAAAATATCATATTCCAATAATAATTTCTAAAAATAGCTACACAGTGTGGTGGTCTAAATAAAATGAGTAAAGAAAGTTTAATTACGCAAAAAAATATAAAATTAAATATGTCTAGGCGTATAAGACGAACTCCATTTACAAATAAAGTAGAGGAATGTGGAGTATCTGATTTTACTGTAGTTAATCATATGCTACTACCAAAAGGTTTTAAAAATACTGTAGAAGAAGACTACTGGCATTTAAGAGAGCAGGTTCAAGTGTGGGATGTGTCATGCCAGAGACAAGTACAAATTACAGGACCTGATGCTGAAAAATTGGTTCAAAAAATGACACCACGATCCATAAAAAAAAATGGAGACCGGCAAATGTTTTTATATTCCAATAATTGACGACACAGCTGGGATGATTAATGATCCAGTTTTATTAAAACTTGACGATGATATGTTTTGGATTTCTATTGCAGATTCTGACATTTTACTTTGGGCAAAAGGAATTGCTTTGGGATCAAAATTAAACGTAGAAATTATCGAACCAGATGTATATCCGCTAGCTATTCAAGGTCCGAAATCTGAGGATCTTCTAATTTCAATTTTTGGTGACGATATAAAAAAATTGAAATTTTTTAATTTTAAAGTGTTTGATTTTTTAGGAACTAAACAAATTATTGCAAGATCTGGCTACAGTAAACAAGATGGTTTTGAAATATACTTTAAAGGATTTGAAAAACATTTTAATGAGATAGAACTCGGAGAAAAACTTTGGGATACTATATGGGAGAACGGACAAAAATTTAATATTTCTCCAGGATGTCCAAATTTAATTGATAGAATTGAGGCTGGGTTAATGTCTTATGGAAATGACTTTACAAGAGAAAATAATCCTCTTGAGTGCAATCTTGAAAAATACTGCAAACAAGAGGATGATCATGATTTTATAGGTAAAGAGGCTTTAAGAAAGATCCAATCTGATGGAATTGTACAAAGAATGAGAGGAATTTTGTTTGATGGAGATCCGTGTAAGCCAACCGGTGTGCCTTTACCAGTATACTCAAAAGATAATGTAAAAATTGGGCAAATTGCATCTGGAATATATTCTCCAGGATTTCGAAAGAATATAGGCCTTTCTATGATTTTAAAAGATTATTGGGAAATTGGAAATGAGGTTTTTGTAAATACTTTCAATGGAAAAAATAGAAGAGGCATTATAACTTCTTTACCATTCCCAGATTAACCTTATATTTATTGATATGTTTAAACCTGTAATTGCTGGCTTCTCAAGATCGCCTTTCACAATGGCGAGAAAAGGTGCGCTCGTAAATACAAAGCCAGTAAATTTACTAGCGGAAGTGATTAAAAATTTAGTTGCTAAATCCAATGTTAAAAAAGAGGATATTGAGGATATTGTTGTTGGTTGTGCATTTCAAACTGGAGAGCAGTCATTTAATATTGGAAAGTTAACAACATTTTTAACTAATATGGATGTTAAAACTTCTGGAATGACAGTTGATAGATGGTGTGGTTCCTCAATGGAAGCTATTCATATTGCTGCAGGTAAAATTTCTTTAGGTGCAGGAAAAGTTTTTATATGTGGAGGAGTTGAAAGTATGACTAGGGTTAACACAGGTTTTGATCCAATACCTTATCCTGAAAGTAAAAGTGATAATCCTCATGTATATTTTTCAATGGGAACTACTGCTGAAAATGTTGCCAAAAAATATAATATTTCAAGAAATGAACAACAGGAATTTGCAATCTCAAGTCATCAAAAAGCACATGAAGCACAAACAAAAGGTAATTTTAAAAACGAAATTGTATCAATCGGAGATTGTGATACCGATGGAAATATTAGACCAGGCAGCACAATGGAAAAGTTGGATGGATTAAAACTCGCGTTCGATGAAAATGGTACTGTTACAGCAGCCACTTCGTCACCTTTAACCGATGGTGCAGCTGCAACATTAATTTGTGAAGAAAGTTATGCAAAAGAAAATAATTTAAATATTTTGGGAAGAATTGTATCTACTGCAGTGCAAGGGTGTGACCCTGACTATATGGGATTAGGTCCAATTGGAGCATCAAAAAAAGCTTTGGAAAGAGCTAAATTGACAGCAGATAAAATTGATATTGTTGAATTGAATGAGGCTTTTGCGTCGCAATCCTTAGCATGTATTAAAGATTTAGGTATTGATAAAGATAAAGTCAATTTAGATGGCGGAGCGCTTGCCCTTGGACATCCTCTTGGAGCAACAGGCGCAAGAATTACGGGCAAAGCTGCTGAATTACTAAAAAGAGAAAATAAAAAATATGCACTTTCAACTCAGTGTATTGGTTTAGGTATGGGAATTGCTACAGTGATTGAGTCTGTAAACTAATTTATCTATTTATTCCTCTTAATCTCTCAGATCTTCTTCTCAAAAGTTCAGCAGTTAATAAAATTAATACTGATAAAACTATTAAGCAAGTTGCTACAGCTAAAATTGTAGGACTAAGCTGCTCTCTAAGACCTGTCCACATTTGAATTGGAATTGTTGTATTATCTAAGCCTGCTAAGAATAATACGACTACAACCTCATCAAATGATGTTACAAAAGCAAATAAACCACCTGAAATTACTCCTGGTAATATTAATGGTAAGGTAATTTTCATAAATGTATTATAAGGACTGCTTCCAAGACTAGATGCTGCACGTGTTATACTATGATCAAAACCTGATAATGTTGCAGTAACTGTTATTACAACAAAGGGAGTTCCAAGAATAATGTGTGCTAATATAATACCCAAGTGTGTTGCTGCTAAACCTACTTTTGCCATAAAAAAGAATATTGCAACACCTGAAATAATCAGTGGAACTATCATTGGAGAAATTAAAATTGCCATTATCAAACCTTTATATGGCATATGTCTGCTGCTTAAACCCAATGCAGCAAGAGTACCCAAAATAATTGATCCTAAAGTTGCAAATATAGCAATTATAAAACTATTTCTTGCTGCTAATCCCCACGGATTTTTCGTTCCATAAATCATATCATTATACCACCTTAATGAAAAAGCATCTGGATCCAGTCTCTTCATTCCATCTGTAAAGACTAAAAATTCCTCCGCATTAAATGATAATGGAAAAATTACAAATAAAGGTGCAATTAAAAAGAAGAAAACACATCCACAAACAAAAAGATAAAAATAATGCCAAATTCTATAATGTGGTTCTGTATATTTCGGTAAAGCCATAATTATCCTAGTTTAATATTATCAACTCCTACAAGTTTGTTATAAATCCAATAGATTACAAGTACTCCTGTCAAAAGCATTAAACCCATCGCAGATGCAAAACTCCAATCTAAAGTACTCTTCATGTGATATGCTATTTGGTTACTAATAAGTGTTCCGGAAGCTCCACCTACTAAGGCTGGGGTTATGTAATACCCAATTGCAAGGATAAATACTAATAAGCAACCTGCCCCAATACCTGGAATTGTAAGTGGAAAATAAACTTTAAAAAAAGCAGTAGCTGGTGTTGCTCCTAAAGATTTGCCAGCTCTCATCAGACTAGGTGATATTGTTTTCATAACACTGTACAAAGGTAACACCATGAATGGTAATAATATTTGTGTCATTGCTACATAGGTACCAGTTTTATTGTACATCATTTCTGGTCTGTTATCGTCTGCAACGAGACCTATCCAAACAAAAAAGTCATTAACAATACCCTGTTGTTGTAAAAGAATCATCCAACTAGCAGTTCTTACAAGTAAAGAAGTCCAAAAAGGCAATAAGACACAAATCATTAGCAAATTACTATATTTCATGGGTAGAGTTGCCAATAAATGTGCAATTGGATAAGCCATTAAAAAACAAAACAAAGTTACAAAGAAAGCAACCTCCACTGTTCTAATCCATAAAATTCTGTGAATTCGTCTATCCTCAGATACTTGAACAATTTTTCCATCTTCATTTGAGTACATATCTATACCCTTAAGATATTTTGAATATGTATAAGATGGAGCTCTTCTTTTAATTGCTCTCCAATATTCAACATTTCTCCATCTTTTGTGAACTTTCATTATTTGTTCTTTGTAGTTTCCTTCCTCGAATTTCTTTTGTTTTCTGGCAAGTTTTTTTAAAACACTTTTAAAACCATTTTTTTCATAATTTAATTGTGTCTGTAATTTTCCTGCAGTTTTATTCTTAACTAAAATTTTATAATCTAAATAAAATGCTTCAAAAACTTCTTCTGGTGGAAGTTCTTTACCATCCCAGTTTTCCATTGCTTTATAGGTTTTGGGAAGCATATTTGTAACCATCTTATCATCTATGCTTCTAGAGAACATATCTCCAATTGGAATCATGTATGTAATAATTAAAAATAATAATAATGGTGCAACTAGTAAAAAAGCTTTAATTTTATTTTTCTTTTCTGACTGTTTTAGACTTTCCTCTAGGGGAATTCCATCTGTTGTTAAAATTTTTCCTGTTTCTGAGCTCATAAAAAAAAAGGGCGGTCAATATGACCGCCCTTACTATAATATAAAATTAAAGTGTTTAAAACTTTAATTATTTAATACTAGCTTTCATAGCTTCCCATTTTTCACCAAGCTCTGTACCATTATCAGCCCAGTACTCAGCATCTACTAAGAAGTATCTTTTAAGGTTAGCTGGTGCTGTTGGCATATGTGGAACCATATTAGTTTTTCCATCTTTATACCAAGGCTCTCCTGCTTGCATAACTGCAATTGATGATTTTCTCCATGGAGCATAAGCAATATATTTTGCACTTCCTGCTAACATCTCAGTACTTGTCATCATTGCTAAAGCCTTCATAGCATCTTCTTGGTTTGGTCCACCTTTTACTAATGCAAAATATTCATAGTCAAGACCTTGTCCGTCCCAAACTTGAACTATTGGAGCACCTTCTCCAACTGCTGCATTGAAAAATCTTCCATTCCAACCAGTAGCCATTACAACTTCACCACTCATTAATAATTCTGGTGGTTGAGCTCCTGCTGACCAAAATACACATCCGCCATTTGGATCCTCACAAAGCGCTTTGATTTTGTTCATTGCTCTGTCAACATATCCTGGTTCTTCTAATTTTTTGTAGATAAATTCTCCACCTTTACCCATTTTTACACCATCTGCTGCTAATGCAATTTCTAAGTTAGTTAATGCACTTTTGTAAATAGCTCTTTTTCCAGGAAATCTTTTTGTGTTAAAGAAATCTTTTAAAGTCTTGGGTGTGCTTTTTAATAAATCACTGTTGTAAGCATAGTTCCAAGAATATAAGATATTTCCTACTGCACATTTACTTGGCATATCAGTAAAGAAGTCTTCACTAGCTGGTGTACCATCTGGTGCTGGCGGGAAATCCTTGTCAAAATCAAATTCAACAAAAATTCCTTCGTCACAACCATTAATAGTATCATAAGCGAATACGTCTATAATATCCCATGTGATTGCTCCTGCCTCTATTTGCGCTTTAATTTCTGAAAGTCCACCTGAATAGTCAACCCACTCAATCGGTACACCTAATGCTTTAGATGTTGGATCACCATATCCTAACTTTTGACTTTCTGTGTATGCTCCACCCCATGATGCAACAACTACTGCAAAAGCGGATGTAGATACAGAAACTGCAAATGTTAAAGCAAGTAATAATTTACTTAATTTTCTCATTTATCCTCCGTTTAAACGTTTTTTTATAAAAAAAGAAGTACAGCAACATAGAATATAAGAGTCAACAGGTGATTTTGGCGAAAATCTAATAATTACGCTTATTTTGGGTCTAAAGCTCTAGCATCGTGACTGTTCCAGCCAATATTAATTTCATTACCAAGCTTTATATCTAAGTTTTGAGAACTGTTTGGAACTTTCAATATAAATTCTGAATTACCAAGTAAATTTAATCTTACTCTAGTATGATCCCCATGATAAATAACCTCTTCAATTTTTCCTTTTTGATTATTATCCATTTTATCTTTAGGATTTATCAATGCTCTCTCGGGTCTGATTGATACTGTAGTTTTCTCTCCAACAGATTTAACTGAAATTGGATTAGCAATTATTTCACCCTTTTCTAGTTTAACTTTACATATTCCATTTGAAATTTCAGAAACTTCTCCACCAAAAGTATTATTTTCGCCAATAAATTCTGCAACAAAAGAGTTAACTGGTTCTTCATATAACTTATCAGGGCTTGATAGTTGTTGAACTTTGCCATCATTGAATACCGCAATTCTATTTGACATCGTTAAAGCCTCACCTTGATCATGAGTTACATAAACTACCGTCACACCAATACTTTCATGAATGTGTTTAATTTCGTACTGCATACTTTCTCTTAAATTTTTATCTAAGGCTCCTAAGGGTTCATCCATTAATACAACAGATGGATCAAAAACTAATGCTCTTGCAACTGCCACTCTTTGCTGTTGGCCACCTGACAGTTGACCTGGCATTCTGTTTGCAAATCCGCCAAGCGAAACCATTGCTAAAGCTTTGTCCACTTTTTTTTCTATATCCTCTTGAGACATTTTTCTAACCTTTAATGGAAATGCTAAATTTTCAAAAACTGTCATGTGAGGAAATAAAGCATAATTTTGAAATACCATTCCAATCCCTCTTTTATGTGGCGGAATATTAGAAATTGGATTGTTATCTAAAAATATTTCTCCGTTAGTTGGAGTTTCAAAACCTGCAAGCATCATCAGACACGTAGTTTTTCCTGAACCTGAAGGTCCAAGCATTGTTACAAACTCACCTTCTTCAATATCTAAATTCAGATCTTTTACTACTAATACTTTTCCGTCATAACTTTTGTCTACTTTATCAAATTTTACGAAATCAGCTTTTTTTGGCATAAGATGGTTTTTAAAACATTTAGTTATGTTATTTGCAACAGTTAATTAGCTCTTAATATGTAACTCTTTTGAAAAATTACAAAATAATTCACACCCTTTATCTGTAACTCTTATAGCTTCAGATGCTTCAACTCCCCAATCACCAAATTGCATTACAGCTATCATATGAAAACACGCATTCGGTACTAGTTCAGTCATTTCTCCTTTATATATGTTAAGAGTATGCTCACCCCAATCTGGTGGGTAACCTATTCCAATTGAATAACCAGTTCTTGATTTTTTCTCTATTCCATATTTATCTAAAATACCCCAAAAAGCTTGCGCTACATCATTTGCTGTATTCCCAGGTTTTGTAGCATCAATTCCAGCTTCTAGTGCTTCAATAGTCTTTTTCATCGTATCAATTTTTAGTTTATCGGGTTTTCCAAGTAAGACTGTTCTGGCCATTGGAGCATGATATCTTTTGTAAACACCAGATAACTCTACAATTGTTGCTTCACCTTCAACAAATTTGTCCTGCGTTGCTGTTAAATGAGAGGCAGATGTTCCTTTTCCTGTTGGTAAAAGTGTAGCAATACTAGAATACTCTCCACCAAACTCAGGTGTCCCATAAAATAAAGTTTTTTGTATTTCTCCTACTGCATCGCATTGTCTTACTCCTGGTTTTATTACCTCCATTGCAGTCCTCATTCCTTTTTCTGAAATTAGTGCGGCAGTTTTCATATAATTAATCTCTGCATCAGATTTTGCAAATCTTGCCCAATTAACTAATCGTTCTGAATCTTTAATTTTTGCATTTGGTAAACCTTGTTTTATCTTTTCATAGCAAAAAGCGGTGAAGTAATGAGCATCCATTTCAACTCCGATTGAAAGTTTATCCCAATTTCTATCTTTTATAATTTGAACTAAATAATCATAAGGATGTTTTGGCCATGTATGAATATAATTTTCATCATACACAATTATATTTTCATCTTTCAGATAAGTTTTTATATACGCACCTCCTGAATCTTGAGCTCTTACAAAACATAAAGGTTCATCAGCGTTAACATGAACAATTGCACACTGAGCATAATAAAAAGACCATGCATCATAACCAGTTAAATAATTCATGTTATTTGTGTCGTGAGAAATTAATAGTTCAATTCCTTTATCCTGCATCATCGACTGAACTTTTTTTAATCTTTGTTTATATTCGTCTTTAGTAAATGACATGGATTTCTATCTAAATAATTTACCAAAACCTTCTACAAGGTTATTTTTATTTATTTGGACTAGGGTATCCCAAATTAATGTCTGATTACTTGATAAAACAATCGTGTTAAGTTTTTTTTCAAGTTTATCAATTATTGGCAATACAGGAAGAGCTGTACAAGATACGAATAATGCATCTGCTCCATTTAAATCTATTTTAGACAAGACATCATACAAATAATTTTGGTCTACTTTTCCTATGTCGTAATCTGCCTCTATATCAAAGTATGAATTAGATGTTATCTCAAATCCCTCTGACTTAAAATAACCCATAACTTCATCATTAAGTTTTTTGCTGTAGGGTGTAAATAGTGAAAGCTTTTTAATGTTTAACTTTTTTAATGCTTTTATTGCGGCTGTACTTGGCGTTGTAACTTCAGCCATTGGTTTTGCTGCTTTTACCTTTTGCTTAATAGAGTTATAACCTGCTGCAATAGTTCCAGATGTGCATCCGTAGACTACGCAATCAATATCTTGATCTGGCAAAATATCTTTTGTTACACTGGTTACTTTATCTGACATTTTAATGAGATTTTCTTTTGTTAAAGGATTATAACACTCTATTCTATTAACAAAAAAATCAATTTCTCTATCCTTTATTACATTAATAAAATCTCTCTCAATCATAAAATCACTTGCAAGAGCAATAAGGCCAACTCGTGGATTTGATTTACTTATGTATTTTGGTTCTATTTTTGTTGAATTCATATTTTAAAAAAGTGAATATATCATAAGTTCTTGAATAATCATTAATATTAAATGAATTGAATGAATTTTAAAGACACTCTAGTTGCATCACTTGTTCCTATCTTTTTAGGTTTTGGTTTTGTAATTGCCAAACCTGCTTTTGAGTCTTTTCCTCCAATACTTCTAATGGGACTAAGATTTATTTTTGCTGCTTCTATTTTAATTTGGTGGTTTCCAATTCCAAAAGGTTTCTTAAAAAAAATTTTTATCGCTTCGTTTATAGCAAACACTTTGCAATACAGTATTACCTATACTGGTTTAAATTTTATTGATGCATCTGCAGCGGTATTATTAGTACAAACAGAAGTTCCATTTGGAGTAATATTTGCTTTTTTCATGTTGAAAGAGAAGCCAACTTTAAGAGCTTTGATTGGTATAGGAGTTGCATTTGTAGGAGTTTATATTTTAACTGGCTCACCTAATTTAGATGGAAAAATATTTGGTATCACTCTTACGATTTTAGGTTCAGCAATATGGGCACTTGGCCAAGTAGTTGTTAAACCTTTGAGTAAAGAAATTAATCCTTTAGCTTTAGTTGCGTGGCTTGCATTATTTTCTGGACCCACTTTAATTTTAATTTCTGCAGTAATTGAAGGTGATACCATATCATATCTATCAACTGCTAAATTTAATCATTGGTTAATAGCATTTTACATTGGATTTATAATGCAACCTATAACTTATGGCTGCTTTTATTATGTTCTTAAAAATAATCCATTATATAAAGTGTTACCCATAGTGACTATGGGTATACCACCAACTGGATTGCTTGCAGCAATTTTTTTATTAGGTGAGAAACCAACAAGTGAATTATTTATTGGAGGAATAGTAATAATATTTGGTGTCATAATGATATTATATAAAAAGAAAGAGGAGGTAAATTAATGAATATAGGATTTATTGGTTTAGGAAATGTTGGAGGGAAACTAGCTGGGAGTTTATTGAGGAATAAATTTAATTTAACAGTTAGAGATTTAGATAAAAATTTAACAAAACAATTTGAGAGCATGGGGGCTAAAATTGCAAAATCTGCTAAAGAGCTGGCTGAGGAAGTTGATTTAATAATAACTTGTCTTCCTTCTCCAGAAATTTGTGCAGAAGTTATGGAGGGAGAGAACGGGATTCTTAAAGGTATTTCAGAAAATAAAATATGGTTGGAAATGAGTACAACAGATGAGGCAGAGGTAAAAAGGATTGGTAGAAAAGTAATTGAAAAAAAGGCAATACCCCTAGATGGTCCAGTAAGTGGTGGATGCCATAGAGCAGCGTCAGGAAATATAGCAATATTTGTTGGTGGAGAAAGAGATGCATTTGAAAAGATATTACCTGCCTTAACTGTAATGGGGCGAAAAATATTACATACAGGGGAATTAGGCACTGCTTCTATTCTCAAAGTAATTACAAATTATTTAGCCTCTACACATTTGGTTGCCCTTGGGGAGGCATGGACAGTAGCCAAAAAATCAAACCTAGATCTTACAAAAGCTTATAAAGGAATTGCTGTGTCATCAGGAAATTCATTTGTTCATGAAACCGAGAGCCAAGTTATTTTAAATGGCTCTTATAATATAAATTTTACGATGGATCTTGTCTTAAAAGATACTGGTCTATTTGATGAACTCGCAAAAAAATTAAATGCACCTTTGGAAATTTCACCTAAGATAGTTGAAATATTTAAAGATGGTCAAAAAAAATATGGCTCAAGAGCTTGGTCCTCGATGATAGTAAAAAGAATGGAAGACTTAAATCAAATTAATTTTAGAGTTGAAGGTTTTCCTGAGGAGTTAATTGACAATGAACCTGAAGAAAAAGGTTATGAAATTTAAATTTTATGCTACAATAAAATTATGATTGAAAAGAAAGATTTTTATATAAATGGAAAGTGGGTTTCGCCTGCTAAGCCAAATGACTTTGAAGTAATAAATCCCTCAACCGAGGAACCTTTTGCAATAATATCTTTGGGCTCGACAGAAGATGCTGATAAAGCAATAAACGCTGCCAAGATCGCATTTGAGACTTGGAGAGAAACTACAAAGGAAGAAAGATTAGCTTTACTTGAGAAGTTTGATGAAATTTATAATAGAAGATGGGATGAAATGGTTGAGGCACAATCTAAAGAAATGGGCGCCCCATTAGATTTTGCTTCCGAAACACACACTAAAATGGGTGCTGATATTTGCAGAAATAACATTGAAATTTTAAAAGATTTTAATTTTGAGCATCAATTTGATCCTAAATCTAATAATCATATAAGATATGAACCAATTGGAGTTTGTGGATTAATTACGCCATGGAATTTTCCTATGAATCAAATCGTATTAAAGGTTATTCCTGCTTTAGCTGCTGGTTGTACAATGATTTTAAAACCATCCGAAATTGCTCCAGTGTCAGCAGTATTGTTTGCAGAAATGATTGATGAAGCTGGTTTTCCTGTAGGAGTTTTTAATTTAGTTAATGGAAATGGAGAAGTTGTTGGAAATCATATTTCTGGTCATCCTGATATTGATATGGTTTCATTCACAGGATCAACAAGAGCTGGAAAATTAATTCAAAAAAATGCAGCAGATACTATAAAAAAAGTTACCCTTGAATTGGGTGGAAAAGGTGGAAATATAGTTTTTGCGGACTCTTATCCAAATGCCGTTAGAGATGGTGTAAGAAATATAATGAGTAACTCAGGACAATCATGTGATGCTCCAACAAGAATGTTGGTTGAAAAACCAATTTATGAAAGAGCTGTTAAAGAAGCTGTTGATGAAGCAAATAAAATTAAAGTTGATCTGGCTTCTAAAAAAGGAGATCATATTGGACCTTTAGTTTCAAAAGTACAATATGATAAAGTTGTAAATCTTATCAATGAGGGAATAAAAGAAGGTGCAACATTAGCTGCAGGTGGACCAGATTTGCCAAATGGACTTAACAAAGGTTATTTTGTTAAACCAACAATTTTTTCAGATGTAAATAATGACATGAAAATTGCAAGAACTGAAATTTTTGGACCTGTGCTTTCAATTATACCCTTTGAAACTGAAGAAGAAGCTATAGCAATTACAAATGATACATCTTATGGACTAGGTAATTATCTACAAACAGAGGATAAAGAAAAAGCCAAAAGAGTTGCTAGAAAAGTTAGAGCTGGAACGGTTTATATCAATGGTCAAGCCACAGATACTGGAATGCCGTTTGGTGGTTACAAACAATCTGGTAATGGTCGTGAAGGTGGTGTCTGGGGTTTCACTGAATTTTTAGAAGTAAAAGCAATTACCGGTTGGAATTAATAGTTTAAATAACTTATAATCAGAATTAGTTAATAGAGGTTTATATGATTGGTTATGTGATGGTAGGTACTAATAATTTAAATGATGCTATTACATTTTACGATAAAGTTTTAGAAGTAATTGGTTTAGATAGAAACGAGACAATAGAAGATGATTATGCAGCATATGGAGCAAAAGGCACCAAAGATATTGAGTTTTACGTCACTAAACCTTTCAATAAAGAAGATGCTACCTTTGGAAATGGAACACAAATCACATTTTTAACTTCATCAAGATCTCAAGTAGACAAATTTCATGAGGTAGGTTTAAAAGCTGGAGGAACTAGTGAGGGATCTGGTGGTGAAAGACCAGAAGGCTCAGGAGTTTATTATTCTTATCTTCGTGATTTAGATGGAAATAAAATTTGTGCATTTACAAACAGTAAAGAATAAAATTTATGTCATACGACCAAATCAAGACAAAATTAGAAAACAATAAAATCATTATTTTAGATGGAGGTATGGGCGCAGAACTAGAAAAAAATGGTGCTGAGATGGATAAGCATATGTGGTGTGGGAAGTGCTCTGTTGATCATCCTGAATTAGTTAGAAAAGTGCATGAGGATTATATAAATGCTGGAGCCGATGTAATTACAACTAATACTTATAGTACTACTCCTATATCAATGAGACAATATGGTTATGAAGACTCTATAGAAAAATTCAATCAAAAAAGCGTTAAGGTTGCAAGAGAAGCAATAGAAAATACTAACAATAAAACTGCATTAGCTGGAAGTGTATCAACTTTTGGAAACTTTTATAAACTTGGTATCAAAGCAATGATACCTGGTTTTCATGAACAATTAAAAATTTTATCTGACGCTGGAGTAGACTTAATTATTTTAGAAGCTATGTCTTCACAAGCTGACATAGTTGAAGCAATGTTAAATTGTTCCACAAAAGTAAATATACCTGTTTGGTTATCTGTGTCATGCGTAATGGATGATCAAAAAAATATAATGCTTGGATATAATGATACAATTGATTCTGATACACATGTCTATGAAAACTTTGAGACATCCATAAATAATTTTAAAAAATTACACAGTGGTCCAATATTAGTTGCACATTCAGATATAAATATTACAGGAAAAGCAATAAAAACTGCGAGAGAAAATTTTGATGGAGTTATTGGAGCGTATCCAAATAAAGGATATTATGAAAAACCACATTGGAGATTTATAGATGACATGACTCCAAATGATTATTTGAATGAAGTAAAAACGTGGATTAAAGATGGAGCTCAAATTATAGGTGGCTGTTGTGGTATAGGGGTTGATGAAATTAAAGCAATTTCAATTTTAAAAAACTAAAGTATAAATTAAAAAGTAATGAAAACATTTATTGGTGGAATTGGATGCTTTTGGGATGAAACTAAATACGAGGGTATTGAAGGTATAATCTCAACTGAATGTGGTTACTGTGGAGGTGATGATCCCAATGTAACCTATAAAGCTGTGTGTGGTGGAGACACTGGACATATTGAAGTTGTAAAAGTTCAATATGATGAGAAAAAAAAATCATATGAAGATATGGTTAATCTATTTTTTGAACTGCACGACTCTACACAAGTAAATAGGCAAGGCACTTATGTAGGAATTCAATATAGATCAGAAATATTTTATAATACTGATGAAGAAAAAAAGATTGCTGAAAAGGTGTTAAACGAGGTGAATAAAAAATTGGATGGTAAGGTATCAACAAAAATATCTAAGGAAAAAAATTATTGTAAAGCAGAAGGTTATCACCAGAAATACGAACAAAAAAAATCATTAAAATATTGAAAATTAAAAAATTAGCTTCTGTTAAAAATCCTGAGTTAGAAACAATTAAAGATAATAAGGCTTTATGGAATCTTCCAAAAACTAGAAGATTTGGTTATAGAAATTTACATAAAATAAATCGGTACAGTCTTTATTTAAGATCTGATCTAGTATTAAAACTAAAGTCAAAACCTTATAATAAAATTAGTAAAATACCATTGGTTAAAAAAATGATCAAAAATAAATCTTTTTGCTCGTTAATCGTTGGCAAAGGTCAAAATATATTATTTGAAAAATATGCTAAAGATTTCAAAAGAAATCAACCGCAGACAATAATGTCAATAACTAAAATGTTTATTAACTTATTTGTTGGTGAACTTGTTAAAAATAAATCAATAGATTTGAATAAAAAAGTTTCACATTATTTGCCTAAAATTGGAAGTGGTTACGCTGAAGCAAGAATACAAGATGTTTTAAATATGAATATTATAAATTCCTATACCGAAGATTATACTAAAGCATATTCTTCTTCATTTTTACATGAGCCAGTTGGAGGTTGGAGACTACCAAAAAGTTTAAAAAATCATTTAAGCCAAGAGGAATATTTAAATTCAATTAAAAAAATTAAAAACAAAAGTTTAATAAATATTTCTGAATATGCATTTTATAAATCAGCGAATACTGATGTAGTGGGATTAATTGTAGAAAAGGTAAGTGGAAGAACTTTAAGAGATTGGGTATTGTCGGCAGTTGAAGCTGCTGGCTTTGAAGAAGGCTTATATATTGCTTCTGATAGATATGGGATGCCATGGATGTCTGGTGGTGGTTGTTTAATTGCTAGGGATTTTTTAAGAATGGGTTTGCTTTTTGCTAGAAAAGGTATGGGGGTTGGAAATAGAAAAGTTGGATCACCTTCTTATTTTGACAAAACAATTAAAAATTTAGGACCTAAATACATGGAATTAGCAAAAAATAAATATTTGTATTACTCAAATTCAACAATGGTGTCTGGTAACATGATTGGACACTCTGGATATGGAGGTCAGTTTCTGGCAACAAATTTTAAAACTGGCAAAGTTGCTGCATTTTTTTCAGTATTGGAAACAAAATCTGCAACAAAAGAGAGTTATAAAGTTGATATGATTAATATGTTGATAAATTTAGTTAATAATTAATATTTAAATTAAGAATACCTTGAAATTAATTTTCTAAGATGACTATCTGTAACACCACAACACCCTCCGATAATTTGAATTCGGTCATCAATTAGTTTTCCACATTCATCAGTGAATTCATCCTCTGCGTATGTCACAGTTGCCTTATGTGTTTTTGTATCAAACTTATGTATTTCTGGATAAAACATAATTGGACCCTGCCAATTATTTTTAATTATCCTCAATCCATCAAAGGCATCAACAAGCCAAGTATGCATAATACCATAAACATCTCCGCCGATATTTGTTAGAGATTTCATAATATCATCTAAAAGAACAATCTTATCATCAGGAATAAATTTTGGTTGCTCTTTGTATACACTTTCATCATAAAGAAGTGATTTTTCTTTTTCAGCTCTAAAATTTCTTCCAATAACGTTATTATCAAACTTACTTATACAGCAACTAAGTCCAACCCAAACAGGCAAACCAGTTTCTAATGCAGAGTTAAGTAAGATTTTTGAGTGATCTATATCTAATATCATTTCTAGAATTAAAAGATCGACTCCCTCTTCTTTTAAGATTTTAGCAGCCTCTTTATAATTTCTCTCTTCCTCTCTAAATGAAGGTATGTACTTTGGATCTGGAACAAATTCATTTTCCTTCAGTGAGAAAAAATTCGACATACTCCCTGCTATTCCAACTATATTTTCTTTCCCCTTATTCTTAATTGCCTTTTTGGCTATATCGACAGATCTAACAATAAACTCTTTTGTTTCATTACCTCTATTAATACTATTCATATTGTGTCTTGTAGTGCTAAAAGTATTTGCTGTAATAAGATCACAGCCTGCATCCATAAAATTTTCATGAACTTGTCTTACAATTTCTGGTGCTGTAATTGTTGCTAATGCGGAAAAAGCTGGTGTCATCTCACCTCCTAAGTTTGCAATCTCAGAACCATTTCCACCATCTAAGAATATTTTTGAATTTGATTTAAACTTTTCTTTAAACAGCATCTATTTTTCTTCTTTTGGTGCTAGAACAACAGCTAATACTCCTCCTACAACAATCATTGTACTTCCAACAACTTCTCTCCAACCAAATGTTTCATCTGTTAAAATACCAGCTGATATAACTCCAACTACTATTTCGCTTAAATATAATATTGCACAAAGGCCTGCACCCAAAACAGATGGAGACCACATTATAACTACTCCGGTAGGAATAAAATAAAATACTGAAATAAGAACTAAAAAAATAAACATTGATGCAAAAGCTTCAATCGGTGGCATAGGTCCTAAGTAATCTTTTAAAATAAAGCCAGCAAAAATATTAAATATTGTCCCATAAACAAAGAAAGAAAAGATTACCGGAAAGACCCCGTCTGTTTTGGAAATTTCTAAACGCACTAACCCAGCCCCAAATAGCACACCTCCTATTAATGCCAACCAATCTCCTGCATTTTGTGGTAATGGTATTATATTAGATTGACTGAAAACTACCCACAAACCCCCTAGTGCTAAGCTTAAAGTTAAAACTCTTTCTAAACCTGGTCTTTTTTTTAAAAAATATATTTCAAAAATAGTCGTCCAGACAGGTATCATGTAAAACATGATCAATGCTCGTACAACATCTGTAAGCAAGAAACTTAATGCGTAACATATAAAACCACTGCCGGTTAAAAAACCAACAAAAGGAATTTCTAAACCAGATGTACGACCTTTATACTTTCTCCACAAAGAGATGGGTGTAAGTAATAAAATTCCGATCATCATTTGAGAAATTGTTCCCCAACCTCCAGTAAGTCCCCCGTCTTCTAAAATTCTTTGAGGTAGCCAATAAACTCCCCATGATCCAGCAGCTATTGCTAATGCAAAAGCTATTTTAAAATGATGTTTGTGTCTGACCATTAGTTTAATTTTGGTTTAATTTTAGAATAATTAAAAATTTCCTCATATCTTTTTGCAAAAGATATCACTTTTAAATCTTCTTTTCGTTTTGCTATAATTTGAATACCTATTGGAAATCCCTCTTTATTAAAACCAATAGGTAAAGAAATTGATGGTAAGTAAAAAAGACTAGCAAATATATGTATTTCAATCCATCTATGATAAGTATCCATTAATTTATCATTAATTTTTTCTGGGTGTCTTAAATTTTTATCAAAAGGAAATGATTGTTGAGATGGTAAAGCTAAAAAATCAAAATCACCAAATAAACTATTTACATCATTTGATAATTCAATTCTTGAGTTAAGAGCAGATTTTACATCTTCATCTGTAAGTTTGATACCTTTATTGTATTCCCATATCGCTTGTGGAGTCATTTCATTAACATCTTTTATATTCATTGTAATAATATCCTCATAAATACTTTTTGCTCTAAACGTTCCCCAGCAATTCCATAATTTAAGAGCATCAATTTTTGGTTTTAAGTTTTCAATTATAACTTTATGCTTTTCAAGATTGTTAAGTTGTTTGTTACACATTTCAATTATCTCAGGATCATATTGATAATTTTCATTCATGTCAGATAACCATCCAATTTTTATTTTTGAAAATTCTTGGTCACTTAAATTTGCCTCACTAAATGAATTATCTAAACTGAAAGAAATTGGATCTTCTTTATGTTGTCCAACTATAACATCTAAAAGAATAGACATATCATCAGGTGTTCTGGCTAGACATCCTGGTGTTGAAATAACTGGAAGATTTTTCTTTTTTTCATTTGTCCGATAATCGGGAAGTAATCCTGGTGTTGGTCTAAAACCATAGACATTTGCGTAAGCAGCAGGTGTTCTACAAGAACCCATCATATCTGTACCATCGGCAAACGGCAGTAAATTTGCTGCAACTGCAACACCAGCTCCACCACTTGATCCACCAGATGATTGACTATTTCCATAAATGTTTGGTGTTATTCCAAATAATCTATTCGCTGTATGAGCGCCTACTCCTAATTCAGCAGTATTTGTCTTTCCAATTATTAATCCACCAGCATCTATCTGACGATCAACAATTATAGAATTTTTTTTTGGAAAATAATCTTTATATCCAGGAAAACCATAAGTGGTTGGAAAACCAACTACATCTAGCAAATCTTTAGAGGCGAGAGGTAAGCCAAATAATGGTTTATTCTCGTCAAAATTTTTGTCCTTAATCTCAGCTTCTTTAACTATTTCTTCTTCATCCTTAATTGAAACAATAGCATTCAAAGATGGATTAAATTTTTTTATTCTTTCAAAATAAAAGCTAATTATTTCTCTCACTGAAACTTCTTTTTTCTTAATTAAGGAAATAATTTCTTTAACTGATTTATTTTCAAGCATGAGAATTTACTATTACCTAGCTTTTTTAATGGATGCTAGAGTCATTTCCTTTATTTCTTCTAAAGTTGCTTTTCTAGGATTTTGTCCATAGGCTTGATCTTTCATTGATTTTTCAGCAATTCTATCAACACAATCCTCGGGGACTCCAATTTCGCTTAAACTTTTTGGAATTTTAATTCTATCAAGAATGTTTTCAATGTTTGATATAAATGCATCTACAGAATGATCTTTAAATTGCATAGCCTCTGACATTCTTTTAACTTTTTCTTCCATACCTGGTAGATTATATTTTAAAACTACAGGTAATATTATTGCATTCGTTAGTCCGTGATGAGTATTGTATTCGGCTCCAACCATATGAGCAATAGCATGTACTAATCCTAAACCTTTTAAAAAAGAAATTCCTGCCAAACAAGATCCAACATGCATTCCACCTCTTGCAACTATATTGCTAGGGTCCTCTACGGCTGTGACTAAAGATTTTGATATCAAAGATAAACCTTCTAAAGCAGCACCATCACACATTGGATTGAAACCAGGAACACAATAACCCTCTATACCATGGATTAAAGCATCTGCACCAGTCCATGCCGTTAAATTTGCTGGCAATCCAATAGTTAGTTCTGGATCTAACAATGCCAAGGAAGGTCTAACATCTGGATGCCACATGCAAAATTTCATGCCCTCTTTTAAATAAGTAACCATAGCTGAAATTTCTGTTTCAGCTCCAGTTCCAGCAGTTGTTGGAATAGTTATAATTTTTGGGAATGGGTTATCTTTGCTAATTTTAGGCGGAGTTAACTCAAATTCAAAATCTCTTAATGGAACATCATTGTTTGCTGTAAGGCAAATTAATTTTCCTCCATCCATAGCACTGCCTCCACCAATTGCAATTATGGCATCATGGTTTCCATCTTTAAATTTACTAACACCATTTGAAACTTCATCTTCTCTTGGATTTGGAGATATATCAAAAAATAAATCTGATTTTACATCAGAACTTTTTAAATAATTTTGTAAATTAATAATAAATGGTAATTTTGTGCTTCCTTTATCTGTAACTATTAACGGATTTTTAATATCTAAATTATTACATATACCACCTATTTCTTTTAATCTACCTGGACCGTATGCAATATTAGTCGGAAACGTCCAATCTTGATTGGATAGAATATCGGTTTCGTTAAGTTTAAAACTTTGCATTTCTTTTATAAAGTATACAATTTTAAAAAATTATAAATGAATATTTCTTCAGAAAAAACAGATTTAAAAAAAACATATTTGGCAATAGTTACAATGCTCTTAGCAATACTATGTGTGGATATGTATATGGTTGTAATAAAGTTTTTGGGTAATGAATATACTGTAATTCAGTTAGCAGTATTCAGAAATATTGCGGGGGTAATCCCATTATTTATACTTATTTTATTTACAAAAGAGTACATTTCAGTTTTTAGGAACCTAAACAACAAATTCATTGTCTTAAGCTTTTTTAGAGGGTTGGCTTTCTTATCAATGAATATATTTATATTTATTTCAGTTATTAATTTAGAATTTGCAACCGCTATGGTTCTTACATTTTCTTCACCATTTTTCATTGTAATTTTATCAATAATTTTTTTAAAGGATAAAGTTGGTATTTATAGATGGTCTGCAATTTTTATAGGTTTTTTTGGCGTTGTTTTAATTGTTCAGCCAGGAAGTGATATATTTAGTTTTTACTCAATATTTCCAATTCTAACTGCGATTGCTTGGGCATTAAGTGTGATAATTTTAAAATTTATACCGGATGGTCACTCAACAGCAAAAATTCAATTATACACTTTAATATTTAATGTAATTGGTGGTGTTGTGCTGTTTTTATTGACTACCGGACATGCAGAAATAAAAAGTACCCAAGATTTTTTTCTTATGACATTGACTGGTATTCTTGGAGGTACTGCAGCAATACTTTTTATCTATTCTTATAGATTAATCTCTGCAAGTAAGATGGCTTCGTTTGAATATTTTGGTATTCCTTCATCATTTGTTTTAGGTTGGTTATTTTTTAATGAGGCTCCTTGGGAACAATTATTTCCAGGAGTTTTTGTAATTGTGTTTGCTGGAATGATTATAATTTGGAGAGATAAAGTAAAACAAAAAAAAACTAAGGTCAGTAGAGAAATTAACTAGCAGATTTCATTGATTTCATAACTATTGCTCTATCAATTTCACCAATAAGCTCTCCTGTCTCACTATTAACCACTGGAAATTTCTGATCTGTATCTACAAGCTTATCAATTAAAGTTTCTATTTTTGAATTGTGAGGAATATTATTTGATCCGTTTTCAAACATTTTTTTTGTATCTTCACAACATTGCTCCCTCATTACTTTGCTTGCACTAAGTACTTTGTATTTTGGTACGTCTTCGCAAAAATCTTTTACATATTGATCTTTGGGGTTAGCAACAATTTCCTCTGGTGTTCCAACTTGAGAAACTTCTCCATCTTTCATAATTGCTATATGATCACCCATTTTAATTGCCTCTAAGAAATCATGAGTAATAAATACCATTGTCTTCTGTAATTTTTCTTGTATCTTTAATAGTTCATCCTGCATTTCTCTTCTAATTAATGGATCTAATGCTGAAAAAGGTTCATCAAAAATTAAAATTTCTGGATCAACTGCAAGTGCACGAGCTAGACCCACTCTTTGTTGCATTCCTCCTGATAGTTCTCTTGGATAATTATTGTGCCAACCTTCTAAACCAACCATTTTTAAAACTTCCATTGATTTTTCTACTCTGTCATTTTTTTTATTTCCTCTAATCTCTAAACCATATCCAATATTCTCCACAACTGTTCTATGTGGAAATAAACCAAAATGTTGAAAAACCATGCTCATTTTATTTCTTCTTAAATCTAATAATTCTCTTCCAGTCATTTTCGTTACATCAACATCATCCATTTTAACTGTTCCAGAAGTTGGTTCGATTAATCTTGAAATACATCTAACTAAAGTTGACTTTCCGCTTCCTGATAAACCCATTACAACAAATGTCTCTCCTTTCTCAATTGAAAAGCTAACATCTTTTACAGCAACGACATGTCCTGTTTTTTCTTGAACCTCTTTAATTGATAAATTTTTATCTAAATCTTTAATTATTCTTTGTTCGTCAGAACCAAATAATTTCCAAACATTTGAACACGTTATTTTTGGTTGATTATTCATATTTTGTTATTTTAATAACACAAAAATAGACAATATTTTTCTTTAAAAGTAAAATTATTTATTTTAAATTTTAGATAATATGTCATCTGAAGTAGCAAGTATCCAAGGAAAGCCAAATTCATCAAAAAATATTATTACATATTCTGTAATCTTAATAACATTTTTAGTTGCACTGTGGTTATCTTTTCAAAGTGATGGTCCTTCAAAAATGCCAAAGGTCGTCACTGACCAATTTACATTTACAGCGTGGGTTAATGAGGGTGAAGATTATTTAAAGAAAAATTATAGATGGATTACCAAAATAATAGCCAGTTACATAAAAAATGTATATTACTTCGTTGAAGATTTTTTGATCGACTCTCCCTGGCTATTAATTGCTGCATTAATATTTTTACCCTGCTTAATTGCAGGTGGTTTAAGATTAGGGTTGTATTCTTTATTCGTTATTTATTTTTGGGGTGCAACAGGAATGTGGGAACCGTCTCTGCAAACAGTGGCGTTGATGGGTTTATCTGTTTTACTATGTGTAGTAGTTGGAGTTACCCTAGGTGTGCTTTGTTCACAAAGTGACAGATTTGAAAATTTTATGAAGCCTATTTTAGATACAATGCAAGTAATGCCTGCGTTTGTTTATCTTTTTCCAGCTCTTTTCTTTTTTGGAATTGGAGGGGCTCCAGCAATATTAGCCACAATGATTTACTCTATGCCTCCGATCATAAGATTAACAAATACCGGTATAAGACAAGTTTCAGCAGAAACAATAGAATCTGCAACCTCATTTGGATCAAGTAAATTACAACTCCTATTTAAAATTAAAATTCCACTTTCACTTCCAAGTATAATGATGGGAATTAATCAGGTGATAATGATGGCTTTAGCGCTTGTAGTTTTAGCATGTTTTATTGGAGCTGAAGGAATTGGCGGTCAAGTATGGCAGGCGATTAGAAGACTTGATGTTGGATGGGCAATGGAAGGAGGACTCTGTATTCTTTTCATGGCAATAATGTTTGATAGATTTAGCATGTCATTTAGTAAAACGAAACAAATACTTCCATCGAACGTTCAAAAATTTTATTTGCTTCCTCAATCTTGGGAAAAATTTACAATTGCAAGAATTATAGAAAAGCCTTTAGAATTTTTAGGTGGTTTGATTAATTTTGTTTGTACAAATTTGACAAAATTTATTGCATATGTATTTGAATTTTGTATTTCGTTAGCAAATAGACAAACAGCAAGAGATATTGGTGAAATAATTTCTAGAAGATATTATATCATTCCATCTTTTTTATTTGTTCTGACTATATCATTTGTTGATACTTATATGATAAGTATAGGATCATTTCCTGAAGAGTGGAGATTATCAATAAGACAACCAATTTCTAATAGTGTAGAGTCTTTAACTGTTAATCCAAGTTTTATTGCATTTACTAAAGCTCTTAGGGGATTTGTATATCTTAAACTTTTAAGACCACTTGATATATTCCTAACTCATGTGCCGTGGTGGTATACACTAGGCGTATTTGCAGCAATTGGATACTTTACTGTTGGTATCAGATTTGCAATTATTACGGCAATCTTATTACTTTTCATTGGTGCTTGTGGGATATGGCCACAATCAATGATAACACTATCATCTGTTTTAGTGTCTGTAGCTTTATGTTTTATAATTGGAGTTCCTCTTGGAATTATTGCTTCTTATAATGAGAGATTTAGAAATGTTCAAAACGTGGTTTTAGATGCCATGCAGACTTTACCTTACTTCTGTTATTTAATTCCTGTTTTGATGTTTTTTGGAGGAGGAATAGTATCTGCTGTACTAGCAACAGTAATATACTCCATACCACCCATCATTCGATTAACATCTTTAGGTTTAACTCAAGTATCTGGAACTTACTCAGAGGTTTCACGTTCATTTGGTGGTACCTTATTACAAACTCTAAATAAAATTAAATTTCCATTAGCTATTCCAAGTTTAGTTATTGGATTTAATCAAACAGTTATTATGGCTTTTGCTATGCAGATTGTTACACCTTTAATTGGAGGAAAAGGATTAGGTTTAGAAGTATTTAATGGATTGGCAAGATCAGATACTGGTAGAGGATTAGCAGCCGGTATAGGAATTGTATTATTGGCAATAATTATAGACCGAATATCGCTTGCTTGGACCAAAAAGCAGAGAGAAGCTTTAGGCTTATAAGTCAAGTAAAAGCATCATTATTCACAGTTTACAAACTAGTATTTTTTGTTTTAAGATAAGTCTTTAATTAATTAAATGAGAGGAAATAAATGAGGTTATCAAAAACAATATCAGCTCTATTTTTATCTTTCGTAATTTTATTAGCAAGTCTTACTCAGGCAAATGCAAAAAGATTACATGCTGCTATTGCTGACTGGACAGGTGGAATAATTACTTGTGAAGTTGCAGTAGCAATTCTTGAAAGAGAAATGGGCTATAAAATTAAACAAACAGTTTTCCCTTCTGGTACTGGATTATGGGAAGCAATTGCAGCTGGAGAACTTGATTTCGCTTGCGAAAGTTGGCCAAGTTATGCAGAGGCAGACGATGTAATGTTTAATGAAGATTTAATTTATGACGGCAAAGTTGTTAAGTCTTATAAAGGAGATGGAACAGTTGATCTTTTAGGAACTACTGGAATCATCGGTATGTCAGATTACTGGATACCTAGATATGCTGCAGAAGAAATGGGCATTAAAACTTGGAGAGACCTAAACAAACATAAAGCTAAATTTGCAACTATTGAAACAGGCGGTAAAGGAAGATTAATTGGATGTCCTGTAGCTGGTTGGAACTGTCATGACCAAAAAAGACTTGATCTTTTAGGAATTGATTTCCAAGCAGATGAGCTAGGTACTGAAGCGGCTGCAATTGCAGAAGCAAAAGCTGCTTACATGAGAAAAGAGCCGTTCTTGTTATACTTGTGGTCACCACACTGGTTCTTTGGTGAGTTTGACATGGTAGGAGTTCAACTTCCTGAATACAAAACTTGTGCAGGAGACACATTTACTGAAGCAAACAACTGGAAAACTTGTGGTACAGATGGATGGCCAGCAACTGGTTGGGATAAAGATTACACTATGAATTATGGAAATCCTGACACATTTGCTAAACCAGAACATGCTAAAGCAAAAGCTTTTTTTGAAAGAATGAAGTTAGAAAACTTAGACCAAGCTAAGATGCTTGTTGAAGTTGACATCAAAAAAAGAGACGTTAAAGAAGTTGTAAATGAGTGGTTGGACAACAATCCAGATAAATGGAAAAGTTGGTTACCTAACTAATAATTAGACTTCAAAAAAATAATTAAGGGCTTTGTGAAAACAAAGCCCTTTTTTTTTACATGCATATAATACACAGAGGAATTGTAAATAAGAGTTACAAAGAAAACTGCCTAAAGTCGTTTCGAGCATCATTTAAAAAAAGATTTGGGATTGAAACAGATATACATTCAACCAAAGATAAAAGGTTTGTATGCTTTCATGATTTTACTTTAAAAAGAATTTTTAAAATAAGCAGAAGTATTAAAAATATTAATTATGAAGATCTAAAAAAAATTAAAAATAAAAATTTTGAAATACCACAGTTAAAAGAGGTTCTAAAAATTTCAAAAAACAAATTTCCTGTCTTTATTGAAATAAAGCCATTATTTAATAAAAAACTTTTATCTAATTTGATTAAAGAAACTAGAGGTTTCAAAAAATGTACTTTTATCTCTTTTAAACATGAAAACATCTATAATCTTCTTAAACTTAATTCAAAACTATCAGTAGGTTTATCATTTTCTAACAATTCAAGCGTAAAATCTATTTTGAAAAGTAGCCTAAATAAAAGAATAAAATATCTAATATTAGATAAAAAGTTTTTAACAAATGGAAGAATACAAATGATTAATAAAGAGAAATATTATTATACAATTAAAAACAAAAAGGAATTTTTGAAATATGAAAAAAATAACAATCTTATATTTGAAAACTTATGATTTATATTTTTTAAGATATTCCAATCTTCCAAGTATTTCATCTCTATCTAAATAATACCCTTGAAGATGACGATGACCTGAATTTGGGTCAAAAGCAGTTCTGCCGTGTAAAACACGCCTATTATTAAAAGAAAATATGTCTCCAGACTCTAATCTAAATTTAATCTGAAACTTATCATCATGTAGAAGATTTCCAAATCTATGGTGGGCTTTATAAACTTTATCCATTTGATCTGGATGACAATCTAAAGCGTCCATTGTTGCAACACTAAATCTAATATCATGAAAATCTTTGTCTTTTGTTAAACTAATTGCAGGTGCATGATAACTTCTATGAGACTCTTGAGTATAATCTTTATCTCTAAATTTTAGAGGCACAGAAACTAGAGTCTCAAATATATCTTTTTCATTTTGTCTTAAATAATCTGCTACAGCAAAACCATCGATTGCTGAAGAGTCTCCACCGTTTGCATCATTTACTAAACAATGTAAAAACTGATAACCTGGAGGCAGTTCAAACCAAGGTAAATCCATATGATTTCTTAACGCATGCGCCGTGTATGCTGAATTATTTGGTTTTGGAATATTTATTACCTCAAAAGGAGTTTTAAAAAATGTTTCTCTCACATGGCTTATTCGATGTAGTATTTTAAATCCTGATTTTTTTTCTGTTGGTGCATTTTTAACTATCGCAATACCTTTATGATGTAATAGTTCAAGCCACTTTATTAAACCTTCGTCAGAGTCAATTACTTCATCATGTTCAATACATATACTTTCAAAATTATTTTTTAAATTATTATCCCAAAGTTGATAAGGAGATGTATATTTTTGTTTATTTTTAATTGTATAGCAATTTTCTCTTAACCATTTTGGGTCATAATAACTTATGTGTTCTCCCTCACTCCACTCAATTTCTAATTTTCCATCATCATTAAGAGAATATTTTTTAGGATTAATATCTTTAGAAACTTCTAAAATATTAAACATTCTATGTCGTGAGTCCTTGTCATGCGCGGTTGGACAATTGTCTCTTAGCCACATATAATTGAATTTACTCTCCTCTCCATCATTCCAAATAATTTGAAGGTAAGTACTATTTTTTGAGATTTTAGAAATTGAATTCATGATAAATAATTATATAAAATGGTAAAAATTTCAATTCAATTAATGGTTGAAAGCTTTTTATTTACTTAATTGTAAGTTTGCTTTGATGCATTAAAAGAATTAGACTTTTAGAAATGTCAAAAATTGAAATCAATAATGTATATAAAATTTTCGGACCTAAACCATCCAGCGTTCTCAAAATGGTTCAGGATGGTGCTACAAAAGAGGATGTTTTAGAACAAACAGGACATACAGTTGGACTAGATAATGTTTCTTTAAAAATTGAGGAAGGAGAAACCTTTGTTTGCATGGGTTTATCTGGATCTGGAAAATCAACATTAATCAGACACTTAAATAGATTGATAGATCCTACTTCTGGGGAAATTTTAGTTGAAGGCAAGGATGTAACTACTCTTAATAAAGAGCAACTAATTGAATTTAGAAGGCAAAAAATGAGTATGGTATTTCAAAGGTTTGGCTTATTTCCGCATAAGACAGTTTTACAGAACGTTGGGTACGGACTTGAAATGCAAGGTGTGGAAATTGAAAAAAGAAATGCTACTGCAATGGAGAAAATTGAGTCTGTAGGTTTATCTGGATTTGAAAATCAATATCCAGCTCAACTATCTGGTGGAATGCAGCAACGGGTAGGACTTGCAAGGGCTTTGGCCACTGATACTGACATTATGCTTATGGATGAAGCTTTCTCAGCATTAGATCCATTAATAAGAAGTGACATGCAAAAACAATTAATAGATCTCCAAGCAGAATTAAAAAAAACTATAGTTTTTATAACTCACGATCTTGATGAGTCACTTAGATTAGGAGATCATATTGGAATTTTAAATGCGGGAAAACTTGTACAAGTAGGAACGCCAGTAGATATTATAATGAACCCAGCAGACGAATATGTAGAGGCATTTGTAAAAGATGTAAACAGAACAAAAGTTATAAAAGCAAAAATTATTATGAAACCTATTAATCAATCAGATGATATTGATAAGACAAACCTAATTAAAGTTGAAGAAGATCAATTTATTGAAGAGTTTCTACCTCAAGTTGTTTGTAGTAATTCCAATTGTGAAGTTATTGATAAACAAGGAAATGCTAAAGGTTATATTTCAAATAAAGAATTACAAGAATCGCTGAGAAGCTCATAATTTATACAAATTAGTTATGAAAAAATACTTAGGCAAAATTGTTGATTTAGAAAAATATCCTATTCATGACTTAAATTCTCCGAAGATAAAAAAAATAATTGAAAAATGTAAAGCAGAATTAGAAAATGATAGTTGTTCGGTAATCCCAAACTTTATTTTACCAAATTCTTTAGAAGTAATGAGAAAAGAATTAGAGCAACAGGTAGATGAAGTTTATATGTCTAAAGAAAGTATCAATGCATATCTTTATGCAAAAGATGATCCCTCTCTTCCAAAGGATCATCCAAAAAGAATATTTATGAACAGATACAATGGATATCTAAACTCTGATTGCTTTGCAAAAAACTCCGAAATGAAATTTCTTTACGAAACTGAAGAATTACTTAAATTTGTATCTGCTTGTCTAGGAATTTCTCCAATATATAGATGGGCTGATCCCTTAGCTTGTCATGCTTATAATGTAATGGAGCCTGATGGTATATTGCCTTGGCATTTTGATAGTTGTGAATTTACTTTAAGTCTTATGATACAAAAACCAGAGCAAGGTGGGATATTTGAGTATTGTCCAAATATAAGAGAACCAGGAAATGAAAGATTTGATGAAGTAAAAAAAGTGTTAGATGGAGATCGTTCAAAAGTGAAACAACTTGAATTAAAACCTGGTGATTTACAAATATTTAAAGGACGATTTACTATGCATAGAGTAACCAAAATAATAGGAAAAACCTCACGTTACATGTGTATACCAGCATATGTATTAGATCCATGGAGAGTAAATACGCCTGAACATTCTAAAGCAATTTATGGAAAGGTGTTGCCCATACATATAGAAAGAAATAAAGTTAGATCTGATGGTTTAACCGATTAAATTTATTAATGTCATACAATTTTAAAAGTAAAAAAATAATTATTTCTGCTGGTGCTACAGGGATTGGTTGGGCCACAGCAAAAGAATGTCTTGAAAAAGGTGCAAAAGTATTTTTGTGTGACATAGATCAACAATCAATAAATAAATTAAAAAAACATCCGTTAAATAATAAAAGATTGTTTAGTTTTCATTGCGATGCTTCAAATGAAAACGATGTGATTAATTTTTTTAAAGAAATTAAAAAAAAAACACAAAAAATTGACGCTCTAATTAATAATGTTGGAGTAGCAGGTCCAACTGGAACTATGGATAAACTTAAGACAAAAGATTGGGAACAAACATTAAAAATAAATGTAATTAGTCATTTTATTTTCTCAAAATTAGCAATTCCAATGTTAAAAAAAAATAAAGGTGGATCTGTGGTAAATCTATCTTCTACTGCAGGTATATTTGGTTTTCCATTAAGATCTCCGTATTCAGCAAGTAAATGGGCAGTCGTTGGTATGACAAAAACCTTAGCAATGGAATTAGGAAAATTCAAAATAAGAGTTAATGCGATTTGTCCAGGAACTGTCAAAGGAGATAGGATGGGCAGAGTAATCAGAGATAAAGCAAAATTTTTAAAAATTTCTAAGAAAGCTGTTGAGAGTGAGTTCGTTTCTATGACATCTCTTAACACTTGGGTTTATGAGAAAGATATTGGAAATATGTGTTGCTATTTAATTTCAGATGAGTCTTCTAGAATTTCAGGACAAGTGGTTGGCGTTGATGGAAATACATTAAGAATGCATTAAGTTTTTATAAACTTTCAATAAATTCTAATAAGTTTTTTGTTATTTGCTCAGGAGCCTCTATCAAAAAAGAGTGTTTTACCTTTGGTATTATAACCAATTTAGAAATTTCAATCTCATTTGACATTCTTTCATTATGAAAAGGTGTACAACCTCCATCATTTTCTCCTGTCATAAATAAACATGGCTTCTTAATTTCTTTTAACCACGGAATCATCTCGGTTTCTGCATATATTTTAAATACATTAATAAAAACATCTTTGTCAGTATCTATAACCTGTTTTAATCTTCTTGATACAAGATCAGGATTTTTTTCTATGAAGTCATCTGTAAACCACCTCGTGGTTAAATTTTTTAAAGTTTGTTCAACACCCTTATTTTTTAAATCAGAGATCACATTCCATACTTTTTGTTTATCTTCATCCGATCTTCCTGCCACTGTTGACAATAAACCTACTGAATTTACTCTGTCTGGAAATTTCCTTGCATAAGCAGGTGCAATCATTCCTCCCAGAGAATGCCCCATAAAATGGGCTTTTTCTATACCTGTTCTTTCTCTAACTCTCTCAAGATCTAAAACAAGATCATCTAGATTAAAATCTTTATTACTCACAGGTGATTTTCCATGACCTCTTAAATCATAGGTTACAACTGTGAACTTATCTTTGAGTTTTGGAACTATGAACCTCCATGCATCCTCTGCTCCCCCTACTCCATGGGTAAAAAAAATTGCAGGTCCTGATCCTGTTACTGAATAATTACAATCTATGATGCTCATAGATATTTATGCTACTTGTATGTTTGATTTTTTAAAATATGGAATTACATTTTCACCAATTCTATGCATCGACTCAATTAAATCATTTTGTGATTGACCAAAACTTGAACTAAGAATAATTTCATCAACTCCCGCTTCGGCATAGACACTTAATTTATCAATCATTTCATTCAAAGGACAGATCAAAAGATTTTCTTTTAATTCATCTAAAGTTTGTTTTCTAGGCAAAGCTTCAATATTCCCTTCATTTACTTTACCAGGGCCAGTAAACATATTATCAAATCGTTTATAATATTCGTAAGCAAGTTTAGTTTTTTCTCTAGCTTCATTTTCATCTTTTGCTAAATAAGCCATGCGTTGCATAGAAAGTTTGAGTAGTTTTCCTTCTTCACCTAACTTTGTACAACCCTCCTTAAACGCATTCACTCTACTTAATAAAAGATCTTTAGTACCTGACAATACCGTTGATTGTACATGAAATCCCCTTGATGCTGCATCTTTAATACTTTCTAAATTCATGGCAGCTATCATCATTTGTACAGGGTTACTTATAGGTCGAGGCATTATAGTAATTGGTTCAAAATCATAGAATTTACCTTTGTATGAAACTTCTTTATTTTTTAACAGTAATTGTAAAACCTGGAGTGACTCTATAAATTTTTCCTTTGACTTTTCTATGGGAGTTCCTAATCTTTGCATCTCCCAAGCAAAAGCACCTCTTCCAACACCTAAAATTAATCTGCCATCAGTTAAAATATCTGCTGTTGCAACTTCACCAGCATATGTTCTCATATCATGAAGAGGTAAAACAACTATTCCAGTCGTGATTTTAATATTTTTTGTGATAGATGCAATTTTTACAGCCATCTGCAAAGGTGATGGCATCATAAGTAAATTTATTAAATGATGTTCAGGAATTGATACTGTTGCATAACCAAGTTTCTCTGCAACAACACATTCTTCCAACATATTTTTAAAATGTTGTTTTGAACCTACATTTGTATCTGGCATATAGCTAGTTAAGAAGTGATTCAAGTCCATGTATTTAATTTACCATTTTAATTTTTCTTTAGATATCTATTTTCTAATTTTATTTTCATATTTTTTTCTAAGTAGTTGTAAGTTGACTAAATACTCGTCTCTTATATTTGACAGTTGATTTATTGATTTTCCTTTAGCTTGTTTTTTTGTGCCTGAAATCAACCTTTCTGAGAGTTTTTTTGATAATTTTGGCGCTTTAAGCTTAGTCCATGGAAGTTTTAATGCTGGCCCAAATTGTTCTAACATATGCTTCATCCCAGCCTTTCCACCCGCTAAATGGAAGGTTAAAAATGTTCCCATCAAAGAATATCTTAAACCGGGACCATCCTCTATGGCTCTATCTAAATCCTCTGTTGTAGCGTATCCTTCATTAATAATATGAAGCGCCTCTCTCCATAAGGCTTCTTGAAGTCTATCAGATAAATAACCAGGTAATTCTTTTTTTAGAACTATTGGATTCATTGAAATTGACTTATAAAATTTATTTGCAATTTTTAAAGATTTCTCACTAGTTTTTTTACCAGGTACTATTTCTACCAAAGGTAATAAATATACAGGATTGAATGGATGGCCAATTATGCCTCTCTGAATATTTTTACATTTTGAAAAAATCTTTGATGGCAACAATCCTGAAGAACTTGATGAAATTAAAACATTTTTTTTGCAACTTTTAGAAATTTCCCTGATTAAAACAGTTTTTAAATTATAATTCTCTGGTGCACATTCTTGAATAAAATCAGCATCTTTAACTGCCTCTTCCAAAGATAAGAAAAATTTTAAATTATTTAAGTTTATTTTTTTTTTGTTAAAAAGTTTTTTTACGTATGGGAGTGCTCTTTTGATTTCGTTTATTAAAATTTTCTTTTGCTTAAGATTTTTGTCATAAGCATAAACGATTTTATTATAAGCTAGAAATCTTATAATCCACCCTATTCCGATAACACCTGTTCCAACTACAGCAACTTTTTTAATATTTAACATTACTTGTGTTTAACAAGCTTAAGTTTTGTCCTAGTTTCCTCTGCTGTCATTATTGATGCCCCAAGATCTGTAACTATCCTAATTGCTTTCTCTACTAATTGAGCATTTGTTGCTAGTTTGCCCTTTGATAAATACAAATTATCCTCCAAACCTACTCTTGGGTTTCCTCCCATTACAACTGTTTGAGCTACAAATGGCATTTCGTTTTTTGAAATTGCAAAACCTGACCACACTCCTTCTTTAGGCATTATGTCTTTCATGGCTTGCATTGCTAATGGGGTAGCAGGAGCTCCCCAAGGAATACCTAAACACATTTGAAACATTGGTGGATCATCAAGTAAACCTTCTTTGTACAATTGCGATCCGAACCACATATTTCCTAAATCAAATGCCTCTATTTCTGGTTTAACTTTAATTTCTTGTAATTTTTTTGCAGCCTTTCTTAAATCATTTGGTGTATTAACTGTAATTACAGAACCGTCTCCAAAATTTAATGTACCAGCATCTAAAGTACAAATTTCGGGTAAAAATTGTTCCGCATTAGCTATTCTTTCCATCACATTTGCCATATCGGTCATTGGACCAAACTCTAGAGGATTTTTACCTTGACCAATGTCTAAATCTCCGCCCATCCCAGTTGTTAAATTTAAAATGACATCTGTTTCGCTTGATCTAATTCTATCTACTACTTCTTTATATAATTCTAGTCTTCTGCTTGGCGTACCGTCCTCTTCTCTTACATGAATATGAGCAATTGCAGCTCCTGCTTTTGCTGCTTCTATTGCTGATTTAGCTATTTGCTCTGGAGTTTTTGGTAAATCAGGATGTTTGCTTGCAGTATCTCCAGACCCTGTAACCGCACATGAGATAAAAACGTTATTGTTCATAATTTATTTTTCAACTATATTTTAAAATCATGCAAATGGAAATATCTGAATTACAAAAGGAATTAGCTGCAACTTTTAGATGGACAGCAAGACTAAATATGCATGAGGGTGTTGCAAACCATTTTAGTGCATGCGTCCCTGACTCTTCTGATTTTTACGTAAATAAGGCAGGCATTCATTTTAGTAATATGAAGGCAAGTGATTTAATCTTGGTGACTAAAGAAAATAAGGAAGAACTAAAAAATAAACCAGACATAATTGATCCAACAGCTCTGTATATACATAGCGCGATACATGAAAAAGCACCACATGCAAGATGCATTTTTCATGTTCACTCAAAATATGCAACTGCCCTCTCCACTCTTAAAGATCCGGTTATGAAACCTATCGATCAAAATACAATGATGTTTTACAATAGAGTATCTGCATTCAAAGAATTTGGAGGTCTAGGACTAGAAGAAGAATCTATTAAGATGGCAAATGCTTTAGGAAACAAACAACACATGTTACTTGCGAATCATGGAATTTTAACCACAGGAAGAACAGTGGCTGAAGGTTTTAACTCTCTTTATTATTTTGAGAGAGCAGCAGAAACATATATTACGGCTCTATCAACAAACCAGGAACTTAATGTTGTAAGCCATGAAATTGCAGAAAAAACTGCAGAGGAGCATGAAAATTTTCCTACAGATTTTGCAAATTTATTTTTATCTCAAATTAGGATCATTTTAGATAAAGAAGAGCCAGACTATAAAAATTAAGATGGACTTAGATAAGTTAAAAGTAAGAAGAAGTTTTATATTTACACCAGGACTTCATCCTGAAATGTTTCCAAAAGCGATTGCATCAGGTGCTGATATGGTTTGTATTGAATTAGAAGATGGGATAGCAATAAATGACAAAGAACAAGCACGAAAAAATACTATAGAAGCTCTTAAAACGCTCGAAGTTAAAAATGATGTAGAACTGGTTGTAAGGTTTAATAATCAAAGAACTAAATTTGGTCTTTTAGATCTAGAAGCTTTTATATCAAGTAAAGTAAATCTAAAGGCTATTATGTTACCAAAAGTTAAAACACCAGATGAAATAACATTTATAGACGATCTACTAACAGACTGTAATTTAGATACCGATCTTCATGTTATTATGGAAACAAATGAAGCTTTAGAAAATATTTATAATATTGCTCATGCTAGCAAGAGAATAGTAGCTTTGTATTTTGGTGGAGTTGATATGGCAGCAGAACTTAGAGTTGAAAATAAATGGGAAAATCTAGTCCATGCAAGATCAAAGTTGGTTCATGCAGGAGCTAGTGTCGGTGTAGATGTTATAGATGTGCCTTATTTAGATTTAGAAAACATGGATGGTATGAGGAAAGAAGCTGAACAAGTTAGGAATCTAGGATTTACTGGAAAAGGCTCTATTCATCCCAAACAAATTCAAATTTTAAATGATGTATTTACACCTCCAAAAGATGAAATTACTAAGGCAAAAAAAATATTAGAGGAATTTAATAACTCAAATACAGGTTTAGTAGTTATAGATGGTAAACTAATTGAAAAACCTGTCCTTAGAGAAATGAAAAGAAAAATACTAATAGCTGATAAAATTAATAAAAGTTAAAAATGTCATATCATCTTGCAACGAGAAAAATAATCAAAGAGTGGACAGATTATAATGAGCATATGAATATGGCTTATTATATCTTAATCTTTGATCAAGCATGGGAAACGATGCTTAATAAATTTAAAATGGGTGGTGAAAATGCAAAATCAAATCTGAGAAGTACTATGGTTGTTGAAACCAGAACCACTTACAATAATGAGGTTAAAGAAAATCAAGAAGTAGAAGTATATTGCACTCATTTTGATCACGATAAAAAAAGATTACATTTAAAATGTGAAATGTACGAAAAAGAAACTAAAACTCTTGCTGCTACTATGGAGAGTTTGTCGCTTTATATTGACTTGGGGAAAAGAAAAGTCACAGAATTTGAGGAAGATAAGCTAAAAATTATGGGTGAATTTATCGACGAAAATAAATCAAGTTTTAAGTCTGAAAATTTAGAATTATCTGGTAGGTTAAAAAAATAAACTATGGAAATTAAACTAGTATCAGGTGCATTAGGTGCAGAAGTAAAAGGTATCGATTTAAAAGATAGCTCTTTAGAAAATTGGAAGAAGATAAATAATCTATTACTAGAACACAAAGCTCTTTTCTTTAGAGATCAAGATATTACATCGCAAGAACAGATAAATTTAGCAAAACATTTTGGTCCATTAGAAAGACATATTTATGTTAAAGGAAGAAAAGATTATCCTGAAATATTAAGAATAATTAAAGCTCCAGAAGAAAAAAGACAATGGGGTGAAACTTGGCATACTGATGTAAGTTATAATCCTAAACCAACAAAAGTAATTATCTTAAGATCAATTAAAGTTCCTCCAGTTGGTGGAGATACAATGTTTTCTAATATGGAAATCGCTTACGACACATTAAGCGATAAAATTAAAGATAAGGTTAATGATAAGAGAGCCATTCATAGCTCTCTAGGGGCAGCAGCATTTGTTGATGCATATAAGGAAATGGAAGGGAATGGTAATCTAGACGAATATTCAAATTCCCATCCAGTAGTTAGGACTCATCCTGAAACAGGAAAAAAAATTTTGTATGTAAATTCAATGTACACTAAAAGAATTTTAGATTTAGATGAAAATGAAAGTTCAGATACTTTAAATGAAATATTTTTACATCAAGAAAGACTTGATTTTACATGCAGATTTAAATGGACTGAAAATGCTGTAGCAATTTGGGACAATAGAAGCACCCTTCACCAAGGTCTGACTGATTTTTTTCCTGGTAGAGGATTGGGCCATGAAAGAGTTATGGACAGGATTGCAGTCGAGGGTGATCATCCAAATTAAATGCAAGCTTTTGATTATCTAATAGTTGGTGCTGGTTCAGCTGGATGTGTAGTAGCTAACAGATTATCTGAGAATGCTAAAAATTCTGTAGCTATATTTGAGGCAGGTGGATCTAGTGATATTTGGAAGGTTAAAATGCCATTAGCTCTTCTATATACAATGCATGACCCCAAATATAATTGGAAATATTATTCAGAACCTGAGCCATATTTGAACAATAGACGTGTTTTTTGCCCTAGAGGAAAGATGATTGGAGGATGCTCATCTCATAATGGAATGGTCTTTGTAAGAGGAAATAGAGATGACTATACTAGATGGGAAAATTTTGGGTTGGATAATTGGTCCTATGATAAAGTTCTTCCTTATTTTAAGAAGATTGAAACTTGGTCTGAAGGTGAAAATCAATATAGAGGTTCATTGGGACCACTTCCAGTAAATTTATCTAAAAATTCAAATCCATTATTTAAAGCATTTGTTGATGCTGCAGCTGAAGCAGGTCACAAAACAAATATAGACATGAATGGTGAGGAACAAGAAGGTTTTGGCATGTTTGATACTACAATGCATCAAGGCGAGAGAGCTGGAGTTGCCAAGTATTATTTAAACCCTGTTAAAAATAGAAAAAATTTAAATATTTTAAAAAACTCATTTGTAGAAAAGATAATATTTGAGGGAAAAAAAGCAGTTGGTCTTCAAGTAAAAATAAATAACAAGGTTGAAAAGATTTATGCAAATAAGGAAGTCATTTTGAGTGGAGGATCTATAAATTCTCCACAATTATTAATGTTATCTGGTATAGGCGACGAAAACCATCTTAGAGATAATGGTATTGAAGTTATTCATCACTCAAAGGGTGTTGGAAAAAATTTACAAGATCATCTTGAAACTTATATACAACAAAAATGTAAAACTCCTAATACACTTTACACATACACAAAATTAATACCTAAAATTTTAGCAGGTATGCAATGGTTTATGTTTAAATCTGGACCCTGCTCAAAATCATTTTTAGAGGCTGGTGGTTTTGCAAAATCCTCGCCTGAAAGAAAAGTTGCTAACATTCAATTTCATTTTTTCCCGTCGTTTGTGATAAATCATGGCCTGGAAGAACCTGATACACATGGTTATCAATTACATGCAAGTCCAAATCATCCAAAAAGTAGAGGTGAAATAACACTTAATTCCTCAGACCCATACGATTATCCTAAAATTTTATTTAACTATTTAAAAGAAGAAGAAGATCTTAAACAAACAAGAGAATGTATTCATGTTGCAAGAAAAATTCTATCACAGCCAGCTTTAGTAGAGCACGCTGGTGATGAAGTTGGGCCAGGTTTTGATGCACAATCAGATGATGAATTAAATGAATATATTAGATCGAAAGCAGACACTGCATATCATCCTTGTGGAACATGCAAAATGGGAGTTGATGATATGGCAGTGGTAGACCAGGATTTGAAGGTAAATGGAATTGGAAATTTAAGAGTGATTGATGCATCAGTGATACCTGAAATACCAAGTGCAAACCTAAATGCTCCTACACTTATGATTGCCGAAAAAGGCTCAGAGGCAATTTTAAATAATTAATATTATTATCAGCACTGATTTGATATAGGTGTCTCATGGACACAAACCAAAATACCAGAGGTATTTTTTTTATAATGACTGGTATGGCTTTTTTTTCAATACAAGACTCTTTAATTAAATTTATTTTTGAGGATATTGCTTTATTCGAGCTTTATTTTGGAAGAACCCTTATACAATCAGTATTTTTGCTATCCTTTGTTTTAATAACAAAAAAAACAATATCTTTAAAAACTCATTACCCATTATTAACACTAATAAGAGTTGTATGTTTTTTCTTTGGTTTTAGTTTTTTTTATATTTCACTGACTTTTATGACACTTGCTATGACAAGCGCACTATTTTTCTCCTGCCCGTTCTTTATGTCTATGTTTGCAAAATTTTTCTTAAAAGAAAAAATTGGAATTAGAAGATGGAGTGCAATTGTAGTTGGATTTATTGGAGTATTGATTGTTTTAAATCCATCTTTAGATGATTTTAATTTCTTTAAATTAGCACCTGTAGCATGTGCCCTTTGCTATTCAATCTCGATGACAATAACAAAATATACATCTGATAAAGATAGTATTTATACCCAAATGACTTGGCTTTATATTTTTGCATTATTTGCAAGTTTGGTAATATTTTTTGTTAGCGGCGATGGAAAATTTAACACTTTTACAGATCCAACTTTGCAATTTATTGTTAGAGAATGGTTTACAAATCCATCTGATGCTTGGCCTTATGTTTTAATAATGGGAATAGTTGCTTCGATTTCATTTTTTTGTGTATTTACTGCTTATAGTATTGCCTCACCATCGGTTGTTTCATTATTTGAGTATTCATACATAGTGTTTGCAATGGTAGCTGGTTATATATTATTTGAAACAATACCAGTGCCAAGAACTTTTCTAGGTGCATTAATAATTATTGGTGCTGGCGTGTATATTTATTTTAGAGAAAAAGTCCGAGGACAAATGATTGCTACAGATACACCAGCGAATAGATGATAAGAAAAAATTATATTCCAACAATAAATATAAATCCTATTCTAAAAAATAACTTCAATTCAAAAGCAACATTAAAAATTACAAGGGAAATTGAAAAAGCTTGTGTTGAGGTTGGTTTTTTTCAAATAGTCGGTCATGGAATAAAATTAAAAAAAATAAATAAAGTATGCAAAATCGGAGAAAAATTTTTTAGATCAAATAAAAATATTAAATTTAAATTAGCCCCAAAAAAATGGAATAAAAAGAGTAAAAATATTTATCGAGGATATTTTCCAAATGATGTAAATGGAAAAGAAGGATTAGACTTAGGTGACTTAAAAGTAACAAAGGATTTTTCAAAAAAAACTAGAAATCAATACATCGAGTCTTTGAGTTTAGAGAGATCATTTAATAAGCAATCTATTGCAAAACTAGCAGATTATTTTGAAAATTTATTTAATTTAAGCGAAACTCTTTTTAAAAGTATTATAAAACTTTATAAAAAAGACCCCAATTTATCTAAAAAAGCCTTTTCGAGATTAAAAACACTTAGTACTTTAAGATTTAATTATTACCCAAATCAATCTAAACCAGTTGAAATATCAAAACAAGATGGGGTCGCACTTGGATGTGAAACACATGTTGATAGTGGTATTTTCACAGTTTTATATCAAAATAAAAAAGGTGGTCTTCAAGTTCAAAACCGGAAAACAAAAAAATGGCATGATGTTCCTTTCAATAAAAATGCCTTGGTAGTGAATACAGGTAGAGCGCTAGAATATTTAAGCAATGGCAAGTTTAAAGCAACAAATCATAGGGTATTGTGGAATAAGCAAAAAAGGCTCTCTGTTCCTTTCTTTTTTGAGCCCTCTTATGACTTTAAAATGAATCTTTCCTTTTTAAATAAGCAAAGATTTAGTAACGATGGCATTAGATATGATAAATTTCTAAATAAGTCTTTAAAAAAATTCGTTGAATATCAAAGATAAGAATAATAATATTGTCATATAAAGCGATACATAACTCGTCGTAAAATCTTATACGAAAGTGGGATCGGTCGTCTTTAAATTTATTTTTAAAGGAGGCTTTAATGAAGTTTGGTTATTTTTGTAATACCACAAATTGGACTCACAAACCATATCACCAGCTATTAGATGAGACTAAAGAAATCACAGAATTTTGTGATCAAAATAATTGGAATTCAATATGGTTTACAGAACATCACTTTAATCATGAGGGAATGGAGTCTTGTACTAATCCCTTAATGTTAGGAGCAGATGCTGCGGCAAGAACAAAAAATATAAGAATAGGACAAGCTGCAAATGTAATTACTTTTCATAACCCAATTAGATTGGCAGAAGATATCGCTACACTTGATCAACTTTCTAAAGGAAGAGTAGAAGTTGGGGTTGCCAGAGGAGTTTATGGTCGAGAAGCAATAAATTTAAATAAAGAAGCAGATTTAAAAGATCAGGCAAAAAACTTTAGATTATTTGCTGAGACATTAGAAATTTTAAAAAAAGCTTGGTCAGAAAAATTTTTTAATCACGAAGGAGAATTTTATACTTATCCATCACCTAACTATGTGTGGCAACACGATATGAGTCCACCTAGTGAAGAATTTATGAATATGGAAGATAGCACTATGAAAAAAATTAGTGTTCTGCCTAAGCCATATCAAAATCCACATCCTCCAATACATCAAGTTGTTGATGGTATAAGATCTATTGAGTGGGCTGCAGAAAATAATATTAATGTAATTATGTGGATACCTACTGTAAAAGCACTCAAAATAAGATTTGAAGCATACAAAAATAAAAGATCAGAAGTTGCTAAAAAAAATGTTCCTTTGGGAGAGGGAGTAACTCTTGTTAGAGATATGTTTGTTGCAGATACAATGGAAGAAGCTAAAGAGAAAGCTGGCGAACATATGGTAAATTACATGAGATGGGTTTGTCACTGGAGAGGTCTAGGAAATCATATGGATCCAGGTGAAGAACTCCCACAAACAGAAGGAAAATTAGATCTTCTTAACTATGAGTTTTTACACAAGAGAAATATGTTATTTGGTACTCCTGAATACGTAACAGATAAGATAAAAGAACTTCAATCAGAGCTAAATCTTCAAAATCTTCAAGTCTGGTCTAACTTTCCAGGTGTTAAACATGAAGATTGTATGAAAAGTATTAAATTATTCACTGAAAAAGTAATGCCTAACTTTAAAGATGATCTAGATACTGAAGTTAAAAAAGTATCGTGATTAAGTCCAAGAATACCTTGACCGGTGGTCAAGCGGCAGTGAAATCCCTAAAAAAGGAAAAAGTTAAACACGTCTTTGGTTTAATTGGCTCTGCCACAATGGAAATGTTTGATGCGCTGTATCATGAAAAAAAAATTAAATTTATAGGCGTAAGAGATGAAAGAACAGGAACTCACATGGCCGATGGTTATGCGAGGGCTTCTAATCAACCTGGTGTTATTATTGCTGGACAAAATGGCCCAGGAGCAACTAATCTAGTTACAGGTATTGCTCAAGCAAAAGCAGCATTTTCGCCTGTTGTATCTATTGCAGGTTTATATTCTACCAAGGATAAAATGGAAGATGCATTTCAAGGACTTGATCAACAGTCACTATTTAATCCAATAACCAAAAAAACTTGGACTGTAAAAAAGGCAAGTCATATTCCAAAAGCTTTCAGTGATGCATTCAATCTTGCAATGTCACCTAGGAGAGGTCCAGTTTGTATTAATCTACCAAGAAATGTACTTTCAGACACTTCAAAATTTAAAATCAATGTAAATAAAAAGTCTTTCAAAAATGAGAGTAATTTAAAAGGCAAAAAAAATTTAATTCAGAAAATTACGAAACTTATTCTTAATTCTAAGAAAACTGTAATTGTTGCTGGTGGAGGGATTAAATATAATTCAAAATTTAAATCTGTAACTGATCTTGCTGAATTTTTAAACGTTCCAATAGTAACAGCTGCTGGACACGGAGATGCGATACCATTTAGTCACAAACTAAATGCTGGACAAATGGGGCCAAGAGGCAATTTAGTTGCTTCAAGACTGGTTAAAGAAGCAGAACTTATTATTGCATTAGGAACAAGACTTGGTTTTAATTCTACTTTCTATTCTTACGATAATATAAACAAGAAAGCTAAAATTATTCAAGTTGAACTAGAAAAAAAAATGTTAGGAAGATATTTTCCTATAAGTATTGGTATTCATGGCGATGCTGCAAATGTGGCAAATCAAATGTTGAATGATTTAAAAAAACAAAAGAAAATTTTAAGTTATAAAGAATGGACAAATAATTTTTTATTAGAAAGATCAAAGTTTTTAATAAATAGGGATAATATAAAATCCAAAAATTATCCAATACAACCAAATGGACTATTCAAAGAGTTAAGAAAAGTTCTTCCTAAAAATTCAGCTATTACACTTGATGCTGGCACACTTTGCCTTCAAGCTACTGACGCTTTAGAGTATTACAATCCTCCTTCTCTTTTTACTCCTTTAGATTTTGGATTAGTAGGTTTTTCGTTTGCTTGTGGTTTAGGCATTAAGGTTGCGAAACCTAATAAAACTGTAGTTAGTTTAATGGGCGATGGTGGATTTGGCATGACTATTTCAGAATTAAGCACTGCCGTAGAGCATGGAATAAATACAATTACAATAGTTATGAATAATAAAAGTTGGGGTGCAGAAAAGGCTTACCAAAAAGATTTTTATGGTGAAAGGTATTTGGGCGCAGATATTCAAAGCCCTCCTTTTGACGAGGTTGCTAAACTTTACGGTGCAAAAGGAATTAAAGTGAAAAAATTATCAGAGGTAAATCAAGCAGTTAAAAGTGCACTTAAAGCAAACAAACCAGTTGTTATAGATGTTGATGTAGATCCAAAAGCATTATACAGTTTTAGAAGAGATAGCTTTACACATAGAATTAAAAAATGAAATTAGAATTAAGAAAATTTAATAAATTTGTTGATAAAACTTTTATTGAGGGTGGAAAAGAAGCTAAAGATCCAGTTTTAATGGTTTCTGTAGCAGCAGTTTTTAAAAATCCTTGGGACGGGAAAGGTTTTGTAGAAGATTTAAAACCCATAATTTTAGATCTAGCTCCAAAACTTGGAGATTTACTTGTACCAGAATTAATTAAAGAAATAGGTTCTCCTGATAAAATATTAGCTTATGGAAAAGCCGGTGTAGTTGGATTAAATGGAGAAATTGAGCATGCATCTGCTTTCATTCACACATTGAGATTTGGTAATAAATTTAGAGATGCGGTCGGTGGTACTTCTTACCTAAGTTTTACGAATACAAGGGGTCCTGCCGGATCAAAAATTTCAATCCCAATGATGCATAAAACTGACTCAGGTTTAAGACCTTATTATTTAACACATGAGTTTACAATACATGATGCTCCTTTTGATGACGAAATTGTAATCGCAATTGGAGGTGCTTCAACTGGAAGAGCACATGCTAGAACAGGTGATAGGTACCAAGACATGAAGGAAATGGGCATTGAACCAAAGTAATAATGATCAATGCAACAGACTCTAAAGGCACATTCTATATATTAAATAAAAAAGATAGAACTCCAATCATATTTATCCACGGCGTGGGACTTGATCACTCTATATGGGATCCGCAAATAAATGAATTTGATAATACTGTTTTAATTTATGATATACTAGGTCATGGCAAAACACCTTTAAACAAAAATGATTTAAGTTTTGATGACTTTTCGGATCAAATAATAAACTTAATGGATGAATTAAAATTTAACAAAGTTCACTTAGTTGGTTTTTCTATAGGTTCATTAATTGCAAGAAATTTTGCCACAAGATTTAATAATAGATTGGCCTCTCTTACACTTTTATGCTCTATATTTAATCGATCTGATAAAGAGCAGAAAATAGTAAATGATAGATTTGAACAAACCATAAAAGATCATAGACTTACTAAAGATGCTCTTAAAAGATGGTTTACAGAAGATTTTTTAAATAAAAATCCAGATATCTCAGATAAAATTTTCTCTATTCTTCAAAACAATAATATGAATAATTTTATAAAGATCTATTCCTTATTCGTGAAACATAAAGACAATGAAAAATTTGAAAACATTAATACTAAAACTTTGGTGATAACGGGTGAAGGTGATATAGGATCAACTCCAGAAATGTCAATTAATTTAGGCAAAAAAATTAAAAATTCTGTTGTAAAAATTATTCCTAAAGGAAAACATCTCTGTAGTATTGAATGCTCAGATGATGTAAATAATACAATAAAAGACCATATACAAAATGCCTGAATTAAAAAAATATAAAATGTTTATTGGAGGAGAATGGGTTGAATCTGATACTAAAAAAACTTTTGAAACATTAAACCCAGAAGACAATAAACCTTGGGCTGTTGTTCCAGAGGCAAGTGCCAATGATGTGGATAAAGCAGTTAAAGCTGCTCAGAAAGCTTTTGAAGGGGATTGGCCAAAAATATTGCCAAGAGAAAGAGCTAAATTTTTAAGAGCTATTGGAAACAAACTTAGAGACAATGCAGAATTACTTGGCAAGATTGAAACGATTGATACTGGAAAACTATTTAGAGAAACGAACAAACAAGCAAACTACATCGCAGAGTATTATGACTATTACGCTGGTATGGCTGATAAAGTTGAAGGTTCTGTTCTTCCAATAGACAAACCAAACATTCAAGCCATAACTTCAAGGATACCAATAGGTGTTATTGCAGCAATTGTACCATGGAACTCCCAAATGTTTTTAACAGCAACAAAACTTGCTCCTGCTCTAGCTATGGGAAATACAGTTGTAATTAAATCCTCTGAGCTTGCCCCTGCGGTGATGTTTGAATTTGCAAAACTTATAGAAGAAACTGGTATTCCAAAAGGAGTAGTAAATGTGATTACAGGATTTGGAGATCCATGCGGTAAAGCTTTAACGACACATGATTTAGTTGAAAAAGTTGCTTTTACAGGAGGGCCTGAAACTGCAAGGCATATTATTAGAAACTCTGCAGAAAACTTATCTGAGGTAAGTTTAGAATTAGGTGGAAAAAGTCCTGTTGCAGTATTTGATGATGCTCATCAAGAAAATGCTATAAACGGTATTACTGCAGGTATATTTGGTGCTAGTGGACAAAGTTGTATTGCAGGTTCAAGGCTATATTTGCAAAAAGGAATCTATGATGAGTTTCTTGATAAACTCATAAAAAGAGCTGAAAAAATAAAAATAGGCGCTCCAATGGATCCAGACACAGAAATGGGTCCTTTGAGTAATTTTAAGCAACTAGAAATTATTGAAAAAAATATAAAAAAAACAGTTGAACAAGGTGGAAAAATAAAATGCGGAGGTAAAAGACATCCTTTTTCTAATGACGGGTATTATTTTCCTCCAACTATAGTTGAATGTGATAATCATTACCTTCCAACTGCTGAAAATGAATTATTTGGGCCAGTTTTGTCTGTCATGAAATTTGATAATGAAAAAGAAGTCATAGAAAAAATGAATGATAACCAATATGGATTATCCTCAGGAGTTTATACTAGCGACTTTGCTAGAGGTTTAAGAGTATCCAATGCAATTAGAGCTGGAATAACATTTGTTAACACTTATAGATTAATCTCACCTTCAGCACCTTTTGGCGGAATTAAAGATAGTGGGTATGGAAAGGAAGCGGGAATGGACTCAATTAAAGACTATACTAGAGTAAAAACTACATGGTATTACACTTCTGATGAACCAACTTTAGATCCTTTCTCTATAAGATAATATTTGTCGACAAAACACACATTACTAATTTTATTTGTAGTTTTTTTATTGGGAAGCGCTTATCCAACGGGAAAACTTGGATTAAATGATTCAATTCCTCCAATTCTTTTTGGCGCTTTAAGAATGGCTGTTGTATTTATTTGTTTAGTTCCTTTCTTTAAATTTTATATTCCTGAAAAAAAATTTATTGTTCCTTTAATAGGATTTTCCATCTGTTTTGGTGTTGCGGTGAATATGTTTTTATATTTATCTATTAATGCCTCAAGTATACTAGCACCAATAACAATAGGTGCTCAGCTTTCAATTCCGTTTGGAATAATATTAAGTTCAATATTTTTAAATGAAAAAATAAGTTACAAGAAATGGATACTTATTATGACATCATTTTTTGGAATTGTAATACTTGCTTTTGATCCAAAAGTTGTTGATGAAATTATAGGATCACTGCTAATTTGTGGAATGGCCTTTTTTTATGGTCTGTCACAAGTCTTTTCAAGATATTTAAAAGATTTAGATATTAAATATACAAATACAATAATGAGTTTCACAGGATTTTTAATTTTAATTATATTATCATCTGTATTTGAGGGTAATGCTATTCAAACTATAACAAATATTAGTTTAGAGAGTTGGTTTACAGTTCTGTATGCTGGAGCAATTATTTCCTTACTTGGACATTTGATGATGTTTTATTTATATAAATTTTATCCTCTTGATATGGTTTTACCTTTCTATGCTTTATTTCCTGTCTTTGGTTTAATACTCACTTTTTTCATTTTCGGTGAGATTCCATCATTCATCACAATAATTGGTGGAATAATTGTTATAACTTCTGTGTTTTTTGCACAAAAAATGAGATAATTTTCTCATTGAAAATTAAAACTAATAGGATTTAATTTTAATTATATAAATTGTTAACAATTAGAGGGAATATATGAAAAAACTAGTATTGGCGATGTTTGTATTTGTTTCTTGCTTTGCATCAAAAGCATATTCAGATGGACATGGCATTAAAATGGGAATTATTTTAGGATTTACAGGTCCTATTGAATCCCTAACTCCAGCAATGGCTGCTTCAGCTGAGCTCGCTTTCAAAGAAGCTTCAGACTCAGGTTCGCTACTTGGTGGAAAGAAAATTTCTGTTGAAAGAGCAGACTCAACTTGTGTTGACTCAGCTGCTGCAACAGCTGCTGCTGAAGGCTTAATATCTGGCGGTGTAGTAGCAATTATGGGTGCTGATTGTTCTGGTGTAACAGGGGCTATAGCAACTAACGTTGCTGTTCCAAATGGTGTTGTAATGATTTCACCATCAGCTACTTCTCCAGGATTAACTGATCTTAAAGATAATGGATATTTCTTTAGAACTGCTCCATCTGATGCAAGAGGTGGTCAAGTATTAGCGGATATAACTAAAGATAGAAAAGTTAAAAGTATTGCAGTTACACATACAAATAACGACTACGGAAAAGGTTTAGCAGATGTATATGTTGCAGCTGTTAAAGCTCACGGAATAAACGTAACTGTTGTAACAGCTCATGAAGAAGGTAAAGGTGACTACGGTGCAGAAGTTGCTACATTAGCAGCTGCAGGTGGAGATGCTTTAGCTGTATTAGGTTACTTAGACCAAGCTGGTGGAAGTATCATAGATGGTTCATTAGATTCAGGTGCATTTGATGTGTTTGTATTATCTGATGGTATGATCGGTGACTCTTTAACAGACAGATTTGGTAATGATTTAAATAAATCTTTTGGATCACTTCCAGGATCAATGGGTAAAGGTGCAACAATATTCAAAGATGTTGCTGGTTCTGCAGGAATTGATTCTTCGGGTCCTTACACTTCAGAATCTTACGATGCTGCAGCTTTAATAGTATTAGCTATGCAAGCTGGTGGTAAAGCTGACAGAGCAACTGTACAAGCAAATGTAATGTCTGTTGCGAATGCTCCAGGAGAAAAAATTTATCCTGGTGAATTGAAAAAAGCTTTAGATTTATTAGCTAGTGGAAAAGCTGTAAATTATGAAGGAGCATCAAGTGTAGAACTTACAGATGTTGGAGAAGCGTCTGGTGCCTTTATTGAGAAAGAAATCAAAGGCGGTAAGTTTAAAGACAAAAAACAAAGATAATACTTAATTATTTAACTCCAGCGGTGAAAATCGCTGGAGTTTTTTTTATCCCAAAATATTTATTAATACAAAAATACTAAGTGCTGACATAAATAAAATTATTAGCATATTTATAGTTTTCCAAACTTTATTGCTATTTAAGTAATTAGATAAAAACTTAGATAAGTATCCCAATGTGAAAAAAAATATAATTGAGGAAAGAGTTGCACCAAACCCAAATAACAGTTTTTGATTAATTAAAAAACTTTTAGAAAAATTTCCTAAAAAAAATACAGTATCAGAATAAACATGAGGATTTAAATAAGTAAAACCAAGAGTTTTAATTATTACAGGACCTAGACTTTTGGTTTCATTTTTTTGATTTATTTCAAAATTTATATTTATATTTTTAAGTTTTTTCCAAATAAAATGAACTAAAAATAAAAATAGAAGAATATTTAAAATTAATTCAACTGAAGGCGAAAAAAAACTTTCAAAATAATGAAATAAGAATATTCCTAAAAAAATAAGAAGGAAATCTGAAAATGTACAAATTATACATACAATAAAAATAAATTGTTTTTTTAAACCTTGCTCAATTACAAATATATTTTGAGCACCAATAGCTAATATTAAGCTCAGTCCAGTAAAGAACCCCAAAATGAAAAAACTCATCGTAAATTATTGTTTTATAATTTTTTCTGGAATTATTCCCTGAGGTCTAAATCTCATAATCAAAAGAAGTCCAATACCAACAAGCAAAAATCTAAAATATGGAGCACTATTAATTAAATGAACTTTGATTTCATTTGTTTCAGGTAAATGAGCTGTAAATAAATTTATAAAGAACAAAGCAATTGGTGCTGCTTCTACCCATAAAAACCATACAACAAACCCTCCTAGAATTGCTCCAAAGTTATTTCCTGTTCCACCAACAATCACCATAACCCAAATTACAAATGTATATCTCATTGGTCTATAACTACCTGGGGTAAACAGTCCATCATTAGTTACCATCATAGCTCCAGCAATACCAACTATTGCTGATCCTAAAATAAATATAAATAAATGTTGTTTAACTACATTTTTACCCATTGCACTTGCAGCTTCTTCATTATCTCTTATTGCTCTCATCATTCTACCCCAAGGTGAGTAAAGAGCTTTTTGTGTAATTATTAATAAAATTATAACTACAACTAAAAACATGCCTGCAAAGCATAGTTTTACATAAACAGATGATGCATCAATCACTAACTGATTTAAAATATCTTGTCTCTCCGACAATGAATTTGCTAAATCTAATTTTGCTGAGTGAAATTTTTCTACTAAATTTATAAACCAAGGAGAAGTTTGTAAGTCAATTTCATAAGGAGCTGGTCTTTTTAATCCAATAACGTTCTTTACACCTCTTGCCAACCAATCTTCATGTTTAATAATAGAAACAACAATTTCAGCTATCAATAACGTTGCAATAGCTAAATAATCCGCTCTTAATCCTAGAGCAACTTTCCCTACAATAAAAGCTAATCCGGCAGCAAAAAGTCCTCCAACTATCCATGAGAATAAAACTGGTAACCCAAGTCCTCCTAGAAACCCTGTCTTTGCAGGGTCAACAGCTTCTATTTGTTCAATTGCAGGTCCAGCAATTATTTTTATTAGAATTAAACCAACTATAATTATTCCAGCTATTAAATAATTTCTTTTATTAGATTTTTGAATATTTTTTAAAATATACCTCGTAGAAAAAATCATTAATATGATTATTCCTAGGCAAGTCATCATATTTACTCCACCCACACTCCAAGCTTCTGGTACAGGAGCTACAGATACTAACACAACTGCCAAACCACCTAATGCAGTATACCCCATGATTCCAAAGTTTATTAAGCCAGCATAACCCCATTGAATATTTGCTCCCAGTGTCATTACTGCTGAAATCATACAATAATTAAAAATTGTTAATGCTATAGACCAAGACTGAAAGATGCCAACTAAAATAATTAAAAGCATCATTATTGAATACGCTATAATTATATTTAAATAATTCCTCATATGCGTTTTCCTTCAAATATACCTGATGGTCTAAATATCAAAACAATAACTAGTATAGAAAATGAAATCGCAAATTTATAATCAGTTGATAATAATTGCATCAATGAATTTGGTTCTAAAGACTCAGGCAAAATATAAACTAAAAATCTTTTATATGCATATGTCAAAAATATTTCAGCAAATGCTATAACATAACCACCGAAGAATGCTCCGTATGGATTTCCTATTCCACCTACTATCGCAGCAGCAAAAATGGGTAACATGTTATTAAAATACACAAATGGTCTATAACTTTTATCTAAACCATAAAGAATTCCACCAATTGTTGCTAATATTCCAGCTATAATCCAGGTAATTAGAACTACTTTTTTTGGATCTATTCCTGAGAGAAGAGCTAGATCTTCATTATCTGAGTAGGCTCTCATGCTAGTTCCAGTTTTAGTTTTATTTAAAAACCAAAACATAATAGCAACAACAATTATAGTGACCACAATTGTTATCATTTGTGTAGATTTAATTGTTAAACCTTCTGCAAGACCTGTCATTTCCTTAAACTCAGTTGCTTTTAAAATAAATTTTTCACCATCTAAGAATCTTCGATCAGTAGGCCCAATTATAATTCTTATGATCGCCTGTGTTACAAACATTACACCAACGCTAACCATTGCAAGCATTACTGGTGGACTTTTCTTAATTCTATAATATTTAAATACTGTCTGATCAATTATCAGCATGTAAAAAATCATCATAAAAATTGCAAAAGGTATAGTGAGCAAAGCTGTAGGCAGAAAACCAAAGTTAATTCCGATTGATTGAAAGTAATAAGTCAAAAGCACTGCAAACATTGTACCAAATGACATCATGTCGCCGGTTGCAAAGTTAGCAAATCTTAAAATACCGTATATTAATGTTACAAAAATTGCTCCAAGTGCTAATTGAGAGCCATAAGTTAAGGCTGGAATAATTGTATAATTCAATAAAACTATTACTGCATTAATTAAATCCATACTAAGCTCCTAAGAAAGATCTCCTAACTTCTGGATCATTTAATAATTCCTTACCAGACCCCTCAAATTTATTTTCACCAGTTACAAGCACATATCCACGATCGGAAATACTTAAAGCTTGTTTTGCATTTTGTTCGACCATAATGATTGCTACTTTTGTATTTTTAACTCTGATAATGTGTTCAAATAATTCGTCCATGACTATAGGGGAAACACCTGCTGTAGGTTCATCCAACATAAGAACAGATGGTTTTATCATTAAAGCCCGTCCCAAAGCTACTTGTTGTCTTTGTCCACCTGATAATTGTCCAACAACTTGATCTTTTTTTTCTCTTAAGATTGGAAATAGATCATATATTTCTTCGATAACATTGTTTACATTATCCGTTCTTAAAAAAGCACCAACCTCTAAATTTTCTTTAACAGTAAGTTCTGCAAAAACATTTCTAGTTTGTGGTACAAATGATATTCCCTTTTTAACTCTTTCTTGAGGAGATAGTTTAGAAATATCTTCTCCATCAATTGATATTTTTCCTGATTTTAAATTTAATAATCCAAGCATTGCCTTCATAGCTGTAGACTTGCCAGCTCCATTTGGTCCAAGGATCGCAACTATCTCACCCCTATTAACATTAATAGTGCACGAGCTGATAATATCAGGACCATCACCGTATCCGCCTGTCATTTTATTTCCTTCAAAAAATGCCATTTACTTCTTTCTGCCTAAATAACTATCTATAACTTTTTCGTTTTTTTTAACTTCATCTGAAGTTCCCTCAAAAAGAACAGAACCTTCAGACATTACAATGACTGGATCACACATTCTGCTTATAAAATCCATATCATGCTCAATCATACAAAAAGTATAGTTTTTTTCTTTGTTAAGTCTTAATATTGCTGTTCCTAAGTCTTTTAATAATGTTCTATTAACCCCTGCTCCAACTTCATCCAATAAAACAAGCTTTGCATCCACCATCATTGTTCTTCCAAGTTCTAGCAACTTTTTTTGCCCTCCGGATAAATTACCAGCACGTTCATTTGCTAGATGTTTAAGATTTAAAAATTCAGTTACTTCGTATGCTTTTGCTCTAATTATATCTTCCTCTTTTTTAATTAAATTTGGTTTTAAAAGAGCATTTATTAAAATTTCCCCTGTTTGGTTACCTGGTACCATCATTAAATTTTCAAGGACAGTCATATTTGAAAACTCGTGAGCTATTTGAAAGGTTCTAAGTAAACCTTTTGAGAAAAGCTCATGAGATGGTACGTTTGTTATATCTTCTTTATTAAATAATACTTTTCCATCTGATGATTTGAGATTGCCTGCAATAAGATTAAATAGAGTGGTTTTGCCTGATCCATTGGGACCAATTATTCCTGTAATTGAACCCTCTTTTATTTTTAATGAGCAATTTGATACAGCTGCCAAACCACCAAAATATTTTGATAAGTTATCAATTTGCAGAATGTTTGAAGCTTGCTGCATATAAAATTATATTTTATTTAATCTTTTAAGAATACTATTTAGGGTTTTGTTAGTAGCTTTATAGAAACCAGCTTTTTTTAATTCATTTACACCTTGCTCATTTAATCCTTTTGGTGTTTGGGAGTCTTTGACAAGTATTTTTAAATCTCTGTTAGAATTAACTACGGCATCTTCAGAAAGTGCCAAAAAAAGAGATGTTATATATCTCTGAGCTTGGTCTTTTTGAATTCCCTTTTCATTTAACCATTCAGACATTGTTCTTAATAATTCATAAAAAGGTGCCATCATTCCAGATGTTGACCAAAAATTTTTAGATAATTTTTCATTTTTAATTTCAACAACTGTACCTAGATGTTTAAAAAAGTTTTTAACTTTCCTGTTTGGTGGAAAAATAGGAATCGGTCCTTTTTTAAGAGAGATAGGTGGTAAAGGAATTACTCTCGAAATATTTGCTTTTACTTTTACAGCTTTCTTAATATTTTGAAGATTCATTGTTGATATGAAACTTACAATTACCTGACTTTTTTTAAATTTTAGCTTATGTATAATTTGATTTGCAACAGTAGGTGTTACTGCTAGAAAAATCCAGTTACAGTCATTAACAATATCTTGATTATTTTTTACAATATAAACTTTTTTGAAACTTTTTTTTAATTGTTTTGAAATTTTTTTATTTCTTTCGGATACAATAATTTTAGAATACTTGATTTTAGAATTACATATACCCGTCACTACTGCTGAAGTAATTTTGCCGGTTCCTATAAATCCAAGTTTCATTAGTGTATTTTCTACACTTAATTGTTAAAAAAGGAACCTCTTATTCTTAGTAATTCTCTTGATAAATTTTTATTTTCTTGAAAAGGTTTTCGACCATGTAGCCAAAAATAATTATTCGCTACAACAGCGCTACCAACTGGTAAAGATGTGATTATCTTATTTTTACTACCCTCAAGAGCATCAGATAATCTTTGTAAAAACAGTCCTTGATCCATATTTTTTGGTTCAGGAAATTGATCGATGTAAGAAATAATAGGTTTTCCATCTCTATCTTTTGAAAACACAGGGTGTTCAACTTTATAATCAATATTTTTACTTTTTGGAGATCCCCAAATAAAATTTTGCTGTCCAATTTTGTCATCTGAGAGATCAGACAAATGTTCCCAATCATCAAGATGTAGTAAAGCAGTCTCTCCACCAATCACATTCTCCTCCTCTAGCTTTGACATTAATATCCAATCAGTTATTTCTCGTACATATGTTCCATCAGTATGTAAATCCATATTTATATATGCCTTACGAAGATATGAGTCGCTATTATCTTCATGTTTAACGTGAAACCTTGCATAGTATTTTCCAGCCATTGAGTCGTGATTTGGATTTCCAATTAAGTGAGTTATTGCAGTTGATAGTTTAACTAAAAATGTTTGATCTATTTTAGAAGAATTGTTTTTTGGACCAATTATAAAACAACCAGTATCTCTATCTTTAATAATTTCGTTTAAAAAATTACTTAATTTATTAGATGCAGTTTCATCTAAACTTTTTGCAATAGTGAACCTTGTAAATGGTTTATATTCTAATGCTGTAATATTAAATTTTTTAAACGGAAACACTAATCGATCAATAATTTGATCCTCAATTTTTATATTTATTATCCTCTCAGATTTTTCATGAAAGGAAATTTCAAATCCATCTAATTTAAGAAGATTCTTCACGAATTTATTTATTACAAATACCTATAGACTCTGGTCCACAAATTTCTCCCATTGTCCAAGTAGCGCCAATTAAATTCGCACCATCGAAATTTGCATTTAAAATATTAGATGACGTAAAGTTTGCCTCCATTAAATTGGAATTTTGAAAATTTGCATCTATGAGAGTAGAACCTGTGAAATCTACTCTAGTTAAGTTAGCACTTGTAAAATTTGATTGCTCAAAATTTCCACCACCTAAATTTGACTCATATAAATTAGCTCTTATGAAAGACGACTCTGAAAAAGTTCCAAATGTTAAATCTGAATTCATCATTATACTTTTATCAAAATTTACTTGAATAAAACTGGCAAATGAGAGATTAGAGTTAGGAAGAAAGGTTCCTTGTAAATCCTGACCATCTGAAAATTTACATTTAGAATAGTCTACTCCATCAGCTATTGGATCATCACATCCAGCATTTGCATTACCAGAAAGTATTAGAAAAAATATAATAAAAAAAAGTTTTTTCATACAGCAAAACTATTTAATGTAGCTAAAATTATAGCAGATAATATGGTTGGATAAACTAAATTTCTTTTAGTGACATAAAAAATTAATATTGATAATAAAATGACAATTATCCTTAAAATATAATGTACATCTGAAAGATCTCCAGATGGGAAAATTAACATTCTTGAGATTAAAGCTGCAAGAGTTGAATATGCTACACAATTAAACCATTTATAAATTTTAGATGTCTCTCCTATCTTTTCTGAAGTTAAAGCACCAAGAAATCTTGAAATATAAGTTGCAAGAGAAGTTACTAAAATTGCTAAAACAATATTAGCTGTCATAAACCTCTCCTATAAAGTAAGCAATTGAACCAGCTGCCAACCCACCAAGTAAAACACTCCATTCTGGTGAAAAAAAATAAAAAATTGGTCCTAAAAAAGCACCCAGAATAATTGCGGAGGAAAGTTGTATAGTTTTCATTACTCCTATCATTGCACACATAAAATAAATTGGATTTACTATTGCAAGTCCAATTATCATATCTTTACTTAAAAAGTCGGCAGCATAAAATCCTAATACTGTTGAAAAAATGGCAATCAGCCAAGTAGCTGTTCCTATACCAATCCAAAAATCAATTCTATATTTTCTATCAATTTCCTCATAATTACTTTTTAAAATCAACCACGACGAAACAGCTACAAAGTGACATGATAGATAATATTTCCATCTTGGTTGGCTATCATGTTTAAGTAATGGCATAATTGAAACTGTCATTGGAAATAGTCTAGAATTTACCAACCATACTGCTAAAAAAATATTTACTAGTGAAGCGCCAATAAGCATCGACTCCGCCATCACTAACGATCCTGGGAGGGCGTAAGTTAAAAGTGTTGAGAAAATACTTTCTTGTATGTTAAACCCTAAATTTTTTAACAAGGCACCAATGGCAATGAAGCTAGCTCCTAATGCAATTGCCGGACTATCAAATTTTTTTGAGCAGACTATTCCTTTGATAAAATATTTTAGGTTTATCATTAACCGCCTAAGAATAGACGGCCGACATCTGGATTATTTAAAAGATCATCTCCTTTACCTGCAATAGCTGTTTCTCCTGAAACTAAAACATAACCAATATCAGCAAACTCTAAACCTTTTTTGGCATTTTGCTCAACCAATATGATTGTTTTTTTCTCATTTTTTTGAAGATCATCTAAAATTTCAAAAACCATTTGAATGTATCTAGGCTCAAGCCCAATTGATGGTTCATCAACAAGCAATATAGAAGGTTTCATAACTAAGGCTCGAGAAATTTCTAATAGTCGTCTTTCTCCACCAGATAATACTTTTGCAGGTTGATTTCTTCTGTTTCTTAATCTTTCATATTTTTGAAGAACTCTTTCTGCTTCTTCAAAAGATTCTTCTGTTTTATCTTTAATGTATCCACCCATTAGAAGATTTTCTTCCACAGTCATATCTGGAAAAACCGAATTATCCTGTAGAATATAAGCTATCCCCTCAGACTTAAGTTTTTCTGCAGGGCTGAGGTTAGTTATTTCTTTTCCATCAATTTCTATTTTTCCTGAAAAGATATTTGTAAAACCATATATTGAATGAAGTATAGTTGATTTTCCTGCACCATTAGGACCAATCAAACAGAGAGATTGTGCTTTACTTACAAACAAATCAAAATTGTGTAAAATTTCCATCTTACCATAACCAGCTGATAAACCCTTGATAGTTAAGTGAACATTTTCTGATGATAGTTTTTTTAAATCCTCTGCTCCAGGAGCTTTACCAAGAACTTCATATTGATTTGCCATTATTGAGCTCCTAAATAAGCGTCAATAACACGCTTGTCGTTTTTAATTTCGTCAGGTGTTCCATTTGCAAGCATTTTTCCATGTGCAAGACAAAAGATACTTTCAGCTAATTGCATTATTACTCTCATATTATGTTCAATAACAAGTAGAGTAATTCCAAAATCTTGATTTACTTTTATCAATCTATCAATAATTCCATTTATTAATGTAGGGTTGATACCTGCAGTCGGTTCGTCCAGTAATAACATCTCAGGCTCATTCATTAATGCCATTGCTAATTCTAATAATTTCTGCTGACCAAATGATAAATCTCCAGCTCTTAGTTTTCTTTTTTGATATAATCCAACAAAATTTAGTAAATTTTCAGCTTTTTCTGTAAGATTTTGAGGTATCTGGGAAAATATAGAAACTAAACTTTCATCACTTGCTTTATGACTTATAAGCATATTATCTACGCAATTCAATTTTCCATAAATTCTTGTTTGCTGAAAAGTTCTGAGCAAACCAAGTTTAGCTATTACTGGAACAGGTAATTCGGATACTTCTTTACCATTAAATTTAATTGAACCTTGATCTATAGGATATGTTCCAACTATAGAATTGAACAATGTAGTTTTTCCAGATCCATTTGGCCCAATTAAACCTACGATTTTTCCTTTTTCAACTGACATAGATATGTCAACATTTGCTTTTACCCCACCAAATGACTTACTGACATTGTTAACCTCTAAAATACTCATTTGAGTGTAACCTGTGCTTTCCGATCTGCTTCATCCACAACTTCACCAAATCTCTCTGGATACTTTTCTCTCAACCAACCCATAATCCCCTCTGGGAAATAGATAACAATTACAACAATCAAAACCCCAAGAGCAACATACTGCCAACCTAAGAAGAAAGTCCAAAAACCTTCTTTAAAAATGTGAAATAAAGTTGCACCAATTACTGGGCCCCACAAAGTTCCTTTACCTCCAAGTATAGCCATTAAGACCATGAATACTCCCATTTCTCTTCCATCAAACGCAACATCGGTTGAGTCTATATATCCAACTAGTCCGCCCATGATACCTCCGGCCAATCCACAGAAAAATGCAGAGATCATCCAACCAATAATTTTATATTTCATTGTTTGAATACCCATTGCTTCAGCCTTATCTTCGTTATCTCTAATTGCATTAAGAACAAGTTTAAATCTTGTTGAATAAATTGCTTTAACTGCAAGAAACGTGAATACCAAAACTATAAAACTACAAAAGTAGAAAAACTCACCTCTTGCTTCTAACCTGTCAACATTAGGAAATGGTGGTGTTGTAAAACCTTGTCCTGCTCCAATGATTTCTATTCCACCAGAAATTTCTCCAGCTGCAACCCCTAAACCCAATGTGCAAATTGCAAAGTAATGTCCTCTTAAACCTAAAATTGAATAACCAATTAAACCAGCTATAATTGCTGGGACTACCGCTGCTACTGCTAAGCCTACTGCAAAACCTTGAAAGAATTGAGCAGGAGTATGAACAAAAGTTTTTTCTCCACCACCCTCAGTCCACTCTCCTAAAGGAAAAAACATTCCAACTTGAACTGAGGCGCATAAATACATTCCTAGTCCATAAAACAAAATATTTCCAAAAGTATTATAACCCATTTCACCACCTTGGACGTTCCAAGTGATAGCTAGAATTATTAATATACAAAGAATTGACAATTGAACTTTAAATGCTGGAAAAATAAAAGGTGCGGCAATACCAAATATTAAAATAGCACCATATAAAATGATATTTTTATTCATTATTTTAGATATTCTCTTTTTCTTGAAAGTTTAAATCTTCTATAAACAAGTATTAAAACTAATAGTAAAAATACTGATCCAATTCTAAATTCAGTTCCTAAGATATAATCTGCAAATTCTTCAAATACCCCAAGTCCCATTCCTGACATTGCAACACCAGGTAAATTTCCTAATCCAGCAACAATTACTATCATGAAAGATCTTATTGTATATGGTAGACCCATATAAGGGTGTATAGTAAATGTAATAGAAATAAGAGCTCCAGCTACTCCACAGAGAGCAGCATTTATTCCAAAAGTTGCTGCATAAACTTTTTCAGTATCAACGCCTAAAATTTTTGCAGCTCTAGCATTTTGGGCTGTAGCTCTAATAGCCCTTCCAAGCTTGGATTTTTTCATATAAATCACAAGCCCGATAGCAAAAACAATACTTATAAATGCTGAAAAAATCTTAGAGTTTGGCAATGTAACAGAGTTATCAAACAGCATTGTTGTACCATATCCTGAGTTTGCAAGGACGACATCTGCACCAAATGCAAAGTTCATTAGTTGCATGAATAAGATGCTAATTCCAAAAGTTGCTAAAATCGAAATGAATAGATCTCTATCAACTACTTTATTAATTACCAGTTTATAAATTATTACACCTACAAAATACATTATTATTGGTGAAACTATTACTCCCCATGCGGGATGAATTCCATACAGATACATAAAGTATGCAATGTATCCTCCTAATATAACTAAATCACCTTGTGCAATATTAATTATATTCATTACTCCCCATTGGAGAGCCATTCCATAAGCAATTAAAGCAAATAAAATTCCAAGTAACAAACCATCTAGTACGGCTTGTAAAGTTAACATCGGAACTTGGAAAATTAAAAAATCCATAATTTCTAAATGCTATATAAAAAAAAGCCCCCTATTGCTAGGGGGCTAATATTATTTTTAATTATCTTTCAGACCACTTAGGAATTGGGTGAATTAATTCTGCTGAAGCCCATTTTAATGGAGCTACAACTTTATTTTCACATTTTCCTGCGTCATCACACATTACTTGGAAAAGTACCATTGGTTTGTCAACGTTCTGACCACCCTCGGCAAACTTAATGTTTCCATAGAATGTTTGCATATTAGTAGCTGCAAGAGCATCTCTTACTTTCTTTTGATCAAAAGTATTTGCTCTTTCAAATGCATCTTTGAATACTAATAAAGCAGCTGATGATTCTGCTGATTGATATGGCGGATCATAACCAAATAATTTCTCAAAGTCCGCAGCATATGTCATACCGTCTTTGAAGAAATCATCTTTGTAAGTTAATGTTTTATGCCACTGAGATGCACATAGTGCGTATTGTGAGTTCTTACCATGTTGCTTAGATAATTTTGCAGCATCACAGTGTGTCATTGCTAACATTGGAACATCAACTTTCATTTCAGCTATTTGTCTGATTGCAGTTAATGCACCTTTTGTGTGACCCGATACAACTAATACATCTGGCTTAACAGCTTTAACTTTTGCTAAAGTTGCAGCCATATCATTTAGCTCTTTTGGTAGTTTGTCATCAATTATGATTTTAGATCCAGTTCTTTCTGCTGCATCTAGAATTCCTAATCTAACGTCTTGTGAGAATGCATCTTGCTCGAAAGCTTGAGCAATTCTTACACCTTTTCCACCATTCAGCGCTACTGCTGTTTCAATTGCAACATCTAAATATAAGTTTGCTGGCGCAAGCACTGCAAATAAATATTTATAACCCTTAGTAAATAAAGATCTTGATGCACCATTAGCTTCAACCATTGGAACACCATATTTCTCTGTTACAGGCGCAATTGCTTTTGTTAAACCTGAACTGTATGGCCCAAGCATAAACTCAACACCATCCTGTGAAATTAATCTTTCTGCAAGTTGTGCTGCTCTTTTTGGATTTGACTCATCATCGTAATAGATAATATCAAACTTGTAAGTTTTTCCTCCAACTTTAACACCACCCATCTCATTAATTCTATCAACGGCCATATTATAACCGTTTTGAGTGTGAACTCCGTTAGATGAATATTTTCCAGTTAAAGAAATTGCGGCACCTAGGATAATTTTATCACCAACAACTTTTGCAAATGAAACAACTGAAGTTGAAAATAAAATTGCTATTGCAGAAACAAATGTAATTATAATGTTTTTAATTTTCATTTATCTCCTCTTATTAATTAATTAATTTAAACCTTATTAAACTAAGAATTTAGTTTTTTTTCAAGTAACAGTAGTATCGCATTAATGGTCAATATTGTTGCATAAATGCAATTATAAGAGCTATAACAACTAGGACGCACGCAGAAATTGTGTTTATGACCTTTGCTTTTGCTTTAACCCATGTAATCATTTTATTAGCTAAGACTGCATAACCAACCAAAGATAAAAAATCTAATATTACATAAGTTGTTATTAAAATTAAAAATTGTGCAACGTAATTTGAATTGAAATCAATGAATTGAGGAAAAATAAAAGGGAAGAACATCCAAGCTTTAGGACTTGTGCCCGCAACTAAAAAACCATCTTTAAAAAATGATAACGAACTTTTGTGTAAAGTTTCACTTGAGTTAATGTCTTTAGTTTTAGATTTATAAATATCGAATGCAAGGTAAAGTATATAAATTACACCAAACCATTTAATAATATTTAATAAAGTTGGATTATCAGAGATAAAAGATCCAATTACAAAAATTACAAGACATGCTTGAATAATATTTGCAGTAACATCTCCTAGTGCAGTCCAAAAACAATTTCTAACACCATAATTCATAGAATATGAAATAATTACAATTCTAGGAGTTCCAGGAGTTATAAACATGAATAAGATAATTTGGAGAAATAGAAAATAATTTAAAGGAAACATGATGGATAGCCCTAAAAAACCGGGAGCTAAAGATGGCTAGATAGGACTATCTAAAAATGATAATATCATAAGCATATAAATTTGCATTATTTATTTATTTCAAGATTACTGGAATTTTATGAAAAAAAGTCACAGGCCCACAACCAGAGTTAAAAATCCTGAGCCAAAACCTGGTAGTCCAGACTGGGTCATTTGGGCAGCATGGGCAGATAGAATTACATTTGAAGATATAGAAAAAAAAACTGGAAAAACAGAATCAGACGTAATTAAGATTATGAGAAGAAATTTAAAACCTTCGTCTTTTAGGTTATGGAGAAAAAGAGTAAATTCACAAAGCATTAAACATAGAAAAAAGTTCGAATATTCAAGAAAACAAATAAGAGTTAAGATCAAGAAAAATGAAATTCATAACTGGTAAAATCAAGAAATATAATTATATCTAAAGTATGAAAAATATAACAATGTATTCAGGGCCAATGTGTGCATTCTGTGATGCTGCAAAAAGATTATTAAAAAGAAATAATCTTCAATATAAAGTTATTGACGTATCTACAGGTCCTGAGCTTAGAGATGAAATGATTCAAAAAGCTAATGGAAGAAGAACAATTCCCCAAATTTTTTTTAACGATGAGCATATTGGGGGTTATCAAGAACTTAGAGATCTTGAAAAAAATGGTCAATTAGAAGCATCTTTAAAATAAATTAATTCCAATCAACTAATCCTAATTGTTTTTTTGCTAATTCACTTAAGTCATTTACTGTGACTCTACCTTTATAATTTACTTCATAATCTTCAGGAGCGAAATCAGGTGGACTTTTGCCTTCAATAAATTTTTTTGATTGTTTTTTTATATAATCGATATTTTTTTTACAATAAGGTGTTGCTCCAACATAAATAACATTTGAGTAATTTTTACCTTGATGTTTTTCCTCAACTGCATGTACTACATCTGGATGCCACCAAATAGTATCTCCAGGATTCATTTTTGGAATTGAGATTAAACCTTCTAGTAATAAACTATGATATTTTTCATTTATCGATAAAGCTTTTCCTGCTTTTGATCCACATAATTCATTTTCAGGTACATCGTCTAGTAATGCTCTTGTTAAAACGTATGACATTCCTTTTACAATAGGAATTAATTGTAAAGTTCCATCATTTGGACCTTGTTCTGTTAAGGCAGTCCATCCTTGAAATGTTCTAAATACATGTGCTACGGCTGGCGATTCAAATTCAATTGTTTCATCTCTATATTTTGCATCATATGGATTAAAATTTTCGAAATTGTCTGAAAAAATATCATTGTAAATTTTTTGATATGCTTTATCTGTCCATCTTTCAATTGACCCAGCATCACAATGTGGAGATAAACCTAACGTATCATCTCCTGGTTCTCTTCTTCTCACTCGATCTGCATAAACAAGTTCTCTATTTGGATCAAATACATTTTTACCCTCATAATTATAGTTCCAAAGATTATTTAACCATTTTTTAACAGTTTCCATTTCTTTAGAATGTCTAATTTCTGATTGAGCTTTAGACCAATACAATCCAAAAATTTGAGGTTTTCCTGATTTTAAGTCGCTAAAGTATTTGTCTATATCTGTCTTTTTTTTTTGATCTTCAAAATAATTATTTTCTAAGACATATTTATCTAAATCTTCATTTAATTCTCTCACCTTTTTTTTATCAAAAACGTTTCTAATGATTATACAACCACGTTTGAATACTTTATCTTTAATTATCGTTTGATCCTTATTAGAAATATCTTCAAATTCTATTTCTGGAATAATTGAGTCTTTTGACTCTTTAATAATCGCAACTTCTTTTTGAATATATTTTTCAATTTTTTTAAAATTATTAACAAAGTTTTTTGATTTTTTTCTAAGCTTAATTTTTTCAAAAACAATCCTATTTTGTATTTCAATTAAATTCATAATTTGAAATCGATTATTTTGGTTTGAAAACTAAGCATACCCCATTATTACAATATCTTTTACCAGTTGGCTGTGGTCCATCATCAAAAATATGCCCATGATGACCACCACATTTTTTACAGTGATATTCAGTCCTAGCATATCCAATATGATGATCAGTTTTAGTTTCAAATACATCAGGAAGGGACTCGTAAAATGAAGGCCATCCTGAACCACTTTCATACTTTGTATTAGAATCAAATAATTTTGTTTCGCAATTTGCACAATAATAACTACCCTCTCTCTTTTCAAAATTTAATTCGCTAGAACCAGGAGCCTCTGTTGCTTCTTCAAATAAAACTTTTTTTTGGTGATCTGATAAATTTGGGTTATTTTTTGTCATTTAAATATTTTGCACAATTTTTATGTAAACTTGCGTGCAATTCAATAAGTTTTTCAAAGTCTTTATTATAACCACCCCCTAAAACACCACAAATAGGAATTCTTCTTTCAAAAAAGTTTCTAATAACCATTTCATCTCTTCTATTAATGCCAATATCAGTAATTTTTAACTTGCCTAATCTATCGCCTAAATGAATATCAACACCTGCAATATAAAATACAAAATCAAAATTGAAATCGTTCAAGAAAATTAAATTCTTTTTTAAAATATCCAAGTATTGCTCGTCTTGCATGTCTTGTTCAAGCTCAACATCTAAATCACCTTTTGATTTTATAGGAGGGTAATTTACTTTTGAGTGCATGCTAAATGTAAAAACATTATTTTCGTTTTTAAAAATTTCTGCATTTCCATTTCCTTGGTGAACATCAAGATCTAAAATGAGAATTTTATTAGCTAGTCCTCTATTTAAAAGATATTTTGCGGCGACAGCTACATCATTAAAAACACAAAATCCTGCTCCCTCATCATATATTGCATGGTGGCTTCCACCAGCAGTATTACAAGCTATTCCATAATTAATGGCCAATTTAGAAGCTAACACGGTTCCACCTGTTGCAACTAAAGATCTTCTTACGACACTATCAACTAAAGGAAAGCCTATTTTTTTAACTAGTGTTTCTTCTAATGTTTTATTTTTAATTTTTAAAATATACTCCTTCGAGTGAACCTCTTTAAGTGTATCGAATGAACATGGCTCAGGTTTATAAAATTTTTTAACTACTTTTTCTTTTTTAAGAAAATTTGCTAATTCACCAAATTTTTTAATAGGAAATTTATTATCATCACCAATCTTTGCTTCATAATCAGGATGATTTACAACTGGTAATTCCACTTTACTTTATTTCTCTTATAGGCTTACCAGCAACACAAGCTTCTAAATTTTCAATCATTTGTGTATAAAAAATAGAATAATTTTCTGCTGTTACATAGCCTAAGTGTGGAAGCAAAAGTGCATTAGGTACAAATCTTAGTTTGTGACCTGCAGGCAAAGGTTCTTTATCATAAACATCAATTCCTGCACCAGCGATTACATTAGTTGAAAGTGCTATAATCAAATCATCTTCATTTACAATCGGACCTCTTGAGGTATTAATCAAAAAGGCAGATTTTTTCATTTTATCAAACTCAGCAAGTTTAAAACAATCTTTATATCTTTCTCCTCCTTGTACATGAATTGATATGAAATCAGAATTTTGGATTATATCTTCTTTGCTTGAAGGCAAAACATCAAGCTCTTTACATTTATCTAGACTGAGATTTTCACTCCATGCCATTACTTGCATACCAAACGCTTTTCCAATTTTGGCAACTTGAGATCCAACTTTTCCTAAACCAATAAGACCAAGAATTTTTCCTTTTAATTCAACACCCACTGTTGTCTGCCAATAGCCTTGGTACATATTATCAACTTCCACTTTGATATTTCTTGCTAGTCCTAAAATTAAGGCCCACGTTAATTCACATGTTGGATTTGAATTAATTTCTGTGCCTGTAACAATAATTTTAGCTTTTTTTGTTGCTTCAAGATCTATGGCTTTATTTCTCATTCCACTTGTAGAGATGTATTTTAGTTTTTTTAAACTTTTAATAATATTTGAATTAATTGACGTTCTTTCCCTCATAATAAGCAGAGCTTCAAATTCCTTTAATTTTTCTATGGCATCGTCCTCGTTTTCAAAAGGTTCACTAAAAATCTCAATATCAAATTTTGATGAAAGATTTTTCAAATCAATAAATTCTTGAGAAATATTTTGGTAGTCGTCTAAAATAGCAACTTTAAGCATTTTGAGTTTTTTTATTCGAAATTGTAATACCAGCAATAATAAAAATTGCACCTAAGAAATGATAAAATAATATTTTCTCATTGAAAATTATCATAGCCATTATAGCGCCAAGTATGGGCATCAAATGTAAAAAAACCCCAGATCTATTTGCACCAATTAATTTAACACCTTTTATCCAAAATAAAAATGAGATTAGACCAGGAAAAAAAACAACATAAAACAAAACTAAATAAAAAGAGGTTTCTAATTTGATTGTGCTACCAAGACTGTAGTCGATAAAATACATAGGAATTAAAAAAATAACTCCAAAGGTTATAACGATCTGTAATAGAGAAATTGGAGATATATTAAATTCCTTTTTTTTTAAGAGAGTTGAATATAGTGACCAAGCAAACATGGCAATCAATGCAAAAATATCTCCCTTATTGAAAGATAAATTTAACAGATTATTTAAATTTGCTTTAGTTATTATAAACAAAACACCTGTAAGTGAGAGAAATACACCAGTTATTTGAAAGAAATTTGTTTTCTCAATTTTAAGTAAAGATGAAAATAATATTATCATAACCGGTACTGTAGATATCATAAGCACTCCAGTTATTACTTGGGTATGTCTCAAAGAATAAAAAAGGGCAGAATTAAATACACTTACAGCCAATATTCCTAAAATTGAAAATAAGAAAATATTGTCCAATATAATTTTTTTCTTAATTAATAATTCCTTACAAGTAAATGGGAGTAACACTAACCAAGCTAAAAACCATCTATAAAAATTTAATGATATTGGAGGTATATCAATAATACTTGCTGCTTTACCGACTATAAAATTACCAGCCCAAAATAAACAAGCTAGGACCAAGTATAGAGAGGCTAGATATATTGGACTAAGAGTTTTCATGAAAAGAATTAAGTAAATCTGTTCTATTGTTTATAGCTTCTTTTATATTCTTTTCTTTGACGTGTCCAAAACCTCTTATTTGATCAGGTATTGATGCTATTTTGACAGCTGTTTCATAGTTTGATTTATTTATTTTTGATCCAATATCAACGATGGTTTGTTTGTAATCTCTTATTAATTCTCTCTCTTTTTTTCTTTCATTTAAATAACCAAATGGATCAAATTTTGTACCTCTTAAAAATTTAAATTTTGAGATTAATTTAAATACATTAAATAACCATCCACCAAATTTAATCTTTAGTACTTTACCATCTACTTTACTTTTTTTACTGAAGATTGGTGGAGCTAAATAAAAGTTATAGCTAAAGTTACCTTCAAAGTTTTTATTTATATCATCTGAGAATTTTTTATTTGTCATTAATCTCGATACTTCATACTCATCTTTGTAAGCCATTAATTTAAAGTAATTTTTTAATACAGCTGTGGAAAATTGACTTCCATTTCCAACTTCTTTATCAACTTTTTTTGCATAACTCACCAAATCTTCATAATTTTGAGCATATTTTTTATTTTGATAGTCTTCTAAAAATTTAAATCTATTCTGATATTTCGCATCAAAACCTTCTAATATTTCAGGTTCATCTTTAACTATATTAATTACTTCTTCTTTTAAATTTTCATAATGTCTACCAAATCGGAAAGCATCGATATTATCTTTCACACTAGCGCCATTTAATTCAATTGCTTTTTCAATTGATGAAGCTGAAATTGGTATTAGGCCTGATTGATATGCAATCCCCACATTAAACATATTCGATAGTATTGAATTTCCTAAGATCTTAGATGTAATTTTGTTTGATGATATAAATTTAATATTCTCTAATCCTGCTATATTAATTAAATTGTTTCGCATTTCCTCGAATGGTAAATAAAAATCTTTGTCACGCGTAAAATCTCCTGGCATTACTTCATCTGTATTAATTATAAGTTTTGAAATTTTTTTATCCAAAGTTTTTATTATTTCTAAATCATTTGATACTAATAAATCAAATCCTAAAAGTAAGTTTGTATCCCCGTAGGATAATCTGATTGCCCCAACATCCTCTGGTTTTTCAAAAATTCTTAAAAAGCTTTTAACAGCTCCGCCTTTTTGGGCTAGTCCAGTCATATCAAGAACACCAGATCCTCTACCATCTATTTGGGCAGCTGTTGCAAGCACTGCTCCAATAGTAACAACGCCAGTTCCACCTATACCAGCAATCATTATTCCATAAGATTTATTTATTTCAGGTAGTATTGGTTCTTCGATTTTTGAATTTATTTTATTTATAAGGTTTTCATCATAATTTTTTTTTATTCTTATCTCTCCCTCAAGACTTACAAAGCTTGGACAAAATCCATCTACACATGTGTAATCTTTATTACATGAAGATTGATCAATTTGTCTTTTTCTTCCATACTCAGTTTCAACAGGAGCAATTGAAACACAATTAGATTGTATTCCACAATCTCCACACCCTTCACATAAATCTTTATTAATAAAAATTTTTTTCTTTGGTTCCTCTAATATACCTTTTTTTCGTCTTCTTCTTTTCTCTGCTGCACAGGTTTGATCATAAATTATTACAGTTGTTCCATTAATTTTACTTAATTCAATTTGTACATCTATAATTTTTTTTCTGTCATAAACTTTTGAACTCTTAGCAAAGCCTCCCGTGTCACCATACTTTTTAATTTCATCTGTAATTATTGCTATTTCTTCAACTCCTTCTGCCTCAAGCTGTTTGGACAATTGAGCAACTGTTGGTAAACCATCTAATGCTTGTCCTCCAGTTAAAGCAACAGCATCATTATATAAAATTTTAAATGTCATTTTAGTTTTTGCTGCAACTGCGTGTCTAATCGAAAGTATTCCTGAATGTATATAAGTTCCATCTCCCATATTTTGAAAAACATGCTCAGTGTTACTAAAAACGGATTCTCCTACCCATGTAGCTCCCTCAGATCCCATTTGTGAAAAACCCTCATTATCTCTTTCCATATGTTCGACAAGATAAGCACAACTTATACCTGTTATTGCTCTACTACCTTCTGGAATTCTAGTTGAGGTATTATGAGGGCAACCTGAACAAAAATGTGGAATTCTTTTTAAGGAAATATTTGAATTAGTTGTCTCAGTTAAAGATTTCAATTCCATAGAAAAATTAGTCACATCCTTAGGTAATTTTAGATATTTTATTATTTCATAAATTTTTAAGCCAATCTCTCCCGGGTCTAAAGCTCCAGACGAAACAAACAGATCGTTACTTTTCTCGTCTTTTTTTCCAATTACTTTTACTTTTAGGTTTTTATTAAATAAAATTTCTTTTACTTGTGTCTCAATAATTGATCTTTTTTCCTCAACTACAATGATCTTATCCAAATTTTCTGCAAATTTTTCAATTACTGTTTCTTCTAATGGCCAAGGCATAGCAATTTTAAGAAATTTAATTCCTATATCATTTGCTACTTCTTTATTTATTCCTATTTTTTCAAGTCCTAGCTTGGTGTCTAAGAAAGATTTTCCTGTACTAATAATTCCAATTCTAGGTTTTTCCGAGTCAAAAATTAATTTATTTAGATTATTTAATTTACAATATTCTTTTACGTATTTTAATTTATGATGATGTAATCGATATTCTTTTTCTTGAGCTGTATCTTTCAATCTAATATTTAATCCTTCGGATGGATAATTTTCTTCAGAAATATCTTTAAGAGCAACTCTGTTTTCATCTAAATCAACTGTTGCACCTGAACTGACATTGTCATGAACACACTTAATACCAACCCAACAACCACTTTTTCTAGATAATTCAATTCCTATAATCCCATAATCTAATATTTCTTGAACACCACTTGGATTAAAAAAAGGTATCATTGCATCTATCATCGCAAATTCACTTTGGTGCGAAGTTGTAGAAGACTCGCAGATGTGATCATCTCCCATTAAAGCTATAACACCACCAAACTTTGAGGTACCTGCTAAGTTTACATGCTTTAATGCATCCCCCGCTCTATCGACGCCTGGCCCTTTACCATACCAAATACCAAATACACCATCATATTTATCTTTTTTTTTGAGATTAACCTGTTGTGTGCCCCATAAGGAAGTTGCTGCAAGTTCCTCATTTATTCCAGGTTGAAAGAAAATATTATTTTCATTCAAATATTTTTTATTTTTTATTATTTGTTGATCATAACCACCAAGGGGTGAGCCTCTGTAACCAGAGATATAGCATGCAGTATTTAGATTTTTTTTTTTATCTCTTCTAGCCTGAACAATAGGAACTCTAACCAATGCTTGGGCACCAGTTAAGAATCTAGTACCTTCAATTAATTTATATTTATCCTCAAGTTTAATATCCACACTATATAACTTTACTATGCAAATCTGACTGAACTATACGGTTTTAAATCCATATTAGTATTTTCATTTGCAATCATCCCTGAAACTATTTTTCCAGATATTGCACCTAAAGTCCATCCTAAATGGTGATGACCAAATGAATAGTATACATTTTCATAATTTTTTGATGGTCCAATTACTGGCAGAAAATCTGGTAAAGTAGGCCTAAAACCTAGCCACTCATCTTTATGTTCTGGTAATCCATCTAGCATTTCTTTTGCATTTAAAATTAAATTTTTAATTCTATTTTTTGAAAGTGCGTTTTCTAAACCACCAAACTCAACTGTGCCAACTACTCTTAACCCTTGGTCCATTGGAGACATTCCGAAGCCTCTGTTTGAGTTCACGACTGGTCTAGAAATTAAATGATCAAAATCTTTGAAATGAACATGATATCCTCTTTCAGTATCAAGAGGAATTTTTTCATGTAATTGATCTGTAAGTCTTTTTGAAAATGCTCCACAAGCTATTACTAATTTATCAAATACAAATCTTTGTGTTTCAGATCTTAACACTGGTTTTCCTTCATCGAAATTAACATCTCGAATATTTAGTTTAAGAAATTTTCCACCTTTTTTTACAAAATTTTCAAATAATTTCACTAGAATTTTTTTTGGATTTCTTGCATGTCTTGCATAATCGTAAAATACTCCACCTGAGTAAATAGGTTTTAAGTTTGGTTCTAAATCATGTATTTCTTTCTTATTTACAATTTTTTGTTTTACGCCTAGTTCATCTCTAATTTTAATTTCTAATTCTCTACTTTTTAAATTTTTTTCATTCCAAATATAAAGTATTCCATTACTTTCTACTAAACCTTCTAGATCTATTTCATCAAATAATTCATCATAGGCAATTAATGATTGGTCTAAAATTTGATGCATGTATTTTGCGGTATGCATCATTTTATCTTTTGTACAATTAATCATGAATCTTGAAAACCACGGGATCATTTTTGGTACATAATTCCATTTTAAAGCAAGGGGTCCTCTTGTACTCAATAGCATTGCTGGCACATCAGATAAAATGTCTGGTCTGTTTAATGGAACTGAAGCGTAAGGTGAGAAGTGTCCTGCATTTCCATAAGATGCAGCATTACCAGGTTCATCTCTGTCAAATAGTATTACTTGATACCCTTTTTTTTGAAGAAAGAGAGCATTGCAAACTCCTTGAATACCTGCACCAACGATTCCAATTTTAAAATTTTTATTAGGCATTTTAGGAATATAGATGGAGTTGTATTTAATTATATATGATATTTGATCGCGGCTGATATAATAATATATAATAAGTTTAATTTGATACTACTTCCTGGCTGTAAATTTTACAACTCATAACAATGCTCAACCCAATCATAATAGATAGCATTGATGAACCTCCATATGACATAATTGGTAAAGGCGCGCCTACAATTGGAAGCAACCCTAGAACCATAGCTATATTAACGAATACATATAAGAAAAGAGCTGATGAAAAGCCAAAACAGTAAAGTTTTGCAAAAAAACTTCTGCACGAAAATCCTATTTTAATAATTCTGTAAATCAACAAAGCATATAAAAATATAAGCAATAAAGACCCAAGAAATCCAAATTCCTCTGAGAAAAGAGTGAATATGAAATCTGTATGCTTTTCAGGCAAAAACTCTAGATAACTTTGAGTACCTTTTAAAAATCCTTTTCCATACATCCCGCCGGATCCTATTGCTATCTTAGATTGAATAATCTGATAACCTGCGCCTAAAGGATCTCTTTCAGGATTGAAAAAAGTCAAAATTCTAGATTTTTGATATGGTTTTAAAATTGAAATTATAAATGGCATAGAGACAAGAGCAATTAGTCCTGAATAAATAAAATATTTAATATTTAAACCTGCCAACCAAATAATAGCTATTCCACTTCCTGCTATTAAAATAGCTGTTCCTAAATCAGGTTGAGTAATTACTAAATAACAAGGTATTAACAAAAGTATTATAGGTTGCAGCAAATATTTATAACTTTCGATATCTGCAGTTTGTATCCTATGGTAATATCTTGCAAAACTAACAATTACTGCAATTTTCATAAGCTCAGAGGGTTGAAGATTAAATACAAATAAATTAATCCAACGTTTAGAACCAGAAACTGAAATTCCAAAAAAAATAACTAACAATAAAAGTAAAAGTCCTAATAAATAAAATGTATATGCCTGCCTGTACCAAGTAGAAACTTTTACAAATGATAAAGCTAAAAACAATAAAAAAAAAGCAACTAATCTTAATAAATGGTTTTTTGTATAATAAGAAAAGTCTCCACTTTCTGTTGAATAAATTGAAAAAATACTAATAGCTCCAATTAATAAAACTAATAAAATTAAAAAATAATCAATAGATTTTAATTTGTCGAAAAAAGAATAATTTGAGGAATTTAAAGAAGAGGATATCATTAGATAATCTTAAGCTCCTTTCTTTTGATTTCTCTATCTTTGTCTCTATCGATTATTTTTTTTATCAACCTGTTAGCCAAAGGTGCTGCTGCTTTACTCCCAGATCCACCATGCTCAACTAAAACACTAATTGCATATTTTGGTTTATCATAAGGAGCAAATGCTACGAACAGTGCATGATCTCTATTTTCGTACTCAATTTCAGATGTATCTAAATCGAGTTCTCTGTCCTTTTCTGTAATTCTTCTTACCTGAGAGGTGCCTGTTTTTCCAGCATATCTATATTTTTTTTCTTTATGTCTAGATCTGAATGATGTTCCAAATTGCTCATTTGTTGATCCATACATAGCATCAAGGACAATTTTTATATTTTTAGAATTTTTATATAGTTTTTCATAAAGATTTATATCTCTTTCTTGTAATATATTTGCTTCAATAGGTTTATTTTTCTCAGATTTAATTTTTGATAAAATTTCTTCGTAATTAAAATTATTATTATAGATTATATTTGGTTTAATTTTAAATCCACCATTTGCTAATTGTGCGGTCATCAAACAAAGCTGCAGAGGGGTTGTTTGTATATAACCTTGGCCAATTCCTGTTATTACAGTCTCTCCAAGATACCATGATTGTTCAAGAACTTGTTTTTTCCATTTAGTCGATGGAACAAGCCCCTTTTTTTCCTCTGGGAAAATATTTTCTAATACTTTTGAGCCAAGACCATATCTTTTTGCTATAATTGATAATTTATCAACTCCAAGCAATCTCGCTACTTCATAGAAATAAATATCACATGATTGCTTAATTGCGTTTCTTAAACTCATTATTCCATGTCCATCTTTTTTCCAACAATGATATTTTTGCCCATATAATTCGTATGGATGTTTATGTCCCTTACATTTGACTTTTAGGTTTGGATTTATAATACCGTACTCTAAAGCTGCGAGAGCTACTAACGGTTTTATAGTAGATCCTGGAGAGTATAAGCCAGCTATTGATTTATTAACCAAAGGTCTAAGTTTGTTGTTTTTAATTTCATTCCAATCTTTTTTGTTTATGCCATATGTAAATTTGTTTGGATCATAAGTTGGAGATGATGCGAGAGCAATTATTTCACCACTGAAAATATCCATAGCACAAATAGAGCCTGCTTTATTATCAAGAAGTTTTTGTGCAAGTCTTTGAACCTCAATATCAATAGTTGTTCTAAGGTTTTCTCCTTGTGTTTCCTTTTTATAACTGATTTCTCTTATTTTTTTTCCTGAGGAGTTTACTTCAAATCTTTTTATACCATAATTTCCAATTAATATTTGGTCAGTTGAATTTTCAATCCCAATTTTACCAACTTTTAAGCCAGGAACAAAATTTTTCTCAATTTTTTTATTCTTAGTGATATCATTTGCGCTCGCCTCTCCAACGTACCCAATTATATGAACTAAATCATTTGAATAAGGGTAATATCTAGAAGTAGATAAAACAGGCTTAGCACCCTCGATTTCATGTAGATATAAATTTAATTTTGAAAATTTTTCCCAAGATAAATTTTCAGATACCAAGATGGAATCCCAAGGTTTAATTTTTTGTTTTTTTTCATAAATTTTACTTAATTCATCATTAGTCAAACCAATTATATTTTTTAATTTAAATATAGAACTATTAAAATCTTTTGTTTCATCTAAAGACAGATATACTTGATAAACTCTTTTATTGTCTGCAATTATATTATTATAAAAGTCTGTAATTACACCACGTTTTGGTGGTGTCTTCCATTCTCTAAATCTATTTTTATCAGACAAAGTTTCATATTTTATTTTTTCAGAAATCTGAAGATTATATAATCTTGAAGTTATTAATCCTAATAGTCCTACTTTTGCTGACCCGAGGATAAAAAGTCTTCTATTAATAGTTTTATTTTTATCTAAATTACTAGTTTTTTTTATCATTAATATTTGCTTGAACGATATTATCAATCCAACTCAGTATTTTGGCAAGTATAGGATAAATTAGAAAGGTCGCAAACAATCCTAATAACAAGCCGTTATATACTATCGGAATTTTAAATATGTATACTAATATAATATAATTTATTGATCCTACAATTAAAATTGAAATTAGAAAAAATACCCAATCATAAATTAAATTTTGCAATATTATTCTTCTTCTAACAAAAGCTGTTAACACACAAATTAATAAATATTCAACTGAGGAAATTCCTAGAGGATTATTTTGAATTACATCATTCAATATACCTGCTAAAAAAATAAATCCATACCCAAAATATTCAGGTCTTTTTAAGCTCCAAAAAAAAACAATTACATAACTAATGTTAAAACTTAAATAATTTTCATCATAAGTAAAATTGTATTTTGAATTTGAAAGTGTAGATATAAATAAAATTACAACTGGAGAAATTGTTAGAAACTTTGAATAAGTTTTGTTTATAATGCTCACTTTTTGTAATAAACCTTTACAAAATTAATTTGGGTAAAATCTGCAAAGTAATCAACTTTAATCAAATTGTTATCCAAAAGAATTTTTCCAATAGGTATACCTGATGAAATTACTCCATCTGATCCAGACGTATAAACTATCCCACCTTCTTTAATATTATTATTCTCAGGCAAATATTCAATTTCGCCTAATTCGTTATTTCCAGTACCTGATAAAATTGCACTTATTGAACCAGGTTCAATTATAATAGGAATTTTACTATTTAAATCACTTATGAGTAATATTCTTGAGGTAAGATAGTTTGAGTCTACAATCTTACCTATAAAGTAAGATTCACTTCTGACCGCAGCACCTAATTTTATTCCATGTTTAAAACCTTTATTTATTAGCAAAGATCTTAAATATGGACTTTTCTGATCTAACAGCACTTTAGTTATATAGAATTCATTATTATAAAGATTTTTTTCGTCTATTAGCTTTTTTAATCTTTGATTTTCTTCCTTAAAAAAATTATTTTCTAATATTAAGTTTTTTTTTTTTATTTCTGCTTTTTTTAACTTTTCATACTCATCATACATATTGAAATGATCAATTGCTGTGGAATATGTTTTTGAAATTGATTTGAAAGGAACAGAAGCAACATATGAAGATTTTATAATAATATCTTTAGTAATCATCCTTATCTGGTTTATAGGACCAGATTTAAAGTACTCTAAAGATAGAATAACTATTGATATTATAATAAGCGTTAATAAAGAAAACTTTTGCCTATTTCCTTTTTTCAAAAAGACGGAACGAGCAGATATAACGAAATCATCTCTGCCCATTTCTCTAGACATTTTAATTAATACTCAGATAAGACTGATGAAAAAGTTTCCTCTTGGTCTAATGCTTTGCCAGTTCCAATTGCAACACAAGATAAAGGATCATCAGCAACGTTTACAGGTAAACCTGTTTCCTTAGAAAATCTTTTATCAATATTATTTAATAGAGATCCACCACCTGTCAAAGTCAACCCCATATCTACTAAATCTGCAGATAGTTCTGGTGGAGTATTCTCTAAAGCTTTTTTGATAGCAGACACAATATCTTTTAAGATTGGGTTTAGTGCTTCGGCTGTATCTTCTTCTGAAATATTTACTTCCTTAGGTGTCCCAGATCTTAGATCTCTTCCTTTTACTGGATAAGTATTATTATTTGTTGGTATTGCTGTACCAATATCTTTTTTAATTTTTTCAGCTGTACTATCACCTATCATTAGGTTGTATTCTTCTCTCATATATTCTTTTAAAGAATTATCCATTGCATCTCCTGCTACCCTTAAAGATTCGGAATAAACTACGCCACCCAAAGATAAAACAGCAATTTCCGTTGTACCACCACCTATATCAACAACCATTGAGCCTGTAGCTTCTGAGATTGGAAGTCCTGCTCCCACAGCCGCTGCAATTGGTTCCTCAATTAAATTTACTTTACGCGCTCCAGCTGCTAGAGCACTATCTTGAATAGCTTTTCTTTCAACTGGGGTAGAGCCAGTAGGCACACAAATTAAAATTCTTGGATTCGCCAAAGTTTTTTTATGAACTTTTTTAATAAAATGTTTAATCATTTCTTCAGTGACAACAAAATCTGCAATAACTCCATCACGTAATGGTCTGATAGCTTGAATGTTTCCTGGAGTTCTTCCAAGCATTGTTTTTGCCTCATCGCCAACTGCTAAAACTGATTTTTTTCCTTTATTTTCAACTACCGCAACTACCGATGGCTCATTTAAAACAACTCCTTTACCCTTTAATACTACTAATGTATTTGCTGTGCCAAGATCTATCGCCATATCTTGACTCCATAGTTTTTTCAGGTTGGTAAACATTGTCATTTTTAAATACCTTTCATTTTTTGGTTTTCATATTTTTGATTATCTAAATTTTGTCCAGGTGCAGTTTTATCCCTTTTAATAATCATTTTATTTAAAGCATTTATATAGGCATTAGCAGATGCAACTAAGGTATCTGTATCTGCGGCTTGTCCAACAGTAGTTTTTCCATTTTCTTCAATTTTTACACTTACTGTTGCTTGAGCATCTGTTCCTTCGGTAACAGCATGAACTTGGTAAAGTTGTAAGTTAACTTCATGAGGATACAGTTTCTTAATGCATTTGAAAATTGCATCTACTGGTCCATCACCGTTCTCGGATGCTTGCTTAATTTCACCAAAAACATCTAATGTCATTTCAGCCCTTTGAGGCTCTCCTGTTCCAGCAAATACTTTTAAAGATTTAAGATTAATTGCATTTACTTTATTGTCGATTATCAAACTATCATCTATTAGAGCAATTATATCCTCATCATAAACATGTTTCTTTTTATCAGCTAAGATTTTAAATTTAGCAAATGCATTATCCACGATATCATCAGTAAGATCTGGGTAGCCTAAACTAGTTAATTTATCTTTAAATGCATGTCTGCCTGAATGTTTTCCCATTACTAATGATGTTTGTTGGACTCCAACACTTTCTGGGGTCATAATTTCATAAGTTTGTCTATTTTTTAGCATTCCATCCTGGTGGATTCCTGCCTCATGAGCAAAAGCATTCTTTCCAACAATAGCCTTATTATATTGAACTGGAAATCCTGTAGCATTTGATACAATTTTTGACGCTTTACTTAAAAGAGTAGTTTCTATTCCTGTTTCAAAAGGCATTAAGTCAGGTCTTGTTTTCATAGCCATTACAACTTCTTCAAGTGCTGCATTTCCAGCTCTTTCTCCTAGACCATTTATAGTACATTCTATTTGTCTAGCGCCAGCCTGGACTCCTGCTAAAGAATTTGCAACTGCTAATCCTAAATCATTATGACAATGGGTTGAAAGAATTGCTTTATCTATGTTTGGAACTTTATTCAATAAAGTTTCAATAATTTTTGTAAATTCAGATGGTATAGTATAGCCAACAGTATCAGGGATATTAATAGTTCCAGCGCCACATTTTATCGCTAGTTCTACTGTCTTACACATATAATCCATATCTGTTCTGGTGCCATCCTCACAAGACCATTCCACGTCATCGGTAAACTTTCTTGCATAAGTTACATTTTGTTTTATTGCTTCATAAACTTCCTCTGGTGATTTATTAAGCTTATGCTTCATGTGTAAAGGACTTGTGGAAATAAAAGTATGAATTCTAAATCTTGGAGCATGTTTGAGAGCCTCATAGCATCTATCAATATCTTTTTTTGAGTGTCTTGCTAAACCAGCAGGTATCGATTTTTTTAAAATTTTACTTACCTCAGTTACTGCCTCAAAATCCCCTGGGGATGCTATTGGAAATCCAGCTTCAATAATATCTATTCCAAGTTCGTCAAAAACTCTTGCTATTTGAATTTTCTCTTCTAAACTCATTGATGCACCAGGAGATTGCTCTCCATCTCGCATCGTAGTATCAAAAATATAAACTCTATTTTTATCAGTCATTTTATTAATTTAAGCTTCAGCATCATACATGCTCACGCTCAGATTGCAAAATAAATTGGCTAATTTATGCCAAAAAAAACAGTAATCGATCTACTTCTTATCGCTATCAACTAATTTCTTTTTAGAAATCCATGGCATCATAGCTCTTAATTCGGCTCCTACTTTTTCAACTGAATGTTCCGCTAACTTAGCTCTTGTAGCAAGGAAATTTTTTTGACCATTTTTACATTCATCCATCCATTCTTTTGTAAATTTACCAGACTGAATTTCTGCCAAAACTTCCTTCATTCTTTGCTTGGTTTCTTCCTTTTTAATTATTCTTGGACCCGATTGATATTCTCCATATTCAGCAGTATTTGAAATAGAATAGTTCATATTTGCAATTCCACCTTCATATATTAAATCTACTATTAATTTAACTTCATGGACTGTTTCGAAATATGCCATTTCAGGTTCATAACCAGCTTCAACTAAAGTTTCATAACCATTTTTAATTAATTCTACTAATCCACCGCACAAAACAGTTTGTTCACCAAATAAATCTGTTTCTACCTCGTCCTTGAATGTAGTTTCAATAATACCAGATCTACCACCTCCAACTGCAGATGCATAAGACATAGCAAGATCCCTTGCTTTGCCTGATCCATCTTGATGAACAGCAAATAAACAAGGTACTCCTCCACCTTTTTCATATTCACTTCTGACTAAATGACCTGGTCCTTTAGGAGCTACCATAAAAACATCTAGGTCTTTTCTAGCTTTAATCAAATCATAATGAACATTTAAACCATGTGCAAATGCAATAGAAGTTCCTTCTTTAACTCTTTGCTCAATATGATTTTTATAAATGGCAGCTTGAAGTTCATCGGGTGTTAATATCATTACTACGTCTGCCCACTCTGCTGCATCAGATAAATTCATGACTTTTAAACCTTTTGATTCTGCTTTTGCAATACTAGATGAACCCTCTCTTAGAGCAACTACCACTTCTTTTACTCCACTATCTCTTAAATTAAGAGCATGAGCATGCCCCTGACTTCCATATCCAAAAATTGCAATTTTTTTGTCTTTTATTAAATCTACATCTGTATCTTTTTCATAAAACATTTTCATAGCTATCTCCTTTAATTATTTAAATACATCTGATCCTCTAGTCATTGCAACAGCACCTGTTCTAGAAACACTTACTAAACCAAATTTTGTTAAATTTTTTGACATTTTGTCTATTTCTCTTCTTAAAGCGGTAATTTGAATTACTTTTGACTTTTTTGTTTCATCCAATACAACAGGATTGAAGTTTTTGCACGCTTTAAATGCTTTTATTAATTTTTCACTGTTAGCAACAAATTTAAATAGAGCCATTTCTTTAAAAATAACATTTTTATCTTCTCTTTTAAAATCTGCAACTTTATGGACAGGTACCAATTTTTTTAGTTGAAGTTTAATCTGGTCGACCACTTGAGGTGTTCCAGTTGTAACTATTGTAATTCTTGAGATATTTTCTTTTTGATCAACCTCAGCTACGGCTAAAGACTCTATATTATAACCTCTTCCAGAAAATAAACCCACTACTCTAGCTAAAACTCCAGCTTCATTATCTACCCAAACTACTATTATATGGGTATCGTTTTTCTGTTTTTTTCCAGCAATACTATAAGCCGATTTTGAGCTAGCCATCTTAAACTAAAGTTCTTCCTTTTCCTGTGATTTTTTTATCTTTTTGATCTTTGGGACCTAGTAACATTTGATTATGTGGTTTTCCAGATGGTATCATTGGGAAGCAATTTTCTTGTTTGTCTACAAGACAATCAAATATTACTGGTCTATCAGTATTTAACATTTCAATAATCTTGTCGTCTAATTCCTCTGGTGTTTTTGCTCGTATTCCAACACATCCATAAGCTTCAGCCATTTTAACAAAATCTGGTAACGCTGCCGTGTAACTCTCTGAATAGTTTTTATCATGTAGTAATTCTTGCCATTGCCTTACCATGCCCATGTACTCATTATTTAAAATAAATATTTTTATTGGTAGATTATACTGAACTGCAGTAGACATTTCTTGCATAGTCATTAAAACCGAAGCTTCACCAGCAATATCAACAACTAATTTTTTAGGATGCGCTATCTGAACTCCAACCGCAGCAGGCAAACCATATCCCATTGTTCCAAGACCACCTGAGGTCATCCACCTATTAGGTTTATTGAACTTGTAGTGTTGAGCAGCCCACATTTGATGTTGTCCAACCTCAGTTGTAATATACGTATCTTTATCTTTAGTTAATTCATATAATCTCTCAATAGCATATTGAGGTTTAATTGTCTCTTCACTGCCAATATAATCTAAAGAACGTTTAGATCTCCATTTTTGTATTTTTTCCCACCAATTAGATATTTGATGTTTATTTGATTTAGAAAAATTCTTTTTAGATTTTTTTAAAGTTTTTAGTGCTGATGTTAATACTGATTTAATATCTCCAACTATCGGTAAATCCACCTTTACATTTTTGTTTATAGACGATGGATCAATATCAATATGAACTTTTTTTGATTTAGGTGAGAATTCATCAATTTTACCAGTAATCCTATCATCAAATCTTGCACCAATATTAATCATTAGATCACAACTATACATTGCATTATTAGCTTCGTAAGTTCCGTGCATTCCCAACATTCCTAAAAATTGGTTATCATCAGCAGGGAAACAACCAAGGCCTTGCAAAGTTGAAGTTATAGGGAAACCAGTTGCATACACAAGTTCTCTTAAAAGTTCACTCGCCTTTGGTCCTGAATTAATTACACCTCCTCCTGTGTAAAAAATTGGCTTTTTTGCTTTGCTTATTAATTTAATAAGTTCATCAATATTTTTTTGAGAAAAATTATCATGTGATTTGCCATTTAACTTTTTTACTTTTCGATAATTTTTATATTTTGTCTTTTGAAATTGTATATCCTTTGGAATATCAACTAACACTGGTCCTGGTCTACCAGTGGTTGCCACTTCGAAAGCTTTATGCATTATCTCTGATAGATCATTAATATCTTTAACTAGCCAATTATGTTTAGTGCAAGGTCTAGTAATTCCAGTTGTGTCACACTCTTGAAATGCATCAGTTCCAATTAGATGAGTTGGAACTTGCCCTGTAATACAAACTAATGGGACAGAGTCCATATATGCATCTGTCAATGCAGTAACGGCATTTGTTGCGCCAGGTCCAGATGTTACCAATAAAACACCTGGTTTACCTGTTGATCTTGCATAACCTTCCGCAGCATGTCCGGCGCCTTGTTCGTGCCTTACTAAAATATGTTTGATAGAATTAAAATTTTTTAATTCATCATAAATTGGAAGAACTGCTCCTCCAGGATATCCAAAAATATGACTGACGCCCTGATCCTCTAAACATTTAAATACAATCTCAGCTCCTGAATATAATTTTGGCATTCAGACAATCTAGCTGAAGTTGTACTCATTGGTCAAGTTATTGTAGAGATAAATTATAATTTTTTTATAAATTTTAGCAGCCCCTTAGGATCAAATTTTTGCCAATCACTCATCTGACCTCTAGACCAAGTTCTTTGTCTTTTAGCGTATTGCCTCGTTTTTATTACAATATTTAGTTTCATTTCTTTAAATGAAGTTTTTTTATCAATAAAATCTTTGATCTCTCTGATGCCAATAACTTTATTAAGATTATTATTATTCTTTAAATTCAACTTTCCAAAGTTCTTAACTTCTTCGACAGCCCCATCTTTTATCATTTGATCTACTCTTTTTGTAATTTTATTGACCAATTGCTCTTTAGGATAATCAATATAAATACTTAAAAATTCGTCTTTTTTATATTGTGATTTTGTTTTTTTATACCACTCAAAGATTGATTTTTTTGTAAAGTAAATCACCTCATAAGCCCTTAAAGATCTTTGGACATCTGTAGGATCTATCTTGTTTTTTATTAATTTATCTTTTTTTAAAAGTCTTAGATAAAATTTTTTTTGTCCTATTTTTGTTTGTATATTTCTAATTTTATTTCTAATTTTATTAGGAATTTTCGGTATCTTAACCAAACCATCTATTAATGCTTTAAAGTAGAGACCAGTGCCACCAACCAGAATAGGTATTTTGTTTTTATTTCTTATTTCTTTTATTTTTTTTTTAACTAATTTTAACCATTGACCAGTAGAAAATTCATTTTTAACACTTTGAAAGCCATATAAATGGTGTTTAATTTTATTGTTATTTTCTTTAATCGGTCTGGCTGTTAATATTTTTAATTCTTTGTAGACCTGCATACTGTCTGCATTAATTATTTCTCCATTTATTTTTTTAGCAAATTTAATCGCCAATTCAGATTTTCCTGATGCCGTGGGTCCTGATATTAAAATTATTTTGGACTTAAGGTCCATTTGACTATTTAAGCTTAACGCCTACGTATGTTCTCTGATTTTGATTATTATATATTGCAATCAATAAATTATTTTCGTCACTTCTTAATTTCAGCTTAACTACATTATCAAGATCACCAATAGTATTAATTTTTTTTCTATTAGCCTCTACAATTATATTGTTTACTTGTAAGTAATTTATTGGACTTTCTTTATCTATTTTTGTGATTACCACACCACTTGTTCCTTTTGGTAAGTTTCTTGACTCAATATCATCTTTATTCAATAAACGAACTTCTATTTTTAAACCCTCTATTCTAGATATTTTGGGTTTTGTTATTACTGGTTTTTGTGCTTTAAAATCTTCAGATGTTTCTAATCTTCCAAGAATTATTTCTTTAGTTATTTCTCTTTTATTTCTCCAAACTTTCACGATAACTTTTTTTCCAACATCTGTCTCTGCTACAATCTTTGGTAATTCTTTCATTTCATTTATAGGTTTCCCATCAAACTCTAAAATGATATCACCTGGTTTAATACCACCTTTGTCTGAAGGACTATTTTCTGCAACACTTGCAACAAGTGCTCCTCTTGGTTTATCTAAATTTTCTGCATCAGCAATTCCTTGATCAACAACTTGAATTCTAACTCCAAGCCAACCTCTTTTAGTTTCTCCAAATTCTATAAGTTGTTTAATTACTTTTTGAGCACTATTAGATGGAATTGCAAAACCAATACCTATTGAACCTGATTGACCTAAAATAGCAGTATTTATTCCAATGACATCACCTGCCATGTTGAATAGTGGTCCCCCAGAATTACCTTGATTTATTGAAGCATCAGTTTGAATGTAATCTTCATATCTTGATAAACCTATGCTTCTATTTCTTGCTGATATTATTCCTGCAGTAACTGTGCCGCCAAGACCAAAAGGATTTCCTATCGCTATCACCCAATCACCTATTCTTGACTTATCTGAATTACCGAAATTTACTGGTTTAAATTTTTCATCTGACTCTATTTTTAAAACTGCTAAATCCATTCCAGCATCAGCTCCAAGTACTTTTGCTTTATAGTCTTTATCACCATTTACTCTAACCACTATGTCTTGTGCTCCTTGAATAACGTGGTTGTTTGTAATCACTATACCTTCTTCATCTATAATAAAGCCAGACCCTAAAGCACTAGTCTGTCTTTGTTGTGGTGTACCAAACATATCCTCAAAAGGAGAACCAGGGGGAAATTCAAATGGAAGAGGGTTTGATCTTGTAGTAACAGTTGTTCTTGTTGATATGTTGACTACTGAAGGCATCAATCTCTCTGCAAGATCAGCAAAAGAAGATGGGATTGAGTTTGCAAATGAGATCGAAAAATAGTTTATTGAAACTAAAATTACAGTGAAAATTTTTACTATTCTTTTCATTTTTTTAAATACCAAATAATCACAAAACCAATTAAAGCAAAAATTAAACCACCTATTCTTAATTGTCTATCTGCAACTAAGTCTAATTTTTTTAATATATTTTTCATTTTTGATGGAAATAAGGCATATGCAACACCTTCGATGAATAAGAAAAGACCAAAAGCTATGATCAATTCTCTCATTTTAAATTATTTTTAATTTAATTTTCTTTATTTCCAAAAAATTTAAAAAACTCACTATCAGGAGATAAAATCATAGATGTTTCTCCACCAATTAGAGCTTTTTGGTAGGCCTGCATCGCTCGATAAAATCCAAAAAACTCAGGGTCTTGTCCAAATGCATCTGCAAAAATTTTATTCTTTAGACCGTCTCCTTCCCCTTTCATTATCTCAGATTTTTTTTGAGCATCTGCAAGAATAACTGTAACTTCTTTATCTGCTGTAGATGTAATCGTTACAGCCATTTCTGCTCCTTTTGCTCTAAATTCTTTTGCTTCTCTTTCCCTTTCAGTTTGCATTCTTCTGAAAATCGCATCACTGTTTGCTTGAGGTAAATCTGCTCTTTTAATTCTTACATCAACTATTTTTATTCCAAAGTTTTCCGCTTCATTATTTACACCTTGTTGGATCAAAGCCATCTGTTTGGATCTATCCTCAGATAGTAATGTTTGTAACTTTTGTTGACCTAATACGTTCCTAATTCTAGAATTTATGATCGTTGCTAGTCTTGATCTTGCAACTCTCTCATTACCGACTGATATGTAAAATTTTAATGGATCAACAATTTGAAATCTTGCAAAAGCATCAACAATTAACCTTTTCTGATCTGATGCAATTACTTCCTCTGGTGGAGTGTCTAAATTTAAAACTCTTTTGTCCAAAAAAACTACGTTTTGAATAAACGGGATTTTAAAATTAAGTCCTGGTTTTAATATTATTCTTTTTGGATCACCAAATTGAAGAACTATTGCTTGATTTACCTCTTTAACTATAAATATTGAAAAAAAAAGTGTTGCAGCAATTAATATAATTATTGGTAATATAAATTTTCCAGCTTTCATTAGTTTGTCCCCGATTTTAATTCTTGTAATGGAAGATATGGAACTACACCAGATCCAGAGTCTTTATCGATAATAATCTTATTAATATCTGCAAGGACTTGTTCCATTGTTTCTAAATACATTCTTTCTTGAGTTACATCTTTTGCTTTCGCGTACTCTGCGTAAATTGATAAAAATCTGCTTGCCTCTCCTTCCGCTTTTGCAACAACTTCTTTTTTATAAGCCTCAGCTGCTTGTAAAATTTTCGCAGCTTCTCCCCGAGCTCTTGGTATTACATCATTTGCATAAGCCTCTGCTTCGTTCTTAGATCTTTCCATATCAGCTCTAGCAGCCTGGACATCTCTAAATGCATCTATTACCTGATCAGGTGGGTCAGCTTTCTGAGTTTGAACTTGGGTAATTTGTACTCCACTTTCATATTCATCAAGTATACCTTGTATAATATCTTGTGTATCTCTTTCTATAACCGCTCTACCTTCTGTAAGAATTGGTTGAATATTTGATCTTGCTATTACTTCTCTCATAGCAGTTTCGGCTGCAGCTTTAACCGTTCCCTCTGGGTCTTGTATTTTAAATAAAAAGTTACCAGCATCTTTAATTACCCAAAATACTGAGAAATCTATGTTAACAATATTTTCATCACCGGTTAACATCAGACTTTCCTCTGGTACGTCTGCAACTCCTCCGCCTTGACCAAATCCACTGTCTCTTTCTGATCTAAAACCAATATCCATTCTATTAACTTTTGTAACTTTAGGGGTCAGCACGCTCTCTATCGGAAATGGCAAATGATAATTTAATCCTGGCTGAGTAGTATTTACAAATTTTCCAAATCTTAATACTACACCCTGCTCATCAGGTAAAACTCTATACAAACCACTTAATGCCCAAATAACAACTAATATTATCAATCCAAGTAGGATGGGTTTTTTTCCACCTGCGCTACCTCCTGAAAATTTATTTATGGTGTCTTGTAATTTTTTAATTGCCTCATCTAAGTTAGGGGGAGTTGGGCCTCTTCTGAAACCTCCGCCGTTTCCACCACTTCCACCACTTCCTGGCGGTGTACCCCATGGACTTTGATTTTTATAAATGGTCATTATGACATTCTATATAGTGTCTTTATGTTTAAAAACAAGGTAAGTGTATTTTTATGAATGATAAAAAAGTAGGTCTAAGTGACACAATGAAGGCAAAAACTGAGCCAAAAACCTTCAAAAGGAACCCTATTCCAGGTACCAAGTTTACTATTGCTATTTCAAGTGCAAAAGGCGGTGTTGGAAAATCAACCTTTGCAACAAATTTAGCTTTAGCCCTAAAAAAAGTTGGATGTAAAGTTGGAATTTTAGATGCAGATATTTATGGACCATCTTTACCTAAATTGTTTTCAATTAATGAAAAGCCTGAGAGCGATGGTCAAATTTTAAAACCAATTATGAAATTTGATATCCAATGTATGTCCATTGGTTTCCTTACTGATGAACAAACTCCAATGATATGGCGAGGACCTATGGTAACAAGTGCCATAAAAACTTTTACTCAAAAAGTTGGATGGAAAGATTTAGACTTTATTATTGTTGATATGCCCCCGGGAACTGGTGATACTCAATTAACTTTTGCACAAGAAATTAATGTTGATGGAGCAATTATAATCTCAACCCCACAAGAAATAGCATTACAAGATGTGAAAAGAGGAATTAGGATGTTTGATAAATTAAAAGTGAATATCATTGGCTTAATAGATAATATGAGTCATTTCATAGGGGATGATGGCAAAAAATATACAATTTTCGGTGAGAATGGCGTTGAAAGAACAGCTAAAGAATTTGAAAAAAAATTTTTAGGTCAAATTCCAATTAATGCTGATGTAGGAAAATATGGAGATATGGGAACTCCAATTGTTGAGAAGGATCCAGATCACGAAATAACAAAAATTTATTTAAAATTTGCAGAACAAATTAAACAATCTTATCTTTAATTTCAAAAGCTTCCATAAGCTCGTTCCACTCTCTTTTTGAAAGTCCAGAATTATCGATGTTTACATTTTCACCTTTTAATAACTTTTGAATAATAATTTTACCTTTAGCTGAAACTTCAGTTCCCCCAACTCTATAATCCATAAAAGCATCATAAGTAATTGGAACCCATCTTTTTAATGTATCCAACATTATGTCTGCATAAACTCTAATTTCATATTGAGCGTGATGATCAGCACGTAATCTTAAAAAATTCATTAAGTTTAAAAGATCAGTTTTCCAATACCACTGGGTATACGTATTCAAAGTTAGGTTCATTCTTGCTAACTCTCTAGCTAATCCTTTTTTATTTTCGTCAATTGTAGACCCATCAAATTTCTGATTAAGCATAGTTTCATAATTATCATATGTTCTTTCAGCATCATTTTTTAAAAGTTCTAAAACTTCCTTTGCCTGATCTCCATCAATCACATCACCCCTACCTTGTCTATTTGCAATTGATTGAGCAGCTAAATTTTGTGGATCAGGTAAATAGAATTCTTTATCTAAAATTGAATATCTTGCCGAGTATTCATTGACGTTTGCTGTACGATGTCTAATCCATTGTCTTGCTATAAATATTGGTAATTTTACATGATATTTAATTTCACACATTTCAAATGGAGTGCTATGCCAATGGCGCATTAAATATTTTATCAATCCACTATCTGTTGAAACTTGTTTAGTTCCTTTGCCATAAGAAACTCTTGCAGATTGAACAATTGAACTATCATCTCCCATATAGTCAATAACTCTTATAAAGCCGTGGTCTAAAGCTGGCATTGCCTCATATAATACTTTTTCTAATTCCGGAGCTGTAACTCTCTTAGTTACATTTTCTTGGGATTGTTGATCTTTAATGTCGTTTATTTGTTCTTTTGTAAGTTTCATGAATAAATTATTGAATCTCTTCTATTTGGTTTTATATTAATAGCGTTGGTTTTCCAACTATGACGATAAACGAATTTCGTAATAACCATTACGGACGTGGGGGCAGTACCCACCACCTCCACCATTTTCAACTTATGGGGGTGAATTAGGATCGACGGGTGTTTAAAAGTTGTTCTTTCGTTCGGTATTGTTCCGCCGTGATGGGCAAATTTATAAATGCTAACGAAAGTTATGCACTTGCAGCTTAATTAGTTTACTAATTAAGTCACGGGGCTTGGGGCACCTGGCAACAGAACGCCCCTTCCAGATTCTCGGTTCGCTAGAAAAATAAACACTTTTTAGAAAGTAGATACAGGTTGGCGTCACAGTGGCGTCAGAAAAAAGAGATTTAGTAAAGGAACTCCTGGATAAGACACTCTTTAAAACTAAGTAACTCTTAATCTCAATTGAGAAATAGGAAATACAAAATTAATTAAGATTTAACTTTATTCTTAAAACTTAATTTTCCATTATCTCTATAGTTTGCATAAAACTTATAGTTAAAAATATAGAATAAAGAAAACAACAAAAATCCACCAACAGCACAAAAGATAAAATAGGCGTACTGTAAATAATATGGAATATAATAAAGAGATTTAATATAACTTCCCAAATGCCCCACACCTAAGAAAAGAGATAATACAAACACCCAATTAACTATTAAAATACCTAGTGATATAATTGTAGATATAAAAAAATTTCTTTTTTTATCCAAACAATCTTTAATTCTTATTGATCCTGCAATTAGAATTAAAATCCCAATTATTATAAGTCCCCACGAATTGTTAGATTCAACACCAAAAAAAAGATTATCTAAAAACTCCATTAAAATTTATATTTTTTCTCTGATTTCTCACATTCAAATTCAGTTGTAATAGGTGGTACTTCATATCCAGCAACTTTTTTATTTGGTCTATTCAATAAATATTCAACAATTGTTTGTGCAAAAGATTTATTTCTAGCAGAATCCAAACCTTTATTTTCCAAATCACCAATCTCTTTTAAAATAATATCTTCTATTTGTTTATTTGATATTAAATCCAATTCCTCCTCAGTTAATACATATCCTGCAATTTCACCAACACCTGTTTTTCTTGAAAGTATCCAAAGTGTATGGGTTATATCCATTTTGCTTTGACGTTTGACAGTTCCAATTACATCATCGTTATATGTCATATAAGTTGATGTTCCGTCTTCATTCAACCATTTGGAATTTTCAAAGTCTAATCCTGCATAGAATTTTCTATCTCCTAACTTACAATTTAAATCAACAACCTCTGCAAAAGAAATGTTGTTCCAAAATATAATTAATAAAATTAATATAACTTTTTTCATTATTAGATCAGTACATCAATTAATAAGTAATAAAAAAATAATGATGCTAATGCAAAGAAACCACCCACTACTTTCTTGCCAGTTTCTTTTGCTCTCAGAAGTGTAAAAGCATAATATGGACCCATCACTAAGCAAACAAACATTCCGATCAAAACAAATATATTAGTGTCTAGAAACCAATTAAAGACTGTTGTTGCACCTTCAGCAGTTGATGTGAATATTTCTCTAAGTGTCATCTAAAATAGTTTATCTTGTTTTTTACATTGGTATTCAGATTGTGAATCCCACTCTATATTTCTGATCCAATTACCGTTAGAATCTTTTTGAAAGTGTCCGTCTTCTACAACTCTTTTAAATGATTTACGATCTATAATTAATTTACCATTGAATCTATTTAAACTAGCAATAGTCATCATGTCATAAGGACCTACAACAGTATTGTCGGACATCCACGTAATAAAATCATCTTTCCAAAAAACTGTGCTACCATAACCAGTCCCAGGTCCATCCGTCACTGTCTCTAAAGCAAGGTCCAATTTTATTTCATATTCTTTTATTGCGTTATCTTTTTCAACCTTTTGGGGTTTGTTATTTTTATACCGTTGTAGTTTACCGTCTTCATACTCACATTTTAAAAGGACAATTTCTGCATAAGCACTCCCGCTCATAAACAAACTCAGAGCTAAAATACTTAAAAGTTTTTTCATAAATTTATTATTTAGAATTTGGATGTTCCTCTTTTTTTACATTCCATTGTGTATGCATCATCAATATTAAATTTTTCTGTTTTACCATCAATAGGCTCTTCAGACACTCCTATTCCTGCAAACCCTTGAAGTCGATCAATTTTAACTAACCATAAATGATCTTTAAAATCAGAACTCCACCATTCTGTCCAATCACTGATATAGGTTGTGTATTTTTTATATTCTCCAGATTTAGATTTATATTTCGAACCCTCAACAAGCGGTCTCGCCTCTGACTCAACTACGTATTCATCGATTTTTTTAACAAAAAATTCTACTTTGTTACCCCCTGATCCTTGAAATACTTGAATAATTTTTTCATCAAAATTTATATAAATATAGTCATCAAAAGCTATTCCCATAATGATATCTTTGCATTTTAATTTAGTCATTACAGCATTTGCACTTTGGCAAAACAAAATACTAAAAACTATGATCCCTAAAAGTTTTTTCATATTAATTTATGAGAAAAGTGCATCTAGTGTTTCTCTACGATTATAAGTTACCCCGAAACTCTGAACAATTAATTTGTGGCAATCTTCTTTAATAATTTCTTTTTTGCTTACTTGCATATAAATGATTAACTTTTTAACGTATTCAATATCGTTATTTGCTATATCGGAACACAATCTGTTAAAGATATTATCTTTCATAAACAAATGAATATCAAGTTGTGCTGACATGCCTTCGAAATCGGGTTCAGGTAGTTGTTCCTCTGAAAGCCATATTTCACCATAATTTTTTTTTTTAATTTTGTCCTGGGGAAATATAACTACACTCCATTTTTTGAACTTATCAATCTTATCAAAATAATCTTCTCTTCTTGAGACAAATTCTGAGGTATTAATTGTAGAGCCTATCAAAGTTATATTCATTCCATCTCCACCATAGCTTAAATGAAATTTAGTTTTATTATCACACTCTAGACCGAAGGCCGTCCAATCTAGCATTAACTTTGATCTCTTTTTTTAATCATGCTTATTTTCATGATCCAAGACTAACAAATCATGAACCATGAGTCTGCCTATATTTATCGTATGATATCCTTTAAAACTAAGTAGCTATTGCCTTTTTTGAATTCTGGACATAGCAATCTCGACATACTGGTTTTTCTGCCATTTCAAATTCTGAAAAATATATTTTCATTCTCTTTCTAACTGGTTTTTCTTGTCCACAAAAACCGCACCTTTCAGTTCTAATTTTTTCTAAAGTTTCCGCAGTTACGCTATCCTGAGAATTTATATTATACCAAGCCATTGAATTATTTATGGTACCAAAAAGTTTCCAATTGTCCTGTCTTTATTCGACTTGCTATACACCTAAAGCAGTGGGACCCCTTTATGTAGTTATTGGTATGTGGGTAACTTTAATTAAATCTATTTTGGACTTTGTTTGGGACCCCTCTTCCAATATTTGGCGTCATGGTGGCGTCACAAGTTCCTTGATTGGTGTTCTATTAATGGTAGTATTTAGGTGTGTTTATTGGTGAACACGGATACATAGTTCGGGGCACCTGGCAACAGAACGCCCCTATACGAACACCCAATAATTCAATCTAGAACATAATTAAATTTATTAATAAGAAATTCTAATTTTTTCGTATCAATTTTTTTTTTATCTTCTACGTAAAATAAACTTTGTCTCATATCATTCAACTTAGGCTTTATTAACTCTTCTACTATATGATAATGTTTTCTAGTTACATAATCATCAAATATAATTGTTGTATTATTATTGCATCTTTTTAAAGAAATTAGAAAACAAAGAACCCTTAACCTACCGTCTATAAGTACAAAGTTAGGCTTATATTCATTTTCCCAAATTGAATTGGCATAAACCATAAAGTTTTCTCTCATGGAAAAGTCTAAAGGTCTTCCAAAGCTACCTTCTTCTACAATTCCAATATTAACATAAATAAATTTAGTATTTTTAAATTTTAAAAGTTTTTTTGTTTTGTTTATATAATTTAAATCTGATTCTGCTGAATATATTGGAATTTCAAAATTATTTGAAACGTAGCAAGTTGAAAGTCCACAACCATATTCTCCATAAATTGTTTCTTTAGAAATAGAGTCTTTAAATAATTTAGAATGACCATCAAACAAAAATTTTTTTTTTTTAGTTTTAAAAAGTTTTCTATAAATAAGAAAAATAATTTCTGGAATAAATAACTTTATGATCTTTATAAACATAAAAAAATTAAATATTTGCTTCGGCAATTAATGTGTCTGTTTGTCGTAAACGAGTAAGATTATTTTTATATTCTTTATCCAGTTTGTAACTTGTTATATTTGCATAGCTATTATGTCCGCCAGGTTTTTTCTTTAAAAACCAACCTAAATGATTTGCAAAATTGTATCTCTGTAAATATTTTATTTTGATATTTTTAAATCCAGATTGTTGAAGAACCTTTTTGAGAGATGTGTGAGTGTGGAGAATTAAATGTTCACTCCAAAATGTGAACTTTTTAAATTCTTTTAATTCATCTTGTAAAATTAAAAAGTCTTCTGCATGAGGAACCTCTATAATTATTCTTCCATTCCTTTTAAGTTTTGATTTTAGCAGTTTCAGTGTATTTATTTGATATGGAATATGTTCCAAAACATGGAATGCTGTAATAATATCAAATTTTTTTGTTACTAAATTTAAGTTATTAAATATTTTAATTTTTTTAAATTTATTTTTTATATAATCAATACATTCAACTCTTAACTCTACTCCATTTATTGACTTTGCATTTTTAATTTTATTTAAAAATCCACCCCATCCACAACCAAAGTCTAGAATTTCTTTATTTTTAAGAAAATTTTTAAATTGGTTAAATCTCCTCAAGTCATCATCAATTATGGGTGTTTTTACTATTCCAGTTAATGTTTTAACTTTAGTAATTTTTTTAACCTTATCTATATTTTTCCTGTCATTGTCATTATATCTTAGGTATTTATAGTAGTTGTTATTTGAGGCAAACTTTTCCAGAAAAATAATTTTAGATTTTTTATCTTTAATTACTCTTATTTTTTTATCTCTAGTAGATTCACTTATAATATTTAAATCTGACTTATTGATCAATTTTAGCTTTATAAGTTCATTAATTATTGGATTTTTTATCATCAAATTCTTTAGATTGAGGGTTTATTATACACAAGATTGTTCATTTTTATTACTCGAAATTTAAGAAATACTAATTAATTCAATGCTTTAATTAAAATTGGTGCGGCCAGAGAGAATCGAACTCTCATGAGCTAAGCTCACACGGCCCTCAACCGTGCCTGTCTACCAATTTCAGCATGGCCGCAAATCATGCGTCAGATTAAATGAATGACAATACTATTTCAAGTTGATAAGTTTTATTATGCAATTCACAACTGAAATTAAAATAGCAACAGATCCTATTTATAAGAAGGTTTCTAAATCAATTCCAGAAATAGAGTGGGCTACACATGCACCATACATTTACAAAATTAACAAACTCAAAAAAGAGAAGAATGCAGTAATTCTTGCACATAATTATCAAACTCCTGAGATATATCATGGTATATCTGATTTTTCAGCAGACTCACTAGCCTTAGCGATTGAAGCTGCAAAAACTGAGGCAGATATAATTGTGATGTGTGGAGTTCATTTCATGGCGGAGACTGCAAAATTAATGAGTCCAAATAAGAAAGTTTTGCTGCCAGACATGAAAGCTGGTTGTTCTTTATCTTCATCTATAACTGGAGAAGATGTAAGAAATTTAAAAAAACAATATCCAGGTGTTCCTGTGGTTTCATACGTAAATACTTCTGCAGACGTAAAGGCAGAAACAGATGTTTGCTGCACATCCGCAAATGCTGTTAAAATTGTAAACTCCTTAGGTGTAAAAAAAGTAATTTTCTTACCAGATGACTATCTAGCAAAATATGTTGCTTCTCAAACTGATGTAGAAATTATTTCATGGAAAGGAACTTGTGAGGTTCATGAGCAATTTAATGATGAAGAGATTAATGAAATAAGAAAAAATAATCCAGGAATTAAAATTATCGCTCATCCTGAATGTCCTCCTGATGTAATAAAAGCAAGTGATTTTGCTGGCTCAACAAGTGGAATGATTAAGTACGTAAAAGATAATCAACCTGAAAAAGTTATGATGGTTACAGAATGTTCAATGAGTGATAATGTTCAAATTGATAATCCTAATGTAGAATTTATTAGACCTTGTAACTTATGTCCTCACATGAAAAGAATCACACTGCCAAAAATACTTGATTGTTTAGAAAATGAAACCAACGAATTAATAATGGACCACAAAACAATTGAGAAAGCTAGGAAATCAGTAGAGAGAATGGCTGAAATAGGCAGATAAATTCTGTGCCAAAAATACAATTAAGTAAAAATTTTATCCGATCAACCTGTAAGTTAGCTCTTAATGAGGATCTATATCCGTCTGGAGATATTACAACAAATCTATTAAATAACAATTTAATTTCAAAAGTTAAACTAATTAGCAATGAAAAAGGTATTATAGGTGGATTAGAATTTGCTAAACAAACTTTTAAGTTATTAGACAGAAATATTAAATTTTATATTAAAAAAAAAGAAGGATCAAAAGTTAATAAAGGATCTACAATTGCTGTAATTGAAGGTAAAATTAAAAATATATTAATTGGGGAAAGAGTTGCTCTAAATTTTCTCTCTCATATCTCAGGTATAGCAACTAAAACTAATAAATTTGTAAAAAAGGTAGGTAAGAAAACAAAAATTTGTTGCACTAGAAAAACAATTCCCAATCTAAGAGTTATTCAAAAATATGCTGTAAAATTAGGAGGTGGGACAAACCACAGATTTAATTTAAGTGATGAATTTTTAATTAAAGACAATCATCTAGCTTCATCAAAGAAATTTGAAGAAATAGTAAAAAAAGCAATTAAAAATAAAAAAAGAAGAAAAATTACTGTCGAGGTAGACACCTTGAAGCAATTTAAAAGAATAAATGGACTTAATTTTAATACAGTTCTGTTTGATAATATGAGTCCGAAAACTCTAGGGTTGGCTATTAAATATGCAAAAGGCAAATATGAGACTGAAGCCTCTGGAGGAATAACTTTAAAAAATGTAAAAAAAATAGCTGAAACAAAAGTTGATAGAATATCAGTGGGTCAGTTAACACATAGTATTCAAGCCTTGGATTTAAAATTAGAGATTTAATTTTTTTTTATTTGAGCTTGAGCTGCAGCTAATCTTGCAACTGGAACCCTGTATGGAGAGCAAGACACATAATCTAATCCAGTTTTTGCACAAAATCCTATGCTTTTAGGATCTCCGCCATGCTCACCACAAATTCCAAGTTTAATTTTTTTGTTTTGTTTTCTTCCTTTTTCAGTTGCAATTTTTATTAAATCTCCAACTCCATCATCAATCGACACAAAAGGATCAATGTCAAAAATTTTGTTCTCGATGTAATCGTTAAGAAATTTACCACTATCATCTCTACTAATTCCAAATGTAGTTTGAGTTAAATCATTAGTTCCAAAACTAAAAAATTCAGCGTGTTTAGCAATATCTTTTGCCTTTATTGCCGCTCTCGGCAATTCAATCATTGTTCCAACTAAAAAATCAATTTTAATTTTATTCTCATCTTGAACTTTTTTTGCAACCCTAATGACTAAATCTTTCATAATTTTTATTTCTGCCTCTGTTGAAACTAAAGGTATCATGATTTCCGGCATAGTTGATTGAATTTTTTGTTTTTTACATTCCACTAAAGCTTCAAAAATTGCAGTACACTGCATCTCATAAATTTCGGGGAATGAAATTGCCAATCTACAACCTCTATGACCTAGCATTGGATTTTGTTCATGAAGTTCTGAAATTCTAACTTCAAGATCTTTAACGGGAATATTTAGAGAAACTGCAACATCATTAATTTCATTATTACTTTTTGGCAAAAATTCATGTAGTGGTGGATCAAGCAATCTTACTGTTACCGGTAAACCTTTCATTATCTTAAATATTTCAATAAAATCATTTTTTTGATGTGGTAATAGCTTTTTAAGTGCATTAGATCGATCTTCTATTGTTTTTGATAATATCATTTCTCTTACTGATAATATTCTTTCTTCTTCAAAAAACATGTGTTCGGTTCTACATAAACCAATACCCTCTGCACCAAATTCTCTAGCAGTTTTACTATCCAATGGCGTTTCCGAATTAGTTCTAATCTTTAATTTTCTAAAATCATCAGACCAACGCATTATTTTTGAGAAATTGCCTGATATTTCTGGCTTAACTGTTTTTACCTCACCAATAATTATTCTCCCTGTTGAACCATCAATTGTAATTATTTCTCCCTCTTTGATTACTCTGTTATTTGTTTTGAATAATTTATTTTCATAATCAATTTCTATTTCACTAGATCCAGAAACACATGGTCTTCCCATCCCTCTAGCAACTACTGCGGCATGACTTGTCATGCCTCCTCTTGAGGTAAGTATTCCTTTTGCTGCGTGCATACCATGTATATCTTCAGGTGAAGTTTCTACACGAACTAATATTACACTTTGCATCATATTATTTAGTCTTTCAGCCTCTTCAGACGTGAAAACAACTTTTCCACTTGCAGCACCTGGTGATGCAGGAAGGCCTGACCCAATAACTTCTAAGTTTTCTTTCACATCTAATGTTGGATGAAGCAAAGTATCTAAAGAATTAGGTTCTATTCGTAATATTGCATCTTTTTTAGTAATCAATTTTTCTTTAACCATATCTACAGCTATTTTAACAGCGGACTTAGCTGTTCTTTTTCCAGAGCGTGTTTGAAGTATCCATAGTTTTTTGTTTTCAACAGTAAACTCAACATCTTGCATATCTTTGTAATGTTTTTCTAATTTGATTAATATATTTTTTAGTTGCTTGTATGTCTTTGGCATTGACTCCTCCATTGACTTAAGATTTTCTTTTGATTTAACCTTTGCTTTTTTTGTAATATGTTGTGGTGTTCTAGTTCCAGCAACAACATCTTCACCCTGTGCATTTATTAAATATTCACCATAAATATTTTTTGATCCATCAGATGGATTTCTAGTAAATACTACACCTGTTGCACAATCATTTCCCATATTTCCAAAGACCATTGATTGTACATTAACTGCTGTACCCCAATGCGAAGGTATTTGATTTAATTTTCTATAGACTTTTGCTCTATGACTTTCCCAAGATAAAAAAACTGCACTAATAGCCCCTATCAGTTGTTCATTGACATTTTGAGGAAAATCTTTTTTTGTTTTTTCTTTTACAATGTTTTTAAAATCTTTTATTAAAGCTTCCCAGTCGTACTCATCTAATTCTGTGTCTAGCAATACTCCTTTTGTTAATTTATAGTTCTCAATTATATCTTCAAAATGATAGCCTTCGATCCCCAATACTACATTAGAATACATTTGAATAAAACGCCTATAACTATCATTTGCAAATCTTATATTTGAGGTTTTTTTTGCAAGTGCTATTACCGTATTATCATTTAGACCTAGATTTAAAATAGTATCCATCATACCGGGCATAGAAACCCTAGCTCCAGATCTTACTGATACTAGAAGGGGATTTTTTATATCTCCAAATTTTTTTCCTGAGTCTTTTTCAATAAATTTTAATTCTTTATTAATTTCATTAAGTATTTTTTTATTTAACTTTTTTTTATTCTTATAAAACAAATCACAAACCTCAGTAGATATTGTGAAACCGGGGGGTACAGGTAGCCCCATTCTTCTCATCTCAGAAAGGTTTGCACCTTTGCCACCAAGAATTTTTTTTGGCAATTTAATATTTTTTATTTTATTTGATTTAAAATTAAATATAAATTTTTTCATACTAGGCTTCTATCTTTGAAAAATTAAAGTAGTTATCAAAAGTTTTACACAACATATTCAATAATTCTAATCTATTTTTTTTAATTATTATATCTTCATCATTGACAATAACATTATCAAAAAAATCGTTTACCTCATTCTTAATGCTTGATAAAATTTTCAGACTTTCCTCGTAATTTTCGTCTTTTCCAATGCTCAAAAAATATTTTCTTATATCATTTATTTTTTTGTATAATTTTTTCTCGTAATCATTTTTAAATAAACCCGGATCTGCAAAACCAAGGGATTCAATAGATATTTTTTTTTCAGTATTTAAAATATTTGAAGATCTCTTGTATGCTGCAATAGTTTCAAAGCCGATTTCTTTTTTAATATTTTTATTTAAACATAAAGATTTTTTATAAGCCTTTAATAAATCATCCAATCCAAGCAAAAATGTTGAACTTTCAATTATATCTTGTCTTATTTTTCTTTCTTTTAAATAATTTTTTAATCTTTCAATTATGAAATCACTTAATTCGTTTTGTATCTTTTTAGTATCAAATTCATAGCCCTGATCTCTATATAATGAACAGTTGTAAACAATTAAATCTTTTAGTTTGATTTTTGTTTCATTTTCAACAATTAATCTGACAAGACTTACAGCCATTCTTCTTATGGCATATGGGTCTTTTGAACTAGTAGGTTTCAGATTAATTCCAAAAAAACCTACTAGTGAATCTATTTTATCACTTAAAGATAAAGCAACACTATACATTTTTTTTGGTAATTTGCTTTCCATTCCGTTAGGCAAATATTGTTCAGATACTGCAAGACAAACTTCTTTATCAAAGCCTTGAAACTTTGCAAAATGACCTCCAACAATACCTTGGAGCTCCGGAAACTCTCCAACAAGATCTGACATTAAATCAACTTTACAAATTGATGAGGCTATTTCAATTTTTTCTTTACTAATTAAAAAATCATCAGAAATTAATGATGATAACTTTCTCATGCGTTGAATTTTGTCAAAGTATGAACCTAAACCTTTAAAATAATTTATATTTTTTAATTTATCTACTTGTTTAACTAAATTTTGGGTTTTATTTTTTTCCCAAAAAAACTCAGCATCTCTTAATCTTGCCTCGATCACTCTCTCATTTCCTAATTTAACAAACCCTTTTGTGTCTCTTATATCTGAAACTACAAAAAAATTATTTGAAAGATTATTTTTTTTATCAAAAGTTGGTAAATATTTTTGATGGCTCTGCATAGTCGTAATCAATATTTCACTAGGTACATTCAAAAATTTTTTGTCAAAATCACAAATAATTACTGCTGGTTTTTCAACTATATTTACTATTTCATCTATAAGCCTTTCATTCTGTTCGATTTTTAAATTTTTTTTATTAATTATTTCATTAATCTTATTCTGTATTATTTTTTTTCTTAAATCTTGATCAATTAAAATACCTTTTTGTTTAAAAAATTTTATATACGAATTAAAGTCGTTAAAAATTTTCATACCTTCTTCTAGTGATTTATCTGTAAAAGTTTTGTTAGAGCTATTTATGTGGTTAAAAACAAAATTAAGAGGTTTTTTATTAAATATTGCTAAAATGGATTTAAGAGGTCTTCCCCAGTAAAGATCATAATTTGCCCATTTCATAGATTTATTCCAAGTTATCTTTGTTAAGATTTCACTTAAATTTTTTTCTAACAAATCTGATACTTTTATTTTTCTAGACTCTTTTTTAAAAAAGTAAAATTCACCTTTCTCAGTACTTTTTTTAAAAATTTTTTCTAATGTTGTATTGTTTGATCTAATAAATCCCTCTAAAGCTTTTTCGGGAGCATTTATATTTGGACCTTTAATTTCCTCTGAGTTGAGTTTAATTTCATTAGGGATTTTATCAATATGGAGAACTAGTCTATTTGGTGTTGAATAAACATTGAAATCTTCATTAAATTTAATTTGGTTATCAATAAAAAAATTTTTAATATTTTTTTTTAACTCATTCCTTGCATTTATCTGAAGCTTTGCAGGAATTTCCTCACTAAATAGCTCTACAAATAATTCTGACATTAACTTTGGCTTTCAATCCAAACTTTCCCAATTGATTTAGTTAGTTCCCTTATTCTTGCAATATATTCAGCCCTTTGTGCTACACTTATCACCCCTCTAGCATCTAGAATATTAAACACATGGCTACATTTTAAACATTGATCATATGCTGGAAGTGAAATTTTTTTTTCAACTAGAAATTTTGTCTCCTCTTCAAGCATTTCAAATATTTTAAATAAATTATCAGTGTTGGCATATTCAAAATTATATGCTGAAAATTCTTTCTCTGACTTATGAAAAACATCTTTGTAAGTTATTCCTTCATCATTCCAAATTAAGTCAAAAACACTTTTTTTGTTTTGAATAAACATACACAATCTCTCTAATCCATATGTAATTTCGACAGATACAGGTTTACATTCAACTCCAGCCATTTGTTGGAAGTAGGTAAACTGCGTTACTTCCATACCATCACACCAAACTTCCCATCCAAGGCCTGCTGCTCCGAGAGTAGGACTTTCCCAGTCATCTTCAACAAATCTTATATCGTGTTCCTCATAATTAATACCTATTGATGACAGGCTATTTAAATACATCTTTTTTATTTCTTTTGGCGAGGGTTTAATTAATACTTGGAACTGATAGTAATGTTGTAATCTATTGGGGTTGTCACCATATCTTCCGTCAGTCGGTCTACGTGATGGTTGAACATATGCAGTTTTCCATGGTCTTGGACCAAGCGATCTTAGAGTGGTTGCTGGATGAAATGTTCCAGCTCCTACCTCTAGATCGTACGGTTGTAATATTACACAACCTTTTTTTGACCAGTACTTTTGTAAATTAAAGATTGTGTCTTGAAAAGATAAAGTTTTTTTTTTTGTTTTATAGACCATACCTTTGCCAGATTGATCTTTCTTCTAATAAACTGATTACTTTATCAGTATAATTTTCTGAGGATGATAATTTTTTTGACAACCACCCTTTACTTTTTTCAAATTTCTTAATCTCAATTTGATCTCCATATTTTTCTCTTAATATTTGTTCTGCATTACCCAAACCATCGATTAAACCTAATTCTTTTGCTTTTTTTCCAGCCCAAAACTCACCTGAAAAAAGTTCAATACCAGAGTTTTTGTTTAGTTTTTCTTTTCTACTCTCCTCAACGACATCAATAAAGTCCTGATGAATTTCTAATTGAATATTTTTTAACCGATTTATATCCTCTTCTTTTTCATCAAGAAAAGGGTCTAAAGTACTTTTATTTTTTCCTGCTGTATATACTCTTCTTTGAACTCCAATTTTTTCTATTAAGTTTTTAAATCCGAATGATGCAGAAATAACGCCAATTGATCCTATTATCGAACTTGAGTTTGCATATATCTCATCACCAGCACAAGCGATCAGGTATCCACCGGATGCAGCCACATCTTCAGCAAAGACAATCACTTTTTTTTTTGTTTTTTTTGATTGTTCCTTAATAAGTTTATATATCAGATGTGATTGAACTGGAGATCCTCCTGGTGAGTTTATTGTAATTGCTACTACTAATGCTTTTTTTAGTGAGAAAGCTTTTTTAATTATTTCTTCCTGGCTTGAATAATCTATTCCTTGTCTAAATTTTCCAACATTTCCTATAACGCCAGATAGTTTAAGATGGCTAATAACTTTTTTTTTTTTAAAAAATGAAAACATTTAAATTTTTATAAATTTTTTAAATATATTATAAACCCTAGTTATAATTAAAGAATAAGGTGCGTCAATTGATAAGTATATTAATAATTTGTATATAATAGTTTTAAAACATGGGAACTGTAATACAGCTAAAAAAACAAATTAATAATTCTTATACTGACTTAAAAAACTCAGTTGAAGATAAATTGATTCTAGTTGAAGAAAAAATTAATTCCAGATTAGCAAGTAAAGTTGAGCTAGTTCAAAAGATGACAAAATATCATTTAAGCACTGGCGGTAAAAGACTTAGAGCTTTATTAACATTGCAATGCTCAAAAATTTGTGGATACGAGAAAGGATTAAGAGATGTTAATCTGGCTGCATGTGTTGAATTAATCCATGCAGCAACTTTAATGCACGATGATGTAATTGATAGCTCTAAAATTAGAAGAGGAAAAAAGACCTTAAATAAGATATGGGGAAATCACTCATCAATTTTAGTAGGCGATTATCTTTTAAGCAAATGTTTTGAAATGATGGTTGAAGATGGAAATTTAGAATTACTTAAACTTTTGGCTAACACATCATCAGAAATTGCTCAAGGTGAAGTTCTGCAATTGCAACACAATAAAGAAATAGACATGTTAGAGGAGACATATCTTAATATTATTTCCTCAAAGACTGCATCATTATTTGCAGCAGCTACTAAAGTTGGCGCAATAATTTCAGAAAAAGATTTAAAATTTAAAAATGCTTTAGAATTTTATGGAAAAAACCTAGGTCTCACATTTCAAATTGCAGATGACACATTAGATTATAATTCTGAATTAAAATTATTTGGAAAAAATATTGGTAATGATTTTTATGAGGGAAAAGTAACTTTACCTATAATTCTACTTTATCAAAAATTAGATGATGTTGAAAAAGAAAAATTAAAATCTTTATTTGAAAAACAAATTCGTGAAAAGAAAGATTTAGAATATGTTCTAAATCTAATAAAAAAAAATAACATAATTAAAGAGTGTTATAAAAAAGCAGAGCATTATATAAATTTAGCTTCTAATTCTTTGAGCGTATTTGAGGAATCTGATGAAAAAAATGTGCTTAAAAATTTAACATCTTTTAGTATAGAGAGAAATTTCTAAGGGCTTAGCAATACTTTTTTCCAACTTCTAGTTTTTTTAATGTATTTCAATCTTTCATGAATTCGATTTTGACCATCAAGCCAGAATTCTATTTCTTTAGGTTTTATTCTCCAGCCTGACCAGTACTCTGGTCGTGGTACTTTTTTTTGATTTGGAAATTTTTTTTTAAATTCTTTTATTGATTTATATAAATCGTCTCTTTTTTTTAAAATGCTGCTCTGCTGTGAAGCCCAGGCGCCAATTCTACTTCCATATGCTCTTGATTTATAATAATCATCAGCTTCTTTTTTTGAAACTTTAGATGCAATACCAATTACCCTAATTTGTCTTTGTAGGCTTTTCCAATGAAAACACATGGAAATTTTTGAAGAATTTTTAATGGCTTTACTTTTATCACTTTTTAAATTTGTATAAAAAACGAAACCATTTTTATCAAAATCTTTAAGAAGAACCATTCTGACTGTTGGAAATCCTTTTTTATTAACAGTACCTACAGCAAATGCATTTGGGTCATTAATTTCAGTTTTTTTCGCTTTATTGAACCATTCCTCAAAAAGTTTTATTGGGTTATTATGATCTTTAAAGCAAAGATTTAATCCAAGTGAGTTTTTTTCGTTCATAATTTTAAAAAAATAATTTATACAGTAAGATAATGTCATTTAATACTTTTGGAAAGTTATTTAGATTTACTACTTGGGGAGAGTCTCATGGTCCTGCAATTGGGTGTGTTGTGGACGGATGCCCACCAAATGTTCCAATAAAGGAAAGTGATATTCAAAAAGAACTTAATAAACGAAAACCAGGTCAATCTAAATTCACAACACAAAGAAAAGAGGATGACAAAATTAATATTTTATCTGGTGTTTTTGAGGGAAAAACTACTGGAACTCCGATATCTTTAATAATTTATAACAAAGACATGAGATCTAGAGATTATGAGACAATAAAGAACAAATTTCGACCAGGACATGCAGATTACACTTATTTTAAAAAATATGGAATTCGGGATTATAGAGGAGGTGGAAGACAATCAGCCCGTGAGACTGCAGCAAGAGTTGCAGCAGGAGCAATTGCAAAAGTAGTTTTGAAAAATAAGATTGGTGCTAAATATCAAGCAGTCGGTGCAGTTATACAATTAGGAATTTTAGGGTGTGATATAAACAAATGGAAAGATAAAACTATATCCACAAATCCATTTTTTTGTCCTGACAAATCTGTAATTAAGCTCTGGGAAAAATATTTACTCGGCATAAGAAAAGCTGGTTCATCTTGTGGAGCAATAATTGAGATAAGAGCAAGAGGAGTACCTTTAGGACTTGGAGCGCCAATATATTCCAAATTAGATATGGATTTAGCATCTGCGATGATGAGCATTAATGCTGTAAAGGGGGTAAATATTGGATCAGGAATGGATTCAGCTATGCTAACTGGGGAAGAAAACTCTGATGAGATTTTACAAAGAAAAGGTAAAACTAGTTTTAAATCAAACAATGCTGGTGGAATTTTGGGTGGAATTTCAACAGGTCAAGAAATAAAAATTTCATTTGCTGTTAAACCAACTTCATCGATTTTATCATCTAGAAAAACGATTGATAAGTTCGGCAAAAATACAACAATATCTGTTAAAGGAAGACATGACCCGTGTGTAGGAATTAGAGCAGTCCCAATAGGAGAAGCTATGATGCATTGTGTAATTCTTGACCACTATTTAATGAACACTGCTCAAAATAAAATTTAATTAGATTTTTTTATTAAAACTTTTGAATTTAATGTATCTAAAATCTTATTTTCTATTCCAATTGAATCTAGATTTGCAAATTTATACATTAACTCTGGTTTGTCATGATCAATAAATCTATCAGGCAATATCATTGATCTAAATTTTAAATTGCTATCTAGAAGATTTTTTTCACTAAGAAATTGGCTAACATGAGATCCAAATCCACCAATAGATCCCTCCTCTATTGTGATTAAAACTTCATGCTCTGTTGCAATTTGCCAGATTAAATTTTCATCTAAAGGTTTTGCAAATCTTGCATCAATTATAGAAATATTAATTCCTTTTTTAGATAAATTTTCAGATGCTAAAATACACTCATGAAGTCTTGCACCAAAATTTAAAATCACAACTTTTTTTCCAGTTTTAATAATTTTTCCTTTACCCAACTCAATTTTTTCATTTATTTCTGGTAATTCAATCCCTAAACCATTTCCTCTTGGATATCTAAAAGCTGAAGGTCTATCATTAATATCTATTGAGGTATTGATCATTCTTACAAGTTCGGCTTCATCGCTAGCCGCCATTACTACAAAATTTGGTAGTGTTGATAAGTATGTTATATCAAACGAGCCTGCATGTGTTGGTCCATCAGCGCCAACTAGTCCAGCTCTATCAATAGCAAATCTAACTGGCAAGGATTGGATTGCAACATCATGAACAACTTGATCATAAGCTCTTTGAAGAAAAGTTGAGTATATTGCTGCATATGGTTTAAATCCCTCAGTAGCCATTCCAGCGGCAAAAGTTACTGCGTGCTGTTCTGCTATTCCAACATCAAACATTCTGTTAGGAAATTTTTTTCCAAATAAATCCATACCTGTTCCTGATGGCATCGCTGCTGTTATACCAACAACTTTACTATCCTTTTCAGCATGCTTGATTAAAGTGTTAGCAAATACTTTTGTATATGATGGTGCATTAGATGAAGACTTTATCTGTTCTCCTGTTTTTACATTAAATTTTGAAACTCCATGGAATTTATCTTCTGATTTTTCAGCGAATTTATAACCTTTTCCTTTTTTAGTTTTTACATGAACTAAAATTGGACCATCATAATTAATTTCTTTTGCATTTTTAAATACAGAAACCATTGTATCAATATCATGTCCATCTATTGGCCCAATGTAATAAAATCCCATGGAATTAAATAAAGTACCACCAGTAACTGCAGATCTTAAAAAATCCTCAGCTTTTCCTGCTTTGTTTTTAAATCTTTTTGAGAAGGCAGATATGATTAATTTTAATGTCTCTCTAAAACTAAAATAAATTTTACCAGACAGAATTTTTGCAAGATACTTTCTCATTGCTCCAACAGGTTTTGCAATTGACATGTCATTATCGTTTAAAACGACTATCATTTTAGTCTTACTTTCTCCTGCGTTGTTCATTGCCTCATATGCCATACCAGCACTTATCGCTCCATCACCTATGACCGCAATTACATTATCAGATTTATTTGACAATTTATTAGCAACAGCCATTCCTAATGCTGAAGATATAGAAGTTGAACTATGAGCAGCGCCGAAAGGATCATACTCACTTTCTGATCTTTTTGTAAAACCAGATAATCCCTTCCCTTTTCTTAGTGTTCTAATTTTATTTTTTCTACCAGTTAATATTTTATGAGGATAGGTTTGGTGCCCAACATCCCAAATTAATTTATCATGTGGAGTATTAAATATATAATGCAAAACCACAGTGAGCTCTACAACTCCAAGACCAGCTCCTAGGTGCCCACCAGTTTCTGAAACAACTTCAATTAATTCATGTCTTACCTCGTCAGCCAAAACTTTTATCTCAGATTGAGATAATTTTCTGATATCGCCTGGAAAATTGACATTGTTTAAAAATTTGTAATTATTGCTCATTTTGTTCTACTTAAAATATAATTTATGGTTTCTTTTAGATCTCTACTTTTTTTTCCAAATTTATTTAAACTTTTAAATATATTTAATTTCAGGTTATTTGCGTATTTAATAGTATTTTTAGTACCTAGTAAACTTATTAAAGTAGCTTTTCCCATTTTTAAATCTTTTCTAGTTTTTTTTCCAACACTTGATGTTTTTCCCTTTAAATCTATTAAATCATCAGCAATTTGGAACAGTAAGCCTATTTGATTTCCAATTTTATTAAACTTGTTTGCATATTTTATTTTACCTGACATAATAATTGGTGCCACGCAACAAAAACTAAAAAGTTTACCAGTTTTCTTAATTTGCATATCAATAATTTGTCTTTTATTTTTTTTTATTTTCTCATAACTTAAATCTAGAAATTGACCCCCAGCTATACCTGCATGACCAGAACTCTCTGATAGTAAGTTTATTAATTTTATTTTCTTCTTTCCACTTAGATTTAAGTTTTTGTGACTCAAAATTTGGAAAGCTATTGTAAGTAAAGAATTACCGGCGAGTATTGCTGTCGACTCACTATATTTTTTATGGGTTGTCAACTTACCTCTCCTTAAATTATCATTATCCATACAGGGTAAATCATCATGAATGAGTGAGTAAGCATGAATACATTCTACTGCAGCAGCTACTTGCAAGATAGTTTTTTTATCTAGATCAAATATTAAACCAACATCAAATAATATTTTTGATCTTACCTTTTTTCCTCCAGGAAGAAGCCCATATAACATTGGCTTGATTAAATCTGTTTTTTTTTCTTTTGAAAAATATCTATAGAGATAATTATTAGTTTTTTTAACAATTCTATTTAGTTTTTTTTCCATCTTTCTTTGATTTTATCTCTTTGATTTTAAAATATGTTTTTTTTGATATTTCTGTAAAATTTTTTTGAAATTTTTTTTCTATAAGTTTATTTATTTTAATTAAATTTGCATAATCCTCTGATTTGTTTTCTAAATTTATTTCATTTTCCAAATTTTTAATAATTTTATCAGCTAAATCTGTAAGCTCATTTAAAGATTTTGATGTAATATCATCTAGCAAATTTTTTTCATTCATATATTAGTTGGTAATATTATATGAAAATTGACGATTCAAATATCAAAAAAACAATAAAATATTTGAATAATGATGAATGTGTAGCAATTCCCACCGAAACTGTATATGGGTTGGCTGCAAATGCCTACTCGAAAAAGGCTGTTTCAAAAATATTTAAATTAAAAAAAAGGCCTAGTAGTAATCCTCTAATTGTTCACTATCATAATATCAATCAATTAAAAAAGGATTGTGAATTAAATAGTGTTTTCAGGAGACTTTACAAAAAATTTTGCCCAGGAGCAATTTCGTTTGTTTTGAAACTTAAAAAGACGAGTAAAATTTCAAAAATAGTCACAAATAAATCAAATTTGGTAGCAGTAAGATTTCCAAGTCATCATTTGACAAGAAAATTGTTAAAAAAAATTGATTATCCACTCGCAGCTCCGAGTGCAAATATTTCATCAAGTATTAGTCCAGTTTCAAAACAAGACGTAATTGATGAATTTGGGAATAAAATTAAATTTGTTTTAGAAGGAGGCTCTTCAGAGGTAGGTTTGGAGTCAACTATAATAAATCTTGTCGGTAAGCCTAATATTCTTAGATTGGGGGGTATAGGCAGTAAAACAATTTATGAATTTATCAAATCATCAAAAAATAGTCAAAAAAGAGAAGTAAATGTAAAAATGCCAGGTAGCAGTAAATTGCATTATTCTCCTGGTATCCCTATGAGACTAAATGCCAAAAAAAATAATGATGGAGAAGCTTTTATTTTGATAAAAAAAAGGAAAAAAAAAAATAAAAATTATTTTTATTTAAGTAAAACAAAAAATTTGAAAGAAGCAGCAAAAAATTTATACAAAACTTTAAGAAAAATAAAAAAATATGGGTATAAAAAAATTGCTATTGAAAAAATACCAAATAAGAATATTGGTGAAGCTATTAATGATAGAATTTTAAGAGCATCAAAAAAATGAAAAAATTAATTGAAGTTAAAAACATAAAAAAAAATTATGGAAAAAAAGAAGCTGTAAAAGGTTTATCATTTAATGTGAATGAAGATGAAATTTTAGGCTTGCTTGGTCCCAATGGATCTGGAAAAACAACAACTATTGGAATGTTGCTAGGCTTGCTTAAGCCTACAAGTGGTCAAATATTTATAAATAATCTTAAACTTGAAGAAAATAGAATTGAAATTCTTGAAATTATTAATTTTATATCCCCTTATATTGAGCTTCCTAAAAAACTTACAGTAAAACAAAATTTATATGTATACTCAAAACTTTATAAAGTTCAAAATATCAAGGAACGAATTGAGTATTTATCTGAAAAACTTAGAATAGCTGAATTATTAAACAGTATTACTGGGGAGCTTTCATCAGGTCAAAAAAACAGAGTAAGTTTAGCCAAAGCCCTAGTTAATGAACCAAAAGTACTGCTGCTAGACGAACCAACTGCATCTTTAGACCCTGAGGTAGGTGATTTTGTTAGAACATTTTTGGAGGAATATAAAAAAGAAAAAAAAATTTCAATACTATTAGCTTCTCATAATATGAATGAAGTCACACGTTTATGCAAATCTGTTTTAATGATGAAAAATGGTGAAATAATAGACCAAGGTAAACCTAATGATTTAATTACAAAACATGGAAGAACAAATTTAGAGGAAGTTTTTTTAAAGTTATCAAGGAGCAAAAGTGAGTTTAACTAGAATATATGGTTTATTTTTAAGACATTTTTATCTAATCACTAGATCATTTCCTAGAATATTAGATTTAGTTTACTGGCCATCTATTCAAATAACATTATGGGGATTTATATCTAATTTTTTTGCTACTCATACAACTTATTACAATAATGCAGTTGGAGTAATTCTCACCTGCGCAATACTTTATGATTTTCTGTTTAGAACAAGTATTGGTTTCAATATGCTTTTTTTAGAAGAAATTTGGAGTAGAAATTTTACTAATCTTTTCATAGCACCGATGAGAATTGGTGAGATTTTAACTTCACTTGTTATAACTGCTTTAATTAGATCACTAATTGGTCTGGTTCCAGCAATTTTACTAACATCCCCATTGTTTGGAATTTCAATTTTAGATTTAGGCATATTTTTATTTTTTCTTTTCTTAAGTCTTTATATTTTTGGAATTACACTTGGTATTTTAGTTTCCTCTGGTTTGCTTAGATTTGGTCCTTCATTTGAAAATATTGCATGGTCAACAATGTTTTTACTCGCACCCTTTGGATGTATTTATTATCCAATAGAAACTCTTCCAGAAATATTTCAAAAAATAGCATATGTTCTCCCATTAGTTTATATATTTGAAGAAGCTAGAAATATTTTGATTAACCAAACAGTTAATATTCAAAATGTTTACTATGCTTTTATGTGGAATGCTTTTTATTTTTCTCTTTCAATAGCTTTGTTTTACTATTCTTTCAATGCTGCAAAAAATAAGGGAACTTTAATTAATATGGGTGAATAATGGTGCGCCCGCAAGGAGTCGAACCCTGAACCTCCAGAGCCGAAATCTGGCGCTCTATCCAGTTGAGCTACAAGCGCATATTGTATATTTATATCAAAATGAAAAGTTTTATAAATATAAAAGTCAAAAATAAAGAAGATAATTTAAGAGTAGATATTCTATTATCCAATCAGGATAGAAAATTAAGTAGATCAAGAGTAAAAAGTTTAATTTTAGAAAATAAATTAAAAATTAATAATATTATTGTTAAAGATCCTTCAAAGAAAATAAAATTGAATGATGAAATTTATTTCGAGATTTCAGAGCCAAAAAAAGAGACACTTGAACCATATAAATATCTTTTAGATATTGTTTATGAAGATAAAGATTTAATAGTTATCAATAAATCTGCTGGAATTTCTATGCATCCTGGACCAGGAAACTATAACAACACAATTGTAAATGCATTGATTAACTATGATAGTAAAAATTTATCAAATATTGGAAAAGAACTAAGGCCAGGAATTGTTCACAGGATAGATAAAGATACATCTGGATTAATAGTTGTCGCCAAAAATAATGCCTCACACGAGAATTTATCAAAACAATTTTCAGACCATTCTATTTCAAGGGTTTACCAAGCTTTGGTCTGGGGTAAAATAAGACCTCAAAATGGGAAAATTGAAACTTTGATAACGCGAAGTTCAAGAAACAGACAAATGATGGAAGTTTCAACCAAGAAAGGGAAAAAAGCTATAACAAATTATAAAACTTTAGAAATATTTGAGAATGAAAAAATTCCGACATTTAGCCTTGTTGAATGCAAACTAGAAACAGGAAGAACACACCAAATAAGAGTTCATTTGTCTTACAAAGGTAATAATATTTTAGGTGACAAAAAATACAAAAAAAAATTCAAAAAATTTATTAATATTGATAGTGAACTTGACGATAGTATAACTAGATTAAATAGACAATTTTTACATGCGAAAACTATTGACTTTAATCATCCCAAAAATAATACAAGGCTTAAATTTACATCAAAATTACCATTAGATTTAGAACAGATTTTAAAAAAACTAAGAAAAATCAAGCAATAAAAACATTGTAAAAAATTTTTTATTTATTAAATAAATACTTCTGATGAATAAAAATACTTATAACTTGCCGACACTTTCAAATGAAGGTGGATTAGCTGCATACCTGGATCAGATTAAGAAATTTCCAATGCTTGCAGCTGAAGAGGAGTATATGTTGGCTAAAAATTGGCAATCAACTGGAAATGTAAAATCAGCAGAAAAACTTGTAACGAGCCATTTGAGATTAGTTGCAAAGATAGCAATGGGCTACAAAGGTTACGGTTTACCTCTTAATGAGATGATATCTGAAGGTAATGTAGGATTAATGCAAGCAGTAAAAAAATTTGAACCAGAGAAGGGTTTTAGACTTGCAACTTATGCAATGTGGTGGATCAAAGCTTCGATACAAGAATATATATTAAGGTCATGGAGTTTAGTGAAAATAGGAACAACGACAGCGCAGAAAAAACTTTTTTTTAATCTAAAAAAAATTAAAAATCAAATTGCTCCTCGATCAGAAGGGGATCTCAGAAAAGAACAAGTGCAGGATATAGCTAAAAGACTTTCAGTAAGTGAGAGTGAAGTTGTTTCAATGAATAGAAGACTTTCAGGAAAAGAACAATCCTTAAATGCACCAATAGGTGAAGATGGAGATGAGTGGCAAGACTGGGTAGTTGATAATAATATGGATCATGAATTAAAAATTGCTCAAAATGAAGAAATGGAACAAAGAAAAGATTTACTTCAAGATTCAATTAAAATTTTAAATGAAAGAGAAAAAAAAATTTTATACTCAAGAAGATTAACTGATGATCCTATAACTTTAGACGAGCTAAGTAAAAAGTATAAGATAAGTAGAGAAAGAGTAAGACAAATAGAAAATAAAGCTTTTGAAAAGCTTCAAAAGCACATGCTTAACTCAGCTAAATCAAAAAACTTATTGCCAGCAAATTAAAGATTAAAAGGATCTTGAATTAAGATCGTATCATTTCTCTCTGGACTAGTGGAAATACTTGAAATTCTGGTCTCTACAAACTTTTCCAACTCTTTTATATAATTTTTTGCATTTTCCGGTAGTTCTTCAAATTTTTTTATACCCACAGTTGAAGATTTCCAACCTTGAAATGATTTATATATTGGTTTAGCTGCAAATTGATCATCCACTGAAGCTGGGAGGTAATCATATTTTTTTCCATTTATCTCGTAAGCAATACATATTTTAATTTCATCTAGCTCGTCTAGCACATCCAGTTTAGTTAAGGCAATTCCATTAATTCCTGAAATTTTAAGAGTTTGTCTTACAAGGACCCCATCAAACCAACCACATCTTCTTTTTCGACTTGTGACGGTTCCAAATTCTTTTCCTCTTGTTCCGAGTAAGTCACCTATATCATCTTTAAGTTCTGTTGGAAAAGGACCTTCTCCAACTCTTGTTGTATATGCTTTTGTAATCCCTAAAACATAGTTAATAGAGTTTATACCACATCCTGAGCCAGTTGCCGCAGACGAAGCGACAGTATTAGAAGAGGTTACAAATGGATAAGTACCATGGTCAACGTCCAAAAGAACTCCCTGCGCACCTTCAAATAATATTTTTTTGTTTTGAGATTTAAATTCATCTATTTTTTTCCATACTGGCTGTGAAAATTTAAGTATTTGCGGCGCAATATTCAACAAATCTTTTTTTAATTGCTCTTTTTTAAATTCTGTTTTTCCTAAACCTTTTCTTATGGCATTATGATGACTTAATACTGCGTCTAATCTTTTATCTAAATTACTTTCTGATGCAAGATCCATCACTCTTATTGATCTTCTCCCAATCTTATCTTCATATGCTGGTCCTATTCCTCTTCTTGTTGTACCTATTTTGGATTTTCCTGCTGCGTCTTCTCTAATCTCGTCCATTTCTTTATGAAATGGCAAGATAAGAGTTGCTGCCTCAGACAAAATTAAATTATCAGAGTTAACTTCTACACTTTTAGATTTAATTTCGTCAATTTCATATAGCAGTGCCCATGGATCAACCACTACTCCATTTCCAATTATAGATATTTTATTTTTTCTTACAATTCCTGATGGTAAGAGTCTTAATTTATAAATTACACCGTCTATAACAAGAGTATGACCAGCGTTATGTCCACCTTGAAATCTTACTATTACATCAGCCTCACTAGAGAGCCAATCAACAATTTTACCCTTTCCTTCATCTCCCCACTGCGAACCAACTACAACTACATTTTTCATCTAAAATATTTTTTTATTTGTATACTATTTAAATGATTCACAGGACCGTGGCCTTTCCCTAAGTTTGGTTGAGTTCTTAATGAATGATTTACATATTTAATTGCCATTTCACAAGATTTCTTTAAAGTTTTTCCACATGAAAAGTAGGTAGCTATAGCGCTAGAAAGAGTACACCCAGTGCCATGGCTATTTTTTGTATTTATTTTCTTATTTTTGAAGATTGAGATTTCTTTTTTATTAATAAATATGTCTTGAATATCTTTATAATTTAAATGACCACCTTTAATAAGAACATTTTTTGCACCTAATTCAATTAGATACTTACCAGCTAAAATTACGTCCTGAGTAGTTGATATTTTTGAATTAGTTAAAATTTCAGCTTCAGGTATATTTGGAGTAATTAAATCTACTTCAGATAAGAGTTTATTTTTTAAAACTTTAATAGCTGAGTCGTTTATTAATTTTTTTCCACCCTTTGCAACCATCACAGGATCTAATATTATTTTTTTTGCTTTTATCCTTTTTAAGGATTTTATTACTGAATTTATAACTTCTTTTGAATGAAGCATTCCAATTTTAAAAGCGTCTGGTTTTATATCATTTGCAGTAAATTCAATTTGGTTAGAAATTTCTTTACTATTCACTGGTATTATTGACTTAACACCTGTAGTATTTTGTGATGTTACAGCAGTTATAGCAGTCATTGCATACGAGCCAAGCGATGTAACAGTTTTAATGTCTGCTTGTATACCTGCACCTCCAGAAGAGTCTGAACCAGCAATAATCAAAATTTTAGATTTTATTTTCAAGTTTGATAATTGATTTTTTTACAGTATTAACACATTTTGAAAGCATAGTTGTATCTTCACTTTCACACATTATTCTTACTACCGGTTCTGTTCCAGACTTTCTTACTAACATTCTACCTTTTCCTTTTATTAAACTATTTGCTTTTTTAATTGCATTTTTGCACTTTACATTATTTATTATGGATTTATCTTTTACCTCAACATTTTCTAATAATTGAGGAGTAGGTATAAAATTCTCAAATACCTCACTCGCCTTTTTGCCTTTTCTCATAGAAAATAGAATTTCTAATGCTACCAATAAACCATCGCCTGTAGTCGCAAATTTGCCAAGGATAATATGTCCAGATTGCTCTCCTCCTAAGTTAAATTTACTTTTCTGCATTGCTTCTTTTACATATCGATCACCAACTTTAGATCTTATAAACTTTATCTTATTTTTAGAAAAATATTTTTGTAATCCATAGTTTGACATAAGGGTACCTACAACACCACCTTTTAGAATTTTTTTTCTTTTCCATCTTGATGCTAGCATAGCTATTATTTTATCTCCATCAATAATGTTTCCCTTTTCATCACAAATAATAATTCTATCTGCATCACCATCTAAAGAAACACCAATATGGGATTTATTTTTTTTTGTATGATATTTAATTTTATTTGGAAATGTAGAGCCACATCTCTTATTTATATTAAATCCATTTGGGGAAGTTCCAATTTCATAAACTATAGCACCCAATGATCTTAGCAATTGAGGCCCTACTTTATATGCAGCTCCATTAGCACAATCTATTGTTATTTTTAAACCTCTTAAATTAAATTGTTTAGGAAAATTTGTTTTTAATATTTCGATATATTTATTTGAGCCATTCTCTAATCTTTTAACCCTACCTAATATTTTAGGATTTGATAATTTTTTTGATATTTTAGAGTCAATTAGCTTTTCTATTTTTTTTTCTATTTTATCAGATAATTTTAGTCCATCAGGTCCAAATAATTTTAAACCATTGTCATAATAAGGATTATGGGATGCTGTGATCATGATGCCCATATTAGCTTTCATTTTTTTTGTAAGCATCGCTAACCCATTTGTTGGCAGTGGTCCAAAAGTAAAAACATGCATTCCTGCTGATGTTAAACCAGATACCAATGCTGGCTCAAGTGTATATCCTGATAACCTTGTATCTTTTGCAATAATTGCTATCTGTTTATTTTTTTTTTGATTTTTAAAATATGTACCAGCAGCTAAACCAAACTTAAAAAACATGTAACCATTTATTTTGTCTCCATTTACCTTTCCTCTTATTCCATCTGTTCCAAAATATTTTTTTATCATTAGTTAAAATTCAATTTTTTAAAAACTTTTATTCCTTGGTTGACTTCATTTACATCATGGACCCTAAGTATCTGTACTCCTTGTAACATGCTAAAAATACTTGAGGACACAGTCCCACCTAATCTTTCTTTGCTATCATTATTTCCAGATATATCTTTTATAAACCTCTTTCTGGAAATTCCTAACATTACTGGTAATCCTAAAGAATGAAAAATAGAAACGTTATTAATTAGAGTAATATTATGTTTCACATTTTTACCAAATCCTATTCCAGGATCTAAAATGATATGATTATGTTTAATTCCACTTTTTCTAATGAGCTTCAACCTATCCTCAAAAAAATCGTATATATCTAATAAAACGTTATTGTAATCAGGATTTCTTTGCATAGTCTTTGTATCTCCTTTCATATGATGAAGAACAAATGGTAATTTACTTTTTTTTAAAAAATTAATTGTCTCCTTGTCATAGCTTAGGCCGGATATATCATTAATTAGGTCTAGTTTATATTTTGAAGCTTTTTTCATTACAAAACTTTTTCTAGTATCTAACGAGACAAAAAATTTTTTAGATTTTAAATAACTCATGACTTTATTTACTCTCAGCCACTCCTCTGTTTGAGAAACTCCTTTGGAGCCTGGTCTAGTAGACTCTCCACCTACATCAATTATCATTGCTCCATCGTCAATTAGTTTATTTATCTGTTTTCTTGCAGAATTTTTATTATTAAATTTTCCACCATCAGAAAAACTATCAGGCGTAATATTTAAAACACCCATGAATATTGGTATATTATTAAATTTCAATTTAGGAATTTTTTTAGCTCTTAAAATATTATTTATATCAATTAAAACTTTTTTTTTAATTTTTGATGGAAGATTTTTAATACTTCTAATATTTATTTTTTTTTTGTTGGTCCTGGTAATGATTTCAATTGTATCAAACGAGAGTGATTTGTTACCACTAACTGGAAGTGAAATTTTTTTTTTAACTTTTTCTCTGGATGTTTTGTTATAATAAAAATTACACGCTCTTGTGTAATATTTCTGCATTAAATTCTAGTGGACAATCTTTGGTTTTAATCCCATTGAGCCTAACGCAGAGCTTTGATCATCTTCCTCTACTTTTAAATCTTCTTTATTTTTTGGATATAAATTTTTATTCACTATGTCCTCAATTTCCTGGCCCGTCAATGTTTCGTAAGTAAGTAATGCTTTAGCTAATTTATGCAAGTCGTCAATTTTATCAGTCAAAACTTTTTTTGCTCTATCATAACCTTGATCAACAAATTTTCTTATCTCCGTATCTACTTTTCTTGCAGTTTCCTCAGACATATTTTGTTGTCTTGCAACCGATCTTCCAAGGAAAACTTCTTCCTCATTTTCACCGTAGGCAACTGGACCAAGTTCTTTACTTAAACCTGCTCTCATCACCATAGCTCTTGCTCTTTTTGTGGCCTGCTCTATGTCACTAGCTGCACCAGTAGTGACTTTATCATCACCAAATATAATTTCTTCTGCAACTCTACCTCCCATTGCAATAGCCATTTGTGCATGTAGTTGTTCCCTTGTTTGAGATACTTCATCTCTCTCCGGTAGTTGCATTACCATTCCCAATGCTCTACCTCTTGGAATTATTGTTGCTTTATGTATAGGATATGCTGCCTTTTCATTTATAGTAACAATTGCATGGCCAGCCTCATGATAAGCAGTTAGTTTTTTCTCTTCCTCGCTCATCACCATTGATCTTCTCTCGGACCCCATCATTACTTTATCTTTAGCTTCCTCGAATTCCATATAAGTAACTATTCTTTTATTTTTTCGCGCTGCCAGTAACGCAGCTTCATTAACTAAATTTGCAAGATCTGCACCAGAAAACCCAGGAGTTCCTCGAGCTATTGTTCTTAAATTTACATCTGGGGCCATTGATATTTTCTTAGCATGTACTTTTAATATCTTTTCTCTTCCTATTAAGTCAGGATTAGAAACTACTACTTGTCTATCAAATCTTCCAGGTCTTAATAAAGCTGGATCAAGCACATCCGGTCTGTTAGTTGCTGCAATTATTATTACACCTTCATTTGTATCGAAGCCATCCATCTCCACAAGTAATTGGTTGAGTGTTTGTTCTCTTTCATCGTTACCGCCACCTAAACCTGCACCTCTACTTCTTCCCACAGCATCAATTTCATCAATAAATATAATACATGGTGAATGTTTTTTTCCTTGCTCAAACATATCTCTAACTCTTGAAGCTCCTACACCAACAAACATTTCAACAAAGTCTGAGCCCGATATTGTAAAGAAGGGAACGCCAGCCTCACCTGCTATTGCTCTAGCTAATAAAGTTTTACCAGTTCCTGGAGGTCCAACCAAAAGACATCCTCTTGGTATTTTTCCCCCTAGTCTACTAAACTTTTTAGGATCTTTTAAGAATTCTACTACTTCTTCAACTTCTTCTTTAGCTTCTTCTACTCCAGCTACATCATTAAACGTAACTTTGCCTTTTATTTCGTTCATCATTTTGGCTTTAGATTTTCCAAATCCCATCGCTCCACCTTTGCCACCTTGCATCTGTCTCATAAAAAATATCCAAACTGCAATTAAAAGTAGCATCGGAAACCATGATAAAAGTACCCCAAACAATGATGGCATTTTTTCCTCTAATGGACTTGCTGATATGCTAACTCCTTTGTCACTTAATTTTTGGATTAAATTTGGATCATCAGGAGCGTAAGTACTAAATATTTCTCCATTAGACATTACACCTTTAATGTTTTTTCCTTGAATTTCTACTTGCACAACTCTTCCATTATCAACTTGTGTTAAAAACTCTGAAAATATTATATTATTTTTTTGATTAACTGATCCCTGTGGATTCTTAAACATATTATATAGTCCAATAGTTAGGATTACTATAACAGCCCACATAACTAGATTTTTGAAATTCATGTATATAAACTAAGAATTATTATCAATTTAACAAGTGTCAATTTGTTCCAATTTGTAAGTATTCTATCATTTTTCTCGAGAAATAATGACTGAATTCTCAATTTTTTGAATTATACATCCTGCAAGTGTCTTTTTTGAATGATTGTTAACAGATTTTAAATATTTAAGTAAGTTCTCAACTTTTGTACCTCTTGCAAGGGTCTCTTTTTTTCCTACCTTTTGAATCACTTCTGAAAAGGATCTAAAGACTATCTCATCTGGTTGTTTAAGAAAATCATCCTTTAAAATAATTGTTTTGGTAAAATTCAAGTAATTTGAATTTTCATTAATATTTTTTTTAACATAATAATCTACAGCATAATTACTTTTGCTTAGATTATTTAGAGATAATTTAATTTTATTAAAAGTTAATCCATCTTTCTCTAAATTTGAAATTAATTTTCTTACTTTTACTCTTAAAAACTTTTCATCAAAATTAGAAGGATCATTAACATTAAAATTAAAAGTATTCTTTGAAATGTATGCTAAATCCTTCTTAGTTAAATCAATTAGTGGTCTTAGAATATAAATTTTATCATCAAACTTTATTTTAGATTTAATATTGCTAAATGAAATTAAACCTTTTAATCCTGAGCCTCTTAATAATCTTATAAAAAAGTTTTCAATCAAATCATCTCTATGATGTGCTGTCAAAATCACATCAATCCCTTTTAATAAGCTTTGTTTGATAATTAATTTATATCTATTATCTCTTGCAAAAGATTGAATATTTTTTGATATATTTTCTTTTTTAATAGTAAGTATTTTGCTGGAAATTTTAAACAATTTAAGTTTTTTTTTCACATAATGAGCCTCGTTTGAAGAATTTTTTCTTAGGTTATGGTCTACAATAAAAAAGTAACACTTTTTTTTATTTTCTATAGAATAACATTTGGCTAAGAATGATAATGCCATGCTGTCCTCACCTCCTGAAACAGCTACACTAAAGTCTTTAGTAATATAGCTAGATATTTTTTCTTTAAATTTTAAGTAAATACTTTTTATTTTTGGATCTTCTAACTTTTTGTAATAAAAATTATGACTTTTCTTTTTTACACTCAAATTCTTTTTCTTCATAATACTTTGCTTTTTGAAGCACAGATTGAGTTGCATCAGGATATTGTTTTTTTACTCCAGCAATCATCAAGCATCCTTGATCTTTTTCTCCCATCTGAACTAGTGATACCCCTAGTTTTAATAAATTTTCTGGAGCAATCTTACTTTTTGGATACTTTTGATAACCTTCCAAATATGCAGTGGCTGCATCGGTGTACATTTGTCTTATTCTATATGTTTCTGCATACCAATATTGTGCATTACCTGATAATTCATTATCAGGATTAATTAATACAAATTCTCTAAATGCTTTTTCAGCATTAGCATAATCTCCTACTTTTAAAAAATTTCTTGCAAATTGATATTGCTCTTTTGGACTAGTATCAGGCAATATTTTTTCCTCTGCGTTAAAAACTTCTGAAATTATTGCTTCAGTTTGTTCTACAGTTTCTATGACTTGCGTATCATTACTGGTAGTCATATCTTTATAAGATATTTCACCTAGTGATTGTGGTTCTGAAGATCCAGGAAGTATTTTTTTTTGATTTATCTCTTCATTTACAAATGTTTGTTCAGTTTTCGGCAAAGAAGTAAGAGAATTATTGTTTGTATTCGAAATTGAAGTTTTCTCAATTTGCTCAAATCTTAATTGATTATCTTGCTCAACTTTAGAAAGTTTATTAGAAAGTTTGTCTAATTTAAAATTTATTTCCTCAAATTTATTTGTTAATTCTTGGAATTGTGTCTCAATTTCACTTAATTTCAATAAATGTTTTGTCAACGCCTGCTCGGATTCCTTTGTCGATGCCTTTTGAATTGTATTTGTGTCTGAATTTTCCGAAAATGACTGCGAGTAAACTGCTCTTTCTAGAGTTCTAAGATCTTTTTGAATATTTTCTAAAATTTCTCGCACTCCTTGATCTTGAGAAAATGAAATGCTTGTTGAAAAAAATAGAAATGAAACAAAGGTAACAAAGATTAACTTAGTTAATGATCTCATAAATACATTTGTAGTTATAATAATGGCAAAATGAAGACCCTTACTTTAAAGTAAGGGTCTTTATTAATTAGTATTTAATTTGCTTTTACTGTAACAGATCTTCTATTTTTTGACCATGAAAGTGGGTTAGATCCTGAGTCCACAGGTCTCTCTTTTCCATAACTTAAAACTTTAATCCGATCAGATGAAACACCATAAGTCATCAAATAGTCTTTTGCTGCATTTGCTCTTCTCTCACCTAATGCCAAGTTATATTCTCTTGTACCTCTCTCATCTGCATGTCCTTCAACCACTACTGTTACATTTGAGTTCTGTCTTAACCAAGCAGCTTGCTTTCTTAAAGTTTCTCTAGAAGCTGTTGTTAATATTGTCTCGTTTGTTGCAAAGAATACTCTGTCAGGAACCCCACTTGCGAGCTCACCTACAGTATCAGAGCCTATATAAACGTCACCCTGCATTAACGCATCCAATTTCTCAATCGGATCTGCTTTTTGAGTCTCTTCTGCTTTAGTAGTAGATGTCGACTCCGTTGTAGTTTTTACAGATTTCTTAGTTGCACATGCAGTAACAAGTAAACCAAATATTACAATAAGAAATGCATTTTTTAAAATTTTGCTTATATTCATTTTTGCTCCTTCAATAGAATATTATGAACTTAATCATTTAATTAGATGTTTTGTCTAGAAAAATCAACCAAATTTAACAGAATCTTATATTTTCTTCTAATTTCCTAATAAAGAAGACCATGATGGGTCTGAAGCATCAGTCTCTGTATTTACCAACCTCTCGTTGTATCCGGTTAAATCAATTGACCATAACTTGGCTGAAAATCCCTGGCCTTTATCATCAGTTTTTGTTTCTCTATAAAATATGATAATTCTTCCATTTGGAGACCACGAGGGAGCCTCTTGGTAATAATTTTCTGTAAGTAATCTCTCTCCTGACCCATCTGTTCTCATAACTCCAATAAAAAATTTACCTTTGTGTAACTTTGTAAAGGCAATTAAGTCTCCTCTTGGTGACCAAACTGGTGTACCATAAATTCCTTTTCCAAATGAGATCCTTTTAACTTTGGATCCATCGCTTCTCATTACATAGATTTGCTGATAACCACTTCTATCAGAATTAAATGTAATATATTTGCCATCAGGTGAGTAAGATGGTGAAGTATCAATAGATGGATGATCAGTTAATTTTTCTTGTATGTTTGTCTCCAAATTTCTGACCCATATCTCCGAATTACCATCTTTTGCGAGACTCATTATGAGTTTTTTTCCATCAGGCGAAAATCTTGGAGCAAATGTCATGCCTCTAAAATCACCTACTACTTTCTGCTCACCAGTTTGAAGGTTTACAATATAAACCCTGGGCATATTTCTAAAGTAAGACATATAAGTTATTTCTTTATCGTTAGCTGGATTAAATCTTGGAGTTAACACTAATTCACTTCCTAATGTTATATACTTCGTGTTAAAACCATCTTGGTCCATCAAAGCTAATTTTTTTATTCTTTGAGTTTTAGGTCCTTCCTCCGCTACATATATTATTCTAGTATCAAAATAACCACTTTCACCTGTTAAGCGTTCATAAACCTTGTCAGAAATTTTATGACCAACTCTTCTCCAAGAACGTGGTGTTGTTGTTAAAGAAAAACCATCGACCATTTTTGCACCTAGAACATCCCAAAGTTTGAATTCTATATTTATATAATCTTTCTCATTTATTTTTTTGGATGTTACTTTGCCAGTGATCAAAACTTGTGATTTAATTAAGGCCCAATCTTCAAACCTTGGTTTTAAATGAGCAATATCTGGTTTTTGCAAAAATGCCTCTTTTTCAATTGCATCAAACAAACCAGTTTTTTCCAGATTGTTCTCAATTACCTTTGATATTTCTTGACCTAGGTTTTCAATATTTAAGTTTTTTTTAATATTTTCGTCAGTAATTTTATCAGAAAAAAATGGTGACACCGAAATAGGCATCGGATCAAGATTACCTCTGGTAATATCAATTTCTACAAGTGAAAAACTTATACTTGGTTTTAAAATAACGTAAAAAATAATTATCAAAAATAAATTTTTTTTCATTGCCCAACCATCATACCTTCTGGATTAAACTTTAATATCATAGTACTCCAATCTTCATAGTTTTTAAGTGGTAAATTTCTAAGAGGGTTACACTTTAATACCGCGCGATCAACAGACTCAGCAAAAATTCTGTATTTAGTGTCTGTACCCATTCTATTTCTCTCTAAAATCTCTCTACTTTTAACTCTTCCATTTTTTTCTAAACTAAGTTTGACTGTAACTAAATAATCATTTTTTTTATATTCACCACCAATAGGGGGTGACCAACAATCTTTATACTGCATCTGGATAGAAAATTCTGTTGTGACAGATAATTTTGTTAATCTCATTGATTTATCCTCAGATTGAGTGGTTCCATCAGATTTTTTTTTTACTTCTCCAACATTTTCGTATTGCTTCGCAATCAAGCCTTTAATTAAATCAACATCTAATTCTTTTTTTTCATATTCAGAAGCTTGGACTGCTTTATCATCTTTGATTGGTTTAGTTTTTTTAACAAATTCTTTAATAACTAAGTCTTTTTCTACCTGTTTTTTAATTTTTTTTCTTTTTTCTTTTTCGACTAATGTTTTTTTTTTTTCTTTAGATGGTTGTTGCTCTGTTTCTTGCTTAGTTTCTATTTTTTCTAACTTTTTATCAGGTAACGGGACAGCTTCAGATTTTTCTAATTTAACTTTTTCCTGTTTTTTTTCTGGAACTGGTATTTTTTTTGATTTTGATAGGTCTATCTCATCTTTTTGATTATCAAATTTTACTTGCTTTTTTATATCTTTTTTTATCTCTTTTGGTGGAGCCTGCTCAGAAAGTAATTTTTTATTTTCGGTTTTTGCTTTTTCAATAATTTTAGCTGCTTTCGGGGCATACGGAATATTCATCTGCTCAGAAATTTGAATTAATTCAACTGATATACTTGGGAGTAACTCAATTGGTTTTTTTACAACGAAAGGAAGAGCAAAAATTGTTGCGACAAATATCGATCCATGAAAAATAACTGAAAATAACATACCAAAAGAAAAATTATTAAATCCTTTTGGAACACCACTTAATGCAATTTTACTAAACAAGTTTATCTCTCTTTATATGGTTCAGAGATTAAGGCAACTTTAGTAAAGCCTGAACCTGAAAGTATACCCATTACTTCTAATACTCTCCCGTAATTAATTGTCTTGTCACCTCTAACGTAAATTCTTGTGTCAGTTCTATTGTTAGAAACAGCTAGAATTTTTTTAATTAAATTATTAAATTCAATTTTTGTCTCCTGAATAAAAACTTCACCTTTTGAGTTTATAGTTAATGTAAGTGGCTCATTTTCTTCCGGTAAAGTATCAGCAGATGTTTCTGGGAGATCAACTTGAACACCAACAGTAAGCAAAGGTGCCGTAACCATAAAAATAATTAAAAGAACAAGCATCACATCAACAAAAGGAGTTACATTTATTTCACTCATAGGTTCTCTTGCTGAGCGCTTTAAGTTAAATGCCATATTAAATTATTGAAATAAATCTTTTTGAAAAATTTTCTAATTTTTGTAAATATTTTTTTGAATCATTTCCAAATTTATTATAAGCGATTACTGCTGGTATTGCTGCTAACAAACCTAGGGCAGTTGCAAATAAAGCCTCAGCAATTCCAGGGGCCACAATAGCCAGACTGGTATTCCTTGATATAGCAATTGATTGAAAAGAATTCATTATTCCCCAGACCGTTCCAAATAATCCAATAAATGGTGCTGTAGATCCTACTGTTGCTAGAAAAGTAAATTTGTTGTTTACAACATTCATTTGTTTTTCGATATTTACTTCTAAAATATTTTCAAGTCTTTGGCTTATATTTGTTTTTGATCTTGATTTCATAACAGCTTGCATCGAATCTTTAAATAGTTGAGCCATTGGATTATCTAATGATGTTGGCAGACTATTGTAAAATGTTTCTGCAGACTTAGACTTCCAAAATCTTTCTTCAAACTCCTCAGAGTCTCTATTAATTTTTCTAAACATTATAATTTTATCAAAAATTATCGCCCAAGAATAAACTGAGCTAGCGATTAGAATGATAATCACAGATTTTACGATAAAGTCAGCTCTCAAAAATAAACTTAAAATTGAAAAATCTGTATTGCTTGCTAATCCTACTGCTTGAGAAGTTATATCTGCGTCCATTTAATTGATTTCACACTAAAATGTGTCATGAATTTGTCTATAAAAGTAAGCTTAATCTATTATTCTTGTGAATTTAGATGATAATTGGCAATTAATATTGCATCTGCTTTGTTGGTATCTTTTTTTCGAGATAACATTGACGAAAACTTAGGAAACATTTCAATTGCTTTTACTCTACTCGAATCTTTTTGAGAATTTAATAAATCATAATACTTTTTCCATTTGGCTGGTCTCACAAAATAAATTGGTAGTTGCATTGCAGCACAAACTCCTTTCAAAACTCCAAATGATTGTCCAAAATTAAACATACTAGTAACACCTTGTCCGGGCATTGCTGAAACTTGCTCTACCACTACATTTATATTCTCAGATTTGTGGTTTTGTATCCTTAAAGATATTTCGTTGAATATTTGGCTACCGTTAATTTGCTTTTTATTTTTATTGCCTGATGCCATAGTAGGCATATCAATAACATCCTTTAATTCTCCATCTTCAAAAAAACAAATTGCACCAGTAATTCCAGGATCTATTCCGATTATTAACATAAAATCAAGTTAAATTGCATTTGTAAAAACATGTTGAACATCATCATCATCTTCCAAAATTTCCAAAAACTTAATCATTTTTTCTTTGTCTTCATCATTTAGTTTAATTTTATTTATAGGAACCCACTCTATTTCTGTAGATATAAAATTAGAAATTTCTTTTTCTAATATATTTTTTACATCGTATATTTCATCTTTATTTGTGTGAATTTCATAGTAATCATCATGAAATATACAATCATTAGCTCCAGCATCGGTTACTAGATTAAAAATTTTTTCTTCTTCAATTTCTTCTTTATTAATTTTTATAACACCTAGTTGAAGAAAATTATGTGATGCAGAACCTTGGGTACCAAGCCCTCCACCATATTTTTGAAAAATTGTTCTGATATTTGACGCACTTCTATTTTTATTATCTGTTAGAGTAATAACTACTATTGCAGTTTTTGCTGGTCCAAACCCCTCATATCTGATGTTTTCAAAATTAGAATCAGCCGCAATTGATGATTTATCAATAGCTCTCTCAATATTGTCTTTTGGCATGTTTGCTGACCTGGCAGCTTGGATTGCGGATCTTAACCTTGAATTCATGTCTGGATTTTTATCTCCAAGTTTTGCGGCTACTGTAATTTCTCTAGATAGTTTTGAAAATACAGCAGATCTCCGTTTGTCTGCCTTTCCTTTTTTATGTTTTATACCTGCCCAATGAGAATGACCTGCCATAATTTAATTGTCTTTCTGAAGTTGACCACCCAATATAAACTGACTAATACTTGATGCCAAACCATTTTTCGGATTAGCTTCAATTATTGCCCCACAAAGTGAAGCTTCACCTTCTGCAGGAAAATGTTTTATTGAGTCTCTTTTGAAAAACCTATTAATTGAATTTTCAGCATTCATGCCAATTACGGAATTATAATCACCACACATTCCTGCATCTGTTAGATATGCAGTTCCTTTGCTTAAAATTCTTCCATCGTTTGTGGGCACGTGGGTATGAGTACCTACAACAAACGTGGCATGACCATCAAATACACGACCAATAGCCATTTTTTCGCTTGTAATTTCACCATGAAAGTCAACTATTAGAAAATCATATTTTTCTTTTTTTATATTTTGATCTAAAAATTCTTTACTTTTTTTAAAGACATCATCACATTTTTTCATAAAAACATTTCCCATTAAATTTAATACACCAACTTTATAGCCACCAATAGATTCATAAATACCAAATCCATTACCTGGAGCATCGTTTGATAAATTTAATGGTCGTAGCAGCCTTTTTTGTTTTTTAATAAAATCGAATGTTTCTTTTTGATCCCAAACATGATTACCAGTAGTAATAACATCAACTCCACAACTTAATAATTCGTCAACAATATTTTCCGTTATGCCAACACCTTCTTTAGCGGCATTCTCACCATTTACAATAACAAAGTTAATTTTTTTTGATTTAATAATATTAGGTAAAAATTTTTTTACTGCACTACAGCCACTGTTCCCAACTATATCTCCTAAAAATAAAATTTTCATCTAATAATTTTTTTATCTGTTAAAATAAAATTTAACTTTTGATCAAATTTATTTATAGGGATTTTTGAAATTTCTTGAAAAGAAAAAGCAAAACCAACTGTTAAAATTTTTTTTAACTTAAGAGTTTTGCTAATATACCTATCATAAAATCCACCTCCATATCCTAATCTAAATTTATATCTATCAAATCCAACGAGGGGTACAATCAAGACATCTGGAATAACTTTTTTTTTAGTATTTGGCTCAGGAATACCTTGCTGACCTACTCTAAGTGGGTCTTGAAAAGACCATTCGTAAAAATCCATTTTATTATTTTTCTTAGTAATGGGTAAAGATATTTTAAAATTATTCTTTTCTAAAATTTCTAAAATATCTAAACAACTAATCTCACTATTTACAGGATAATAACCACCAATATTAATATTCTTTTTTAAATAATATTTTTTTAATATTTTTTTAAAACGAACAAAAGATATAGTATGATTTACAAAATTACTTCTTCTAATATTAATTAATTTTTTTCTTAAAATTTTCTTAGACACTTTTATTATTGGATCTTGAAGTCTGGATCGTTTCTTTTAATAAAATTTTCTAATTCAAGAGTGGTCTTATCAACTAAAGTTTCATAATTATTTTGAGTGATTTCGATTTCATTCTTCAGATTGTCTTGATTTTTACTTAATTCAGAAATTTCTTTTTCTTTTAAATCTCTATAATTATAAACTAATGATTTAAGTTCTTTAAATTTTTCGGTAATTTTATTGATTTCTTTTTTTTGGTTATCTATTTTTTTTTTTGTCTCATAATATTCATCTAGCACAGAAATAGATGTTATAAGTAAAAGCTTACTTTCTCCTATGTTTCCTAAAGAATTTTTAAGATTACTAAACTTTTCGTTTAAATATAAAGCTAATTCCTCTAAGTGTTCTTCTTGGCCGTCTTCACAGGATAATAAAAATTCTTTACCATTAAATTTAATATTTACATTTGCCATTTATCAATTTCTTCCATCAAATTATCTGTTTCTTGGTTTAATTCATCAATTTTTTGTGAGAATTGGTCTTCTTTTTTTTTTTCTTCAATCTCCTTTTTTTTAAATTCATCAAATTTTTGCTTAAGTGTCTCGTTTTCTTGTTGAAGTGAATAGTATTTTTGTTCTATTTCTTTTTTTTCAATTTCTAATTGATTTTTTTGGTTTTGTAGATTTTCTAACGCCAAAATTTTATCTGGTTTAATATTTTCTAAATTTTTTAATTTATCTAAAGTTTCTAATAGTTTTTTTTCTTTTTCACTAATTGAATTCATATATATATCTATAATAATAAATTGATTCACCTAAGTCTACAAAGGATAAATTTTTGAGAGAACTTAATAAAACCTTGTCTAACTCAATACGTGCTCTTTCGATGGATGCTGTACAAAAAGCTAATTCTGGACACCCCGGTATGCCCATGGGAATGGCTGACGTTTCTACAATTCTTTTCAAATATTTTCTAAAATTTAATCCAAAAAACCCAAGCTGGATAAATAGAGATAGATTCGTTTTATCAGCTGGTCACGGATCAATGTTGCTTTACTCTTTGCTCTATTTAACTGGTTATAAAAGTGTTAAACTAAAAGATATTAAGAATTTTAGACAGATAGACTCTATTTGCGCAGGTCATCCTGAGTATGTTGAAAACTCAGGGATTGAAACAACTACAGGTCCTTTGGGTCAAGGAATTTCTAATGCGGTTGGTTTTGCAATAGCAGAGGAAATTTTGAAAAAAAAAATTGGTAAAGATATTATTAATCATAAAACTTATGTGATCGCAGGTGATGGCTGTCTAATGGAGGGAATTAGTCATGAGTCTATGAGTTTAGCAGGCCATCTAAAACTTAAAAATTTAATAATGTTGTTTGATAATAATTCTATTTCTATTGATGGACCAACAAATTTAACAGTTTCGGATAATTTTAAAAAAAGATTTGAAAGTTATGGCTGGGATTACATAGAAATTAACGGTCATAAAGAAAATGAAATATTTAAAGCTCTCAAACAAGTTCAAAATGCAAAAAAACCAACTGTTATATCCTGTAAGACTAAAATTGGTTATGGATCACCTAATAAGTCTGGAAAAGCTTCCTCGCATGGAAGCCCGCTAGGCGTTGAGGAGATTGAATTGGTGCGTGGAGAATTAGGATGGAAGCATAAACCATTTCAAATACCAAAAAATATATTAGAGATTTGGAGAGAGATTGGAAAAAAGGGAGAAAAAATTGAATTCAAATGGAACAAAATCTATAAAAAGAAAAAAAGTAAAATAAATAAATTTTTCAAAAATGATTTTGTAAAGTCAATTTTAAAAGAAAAAAAAATAGCTTTAAAAGAAGATAAGATTATCGCTTCAAGAAAATCCTCAGAATCAATCATTAGATCTCTTATTAAAAAAAGTAATACACTTATTGGTGGATCAGCAGACCTTGCAGGATCAAATAACACTAAGACTAAAAATCATGAAATAATTACACCCGGAAATTTTAACGGAAATTATATCCATTATGGAGTAAGAGAACATGCAATGTGTGGAATTATGAATGGATTAGCCTTGCATAGTAAAATAATTCCTTACGGAGGAACTTTTTTAATTTTTTCAGATTATTGCAAGCCATCAATTAGATTGGCAGCTATGATGAAACGACAAGTTATATATGTGATGACTCATGACTCTATCGGACTCGGAGAAGATGGGCCAACACACCAACCTATTGAACAATTATCTGGATTAAGATTAATACCCAACCTTAATATTTTTAGACCTGCAGATAGATTAGAAACTATTGAATGTTGGCAACATGCTTTAGAGAGTTTTAAAACACCAAGCATTCTATCCTTAACTAGACAAAACCTAAATCCCATTAGAAATAAATACTCAAAAACTAACAAATGCTCATTAGGCGCTTATGAAATTTTAAGAACTCACAAAAAAATTAAACTAACGATTTTAGCCAGTGGCTCTGAGGTAAACTTAGCTATAGAGACCAGCCACAAATTGGCCAAAGATAAGATATATTCAAAAGTTATATCAGTGCCATGCATGGAGCTTTTTGAATCACAATCAAATAAATATAAAGATAAAATTTTAAAGGAAACTAAATTGAGAATTTCAATTGAAGCTGGATCAAGTGATTGTTGGAAAAAATATGTAGGTGATTATGGAATAACTTTTGGAATTGATGAATTTGGGAAGAGTGCTCCATATAAAGATATTTATAAATATTTTGGTTTAATATCATCAAATATTGCAAATAAATCAAAGAAATTATTAAAAAACTAGAAATGATTATTAAAATTGGAATTAATGGGATGGGCAGAATTGGTCGTATGATCGTTAGATCAATTTTCGAAACCCAAAACGAAAATTTAAAAATTCAACACATAAATAACAGATCTAGTGCTGAAACTACCTCTGAACTAATAAAATACGACTCTATTCATGGAAAATTTGATGCAGAATTAAAATTTGATGAAAGTGAAATAATAATTAATGAAAATAAAATTACATTTTCGCAAGAAAGTAAAATAGAAAATATTAATTGGAAAAAATACAATGTTGATTATGTTTTTGAGTGTACTGGTAAATTTAATTCAAAGGAAAAGTTACTTTCACATATCAAAAATGGAGCAAAAAAGGTAATTGTTTCTGCTCCATGTAAAAATGCCGATAAAACAATAGTGTTTGGTGTTAATGAAAAAATTATATCAAAGGATGATAAAATAATTTCTGCTGCTTCATGTACAACTAATTGCTTAGCTCCAGTTGTAAATGTTCTTCATAATCATTTTGGCATTGAAAAGGGCTTTATGACCACTATTCATGCATTTACCAGTGATCAAAGAATTTTGGACAATTCCCATAAAGATCCAAGAAGAGCAAGAGCTGCGAGCCAATCAATAATCCCAACTTCAACAGGGGCATCAAAAGCTATAGGAGAAATAATTCCCAGCCTAAAAGGGAAATTAGAAGGAGTTGCAATGAGAGTCCCTACACCCAATGTGTCGCTTGTTGAACTAGTATTCTGTACAAAAAAAGAAATTGATATAAAAAAAATCAACGATGTATTTGTGACTGCTTCTAAAAATGAATTAAATAAAATTTTAGAGGTAACTCATGAAAAATTGGTTTCTATTGATTTTAATCATCGTTCTGCATCTGCAATTATTGATGCCTCTTTAACAAATGTGGTTGGAACTAACATGGGTAAAATTTCAGCTTGGTATGATAATGAGTGGGGTTTTTCAAACAGAATGTGCGATATAGCAGAGAATTTGAATAAAATCTCTTAATGAAAAGTATTTCAAATGAAAAAAATCTTGAAAGTAAAAAAATATTATTAAGATTAGACTTAAATGTCCCTTTAGAAGATGGAAAAATAAGTGACACAACCAGAATTGACAAAATACTACCTACTTTAAATTTTTTAATACAACAAAAAACTAAAATAATAATTCTATCACATGTGGGAAGGCCAAAAGGTAAAACAGTAAAAGAGCTATCCTTAAAACCAATATGTGAAGACTTAAGAAAAAAATTGAATAAAAGTATAAAATTAATCACAGAAAATATTTATGAAATTAAAAATAAAGACTTTTTTGAAAAATTTGATGAAGAGATTTTTATTTTAGAAAATATAAGGTTTTATGCTGAGGAGGAAAAAAATGATAGTAAATTTGCAAAACATCTTGCAAGTTTTGGGGATATTTATGTAAATGATGCTTTTTCCTGCTCTCATCGAGCTCATGCATCAATTCAACAAATTTCTAAGTATTTACCATCTTTCTCTGGACTCCAACTAGATTTAGAAGTGGGTGCTCTTAATAAAATTACAGCAGAAATAACGAAACCAATAACATGCATAATTGGAGGATCTAAAATTTCTACTAAAATAGATATTATTAAAAATTTAATACCAAAGCTTGATAATATTGTGATTGTTGGAGGTATGGCTAATAATTTTATTGAATATTTTGGAAATAATATTGGAAAATCAATAAAAGAAAAAAATTGTAACGAAATAGTTGAAGAAATTTTATCACTTTCAAAAAAAAAAGAATGTAAAATAATTTATCCTGATGACGTTCTTGTAGCCAAAGATTTAAATGGGCTTTCTAAAAATAAAGAATTAAATCAAGTTTTGCCTGATGAGATGATTTTAGATATTGGTCCAAAAACAGTTAATAAAATAATAAACATAATTGATAATAGTAAGACAATATTGTGGAATGGACCAGCTGGATATTTTGAAAACCCAAATTTTGCTAATGGAAGCATTAAAATAGCAAAAAAAATAATTGAAAATAAAAAATTAAACAAAATTTTTTCTGTTGTAGGTGGTGGAGATACTGTTTCATTATTAAATAACTTAAAAGTTGTTGGTAATTTTAATTTTGTTTCAACTGCAGGTGGAGCTTTTTTAGAATATCTTGAAGGCAAAAAGCTACCTGGTATAACCGCTTTAAATTAATATGTCTGAACTTAATAAAATTGTACTTAAAATAATTTCTAATGGCAAAGGTATCCTTGCAGCAGATGAAAGTAATGGAACAATGACAAAAAGACTTGAAGCAGTAAATGTTCCTTCAACTCCAGAAAATAGACTTTCATTCAGAGAAACACTCTTTTCATCTAAAAGTATGGGGGAATATATTGGTGGTGTAATTCTTTATGATGAAACAATAAAACAAAAGACAAGTTTTGGAGTTTCGATTCCTGATTTAATTTCTTCTTCAGGAGCTATACCTGGAATTAAAGTTGATACAGGCACAAAAGATTTAGCAAACTCCACTGAGGAAAAAATAACTGAAGGTTTGGACGGACTTAGAGAAAGATTAAAAAAATACTATGAGCTTGGTGCTCGATTTTCAAAATGGAGGGGTGTTTATAGTGTAAGCAAGGAATACCCGAGTAAACTAGCAATTCATTCTAACGCACATGCACTTGCGAGGTATTCTGCTATAGTCCAAGAAAGTAGAATGGTTCCAATAGTTGAACCAGAAGTATTAATGGATGGTGATCATTCTGCTGATATTTGCCTAAAAAAAACATCAGAAGTTATTAAAAAATGTTTTGAGGAATTAATATTACATAAAGTTGATCTTTCAGGAATAATTTTAAAACCCAATATGATATTAGCTGGTAACCAGTCAAAAGATAAAATTTTTGGTGAGGAAGTTGCTCAAAAAACACTTCAATGCCTTGAAAATTCAGTGCCAAGTGAGGTGCCTGGGATTGCTTTTTTATCTGGAGGTCAATTAGAAATAGAGAGTACTGAAAATTTAAATTTAATAAATAAAAATAATAAAACTAAATTTATTATGACTTATTCCTTTGGAAGAGCTTTGCAACAAAGTGCACTGAAAATATGGTCAAAAAATAACAAAGATAAAGAATTAACTCAAAATACTTTTAATCATAGAGCTAAAATGTGTTCCCTAGCTGCTATAGGAAAATGGTCAAAAGAACTTGAAAATAAGTAAAAAAAAATTTATTTATCTTATTTCCCCAAATAGAATAAACAATTATTTCTTTAAGGATCTAAAATTAGTTCTAAGTACAAACAAAATAAGTTTTTTTCAAATGAGATTTAAAAAATATAATTTAGATAAAAAAATTTTAATTGGAAAAAAAATTCAGAAATTATGTAAAGATAAGAAAGTAAAGTTTATAGTAAATGATGACCCTTGGTTAGCAAAAAAACTTGATGCTGATGGTTGTCATTTGGGACAAAAAGATATGAATATAAAAGATGCCCGTAAAATAATAGGGAATAAAATAATAGGAATAACTTGTCATAATTCTATTAAACTTGCACAACAAGCTATTAAAAAAAAAGCAAGCTATTTAGCTTTTGGTGCTTTTAGTAAAACAAAAACTAAAAAAGTAAAGTTTAGAGCATCTACGAAAGTTCTAAATAAAATAAAAATATTGACCAATATCCCTTTAGTTGCAATTGGTGGTATCAACTCAAAAAATTATAAAAATCTGTTATTGAATAATGCTAATTTTTTAGCTATTTCAGGTTACATTTGGAATAATAAAAAATATAACCCAAAAAAAGCTGTGGAAATGTTAAAATGAAAATTAATGCTGGAGAAATTAGAGTAGGAATGCTTTTAGAACATAAAAATGATTTATGGCAAGTTCTTAAGACACAACATGTAAAGCCAGGAAAAGGTGGTGCTTTTGCTCAAATAGAAATGAAAAGTGTTAGGAAAAATACCAAATTAAATGAGAGATTTAGATCAAGTGAGTCAGTCGAGAAAGCTTCAGTAGAGGAAATTAGTTTTAGTTTTCTTTATGCAGATGAAAATAATTATTATTTTATGAATCTTAAAACATTTGAGCAGATTGAAATAAGAAAAAACATAGTTGGTGAAAAAGGTAAATTATTGACTGAAAACCTTGAGGTAACAGTTAGTTTTTATAATGAGAGTCCAATTGAAGTTGAGCTGCCAAATCAAGTTAGTTGTAAAATCGCTTCTACTGATGTTGCACTTAAAGGGCAGACAGTCTCCTCCTCTTATAAACCTGCTATTCTTGATAATGGAGTTAAAATACAAGTACCACCATTCGTGGAGGCTAATGATGAGATAATATTAGATACAAGAACATTTGAATACGTAAAAAAAATTTAATAAATGAACTCTATATCTCCAAATTTAAATATAATGATCAAAGCGTGCGAAAAAGCATCAAAAATAATTATTAGAGACTTTGGCGAGGTAGAAAATTTACAAGTTGCAAAAAAAGGGCCAAGAGATTTTGTAACTAAGACTGATAAAAAAGTTGAGAAAATTCTTATTGAGGAGTTTTCTAAAGCAAAGAAAAATTATTCTTTTTTGACAGAGGAAAATGGAAAAATTGAAAATTATGACAAAGACAAAGTTTGGATAATTGATCCTATCGATGGAACAACTAATTTTTTACACGGAATACCACATTTTGCAATTTCAGTTGCACTTAAAATTGATAATGATTTAATATCTGCCCTGATACATGATCCTATTAAAAATGAAATGTTTTTTGCTGAAAAAAATAATGGAGCTTTTTTTAATAATCATAGAATAAGAGTATCTAACAAAAATGATATTGAAGATTGTTTATTTTCATCTGATCAGATTGGATTGAAAAGCATTTTTCCCAATTTAAATATAAGAAATACAGGATGTGCAGCTCTGGATTTAGCGTATGTAGGATCTGGAAGATTAGATGGTTTTTTTCATAATAATATTAATTTATGGGATATTGCTGCAGGCATACTTATTGTTAAAGAAGCTGGAGGAATTACAAATGATTTCAGCAAATATAAAGATGATAGCATAGATATTAGAGCCGCAAGTAGCAGTATATATTCAAAAATGATGAAAACACTTGATAACTTTTAATTGTTTTTAATAATCTTTTTGTTATAAGACCGCCTATGAAAAAAAACTTACATCCAAAGTATCACAAAATAGTTGTTGAAATGACTGATGGCAGTCAGTTTGAAACCAAATCAACATGGGGTTCCGAAGGAGAAATACTCAAACTTGAAATTGATCCTAAATCTCACTCAGCTTGGACTGGGGGTAAACAAAAAATATTAGATAAAGGAAGAGTAAGTAAATTTAACAAAAAATTTCAAAACTTTAGAGCTGAAAATAAATAATGACTAACGCGCCATTAATGCCAATGGCAACAGCTGTTTGGCTTGTAGAAAATACTTCTTTGACCTTTAAGCAAATTGCAAACTTTTGCAAATTACATGAAGTAGAAATTCAAGGAATTGCAGATGGAGAGGTTGCAAAAGGTATAGTTGGTTATAATCCAATAATAGCCGGGCAACTTACTAAAGACGAGATAAATCTTTCTTCAGAAGATCCAAACAGAGATTTAATTTTGCAAGAGAATAATGTTGAGATAGAAAATGAAGAAAAAAAATCAAAAACATATGTACCTTTATCAAAACGCCAGGATAAACCAGATTCTGCATTATGGTTAATCAAACACCATTCAAATTTGAAGGATACCCAGATTGCAAAATTAGTAGGTATTACAAAAAACTCTGTAACAGCGATAAGAAATAAAAGTTATTGGAACTACAATAATCTAAATTCTAAAGATCCTGTTGCAATGGGACTTTTTACTCAAAAAGATCTTATAGTTGCTTTAGAAAAAGCAGATAGAAGAATTAAAAGAGAAAAGAAAGAAAAAGAGAAAGCATTATTACCTAAACAAAATTAATGAAATATAATAGACAAATAAAACATAAAGTGTTAATGATGCCATTTTTTGGAGGTAGTTATTAAAATAGAAGTTAAAGATAATAATATTGAGCAAGCTTTAAGAGTTTTAAAGAGAAAACTTCAAAGGGATGGTTTTTTTAAAATTATAAAATTAAAAAATACATATGAAAAACCCTCTGAAAAGAAAAAAAGAATTCTTCAGGAAAACATTAAAAGAGTTAAAAAACTTAATAAGCTCAAAAATAGAATCTAATTACCGCGGGGTGGAGCAGCCTGGTAGCTCGCAAGGCTCATAACCTTGAGGTCGGCGGTTCAAATCCGTCCCCCGCAACCAAATTAATTTAAAGTTTATGTTTGATAAATTTAAAAAAAATGTTTTTAGCCAATTTGGAGAGGACGGAATAATAGAGGAGCTGATTAAAAGGTTGGAAATTAAAAATTTAGAGGTTTGTGAATTTGGAGCTTGGGATGGTAAATTATACTCAAATACATTTAATTTAGTAAAAAACTTCAATGCTAAAGCAGTATATATTGAAGGTGATAAAGGAAGATTTTTGGACTTAAAAAAAACTTGTTTAGATTATGAAAATATAACTCCTATAAATGTTAATATAGAGGCAGATCCTAATTCTACAAAATCATTAAAAAATGTTTTAAAATCAACCTCACTCAATAAAAAATTTGATGTTCTCTCAATAGATATTGACTCTTACGACCTCGAAATTTGGGAAAATTTTGAAGCTTATGATCCTAAAATAGTTGTGATAGAAATAAATAGTACTTACAAGCCTGGAGTTTTCAAGAGACACGAAAGTAATAATCCAGGCTGTAGTTTCTCCTCTGCTTTAGAAGTTGCAAATAATAAAAACTATACAATCATCAGTCATACTGGTAACTGCATTTTTGTCAAAAATGAATATATAGAAAAAATTAAATTTGATGAAAAATTTATTAAAAATCCAAGTTTACTTTTTAACTCAAGATGGATTTATGGACCCTTTAAAAAATTAAAACTTTTTTTAATAAAAAAAATTTTAAGAAGAACAAGGTTTTCAAAATATGATGATTAAATATTAATATTATAAATTTTAACTAAATTCTAAATTTAGATTTTTTGCTATCATTTAAAAATGCTTTTACAGTATCTTTTGTTAACATTTGTGTTGTCTTTCCAAAATTCTCAATTTTTTGAATAATCGAAGGTGGCATAGTTATGATATGACATTTTAATCTTTTTGCCTGAATATAATTATATGGTTCTCTTGTACTGGCCCATAATATTTCTACATTTTTAAATTTTTTTGAAAGCTTTATACTTTTGTAAAATTCTGGAATAGGATCTCTTCCTGCATCTGCCATTCTTCCAGCAAAAATAGAAATAATTACTTTTGTTGTTTTATTTATTTCTTTTAAAATCTGTCTGGTTTGTTTTGATGTATATACTGCAGTAATATTTAATTTTATATTTTTTTTATTTAGTTTTTTAATTACTTTTCCCATAAATTTTCCTTTTGTATTTAATACAGGAACTTTCACAAAAACGTTATTTCCCCAGCTACTGATTTTTAAGCCTTGTGAAATCATATCTTTTTCATTATCTGCAAAAACCTCAAAAGAGATGGGTTTATTTGTTATTTTAAGGAGCTCTAAGCAATAAGATTTATAGTTTTTTGCTCCAGCTTTTCTAATTAGACTTGGATTTGTTGTAAATCCTTTAACAATAGTTTTTTTATTAAAAGACTTTACTAAAATTTTATCTGCAATATCACAAAATATTTTAGTCAAGTTATAAACTTTTTACTATTTCTTCAGTCATTTTTTTTGCATCTGCAAATAACATTAAAGTATTATCTCTATAAAATAAATCGTTGTCTATCCCTGCATATCCGGGTGAAAGACTTCTCTTTACAAATAAAACTGATTTACTTTTTTCAACGTCTAGAACTGGCATTCCATAAATTGGACTTTGCGGATCTGATTTTGCAACTGGATTAGTTACATCATTTGCTCCAATTACGTAGGCAACATCACAATTTGAAAAATCATTATTAATTTCTTCTAATTCAAAAACCTCATCATATGGAACATTTGCCTCAGCAAGTAAAACATTCATATGTCCTGGCATTCTTCCGGCTACTGGGTGGATTGCATACGAAACTTTTACCCCATTTTTTTTTAAAGCATCTACCATCTCTCTCAATGCATGCTGGGCTTGGGCCACTGCCATTCCATATCCAGGTACTATTATAACAGAGGAAGCATTCTTCATAAGAAATGCAGCATCATCTGCATTTCCATTTTTTACAGGCTTTTGCTCTTTTAATGATCTTGATGAGGAATCTGTTTCTGAAGCTCCCCATCCACCTAATATTACATTAAAAAATGATCGATTCATTCCTTTGCACATAATGTATGATAAAATAGCCCCAGATGAACCGACTAATGCTCCAGTTATAATTAAAGCTGTATTTTCAAGTGTAAATCCTATTCCAGCAGCTGCCCATCCTGAATACGAATTTAACATCGATATCACAACTGGCATATCAGCTCCTCCAATTGGAATAATAAGTAACACACCAACCAATAGAGAAATAATGATAATAGTCCAAAACCAAATATTTCCCTGGGTTATACACAAGTAAAAGATCAGTCCTATCAAAGAAAGTCCAAAAAATAGATTTAAATAGTGTTGGCCTGTAAAAGTTATTGGCGAGCCGGACATTATTCCTCTTAATTTTAAAAATGCGATTATGGATCCAGTAAAAGTGATAGCTCCAATTGATACACCTAAAGACATTTCTATGAGACTTGCAATTTTTATTTCTCCAGGAAAACCTAAATTAAAAACTTGAGGATTTAAAAATGCTGATATTGCAACAAATACAGCGGCTAAACCTACCAAACTATGAAAACCAGCAACTAATTCTGGCATTGCCGTCATCGGTATTTTAAATGCTATAAAAGCACCTATAGAGCCCCCTATTGCTAAAAAAATAATTAGATATATTAAGCCTGATGAAAAATTATCGACTGATAATATTGTTACAACAATAGCTAGAGCCATCCCTATAATTCCAAATACATTACCTCTCCTAGAAGTTTCTGGGGAAGATAGACCCCTCAAAGCAAGTATAAATAATACACCTGAAATTAGATAAAATATTGCTAGGAAATTAACTGAAATCATTTTTTATCTTTTGTTTTTTTTTTATACATTGCCAACATACGATGGGTAACTAAGAAACCACCAAAAATGTTTATTGCTGCCAATATTATTGCTAAATAACCAAATATGTTTGAGGTATCAAATTTATTTGAAGATCCACCTGATAATGAAGCAATTATTGCACCAACAATAATTACAGAAGATATTGCATTAGTTACTGACATTAACGGTGTATGTAGTGATGGAGTTACACTCCAAACTACATAATATCCGATAAATATTGAAAGTATAAAAATACTTAATCTAAATATAAAAGGATCAATTTCCATAAATTTACTTAATTATTGTTTTAGCAATTATTTCATCTTCTAGGTTGATATTTAATTTTTTATTTTTTTTATCATATAAATTAGTTACAAAATTAAAAATATTTTTTGAATAAAGACCTGAAGAAGATGAAGGTAATTTATTTAAAATATTTTTCTCACCTACAATTTTTACGCCATTTTTATCGATTATTTTGTCAACTTCTGTAAAAGCTGCATTCCCTCCTTGAACTGCAGCTAAGTCATAAATTATTGACCCAGATTGCATATTATTAATCATTTTCTCAGATATAATTAATGGTGCTGTTTTTCCAGGTATCAATGCTGTACAAATTACAATATCAATTTTTTTTAATGTTTCTGCAAGAAGTTCTTCTTGTTGCTTTTTAAATTCCTCTGAGGCTTCTTTGGCATAACCACCCTCAGTTTCTAAATTTTCAGATCCTTCAACTACTAGAAATTTACCACCCAAACTTTCAACTTGTTCTTTTGAGGCAACTCTGACATCAGTTGCAAATACGATAGCACCCATTCTTTTCGCCGTTGCTATAGCCTGCAGGCCTGCAACACCTGCTCCAACAACTAATACTTTTGCTGCTGGAACTGTTCCAGCTGCTGTCATCATCATTGGTATAGCTTTTTCAAATATTGAAAAAGATTCAACTACAGCTTTATAACCTGCCAAATTAGCTTGGGATGATAGTATATCCATTGACTGGGCTCTTGTTATCCTGGGAAGAAGATCTAAAGAAAAAAAATTTACTTTTTTTTCTATCAATGAAGAAAGTCTCTCTTTATTTTTGTGCGAATTTAAAACTCCAATATAAGTATGTTTTGAATTTAAAAGTGATAAATCATCATCTTCAATCAGACCCATCTGGACAATTATATCTGATTTTTCAATTAATTCCTTTTTACTTTTAATTATCGTGGCACCTTGTTTTTCATAATTTGAGTTTGAGTAACCTAAGTGTTCTCCATAATTTTCAGTAATTTGCACATCTATACCAAGATCTATATATTTTTTTGCTATATCTGGAGTTATTGAAACTCTTTTTTCAATATTTTTATCCTCTGAAATTGATCCAATTTTCATAAGTATTAAATTTTTATTTTTGTCTTGCTTTAAATTTCGGATTTTTTTTATTAATTATATAAACTCTTCCTCTTCTACGAACTAATTTAGAATTTAGATCTCTTTTTTTTAAGGATTTTAGTGAGCTTGCTATTTTCATAATTTATAGCCTGGCAACGTCCTACTCTTCCATGTCTTAAGACAAAGTACCATCGGCGCAGAAAGGCTTGACTTCCGAGTTCGGAATGGGATCGGGTATTACCCTTTCGCAATAATCACCAGGCGAAAGACTTTTATAACATTTTATATTTTTGGTAAAGAGTTTTTTTCTTTTTAAAATAGTCTTTTCTTCCAAGTCAAAGGAGTATTTTCATTTTCTATTTCAAGCATATAATTATATTTAAATTCCTTAATACCCCCTTTTTTAATAAATTTAATTAATTTATCTAGTGAGCTGGATAAATCTACTGTAGTTTTATACTTAAGGATTTCTCTTGCCTTTTCGGACGAACAAGTCGCATGTTTTACTTCATTGGGCCTATCATTTGTATATATAGGTGGCTCATTAAATTGCAGTTTGTTTGAAAGTATTTTATATAAATCATTAATTGAAATATACTCCTCATCAGGTCCAATATTTACTGTTTGAGAAATTATTTTTGGATCAGTAATCAATTTGTCTAAACAATAAATACAATCATCGATATCTGAAAAACATCTTTTTTGTTCTCCATCACCATAAATAATTGGTCTTCTTTTTTGAAGCATTAAATTTATCATAATTGAGGCTACATTTCTAAATGGGTCGTCATACTTTTGATTAGGTCCTATAATATTATGAGGTACTGCTATATTGTATTCGACCTTGTGTGTTCTACATAAAATTTTAAGTATATTTTCGGCTGCAACTTTTGATACTCCATAAGGATCTACTGGATTCACTTTATCATTTTCATGAAATGGAATTTTTATGTCACCATACCTAGCCATTGACGAGCAAAATACAATTCTTTTTACGTTATTTCTTATTCCTGCAGTAAATACAGAAACACTACCTGTAACATTATTATTACAGATGAGGGTTGGAGAGACACTTGAAAGACCTTCATGAGCATAAGCAGCGGCATGGCATATTATATCAGCACCTGCAGTTGCTCTAGTCATAAAGTCCAAATCTTCACAATCACCTTGATAAAATATAGCTTTAGGATTTACAAATTCTCTATCACCACCGACTAAATTATCACAACCTGAGACTTTAAATTTTTTGTTTAAATAAAAATTCGCTAAATTAGAACCTAAAAAACCAGCTATGCCTGTTATGAATATATGCATCAATTTTTTTTGGTTTTTTTTGAAAACAAACTAATAAATTTTTTCCACCATAATTTTATTGTTGCTAACGCTCCTGCAATAAATCCTATTATAGCCTGTATAATTATACTAGCTGATCCAGGATCTACATAAGCTTGGCTATAAGTAGTAAATGAAAAAAATATAATAAATAAAAGTAAGAATTTCATTGTTTTAAATACAGTTAAGTATATTTTTAAAAATATTTATATTATTTGTTATAGGTTTTAAACTCAAATTACAATTATTAGGAATTTTTACCAAGTTAAAAATATCCTTATCACGCTTTTTAATATTGTTATCTATACTAAATCCATGATCCCCTTGAATAATTATTGTTGCATCATTATCATATTTCTCAATGTGACTAACAAATTTTTCAACCTTTTTTAAAACACATAATGTTGAAGATCTATAATCATTAATTTCGTCATCACTCATTTTATAATCGAACGAAATCAGTTTACAATTTCTATCTCTATAAGGGTGATGAGGTCCTAGATTATGAATAAAAATAAAGTTTTTTTTATTGATTATTAATTTTTGATTGTTCTTTAAGAATTTTAAAAATTTATCAATTTCAGTATGTGCATACAATTTATCTTTTTTGAATGAAACGAAATACTCATGGATGAGGTACTTATACACTTTATTAAATATTGAAACTGAGAATAAATGATAAATTGGAGAATTGATGAGGCTAGATGAGCCCTTGTTTATACAGTTTATTAACTCATGTACTGGACATTTGACCATATCGTTATCAAGGTACCATATTTTATAACCATTATTCTTTAATAAAAATAGTAATTCATGACTATTTGAATTTTCACTCAAAAATAAATTTCTTTCTTTTGATGAAACATCTTTATTTAAGTTAAAAATACTAGAAATAACTTTTGTGGACTCTAAATTATCAGTTTGAGTATTATCAATATATTTGTAACCTTTTTTTTGAAAATTATTTAAATTTGTTGAGATATCTAATGCATATTTTTCTAAATATAATTTTTTAGAGGTCATCTGATCTAAAATTATAAAATAAATATTTTCTTTATTTTTAAATTTTAAATCTAGAATTTCAGAAGAATTTAAATAATCACTTTTTTCAAAGTTCTTTGGTATAAGTAAATCACTTAATAGATAAATGAAATTTAAAAATATAAAAATAATTATAAAATTTTTTATATATTGATTTAAGAAAAAACTTAATAAAGATGAAATAATTATTATTATGATTAATATTATTATTTTTTGACTAAAATCAGATAAACTTAAAAAATTTAAATTAGTCGTATTAATATAAAATTGAAAAAACCAGAAAAGATATAAAAAATAAAGGACCTTTATATATTTTTTTTTTTTTAATAATATTTTAAAGAAAAAGAAAATTAAAATACTTACAATAATTAGGGCTATTAATGTTGATATAAAATTTAAAGGATAAGAATTATTAAAGTTTTTTATTGTTAAAAATATTACAGGTGCGATAAATAGCAATAAAAGGGGCAAGTAATCTAATATTTTATATTTCATAGATATACAATACTCTCAAACTATTTGGCAATTCGAGCTTTTTAAAAGTCTTTGTATTATTTTTTAAAATTAATTCAAAATTTTCTAAATTATAATCTTCATGTTTAACTTTTTTATTAAACATTAGATTATTACATTGAGGATCCTCGATAGGGACAAATTCTATAATACCTGAATTTGCAAGTGACAAAATAAACAAAATTACTTTTTTTAAAGGTATATTTTTGGACAAACAAAGATGGTGAATAAGTGCAAAAGCGATAAGTCCATCAAATATTTCTGACCTTTTTAAAAATGACTCTCTTTCTAAATTTTGAAAACCTATATTTGGCGTAGGTTCAGTTAAATCCATATATAATGGCAAAAAGTTTAGATTTTTTTGCTGTGCTAATAAGCAAGACTTTTCTAAACTACCAAAATCGTTGTCTGTTCCAACAACAAAATTTGCCCCATTTTTAAGCGCTATTTCAGAAAATTTTCCATTATTACAGCCTAAATCTAGTATATTATTAGGCTTCGAATTCTGAATATAATTGGCTAAAATGTTTTCTTTTTCACTTTGACCTTCATTTGAATAACTATCTTCACTTTTATAACCTCCCCAATAGCTTTTTTTGAACGATTTCAAACTACTTATTAAATCTTTAAGCGATTTCAATAATGAAATAATATTTTCCTTTTTGAACTTAAGATTTTTATTTTTTTGATCAGATTTAGAATCAATTTTATTTATAAGATAAGAATGAAAATGAATATTTGCAAAAATTTTATAGTTTAAAAATGTTTTTTTTGGCAAAATTTTTGAAGTAGAAATAAGATCAATTCCCTCTAAATTATTTCTTATTAATTTTTGGAAATTTAATTTTGAATAATTTTCAATTAATAGAGGTGACAAAAATTGTTCACAAAACTGTTTATATCCTAGCCATGGACTGTTTAACTCATATGGAATGAAAGATCCAAAATCAATAAACTTTGGTTCCAAACCTTTGTTGAATTGTATATTGTATGGGGAACTATCACTTAAAATGTAATTATTTTCTAAACAATCTATAAGTAGCTCTAAATGAAAAATAGCTGCTTTTTTATAGAGGAAAAAAGGCCACTCAAATGGATAAGAGATAAAATTAATTTTCTCGTGAGAAAAAAATAAATCATTGTTGTTTTGTAATATATATTTATTAGAAATTGAATTATCAATTTCAGTATAGACAATTCTTTCACTTATTTTTTTATAAAAATTAGAATTAAAAAAATCTAAATATTTTTTTTTATCTTTTTCAATAATTTTTCTTAAGACTCTATCTTTTAAAATATAAACTTGATTACTTGGATCTCTAAATGAACCAGGACAAGGCTGTAATCTAATTTTATTAATCATACGATTTTTTTGAAAACTTATACTTTAGAGTGCTCTTAATAATATTTAGGCCATATGGTATCGATTTTAAATGTGAAACTTCATCTCCATAATAAGTTGGCATTGGAACCTCTTTAATTTGGTAACCTTTTTTTATAAATTGAATAATTATTTCTGTATCGAAATGGAATTTATTAGAATTATTTTGAAATTTTATTTTTTTTAAGCTATTTACTCTGTATGCTCTAAAACCTGAGTGAAATTCACTCATTTTTGATCCTAATATAAAATTTTGAAGAAATGTTAAAAGTTTATTGCCTATAATCTTATACATAGGCATACCACCCTTGAAAGCAGATGTTATACTATGCATTCTTGTTCCAAATACTGCATTATTTTTTTTTATTCTAAATTGATCTAAAATTTTTATAACTTTATCTGCAGGATATTGATTATCACCATGTAACATTAATACAATATCAAAATTATTTTTTATAGAATATTGAAATGCAGTTTTTTGTACGTATCCATAACCATAATTTTTTGAATTAGACAATATTTGGATTTTTTTTTTATAATTTTTTTTGATTTTTTTTATTATTTTAAGTGTATTATCTTTTGAATTATCATCTATGAATAAAAGCTTAATTTTATCATTTTTCAAAACTTTACTTGGTAATTTATGAAAAACTTTTTTAATTTTTCTTTCTACATTGTAACAAGGTATAAAAATTAATATTTTGCTCATGAGAAATTTTATTTAACTATGCAAATTAAATTAATTGAAAAATACTCCAACACAAACTTTTTTATTATTTTATTAAGTTCAATAATATTATTTCTAACATATAAATACAATTTATATAAATTCCCAGAAGCAATAAATGGTCCTCTTATGCCATGGGATGGTGATAGATACTTAAGACCAAATAACTTATTAGAAATGATTAATAGCCAGTACTTTAATTCATTTCCATTATATTATTTCTTTGTTGGGCTTTTTAAGAAACTCAATATTATATACCTTCTTCCAATCGTCCAATTTTTAATGTTGCATATAATAAGTATTTACTTTTTCAAAATTTTATCAAAAACCTATAACATAAAAATTGCATATATTTGCTGGTTTTTGATTATTTTAAACCCAATTTTTTTTAAATGGTGTCATGCTGCAAACCCTTTAATTATTACTATTGCTTTAAGTTTATTAAGTTTAAGTTTATTAATTTCTAAGGATAACAAAATAATTTTCACATTTATAGTTTTAATATTACTTCTTAAGAATGATGCAAAGTTAATTTTAAATTATCTAATACTTAGTTCTTTTTTTATTTTTAAAATTTACAAAAGATCAAATAAATTGATATTGATTTTAATAATATTTTCAACAATCCTTTTGACAATTAATCATTTGTCTTTACTAAATGAAAGCACATCCTCAGGATTTATTTTATTTAAAGAATCCGCAATGGGTTACGATATAGTTAGACAAGGAGCTGTATTAAGCACATTAAGTAATGAAGTTCTTTTGAAATGCAGTTATACAGAAATGAATTCAATTAAAAATCATTTATGTATGATTTTTAGCGACTTAGATTATTCGTTAGAATTATACAGCAAAAGATTTTTATATGGAATTTTTTGGATATCTCCTAATTGGTCGATACAGTATCAAATATTGTCAAAAACAATGCTTGTATTTTACTATGTATTTTTAATCTATGGATTTAAAAAAAATATAAACAATTTAATTTATATTTTAAACTTTATTGCACCTTTTCTTCTAGTACTTCCGTATATACTTGATGGTAATCAAAGATTTGTTACTCATGCATATATATTTATTACTCCAATAGCTGGTATTGGATTTTATGTATTTTTAAATAAATATTTTAAATGGAAGAATTGATTTCAATAAGTTCATCAATTATTTTTTCTGAATTATATTTTAATTTCCACTTGGGGTATGTTTTTTTAAATTTACCAATGTCAGATATATACCATTGATGATCTCCTACCCTTGGTGATTTAATAAATTTCAGTTTTATCTTTAGATTCGTTTTTTTTTCTAATATTTTAATAGCTTCTAGAATTGAGCAATTTGAATATCTACTACCTCCAATATTAAAAACTTCCCCATAATTTGGCTTTTTAAAAACTTCCCAGAACGCATTAACTAGATCATAGCTATGAATATTATCTCTAACCTGCTTACCTTTATAACCAATACAATCATAAGATTTGTTACTTATACAAGATTTAACTAAGTAAGACAAAAAGCCATGAAGTTTTGCACCTTTATGATTTACACCTGTAATACAACCAGCCCTGAATATTGTGGTTTTAATCCCTAAATTTTTTCCATATTCTTGAGTTATTAAATCGGCATAGGCTTTTGAACAACCAAAAAGGCTATGTGTTGAATTATCAATAGGAAAATATTCTTTAATACCTTTATATAATTTATCATTTATCTTAAGGTCATATCGTAGGCTTTTTTCAATTATCTTAAGCCTATTTGGACTGTCGCCATATACTTTATTTGTAGATAAAAAAATAAAATTTGAATCTTTGCAAAAGTTTTTTGTATTTTCCAATAATTTCAAAGTAGCAAGAGAATTAACAAAAAAATCTTTTAAAGGTTCTTTATATGCCCAATCATGAGAGGGTTGTGCAGCACAATGAATTATTAGTTTAATATTTCTATTATATTTTTTAAATATATTTAAAACTTTTGAAGAATTAATATCTAAATTAAAATGCTTATATTTTTTAAATTTTTTTAAATTTTTTTTTGTACTAACGATATTACCATCCTCACCAAAAAAATATTTCCTACTATTATTATCGATTCCATACACATCAAATCCTTTTTCAATAAAAAATTTAACTGCTTCAGATCCTACCAAGCCACACGAACCAGTAATTAAAACAATAGACATATTATAAATATTTTTTTAGTTTTATTTTGTATTTATTCATCCAAATGTATATATCATCAAAAATAATTTCCAAATTTCTTTTTGGTTTCCAACTGTAGAATTTATTTACTTTTTTATTTGAAGTTACAAAATAAGGAATATCATATTTTGAAGTCTGTTTTATTTTTTTAATTTTTATTTTTATATTAAATTTATCTTCACACATTTTTACTAATTGAGTAAGACTTATCGAATTTTTGAGTCCTCCCCCCACAGTAAATAATTGATTGTTGATTTTGCTCATTTTTCTTATTTGTGAATAAATTAAATCACATAGATCATAAATATGTAAAACATCTCTAACCTGATGTCCATTTCCTCCAAATCCTATAAGTTTAATAATTTTTTTATTTAAAGCTCTCCAAATGAATAAACTAAAAAAACCTTGGTCAACTTTTCCAAATTGCCAAGGACCAGAAATTACACCACATCTGTTTATAAGATATTTAAAATTATATAAATACGAAAATTCTTTTATTAATTCTTCTGAAGCATATTTAGTAAAGCCATAAAGAGTTTTGGGGGACAAGGTATTAACATTATGGTCAATTTCTTTTTTTAATTTTAATGGATATTTTATTTCTCTATTTGTTAAATTATTTAAATCTTTGAGTGAATACACTCTACTCGAAGATATAAAAATTATATTACTCTTATCAGAAGAACATTTTATTAATAAATTTTTTGTTCCTATTAAATTTGTATCAAAAACCCTTGAAATCTCTTTATGAGATGACTCAACAGATGCTTCTGCGCAACAATCTATTATTAAATCAAATTTAGGTAGTTTCTTTACTGAAATGTGATTTGAGACATCAATTTTAAAATTTTTAATTTTTAGTTTTTTAATTCTTGATAGATTAAATTTTGAGCCTTTTCTAAAAAGATTATCGAGAGAAAATACATTAAAACCTTTTTTTTTTAAAAAAATTGCTAGATTTGATCCAACAAATCCACAGCCTCCTGTTATTAATATTTTCATTTTATTTAATGTTAATTATTATTTAAAAAATTATAAATCTTTTAAGTAATTTAAAAAAAAAGTATACATAATATGTATAATATTTTGTTTATTTTTTAAGTTTATGTCACTTTCAATAATAATCCCATGTAGAAATGAAGAAAATGGTTTAGAAAAGACTGTTAATGAAATTATAAAAAATATTAAAGTAAATGAATATGAAATACTTATAATTGATGACTTTAGTAGTGATTTAACTCCAGAAATTACAAAAAGATTATCTGAAAAAATAAATAATTTGAAATATTTTAAAAACAATTCAAAAGGACTTGGTGGGGCCATAAATAAAGGAATTAATGAAGCATCAAAAAAAAATATTTGTTTCTTTATGGCAGATATGTCTGATGATGTTAATGATTTAAATAAGTATTATGAAATATTAATAAAAGATAATTTAGATGCTGTTCTTGGATCAAGATTTATTTCGGGTTCAAAAGTATTTGATTATCCAAAATCAAAATTAATATTAAATAGAGTTTTCAATTATTTTGTTAAAATAATTTTTTTCTCTAATTATAATGATTTTACAAATGCTTTCAAAATTTATAAATTGGAATGCTTAAAAGATTTAAAACCGTTAGTATCAGAAAATTTTAATATTTTTTTAGAAATGCCGCTAAAAGTAATAAGTAGAAATTATGAGTATAAAATAACGCCTATTAATTGGACAAACAGAAAAGATGGGGAAGCAAAATTTAAAATAAAAGAATTAAGCTCAAAATATATTTTTACCTTAATCTATTGCTTCATTGAAAAACATCTCTTATCAAAAAAAAAAATAAATAAAGAAAATTTAAATCATTTATGAAGTGCATGAATTTTTTTTTAAAAATAATAGTTAAAAATATTAATTATTTAACATTTCATCAATTAAATAATTAATATCTAGTTTAGGCTTCCATCCAATTAATTTTTTTGCTTTTTTATAACTTCCCCGTAAATAATTCACATCTGTTGGCCTAAAATATTTTTTACTAACTTCAATAATGGGCCTTCCTTTATAGTAACCCTTTTCATTTAAACCCTTTCCTCTCCACTTAATGTCTATATCAAGTTTTTTAGCAACTAATTCTACAAATTTTTTTACTGAAATTTGTTTGTTTGTTGAAATTACATAATCGTCAGATTTTTTCATTTGCATTATTTTCCACATTGCATAAACAAAGTCTTTAGCATGACCCCAATCCCTAATTGAGTACAAATTTCCTAATACTAATTTTTTACTTTTTCCACTTTTAATTTTTTTTAACCCATCCACTATTTTTTTTGTTACAAAAGTCTCACCTCTTCTTGAAGACTCATGATTAAATAAGATACCATTACAAGCAAAAATATCATGTGCATCTCTATAATTTTTAGTTGCATAAAAAGAGAAAACTTTTGATATTCCATAAACTGATTGAGGATTAAATTTTGTTTTTTCATCCTGTATTTTTTTATCGGTATTACCAAACATTTCTGAGCTCGATGCTTGATAATATTTAATTTTTTTATCAATTAACTTAATTGCTTCTAATATTCTTAATGATCCTAAAGCATCAACATCTGCAGTATATAGTGGTATTTCAAATGAAACTTTTACATGACTTTGAGCTGCAAGATTATAAATTTCATCTGGTTTAATTTTTTTAATTAAATTAATTATACTTAAAGTATCGGTAACGTCACCATAATGTAAGTGAAAATTTTTGTTATCGTAGAATAAGTGATCAACTCTTTTAGTGTTTATTAAAGAAGACCTTCTTTTAACTCCATGAACTTTATATTTATTTTTTAGCAACAACTCAGATAAATATGAGCCATCTTGACCTGTTACACCAAAGATTAGTGCGACTTTACTTTTCATATATATGATTTATACATCATTAATAAAATTAAAAAATAATTAATAGAGATTTATTAAGATTAAATTCAAAATGAAACAAGAAAATTTTAATCTTTTAGAGTTTTTAAATAAAAAAAAATACGTACTATTTCTAATTCTTTTAATTTCTTTATCAACTTCATACTCTATTCAATATTATGAAAGATCGAAAGTTGAAGAAATCAAAAAACTTAGTCCGGATGCAAATTTATTTGAATTCGATCAGGCTTATGAAAAGTACACTGATTATCAATACTATATATGGTTTGAAAAAATTTATCCTGGCTTTCAAACAAGCATAATTTTGGGTGATGTTTTTGAGGAATTACTCATTGAAAGATTCTTTGAATTTGAAAACAGATATGTTCCAGGAAGAAAAAGTTCGAATAATTATTATTATTATGCTTTTTTTCATAATAAAGACATAGATGTTAATGACATTAAAAAAAAGTTTGAAGAAAAAAGAGTTCAATTTATATCCAAACAAAGAAAACTCTTAGATAAGTTTATATTGCAAAAAGGAGGTAGCGAATTTGTAAATAAAAAGGAATATGATCTATTTCTTTTAAATGAACTTGAATTATATTTTAAAAAAATAAAAAGAGTTCAATACTTAACAAGAAAAAATTACGATATTAAAATAATGCAAAAAGATCCAAACTATCAACCAGATCTTATTCAATCAGGAATTCCTAATACTCTAAAGCTAAGTGATAAGTTATTTTTTCATCCTGAGGTATTAATACTTCTTACATATTTTATTTATTTCTCTTATTATTTTTTCAGACTAACAATAAAATCAAAGAAAGTTAGTTAATTTTTTCTCTTTTGAAAAAAATTAGAGATAATGTATAAAAATAAATTATTGATAGCCAGTTATTAAAAAAGTTTCCTGTTGGTAGGATTGGTATAAATTGAAAAACTAAAGCTCCCAGAGGTAGTACCAAATATATATATTCGAAACGCTTTTTTTTAAAATAATAATAAAAGTATTTAATAAAAGACTTATATATAAAATAAATACCAAATATAAAAATTGAAAATCCCAATATACCAGTCTCAGCTAAAATTTGAGCATAATTGTTGTGAGGATGAGTTGAGCATCCTTTTACTATATGATTATATTTTTTGCATTCAATTCTGAAAGATCTAGGCCCTGCACCTAAAAATTTATTATCTTTAAATATGTGGTAAGAGCTTATCAAATGTTTTGAATGTGCTTCGGAAATCCAATTAAATTTATTATTCTCAAAAATTTGTGTGTATGTAGTATCAATTAATCTATTAAATATTTTACTCTCGTATTTAAATGATCCAAATAAAACTATTGGTAAAAGTAATAATAATATTGTTACATTTCTAAAATTTTTTCCTATCGCAAGTATTAATAAAATATTTAATAACATAATAATAATTGCTACTCTTTCACCTGTAAATAATATTATGAAAAAACACAATATGTAAAAAATAACATTAAAATTATTAGCTAAATAATTTTTGTATTTAATATAAGAAAAGAAGCTTATTACTGGTAATAATCTAGATAAGTAACTACCCAATATTTCTTCACTAAAAAAAATGCCTGATATATTAAAAGTAAATCCCTCAGAGTATTGTCCTGAGTTGCCTAATAGACTAGTTCCAGAAATAATCTGAGCAATTGCATCAATAATAATAATTAAAAAAAATATAAATAAAAAGTTTATATATTTATAGTTAAAATATTTTTGATCAAAAAAGTATTTTGCACAAATTAAAAATAAAATTAATCTAAAATAAAAAAAAAATTTAACTATTAGAAAAGAATTTTGATAAAGGATGGCAGATAAAAGAGTGATAGAATAAAAAATATAAAAAAAAATAAAGATTTTTTCTTTAAATATTTCTATTTTTTTATACTTAAAAATTTCATGTAATATTATTATAGTAAATATATTAAAAGTAATTTCAGCAATTAGTGGACCTATTGTTAATGAAATAGGTATAAGTAAAAAAATAATATTAAGAATATTTTTTTTTAAAATGTAAGGATCATTACTCATAGTTGAAAATCTGAAAATCTTTTAGGTATAAGATTTTTTAAATCAATAATGAAACCATCTTTTTTTTTAATTTTATTTAAATAATTTACTTTAATTTTTTTGAATAAATTATGCTTTATTCCAATAATTATAATATCAAATTTCCCTTTTTGTTTGGGAAGATTTCTAAGTAAGACAATTTTTTTATTAATTTCACCATCAGATTTAGTCTTAATATATGGATCAAATACAGAAATATTCATGTTTTTTTTTATTAACATTTCTGAGAGTTGAATTAATTGTGAGTTTCGTGTGTCGGGACAATTTTCTTTAAATGTTAAACCTAACATCAATACCTTTATTTTTTTTTTAGGTGTTTTTTTATTTAAAATCCTTAAAATATTTTTTAGCACCCACTTTGACATACCATCATTTAATTTTCTTCCAGACAAAATTATTTTTGGAGAATATTTATTTTTTTTAGAAATATATGTTAAATAGTAAGGATCTGTACTAATGCAGTGACCACCTACGAGTCCTGGCTCATACTTATGAAAATTCCATTTAGTTGATGCAGCATCAATAATTGACTTTGTATTTAAATTAAGTTTGTTAAATATTATCGATAGTTCATTAAATAAAGCTATATTTATATCTCTTTGTGTATTTTCAATTATCTTGGCTGCTTCTGCAACTTTAATACTTTCAGCTTTGTAGGTACCTGCTCTTATGATTGATAAATATAAATTATTAACAAAATTTAAAGTTTTTTTAGTACTAGCTGAAACAACTTTTACTATATTTTCTAATGTGTGAGTTCCATCTCCTGGATTAATTCTTTCTGGGGAGTAACCACAATAAAAGTATTCTTTATTTTTTTTTTTAAGTACTTTTTCGTAAACATCATTTTTTACATAATTAATTAAAGATTTTTTCTCAATTATTTTAGCGCATATTTCCTCTGTGGTGCCAGGAAAACTTGTTGATTCAAAAATTACGATATCTTTATGTTTGATAATTTTTGAAATTAACAAACAAGCATTTTTTAGTGGATTTAAATCAGGATCTTTATTTTTATTAACTGGTGTAGGGACTGTTACGATTAAAATATTGCAATCTTTTAGATTTTCAATATTAAAAGTAATTTTATTTGATATATATCTAAATTCTTTCTTTTTTAATTGTAAAGTTATATCTTTATTTTTTTTTAAATCTAAAATTTTTTTTTTGTTTATATCAAAACCTAAAGTGTCATATTTTTGTGCAAATTTTACAAACAGTGGTAACCCAACATATCCAAGACCAATTACTCCTATTTTTATTTTTTTAAGCCTCATCTAAAATCTTTCAAATATTTATTAATAATATTTACTTCATTGAAATTTTTTTCAACAAATTCTCTGCCGTTTATAGAAAACCTTAATTTTTTTTTATAGTTTAAATTATGAAATTTTATCATCATATTTGCTAGATCATTCTCATTCTTAATTAATTTAATATAACCATTAAAATTATTCTTAATAATCTGCTTGCATCCACCTACCTTATTTGTAATAGCTGGTCTTCCCATTGATAAACTCTCTAAAAGAGATCTATTTATACCCTCTGGATATGTAGTTGGAAGGACCATGCAGTCAGATTTATTTATTAAATTTCTTATATCATCTTTAGGTTTAATAAATTTTACTACTTTATTTTTTTTCCATAAATCCAATTCCTTTTTAGAAATAGAATAATTATCCTCTTTAAAATCACCTATGGCAATAAAACTTGTATTTCTGAATTTTTTTTTAACTATTCCTGAGGCTTCCACAAAAAGCTTTATACCCTTTAAGAGTAAAAAGCGTCCAATAAATATAAATACTGTATTTTTTTTATTATTTGGTTTTGAATAGTTATAATGTTTAAGATTTATTCCTGTCCCATTAATTAAAGATAATTTTTTTCTAGGAATCAAATTTTTTTTTTTTAATAGTTCATAATCATTATTTGTCACAGCATAAAATTTAAAAATTTTTGATTGAGATATTCTAAATAAAAAAAATATCATTTTTTTAAAGAAAAAATTTTTTGTTAGACTAAGTCCAAAACCATCTAGTGTATTTATTACTTTAACTTTTTTTGTTTTCAGTAATAAACTACTATAAATAATAGGTTTGATAGTAAAATTTATTACTACATCAGGTTTATACTCATTAAATAAATTTTTTAGTTGAAATAACAAAATAATTTCCTTCCAGGGATTTGTATTTTTAGAAAAAATATCAATAAAATGAATTTTCGAACCAATTTTTTTTAATTTCTTTACATTTTTATCTTTTAAAGAGGCAACCAAAACTTCATTCTTACTTTCTATAAATTTTTTAATAAAACTTGATCTAAAATTATAAATACTCCAAAAAGTATTTGATATGATTAATATTTTCATAGAGAAAAATTACATATAATATTTTTTTTATTTAAATTAAAGTGTTATTGTTATATTCAAACTTTGGATGGATAAATATAAAAATTTTATATATTGTGCTTCTTTTATTATAGTAATTTTTATAGTATCGAATTTTCTTCCATGGACTAATCCTTATCCTGAGCATGAAGTTTATAAACCATTTAATGATTTAATTTTTTTTTGGCAGTATGACTCTGATACTCCGGGAGAAGTATTGTCATCTCTATATTTTCCAGAATATTTTGAAAAAAATAATACAAGACTAGAGAGACCTGGATATCTTATTCCATCGTTTTTTTTTTCTGAATTTTTAAAAAATATTTTTAATTTATTAAACGTAGAATTATCTGACTTATATTTTGGGACTGCAGGATATTTAATAACTAAAATTATTTTTTATTTAATATCTATGATGATGTGTATAGGTATTTATGAAAGATATTTTGACAGAAAGATTGCAATAATATCAACATTTGCATTATTTCTAAGTTGGGAAAGTATAAGAATGATTTCACAAATCAATACGAGTGAATTTCAATTTCTTTACCCAATTATTGCTACATATCTAATCACTAATGTTCATAAAGAAAGAATAATTAAATCTTTAATTTTAGTTTTTTTTATAGGGTATTTGATAACTGTTAAACACAATATCGCAATAATACTAGCAATTATTAGCTATTTTATAATATATAAAAAAATTAAAGAAGCATTTTTATTCATAATTGTAATTTCTTTATTTCCATTATTTTATTTAATTTATATAAATAATCTTGGTTATGAAATTTATTTTCATTTATTTGAGAGTGATCATAGTTATGGTTCATGGATTTTAAGCAGTGATTTAAACACAATTTTTTTAGCATTTATTAGAAGTATTTTTGTTTTTCTTAAGTATAATTTTGATTATTATTTTATATTTTTAATACCTTTTATAATATTTTTGTCTAACAAAAATTCATATATTAAATTTAGGAAAGAAATATTATTTGGATTTCTGTTAATATTTTTTACTTTTATTCAAGGATATGCAGCGCAAAAATTTGGTAGGTTTACATTTGATCAAATGACATATCACACAAGAGCGTACATGGTGGGTGATTACGCTTTTATTATTTTTTGGACATTTGGTATTATTTTGCAGAATAATTATTATTTATTTAAAAGATACGTAACTTTTATATTTATAGTCTGGTTTTCATATTCCTCAATTTTCTTTATTAATCTTCCATGGAAACACCCAAATGAACAGCCTTCAAGAAATTGGCAAGAAAGAGTTAAAAATTTACCTAAGTAAATATTTTTAATAATTTATAACTTGATAGTAATTTTTCAATACTTACTAACATAACGATTGTAATTGGCAAAATACATGGCAACCTATATCTCCAATCAAAATCAATTAATAAAATTGAATGAAAAAAACAAAAAGAAATAACGGAGAGTAACATAGCTAATATAATTTTTTTTTGTGTTTTGTTGAAAGTATTAAAATTAAAAATTGCTAACAAGGAAAGAGAATATAATGGTATAAATATTATTAAATTTATAAAATTATGTTTAAAACTAAATAATTTATCAATGAAGAAAAAAAAATTTAAAAATCTTAACAATATAATTTTTATAATATCTAGCATATCATTTGGTTTTTCAACATATGTATGAGGTCTATCGTTAATTATTACACCTTCCAAAAAATAAGATCTATGATATTGGAAAGTGTCACTTAAAGTTTCAAAAAAAATATTATTAATTATTAAATAAGAAGATAAAAATATAAACAAAATATAAAATATTAATAATAAAAATATTCTATATCTAAATTTTTTTGACTCATCTATTGAGGAATTTAAATAAAAGTATTGTATTGTAATAAATAAAAGTACTATCCCTGGTGGACGCGTAAGTATTACTAGTACCAACAAAACGTAAGTAATAATATTATTTTTCGTAAATATTAAATTAGTAATAAAGATAAAAACTAAAAAACTAAAAAAAAAATCGGTAAGAATATAATTTGACCAATTTAAATAATCATAGTTCAAGAGCAAAAAATAAGGTAAAAATTGATAAAGTTTTATTATTTGCGAAAAATTTTTTTTAAATAAAAAAAGAGTAAAAATAAAACACAATATGTTTAAAAAAAGAAAGATTTCCTTCCAGTATTCTCTGAAAAGAAAAGTAATTTTAAAATATATAACAGATATATAAAACATTACTCCATCAATTCCTCTTTGATCGTATAAATATAAAATACTGTTTTTTATTGAAAAATTAATTTCATTAGACCACTCTATAAACCTTTGAGTATCTGTTGATGTTTTATAACCTGTAAAAATAAAAAATAGTAAAAGAAGTAGAATTGGAAAAATATAATAAAAAATGAAATTTTTATTTAAATATTTCATTATGAAAAATATTTTAAATATAATATCTTTGGTAGTAATTTTATTTTAGTCATTAAATGAATGATAAATTTAAAGTATTTTAAAATATCGTAATAAGTAAAGAAATTTTTAAAATTTTTGTTCTCTTTTTTTAATATTTCGTCAAATTCTTTTTTGGAAATATCTAATTTATTTAAAACAAAATCTAATAGATTTTCCTCATCATCAATTTTAACTTTTTTACTTATCAATTCTCTCGCCTTTTCAATTTTTATTTTTTTTGATCTTATCATTGCAGATAAATCAGTTTTTCTTCTATCTATATTAAATTTTTTTGGAAGATAATATGAGATACAAAACTTAGTGAAAGTAGACTCATGATGATGGGATCCATAATAATTCCAGTCAAAATTTTCTTTTAATGTTGATATTACTTTATCATTGTCATATTCAATAAAGTTTAGTGGTAAAACAGTTTTGATATTCCTTAAAAATTTATACTTTATTAGATCTTTGATTGTAAAATTATCAAATTTCTTCAAATTTCCTTTGCCATACTTTCTGAAAATACTTTTTATGTACAAACCGTCCATATAGGTCCACTCTAAGGGGTCTAAACCTTCTGTTCTAAAAGAGTGGCCATTAAATACATAATTTATTTTTTCTCTATGGGCAATTTCGTACATAGTTTTAAATATTCCAATATCGGTTGTTATATCTACGTCTGGTACTGAAGCAAAGAAAAACGATCTTGTTACATTTTTAAATGTTTCCCAATCAGCTACTTTAGTTTCTAAATCGATATTCATTTTAGAGCAAATAGAGTGAATATTGCTAACTGATATTTCTGAATTAAACCCATTATCAAAGTGTACAGCTAAAGGTCTTAAACCTAAAATTTTTTTGGTTACATATAAAGCATAAGAGCTATCTCTACCTCCACTTACTCCACATATACAATCGTATTTTTTGTGTTTTCCCTCTTTTTTTATTTTAGAAGCGATTTCTTTTAATCTATCAAAAGAGTTGTCTCCTAATTGGTATTCTTTTTCCATCTCTTTATGAGCCTTACAATACTTACATTCACCTTGACTATCTATTTTTAGATTTCCAACAGTTTCATCCATTAAACAAAATTTACAATTCATCATACTTTTTTTTATTCTGAAGGATAATTATAGATAAAATTCCAAAAATTAAATAAATTATTAATAATGAGACTCTAAATATTCCAGTAAGAAAAATTATTTCTGAAAATTTGATTTCCATAGATTTTGTCCCGATGTACAACATTGTTTCTGTAATTCCGATAGATAAGGGTGTAAAATTAAAAAAAAAACTAATCGAGGTAATAGCCGATGCTAAACTACTAAATCCAATATTAAATATTCCCTTAAGTTCATAAAATCCTGAAAAATAAATACACATAAGAACAATATATTGATAAAAAAAAAGCTTAAAAAAAAAGGGAAGATTTTTATTATACTTAATGAATAAGTTTTTTAAAAATAAAAAATTTTTTTTATTTAAAAAAGTAAGTACGATAGTGATTTTTTTAAAATTATAAATTATCAATAGTGAAAAAAATAACATTAAAAATAAAATTAGCATTAAGATAAAAAGATAGTCATTAAATTGTAAAACCTGAAATACAATATTAAATATAACAGTTAATCCCATAAAAACAAACAACTCAAGTAAAGCAAGTAAAAGTGTAAAAGAAACAAAATCTTTGATATCTATTTTATAATTTTTTTTCAAATATACGCATCTGAAAAATGTTCCAAAAAAATTAAATATTGTGTTAAGCAAATATGTAAAATTAATTATCAAAAAACATATAAATAGTTTTTCTTTTTGATTTGCAAATATCTGAATAATTTTTCTTTGATTAAAGCTTTCGATTATTAGATAATTTAATGATAGTAAAAGTATAAATATTATAAATTTAAAATCGATTTTTAGTAAAAAATTAAATGTCTCATTTTGGTTTGTGATATAGTTTTTAATTCCTATTAAAATTACTATTAGTAGTAATGTAGAAAAAATAGATCTTACGATTAAATTTTTATTCATATCTATTGATTAAATCAATTAATTCATTTTGATTTAAATAATTTATTAAAACTGCATCATTATTACCAAACAAACAAAACATGCTTGATGATGCAGCAGCTGATATGTATGTCTGATCAAATAATTCTAAAAAACTATCAAATGAGTTAGCTCCACCACTGGCAATTATGGGTATCTCAAATTTATTATGTACTTTTTGATATAAGTTTATATCAAATCCTCTCCTAGTGCCTTCTCTTGAGATAGAATTTAATACTATTTCTCCAGCACCAGCTGATACAATTGAATATAAATGATCAGTTAATTGTTTCTCATATTTTTTTTTTCCATTATCGTAGAAAATCCCATATTCTTTACCATTATTCATTACATCAACACCAACTACCACACTCTGACTTCCAATTTCATTTGATATATCCCTTATAAGCTCATAATTATTTATTATTGTTGAATTTAAAAAAATTTTTTCTGCACCTGAATTTATGAGAAATTTTGCTTGTTTTACCGTGGATATATTTCCACCAACTGTAATGGGCATGAATATTTCACTAGATATTTTTTTGAGCAAATTTGCATCAAAATAATTATTTTTTTCTTTTGCTGATTTATCTAGTATTATTAGCTCATGAGCGTTTTTTTTACTATAAATTCTTACAGCATTAAAAATGTCCCCAATATATTTGTGATTTTTAAAATTTTTTCCTTTAATCATAATATTATTTTCAATTAATATAGAAGGAATTACTCTAATTCTTTTTTTTTTCATCAGAATTTCTCAACAAAATTTTTTAGAAAATCTGCACCATTCTGTAAACTTTTCTCAGGATGGAATTGTACACCTACTATATTTTTTTTTATAAAACCTGCACAAAATTCAATATTGAAATTTGTATTTATTAAATCAATATTTTTTTCTTTAATAACAGGGTAGTACGAATGACAAAAATAAAATCTTGATTTTTCATGTCCGTCATAATTTAAAAATCTATTTTTTGATTTAATAGGAGACCAACCAATATGTGGTATATTATTAACCTGACTTATTAAAAACTTTGTACAATGACCATCAATTATTTTTAATCCTTCACAATCTCCTTCTTCACTATAATTTAATAGTAGTTGCATACCAACACAAATACATAATATTTTTTTTTCTTTTTCAATTATTAAATGCTTAATTATTTTATCAAGTTCATACTTTTGCAAATTTCTCATGCAAGCATCAAATCTTCCAACGCCAGGTAGTATAATTTTATCACACTCAAGAAGTTCATCCATTTTTTTTGTTATAATTGATTTTATTTTCGTCCTTTTCAAAATATTGAAAACTGAATTTATATTACCTGTTTCTGTATCAATAATTCCAATCATGAAATTTAAAATTATTATTAAAAATTTTCTATATTTGTAAAATAATTAAAAAACTTAAATATTTTAATAACTCTTTCACCTTTATTAGTGATATATAAATTGTTATTTTTTTTTTCTACATTTTTTAAATGTAACTGCTCGTCAATTCTTTTTTTGAACTGTTCTTTTTCAATAAAAAAATTATTGTACATTTTATCTCTTGTTTCCTCAAAACTAATGCCATTGCTTGTTTTAATAGATGTCAAAATATACATTGAAGGAGATCTATCACCGTTTACTACAAATGTCATAAGTATTGCATAATTTAATAAAAAACCAATTAATGATGAGGTAAAAAAATTAAGTAAATCCTCTCTTTTTCTTTTATTTTTCAAAATTATAAAAATTACTAATAAAGGAATTAACAATATTAAGTAAAAATTTAAAAATTCTAAATAAACATAATTGCCTGGAAAAAAATTTCTTTTTGTTAAATATAAAATAAAAAAAATTAACTCATGTAATATTAAAAATAAAACAAATTTTTTATACATTTTTTATTTTACCAAAATAAATAATATTTATAAAATAAAGTAGTGTTACAGTTGAAAGAGCAAAATAAATATTTCCAATAATTAAATACAAAAGAATTGGTAGTATTATTGAAAAAATATTAATTAATAGTACTTTTTTTTGTGACCTAGTTTTTTTTAAGATAATATGATGAATATGATTGTCGTCTGGATAAAATGGATGCTTCCCTTTTGTTGTTCTAGAAAAAAAAAGTCTGATTAAATCTAAACCAGGATAAAATAAAATTAAAAAAATTTCTTCTACTGTCATAACTGTACCCGTATGGTTATAAGTCTTTATTATTAAACACGATAAAATATAAGATAAAAGATAAGAACCATTATCCCCAAGGAATGTTTTATTCCTTAAGTTTAAATATAAAAAGAAAGCCAGTGGTATTAAAAGGTAAATTGAAAAAAGATTTGAATTTTTTATTAAAATAAATATTAAAATTACTATAGAATAAAATCCTGATTGACCATTAAGACCATCAAACATATTAAAGGTATTTAGAAATATTAAGAAACACAAAATAGTAAAGAAAATACTAAATTGTTCAATATTTATGAAAAATGTGTTGTTAAAATTTAACGATTTTATAATTAAGCTTGGATCAATAACTAAAGAAACATAAATTAATAAAGTTAAAATCAGAATTTTATTAGTAGGTGAAATTCCATATTTATCGTCATAAACTCCAAAAAAACATATTAATGTTCCTATTAAGATCAGATTGATTAGACTTCTTTCCCCTTCAAAACTAAGTAAGACACCTGAGTCAAGTGAAAAAAATAATGCATAAAAAAATATTATGTTTAATAAAATAATTATACCACCAATAAGCGGAATAGGTTTAGTATGAATTTTTCTCTTTTCTTTTGGCATGTCATAAATACTAAATAAATTAGCAAATTTTTTAAAATAAACTAATATGATAAAATTAAGAATTAAGATTAAAATTATTATATGAGGCTCAATTAAATTAAAATTTTCAGAAATTTGATTTTTTATCATTTAAGAACCATATCAAAAAAAGTAGAAATTATACGGTATATAAGATCCACTATGTGCTGAATAAGTAAACATTATAGCCATATAACTTAGGTGAATTAGAAATAAAATTAACATGATAATTTCATCAAATTTATTATTAAAATATTGCTTAAATTTAATCACTATAAATGGGTTTATAACTATTAGGTACATCATAAACCTCAGGGTGACTATAGGACTAATAAAATAAATTATTAGAAATAATATATTAAATATAGCTACAATAAATACAATTTTATCAGACCTCTTTTGAGTTGATCTTTCACTTAATGTAACTAAAAAAAAAATTACTAAATATGAATAGTTTAAAAATAATAATTTGACAATTGGAAATTGTAATGCATGATTTGCTGGGGTAGATATTACATACCAATTAAAATGACCTAATAACGTAAATTTATATAATAAAGTAAATATAATTGATGTAATTAATACATATATTACATAAATAAATTTTTTTTTATTTTCCTCAATTTTTTCAATTAATATTACTAATATAGATATTATTAAATAAATTATTGAATATTTATGAAACAACATTGCTACTAAACTAGCTAAAATTAATTTTTTATAATCTTTATTTAATAATAATGTGATTATATAAAGTCCAATAGAAATTGAAATAGCTTGTCTTATTAACGAAAATGAGAAAATTAAATAAAGTGTGGGTATGAATATTATTGAGGAAATTGTGTAGTTTTTAATTTTTTCAGAAAAATGATAAAATCCAAAACAAAAAATTAATGAAACTAAAAATTTTATTGACCAGAAATCTAAACGAAGTATGTTTCCTAATAAAACATAAAGCCCCGTGTATAAAAAATCATAGGGCAAGTATCTAAAGCTTTCACTAATTGAAAATATTTCTAAATTTCTTACATAATTATAATCTCTATTATACCTTCCAATATCTGTACCAATATCACCTCTAAATGTTGAAAATAAAATTAAGATAGAAAATAAAATAAAAAGAAAAAAAAATTTCTTTTGATGTATATTTTTGTCGATACCTATCGATAATAAAACTATTAATCCATAAAGTGAAAAATATACAAACAATTAACTTTCCCAAATATTTATATATTTTTTAACCATGTTATTTAAAGTAAATTTAGAAGTTACGTGGTTTCTTGAATTAAATCTTCTATTTTCCCATTCAGACTCATTCAAAAAATATTCTTCAGAGGCTAAATTAATTTTATTTGCTAGTTCTTTTGGTGATTTAACTGGAACTAGCCATCCATACTTATCAATTATATATTTTGAGTCTCCAACATCTGTTGATATACATGGTACACCAAAACCCATTGCTTCAGCCACAACATTTGGGAAACCTTCATTTCCAGCACTGGACAATATATGAAGATCTATTTTATCAAAAAAGGATGCTATATCAGAAATCATTCCATCATAGATTATATTATTTTTTAATTCTTTATGCTCAAAAATCTCTAATAATTTTTTATTATTTTTATCAATTTTATCACCAGCTAGATAAACTATCCATTTACGTTTTGTTAATTTGTTAAAATGAATTAAAGATTTAGCTAAATTTAAATAATCTTTTTGAGGATCCCACCTAGCTAACATGCCTATTTTAAATATTTTATCACGATTTTTATTTTTAAATATCATTTGAGAAGTATCATAACCATTATTAATTATGCTTATCTTTTCCTCTTTATATCCAAACTCAATATGAACATCTTTTGATTTTTTTGAACAACTAATTATTTTAGTAGGAATAGAATTAGATAGGTATGCGCAGATCCTAGATATAACTATTGTAGAGATTGATGCCCATTCTCTCTTTAAATTTGAATTTCTTATATTCCAAAAAATTTTTTCAATTTTATAAAATCTTCCTACCAATCCTCCTAAAAAATCAGCATGATACATCCAGGTTTGAATTATATCAGGTCTTTCCTCTTTTATAATTTTACATAAAGTTAAAAAACCTTTTAATGAAAACTTTCCTTTTTTCATATTTAATTTAATTAATTTTATACCCTCTTTTTTAAAGAATTTTTCATAGTCGCCAAAATCTATAAAAGATATAATTGTGTGTGAAAATTTTTTTTCATTTTTAACTAATCTGGCTAATATAGTTTGTGCTCCTCCTGATCCTAGTCCAGAAATAATATGAAAAATTTTAAAACCTTTATTTTTATTTGAACTATTCCAAAGTTGATTGAAACTATCAATCATCTTTGAAATATTGTATTCCAGATTTATTCTTTTATTGGACTTTATTTTTAATTTTTCCCATTCACTTTCATTATTTTTATACATTTCTAAAGCTTCAATAAATGCATTTGCTAACTTTATTTTATTTCTTGGCTCTACAATCCAGCCTGTATCATTAATTATTTTTTCAGCATCTCCAACTTTTGTTGATATATTTGGCACACCTGCTCTCATGGACTCGGCTATTACATTTGGAAAACCTTCACTTCTACTTGATAAAACATGAGCATCAATAGATTTATAAAAATCATCTATATCCTCTTCATTATAATCACCAACTAATTTGACCAAATCGTTTATTTTAAGGTCATTAATAATTTTCCTCAATTTGCTGTTATCTTCATTTATTCTGTGACCAGCTAAAACAAAATTTACTTTGATTTTTTTACTTATTTCTTTAAATTCATCTAGCGATTTAAAGTAAGCTATTGAACTTAATAAGTTGTTATAGTCTTTCTGCGGGTCCCACCTAGCAAGCATTCCAAAAGAAAAAGTTGATAAAGATTTTTTCTTATCAATATAATCTTTGTTAGTATATCCATTATTTATGACATACATTTTACTTTGATAGCCTAATTGATAGTGAAAGTTTTTTCCCTCATAAGAATTTATAATTATTTTTTTTGGTATAATTTTTGATAATAACGCACACAATTTTGCAACAATCATGGTATTCAAAGACTGAGTCTTAATAGTAAAGGACGAATTTCTTAAATTCCAAAATATATTTTTTATTCCAGCTAATCTTGCAACTATTCCTCCCACAAGGTCAGCATGATACATCCAAGTTTGAACAACATCTGGCTTTTCTTTTTTTAAAATTTTATAAAGTTTTATTAATCCCTTTAACTTTATTTTTCCCTTTGGAAATCCGAGTTCATAAATTGGTACATTTAAATTCTGGATTTTTTCCCCATATATTCCCTTGTCCATCATTGAAATAACAGTGTGGGAATTACTATTATCAGCCTCAAGAATTCTTTTTAAAACTACTTGAGCACCACCTGGTCCAAGTCCTGAGATAATATGAATTATTTTCATTAAAGTTATAAAAAAGATTTATCTCTAATCAATTTATATATCTCTTTGTCAAAAACTTTGTTTTCAGTCCACCCTAGTTTTTTTAATTTTGAGACTGAAATTTTATAAACTTTATCATTAAAAGGTCTATCTTTAATGAAAGTAAAATGTTTTTTGTAATCCAAATTTGCAACTTTTGACATTTTTTTCATTAAATCCAAAATTTTATAACATTTTCTACCTCTGATATTATAAATTTCTCTTAATTTTGATTTTGCAATAATTATATTTATTGCGTTACAGAAATCATTGATATGTAAAAAATGTCTAGACGTTTGTCCTTTACCATGAATAGATACCTTTTTATTTGATACCAATGCTTTAATTATTGCTGGAATTATTTTTTCAGAAAATTGTCTGTTTCCATACAGATTATTTGATCTTATAATTATTATAGGTAATGAAAAACTTTTTATATATGTTTGAGCTAAAAGATCAGCACCTGCCTTAGATGCAGAATAGGGATTAGTAGGTTCAAGTAATGACTTTTCATTTTTATATTTAAATGTTTCACCATACACTTCGTCTGTACTAATGAAAATAATCTTCTTTGGTTTTTTTTTTCTACAAATCTCCAAAAGAACATGTGATCCAAAAGTATTGTTTATTGTAAAATTTAGCGATGAGTTAAAGGATTTATCAACATGTGATTCTGCAGCAAAATGAATTAGTATTGTATTTTTATCAATGTATTTTTCATATAGATGTTTCTTGCAAATATCAGCTAAAACTAATTTGTGATTTTTAAGTTTTATCTTTTTAAAATATTTTAAATCAGAAGCGTAAGTATTTTTATCAATAATAATTATATTCTTCCACTTGTGTCTATTTAACAAATAAAAGTTTTTTCCAGCAAATCCAAGCCCACCTGTAATAACTAATTTGTTTTTCATTTCTTTTTCATTTCTTTGAGAGTTTCTTTTATAATATCTTTTTTTTTTAATTTAAGTAAAGTTGTTAATTTAGTTATATCCAGCGTTTGTGAACTAATTTTTGAGCCCTCAATTAATAGATTTGCTTCTTCGAAAGCATTATTATTTATGAATAATTTAATAACTTTTTGAATATTTATACCCTTCTCTGCACCAAGATTATAAACACCGAAATTTTTTTCAATTTTTAACATTTTTTTAAATATCATTTTTAGAGTATTAATTGAAATAAAGTCTTTTTGACTTTTAAAATTGATATCAAAATTTATCGTTTTATTTTTATTCCAATTATTTACTAATATATCAAAGAACGTTTTTTTAGCATATTTATTCTTTAAGAAAGCATTAGAAATTCTGTATATATAAAATTTTCTTGTATATTTCTTTAAAATGTTTTCTATCATAAATTTATTGTAGACATAAGGCATATTTAAATTTATATCTTTAATTTTTTCAGAACACTTTATTTTCATGGGATACAATTTTGAGGTTGATATATAATGTATTTCTTTATTTTTAAATTTTTTAAATAGTTTTTTTTCAAATAAAAATTTTTTTTCTTTTTTTAAAAAATATTTTCTAGGAAAACTTAATAAGACTAGTTTATCATATTTGTCAAAATTGATCTTATTTATTTGTTTATGAGAAAAGGTATTATGTTTTTCAACAAAATTAAAAGCGTTATATAGAAAACTATTTTTTCCAATTAAACAAACCCTCCTCACTTTATTAGACTCCTAATTTTTTCTGCTCTTAAGCTCCAAGTAAATTTTCTTTTAAAATCAATATGGGCCTGAGAAGATAATTTTGTAAACAACTTTTTATTTTTTGATAAAAGTTTAATTTTTTGTATCCAATCACTTGGATTTTTATAATCGCAGATTAAACAGTTTATGTTATTTTTTAATACTTCTTTCAATACACTGTTGTTTGATGAGATTATTGCTTTTTTAAAGGACATATATTCAAAAATTTTTAAAGGAGACATATACTCACTAGTGTTTAATTTATTTCCATATACTTTGACTTGCTCTTCATATGGAGCGAGTACAATATTAAAAATTTTATAATATTTTTTTAAACTTTTTTGATCTTTAAAACCTAAAAAATGAATATTATTCATTGTAAATTTTTTTTTATTAATTAAATCTTTTTCATTTCCTATTAAATAAAAATTATAATTTTTTAATCTCATTGCAATTTTTTTTATAAGATCTATTCCTCTTCCTTGATAAAAAGAACCTACGTAACCTACATTAAATTTTGAAAATTTTAATCTTGATGATTTAGGCTCATAATTTTTAACACTTGAGCAATCTGGTAGCATTATAAATTTGTCATGAAAATTGTGGTTTATATTTTTTGTAAAATATTTCTTTAGGCTATTAGAAATAACTATAACTCTGAGAAGATTGTTTTTTTTTATAAAAATATTAAATAATTTAGTGTAGTACTTATTCCCAAAAGGATGGTGAATTTCCATTATAACTTTAAAATTAAATAAAATTAGTAGTAATGATATAAATGGGCTCCTAGAGAGAAATATTTTTTTATTAAAAAATTTAATTTCAAATAAAATATAAAAGAAAAGCTTAAATTTATTATAAAATTTATAATTTGATGGATTAATAATTTTAAGATCAAATTTTTCCACATCATAAAATTCAAATACATCTTTTGATTTATTTATAAATCCTTTTTTTTGATTTAATGTAATTAATTTTACATCAAAGAATTTAGACAAATAATTAGACATTTTCATAACATGCTGACTATAAGCTGTATACGAGGGTACCGTAGCTTCTGCTATATAATATAATTTCATTTTAATATTTTTTTAAAATATTTATCAAACATTATATGTGAAAAATTTTTTTTCATATGTAGATAACAATTATTACTAAAAGTTTTAATTTTTTTTGTGTTTTTAAAAAAATATAATAACTTATCTAATAATTGCTTTTCATTATCCTCATCAAATAATAATCCACTATAATAATTTTTAACATAAAAACTTGCACCATTACCCTTGCTACATATTACCGGCGTACCATAACCCATTGCTTCAAGAACTGAAATTGAAGCTGGCTCTGCTTTAGATGGTAATATAAACAGATCGCTTTCTTTGTAATACTTGACGGTTTCACGATATTTAAGATTTGTTTTAATAATTATTTTATTATTAAAATTTTTATTATTTATAAATTTTTTAGAGTACTTGAGAAATTTATAATGCTCTCTTTTTGAAGCCTCACCAATTATTGTAAGTTGAAAGTCATATTTATTATCCAATTTATAAAGCGTTTTTAATAATAATATTAAATTTTTTCTAGGAATGAATTTACCAACAAATAAGATTTTGATATTTTTTTTTTTTAAATATGACTTTTTTTTAATTTCTACTAAAAATGGAATATAGAAAAAATTATAAATGAAATTAATTTTACTAAAATTTTTGAAAACAGGTGTATAAAAATAGGTATCAAGTAAAAAATTTCTTATT
>CACCOB010000001.1 GCA_902547535.1 uncultured Pelagibacteraceae bacterium | reverse complement strand
AAATATCTTTATTCATTATTCTAGGAATATACTTAAATTTTAGATTTGTGAATCTATTTGATTAGTTAGGAATCTTACAAACTGGAATAGGATCCATTTTATGCAAATTTGCGTTTCTTATTTGAATGTATTTTTCTCTATTTTTTGAATTTTCATTTTCCATGGCTTCTTCAAGTTCCGCATAACTTAAACCCAATTGACCTTCATCAGTTCTGCCATCATCCCATAAACCATCTGTTGGTGGTGCATCAATGATCTCTTGTAAAATTTTTAATTCTTTTCCTAGTTCCCAAACTTCAGTTTTGTTGCAATCTGCTATCGGAGATATATCAACACCACCATCGCCATACTTTGTATAAAAACCGACTCCGAAGTCTTCAACTTTATTTCCTGTGCCAACTACTATTCCGTTATTTGCTGCAGCAACTTGATAGAGGGTTGTCATTCTTAATCTAGCTCTAGAATTTGCCATACCATGCAAACTATTAAAATCTTTTAAAGTATTTTCAAATGTAGAAAAAAGGTTATCTAACTCTACTGTAATACCTTCAACATTTCTAAAATTTTTCTTAAGCCACTCTTGGTGCTTTAAACTTAAATCATGCTGTGAATTTTTTTGTTTTATAGGCATGGATAAAACAATAGTTTTAAGTCCAGTCATTGCACTTAACGTACTCGAAACTGATGAGTCTATTCCTCCCGAAATTCCAATTACCAAAGACTCAGCTTTTTTTGGCATTGAATTTACATAATTTGATATCCAATCTTTAATAAATATAATTTTTTTGCTAGGATCCATGCTTAAAATATAATAATTAATTCAAAAAATTAAATGATTAAGATGCCGCTCTAATACCATTTTTAGCATACAAGGTATTCTTTTTAATCTCGTCTGATATTAAAAAAGCTAACTCTAGAGCTTGATTAGCATTAAGTCTTGGATCACATTGGGTGTGATATCTACTTGATAAATCAGTGTCTGATATTTTTTGAGCTCCACCTGTACATTCTGTCACATTTTGGCCAGTCATCTCAATATGAAGTCCTCCAGCATAAGAACCTTCACTTTGATGCACACTAAATACATTTTTAACTTCATTTAAAACATTATTAAAAGGTCTTGTTTTAAATCCAGTTGTTGATTTAATTGTATTTCCGTGCATTGGATCACACGACCAGATCACATTCAGTCCTTCTTTTTTAATTCCTCTAATTAATTTTGGTAAATATTTTTCAACTTTATCATGGCCAAATCTAGAAATTAAAGTAATTTTACCTTTTTCATTTTTAGGATTAATTAATTCGCAAATTTTAGCTATCTCTTCAGGATTAGAAGTTGGACCACATTTAATTCCAATTGGATTTTCTATTCCCCTACAAAATTCTACATGACCACCATCAATTTGTCTTGTTCTATCCCCTATCCAGACGAAATGTGCTGAAGTATCATGATACTCACCAGTTGTTGAGTCTATTCTTGTCATTGTTTCCTCAAACGGCAAATGTAGAGCTTCGTGTGAAGTCCAAAAATTAACAGTATATAACCTTCTATTAAAGTCTGATGTTATTCCGCAAGCTTCCATAAAAGCTAGAGCATCTGCAATTTTATCCTCTAACTCCTTGAATTTTTTAGCTTGAGATGCTGATTTAATATAACCTAAATTCCATAAATGTACTTTCTTTAGATCAGCAAACCCCCCATTAGAAAATGCTCTTATTAAATTTAATGTAGATGCTGATTGAGAGTATGCTCTAAATAACCTTTTAGGATCTGGAGTTCTAGCGGCTTCTGTAAATTCCATACCATTAATATTATCTCCTAAATAACTTGGGAGCTCTATATCTCCTTGTTTCTCTGTAGGAGCACTTCTAGGTTTGGAAAACTGACCAGCGATTCTACCCAATTTAACAACTGGTAAGGAAGCAGAGTAGGTTAATACTAATGACATTTGAAGCATCAATTTAAAATAATCTCTAATATTATCTGGATTGAATTCTGCAAAACTTTCTGCACAATCTCCACCTTGTAACAAAAAGGCTTTTCCATCAACTACGCTAGCTAATTGTTCTTTAAGATGTCTTGTTTCACCTGCAAATACTAGGGGTGGAAAATTTTTTAACTTATTCAATACTAGATTTAGCTCATCCTGATCTTTGTATTCAGGTATGTGTTTTACAGGGTAATTTCTCCAGCTACTTGTTTGCCATTTTTTCATTACAACCTGCAATATATACTCTTTTTTTTTAAAAAAAAAAGATTTAGATTAATATTTTAAGGGCAATAATACCGAGCATTTCTTTAAAAAATAAATCAAAATTAGATAAATTGGAGCTAATGCTAAAATTTTGATAGTAATTTAGTAATGATTTGTTTGAAATTGATCTAAAATCAACTGCATAAGGAACTAAATATAAGTTAAATTTTTCAGAAATTAACATTGCTCTTTTCATGTGAAAAGCAGAAGTAATTAAAATTGTATTTTCATATTTAATATTAAGTTTTTGTATTTCTTTAAAATTTTCAATTGTATTTCTTGACTTACCAATAAAAGTTACTTTTTCTGAATTTAAATTGAGTTCTTCATAAAATTTTTTAGCAACTGAGACTTCTGATAAATTATTTTTTTTTAATTGGCTACTTCCTCCAACATAGAAAATTTTAGAATTTTTAAATTTATTAGATAAAATAACTGACTCTATTAATCTTTCAGATGCTGCATTTAAATTTAATTTATTTGTCACTTTAGTTGAAATTAACGATTCCGACCCACCTAATACAATAATATTTTCTACTTTAGGAATTGATTTTTGTTCTAAGAAATCTTTCTCAAGATATTTTAGTCCTAATTTTCCAATTGGAAATAATGATATAAGAATGACGATAAATATATTCAGCTTTAATATATTAATTATAAATTTTTTTTTTTTTAATTGATAAAAAAATAATAAAATTAAAGATGATATAAAAAGTAAGTTTGTAGGATTTAATAAAGGTATTAAAACTTTCGAAAGATAAAAATAAAAATTATTCAACTGTTACAGATTTTGCTAAATTTCTTGGTTTATCGATATCATAACCCTTTTCAAGTGCCGAGTAAAAAGCAAGTTTTTGTAGGGGTATGGTTACTAGAAACGGAATTAATTCATCATGTAATTTATCAACTTCTATTTGCTCCCAAATGTTTTCAGAAACAACCTCATCTTTATTTTTATTTGTTATTAATAATACCTTTGCCCCTCTTGCAATAACTTCCTGCATATTAGACATCGTTTTTTTATAATGATCATCTCTAGGAGCTATAACAACTACCGGCATACCTTCCTCTATTAAGGCTAAAGGTCCATGCTTCATTTCACCAGCAGGATAACCTTCGGCATGAACATAGGCTAATTCTTTTAACTTTAAAGCACCCTCTAACGCAATAGGAAATGAATAGCCTCTTCCTAAAAACATACATCCTTTAGCATGTGCAAAAACTTTACCAATATTTAAAAGTTTATCATCTAATTTAAGTGTTTTTTTTGCTGAATTAGACAGTGATAACAAATTTTTAATTTTAGATTGATATTCTTTTTTTGAAATAAATTTTTGATCAAATGAAATTTTTATAGATAAAATATATAGCACTAACATTTGTCCAAGAAATGCTTTTGTAGAGGCAACACCAATTTCTTGACCACAATAAATAGGTAAAACTAAATCAGCATCTCGAGCTATTGAACTTTCAACCACATTTACAACTGCGCAAGTTTTCATTTTATTTTTTTTACATAATTCTAAAGCTGCATAGGTATCTGCAGTTTCACCTGATTGTGAAACAAAAACATATAAACAATCCTTTTTAAACCTAACCTTTCGATATCTAAATTCTGAAGCTATATCTATACTCACATCCAGATTTGTATTTTGTTCCAGCCAATACTTTGCAACTAAACATGAGTGGTAGGCTGTGCCGCAACCAATAAGTACAATTGATTGAAAAGAATTTATATTCCAAGGAAAATTATAAATATTTATCTGTTTATTGAATTTATCAACATACTCATTTATGCAATCATTAATAGTAGACGGCTGTTCATCTATTTCTTTTTCCATGAAATATTTATACTCACCTTTGTCATATTGGATATCCTCTTTAGATAAATTCATTACTTTTTTGTTTATTTTTTTTCCGTTACTTTGAAAAAACTCTATTTGATCTTTTTTAATAATACAAAATTCTCCATCATCTAAATAAGAAATTTTATTTGTCATAGATTTCAGTGCATATGAATCTGATCCTAGATAGTTTTCGTTTGGTCCATATCCAACAGCTAAAGGTGACCCTCTTCTAGCACCTATCATTAAATCATTTCTATCTTTAAAAATTATCCCTAAAGCAAAACTTCCATGAAGTTTTTTCAAAACTTTAATAATAGTATCTTTCAAAGAATTTTTTTTTAAATAGTCTGTAACAAGATGAGCTATTACTTCTGTATCAGTTTGTGATTTAAATATATATCCCTTTTTCTCTAAAATTTTTTTTAAGATTGTTGAATTTTCTATTATGCCATTATGTACAACTGAAACCTGTTCAGATGAATGTGGATGTGCATTAATTTTACTTGGTTTGCCGTGAGTTGCCCATCTAACATGGCCGATACCGACATCTCCTTTAAGATTAAATTTTGATATATCTTTTTCTAATACATCAACTCTACCTTCACACTTTACCTCATTAATATTTCCATCAACCAGAGTTGCAATTCCTGCAGAGTCATATCCTCTGTATTCTAGTTTTTTTAATGAATTAATTATTCTATTAGAAACTTCTTTTGTGCTTATTATTCCAATTATTCCACACATTTATTTTTTTCTCTTATAATTTTTTACTACAATTTGCCCAGTTCTCGTTAAAGCTAATGTATTTTTAGAAACTTTTTTTGTAATAACTGATCCTGCACCAATTGTACTATTTTTTTCAAGTTTAATTGGGGCAACTAATGATGAATTTGAACCAACAAACACCCCATCACCAATTTTTGTTTTACTTTTTTTAATACCGTCATAATTACATGTAATTGTCCCTGCACCAATATTAACTTTTTTACCTAAATTTGAGTCACCTATATAAGAAAGGTGATTTAATTTAGAGTCTTTGCCAATAATACTTTTTTTTACTTCAACAAAATTTCCAACCTTAGATCCTGATTTAAGAATTGTTCCAGGTCTTAATCTTGCATATGGTCCAATATTTACATTATTTTCAATTTTCACTCCTTCTAAATGAGAGAAAGATAAAATTCTCACATTGTCCCCTACTGAAACTTTATCAGAAATTACCACATAAGGTTCAATAGTTACATTTTTTCCTATTTTTGTACTTTTGGAAAAAAAGACTGTCTCTGGAGCAATCATTTTGACACCATTTTTTAAAAATTTATTTCTTAATTTTGATTGAATATTAATTAATTTTTTTTGTTTCATTTGATATTTTTATATATTTGAGTATTAGTTTTATTAATTCACAATATATTTCTTAATAATACTTTTAAATGACACAAAAATTTACCATTCTTTTTGATCTAGATGGCACTTTGATTGATACTGCTCCAGATTTAATTCGTGCTCACAATCATGTTATGAAAAAATTTGGGTATCCAACAAAAACTTTAGGTGAATTAAAAAATGCAGTTGGAAAAGGTGCAAAAGCCATGATGGCAAAAGCTAATGGTCAGTGGAAATGGTTTGATGAAAAAATTCAAAATGAAATGACAAATGAATTTTTATCTTACTATGGGGATAATATTTTACATGAGAGTAAATTAATTAACGGTGTTCAAGAATTTCTAAATTGGTGCAAAAAAGAAAATATTTCGATGGCTGTTTGCACTAATAAGACTGAACATTTAGCTGTTGATCTTTTAAAGAAAATTGGAATTTATGATTATTTTGAGTATGTTGCAGGTTATAATACTTTTGAATATTGTAAGCCAGACCCCAGGCACTTAACCACAACTATTGAAATTTTAGATGGTAAAATAAATGAATCAATTATGATTGGGGATAGTGAAACAGATGCAAATGCTGCTAAAGCTGCTGAAATACCAATAATTTTACTCAAATATGGTTATACAGAAAAGCATTCAAACGAAATTTATCATAATCACCTAATTAAAGACTTTGTCGGAATTGAAAAGATAATAACTGAATATCTTTAATATTGATTAATTTAATTTAACTATTAAAACAAAATAACAACCTAGGAATTATTTTGTTGTTAAACACTATTAAAGTATATCCGTCAAAAATTAAACTTCCAAAGAAGAAACAGCTTGCGTGGAAAATAGCGATGATTGCTAGTGATAATGCAAAATTAAATAACGATTCATTGGAAATGGTTATCAACAGAATAATAGATAATGCTTCTGTAGCGATAGCATCATTAAACAGAAAACCAGTTGTATCAGCAAGAGAAATGGCTCAAGGTCATATTAGAAAATCAGGATCTACTGTTTTCGGAATTAACTCTAAAACAAAATTTGATCCTGAATGGGCTGCTTGGGCAAATGGAACGGCAGTTAGAGAATTAGACTTTCACGATACTTTTTTAGCAGCAGATTATAGTCACCCAGGTGATAACATTCCTCCAATTTTGGCTGTTGGGCAAAAACTTAAAAGAAGTGGATTAGATCTCTTAAGAGGTATAATTACTGCTTATGAAGTACAAGTGAATTTGGTAAAAGGAATTTGCTTACATAAACATAAAGTTGACCATATTGCTCACTTAGGTCCTAGTGTTGCAGCTGGAATTGGTTCAATGTTAAAATTAAATACTGAAACTATTTATCAAGCTGTGCAACAAGCTCTTCATGTTAGTATTTCAACTCGTCAATCTAGAAAAGGCGAAATATCAAGTTGGAAAGCATATGCTCCAGCTCACGCTGGTAAGTTAGCAATTGAAGCTGTTGATAGAGCTATGAGAGGTGAAGGTGCTCCTAGTCCTATTTATGAAGGAGAAGACAGTGTTATTGCAAGAATATTAGATGGAAAAAATGCAAAATATAAAGTTCCATTACCTAAAAATAATGAACCAAAAAAAGCTATTTTAGAAACGTATACAAAAGAATACTCAGCAGAATATCAAGCACAAGCATTGATAGATATTGGTAAAAAATTAAATAAAAAAATTTCGGACTTAAAAAACATTAAAAAAATAGATATTTATACTAGTCACCATACGCATTTTGTAATTGGAACAGGTGCTAATGATCCTCAAAAAATGGATCCGAATGCATCAAGAGAAACTTTAGATCATTCTATAATGTACATTTTTGCTGTTGCCTTAGAGGATGCAGATTGGCATCATGTAAAGTCTTATACTAAGGCTAGAGCGAACAAAAAAAGTACAATTAAAATATGGAAATCAATAACAACTCATGAAGATAAAAAGTGGACTAAAAAATATCATCATCCAAATCCAAAAAAGAAATCATTTGGGGCAAAAGTTGTCATTACTTTAAATAATGGAAAAAAAATATCTGAGGAGCTTGAGAGAGCTGATGCACATCCATATGGAGCAAGACCTTTTGAAAGAAAAGATTATATTAAGAAATTTTTAACTTTAACTGATAGGATATTATCTAAAAAAGAAAGTGATAGATTTTTAAAAACTGTGCAAAATTTAAAAAGGTTAAAAAAAGGGAGCCTTGATAGATTAAATATCGAAGTGAATAGGAAATATTTGAAGAAAAATAATAAAAAAGGTATTTTTTAAAATGCATTTTGTTGAAAAAGATTTAACTCAAAAAAGAATTGATTTAGATACTAAACTTAAATCAAATAAAATTCTAAGAGTTCCTGGTGCCTACAATCCTTTAACAGCTAAATTGATAGAAGAAATCGGTTATGATGCAGTCTATGTGTCTGGTGGTGTAATGGCAAATGATTTAGGATTTCCAGATATTGGATTAACAACTCTTCAAGATGTTAGCACAAGATCTTATTTAATTTCTAGAGTAACAAATCTTCCAACAATTGTTGATATTGATACTGGATTTAAGTCATGCAAAGAAACAATTGAGACATTTGAAGAATTTGGAGTTGCTGCTGTTCATTTGGAAGATCAGATTGAACAGAAAAGATGTGGCCATTTAGATAATAAAGAACTTATCTCAAAAGAGAAAATGGTTGATAAGATAAAAGAATGTGTGTCCTCAAGAAAAGATAAAAATTTTAAGATTATAGCAAGATCTGATGCTAAAAGTGTTGAAGGAATTGATAGCATGATTGATAGATGTAAGGCTTATATTGATGCAGGTGCCGAAGTAATATTTCCAGAAGCTCTAAAAGATGAGAAGGAATTTGAATTCGTTAGAAAATCACTTAATTGCTACCTTTTGGCTAACATGACTGAGTTTGGAAAATCAAAATTACTCAATTATAAGCAGCTTGAAGACTTAGGATATGACATAGTTATTTATCCAGTTTCTACTCAAAGACTAGCAATGAAAAATGTTGAAGATGGTTTACGTGCCATTTTTGCTGATGGACATCAAAATAATATTATTGATAAAATGCAAACACGGAAAAGATTATATGATTTAGTAGAATACGAAAAATATAATGCTTTAGACGAAAAAATTTATAATTTTAATACAGACGGGCATGAATAATGAGTGATGATATCAAAAAAGGGTTACTAGGTATAGTTGTTGACGAAACAGAAGTTTCCAAAGTAATGCCAGAAATTAATTCTTTGACTTATAGAGGGTATGCCGCTCAAGATTTATGTGCGAAATGTAAATTTGAAGAGGTTGCTTATCTAATCCTTAATGGTGAGCTACCAACCAAAAAACAATTAAAAAAATTTGAAAAAGAAGAAAGAAAAGAGAGAAAGCTATCTAAAACATTATTAGATGATATTAAAAAGTTTCCGAAAAAAGCTCATCCTATGGATGTTGCTAGAACAGCAGTTAGTATTATGGGACTTGAAGACAAAGAAACTAAGGATAATTCCCCTAAAGCCAATATGCGAAAAGTTATGAGAATTTTTGCAAAGATGCCAGTTGCCCTAGCTGCATTTTACAGAGCAAGAAAAGGAAAAAAAATTATTCCACCAAAAAAAAATCTATCTTTTTCAGAAAATTTTTTTCATATGTGTTTTGGAAAAGTTCCAAACAAAGATATTGTAAAAGCATTTGATGTATCTCTTATTTTATATGCTGAACATAGTTTTAATGTTTCAACTTTTACAGCAAGAACTATAACAAGTAGTCTATCAGATATTCATGGAGCAATTACTGGTGCTATAGCAAGTTTAAAAGGTCCTCTTCATGGAGGTGCTAACGAAGAGGTAATGCACATGATGAATAAAATTAAAAAACCTGAGAATGCACTTAAATGGATCAATAAAGCTTTAGATAATAAAGATGTTGTTATGGGATTTGGGCATAGAGTTTATAAAAGTGGAGATTCAAGAGTTCCTACAATGAGAGAATATTTTGGAAAAGTTGCAAATATTAAAAAAGATAAAAAGTTTGAAAAGATTTATGACATTGTTGAAAAAGTAATGATTGAGAGAAAAAATATTCATCCCAACGTGGACTACCCTACTGGACCCACATATCATTTAATGGGTTTTGATACCGATTTCTTCACGCCAATATTTGTAATTTCAAGAATTACAGGTTGGTCAGCTCATATTATTGAACAACATGCTGCAAACAAATTAATCAGACCATTAGCTAGCTACAAAGGCAACAAACACCGTAGGGTTTTACAATTAAATCAAAGATAATTTTAAGAAAAAGCTTCTGTCCATGATCCTCTAGTAGATGCTTTAGAATATTCAGTCGCTCTACCTTCAAAGAAGTTCATATGTTCCACTGCATTTAACATGGTATCAAGCCAAGTTAATGGATTTTTTTGAACATCATAAATAGGTTCTAAGCCTAACTGATCTAATCTTCTATTCGCTATAAACCTTATATAATCTTTAACTTCTTTTGCTGTTAAACCTTCCATAGGCCCCATTTCAAAAGCTAAATCAATAAAAGAATCTTCATGCTCAACAATAGTTCTGCATGCTTCATAAAGTTCTTTTTTAAGTTTTGGTGTCCATATTTCAGGATTTTCTTTAATAAACTCCTTAAAGATTCTAATCATTGAATTACAGTGAAGTGTTTCATCTCTTACTGACCAAGTAACAATTTGGCCCATGCCCTTCATCTTATTATGTCTCGGAAAGTTAAGTAAGATTGCAAAGCTTGCAAATAATTGCAGACCCTCTGTGAATGCGCTAAATACTGCAACTGTTTTTGCAATATCTTCTTTTGAGTTTACATTGAAACCTTGCATGTAATCATATTTATCTTTCATTTCTTTATACTTCATAAAAGCTGAATATTCAGACTCTGGCATTCCAATAGTATCTAAAAGATGTGAGTAAGCTGCAACGTGAACGGTCTCCATAGATGCAAATGCAGTCATCATCATTAGTACTTCAGTTGGTTTAAATACTGTTGTGTAGTGTCTTAAGTAACAGTTGTTAACTTCAACATCAGCTTGAGTAAAAAATCTAAAAATTTGAGTTAATAAATTTTTCTCTGGTTGTGATAAGTTTTTTTGCCAATCTCTTACATCATCTCCTAATGGAACTTCTTCAGGCAACCAATGAATTCTCTGTTGAGTTAACCAAGCATCATAGCACCATGGGTATCTAAATGGTTTGTAAACTGGGTTCTCAACTAATAAACCCATCTTTTTTGGTTGAATTATTTCTTTATTTATTTTTTCTGCTACTGACACGATAAACACTCCTCATAATCTTGTTGGTTATTACTTTCTTCTTTTGATTTATAAACGTTTGCTGCAATGTCAGTTGAATTTGCATCATTAACATTTTCAGCACGTTGTATTGATTTAGACCTGCAGTAATAAAGACTCTTCAAACCTTTCTTCCAAGCCTGGAAGTGTATTTGATGCAAATCCCTTTTGTGTACATCTGCAGGTAAAAATAAGTTAATAGATTGAGCTTGAGAAATGTGAGGTGTTCTATCCGCGCTTAAGTCTACAAGCCATCTTTGATCTAACTCAAAAGCTGTTTTAAAAACGTCTTTTTCATCTTGAGTTAAAAAATCTAAATGTGAAATAGACCCTTGGTTAGTTGTAATACTTGACCAAACCTCATCAGTATCTTTTCCATGTTTTTCCAATAATTTTCTTAAATATTTATTACGCACGTTAAAAGACCCTGAAAGGGTTTTGTGTGTGAAACTATTTGCAGCAATTGGTTCAACACCAGGAGATGTACCGCCACATATAATGGATATAGAAGCAGTTGGCGCTATTGCAGTTTTATTTGAAAACCTCTCCATAATACCGTAATCAGCTGCATCTGGACATGGTCCTCTTTCCTCTGCTAAATCTTTTGATGCTTTATCCACATTTTTATGAATGTGCTCAAAAATCTTTTTGTTCCAAGCTTTACTCATAACAGATTCTATTGGGATCATTTTCTTTTGATAATATGAATGAAGTCCCATCACACCCAATCCAACACTTCTTTCTCTCATTGCTGAATATGTTGCGTCACTAAATTGTTCAGGTGCGTTTTCTATGAAGTCTGTCATAACATTGTCTAAAAATCTCATAACATCTTGAATAAAATTTTCATCATCTTTCCATTCATCATACTTCTCTACATTTAACGATGATAAACAGCATACAGCAGTTCTATCTCTTCCATCTTTATCAATTCCTGTTGGAAGTGTAATCTCACTACAAAGATTTGAAGTTTTAACATTAAGACCGGCAAGTTTGTGATGTTGAGGAATTTGCCTGTTAACAGTATCAATGAAAACAATATATGGTTCTCCTGTTTCAATTCTTGCTGTTAATAATCTTATCCATAAATTCCTTGCAGAAACTGTTGCTTGAACCGCTCCATCTTTTGGGCTTTTAAGTCCCCATTGCTCATCTAATTCAACAGCTCTCATAAATGCATCTGAAACTAAAACACCGTGGTGTAGATTTAATGATTTTCTATTTGGATCTCCTCCAGTTGGTCTTCTCATTTCAATGAATTCCTCGATCTCTGGATGATCTATTGGAATATAGCAAGCCGCAGAACCTCTTCTTAATGAACCTTGGCTAATTGCCATTGTTAGAGAGTCCATTACTTTAATAAATGGAATTATCCCTGATGTTTTTCCAACTCTTCCTATTTTTTCGCCTATTGATCTAAGATTGCCCCAATAACTTCCAATGCCACCTCCTCTTGCAGCTAGCCAAACATTCTCACTCCACAAGTCTAAAATACCATTAAGACTATCACTAGCTTCATTTAAAAAACAAGATATCGGTAGTCCTCTAGTTGTTCCTCCGTTTGATAAAACTGGTGTTGCTGGCATAAACCATAAATTACTAATATAATTATAAAGTCTCTGAGCATGTAAGTTGTCATCAGCGTAATGACTTGCAACTCTTGCAAATAAATCTTGAAAAGACTCGTTTGCACCTAAGTATCTATCCTTAAGAGTAGCTTTACCAAAATCGGTTAGGTTATCATCTTTGCTTCTATCAATTTTGATTGTTATGCCTTTGGAATTCTGAAATAATTCTGTTTCACTGTTTAGAGAAAATAAATCTAGTCTTTTATCTTTAGGATCATGATTCACATTTGGTGTATAATCGGAGACAGCTTTCCTAATAGCTTGTGATAAAATCTTGTTCATTTAGCTCCTTTTTTGTACTATACTTAATTTAGTAAAACAACTAGATGTTGTATGGTGATTTGGTAATTACACTATATAAACAACAAATCAATAGAACATTTATAGAACTTGTAAAAAAATTATCAATAAAAAAATAAAAAAAATATAAAAATATCAACATGAAAAATTCAATAAAAATTGATCCTTTTGGCTTTAGAGAGTACGACGCCCGATGGTTGTATCCAGATGACATCAATTTAGAAGGTGTGACAAATTTGGGGAAAGGTTTAGGAACTCAGGTAATTAATCATACAAAGAAAAAAAATCCAAGAATCATTGTTGGTCATGATTACAGATCTTATAGTGAAGAAATAAAAACAGCACTCAAAAAAGGTCTTATATCAACTGGCTGTCATGTTGAAGATATAGGCTTATCTTTGTCACCCATGGTTTATTTTGCACAATTTAATTTAGATAGTAATGCAGTGGCAATGGTAACAGCAAGTCACAATGAAAATGGATGGACTGGTGTAAAAATGGGGATTAAAAAAGGATTAACTCATGCTCCAGAGGAAATGAAAGAGCTAAAAGAAATAACATTAAATAACAAATTTATTGAAGGAGTTGGTAGTGAGAAAGAAATAACCAATTTTCAAAATATTTATAAAGATGATCTAATAAATAAAAATAAAATTAATAAAAAAATCAAAACTGTTGTTGCTTGTGGAAATGGAACAGCAGGAATATTTGCACCCGATATTTTGAGAGGTATTGGTTGTGAAGTTATAGAGTTAGATTGTAATTTAGATTACTCATTTCCTAAATATAATCCAAATCCAGAAGATTTGGAAATGCTACATGCAATTAGTAAATGTGTCTTAGAAAATAATGCTGATATAGGTTTTGGTTTTGATGGAGATGGTGATCGTGTCGGAGTTATTGATGATAAAGGAAATGAAATATTTTCAGATAAAATTGGTTTACTAATTGCTAGAAATTTATCGAATACTCATAAAAATTCAAAATTTGTAGTCGATGTAAAATCAACTGGTTTATATTCAAGTGATGAAATTTTAAAAAAAAACTCTTGTGAAACATTATATTGGAAAACAGGTCATTCCCACATCAAAAGAAAGGTTAACAAAGAAAAAGCCCTTGCCGGTTTTGAAAAAAGCGGTCATTTCTTTTTTAACCACCCATTAGGTTATGGATACGACGACGGTATAAACTCAGCAATACAAGTATGTCATTTACTAAATAATAATAATAAAAAAATGAGTGTAATAATTAGTGAACTACCTAATACTTATCAATCTCCGACAATGGCTCCATTTTGTAAAGATGATGAAAAATATCAAGTTGTTGATGATTTAATTAAACAAATAGAAAATATAAAAAAAAATAATGTTAAAATTGATAATCAAGAAATTGAAAATATTCTGACAGTGAATGGTATAAGATTTACTTTTAATGATGGTTCCTGGGGCTTAATAAGAGCTTCATCAAATAAGCCTTCCTTAGTAGTTGTAACTGAGAGCCCCACCTCAGATGAAAGAAAGAAAAAAATCTTCGATTTTATTGATGATTTACTCCAAAAAACTGGCAAAATTGGTGAATATGATCAAAAGATTTAATTAAAGATCTAAAAACCTGATTAAAAATAAAGTACCAATAACATATAAAAATACCCCAAACATCCTCTGAGTTTTATTTTTATCAGTAGTGTGGACCATGTTTGCACCAACACGGGCCATAAAAGAAGTTATTGGAATAAATATAAGAAAAGCAGGAATATTTACAAAGCCAAGGCTTAAGGGAAGATTTGCTTTCAATAAAAATCCAGAAGTTAAAAAACCAATAGAACCAATAGATGCTATAACAAATCCTATGGCAGCTGAACTTCCTATAGCTCTGCTGATTGGATATCCAAAATACCTTAAGATTGGCACATTCATCATTGCACCAGTTATCCCCATCGGTGCAGATATAAAACCTGACAAGAAGCCAAAAATTGCTCTCGGAAAAAACTTAAATTTTTTATTTTTTTTTAACTCCTGTTTAACTATCAATAAATATCCACCAAAAAAATAAACAACAACAGCAAAAAACAAAACTAGAGATTTTGTATTTAATAATGCTGCCATATATGTTCCTAGTAAGACGCCAAATATTACAAATAGACCGTAGGTTTTTAAAATATTTATATCTACAGCTTTATGTTTTCTATGTGTAATAACTGAAACAAAAGAGGTAAAAATAGTAATAGAAAAAGCTGTACCAACTGATAGATGCATTAAATATGATCCATCAATATTTGCAGTCTCAAAAATAAAAAAAAGTACTGGTACTGAAATTAATCCGCCTCCAATACCAAAATATCCTGCAAAAAAACCAACAGGAAAAGCCGTAAGTACCATTAATAAAATAAGTAGGTAGTACTGATTTGATAAAATTGTATTAATCAATTTGACCTGCCGAATGTAACTTGGGAGAAAGTTTAACTTTATCCATAATATGATCTATTTTTTTTACATCCGCATCTCTTACACACATATTTTCACTTAAATATCTTTTCCAATGACTAGATCCAGTCTGGCCATGAAATAAACCAAGAGTATGTCTCATCACTTGATTTACTCTTGTGCCTTTTTTAACTTCAGCTTTAATATAGCCAATTAAATTTTCTATAACTTCCTCTCTATCTTTAATATCATAGTTATTAAATATTTCATTTTCGATTTCTGCTAAAATGTACGGTGAATGATAAACTGACCTTCCAATCATAACTCCATCAACTTTATCTAAATGATTTTTAACCTGATCAGTTGATGTAATTCCTCCATTAATTATTATTTCTAAATCTTTGAAATCTTTTTTTAATTTGTAAACATAATCATATTTTAAAGGTGGTATATTAAGATTTTGTTTTGGAGTAAATTTTCCGAGCATTGCTTTTCTTGCGTGAATAATAAAAGTCTTTACGCCAGTTGCTCGAAGACTATTTATAAAATTATAAAAATGTTCATAATCTTCAACATCATCGTAACCAATTCTAGTCTTAACAGTGACTGGTAGCGATGTAGAATTTATCATTTCTGATAAGCAATCTGCTACAAGATTTGGTTCTTTAATTAGACAGGCTCCAAACTTATTTTTTTGAACTTTTTTACTTGGACAGCCTAAATTTAAATTTATTTCATCATAACCAAATTCTTCGCCAATTTTTGCTGAATTTGCTAATAATTTGGGTGTAGATCCACCTAATTGAAGAGCTACAGGTTTTTCTCTTAGATCAAAAGATAATAATTTTTCCTTATCTCCTCTATCAATAGCTTCTGAGACAACCATTTCAGTATAAAGAAGTACGTTTTTACTTATTAATCTTAAAAAAAATCTCTCATGTCTGTCAGTGCAATCCATCATTGGAGCAACTGATACAAGTCTTTTTATTTTAGACATATTTTTTAACTTTATTTGAAATATTTACCTTTTTTTCGTTTACATATTCTTGATGGTTCTTCTCAATTTTTGCTAATTCATATCGATAATTAACCATCACACCAAAAGATCTCCTAAATCCAACTTCAGAAACATTAGCATTAATAGCAATGTCATCTATATCAGCTCCATTTTTAAGGTGAAATCTACATACATCATTTATTGGAAATCCAAAATCATTTTTTTGTTTTACTAAATAATTTAAAGCTAATTTGCTTATTAAGGCTTTGCTATCTGCAATTCTTTTATCACCTATTTTTAAATCATTTGACTTTAAAAAGTCTAAACTATTTTTATTTGCCTCTCCAAGTATTTCTGCTGCTTCAGAACTTTCCATATTTTTAAACCAATCAGCAAAACCTACCATTGGTGACAAAGTTCCAAAATATTTTACATCTGGTAGCTCCTCTTGGAGTTCATAAACAACTCTTTTTATAAGGAAATTTCCGAGCGTTACTCTTGAAAGCCCTTCTTGACAGTTGCTAATAGAGTAGAATGTTGCAGTGTCGTAATCTTTAATTTTTTCTTCTGACGGTCTTGTTAATTCTTGTATCGACTGACTTAGACCTTTTGTTAATGCTATTTCAACAAAAATAATTGGCTCATCCTCTAAGGCAGGGTGAAAATATGCAAAAAATCTTCTGTCCTTGCCGAGTCTTCTTTTCAATTCATTCATATCCTTCATAGAATGAACTTTCTCATATTTAAGCAATTTTTCTAAAATTGCAGCTTTAGTATCCCAAGTTATTTTTCTTAGTTTTAAAAAACCTGGATTGAACCAATTTTTAAATATATCTATCAAATCATAATCTAAACTTTTTAATCCTGGATTTTCTTTCAACAATCTTAGCAGGTCTTCTCTAAGTGATACAATCTCAGAGGTTCCGTTTGGAGCCATATTTAGTCTTACAAACAATTCTTTTCTAATTCCAGAAGCAACTCTTGATAAGTTCAAGATTGAATAATCATCTTGATCATCACTGTATTTCTTTATTGCTTCATCTATTTTTAATGGATCTGGTTTATATTTTTGATTAACCTGAATTAAAAACTTGTTTTTTTCTTCAATAGATAAATTTTGATATCTAAATAAAATATCTCTTGCCAAAGTAATTCCAAATGCTGCACCTTTTGTAGATAACAAATCATCACAAAGATCGATCAAATCCCTCTTTTTTGTAATACTTTTAAGAGATTTTTTTTCTAAAATCTTTTGGCCAGCATCAGCAATAGTCTCAAAAATTCTTTTTATATTAAGCATGATGTTTTTTATATATTAAAAACCTAAACTTTTTCCCATTATTTTATCTGGCAACCAAGTAACTATTTCAGGAAAAATACACAAAATTAATATAGCTAGAGCCATTATTATCATAAATGGTATAGACCCCTTTAATATTTCTGACAGACTTACGTCTGGTGTAATGCCTTTGATTATATAAAGGTTTAATCCAACAGGTGGCGTAATAAGACCAATTTCCATATTTATCGTAAATACAATCGCAAACCAATAAGGGTCAAAACCTAGAGTGGTTATAACTGGCAGTAATATCGCTGAAGTCATCACAATTACTGCTACTGGTGGTAAAAAGAAACCTGCAATTAAAAGAAAAATATTTATTAAGATAAATACAACCCATTTATTTGAGCTTAACTCTACCATGCTTTGTGCAAGTGATTGAGTTACATAAAGCTGTGATAATGTGAATGCGAATAGATAAGACGCGGCGATGATAAACATTATCATTACACTTTCTTTCATAGATACTTTGACAATGTTCCAGATTTTTTTTGGTTGATAAATTTTGTAAACAACAGCGATTAATACAAAAACTAAAAATGCTCCAACACCAGATGCTTCTGAAGGTGTGGCTACTCCACCATACAAAACATAAAGAACACCAGCTATAATTGCTAAGAAAGGTAAAATTCTTGGCAAGACTTCAATTTTCTCTTTAAAAGTTGGAGGTGTTCTGTTCTTTAAAGCTTTTGCTGAGTCTTTATCAATAAAATAACTATGTATGAGAGCCCATATAGCAAACATTCCTGCTAACATAAATCCAGGTATCAAACCACTTAAGAATAATCTTCCAATTGATGTTCCTGTAGCAATTCCATATACAATCAAAACAATGCTGGGAGGAATTAAAACTCCTAGCGTACCACCAGCTGCTATTGTCCCTGTTGCAATTTGATCTGAATACCCTCTTTTTCTCATTTCAGGTATTCCCATAGTTCCAATTGCTGCACATGTTGCAGGACTTGATCCACTTAAGGCTGCAAATATTGAACAAGCACCAATATTAGAAATTACTAATCCACCTGGTACTCTCCAAAGCCATCTATCTAATCCTGTATATAGATCTTTTCCTGCTGGTGAGTTGGCAACTGCCATTCCCATTAAAATAAACATAGGAATTGAGAGTAAAACAAACGAGTTTAGTCCCGCGTAAAAAGTTTCTGCAAAAACATCTAACATTTGAAAACCTTCAAATGCAACCAACAATGTTATAGAGACAAAGCTCAAACCAAATGCAATTGGTATTCCAGAAAATAAAACTACTAAAGTGAAAACCGCAACGATGATTGCTATTATTAATGGATCCATTAGTAACTGCCCTCTTCGTCTATAAGTTTAATTATTTCAGCAATATATTGAAGGATCATTAAAGCTGCTCCTATCATCATTGATGAATAAGGTATCCATAAGGGAGGATCCCAAACGGTTCCTGTTGAATAGTTTTTTGTAAATGCTTCCTCCACCATTAAATACCCAAAATAAAATAAGATTAAAAAAAATAATAGACTAATTAGTGATGTAAAAATTTTGAGTCTAAGAATATTTTTCTTTGATAAAAAATCATAAATCCATTCCATGCTCACATGAGCTTTTTCGCTTAAAACATAAGCACTTCCTATAAAAGTTGAAGCAACTAAAAGCATCGTCACTAGCTCTGTTTGCCATGTAATCGCTCTTTGAAAGAAATATCTTTCAAAAACTAACTCTACAATAACCAAGATTGACAGAAGTAGAGCTAAGACAGCAAAAGCACCACATGCTTGTGAACTATAATTACAGAATTTTAAATATTTTTGTTTCATGATAAAAAAACCCCTATTTAATATTTTAAATAGGGGTTCTTTATATATCTTTTTATTTAACTGCTAAAGCCATTTCCATTAGCTTATCGCCACCTGGAACTTTTTCAGCAAATGCTTTGTGTGAAGATTGTTTAGCAATCTCTACCCAAGCCGCATGGTCGTTTGCATCCATATATACTAATTTTACTCCTGCTGCTTTATAAGCGTCTTCAAATTTTTTATCTAAATTTTCAACTTGCGCAGTCATATATTTTTCAGCAACTTTACCAGCTTTCATTAAAGCGTCTTGTTGTTTTGAATTTAATTTATCAAAGCTCATTTTTGACATCAAAATAGGCTCGTACATAAACCACAATCCAAATTTTCCTGGAGGTGTTGCACATGTTACTTGCTCATAAATTTTGTAACTTACAAAACTTCCAGAACTAGTATTTGCACCTGTTAATACTCCAGTTTGTAATCCAGTGTAAATTTCTGATGAAGGCATACTTTGAATACCAGCACCAGCTGCCTCTAACATTTGGTTAAAAGCTTTACCAGCTGCTCTCATTACTTGACCTTTAGCATCTGACGGATTTTTAATACATTTTGACTTAGATGCAAAACCACCACCAAGCCAAGCATCAGAAAGAACAACAACACCAGCATCATTAATAATTCTCTTAATTTCAGTCATCATTGGACCTTTATTAAATCTTAATGCGTGGTCATGATTTTTAACTGTTCCTGGCATTAAAGTTGCATCAAATTCTGGATGGAATTTTGATGCGTACGCTAATGGAAATGCTGAAATATCTAACTGACCAGTTGTCATTGGTTTCCATTGTTCTTTTGGTTTATATAATGATTTTGCTGGGTAAATTCTAATATCTAAATCTACTCCTGCTTTTTTAACTTCATCTGCAATTATTTGAACCATTTCATGTCTTGGATCGTAAGAACCATCTGCTCTAGGCGTTCCTGGCCATTGGTGACTTGCTTTTAGTGTCACAGCATATGCCGATCCGATTAATGAGAAAGCTAAAAATAATGTAGTGAAATAAAAACTTATTTTTTTTAACATGTTTTCCCCTCTTTAAATTAATTTAATAATGATATTAAATTGAACTTACGGGTAAGAGTCAATATAAGGAAATGTCGTATATTTTATTATGGATGGACCACTAAAAAATTTATTAGTTGTTGATTTAACAAGGGTTTTGGTAGGGCCTTATTGTACAATGATACTCTCAGATTTAGGTGCGAGAGTTATAAAAATTGAGGCACCTGAAACAGGTGATGACTCTCGAAAATTTGGACCTTTTGTTAAAGATTATTCTGCATACTTTATGTCGTTAAATAGAGGAAAAGAAAGTATCGCTTTGAATTTGAAGAACGATGAAGATAAAAAAATATTTGATAAAATATTATCAAAAGCAGATATTTTAGTAGAAAACTTTAAACCTGGCACATTAGAAAAGTGGGGTTTTGGCTGGAAAGATGTAAGTAAAAAATATCCTAAATTAATTTATGCATCGGCATCAGGGTTTGGCCAAACTGGACCTTTAAAAGAACTACCAGCTTATGACATGGTCGTTCAAGGTATGGGAGGCTTGATGAGTGTAACTGGCCATCCAAACTCAGAACCAACAAGGGTTGGAACCTCTATTGGTGATATCACAGCAGGTCTGTTTACAGCAATTGGAATTAATGCAGCTTTATACGATAGACAAAAAACTGGTAAAGGAGCTTTTATAGATGTCTCAATGTTAGATTGCCAAATAGCAATTTTAGAAAATGCAATTGCAAGATATCTTTCCAAAAATGAAATTCCAGGACCAATGGGTTCAAGACATCCATCTATTGCTCCCTTTGAAGCTTTTAAAACGAAAGATAGTTATATAATTATTGCTGCAGGAAATGATAAACTTTTTACAAAACTTTGTGATGTATTGAAAATTCCTGAAACTGCAAATGATGAAAGATTTAATTCTAATTCACTAAGATGTGAAAACATGGATTACTTAAAAGAAATTTTTGAAAAACAATTGAGCTCGAAATCTACAGATGAATGGGTTAAAGAAATGGAGGCATTGAAAATTCCATGTGGTCCTATTTTTAATATAAAACAAGCTGTTGAAAATCCTCAAATTCAAAAAAGAAATATGATTGTAAAATCATATCATAAAATTATTGGTGAATTTAAATCTGCAGGAAACCCTATCAAAATGTCTACCTACAAAGATGAAAATACTAGGGGTGATATTCCAGATTTAGATGAGCACAGGGAAAAAATAATAAAGGAATTTACTTAATTTATTCTTGATTTTCTGTCTCGTCAGATACAGACCCTTCTTGATCTTTCATTTCGTCCAACGAAACATCAGTCTCTTCTTCTTGCATGTCCTCAACAGGTTCTGATGTAGGTTGTTCAGCTGTATTTTGTAATTCGGCTAAATCATCTTTAGAAACTTGAATTTTTTCTGGAATTTTTCTAGCTCTCTTAGATGGAAGAATTGGTACACCACTTTTAGAAATTTCACCTTTGTAAAGATTTTCAAAATCATCACCAATATCATCTTCATCGTCAGATGAATCCTCCACTTGTTCAACGTGTTTTCTTAATTTATAAATTGCAGCATCTGTTAAATCTGGAACTTTGATAGTTTCCTCAGCGATTTCTCTTAATGCAATGACAGTATTTTTATCATTATCTCTATCTAAAGTAGGTTCCAATCCTGAATTAAGTTGCGTTGCTCTTTCCTTTGCAACCAGTACCAATTCATAAGGGCTTTCAACTTTATCTATACAATCTTCAACTGTTACTCTCGCCATGGACGGTTAGATACACCTCGATCATAAAAAAATCAAGCAGTATTAGAGATAAACTGGATTTAATTTTTTTCGTATAGTGAAAAGTAGTGCAATAGAGCATGCTATAGCAATTGCTGCAATAAATGCGATTTTTTCAATTGAAAATCCAGCATCTATAAAAAAGCCAAATAATGCTGTACCAAAAGCAGTTGCAAATACCATCAAAGCAGTAGTCAAGGCTTTTATAGATCCAATATATTTTACTCCATAAATTTCTGCCCATGTTGATGATCCTAATAAGTTAGCTAGACCATTTGATATTCCTAGTAATCCAAGAAATAAAAAGGCAGTTTGTGGAGCATCAAAATATATGATGACTAAAGTCCCTAAGAATAATGGAATATTCATATAGATTAGCAATTTTCTACTTGTAAACTTATCAATTAAATAACCTGCAACAATTAAAGTAATTACAGAAAAGATTGAGTAAGACATAAATGATTGTGCAATTGTATATTCACCCCACACTTTTGAATCAGCCACAAATGATTGATATACAAATACTCCTGTTGTTATCCACGGCATGGCCAACATATTTAACGAAATAATATAAAATCTATAATCTCCAAGAACTTCAATTCTTTTCCAATTTTTGATGTTATCCTCTTTTATATTTTTATTTTGATTGATCTCTCTGGAATCCAATTTTACATCCTTAACTAAAATATATGATACTAACGGCAGACAAATTAAAACTATTAAAGAAAAGATTACCCATAGATCTTGCCAAACAATAAGAGTTAAAAGATAAACAATTAATACAGGCATTATGAATTCTGCAGAAGATAAGCCAAACCAAATTATACTTAATGCTTTACCTCTCGATTTTGTAAAATATCTTGAAATGGTAGTTGAAGCTGTATGAGACATTAATCCTTGTCCGGAAAATCTCATTAAAAATATTGCAACAAATAGAAAAGCTATTGATGATATTTTGGAAAAGAAAAAAGAAGAAATTGATAAAAGTATAGTAACAAAAATAGCAAATTTAAGTACTTTTACATCATCAATTTTTTTTCCAATCCATATTAAAAGTAAGCTACTAAAAAGAGTAGCTGATGCATAAATCGTGCCAAATTGTCCATGTGTAATAGAAAGTGTTTCTCTGATGCTTGAATTAAATAAACCTATAAAAAAACTCTGTCCAAAACATGAAAAAAATGTAAAAATGAATCCAAAAATAATTACTTTTAAACTTAAACTTTTAAACATATAAATAATTTATGACTTGTAATGTTGCTTTCATAGGTCTCGGGGTAATGGGTTATCCGATGGCTGGTTATATATCAAAAGCTGGGCACAATGTAACTGTTTTTAATAGAACAACTGCTAAAGCTGAAAAATGGATCACTGAATATAAAGGTAAAATGGCGACAACACCAAAAGAAGCTGCAGAAGGTGCTGATTTTATTTTTACTTGTGTGGGTAACGATGAGGATCTGAAACAAGTTACTTTAGGTGAAAACGGTTTATTTCATAGTGCTAAGAAAGGTTCAATCTACGTAGATAATTCAACTGTATCTGCAGAAGTATCGAGAGAACTTTATAGTAAAGCAAAAGAAAAAGGATTTGCATTTTTAGATGCACCAATTTCTGGAGGTCAATCAGGTGCTGAAGGTGGAATTCTAACAGTTATGGTAGGAGGTGATGAAGAGGTTTTCAAAAAGGCTGAACCAGTAATTGATTGCTATAGTAAAAAAGTAAAATTAATTGGTCCATCAGGAAGTGGTCAACTTACAAAAATGATGAACCAAATGTGCATTGCAGGCGTTGTACAAGGTCTATCAGAAGCTATTAATTTTGGAATAAATGCTGGTTTAGATATTGATAAAGTGATGGAAACAATTTCAAAAGGTGCCGCTCAATCTTGGCAAATGGAAAATAGATATAAAACTATGGTTGAAGACAAATTTGATTACGGTTTTGCAGTAGATTGGATGAGAAAAGATTTAAAGATTGTAATTGAAGAAGCAAAAAGAAATGGTTCACCAGTCCCGATTACTGAGATAGTTGATGAATATTATGCTGATGTTCAAAAAATGGGTGGTAATCGTTGGGATAGCTCTAGTTTAATTGCTAGACTTAAGAAGAAGAAGTAATCCAATGTCAAATACCGTCCCATACTATGAGGACTTTTCTGAAATAAAGAAAAAAATATGGTCTATGCTTGATGATGCAGTGACTAATAGATCATCTCCTTTTAGAATTCCAGTTTTTGTTTGTGGTGATCAATCAGACTTTGATGGAAGGATAGTAGTTCTTAGAAAATCTGACCAATCAAATAATCTTCTTCAGTTTCATAGCGATATACGATCTGACAAAATTGCAAAATTAAAAAAAAATAGCAGTGCAGTATTAATATTCTATGACAAAGAAGAAAAGATTCAGCTAAGAATTAAAGTTAATTGTGTTATTAATCACGATAATGAAATTACAGAACTATCATGGTCAAAAACAGCCCATGTAAGTAGAAAATGCTATTTAGTAAATAATGGTCCTGGTACTGAAATTGAAGAGCCTAGTTCAGGTTTAAGTGAGGAAATTGAAAAATCTGGTTTTACAATGGAACAAAGTGAAGAAGGCTATAAAAACTTTACTGTAATTCAATGCAATATTGAGAGTATAGAATGGTTATATCTTGCAGCAAAAGGTCATAGAAGAGCAAGATTTGATATCTCAAATAATAAACAAAACTGGCTAGTTCCATAAAAATGCTAAGTGGATTTATTATTGCTGTAGCACTTGTTTTAGGTGGATTGGCTGTTATGAGGTTTGGAATATTTCAAATCAGAAAATTTAAAAAAGGTGAAACCAAAGTTACTAAAAAAATTAGTGAGCAAATAGCTTTTATAATATTTTTTCTAATTATTTTAGGATTAATTATTTACTCAGTTAATGACCTTCTTTTCTGAAGATCAGTTAAGGATTAACTAAAAATATCCTGTATCATTAATGTCTTACTTGGGAGTATTTTTTTAAGATCTTTTCTTTTGTACTTACTTAATCTCTCGTAAAATTCATCCAAAGTCATACCAAAAGTATTTTTAAAAGTAGTTTGCCAATTCCAGCCTGAAGGTTGTTTAGCCCTTTGTATCCAGAATTCTCTAAAAACTAACTCAAATGCTTTTTCTTCAGAAATATTATTTTTTTTTAATTCGTTAACTAAAGCCAGTACTATGAATGCAGAGCCAGCGTAATTGCTATCAAATCCATTTTTTTTTGGTGATGTCTTATGTTTTTCATATATATGAGGTTCTTTATTAACCTTTTTAATACTCCATCTTTTTCTCTCTTGAATGTCGCTCTTTAAAAGGTCTTTTTTATAATATTGCCTTGAATAGATCTCTTCTAAAACTTTAGCACCTCCCTCGACCAACCATTTTGCACTGTTTTCAGACAGACACCTTTCTCTGTGAGAAAGTGCGTTTTGATAAACATGAAAATACTCATGAACAATAACAGAGTAAGTACGAATTTTATTAATTGAACTTGTATAATCTTGTGGAAATATGTCTAGTTGCATCCATGGTTCAGGTGAATTACATCCTTCAATACCTGAGTATTTCATATTAGCACGCTTTTCCGGAAAAGGATTTTTTGTGCTTTTCCATGCATAGACATCCATATTATAGCCCTGTTTTATGTTCGTTAATTTCATATTATTCTTAACCCAATCGTTAGTGTTCTCATTTATAGGCATAACTTCTTGCATAATATTCATTATGTTTTTGAATTCAGTAACCCATTTCTTTGGTAAATTTTCATGTAAGTTATACTTGAACTTAAATTTTTCAACAGCAACTACTGATGTAGAATAAAAAACTAAAGCGATAAAAATTATAAATATTTTTTTCATTAATTAACTTTAGCTAAAAATATCTTGAATTTTTAAATTCTTACTCGGTAAGATTTTTTTTACGACTCTTTTATATTTACTTAATCTTTCATAAAATTCTCCAGCACTCATTTTAAAAGTCTGCTCAAATGCTTTTTCCCATTTTCTGTGCTTTGCTCTCTCAATCCAAAAATCTCTAAAAACTAATTGAAAAGCTTGTTGTTCAGAAATACTATTTTTCTTCAGTTCATTTACTAATACTAGCACCATAAAGGCAGAGCCTGAATAATTATCATCCATTCCTCTTTTATTTGATGTTTTGTGTTTTTCGTAAAGGCTCGGTTCTTTTAAAACCTTTTTACTCCACATTTCTTTTCTTTGAAGATCTTTTTTTAAACTGTCTTTTCCATAATATTGTTTCACATACATTTCTTCAAAAACTTTTGCTCCTCCCTCCGTTAACCACTTTGGTGTGTCTTTGTCTGATAGTTTATTTTCTGAAAGTGATATTTGATAAACATGAAAATATTCATGAGCAATTACAGAATAACGGTGTATATATTTTTTTGCTAATTCTTTACTTGGTATTTCTATCTGCATCCATCTAGTTGAACCATCACCGCAAATACATGAACCTTTCATATTATTCTTAACTTCTGGAAAAGGATTTTTTGTACTTTTCCAAGCATAGATATCCATTCCTGGACTTTTGAGATAATCATTCATATTATTTTGAATAGGTAGAACTTCTTGTAAAACATCCATTATATTCTTGAATTCTGTTACCCATTTTTTTGGTAAATTTTCATGAATATTGTATCTAAACTCAAATTTTTCATTAGCTACTGCAGTATTCAGAGATATTAATAAAGCGATAAAAATTATAAATACTTTTCTCATTTAGATATATTTTTGTCATTTAATTCTATCATCGCTTTTCCTGGAGCAAAAGTATAATCGTTATCATCCAATAGTTTTCCATTTTTCATATTATATAATTTCCAATTAAATTTAAGATTGCTATTTTGTTTTTTTCCTAATTTTAAAATTGTTAATTCAATTTTTCTAGGTTTCCCCCCAGAAGACCCTTCAAAAGACCTGGTTTCTCCCTCTTTCCAAATTCCCAAGGGAAATTTACATCCATTTTCAATTATTCTACCACCACGTCTACTATCCCAAATTCTTCCTATGCATTGTCCATCGTTAGTTATAGTAAATAGCTGAGTTTTAAGTCCACTTTGTCCTTTTCTTGTTCTTTTATAAACTTTTATTATTTCTCCAGTATTTGGATGGTTCCAGTTATCTGGGCCTTCAATTTTCTTTTTTTTCTTTTCACCAAATACTAAATTAGCTTTTGTAAATTTAATTTCAGTATCATTTCTAATTTTGCCACCCGTAAACAACTCTAAAGGTATAAATCTCTCGAATGCGTGAGACAATTGTGGAAATAAAGCTATTAAAATTATCAGCAATATTTTCATCTCTAGAAATTATTAAAATCTTTATATCTATTATATGTACACCAAGTTCTTTTCTTTTTAATTTTTTTTAGTTTTTTATGAGAATATCTATCCCTCCATTCATAATTACTATCAGGAGAAATGCCTCGACCAACTTCTGCAGCCATTGCACATTTTAAGTATACTGGATTAAAAGGTGTACTTGAGGTTGGTTCTAAAAATACAGAATCTTTAAAATCAGGACAAGTAGGATCTTTATGATTATATAATGATCCCAAATTATACTTGTCTCCCCCGTCGGGCCCTCCAATTATAGTCCCAAACTTGTGTGATTTTTTTGCTCCTTTTGTGCATGGCCAAGCAAATCCATTTACATGCATTAATTCATGTAAGGTAATTAGAATTCTTTTATTTTTACTTGGGTTATATTTACTTTTTAAAAAAATATATCCATGGTGTACACTTCCTTGGCCACCATCTCTATGCCCTACATCTACCCATGCAAAATACAATTTATTAGGATTATTAAACCCTAATTTTGTTAAGTAAGCGTCAGGGTAATTCATCCCATAGTTTCCTTCATATTGTTTGTCAAATCTAACAAAAGAAATGTCCATTTTGCCATCTTCCCTTAAGTCATACCTAAACTTCTGATTACCTTTTGTCATTTTGAGCATTTTTTCATTGGCCTCAAATAATTCCTTCTCCATTTTTCCATTGATATCCCATTCTCTATCCTCGCTATCTTTGTTTAAGAGATAAATAAAATGAACTTGAGGTTCATCAGTAACATCTGGCTGATCTTCAAAAAATCTTCCAGGTTTTTCGTCTGAGGCAAAAGAGAAGGATGAAAATAAAAATAATATAAAAAATGTAATTATTTTTTTCATTTTTTTAAAATACAGATTTTGAATATTTTTTCCAGTTTTCTTGGTATCTAATAGCATTTTGTTTTACTGCTTCAATTTCATCATCGGTTAACTGACGAATAATTTTTCCAGGTGAACCCATTACTAAAGAGTTGTCAGGAATTTCCTTTTTCTCTGTAATTAATGATTTTGCACCAATTATACAATTCTTTCCAATTTTTGCTCTATTAAGAACAACTGCTCCAATCCCAATTAAAGAATTATCGTCAATTGTGCAACCATGAAGCATTACCATATGACCAATGGTTACATTCTTTCCAATTTTTAAAGGGTAACCTGGGTCCGTATGTAAAACACTTCCGTCTTGAACATTTGACCCTTCACCAATGTGTATATTTTCGATATCACCTCTAAGAGTTGCATTAAACCAGACGCTAGAGTTTTTTTCTAATGTTACGTCTCCAATTATAACAGCATTAGGTGCTACCCAATTTTCGCCAAGGTTTTTTGGTTTTTTATCTTTTAAATCGTAAAACATAAATTATATAGTCTTTTAACATGGCATTAACTAAAACTCCAATATGTGACTTCGGTAAAAAAGCCGATAACTTTGAACTTAAATCTACAGATAATAAAATAATTTCACTAAATGATGCAAAGGGTGAAAATGGAACAATAATAATGTTTATCTGTAATCACTGTCCATATGTTTTGGCAGTGATCAAAAATGTTGTCGAAGACTGTAAAGATTTAGAAAATGATGGAATTAAATCTGTAGCAATAATGTCAAATGACCCAAAAAGATATGAAGAAGACTCATTTGATAATATGATTAAATTTTCAAAAAATCATAATTTTAATTTTCCATATGTAATAGATGAAACCCAAGAAGTAGCAAAAACTTATGGTGCAGTCTGTACTCCAGATTTTTTTGGATATAATAAAGATCTTGAGCTTCAATATAGAGGAAGAATAAGAGAATTAAAAAATTTAAAACCAACAGAAAATGGAGACAGTGAACTCAAAAAAGCTATGAAAATGATAGCAAAATCCAATAAAGGTCCAAATGAACAATTTCCAAGTATGGGTTGCAGTATTAAGTGGTTTCAATAAATAATGTATTTATTAATTACTAGAAATTTTCCACCAGAGTTGGGAGGTATGCAAAATCTCATGTGGGGACTTGCAAGATCTCTTGCAAAGCTTAATTTAATAAAAGTATTTGCAGATTACCATGAAAATCACGAAGAATTTGATAAATCTGTTTCATTTTCTATTGAAAGAGTTAGTGGGATGAAACTAATAAGAAAATATCGAAAATCTTATTTGATAAATGATTATCTTGAAAATAATAAAAATGTAGAATGTTTGATTGCTGATCATTGGAAAAGTTTAGAACTTATTAAAACAAATAAAAAGAAAATCTGTCTGATTCATTCAAAAGAAATAAACCACCCTAAAGGCTCTGGATTAAATAAGAAAGTTTTATCAGTTTTAAATAATGTGGATCATGTTGTTGCTAATTCAAATTATACAAAAAACTTAGCTATAGACTTAGGCGTAGATGAAAAAAAAATAGTTGTTATAAATCCTGGAATTGATCCAGTAATTGAAGTTCCAAAAAAATATTTAGATGAAGCTGAAGAAATATTGAAAGGCAAGAAAAATAGGCTAATTACAGTTTCAAGATTTGATAAAAGAAAAAATCATGAAAAAGTAATTATGGCTGTTAGAAACCTTAAAGAAATTTATCCAGATATAATTTATACATGCATCGGATATGGAGATGAGGAGGAAAAATTAAAAAAATTAGTTATAGAACTTAATCTTAATAATCAGGTAACTTTTTTAAAAGATATTCCATCGGATTTAAAAAATGCTCTTTTAGCTAAATCAAATATTTTTATAATGCCATCCATAATTTACAAAAAATCTGTAGAAGGTTTTGGTATAGCCTATGTTGAAGCTGCCCAATATGGTATTCCGTCTATTGGAGGTAAAGATGGAGGAGCTTCAGATGCAATAATTCATGAAAAAACTGGTTTAATATGCGATGGTAACAAACTAGAGGACATTTACGCAAGTATAGATACTCTTTTTAAAGAAAATAAATATCTAAAGTATGGCAAAGAAGCAAAAATTAATTCTACAAACTTTCTATGGGATAAGATAATTGAAAAATATAAGAGAATCTTATAAAATAGATACATGATTGCAAAGTTTAATAATATTTTTTACTTAATTATCTTTCTTGCACATTTTATAGGAATAGCTGCATATTGTTTTCAAACAATTGTTGGAACCAAAAAATTTATGGATAAGTTTGGTATAGATCACAGTGCAGCTGTAATGATTAGATTTGTTGGAGCGCTAATGCTTGGTTGGGTAATAATGGCTATTTATATTATGTTTGTAAGACCAAATGGAGTTGAGGGAACTTGGGCCTTTTTTAATTTAATATTTATTATTCATGCATGTGTTTTAGGAACAAATTTCTACTCACTTAAAATTGATAAAACTGGTCTTAATGAAAAAGCTACAAATGAAGGCATTATAGCGCCTACAGTCTTTTTAATTATGATGGCAATACTTTGTTACGGTTTATCAGATAAAATTTATATTACTTAAACAAAACTTAATACTTCTTTTGCTACCCTTGCTCCACTTCTATCAGCTCCGTGGACAGTTCCATAATTTTTTGCTGTAGCTTCTCCTGCAAAAAAAAGTTTATCTGCAACTGAAGTTTTAATATTCTTTCTTAAATCAGCTTTTCCTGGCGTTGCTGAGGCCCAAGCACCCAATACAAATGGATTTTTACCCCAAGTAGTCATATGTCCTTTAACAAAAAATTTATCAAAATCAGACCCAAAAGTATCTCGTAAGGTTTGTAAAACGAAATCTATACCTGCCTTGCTTCCTGCTTTTTCTAAATCTTTTGCAAATTGTCCTCCCACATCAAAATATGATATTTTAGAGTCATGCAAATTCATTGTTGAACAGTACCCCTCTGGAGATTTAAGGCCTTTAGTTGTAATTTTTGGGGTAAAATACATGTCTGGTTTTACTTTATACTCTTTATAAAAATCATCTTTTAACTGTAATGTTACATGATTATAATTTGAACAGGAAAAAGCATCATAAGCTTCGTACTTTTCAATAGGTAGTGCCGGTGTAAATTTAATTTTTCCTGAATTAAATGCTGAGGTAGAAACTGTTATAACGCAGGCTTTTGCACTTATAGTTCCTTTGTTTGTGACTACCTTAACTCCATTGCCATCCCATTTAACCTCATTAACAGTTGTTTGTAGTTGAACTGGCACATTTTGTCTATAATGAGCAAGTAAAGCGCCATATCCTTGTTTTACAAATCCATCACCACCCTGACTACCTTCGCCATAACTTTCCCAATTAAGTTTACCATCAGCAGCTGTATATTGATCTAAATCTTTTCCAGACTGACAAGGAAATCTTATTTGATGTGCTGTTGCAAACCATTCATTTTCTAACCATTTTTCTTTTATTTTATTACTTAAAGGAATGTCATCTTTTGTTTTATTTTTTAACTTTCCTAACTTCTTGTACAATCCATAAAGTTTCATTCCCTTAATTTTTTTTTGACCGTCATAAACCATGACTGTGTCTGGATCTTTATAAATATCAAATATATCTTTTTGTTTCTTTCCATACTGTGCAATTTGATTAAAATTAAAATTATGTAACCAATGCGCTCCAAGATCATAAGGAACACCAAATATTGAAGTATTTGTAAAACATCTTCCACCTTTCCTACTCATAGCGTCAACACATAATACTGTTTTTCCTTTTTTCATTAATTCAGCTGTTACTGATAATCCCGAGGAACCACCACCAATTACCACAACATCTGGATTTGATTGTGAAAATGAAATTTTTGGTATGGCTGCAAATGCTAATGCTGATAGTGATGTTTTTAAAAATTTTCTTCTATTTATCATTTTCTTATTATAGATTTATAAAAATGCCAGACAACTATTAAAATAGTCGTTAAAAGAATACACAATGTAAGTGTTCTGTCCCATAGAAACTCCCATGATCCGTTACTTAATAGCAAAGATCGTCTTAAATTTTCCTCCATAAGACCTCCTAATACAAAGGCAAGTATTAGAGGTGGCATAGGAAAATCATATAGTCTCAAAAATGTTGCAACAACTGCAATTCCAATCATTAAATAAATATCGAAGTTATTGAAAGACATTACATAAATGCCTGTAACTGAGAAAAATAAAATTAAAGGTATTAAATAATTTTTAGGGACAGCAAGAATTCTTGCAATATATGGAATTAAAGGAAGATTTAAAATCAATAATATAACCATACCTATGTACATTGACATTATTATTGACCAAAAAATTTCTGGATTTGTCATATATAATCTTGGTCCAGGCTGAACTCCAAAACCTAATAATGCACCTAACATAACCGCTGTAGTTCCGCTTCCTGGTATACCCAATGTCAGCATGGGCACAAATGAACCAGAACAAGCTGCATTATTTGCAGTTTCAGGAGCTGACAAACCATTTACACTTCCTTTACCAAATTTTTCTTTTTCTTCGTCGTTAACTACATTTCTTTCCATTCCATAAGCTAAGAAAGATGCAATTGTTGCTCCAGCGCCAGGTAATACACCAATTAAAAAACCTATTATTGATGATCTTGGAATCGTCTTATACATTTTAGTTCTTTCTTCTTTGTTGATTTTAATTGAACCAAGTTCTGTTAATGAAACTTGTTTTGCGGCACTTGTAGGATCATTTCTTTTTAATATTATCGTAAGCGCCTCACTCATTGCAAATGTAGCCATTACAACAAGAACAAAACTTATTCCATCTGTTAAATTCATATTATCGAATGTAAATCTTGTAATATCTGATAAGCTATCTTGACCAACAGAGGCTAACATTAAACCTAATACTACCATCATCATTGCTTTTAAAAATTGACCTTTAGAAGAAAAAGCAGCAATAGCAGTTAAACCTAAAATCATTAAAGCAAAATAATCTGGAGATCTGAATGACAAACTTACTTTAGACAAACTGGGAGCCATAAATAAAAGATAAATTGCAGATAATGTGCCTCCTGCAAAAGAACTCCAAGCAGCGATTGCCAAAGCCTTACCTGCCTTTCCTTGTTGTGCCATTGGATAACCATCAAAGGAGGTAGCAACAGTCCCTGGAACACCCGGTGCGTTAAGCAAAATTGAGGAAGTCGAGCCACCAAATACAGCACCATAATAAACTCCAGCCATGAGAATCAATCCTGTAGCAGGATCAAAGCCATAAGTAATTGGTATCATTAAAGCAATGGCAGTCATTGGGCCAAGTCCAGGTAACATTCCAATAATAGTTCCAAAAAAACAACCTACCATTACCATTAAAATATTTTGAAGTGTAAGAGCTGTGGTTAATCCAATTAAAATTCCTTCGATCATCCCATAACTCCAATTAATTGTAAAAATGGATCTCTTAAATAAATATCAAGAATACCATGAAGAAGGTACATAAAAGCTGCCACGAAGGGAAATGATAACAAAAACATCAAGACCCATCTTCTCTCACCTAAAAAATAATAAGATGAAAACAAAAATAAAGATGTTGTTAAAAAGTATCCAACTTTTAAAATTGTAGCTCCATAAATAATTGCAATTACTATAAGTATCGCTGTTTTTTTATACTCTAGATTTTTATGGTCTACTTTTATGGTGTTATGCTCAGGTAGAATAAGCTTTAACCCAGAAAAAAATAATCCTGCATAACCTAAATAGATTGGAAATGTTCTAGCATTGAATGGTGCATTTTCGTCAAATGCAAAAACCTGAATTTGGTATGCAGTATATAAATAGAATGATGAGAAAATAAAAAAGAGCAGTGATATAATTTTTGTAGTATTTATATTCACTGCTCTTTTTTCAAATAATCTAAAAGATTAAATTACTCCTAGTTTTTTCATAAGAGCTGTCATTTCTTCAGTTTGTTTTTCTAAGAAAGAAACAAACTTTCCTTCTGGGTTATAAATATTTACCCATGCGTTTCTTGCTCTTACAGTTTCCCATTCAGGAGTTTTTTGTACGTCGCCTAACATTTTAGCAATTTTTGATTTATCAGAATTGCTCATTCCTGGAGGTCCAAAAAAACCTCTCCAGTTAACGAATTGCACATCATATCCTTGTTCTTTTAATGTCGGTGCATCTGGAGCATCAGATACTCTTGATGGAGCAGTAATACCAATAATTCTTACTTGGTCTCTTGCGCCCATTAATTCCCCTAAGCCTGTTGATATAATTTGTGTTTCCCCAGATAAAAGTCCAGCTAATGCTTTTCCTCCTGCATCATATGGTATATATGCAACTGCATTCGGGTCAGCTCCTGCGGCTTGAAAAGCTAAAGCTCCAATTAAATGGTCCATGCTTCCTCTAACGGAGCCACCAGCCATCTTAACTGAATTTGGATCTTTGTTGTATGCATCAACTACATCTTTAAAGTTTTTAAAAGGTGAGCTTTTTGCTACTGCAATAGCTCCATAATCACCTATAACTCCTGCAATTGGCACAACGTCTTTATAAGATAAAGTACCATTACCTTTTACATAACCTTTGTGTCTTGTGATTGATCTTAAGACTAATGGTGTTGATTGAACTAGAATTGTATTAGCAGGTTTTGTGTTAATCATGTAAGCTAAAGCTTTTCCACCTCCACCACCTGACATATTTTCAAATGATGCACTTTTTAACATTCCAGCTTTTGTTAAAGCTTCTCCTGTTCCTCTAGCAGTTCCATCCCAACCACCTCCAGCACCACCACCGATTACAAAGTGCAATTTATCCATTGCTACTGAGCTTGAAGTTGTTGCTGAAATTAAAAGTAAAGTTGAGAATAAAACTGTAATTAAAGATTTAATTAGTTTCATTATTTCCTCTCTTATTATAATTATAATACCTTATATTAAACATAGATTTATATTTAGTGTCAATGATGATTACGTAAATGTTAAATACTTTATCATTTCAAAATTTTTTTAAAGATTTGGGTGCCAGCTATAAAGCTCTAGCTATTGGTATTATAGGTGGTTATATTGGAACTATAATTGGGCTTCCTTTGCCATGGTTATTAGGTTCTCTTGGTTTGAATCTTTGTGTGGCTTTTACAAAATTTGACATAAAGTTTCCCACAAAATTATTAAATCCTATTTTTTTAATGGTTGGAATAATTCTTGGTGGGACACTAAATGTATCTTTATTATACAAAATACATTTGTGGGTATTCTCATCTGTAGCAATGTTGGTATGTACAATTGTAAGCACAATATTAGCTGGTTTATATTTTGTTAAAGTTTGTAAATTTGATAAATTTATTGCTACTCTAGCAGCTTTACCAGGTGCATTTGTTCCAATTGCAGCAGCACTTTTGGAATATGGTAAAAAAGATAATCATAAGCAAGTATTAATACCACAAGCAACAAGAGTAATTTTTATTGTTAGTTTTGTGCCAATTCTATTTATTAGTAATTTAGGTTTCTCAGAGATCGAGGGATATAATTACGATAATATCTATGATCTTAGGTATTTTTTTGAAATTATATTTTTAATTTTAATTTGTTATTTATTTTCAATATTTTTAAAAAAACTAAAAATTCCATCTCCAATTCTTGTTGGAGCGATGGCTTTGTCTGGATTATTTTATACTTTTGAAATTATGAATGCTAGATTTCCTGATTTCATAATAAATATTGCTTTCATTTTTTTAGGTACCGCGCTCGGGAGTAGATTAAATGGTTTAAAACTAAAAGAGTTATTTTTTTATATATTTCATGGAGTTATGGTGAGTTCTATTCTTGTAATTGTTGCAATGGTAACTGCTTATTTTTTACAATTTCTTGGCTTTGATTTCATTCCTACATTTTTAAGTTTTGCTCCAGGAGGCATACATGAGATGGTTGTAATAAGTGTAGCTTATAATATTGATCCAATTTTTGTTAGCTATCATCACTTTTTAAGAATATTAATTATTGTAGCCTTTCTTCCCATTATACTTAAAAAATTTACTGATGGTGTTTAAATATTTAAATAAAGTCTACAATGAGTTTCGTACTACTTAAAAGAATTAATGCATAAAGAATATTGTAAAATAAATTTTCTTCTATAATTTTTAATAATTTATATCCAATAAATATTCCAATTATAGCCAAAGGGAAAAGGGAGATAGATTGATACAATGTATCAAAATTCATCATTGATAAATAAATGTATAGTGGAAGTTTTATTAGATTAACACAGCTAAAAAAAATTATTCTAGTTCCAACGTAAACTTCTTTTTTTAATCTTAATGGTAATAAATAAAGACTAGTAGGAGTTCCACCTGCATGTACACAAAAACTTGAAAATCCTGCAATTGACGAGCATATAGCACCCTTTAAAAAATTCTTCTTAGCTGGAATTGTTTTTTCTTTTTTTAACAAAAAATAATGTCCTGCAAATAAAAAACCCATTACCCCAACAATTAGTTTGAGCAAATCTTCTGAAAAATTATTAAATGTAAAAGAGCCTATTAGAATACCTAGTGCTGCAAATGGCACTATTACTTTAAGAATACTAAAATCAAACTCTCTTCTAAATCTATATACAGCTATAATATCTGAAAATATTAGAATAGGTAGAATGATTGCAAGTGCCTGTTGTAATGGCATAACAACAGTCATCAAAGGAACAGATATCAAAGATATGGAACCACCTAAACCAGATTTTGCAATCCCATACAAAATAATAGCAGGAACAACACTTATAAAAAAAAGGGAATTTATTTCCATTAATTTAAAGATTTCATTACATATTCAAATACTTTTTCTGGAGAAAGTTTTTTAAGATCTGTTACTTGGATTGCTTTAAAATTTTCTCTTTCTATACTTACTTTGTATGCTGTCGTATGTGATCCAAACAATGCCACTCCTTTTGCATCAAGATGTGAAGTCATATGTGCTGGTCCTGTATCATTTGATATAACAAAAGTACTATCTTTTATTAAAGATGCAAGTTCCTGAATGTTTAAAGATTTATTTTCGTTTAAAATTGAAATTGCATTAATCTCTTTTGTCATATCGATTTCTTCAGGACCTGGAGCAACTACAATTTTATATTCATCGCCAAATTTTTTTTTTATTAAACTTATGAGTTCATTGTAGTAAGGCCATTTTTTAATTGTCAAATGTGATGAACAGAAAGGAAATAAAACTATGTATTTATTTAAATCAAATTTTTTTTTTAAATTTTCTATATTGGAGCAAGCCCAATTAAAATCAGGAAGCATAGTTTTATTTGTTTTTACACCTGAGGTTTCTAATTGATGTTTAAATCTGTTTAAAACAGGATTTTTATCAAATTCATCTTTAGATTTACTTTTCGGCAACGTAGTTTCAGAAGATGACCAAATAAGATTACCAGCATTAGGAAACAATATTTTTTTATAGAAACTTGAACGAGAAGAATTTTGTAAATCAAAAATTTTTGTAAATTTGTATTTTTTCAATTTGCGCATAAGACTGAATAAATAAATCAAATTAAATCTTGATAATCTCTTATCTAAAATAGTGCCCGTTAAATAGGGATTTTGCTTAAAAAGATCTATGTAGGGCCTTGATGTTAATAAAAAGACTTTATCATTTTTGTGAAAATCAGAAATATCTTGAATTGCTCCACTTGCCTGAGCTATATCACCCAAAGACCCATGTTTAATAATAAGAATGTTTGACATATTTATAACAACTTAACATACTATTGGATTTTATGAATAAAATTTTAGTAGAAGTATCAGTTGGAGAACTTTTGGACAAAATCTCAATTCTAGAAATTAAAAAAAATAGAATTAAAGATTCTAATAAACTTAAATTTATAAATGAAGAATATGAAGTTCTTAAGAAAGAATTAGAAAAGAATATAAAAATAGATCAAGAATTAACAAAATTTTTTACAGCTTTAAAAAATGTAAATTCAAAGTTATGGATAATTGAAGATGATAAAAGAAAATGTGAAAAAGACTCAGATTTTGGAGAAAATTTTATAAGATTGTCTAGAGACGTACATTTTCTTAATGATACAAGAGCTAAAATTAAATTAGATATTAATAATCATACTGGTTCAAAAATTAAAGAAATTAAAGAATATACAAATTATTAAAGCATACTAGGAATTACTTTTCTTAATTCCATAGACAATTTTGGTTTTATTTTGGAATAAATTATTCCTTTTCCAAGTTTCTTAAGAGCCATTATTTTACCATCAGGTGAAATAATAACGGTATGTCCAAAAGTTTCTCTTTTAATTGTATTTTTTCCTGTTTGATTAGGAGCGAAAATATAACAAAAGTTTTCAATAGCTCTTGCTTTTAACAAAGCTAACCAATGTCTTTGACCTGTTGTTTTGGTAAATGCCGACGGAACAGTTATAAAACTTAAATTTCTTTTTGATAAGTTTCTGTAAAGTTCTGGGAATCTTAAATCATAACAAATTGAAAGACCTATTTTTCCCCATGGCAACTTAGCTGATACTAATTTTTTACCTGCCTTAAATACTTTACTTTCTTTATGTTGTTCTTTTTTTGAAACTTTAACATCAAACATATTAATTTTATCATAATAAGTATTTATTTTACCATTAGGTCCAATAAGAATAGATCTATTTCTTAATTTACTTTTTTCTTTCATACACATTGAGCCAAGAAGAATCCATTTCTTTTTTGATTTAGCTATAAGTTTTACTTTTTTTATTATTGGATCATTCTTCATTTCATATGAATATTTAAATAAATTATTTTTGTCAGCAGACATTAATGAAGATGTTTCAGGAGTAATTATTAAATCAGCCTTATTCTTTATTGCTTGATTAATATATTTAATAATATCTTTAAAATTTTTGTTATAATTTTCACCGCTAGATAATTGAATACAAGCTACTTTCATGTTTGAAATCCATATTTTTTTTCTAGGTATTTTACAATATTATGAATAATAAAGGTTAGAAATAAATATATTATTCCTGCAGTAATGAAAGCTTCAAATGGCTTAAAAGTTAAAACATTTACTTTTCTTGCCTCGCCCATTAAATCCATAATTGTTATTACACTCGCAAGAGAGGTTCCTTTAAGCATTAAAATTATTTCATTTCCATAAGCTGGTAATGATTGTTTTATTGCAATTGGAATTTGTATTCTATAAAAGGTAATCATTTTTGTAACACCCAAACTTTGTGCAGCCTCTATGTAGCCTTCTTTTATTGTTTGAAACGCTGATCTTAAAATTTCAGATGTGTATGCTCCGGTATTTAATGAAAATGCAATAATTGCACACCAATAAGGCTCTCTAATAATTGCCCAAAAGAATGAATTTCTTAGAAATTCAATGTTTGCTAAACCATAATATATTAAATATAATTGAACTAATAATGGTGTCCCTCTAAAGAAGTAAGAGTATCCATAAGCAAATTTATTTATTATTGGATTTTTATTTATCCTTAAAATTGCAAAAAGCATACCTATTAACAACCCGAAAAACATTGAAGATACAAGAAGTTTTAAAGTTATGACTACTCCATTTAACAGACTTGGAAAAATACTGATCATTAAATTTATATCCATTAAAAACCTTTGCTGTATCTAACTTCTAATTTATTAATTATTTTCATACTTAAAAATGTAAGAATTAAATATAGAACCGCTGCTACAGAATAAAAAAATAATGGGTCTCTTGTTGAGCCTGCAGCAATGTAAGACTGTCTCATTATCTCTACTAATCCAGTTACAGATATTAAAGATGTATCTTTTAGGGTTATTTGCCATACGTTACTTAAATTCGGAATAGATATTCTTAACATTTGAGGTAAAATAACTTTATAAAATTGAATATTTTTCTTTAATCCCAAAACTTTAGATGCTTCAAATTGACCTTTATCAATTGATAAAATTGCTCCTCTAAACACCTCCGTAGAGTATGCTCCCGATATAATGCCTATTGCAAGAGCACCAGTAATAAAGGCGTTAATCTCAATATATCCATCATATCCAAAAATTGATGCAACATACATTGCAGCTCCAGTGCCGCCAAAAAATAATAAATATATTACTAATAGTTCTGGGACACCTCTAATAATCGTAGTGTAACAATTTCCAATAATATTTAATGATCTGTTTTTAGATAATTTTAAAGGGGTAAACACTAATGCAAACAAAAAGCCAATTACCATTGAAGCTATAGAAACAGCAATTGTCATTAAGGTTGCAAAAAAAAGTTCGTCTCCCCAACCAGTATCTCCAAAAAATAGAAGTTCCATATAGATTGGCGACTATATATTATAGTCGCCAATTCTAAAATATTTTACATAGAAGCGTCGAAACCAAACCATTTAGTCGCTAGTTTGCTTATAATTCCATCGTCTCTAGCTTTATCAATTGCAGCATTAAAATCATTCAGAAGTTTTGAGTCTCCTTTTCTAATTCCAACACCTACACCATTTCCAAATGCACCACCTGAAAAAGTAGGACCAGTTAGAACAACCGCTTCACCAGATTTCTCTGCATAGTCAGTAAATGCAACAGCAGCTGCCAAAGCAACATCACATCTACCATTAGTTAAATCAAGGTTTACTTCGTCTTGAGTTTTATAGGTTTTAAGATTTACCTTACCGACATCGCCTGACTCTAAAAAGTTTTGGTGAATTGTTCCTATTTGTGTACAAACAGTTTTTCCTGATAAAGAACTTGTTAATGTTTTTAGAGCTTTCTCAACATCTGAACCACCTAAATTTAAATTTATTCCCTCAGGTGTATCCATATTTTCAATACTTGAACCTTTCATAACAGCTAATGATGCAACTTCATCTGCATATCCTTGTGAAAAATTAATAGTTTTCATTCTTTCTTCAGTAATCGACATACCTGCCATTATTGCATCAAATTTCTTTGAAGTCAGAGCAGGAATCATGCCATCCCAATCTTGCTCTACGATTGTACAATTATGTTTCATTATTTCACATAATGCATTTGCTAATTCTACCTCAAAGCCAATAAGTTTACCTGAAGCATCTTTAGAATTCCAAGGAGGATAAGCTCCTTCTGTTCCAATTTTTATAGAGCCAGCATTGGCGCTCAAAATCAGGAATAAAGATATTATTATTCCTAGTCCAAATTTAATTATTTTATTCATTTTACCTCCAAAATATTAAAAAATATTATTCCACAAATTTAAGTAATTAAAAAGAAAATTAATGATTTATAGATGATGAAAAATTCCAAGAACAATCAAAACTTGGAATATAAACCCTTGATAATTTTGTATTCCCAAAACTTTTGTTAAACACATTGAGCCAATTGTTAACTTGATCTGGTTTTTTATCCTGACTGCCTACTTGTGCTGTTATTACTCCTTTTGGTTTTAATATTCTTTCTAAGGCATTTATATTTTTTGCTGCTAAATCAATACAATACTGATCATCATTTAAATCAACAAATATTTGATCATAAGTATTATCGTTAACTGTTTTAATGCTTTGAAAAGCGTCACCCCACACACAATTTACTGAATTTTTTTCCGTAGCCTTGTTTCCAATTTTTGCTAAGTGTTTGTCACATACCTCTACTACTTCGGGATCTAATTCGTACCAATCTATAAATCCAAAATTTTTTGATATACATTCTCTAGCAACACCTCCATCTCCTCCACCGATAATAGCAGCTTTTTCTTTATTAAAGTTTAAACTTAGTCCAGAGTTTACAAATGTAGAACTATAAAGATGCTCATCTTTTTCTGCTACTTGAATTTCATTATCTATAAATAATGCTTTTCCAAATTGTTCTAATTCTAATATCTCAATATGTTGGCCAACTTTTGACTTAAAATTTTCGAACACTTTATTTACAACATATGATTTTTTTAAACCTGGTGAGCTATAATTGTCATGATAAAGGTCTACGGTATCTCGATTAAACTGTTTTTTAATTATATGAGTATGTTCAATTTCATCATTAATAACCTCTAGAGCAACAGAGGGAGAAATTTTTGCACATGTAAAAAAATCGAAACTGATAATTCCTTTTTCAGGAAATGTATGAAAACTAATGTGACTTTCTGCCAATAATGCAACTAAAGTAAATCCTTGAGGCTCAAACTTATATTTTGATATTTGAAGTACAGTAACTTTTGCTATTTTAGCAATTTTATAAACTAATTTTTCAAAGAAGACAGGGTCATACTCCTTTTTTGTGCCTATTATATCTAAGGTAATATGTTCTCCAACTTTAGTCATATAATTATTAAATAACTTTAGTATTTTAATTTTTTACTTCTTTCAAATAAAAAACTACGGTAATAGTTTACTGAAGGATAATGCTGTGAAAAATAATTGGTCAACTAAAGAGGCTGAAAAATACATAATAAAATATAAGAAACTTGGTCATTCTAAGGATATGGCTCTCAGGGTTTATACGACTAGGCTACTTGGAAGAAATAGTGAACTTGTTTTACATGGTGGTGGCAACACCTCTGTTAAGACAACTATTAAAGATTTAGATGGAAAAAATTATGATGTTTTGTGTGTAAAAGGAAGTGGCTGGGATATGGCTGAAATTGAACCAGAAGGATTGCCAGCAGTAAAATTGAACCCTCTTTTAGCTTTAAGGAATAAAAAAAAATTATCAGATGAAGAAATGGTAGCATATCAAAAAAGGAATTTAATTAATATTAAATCGCCTAATCCATCAGTAGAAACTTTTCTGCATGCTTTTTTACCTTTTAAATTTGTTGACCACACACATTCTGATGCAATTATGAACGTAACTAATAGACCAAATAGTATTGCTTTTTGTAAAAAGATATTTGGAAAAAAAGTAAGTTTAATTCCTTATGTAATGCCAGGATATGGATTAGCTCAAAAAATTAAAGAGGTTTATAACAAAAACCCTAAAATAAATTGTCTTATCTTGCTAAATCATGGAATATTTACTTTTTCTGATGATGCAAAAGAGTCTTATGATCTCATGATAAAGTATGTAACAGATGCAGAAAAAGCTTTAAGAAAGTTAAAAAGAAAAAAAATTAAACAAATAACTAAATTAAATACAAAAATTACTCCTTCTCAAATAGCACCAATATTAAGAGGATTAGCATCTAAAGGTGCCAATAAGAAATTTATTTTAACCTTTAGAAATAATAAAATTTTAAATTATTTCATTAACGGAAATGATGTAGAGAGATATTCTACAAAGGGTACGGCTACACCGGACCACGTCATTAGAGTAAAACCTTTCCCTTTAATAATTAAACCTAAACATAACTCATCAATTGATGATTTTAAAAAAACTGCAATTAAAGCTTTTATTAATTATAAAAAAAAATACTTGAAATACTTTGAACAGAATCAAAAAAAAGTTAAAGAGAAGAAAACGATGCTAGATACTTCACCAAGAGTGATATTAGTACAGAATATTGGTGTATTTTGTATAGGAGATAATCTAAAAGCAGCAAAGGTAGCTGCGGACTTAACAGAAACTAATGCTAGAGTAATTTCCTCAGTAGAAGAAACTTCAAAATATAAATTCATATCAAAAAAAGATATTTTTGATGTTGAATATTGGTCCCTAGAACAAGCAAAAATAAAAAAAGAAATAAAAGAATTAGCAGGTTATGTTGTCGTTATTACTGGTGCTTTTGGAAAAATTGGGACAGCAACTTACAAATTATTTAAAAAATATGGAGCAGAGGTAGTTTTAATAGATAATAATAGGAAAAAAGTTACTGAAATGAGTAAAAAAATTAATGATCTTTGTATCTATTGTGATGTAACAAACAAAGAAAGTGTTAAAAAGGCATTTAATTTAATTTCATCCAAATTTGGAGGGATAGATATCCTAATATCAAATGCAGGAACTGCTTTGGGAGGATCTATCGCAGAAGTTGATGACAAGATTTTAAGAAAAAGCTTCGAAGATAATTTTTTTTCACATCAAAATTGTGCAGCTGAAGCTACCAAAATAATGAAAGTTCAAAATATTGAAGGATGTTTATTATTTAATATATCTAAACAGTCTGTAAATCCTGGTAAAAATTTTGGACCTTATGGGTTGCCTAAGTCTGCCTTATTAAATTTATGTAAACAGTATGCGTTAGACTACGGTTCCTATGGAATAAGATCTAATGGAGTAAACGCAGATAGAATTAGGAGCGGTCTCTTAAATGATGAAATGATTAAATCTAGAGCTAAAGCAAGAGATGTTTCAACTGAGGATTATATGAAAGGCAATTTGCTTCTAAATGAAGTTAAAGCCGAAGATGTTGCAAAAGCATTTTTTCATCTTTCAGTTTCCAAAAAAACTACTGGAGCTGTTTTAACAGTTGATGGTGGGAATATTGCTGCTTCTTTAAGATAATATATGCCATTTTACCAACCAAAAAAACTTCCTAATTTGATGGTTGCTCCAAATGGTGCAAGAAAAGTTAAAAAAGATCATCCAGAAGTACCTTTAACTATAAAAGAGACTGTTGAGGTAGCCAAAAACTGCTTTGAAGCAGGCGCAAAAGCAATTCATTTACATGTAAGAAATGATAAAGGAGAGCATGTGCTTGATGCTGGTCTTTATAAAGAAGCTTTAAAAGAATTAGAATTTCAAGTTCCAAATATGCACATACAAGTAACAACTGAAGCAATAGGCAAATATTCCCCAGATGATATGAGGAAACTTGCCTATGATGTTACCCCACCAGGAACTTCTATTGGCACATCTGAATTAATACCCTCCAGAAAACCCACAATTGAAGATATAAAATTGTATAAATATTTAACTGAAGCTGGAACAAAAATTCAACATATTTTATATAACCCAGATGACATAGTTTTATTAATTGATCTTTTAAAAAAATCAGAAATTCCTACAGATGGAGTGTGGTGTTTATTTGTAATTGGTCATTATACTGGCAAAGTTAGTTATCCAGAAAAAATTCCTGAGTTCATTGAAAAAATGAGAGCAAATAATGTTAATTTTGACTGGGCTATATGTGCATTTGCGAAAGAGGAAATGAGCTGTCTAAAGAAGGCAGTAAGCCTAGGTGGCAAGATAAGAGTAGGATTTGAAAACTCTATATTTATGCCAGACGGAGAGATTGCACCTAATAATCAATCAAAGATTAAAGCAGTAAATAAACTTTTTAATTTATCTTAAAATATTTGAATATTTTTTTATAATTGAATTAAATTCTTGATTTGAGTTAGCAGAACCCAAAATAAATCTATCTGGTCTTACTAAAATAGCTTTTGAATTAATATTTTTTAAATAGCCTGATATACTTTTTAAGTTTTTCACTTTTAGTAAAGAACAATTTTTTATATTTTTTGCACTTATGTCGGATGATAATATTATAATTCCTTTTTTTGAAAAATAATTATCCAAATTTTTATTTTTTTTTAATTTAAATTGAGGAAATATTTTTCCTCTATTTTTATCTTTAACATGCCCTATACCTTTTCCTAATTTTGGTTTAATTGATTGCATGCTTTTAATACCTTTGTCATTAGAACTTATATTTTTAGTTATTTGTATTGATTCTACTGCATTTACAAACTCTCCCATTCTCATAGTTGTTTCAATATATTCTTTAACATTAAGCGACCTTTCTGATTGATATGAATTTAAAAGAGCTTCATTATGTTTGACTCTTAAACATGATGAAATTTTCCAAGCTAGATTTGATGCATCTCTTATTCCAGCACACATCCCTTGTCCCATAAATGGAGGCATTAAATGAGCCGCATCTCCGGCAATAAAAACTCTACCATTACGCCATTTTCTCGCTATTGCTGATTTGAAGGTATAAATAGTCTTCCTTTCAAGTATAGCCTCGTTTTTCTTTATCCAAGGTTTTAAAAAATTCCAAATATAATTTTCTGATAAAACTTTTTTGTCGTTAAGGTTTTTTTTAATTGCAAATTCCCATCGTCTTCTTTTGCCAACATTTCTACAGTAAGTTGCGGGCTGTTTAGGATTTGAATACTGAATTGTTCTATCCGGTAAATTTTTTTTTTTCTTTTTTAAAATTAAGTCTACAACTGCCCATTTCTGTGTAAATCCTAAGTTATTCATCTTCGTTTTCATTTGTCTTCTGGTAATTGAATTAGCTCCATCACATCCAACTAAATATTTTGATTTTATATTAAAAGTTTTTTTGCTTTTAGAATTTACGTATTTGATATTTACATTATTTTTAGAATTTTTAATTTTTAATACATTGGCATTTTGCTCTATTAATACTTTTTTATAACTTTTTAATCTTTTTCTGAGTTGCTTTTCCAAATCTGGTTGATGAAATCTATAACTTGGATACCAGCCATTATCTGTAATTTTTTTTGGTCTAGGCCAATCTAGTATTACTTTATGCTTTGAATTAACGAATTTTGTACCTTTATTTATAATGGTATATTTCAAAAAATCTTTTGTTATCCCTATAGTTTGAAATACCCTCATTATTTCATCATCAAAATGAACAGCTCTAGGTAATGGATAAAAACTTTCTTCTTTATCAAGTATTAAAATTGAAAAACCATGCATAGCAAAAAGATTTGCTAAAGTTCCTCCAGTAGGACCTAATCCTACAATAGCTATATCAAATTCTCTCATTGATATTTTTATTAATTTTTTTTAGTTAAGTTTGAATATAACCAAGGACAGTCAATTAACAACGGCGCTTGTTTTCCTTGTGATGCAGTTTCAAGTCTTTTATTTCTGAATTTCATTCTTTCATCGTCTGGTAAGTAAAGTCTTTCATGTCCCCAAAAACTAGGCCCCTCAAATGTTTCTATAGGTTGCCAGGTTTCTGGATCAATAATTCGTCCGCCCCAGCCATTTTCAATAAAAAAACCTGATGGGGTTATTGAATAAAAAGATGTCATGTAATCATTTGTATGTCTTCCCATTGTGTAAGCGATTGCATTATCTTTATACTGTAACAGATCATAACCTTGACCAACATCATCAAGATTATTGTATTCAACCATAAAATGGTGAAAACCTGTTCTTCCGGAACCAAACAAAGCTAAACTATGATGACGTCCATTAACATGAAAAAAGCATAATGATATAGGTGTATGACTATAATCACTAATTTTAAATCCCATTATATCTCTATAAAAAGGTATTAAATCATCAATTTTCTTAACATGAACTACAGCGTGACCCATTCCTAAAGCTCCTGTCTTAAATCCAGAAATAGGTCTTCCCGGTTTAAATGGATCAGTGTCTAACATTGGTTTATAAACAAGCTCTATACGATTGCCTTGTGGATCATCAAAATAAATTAAATCATCAACAAATCGTTTATTTACTAAAGAAGATTTACCTTGATGCACAATTGTTTTATTTTTTTCAAGTTTTGAGGCAAAAATTTGAAGATCTTCTTTAGTTTCAACTTCCCATCCTAAAAAACCAAGACCATCTCCCTTTTCGCCTGTAATAGTTAATCTTTGTTTTTGATCATCCATTCGAAAAGATAAAATATCTTTTCCATGATCTATCTTTTGCATACCTAAGTATTTTTGAGAATAAATAGACCAATCCTCAAATTTATTTGAATTAACTCCAATATAACTAAGTGCTTTGACTGCCATTTTATTATTATACTAGATTTTGAAAGAGCCCGCTATGAAATTAGCGGGCTCGGAATTAAACGATTAGCCGTCTATTTTAGAAATTACTTCTCTTGCTCTTTTTAAAACAGCATCTCCATCAAGGCCTTTGCCTTTCATTTCTGCTAACCAGTCTGCTTCAATTGGAGCTAATATTTTTTTGTATTCAGCTAAAATTGAGTCAGATGCAACTGTTATTTCATGTCCAGGTGTATTTTCAACCTGTACCCTCATTTTAGCATTCTGAGTATCAATTAAATTAGAAGCCCAGTCTCCAAACCACTGACCAGAATGTTTGTCAATACATCCTTTGGCTGCTGAAGAAAGACCATTATACTTTCCTTCATTCATTATTAATCCGAATGTTGCGTTAGTAATGTTAACCTCTGTATGATATTTCGTTACATCAAATAATCTAAATGAACCAATTGCTGTATAAGGAAAAGGAGTTCCATCTATAACACCTTTATTTAAAGCCTCTGAAGTTCCTGGAGCTGGCACCTTTACTCCTGTTGCTCCTAAAGTTTTAAGTATAGTTCCAGCTATTTTGCTTGGCACTCTCATTTTTTTTCCTTTGAAATCTGCTGGTTTAACTACTTTTGTATCCTTCATGTGGATTTGATATCCAGGGTTAGAATGTAAACCTATAAGTTTAATTCCAGCCATTTCTTTATCTAAGTAACCTTCTTCATAAAGAGTATTCAAAGCTCTAGATCCTGCTTTTGAAGTTTTTGTTAAAAATGGTAATTCAACAACTGAACTTAGTGGAAATTGACCACCAATATATCCTAGAACTGTCCAAGAAATATCTGCAACACCTGAGGTTACGATATCATATTGTTTTGGAGGACTTCCTAAAACACCACCTGCATACATTTTTACATTTAAAGCACCATTTGAGCATTTATTTACTTTATCTGCCCAAGCAGCTAAAATCTTACTTGCTATGAATGCTTTTGGTGGTTCAAAAGTTGCCAACTTTAATTCGGTAGCAGAAGCTGAACTAACTATGCCTAAGGAACAAATTCCTAAAACAATTCCAATTAATTTTTTTTTCATATTAATTTCCCTCTGTTAAAAATAATTTAAGAAAGTCTATAGTGAAATCTAGATGATTTCATCCTTAATTGTATTAGATAAAATACCAATTTCTGTGATTTCTATCTCAACTTTATCTCCTGGTTTCATAAATATTGGAGGGTTTCTTTTAAACCCTACTCCTCCTGGAGTTCCAGTTACCAGAACATCTCCTGCCCTCCAAGCCATAGCTTTAGATACATAAGAAATTAAAACGGGTATATCAAATATAAGTTGACTTAATTTTGCATTCTGCATGACTTCACCATTTAATCTAGTTTCAATAGTTAGATTTTTATAATCTTTTATATCTTCTGCTAATACCATATGTGGACCGAAGCTTCCTGTCTTTTCAAAGTTTTTTCCCATTCCAAATTGTCTTGTATGTCTTTGCCATTCTCTAATAGTGCTTTCGTTATAACAAGAATATCCTACTATATGTTTTAGCGCATCATCAGGTTTTATATGTTTTCCACCCTCACCCATGATTACAGCCATCTCACCCTCAAAGTCTAAGCTTTGTGAGACAACTGGTCTTTGAATAGATTGCAGGTGAGCAGTCTGGCTTTCTGGAAATCTGTGAAATATTACAGGATTTTCCTCTACTGTTCTGTTAGTTTCTTTTACGTGTTCACTATAATTTAAACCAACACATATAATTTTTCCTGGATTTGGTATTAATGGTAAATATTCAACTTCTGAAACATTTAAATCTCCTGGATTATTTTTTGCATAATTTTTTGCTTCATGGATTCCTTTGTTTGAAATTAAATCTTTTAATGTGTTTGAATTAGAAATTTTTCCAGTCAAATCTGTTATTTTATTATTGTTTATAATGCCAAATTTTTTTTGTCCGTTATGCGAAAAGGAAATAAATTTCATAAGTAATACTTTCTGTTTTTGGTACAGTTTATATGGTAATGTTTAAAGAATTTGAAGCAACATTTTTATGATTTCTAAAGTCAGTAGAGTTTTTGATTATTCAGCTATTGCCTCGGGTATTATATTATTTTTATTAGCTGTATTAACTTTTTGTGATGTTTTTGGTAGACGTTTTTTAAACTCTCCTGTTACAGGCACAATTGAGCTGGTTGAGATAGGCATGGCTTTAGTTGCATTTCTTGCTATGCCAAGAGCTTTTTTCTTAAATGCAAATGTATCAGCAGACTTTATTAATAATTTAAATTTAGGAATATTTAAAACTTATTTAGTGATTTTAAAGTTTATTTTAATGATCTCAATAATGTCATTAATGGCATACTCGACAACTTTAACATCTTACAAATTTATGAATAATAAAAGAGTAACTATCGATCTAGAACTTTATTTTTATCCATTTTATTTCATATGCTCTATTGGGATGTGGTTAAGTGTACTTGCTATTCTAGTTTGGTTTGTAAAAACTCTTTTAGTAAATAATTTAGAGAAACAATCTTAATGGGTATTGATGCTGTAATTAACGGTGGCTTAGCTTTCGCTGCGGTCTTAATTTTAATGGTGTTGAACGTCCCAATAGGTATTGCAATGTTAGTAGTTGGCTTTACTGGTTTTGCAATGATATCAGGTTTTGATCCAGCGATATTTGTACTAGGAACCGCCCCATTTGACGCTGTATCTAAATATACATTATCGGTTTTACCACTCTTTGTTTTAATGGGAAATCTTGCAAATAGCTCCAATCTATCAAGAAATCTTTATGATGCAGCTTATGCAGTTGTAGGTCATTATAAAGGTGGACTAGCAATGTCAACTGTAGGTGCCTGTGCTGGTTTTGGAATGATTTGTGGATCATCAATTGCTACAGCTGCTACAATGTCTCAAATGGCCGGTCCAGAAATGAGAAGACATGGATATAGTGATGCTCTAATCAGTGGTTCTATTGCATCAGGTGGAACACTAGGGATTATTATTCCTCCAAGTGTAATATTGGTAATATATGCATATTTAACAGAACAATCTGTTCAGGAACTTTTTTTTGCTGCATTAATTCCTGGGATAATTGCTGTTGTGCTTTATATGATTGCAATAAGGGTTTATCTTTTAATTTATCCATCACAAGGTGGATACGGAGTTAAAATGCCATTAAAGGAGAGAATTTCTGCTCTGTCAAAAGTTTTTCCTATTTTCTTAATTTTTGTAATCATGATGGGTGGACTTTACTTAGGTTTTTTTACAGCAACTGAAAGTGCAGCTGTAGGAGTAATATTAGTATTAATTTTTATATTTTTTAGAGGTCAATTAAAATTAAATCTTTTAAAAGACGCGCTTTGGACAACTATCAAAACGGTTGGATCATTATATTTAATTGTAATAGGAGCAAGCATATTTAATTATCTAATAACTGTTACACAATTGCCTTTTGCAGTAGTTGATTTTATTAATTATCTTGAGCTTACTCCGTTAGGAGTAATTCTAGTAATTTGTGTAATATATTTAGTTCTTGGAACTGTTATGGACTCGTTAGCAATGTTATTTTTAACTATCCCAGTTTTCTATCCGGTAATAGTTGATGCAGGCATAGATCCCGTTTGGTTTGGAATATTTGCAGTAATTGTTGTTGAATTTGGATTAATTTCTCCCCCAGTTGGTATGAATTTATTTGTTATCAAGGGTGTTATGCAAAAAACACCTTTGCAGACGATCTGGTTTGGAACCCTTCCTTTTTTAATGACTGACGTGATTAGACTTGCTTTAATTATAGCTTTTCCAGCTATATGTTTATATTTACCTAGTCTGATGACTCCGTAGTTTCACTGAAATTTTTTAAGTAATTAAAATAGAGCAAACCAAAGATTGCTCCAACAAGAATTAAAATATATTGATAAAACTTTAAGAGAACAAACACCACTGGCAAATCTTTTCCAGGATTTTGAGCAATAAAATTTTCAGTGCCATCTTTGTATAAATCAATCGGCCCAAAAGTTGCATAAAGACCATAAATAAAAATATAAACACATGGCAACATTGAAATTAATAATAAAATTTTATTTTTTTTTATCAATTTTATTAAATTTGCTGATACACCAACCAATACAAGGCCAATTAAAGAAAATATTAATGGATTCATTACCATACACCTATCATAATTCCATCTTCTTTTGTATAGTCTCTATCTTTCAAAACAAATTCATCAGTTGCTGCAACTCTATTTTTTCTATTGGTAATCCTATCTAGAAGAATATCTTTCATTTCCTCAACTATTTTTGTATATTCTGGTAACTGACCTAAATCATTAAATTCATCAGGATCATTTATTAAATCAAATAACTGAGGAGGAAATCCTTTATAAAAAATATACTTCCATTTATTATTTCTAATCATATATGCTCTAGCGTCAGATGGACCTATATTTAAAATTTTTCTTGCCTCATTAAATGAATAATCGATTTCGCTAAACACACTTTCCTTCCAATTTGATACTTCCTTTCCTCTTATAATTGGTAATAAAGATTGTCCCTCAAGACGATGCCTGCTTACATTGCTTTCTACGAAGTCTAAAAAAGTTGGGAGTAAATCAATAGCTTCAACAAATCTTTTTTCTCTTATTCCCCTATTATTATCTGATAACACACTTGGATCATAAATTATCATCGGAACTTTAACAATTTGTTCATGGAATAATTCTTTTTCTCCCAACCAGTGATCACCCTGATAGTCACCATGATCTGACGTAAAGACTATCATAGTATTTTTCATGTAATCTTTTTCCTCTAAGAATTTAAATAGCCTGCCAAGATTATCATCAATCTGTTTTATTAATCCCATATAACCTGAAAGAACAGTATTTCTTACCTCCTCTCTTGAAAACGTTTTTGAAATATTATTATTTAAGAATGCTTTGTATACAGGATGATCTATTTCTTTTTCATTATCACTTCGGTGTACAGGATAAAATTGATTGGCGGAATACATATTATGATAAGGTGCAGGTGCAATATATGGCCAATGAGGTTTAATGTATGATAAATGTAAAAACCAAGGCTTATCTCCACTTTCTTGAATAAATTCCATAGAACGATTTGTCATAAATGCAGTTTCTGAGTGCTCTTCTTTAACTCTTGCTGGTTTATTTGAATTTCTTAATCTCCAACCACTAAGAATTTTTCCATTTTCATCTTCAGAAGAATTTGCCCAACTATCCCAAGGGTTTTCACCATCATATCCAAGTTTATTTAGCCACTCATTATATGATAGTTTTTTTTTGGAATTTCTAATTTGATTGTTTGGATGAAGTCCATCATCTCTTTCAAAAGGCTCAAAACCTGACTCGCTCACTGTTAGGCCTATTTCAGTTTCTTTAGAAATTCCAAGTCTATTCATTCCATCTATATCCGGTCTCATGTGTGTTTTACCAACAACTCCTGTCCTAATTCCAGAATGTCCCAAATAATCTCCAATCGTCAATTCTCCTATTGGTAAAGGTATTTGATTCCAAGTTGATCCATGGCTAAACACAGTTCTTCCGGTATAGTATGATGCTCTAGATGGTCCACAGACAGGTGCTTGAACATAAGCAGACTCAAATAAAATTCCTTTTTTTGCTAAACCATCTATGTGAGGAGTTTTTAAATGTGGATGACCATAACAAGAAAGATAATCAAACCTTAGTTGGTCAGCCATTATAAATAATATATTTTTAACTTTATTCATTACTTGTTAAATATTTGTTTTAAACCTTCTTTGGAAGCTTCACATATTCCTTTTTCTGTAATTAAACCTGTTACGTATTTTGCAGGAGTTATATCAAATGCTATGTTCATTGATCTACTTGTTTCAGGATAAATCAAAACTTTTGTAATATTATTATTTTCATCTTTTCCTTCAATATACGATAACTCCTCGGGATTTCTCTCCTCAATAGGAATATCTTTGAAATCTTTGATATTCCAGTCAATTGTTGAACTTGGTAAGGCTACATAAAAAGGAACATTATTATCATGTGCAGCCAATGCTTTTAAATATGTTCCAATTTTATTACATACATCTCCAGTTGATAAAGTTCTATCTGTTCCAACAATACACATATCAACCTCTCCTCGTTGCATTAATATTCCACCAGTATTATCTGCAATTATAGTATTTGAAACTTTTTCTTCATTTAACTCAAATGAGGTTAAGTTTGCTCCTTGATTTCTTGGTCTGGTTTCATCTACCCAAACATGAATTGGAATTCCTTTTTTATGCGCATGATAAATTGGAGAAGTTGCTGTACCCCAATTAATTGTTGCAAGCCAACCTGCATTACAATGAGTTAAAATATTTACCGTGTCTTTCTTCTTATTATAAATTTCTTCAATAAGCTTAAGTCCATTAATTCCAATATTTTCACAAAATTTAACATCCTCATCACAAATTTCTTTAGCTTCTTTTAGAGCAACTCTGAACAGATCGTTACTATTTATCATTGATAACTTATTATTCATTCTATGAACTGCCCATTGAAGGTTAATTGCTGTAGGTCTAGACTTAATTAATTCTTCAGAAGCTTTTTTTAAAAAATCTAGATCATTGTTTTCTAGAATTGCTAAAACCATCCCAAACGCTGCTGTCCCTCCTATAAGAGGTGCCCCTCTAACTTCCATAATTTTAATTGCGTTAATTGCATCTTTTACTGTTTTAAGATCTTTAATTATAAACTTATACGGAAGTTTTGTTTGGTCGATAATCTTTACAACTTTTTTGTCATCATCAAACCATATCGTACGATATTCCTTGCCTTCTATTTTCATATTAAAAAATCTCTTCTAAATATTTAATTATATCTTTATTATTTTTTTCATAGTTTGCGTAGCATTCGGTTAATGATATGCCATGATATCCACCAAGCATTTTGTCCTTTTTACAATCTGATTCTGTTATATTTATAAATCTAACTGAGTTTAAATTTGAAAATATTGAATAATCTTCTGGTGCGTTAAATTGATCCTTATCGTGAGCAATAATAATTGCGTTCAATTCGGATAAATTTTTAACAAAACCATAATATCTTACATCGCTCCACCAAGGCCAATCTTTTCTATTTTTAACTGTACCACCTGCACCTGGATTAAGGCCTATAACTCCTTGTATCAATTTTGGAAATTCAGCTTTTAATTTAATTGATTGCCATCCTCCAGAAGAGTGTCCGGCAAGAACAATATTTTTAAATCCTTTAGCTTTAAAATTTTCAACCTTTTCTTTAATTATTTTTCTTTTACGGTTTTGTTTCTGTTTTTTAATTAATGGCGTGCCATCCTTGTCTACCAATTTTAGATCTAATGACCCTGATTTTTCATGAGCTTTCCACATTTTTGTTTGCTCTTTTTTTGACCAGCCTTTTACTCCTGAGCAAAGACGATAAATTTTTACATTAAAATTTTTGATTTTTTTATCATGAAGGTTTCTTATTACTGGTGGAACTTTATTCGAAGGACCTAGACACTTATCTATTTTTTGATCATTTGATGATCCATGGTTAAATATGATCAAAATAGTATTATTTTTATCTGAAATTTGATCGATAGAATAAGTTTTGCCTTTACTATCAACAAAGCCACTATCTTTTGAAACTTTTTTTAAATCTTTTTCAAATTTTTTATCGGCAAATGCGGTTGTATTTAAAATCAATCCTAAAAATATTATTACTAAAATTTTTTTCATTTAATTATTCCAAACAACAGGAAACCAGTCTTCTCTCATTTTGGCTCCAATTTTCAAATCTATTCCTTTAAATGGAGGAGAAGTTTCTCCGCCGCGATCGACATAGGTAACATCGTCTCCAATAAAACGCATAGAAAAAGCCCTTCTAGGTATATTCTCTAAATTACCAGGAGATGAATGTAAGACTTTAAAATTAAAAAGTATTGCGTCTCCTAAATTCATTTCGCTTTTTAATATGTTTTCATCTGTATTAATACTTGGCATGTCCATAAAATTTTCATCATTTTTATACCAGGATTTATTATTAGACCATTTAGTGGGTCTAACTAATTTTGGAAGTTTATGAGAACCTAGTAATATTTGTAAGGAATTTTCTTTTGTTATCTGATCAAGCGGTATCCAAAAACTTCCAGTATCATTTCCATTCACACAATAATATGGCATATCTTGATGCCACGGGGTTTCTTTAATTGTTCCTGGATCTTTAACAAATATATGTTCATGGAATAATTGAATAGATTTTGATCTTGTGGCTTCACCAACAATCTGTGCTGCAGGAGACATTTCAGCAAACTTTTTAAATTCTGATATTCTTTGCCAATTACAATAGTCTTCAAAAAATCTTCCCTCTTCATTTTTAACATTTTCTCTTGCGTGTGGTCCTGGTTCTTTTAGGACTTTTTCAAAACCTTCTCTAAGTATATTTATCCATGGTTTAAAAACATTCTTTATAATTAGAGCTCCTTGTTTCTGATAAAAATTTATTTCGTCGTTTGTTAGATATTTTTTCACTTATTTAAAACTCTGCCTGCAACTGTATTTAGTTTTTCTATTGTTTTTTTTGATCTTTTTTCTGGTGAGGTTATTATTGCTACATCTAGACAATTACTAGTTGGATCTTTTGGATCAATATGACTTTCAAAGTTTACAATTAAATTTTTTATCATACTTTTAGCTTTCGAAGCATTATCTAATAATACTTTTATTACTTGTTGGACATCAACATTTTCATGATCTGGGTGCCAACAATCATAATCTGTGACCATTGAAACAGATGCATATCTAATTTCTGCTTCTCTTGCTAATTTAGCTTCTGGCATATTAGTCATTCCAATCACATCCGCTTTCCATGATCTATAAAGTTTCGATTCTGCTAAAGTCGAAAATTGAGGTCCTTCCATTACCACATAAGTTCCTCCCATTTGGTAGTCTATTCCCTCTATCTTTATTGACTCTTCACAGGCATTCATTAGACCTTTCGACGTTGGGTAAGCCATTGATACATGGGCAACTATTTCATCTTCAAAAAATGTTTTATTTCGGGCAAAAGTTCTATCTATAAATTGGTCAATGATTACAAATTTACCTGGAGGTAATTTCTCTTTTAAAGAACCAACTGCAGAGACAGACACTATATCTGTTACACCCAATTGTTTTAATGCATCAATGTTTGCTCTAAAATTTATATTTGATGGTGAAATAAAGTGTCCTCTGCCATGTCTTGGTAAAAAATAAACATCTTTATTTTTATAGTTCGTTTTTAAGATCTGATCTGATGGTTTTCCCCAAGGAGTGTTTAAATCTATTAATTCTCTATCTTTAAACTCCTCAACATCGTATAAGCCACTTCCACCTATTATTGCTAATTTATTATTTGCCATATAAAAAGTTATAATATTGTATTTATAAATAACTATTATGGATTTAAAAGATTATATTCGCTCAATTAAGGATTATCCTAAAAAGGGTATTTTGTTTAGAGATATAACTACTTTAATAAAAAATGAGACTGCTTTTGAGGAGACAATAAATCAAATAGTCGAGAGATCCAAAAAATTTAAGGTAGATAAAATCGCTGCAATTGAATCACGTGGTTTTGTGTTTGCATCTGCTGTTTCTTACATATTAAAAAAACCTTTTATAATGTTAAGAAAGAAAAACAAACTCCCTGCTGACGTGCATTCAGTTGATTTTGAGCTTGAATATGGAACGGCAACAATAGAAGTTCATAAAGACTCAATTTCAGAAAATGATTCTGTTCTTATAATAGATGATTTAATAGCAACAGGAGGAACTGCAGAAGCTGCAGCAAAACTTATTGAACTTTCTAAAGGAAATGTTGCAGCCTTTATATTTGTGATAAATCTTTTTGATTTAGGTGGTTGTAATAATCTTCTTAAAAAAGGTTACAACGTTGAAAATTTGATGGATTTTCCTGGTCATTAATTTGGTAGCGGGAAGTGGGATCGAACCACTGACCTCGGGCTTATGAGTCCCGCGCTCTAACCAACTGAGCTACCCCGCCATTAATTACTCAAAGTTATAATAGAAATTTTATATAACGCAATCAACTATTTAAAATTAGGTTTTTTTGACTCCTGTTGGATGCTGAACCCCTTCAATTACTAATTTTGGTTCAATACTTACATCAATCAATTTTGGTCGTTTATCCAAATAAGATTTAACCCTCTCGATAGACATTATGTCTTCTAGAAATTTTTCTAACCTAGGAAATTTTTTTATTAATTTAGGATCAAGCATTTTAGATAAATCTAAATGATGGAATGCAACAAAATCACAAGCTCTAGGCTCATCTAAAATAAAAAATTTCTTTCCGTTTTCTTTTATAGCTTTTTCAAGATCTTCAAATCTTGACATCAAAAATGGCATCATATCTTCTCTTTTTTTTTTAAATTTCTCACCTATTGCAAAGTTTACTGTTGGATTTAGTGGCATAAAAAGTTCATGTGCACTTTGCATTATAGCGTTTGCTTTTGCATTTAATATTGGGTCAATAATATTAATACCTGCCAAATTTTCTATAAATGTCATAATTGCCAAGCTTTGACAAATTTGGTGTTTTTTATCTACTATTAACATAGGAAGTTGCTTGAAAGGAATATTTGGTTTTACCTCTGACCATTCTTTTCCATAATAATCCCATGACATAACATCATCATATTCAATCTCAGTATAATGAAATAACAAACGAGGAGCCTCTGCTAGTGCTCTCATTTTGAAATAAATTAATTCTAATTTATGTTTCATATATATTTTTATGAAGCTATAAATTTTATTAAGTAATAGAGAATACCAGTAATTATTGTTGCATAAATAAAACCAATCACAAATAACTTTATGATAGTTTTATTATCATCATATTTAGACTTTAGATAAACATAAATAATTGTGTATATTCCAACGATTGCAATACTTAGCAAGATATCTGTTGGATTCATTGTATCTCCTCAAAAAATAATTTTTTTAATTTATAATTAAATGGATATTCTTTCCCAATTGGTTGAAATTTTGTTTTGATAACAATTAGATTATCTTTTCCAATTTTTATTTTCCATGTAAGTTTTACATCACCATTAAATATTCTTAAGGCTCCTAATTTTGTAAATCTCCATCCATCTTCGGATATAATATTGCCATCCTTATATCTTTTATAACTCTCGCTATCAAAAATATATGTTACTTCTCCATCGGTTCTTTCATCTTTAAGAGTAATTGCATAATTATTTAAAAATTCAGCTGTTTGATTTTTGTTTAACCCTCTTTTTGAAACAGACTTTAAAAAATCCGTTGTTTTGTCAACGGCTTCATCAATTTTGGTCTCGCTATAAGAATAATTTGATAATAAAAATAAAAAAAAAAGCACAAAAAAGCTTTTTGACAATTTGTAAATCATGATTTGAGTTAATATAACATTTAGACTTAATTATTCAAATTTATGTAATTTTATTTTGATTGTTTTAATGGACTCAAAATAATAAGATTATTAAAAAAAAGAGAGGAAAAATATGAATAAAATTAAAATATTATCAAAAAGTTTAGTTAGCTTTTTTTTAGTTTTTTCATTTGTAATTTCTTCAACTGCAGCTTTTGCTGAGATTGTTGGACGTTTGTCTGTTCATTGGAGTCCAAAACATCATAGCGCAAAACATGCTCAAATTTTTGCAGATGAAGTAAATAAAAGAGCAAATGGAAAACTTAAAATCGAGGTATATCCATCTAAACAACTTTTTGGAATTAGAGAAGTTATGGGTGCTGTAACTTCTGGAGCTGTTGAATTAGGAGGAATCGTTGGTGTAGTAAGTTTTCCACCAATTAATAAAAACTTTAATGTTGCATCATTTCCAGGTTTATTCGACTCGTGGGAACAACAAAGAGGTTTTTTTCAAAATTCTTCTAAAGGGAAAGAAATTTGGGGAGAGTTAACAAAAAAAACTAATTCAACTTTAGTAATGTACAACCCGGTTGGACCAGTAATGTCAATTTCTAGTGCTAGAGAATTAACAGGGATTGATGCAATGAAAGGTTTGAAAGCTAGAAGATTACTCAAAAGTGAAGAGCCAATGTGGGATGCTCTTGGAGCAAATCGTGTATCTTTAAAAACCGGCGAAGTATATAACGCTTTACAATCTGGAATGATTGATACAATAAACAGTCCTCCAGGAAGTATAAAAGCATATAGCTGGTGGGAATTTTTAAAATACGCTCAAAAACCATACCAGTATTATGCTGATGCTTATATTATGGCTAACTCTACTTGGTTCAATAGTTTACCAGCAGATTTACAAAAAATAATTATGGATGTAGGAAAAGAAGTAGGAACTCTCTCAACAGATAGAATCATGGATCATGGAGAAACTGTTCTTAAAGAATTCCAAGACAGAGGTGGTGTTGTAACTACTCTTTCAGGAGCTGAGAAAGCAAAATTTGATAAGTTAATGAAAGATAAGGTTATGCCTGCTATGGCAAAAATGATTGATGCTGATGCTTTAAAAGCAGCACAAGAGTACGCAAAAAATAATTAGAATAAGTTATTTGCTTAATCTATTAAAATGAAAGCGTTGCGAGCAGTTAATAGTTATTTGGCCTCAGCCTCTTTAGCTCTCGCAATGTTAATTATTTTTATTATGGTTGCTGCATTATTTTTAAGTGCAGCTACAAGATTTATAACTGGTACTGGATTTGCTTGGTTTATAGAGTTACCACCTGTTTTAGTAAGTTGGTTGGTTTTTCCATTACTAGGACCTTTATTAAAAAAAGGACAACACATCAAAGTAGATTTTCTATCTCCCATGTTATCAAAAACAAATAAAGAAATTTTATTTTTAATTGTAAATACAATTGCACTTGTATCAGCTTGCATTTTCTTTAAAGCAGGTCTTGATGCAACAATAATGTATTTCAATTTAGGTCAAGTAATGGAGATCGAAATAAGCATTCCTATATGGTGGATGTTTTTAGCTTTCCCTGTTGGTTTCATGATATTAGCTCTAACCTCGTTAGAATTACTATTTGATAACATTATAAATTTAACAAAAAATTAATGTTTGCAATAGCATCCATATTATCTTTGTTAGCACTTTTAATTTCTGTTCCAATTTTTTTAGTATTTGGTTTAGGTAGCTCTATAGCTGCTATTGGTGGACTTAATCTTCCTTGGTCTGTTTTAATTCAAGTATCTTTTGGGGCTCTAACAAAACATGTACTTATAGCTGTACCATTATTTATTTTTAGTGGGATGGCTATGCTAAAAGGTGGAGCAGCACTTAGACTTGTAAGATTTGCAACGACTTTAGTTGGACATTGGCCTGGGGGTTTGGGTGTTGCAATGGTTATTGCGATGGGGTTCTTTGCAGCATTTTGTGGATCTATATTAGCTGCAATTACTGCTGTTGGAACTATCATGATGCCCAAAATGATTGAGCAAGGTTACCCTACTCCATTTGTGGTCGTGCTTGCTGCGTCTGCTGCACTTCTTGAAGCTTTAATACCTCCATCAAATGCTGCAATTTTGTTTAGTGCTCTTACTTATGTTCCTGTCTCCAAAACATTTGCTGCCGGTGTAATACCAGGAGTTATACTTTTAATTTTAATGGTTCTTTTAGTTTTGTTTAAATGTAGACATATAAGAGCTGAAAAAAAAGCTACATTTAAAGAAAGAATAAGTTCTTTTATTGCAGCACTTCCAGCTTTGATAACGCCAGTTATAATATTGGGTGGAATATATGCAGGTTTTTTAACTCCATCAGAGTCTGCGGCTATCGCGGGTGTTTATGCTGTAGCCATAGGTTTTTTGATTTATAGAGAATTAACTTTTTCATCGTTACTAAGTTGCTTAAAAGATACGGCAATAATTACTGCTGTTATATTTTCTATCATTGCTACAGCAACTTTTTTGAGTGTTGTACTTACCTACACTCAAGCACCTCAAAAAATTATAACTTACTTCACAGATATGGGTGTAAGTGTTAATTTATTTTGGATTATGTTAGGAACTATTTGTTTAATTTTAGGAACTTTTATTGAAATAGTTCCAGTATTTTATTTGACCGTTCCAATATTTGCTGCATTAACATTGTCTTTTGATCAAAGTTTATTACACCTCTATGTAGTATTTGTTGCTTTTGCTGGAATAGGAATGATTACCCCGCCAGTATGTGTTGGCATATATACTGCTGCTGGTGTAATAAAAGAAAACCCAGCTAATGCATTTAAAGAAGTTCCCTTATTTACAATAGTAGGAATAATTTATGGAATATTAATGATTTTATTTCCAATTTTTTCAACTTGGTTGCCAAGTCTCCTTTAAAACAGTTTTTCTAAATATTTGATTACTTCTTTGCTTCTTGGGTCTTTGTTCGCAAAACACTTAGTAAGAGTTATTCCATGCCATCCTCCTGTTTTTAATTTTTTTTTACATTTAGTATCACTAACATCAACAAATCTTACATTTTCTGAAATAGATAAAAATTTAGATGTTTTGGGATTTTCAAATTTATCTTTTTCATGGCTAAAAACTAAAACATTTTCTAATTGATCCACTTTTATCATTGATATTTTGTAATTTCTCCAATTCACCCAGCCTCTATGAGGTTTTTTTGTATTAGCAAATTTTCCCGATCTTGCTGGATGAAATGCTACTACTCCATCAATTTCTGATGGAAAATTTGATTTTAAAACAAGGGAGTCCCATCCGCCAGCTGAATGCCCTGCGAGAATGATATTATTAAAACCTTCCTTTTTGAATTCATCAATCTTCAATTTGATAACTTTTTTTTGTATTGTGCCTTTCCATTTATTAATCAAAAATACTCCATTTTTATCTTTAAGATTTAAAACACTATTTACATTTTGATTATTTTTGTCATAAATGTTCCAAAATAAGTCCTCCTCTTTTTGAGTCCATCCTCTAGCACCTTTGCAAAGCTGATAAGTTTTGATTGTAAAATCTTTTATTTTAAATCCATCTAATTGATAAACTGTTGGTGGTATTTGATACCACGAATTTTTACAGACCTGTAATGAACTTTCTTTGCCAGCAGAACCATGACTATAAATTAATATTATTGTTTTATCTTTATTAATATTTTTATCTAATTCGTAACGATTTCCATCGCTATTAACAAAATAATTATATTTTGAAAGTTTTTTTAAATCTTTTTCAAATCTTGTTTCAGAATATGAGCTTGTTAATATTAATAAAAAAAATAAAATTGTATAAAAGTAAATATTATTTACTTTTTTTAATTTCTTTTTCACAGATTTTTCTTGCTTGTTCTGGTTCAGTTTCTTTCATTAATTTACTTTTTGTAATAACACATGCTGATATAGATTTTTGAAGACTAAATTCCTCATATTTTCCCACACTATAATAAAGAAATATTATTGCTGCTCCTAAAAATAACAACAATTTATAATTTTTATACATTAAGAAGCTTGTTTTTCTGGTAAGGAAATATCTAAATGGTAATCAGGCTCATCTCTTTGTTTTTTTAGAGCTGGAATTATTTCTTTATAAGTTTCAAATAATCCATCTTTAATTTCAGGCAATTGGTCTTTCAAATGATAGTGTAATTTTTCTAGATTATAGGCTGGAACAGTTGGAAACATATGGTGAACGCAGTGATATTCCATTTTCCAGTATAAAAAACTTAGTATTGGATTTAATTTCATATCCCTCGCTGATAATCTATGATCTTTTACGTCTCTTGCTAAACCAGCATGTTGAGTAAAGGCAACAAACTTGTGTAGTCCTTTTCCATAATAATGTGGCAACAAAAGATATAATGCGGGCAACCATGAAGATATTAATAGAGACCAAACAATTATAGACAACCAAATACCAACATAAATTCTTGATATCAATATAGTTCTAGGTCTTGCATTTTCTGGAATACAATCAATCATAACTTTAGTTCGTATACCAAAAGCATGTTTTATGACTTCAAAAGCTATGCTTTTTTTGAAAAATAATAATTCCCCAAAAGGAAGTAAATTCATTATTAATTTTTTAGGAGTATCTTTTAAATTATTGTCATATTCAATTTCATGATCATAAGGATTTTTTGTAGAGTAAGTATTTCCATGATGAACAAAATGAGTAAATCTCCATCTAGTTGGCTCAAAGTATGCCATAAAACTCGCCAAATAATAAAAAAATTCATTTAAAGCTTTTGTCTTAAATGCAGTCTTATGTCCAGTTTCATGCCAAATTGGATTACAAAAGCAAAAAATATTTCCGTAAATATAAAACCAAAATACTGACGACCATGTTCCCCAAGTATAGTAAGCAAGTAATCCAGTTATTAATAAAAAGCCAAAATAAACACTAACGTGTAGTAGACCTTTAAGATCAGATTTTTTTGTGAGTTCTTTTAAAACTTCTTTGTTAATTTTTGGTTTAAACCATTTTTCTAATTGAACATCCATAATTGTATTAAATTATAATATTTATTTGTTAAAAAAAATAAAAAATATATTAATCTAGTTCGAATTCTTTGCTATAGTCTTTTTTTAAAGATTTATTTTGATCTTTCTTATCTAAATAACAATTGCCAATTATTAATTTATCGATTTCTGTTCCCATAAAACAATTAAATGCATCTTCTGGAGTATTGACTATTGGTTCTCCTCTTACGTTAAATGATGTATTAACTAATATCGGGCAACCAGTTATTTCTTTAAATTTTTTTATTAATTTATAATATTTTGGATTAGTGTTTTCATGCACTGTCTGAATTCTCGCTGAATAATCGACATGAGTAATAGCAGGAACATCTGACCTTTTTAAATTAAGTTTTTCAATACCAAAAAGTTTTTTATCCTCATCGGTCATGGATATGCGCTTATCTTTTTTCACTTTTGAAACCATTAACATATACGGAGATTTTGAATTTGTATTAAACCATTTTCCTAATTCCTCTGCTAAAATAGAAGGGGCAAAAGGTCTAAAACTTTCTCTATATTTTACTTTTAAATTTAAATTTTTTTGCATATTTGGTGATCTTGGGTCACCAAGTATTGATCTTCCTCCTAGTGCTCTTGGACCAAATTCCATTCTCCCTTGAAACCATCCTATCGCATCTCCTTTAGATAGATCATTTGATGTTTTATTAATAATTTCATCTTCAGATAAAAATTGAAATTTAGCTCCTATTCTATGCAATTCATTTTCAATTTCTTCTTGCGTATATTCAGGTCCTAAATAGGAGCCAGACATATCATCATTCAAATTTACAATTCTTGGATTATCTTGCTCTATATGCCATAAGGCCAAAGCAGCCCCTAAAGCGCCACCTGCGTCTCCAGCGGCAGGCTGTACCCAAATATTTTCAAAGATTTTTTCCTCTAAGATTTTTCCATTAGCCACACAGTTTAGAGCAACTCCACCTGCTAAACACAAATTTTTTAAACCGTATTCTTGTCGTGCTGTTTTAGCTAATTTAATCATAACATCTTCAGTTATTTTTTGTATTGAGGAAGCAATATCCATGTGAAATTGTGTTAGTTTTTCTTTTTTAGCGTCCCTAGGTTTTTGACCAAATAAATTATTAAATTTTGAATTGGTCATTGTTAGACCTGTGGCATAACTAAAATAACTTTGATCAAGTCTAAAAGATCCATCTTCCTTAATGTCAATTATTTTTAATATTTGATTAACATAATTTGGTTTACCATATGGGGCTAGTCCCATTAGCTTATATTCACCACTATTAACTTTGAAACCAGTGTAATATGTAAAGGCTGAATAAAGTAAACCTAGTGAATGTGGAAAATGTATTTCCTTCTTTATTTCTAATTTATTTTTATTGCCAATTGCTACTGTTGTTGTTGCCCATTCACCTACACCATCTGCTGTAATTACTACTGCTTGATTGAATGGAGAAGGAAAAAATGCACTAGCTGCATGACTTAAATGGTGGTCTGAAAAAAATAAATTTCCTTTTTTTTTATCATAACTTTCATCGTGATTTTTTAATTTATTTAAAAGTAAATTTTTTTGAAAAAGTTTCTCATTTATCCAAACTGGCATTGCTTTAGAAAAAGATAAAAAACCTCTTGGAGCAAATGCAACATAGGTTTCTAATAGCCTCTCAAATTTTAAAAAAGGTTTTTCAAAGAATATTATATGATCAACTTCACTAAGCTTTATTCCCACGAAACTAAGAACAAATTCTATAGAATTATGTGGATAATTTGAGTCATGCTTAATTCTTGTAAATCTTTCTTCTTGAGCTGCTGCAACAATTTTTCCATTAACTAAAATGCAAGCAGCACTGTCATGATAAAAAGCAGAAATTCCTAAAATTGTTTTCATTTAAACAAATTTATATTTTCTTTTATTAAAAAATTATTTCCATACTCACTAAAATGACCATCTCTATTGTAAAATTTATCAATCTTAATACCACTATTCAGGATTTGAGTGTAAAGATCAACAAACCTTATAGTATTTTTTTCAAGAAATCTTTTTAAATTCATATAAATATCATTTTTATTTTTTAAACTATCTATTGGTGGATATAATATAAATATAAGATCTATATTATTTTTTTTTGAGTAAGATATAAATTTATTAATTGCATCTTTGTTTTTATTAATACATGTGTTTTTATTATAATTTTCATAATTACAGTTAATGCTATTGTTGTTTTTAGATATTTTCACATTAATTTTATTTTTATTTTGTAATTTAGATTTAAATTCTCTCAACGCTGACACAAAAAAAGAATTGTTTATTAAATATATAGAAAAATGATGATTTTTTAAAAAGTAGATAAGATTATTATTAAGTTTTTTTTTATGAATTTGCTCTTTTTTATGTATTTTGTCTTTTAATGTTCTTTTTTCATCAGAATTTTTTGGTTTTTTAACCAACCATCCATTTAATACTATATCTTTCGGAAATTTGGCATCATCTGATAGGTCATTTTTATAATGAGTTACTATAATTTTTTTTGGAGATATTAAATTTTTATTTAAAAATTTTTGAAACTTTAAAAATTGATGTTCCTGTCCTGTATTTGTTACTCCACATTTTGCAACATCTTTATTTAATTTATTTTGAAGTTTGGTACCAAATAATTTTTCATAATTGTCGTAACCCCAAGCAAAACTGTCTCCAGCTAGATAAATGTAATTATTATATTTAGTATTGAGATCAAAACATCCATATTCGTTTGAAAATATTTGCAATATACCATTAGGGCTATAAAAATTAATTGGAGATACTTTAGGTCTTATGTCAAAACCTAAAATATCATCATTAATAAAATAGTTTTTTGGATATGTGCCCCTTCCAAATTCATAATTTCCATAATAAGGTTTAAGATATTTTTTTTTAAATTCTCTACCAGTTTGATGAAACATAAATTCAAAAATTAATATTAAAAAAAAAATTAATGCAACGTTAAAAAAAATTATTTTAAAAATATTTTTTAACATCAAAAGATTGTATATATGAATGGCGCAACCGCTGACCCTTGGCTCAAAATTATTAAACCACCAAATAGAACTAAAATAATTATGATTGGAAATAACCAATATTTTTTTCTGTATCTTAAAAATTCCCAAAATTCTTTAATAAAACTCATTAATTAAAATTGATTTTTCATTTTACTTTTTGGACCTGATTTTTCGATCCAGTAGGTATTTTTTTTATTAAATTTTAAATTTAGCAAGTCTTTTTTTAATAATCTCATAAATAAACCAATGGGTGTAACCACTAAGAAAAAAATAATTCCCATAACTATTGGTGAAATAATCTTTCCTAAGAGGAAACCAAATTTAAACCAGATTTTATTTAATGGATCTAATAATTTTGAATTAAGTAAACCTAATATCAAAAAAATAATAGAAATAATTAACGACCAGATTCTTATATTCTCATCATATATTAATGGATAAAGTGAAATTATTAAAAAAAATAAGAAAAATATAATTCCAAAGTTTCTATTAGTTCCAATTTTGATATCATTTTGATTCATAAAATTAATATATAGATTTATAATGATTTTAAGAAGCTAAATTTATTTTTACTTAAATTAAACCTTTTTGAGGTTTCATGTCAGCTTTATTTATACCGGCAACCTGAACTGGTTTTTTCATTGCATCTCTTCTAAACGGTTCACCTAGTTCTTGATTTAAAATTACTTCTATAAATGTAGTAACACCCTTCTTCTGATCTTCGCATGATTGTTTGATTGCTTCAGTAGTTTCTTCCATAGTTTTAACTGTTACACCTTTTAGACCACATGCATTAGCAACTTTAGCGTAACTTAATTCTGGATCTAATTCTGTACCTACAAAATTATCATCAAACCACAAAATTGAGTTTCTTTTCTCAGCTCCCCACTGGTAATTTCTAAAAATTACCATAGTTATTGCAGGCCATTCCTCCCTGGCACAAGAACTCATTTCATTCATGCTAATACCAAATGCTCCATCTCCTGCAAAGCCTATCACTGGAGTATCTGGACAACCAATCTTTGCACCTAAAATAGATGGGAAACCATATCCACAGGGTCCAAACAAACCAGGTGCTAAATATTTTCTTGGTTTTTCAAATGTTGGATATGCATTTCCAATTGCACAATTATTTCCTATATCACTCGATATAATTACATCCTCAGGCATCCCAGCTTGTATTGCCCTCCAAGCTTGTCTTGGTGACATTCTATCAGAATCTCTTTCTCTTGCTTCTTTATTCCAAACTGTTCCAGGATCATCATCTTCATGATCTAAACTTGTCAAAGTTTGAAGCCACGCAGATTTTGTTTTATGAATTAAGTTTTTTCTATTTTCTCTTCCCTCGTCACCTGCAGTTGTTGAGAGTTTTTCTAAAATTTGTTGTGAAACCATTTTTGCATCACCACAGATACCGACTGTAACTTTTTTTGTTAAACCTATACGATCGGGGTTCATATCTACTTGAATAATTGTTGCATCTTTTGGCCAATAATCAATTCCGTATCCGGGTAATGTAGAAAATGGATTTAGCCTTGTACCTAGTGCCAGAACAACATCAGCCTTTGATATTAATTCCATTCCAGCTTTGGATCCATTGTATCCTAATGGACCAACTGCTAAAGGATGACTGCCTGGAAAACTATCATTATGTTGATAACCATTACAAACAGGTGCATCTAATTTTTCTGCTAGTTTCTTACATTCTTCTATTGCATCACCAATAACTACTCCTGCACCAGATAAAATAACTGGAAACTTTGCATCAGATAAGAGTTTAGCAGCTTTATTGATCGCCTCTTTTCCTCCTCCTTGTCTTTCAAATCTCACTATTGGTGGTAATTCTATATCAATAACTTGTGTCCAATAATCTCTTGGAACATTAATTTGAGCTGGAGCTGACCCTCTAAAAGCTTTTTCGATTACTCTATTTAATACTTCTGCCATTCTTGAAGGGTCTCTAACTTCCTCCTGGTAGCAGACCATATCTTTGAATAAATTCATCTGTTCAACTTCTTGGAAACCGCCTTGTCCCATAGTTTTATTAGCTGCCTGTGGAGTGACTAGTAACAAAGGAGTGTGGTTCCAATATGCTGTTTTTATAGGTGTTACTAAACCTGTAATTCCTGGCCCATTTTGAGCAATAACCATTGACATTTTACCTGTAGCTCTAGTGTAACCATCTGCAATTAAACCTCCGTTAGTCTCATGTGCTACATCCCAAAAAGTAATTCCCGCTTTAGGAAATAAATCAGAAATTGCCATAAAGGCTGATCCTATAATTCCAAAGGAATGTTCAATTCCATGCATTTGAAGAACTTTTATAAATGCTTCTTCAGTTGTCATTTTGGTCATAGTAAAGCCTTTCTAAATTCTTTTTTTATTTGTTAAAGTGCTCGATTAATATATAAGATTGGAAAAATTTCAAATAAAGAAATCGTCACAATGTCTAATACAGATATAATCATTCATGATGAAAAAGATAATGTAGGGGTTGTTGTTATTGAAAAAATAACACCAAATCAGGATTGTAATTGCTGGATAATGGAAAATGATAAGTCTGTATCCATTGAATCAAAAGACGAAATTCCTTTAGGTCATAAAATTGCAATGGCTGACCTTAATGAAGGAGATACCATATTAAAATATGGTCATGATATTGGGAAAGTAGTGAAAAATATTAAGAAAGGTGAACATGTTCATGTTCATAACGTTAAAACAAAAAAGTGGTAAGTAATGGAAATTCCAAAAAGTTTTTTAGGTTATAAAAGAGAAAATGGACGAGCTGGTACTCGTAACCATGTTATAATACTTCCGGTAGATGATATTTCAAATGCCTGCGCAGAAGCAGTTGCAAATAATATTAAGGGCACAATAGCTCTACCTCACTCATACGGTCGTCTACAATTTGGAGCTGATCTTGAACTTCACTTTAGAACTATGATTGGAACAGGAAAAAATCCAAATGTCGCTGCAGTTATAGTTGTAGGCATTGAGCCTAAATGGACAAAAAGAATTGTAGATGCAATTTCAATAACTGGAAAACCAGTTGAAGGCTTTAGTATTGAAGGTGTAGGAGATATAGACACAATTGCAAAAGTTTCAAAAAAGGCACAAGAGTTTTCAATGTGGGCATCTGAAAAACAAAGAGAAGAATGTCCAATGAGTGATTTATGGATTTCAGTAAAATGTGGAGAGTCAGATACAACATCTGGGTTAGCTTCAAATCCAACAGTTGGAAATCTTATGGATAAGTTAGAACCATTAGGTGTTCACTTATGTTTTGGTGAAACCTCTGAATTAACGGGTGCTGAAACTGTTTGTGAAAAAAGAGGAAAGACACCAGAAGCTCAGGCGAAATTTAAAAAAACTTGGAATGATTATAATGACTTTATTCTGAAAGAAGCAACTGATGACTTGTCAGAAAGTCAGCCTACGGCAGGTAATATTGCTGGAGGTCTTACAACAATTGAAGAAAAAGCTTTTGGCAATTTTCAAAAAATTGGTGGATGTCAATTTATAGATGTTTTAGAACCAGCAGAGGAACCAACAAAAGGTGCTGGTTTATACTTCATGGATACTTCATCAGCAGCAGCTGAATGTGTTACTTTACAAGCCGCAGGCGGATTTAATATTCATTTATTTCCAACGGGACAAGGAAATATAATTGGAAATCCAATAGAGCCTGTAATTAAACTTACAGCAAACCCACTTACAGCAAAAACTATGAGTGAACACATTGATGTTGATGTTTCGAAGATATTATCAAGGGAAATGAATTTAAGCCAAGCAGGAGACGAGTTAATTAAATCAACCTTAAGAGTTGCAAATGGAAGATTAACTTGCGCAGAAGCTTTAGGTCATAAAGAATTTGTTATGACTAAACTGTATAGAAGCGCCTAGTTACTTTTTTAGTTTAGCTAATCTTGCATCATTCCAATTAGAGTAAACTCTTCTAATCATTGCAGCACCAACTCCTAATACTACTGCTAACAATACTGATGTTAGTCCATAGAATATTGGCATATCTTCAGAAAAGTTTAATATAAATTGACTTAAGGTTCCTAAATTATCAATTGTATTTAGTGCAGTATTCATAGCATTTTCATCTTTAATAAAAGTATCATAAGCAATTGCTATACCTACTAAAAGCAAAAGAATTGCTAAAATAGTTTTGAATTCTGAACTGTCAATTTTTTCACCTATTTTTTGTCCAAACTGCACTCCAATTATTGATCCTAAGATTAAAACAAAAACTAAAATTAAGTCTATAGTTCCATAGTTTAAAGCATGAAGAATTGTTACAATTGCACTTACAAAGATAGTTACAAAGAGAGATGTGCCTGGAATCAACTTTGTCGGCATTCCAATTAAATAAATCATTGCAGGTACAAGTATAAAAGCTCCTCCAATTCCCATAATTGCTGCTATGAAACCAACAATTAAACCAATTATAATTGGGGTGAAAGCACTTTCATAAAGTTTAGATTTTTTAAAACGCATCCTCAAAGGTAAACCATGTATCCAATAGTGTTTATGTAATTTTTTTCTCTCAGTAATTTTTTTTCTAGCTTTATCAATTTCTGAAACACCTTGAATTAACATAAAAGTTCCTAAAATTGCGAGGATGTACATATAAGCAAGAGAAATAACGACATTTATTTTTCCAATATCTTTAAAATATGTAAAAGTTATAATGCCTAGAACTGTTCCTACTATTCCTCCAATTACAATCATAAACCCCATCTTATAATCAAGTGTTCCTTTAAGGTAATGTGTTGTGGAACCTGAAACAGAAGTTCCAAGAATGTTGCTTGCTTCATTTGGAACAGCATAAATTGGTGGCACACCCATAAAAATTAAAAATGGCGTCATTAAAAACCCACCCCCTACTCCAAATAATCCTGATAAAATTCCTACAACTAAACTTAAACCAAAAATATATAAAATATTAATTTCAACTTGTGCAATTGGAAGAAAATACTCCATAAACACTAACTATTCTTCTAATAGTTCAAAGTCAATAAATATGAATATTTTATATAAAATTTTGAGCCGTACTTAAGATTATAATACCCCAAGCAAGGAATATAAAAAGATATAAAAATGATTTGATTATTTTGCTTAATTGATTTTCAAAGAATAAAGGTAATTTTTTTAAATTTTGATTTATTATTTGAAACATACTCGCGGGATATCACAAGTTGTGTTAAATGCAAAGAATATTTTAATTTTTTAAAAGATTGTTGCTCCAAAAACCTTAACCTCGTCCCCTTCATCTCCAAGGACGAGTCTACCAAGAAAGTCCCCTGGTATTTCAGTGCTAGTTTGTTTATAAAGTATTGTAATATAAAGACCTCTTCTTAAGCAGCCTATAGCTTTACATCCTTCTGCTAAACTAGAGATAAGTTTATTACTTGCCCATTGTTTACCTAACTCAACTTCATTGGCTCCATACATCATTTGTGAAGACAGATCTCTTGTAAATCCACCATAATCTTTAATGTTTGATGATTTAACTAGGTTTGCCCAAATAGGTTCAGCTATTTTAATAATTTCCTCATCGGATTTATCTAATAAAGCCATTTTATGATCTATTGAATTTAAGAAGCTTCTTTTTTCTCTTTTTCATCAACTATGTGATAAACGGGCGCCTTTTCCATTGTAAATTTACCTGTTTTAGGATCTCTTCTAGAAAGGGTTAGACAATGCCAATTTTCATCATCTAATTTCATAAAATCTCCTCTATAATAATAACCTGGCCAACGAGTTTCTTGCCTGAACAAGGTATGTTCTGTTACACATTGAGATGTAATTGTTCTATGTTTTAGCTCCCAAGCTCTCATAAGTTGATGATAGTCCTCAGCTCCTACATTTTCTAAATCTTCCTCAAGCCATGCAAGTAGCTCTAGGCCTTTTTTAAGAGTATTTTCGTTCGTCATGTAGTTGTAGCTAATTCCGCCTACATATTCATCCATAATTTTCTGGAGTCTTTGTAAACCTTGGATTGGGGAAATATAACTCGGTGATACTGTTCCACCTGTTATTTCATTTCTTCCTACTGTATAATTTTCTAAAGGTTTATAAATAACTTCCTTGAAATCATCACATTGTTTTTCGCTTACTTTAATATCATTGGCCTTTTTATCTTCTATATATTTAACAGCAGCTTTTGCAGCTAATCTGCCCTCAGTAAAAGATCCAGATGAGAATTTATGGGCACTTCCACCCACAGTATCCCCAGCACCAAATAAACCTTGAATTGTTGTCATTCTATTATATCCCCAAAAATATTCAGGCGGAGATAAATCCTCTGGCCCACTTACCCATGCTCCTGAACATGTAGCGTGAGAACCCATAACATAAGGCTCCGAGGTTGTTAATTCAGGGTTTGTGTACTTTGGATCAATATTTTGAGAAGCCCATACAACTGCCTGTCCAACTGTCATACCTAAGAAATTTTCCCAACCAACTGTTTCTAAGTGTGGATCTTGAAATGCTTCTTTCGTCACCATATGAATTGGTCCACCACCAGCCATTGTTTCTTGGATAAAAGCATGATTACGTAAACATGTAGGAGTAGGATGATGATCAATATACTCTCCAACTAATTCTTTAGTTTTTTCGTACCATTTTTTCTCATAATTTTCACCATTCGCATTTTGTGTATAAGTTTTTAAATGTAAGAAATAAGCACCAACTGGACCATAACCATCCTTAAATCTACAAAGTACAATTCTATTCTCCATTTGGGTCATTTTAGCTCCAGCAGCAATAGGTAATGCATATGCTGATCCATTACTCCATGGAGCATACCAAGTTCTTCCCATTCCTTCACCAACGGCTCTAGGTTTGAAAATATGTGAAGCTCCTCCAGCAGCGACAATAACTGTTTTTGATTTAAATACGTGATAGTCACCTGTTCTCATATTAAATCCAACTGCCCCACCAACTCTATTTTCATTATTTTCGTCCATTAATAGGTGGGTGATCATTATTCTGTTATAAATTTTATCTGCTGATTTTTTTGCTGCCTCTGCAACAATTGGTTTATAACTTTCACCATGTATCATTATTTGCCATTTACCCTCTCTTTGGTATCGACCTGTCTCCTTATTTTTCATCATTGGCAAACCCCATTCATCAAACATATGAACAGTTGAATCTACATGACGAGCCATGTCATATCCTAGATCTTCTCTAACCAATCCCATTAAGTCATTTCTTGCATATCTTACATGGTCCTCTGGTTGATTTTCTCCCCATTGCATTCCCATGTAGCAGTTAATTGCATATAGACCCTGAGCAACTGCACCACTTCTATCTATATTTGCCTTTTCGACACAAACTATTTTTAAATCTCTACCCCAATGTCTAGCTTCAAAAGTTGCACCAGTTCCAGCCATTCCTCCACCAACAACTAAAATATCACAATTTTCTACTATAGTTTTTCTTGCCATTAATAATAAACTCCCTTTTTAAAAGCGCTCTTATCTACTTTTGGTAATTCTTTATTCGTATTTAGTCCCTCTGGCTCTGAATATAATATTTGAGAATTGATTTCACCTTGATTAGGCTTATCTCCTTCAGCAAGCTTTGGAATAAATTTTCCCCAAGGTTTAGTTGTTATTGGTGACACAAAATTTTTTTCGGTTCCATTTCTAAATTTTATTCTCCAAGAAATAGTTCCTTTTTCCTCTTCTCTTCTAACTCTCACACTATGTCCCATTGGAGCAAAATCTGCATAACCTCTTACGTCTATTGCATGGTTGGGACATGCTTTAACGCATGAGTAACATTCCCAGCAAAAGTTTGGTTCAATATTTTTTGCTCTTCTTATAGTTTCATCGATATGCATTATATCTGATGGACAAATATCTACACAATGACCACAGCCATCGCATCTAGTCATGTATACAAAAGTTGACATAATTTATATTTTCTCCTTTAAATTCTTTATCATATTAATAATGTTTTGGCTCTTCTCTTTTTATACCTAGGCCAAATTGCTCTGGTGCGTCAGCTTCAGGTGGAAGATTATCTCTAGATCCATCAGCTTCAGCTAAATTTTTTTGTAAAGCGGCACCAGGTTTGTAAAACATATGAGCAAATTTAGACCAATATACACCACCAAATAAAACTAAATTAGCAACTATGAATAATCCTAAAAATACAAAATCATCCCATCTACCTTGTAAGTTTATAGATTGAAGATATGACCAAATTAATCCAAATAATGATGATGCAATCAATGCAAGTACAAATAAGTCTGCTTGGATAATTCTATACCATGGTTGAGCTTCGGAGTAGACATCAACTCTTAAAAAAAACCAAAACCAACCTCCACCTAGAACTGTTAAAGCCGCACCAACGTGCCAAATAATTGGCCAAAAAGCAGGTGTTACTGAATTTGGAGAAGTATAAAAAAATATCATTACAACTGATCCAACCCAAAACAGAATTGTTCCATACATTCCCATTACATGTGCCAATCTTCTTTTACCTGCTCCTAGCTCAGAAGTAGTTGCTATATCGCTTGCAATAGTTTTTGATATTACTGATATTCTTTCAGAAGTTGTTAATTCTTTTTTAGCTGACAATTTTGCTTTTTTTGCATTTTGGAAAAAGTATTTAACATTTTTTTTATGGATAATATCCATAACAGTCCCCACTAATATTAAAATACCCATAAATATAACGAACGATTGCATTAAAATAGCCGGTACACTCTGGGATAAAATAAAAAATGGATTTGTTGAAATCATTATGATGTTCCTTCCGCTACTGAATTCTTAGTATACTTATTAAAATAGATCAACTACGATAAAGTGACATTTTAGCACTGGTATATTGTAAAAAATTTATTTTTTACGCTGATAATGCTGTTTTGAAGGTATAACTCCCCTCACACCTCCTTGTGGGTTATCCACATCATTTTTTCTTCTAGGAATTAAATGTATATGGCAATGCATTATTGATTGCCCTGCTACTTTACCTGAATTTGTGCCAATATTAAAACCATCTACAGTCGGATCAAGCTCTTGGATTTTATTTCTCATTTTTTTTACTAGCTTATTACAGGATAAAATTTCATCCTCAGACATATCAAAATAGTTTTCAACATGTCTCTTTGGAATTATTAGCGCATGATGTTTTGAAACTGGATAAGAATCAAAAGTAGAAAAAGCTAAATTATTTTCAAATACATGCTCACTTGATGGAACATTACAAAAAAGACATGGATTATTTGGATCTCTCATTAGTTATATTTATACATATTTTTGCTGAACTCACTCTCAAAGGTTTTAAAAATTTTATTAAACGTTTCTTTACTTTTTCTTTTCCAATTATAACCTTCAATAAAATTTACAGATACAACCCCTTTTCCTGATCCAACTAATATAATTTCTTCAAACTGCTTGATATCCTTTAGGTAAATATCCTTTTTAATAATACGAAATTTTTTTTCATAAAACTTAATATTTGTTCCTTTGTAATAATTTGACTTTGGCGAATAAATCTTTTTTTTATAAACAAACAGAAGATTTGAAGTTCCAGTTTCAAGAATTTTATTATTTACACATAAAGCGATATCCTGTTTTGATGTATTTATTTTTGACAAAAATTCTAATATTTTTTTATATTTCAGATTTTTATACTCTGGTTTTACTCTCTTATAATTTACTAATTTTAAACTAAATTTACTTTTTGGCATTACTCTTTCCCTGATAGAAACAGATATAATTTTTTTATTTAAAGCAATTCTGAGCAAATGATTATAAGAAATTTTTCTATTAACATTTTTTTTAATTAAATTTAAAATAATGTTTTTAATATTATCCTCACTTATTTTATAAGCTTTTAAAGATTTGATCAGATTTTGAATGTGTGATTTAAAAAAAAGAATTTTTGGTGGCTTGCTGTACAACCACATTGTAGTGAAGACACCATTTTTATTCCAAAGATCAGTAAATTTAATCTCTTTAAGTGTATTACGCTGATAGGATTTTTTTAATAAGTAGTTTACCATTTTTTGTTAAAAAAGATTCTGGGTGAAATTGAAATCCATATACATCATCTTTAATGTTTTCAAAACCCATTGCAATACCAGTGTTTGAGCATCTGATTGTTATTTCAAAATTTTTAGCTGAAAATGGCTCTTTTAATTTTAATGAGTGATATCTGCCAACTTTAAATTTTGAATTTTTTTGAAAGATTGATTTGTTATTTGTTACTTTAACTTCTGACTGATATCCGTGGAAAATATTTTTTTGTTGAATAATTTTTGCTTTTTCAGAAAATAAAATTTGTTGATATCCTAGGCATATTCCTATTATTTTTTTTCTTCCCTTGAATTTTCTATAAAGTTTTGATGTATTTGGATAATCTTTAGGAGATCCTGGACCTGGTGACAGTACTATTGTTTTAGATTTTTCAAGTAAGTTATTGTTTAATTCAAAATAATTTGTACAGATAACTTTATCAAATTGGGAAAATTGATGAACAACGTTCCAAGTAAAAGAGTCTTGATGGTCAATTATATATATCATTTAAATAATTCTAATAATGATTTTGCTTTTATAAAATTCTCACTAAATTCTTTTTTTGGGGCACTATCTAAAACTACACCTGAAGCAGCAGAAATTTCTGATTGTTTTTTAAAGTTTAGAATAGATCTTATTATTATATTAAACCTCATATCTTCATTGAATTTGATAAAACCAAAACTTCCAGTAAAGATATTTCTGTCTTCTTTTTCCTGAGAGTTTAATAATTGCAATGTCTTAATTTTTGGACATCCAATAACAGATCCACCAGGCATCATAGAAGTTATTATTTCTTTTACAGAAACATTTTTTTTTATCCTACCAGCAATATTTGTGACATAATGATAAAGATGCTTATATTCTTCAACATACTTCTCCTTTTTAATCTTTACAGTTCCAGGTTTACAAATTCTTGATAAATCATTTCTTTCAAGATCAACAATCATATTATGTTCTTTCGTTTCTTTACTGTTGTTTCTAAAGTATTTTAAAGCCTTTAATTTGTTATAAAAATTATTCTTTTTAAGTGTTCCGGCTATTGGTTTAGTAATGATTGTGTCACCTTTTCTATCAATCAATGTTTCTGGAGAGCAACTAACTATTGAATAATCTTTATCTCTAATCATAAATGACTCTGGAGATGAATTAATTTTCATAAGTTTCCAAAAGAAATTAACAGGATTTATCTCGGATTTATTTTTATATTTAGTGCATATTTTAATTTGATAAGTTTGTCCTTCACGTATTTTCTTTGAAAAAATATCAAATATTTTTTTATATTTTTTATAGCTAATATTTAACTTAAAGGGGCTCGAAATATTAGTTTTTTGAAACTGATAAGTAAAATTATGATTTTTTTTTGTTGAATATATTCTAATTTTATCTCTAATTTTTATAATCGTTTCTGGTTTATAAAACACACCTTTATAAAATTTTATATTTTTTTGATTTTTAATTTTTATTTTAAGTAAATTACAAAGTATTTCATAACCAAAAAAGCCAATAAAAATATCTGTTTCTTTTCTATATTTTTTTGTTGAAAAAGAGTTTAAGAAGTTTTCTATATTTTTGTTGTTTATTATTATTTTTTTTGAAAAATCAGTAAATAAATCGTAACCACCTTCAACTTTATATATGATCAACGGCTTATTAGACTGATAAAGATTTTCTAAAAATGGACTAAATTTAAGTTTATGCTGTTTGAACTCTTTCAATTGACTTCTCTTTAATTGGTAAGTGTATCAAACCTGCAAAGATTGATAATGCGATAGAAACGTACCATGCATAATCAAAATTTCCATGCATTTCATAAAAAACTCCTCCTAAATACGCTCCAAGAAAAGACCCAATCTGGTGACTTACAAATACTATTCCATAAAGAAGACCAATGTGTTTAGTTCCAAATATATGACCTACTAAACCATTTGTTGGTGGTACAGTTGAAAGCCACAGAAGTCCAAAAGTAACTCCAAATACAACTGAGTTAAATACACTTGGTGGTAAATATAAAAAATATATTAGAGATACACCTCTTAATAAATATATTGCACTTAGTACTTTCTTTTTACTAAACTTAGTTGCAAGATAACCGCTCCCCATAGTTCCTATCATATTGAAAACACCTACTAATGCTAAAATCATAGCTGCTGTCCAGTCTGGCATACCTCTATCCATCATATATGTTGGTATATGGGTAGCCACTAAAGCTATATGCCAACCGCAAACAAAAAATCCTAAGGTTAAAAATATAAAACTTTTATTATTAAATGCTTCTATTAAGGCTTCCTTAGCAGTTTGGTTATTATTGCCGTTATTTCCAACTGGAGTTTTAGGTGTACTTATAAATAAAGCTGTTATTAGACCTATTCCTAAAAGAAAACAAAAATATAAAATCGTTATTTCCCATCCAATTTCAATTAATGAATATCTTACAAGTAAAGGCGACACAAAAAAACCAAATGATCCTGCACAAGTTACAATGCCAGTAGCAATTGTTCTATTAGATGATGGAAAATGCTTTGCAACTACTGAAACTGGAATGCTTATAGCTGTTCCACCTAATCCAATTCCAATCAGAAGTCCTATGGTCAAAGTAAAAAGATAACCTGTATTTAGGCCTGAATAAAACAAGAAAAGTCCTGCTAAGTAAAATAAAAATCCTATGAATATTGCAGTTGCACCTCCGTACCTATCAGTAATGAAACCAAATATTGGACTAAAGACTCCCCACATCAATAATTGTAATCCAATAACAAAACCAAAATGAGAAATTGAAATATTTAGATCAGCATTAAAATCAAAAAAAAATAATCCAAATGTCTGTCTTATACCAAGAGATACAATAACAACTAATGAAGCTGCAATTAGTGTAATTAATGCTTTTTTTGTAGTAAAAAATTTTTTAGAACTCATTTAATGAATTTAAGCGATTTTCGCAAATCTTCAATTAAATCTTTTGGATCCTCTAGACCTATATGTAATCTTACAATTTTTTCGTCTTCTTTTATGTCTGAATAAATTCTATTTCCTCTCTCAGCTTTACTTTGATGAAGTGCTAAACTTTCAAAACCTCCCCAACTATATCCATAACCGAATAATTTGAGAGAATTAACAAATTTAATTACAGATTTTCTATCTTTAGTTTTTATTTTTAGACCCATTAAACCAGATGCTCCTGAGTAATATTTTTTCCATAATTTATAATTAAGAGATCCTTTTTTATAAGGATATAGAAGTTTTACTTTTTTATTTTTTGATAAAAATTCAGCAACTTTTCTAGCATTTTCTTGATGTTTATCTAATCTAACATCTAATGTTCTTAATCCTCTGGTTATCAAATAGGCATCATCAGGACCTAATCTTAAACCAATAATTTTTTGTGCCTTCTCAACATGTTTAAAAACTTTTCTATTCACTGCTAAGCTTCCACCCATTACATCCGAATGTCCAGAGTAATATTTAGTTGCTGAAACTATTGACATATCGAATCCTAGTTTCATTGGTTTAAAAAAATATGGTGTTGCCCAAGTATTATCAATTGCAGTAAATACTTTCCTTTTTTTTGCAATAGATATTATTTTTGATAGATCTTGAAATTCAAATGAATTGCTACCAGGGTTTTCTACGAAGATTAATTTTGTTTTTTTGTTAATTATTTTATTGAGAGATTTTAAATCATGAGGATTGTAAAAAGTTGTTTTAATATTAAATTCTTTTAAAAAATCTTGGGTAAAAACTCTTGTTGGATTGTAAACAGGGTCAGCGACAACTATTTCATCTCCAGGTCTTACAACACTAAAAATTGCTAAGAAAACAGCTCCAAAACCTGTGGGTGTTAAAAAAACATGATAAGAGTCCTCAAGTTTGGTTAAAATTTTTTGCAAAATATGCGTTGTTGATGTTCCTTGTCTCCCATAATCAAAATGGCCACCTCTTGGATCTTTCTTATATTTAGACTGAGTCCGTCTTATGTCGTTCATTGATTTAAATATTATGGTGGATGCGCGTACTACTGGTGGATTAACTGAATGATTATGGAAATCTTTGGCAGTATGTTTCAAAAAAGTCTTAAACGATTTACTCATAAAAAAATTGCTATGTTCATTGGACAATGCTATATCCACCAAATAAGTCAATAAAATAGTAAAACTAAGGAGATTATGGGATACCCAAAAAAACATAGAGGCCGTAGAAAAATGGGCTCTAAAAAGAGAAGAGCTAGAAAAAAAAATAAAAAGAAATAAAATTTTTAATCTTTAATCCAACCACCACCTAATACTTTATGACCAAATTGGTCTTTCTTGTAGAATACACAAGCTTGGCCTGGTGAAATCCCATATTCAGGACTTAAAAGATTAACTTTTGCATTATTTTTGTTCTGAAAATCTACATTTGCATCTAAAAGTTTACCAGTGGATCTTACTTTTACTAAAATGTTTTGATTAAATTCTTGATTTTCTGCTAAAAGATTTAAATTTTTTAAATTAATTTCTTTCTTTGCTAAATTTTCTTTAGGTCCAATAAATATCTCATTTTTATCTGCATCTATTTTAATAACATAAAATGGTTCCTCATTTGAAACTTTAATTCCTTTCCTTTGTCCAATTGTAAAATTAACTATACCATCATGCACTCCAACTACTTTGCCGTCTAAATTTTTGATATTTCCTTTTTGATATGACTCTGGTTTGAATTTTTTTATGACAGATGCATAATCTCCATTTGGAACAAAACAAATATCCTGACTGTCAGGTTTATCAGCAACATTTAAGTTTAAATTTTTAGCAATTTCTCTAGTTTTATCTTTGAGAAGACCACCCAATGGAAATCTTATATAATTTAATTGTTCTCTTGTAGTATTAAATAAGAAATAACTTTGATCTCTGTTTTCATCAATAGCTCGATACATATTCGTTAAATTATTTTCTGTTAAACTTTTTACATAATGTCCTGTGATTAATGCATCTGCATTTAAATCTTTTGAAAATTCAAACAAATCTTTAAATTTTACAGTTTGATTACACTGAATACAGGGAATAGGTGTTTCACCCTTTAAATAACTTTCCACAAAGTTATCAACCACACCCTGTTTAAATTTGCTTTGATAATACAAAATTTTATGTTCGATATCTAATTTGTGAGCAACTCTTTTTGCATCAATTATATCTTGACCTGAACAGCATTGTTTAGAAGCAGCTACCTCTTTTCCATCATCATAAAGCTTTAAAGTAATACCGATAACTTTGTAACCTTCTTGTTTCATCATTCCAGCAACAGTTGATGAATCGACACCTCCAGACATTGCTACTACGACAGTTGTTTCTGAAGGTTTTTTATGAAGTCCTATCGAGTTAGTTTTTAAATTCATTTGATGGTATTTATACTTATTTCCAGTATAAGTTAAAATAAATGATTTTAGATTTTGAACCAGGTGACAAAGTTATAAATCCAGCTAATAAAAGTTGGGGAATTGGTCAAGTTCAGTCAATTATTAATGATAAAGTAACTGTTAATTTTCAAAATGTTGGTAAAAAAGTAATAAACGCAAATAATATTGAACTCGAGAGAATTGATCATAATGGATGAAATTAAAATAAAAAGTGTTGTCGAAGATTTAATTGATACTTTTCTAATTGCTGGTGATTTGTCTATTAAACTAAGAAAGAAAGGTTTAAATAAAAAGATTAAATCTGACAACACTCCAGTAAGTAATGGCGATATTGAGGTTAACAGAATTATAACTGAAAAAATAATGGAGTTAACACCTGATATTCCAATTGTTTCAGAGGAAACTTCTCACAATAAATCAAAAAATGATCTTAAAGATTTTTGGTTAGTTGATCCTATCGATGGGACATACGATTATATAAATGATGGAGAAGAATTTACAATTAACGCTGGTTTAATTTTAAATAGAAAAGCAGTTGCTGGTTTAATTAATGTTCCTGCGAAAAAAAGAATGTTTTATAGTTTTGGAAAAGACCAATCATTTGAATTTAGTTCAGATAAAGCTACAAAATTATACTGTAAGAAAATCACTCCTAAAGGTTCAATAAAAGTAGTTTCATATTCAAATAAACTAAAACCTGAAATTGAAAAAATTCATAAAAATTTAGGGGTTACACAATACGTTCGAATGAAAAGCTCTCTTAAATTTTGTGTAATAGCAACTGGAGAGTTTGACGGATATGTAGCGGAGCCACGGGCTTGTGAATGGGATATAGCTGCAGGGCATGCTATACTTGAAAACGCAGGTGGAATAGTGACAGACTTTAATGGGAATGAAATTATATACGGTAAAAAGGATTTTAAAAATCCAAGTCTAATTTTAAAGAGAAGTAAAAATTTATAATGAGTGAACAATTAAGGATTATTTTAATTATAATTGTATCTGTGTCAATATTTGGTTTAATTGTTTTTGTAATGGTTAAAAACTATATCAGAAATAAAATTCAATATTATTTAGAGGAAAAAAATAAAAAAACTAAAGAAGATTAATTATTTTCAAATATTCGTCTTTTTCAAGATCCATAACTCTTCTTGAAACTTCAAAATCAAAACCAGAACGAGCTAGGACTCCTATATCCTTTTTATAAAACAAAGGTCGATTAGATTCTTGTCTTGAAGGTCCAATTCTTTTTTTTTTACAAATTTTTATTGCTGAAAAAAAGTCCTGATCTTCATTTTTATCTTTAATTTGATCAATTGTATTTTTAATATATTTTTCACCTACACCTTTTTTTATTAAATAATTTCTTATTTTATTTATTGACGATCCTCTATGTATTAAACTTTTTGCTTTTGACTCTGAATAAAATTTATCATTTATAAACTTTGATTTTTCTAAATCTTCAAGAACGATATCTATAAGATTAGATATATCAGTTTTTTTAATATTAGGCGTTTTTGATCTTAAATATTTTTTTAGCAGATAAGTTCTTAACTGTTGTTTAGAGGGTGCAAATTTCTCTACATAATTAAGCGCAAAATTCCTCATCTCATCAACTGTTACTTCTAATGTCTTTTTTTTATTTTTTGTAGGAATCATCATTTTATTTAATATAATATAAAGATAATATGATTGAACAAATAGCAGCTTTTTTTACCATAGAAATGATTTATTTGTGGTTAAATATTGGTGTAATACCTTTCTGGTTAATTTTAATTTTTTTTCCACAGTCAAAGATTTGCGGATTATTTGTTACATCAGTGTTTCCTTTTTTTATATTAACAGCTGTCTACATGTATCTAGGTTATTATTTCTACATTTCAGGGTACGATTTTAATTATAATTTTACATTGTATCTAGGATTATATGACTTAAGAAATCTTTTTGAAGCTGAGGCTTTTTTGATTATGTTTTGGACACATTTTTTAGCAATTAACTTATTTTGTGGAGCATGGATCATGAGAGACAGCCAAAAAATATTTATGTCTAGATACATAATATTCTCTCCAATAATAATAACCTATTTTATTGGACCACTGGGTTTGGTAATATATTGGATAATAAGGATGTTCTATGCAAAAAGAATTAGTTTGTTAGATTAAAAAGTTTAACTATTTTATTACTTTAAATCCTGAGTTTTTCATTAAGCCAAAACCACCATCTACATGGCAAATATTTGTAAAACCCATATTTAGTAATGTTTTAGTTGCTAATGCTGATCTAAGACCTCCAGCACAAAATAAAACCATTTCTTTATTCATGTCTATTTTACCATCTTTAAAATATTGACTATCAGGATCCATCCAAAATTCCAACATTCCTCTAGGTATATGAGAAGACTTTTCTATTCTTCCTAATCTTTCTAATTCTCTAACATCCCTGATATCAATAAGGTTACATGCATCATTATTTAATTTTTCTAAAGCTTCTTGTGGTGATATTGTTTTAATTTCCTTTAATGCTTCTGCAACTAAAGTTGATGCTGATTTGATTTTCATTTAGTTTTATCCTTTTTTTAAAATTCCAATAGTACTATTTGTTTCCAAAAACATAATAACTAATTTTTCTTTTGATAAATAGATAATATCTCTTACTCTCGATTTAATTGGTATTAAGATATCTTTGACAATTTTAGTATCATTCTCATCATATTCAAACACATATAAGCTTAACATACCCTCTTTTAATTTTTTTGCTGTACCCATTGTGCCAACAATGAAATACTGACTTTTTGTCTCAAAAAAATCATTAGGCATACCAATTATTTGACTAATACCAACAGAAGGCACGAAGTATTTAATTGGTTCAATAAATCCATTTTCTACATGTGATTTTTTAAGGGGAGACAGATCTAATCTATTGTCATTTTTTTCCTCAAAATAGTGATTTCCATATGAAGCAATAGGCCAACCATAATTTAAAGTTTTTTCTTCATTATTTAAATTTATAACATTAATCTCATCTCCTCCATTTGGACCATGCTCAGTTGAAAACAATTGGTTTGTTTGTTTATTAAAGTATAATCCCTGAGGATTTCTATGTCCTTTTGATAATATTTTATATAATCCAGACTGTTTATTAATAGATATTATTTTTCCAAAATATGAATTTTCGTCTTGAGCTAGTATTCTTAATCTATATTCACCTACTGTAAATATTATATTATTATTTATTGAAATCATTCTTCCACCAGCTTGGTGAGGAACTAGCTTATCATTTTTATTAGCTTCAAAAAACTTATCATTTTTTTTAATACACTCATCTTTAGTAAAAAATTTATAAAATTTTAAAAATTCATAATTTATATCAGCTGCAAGAATACTAGTATTAAAGCAATCCTTTTTTAATTCATTAACATAAGATATATAAATTTTATCATCATCTATAAGCACGTCCTTAATTCCAAAAGGGCTGGAAGTATAAAAATCAGAATAATTAATAATTTCTTTCATATTTGATTTTATAGATTTCATTTTAAACTTTTCTGTTTCAAGGTTTTGAATATCAGAAAAAGTTATTTGTCCTGTTGCAGTTATTAGAAAGATATTGTCCATATACTTTTCAAGGTATGCAGAACTTGAAGCAGAGGGATGCTTTGCAAAAATAATATCGTCGGAACTATATTCAGATAAAATAAACTGCTTTGAATATATTTTCAATTTTTTATCAGAACTTTTTACAAAGTTTATACCTTCTGAAAATACTAAATCCTCTAGATTAATATTTTTTGAAATTAATTTAGTGTGAATATTTTTAATTTGTGATTTTTTTTTATTTAAAGAGTTTTCTAAAAACTCAATCTGATTAGATTTAACATCTAAATTGTTTTTTGTATTTATGATTGTTAAAATGAAAAATATTAAAACAATTAAAGATATTAGGTAAATAAATATTTTTTTTAAATATCTGGACACATCTTAAAAATTAATTATTTAAAAGTTATTATCAATAAAAAACTAGACAAATGCATAAATGTCCCAATAATGAATTATTTAAAATTTTATCATAATGAATGAAAACATTTGTGTTGTATATACACACTCAAAGCTTGGAGATTTGATTTGGCAATTACCGTATATAAAGGCATTAAGTGAATATCATAAAAAAAAAATAACTATAATTGTCAGGGCTTCGACACAAGCAAAAAAAATTTTAAAGGATTTAGATCATTTTGATAATATAGAGTATAATAATTTTAGAAAAGGTGTCTATTATTGGATAGATACATATAAACTATATTCTTTTTTAAAACAGAAAAATTTTTCACACCTATATGTTTTAGATAAAGTGAGCAGACCTGCCATTGCAGCTAAATTTGCAAAAATAAAAAATATAATTGGTCCTGGAATTGGTAATCAAAAAAAATGGCTTACAACAAAAACATATTTAAATAAAGAAGATTGGAAGCTTAGTTATTCAGATCTATCTCAAAAAATATTTTCTATTAATAATATTCCAATATACAATTTAAACCCTGAGCTTAAAATCAATTTAGAAAGAGAAGATGTAGACAAAAAAATTGTAGAAAATAAAAAAAGAGTAATATCTTTTGGTATAGACTCTGGAGAAGATTTTAAAATGTGGTATGAAGAGTTATTTGTTGAATTGGCAAATAAACTTTATGAAAAAGACTTATTTGATCAAATATATTTAGTTTGTGGAAAAAAAAATGAAAAAATGGCATCAAAAATTATAAATTTATCCAAAAAAAAATATTTTATAAACTGTTCAAATTATAATTTGGTAAATATTATGGCGGTTATTAAGAAATCAATATTTTTTGTTGGCAATAATTCAGGTCCTTTAAATATGGCATCTGCCTTAGGAATTAAAAGTTATGGATTAATAAGCAATGACCCAGTCAGTGAACTTAAATACAGTAATATAATTGCAATAACTCCTGATAATTATGTAGACAACGTTTGGAATAGAGATAGAAAAGGCATGAAAAATCTAACTGTTGAGAAAGCTTACAATTTTATTATAGAAAACTTAAAAATAACTAACTAATAATAATTCATGACAAAAGCTCCTAATTTTAAATTATCATCTACTTCAGGTAAAACTGTTGAATTAAAAAAAGTAAAAACAAAATTTATCATTATCTATTTCTATCCAAAAGATAATACAAGTGGATGTACAATTGAAACAAATGATTTTAATAAACTTTTTACTAAATTTGAGAAACTTGGATGCACAATTTTTGGAATATCCAAGGATACTTTAGAAAGTCACAAAAAATGGAGTAAAAAACTTAATTTAAAATTCGAACTATTAGCTGACGAGGATAAAACTTCTTTAAAAGCTTACAAAGTTTGGGCCAAAAAAAAATTCATGGGTCGCGAATTTATGGGCACAGTAAGAAGTACTTTTATCATAGAGAAAAATAAAATAATTAAAGATTGGCGAAACGTTAAGGCAGCAGGCCATGCTCAAGAGGTTTTAGATTTTATTAATAGTATTAAATAAAAAAGGCCCCAAATAGGGGCCTTTTCTAACTATAGAGAGAGAGATAGTTATTCTTTAGTCTCTTATTGCGTATGCAATTACACCAGACTCTGAAACGTCAGTTCCAAGTCTTTCTGCTTCTTTACTCAATCTTATACCCATTGTACCTTTCATAATTCCCCAAACTATTAGTGAAACTATAAAAACAAATGCATTGATTGATATTACTCCAAGAAGCTGCGCACCGAATGATGCATCACCATTTGTAAGTGGAACAGCTAATGTTCCCCATACTCCAGCGAATAAGTGAGCTGGAATTGCTCCAACTACATCATCGATTTTAAGTGAGAATAATAATTTAGTTCCGAACACAACTATTAGTCCACCAATTGCACCTATAAGAATTGCTGCTAGCGGTGAAGGCATTAATGGTTCAGCTGTAATTGCTACTAGACCACCAATTGCTCCGTTAAGCATTTGTATAACGTCAGTTTTTCCTGCCATTAATCTAGTTACTGCTCCAGCTGCTAATACACCACCACAGGCTGCTAAATTTGTATTAATGAAAATATTTGATACAGCAACTGCATCATCAAATGTTCCCATTGCTAATTGTGATCCACCATTAAATCCGAACCAACCTAGCCATAAAATAAATACTCCAACTGTTACCAATGGTACAGATGACGCCGCAAACGGCTTCATAGGTTTAGCTGCTCCAGATTTATCAAATCTACCTGTTCTAGCTCCTAATAGAATTGCTCCAGCTAATGCTGCTGCACCTCCAGTTGAGTGAACGAGAGTAGAGCCAGCAAAGTCTGAGAAACCAGCAGCTGCTAACCAGCCACCTCCCCACTGCCAACCCATAACGATTGGATAAATGATACCTGAAAGAATAGCTGCAAATAAAAAGAATGGCCATAATTTAATTCTTTCAGCTAATGTTCCAGATACAATTGAAACTGTTGTTGCACAGAAAACCATTTGGAAGTACCAATCAGATCCATCTGCATATCCAGTATCTACTGAACTTGCATCAGACCATGGAGTAAAGTTTCCAATGTATCCACCTTCTGGAATTCCGTATGCTAAATTATATCCAACCATCCAGAACATAATTCCAGCTATTGAAAATAATCCAATATTTTTGGCACATATTACTGATACACTTTTTGATGTTACCATTCCTGATTCAAGCATGGCGAATCCAGCTGCCATAAACATTACTAGAAAACCACAGACCAAGAAAAGAAATGTATTGAATATGAAACCTACTTCAGCTGAAACTGTAGTTTCAGCATAACCGGCGCTTGTCATATTTAGTAAGAAAAATAAACTTACTAATGGACCAACCAGTTTTTTTAAAAGTTTAACCATTTCACCTCCGTTTAATTAAAGGTGTTCTTATAAATTTAATAAAATTAAAAACTAATGATAGTTAGGAAAAATAGGTATGCAGTAAGTGCATGTAGTAACAGCCTTTTTCAAGTTTTTAAGCTTAAAAAAGGCTGTTAAAAAAAGTTTATTTGTTAAAAACTTCTTTAAGTGCTTTTGCAGGTAAAAATTTTACCTTTTGAGAAGCTGCGATTTGGATTTGTTCTCCTGTTCTTGGATTACGACCAATTCGGGCTTTTCTTTTAGCCACTTTATATGTACCAAAACCAGCAATTTTCACATTATCGTCGCCTTTTAAAGCATCCAAAATAGTGTTGGTAATTGTATCAAAAGTACGCTCAGCATCAGCTTTACTTTGATTTAACGACCCAGCCAGTTTCGCTATAAGTTGTTTTTTGTTCATTTTAGCTCCGGTTTTAAAGGTTATACTTGTATAGTTAACAAAATCATTGATAATTCAAGCTTTTTTTTTGTGTCTAAAATATTTTTTGACACAACATATAGTTGTGTAAAAGCATTGATTTATCTAGCTTTTTTAACTGTCAAAAATGCCTTTAAAATAAGCCTAAATCTTTAAGGTCATTGAAAGTCGCAAAAAACATTAAAGTTAACAATAAAAACATTCCGATTCGAAAAAAACCTTCTTGTGTTTTTTGGCTTAACGGCTTTCCTAATACTTTTTCGAAAGCGTAAAACATTAAGTGACCACCATCTAAAAGTGGGATGGGAAATAGATTTATTAAACCTAGACTAATTGAAATATAAGCCATCATGCTAATAAATGGGAGTATTCCAAACTCTGCAACTTGACCTGAAATTTTAGCTATTCTAATAGGTCCTCCTAATTGAGAACTGTCTCCAGAGCCAGTAATCATTGAGCCCATATATTTAAGAGAAGAGGTGGTAACAAAGTAAACTTCTTTAAAAGACTCAATTAATGCCCTGGCTGGTCCTAATTTTTTATGGTTTATTTCATTGTTATAAGGACTAAGTTTTATGCCAATAATTCTTTTGTTAATTTTGTTTCCTAGATTATCAACTCCGGCAACAATTTTTGGTTTTACTTTTAATAATAATTCTTGATCATATCTAGAAACTTTAAAATCAACTATTTCAGATGTTGACATTAAAATTAGTTTAGAAACGTCAAGAATGCTCTCAACTTTATTGTTATCAATTTCAAGAATTATGTCATTTTTTTTCATCCCCGCTACTTCTGCTGGACTATCTTTTTGGACTTCGTCAATAACTGCTGGTGTAAAGTCTTTTCCAGCAAACATATATATGAATAAAAAAATAAATATTGCTAAAACGAAATTTGCTATAGGTCCACCTGCAACGATTAAAGACCTTTGGTAAAGAGGTTTCGTTACAAATAGCTTTTCTTGGTCCTCTTTGCTATATTTTTTTAATAGTTCCTCTTGATCAGCTTGAGAAAAAACATTTCTATCTCCAAAAAATTTTACATAGCCTCCTAAGGGAATCCAACAAATCTTCCATCTTGTTCCAGATTTATCATTCCAACCAAACAATTCTTTACCAAAACCAATTGAAAAATCTGTTACCCCAACACCATATTTTTTTGCAAAATAGTAATGTCCATATTCATGAATAAATACAACTACAATAATTAATATTATAAATGGCAAAATAAAACTCATAATTGATTTATAATATATTTATATTAACAAGATGTAAATAATGGTTTACCTTAGTCTCCAAGTTAAAATGGGCAAAAATGTTGCAACTATAAAAGAACAAAACAGTAAGGATTGAGAGACAAATACCGGTAAAAAATCTATTGGCAATATTATTCCAACCAGAATTGATTTTGAAAAGTCAGGACTGGGAAATAAAAGAATTCCACTGATCAATCCAACTATAATTGATACATATGCATTTTTTTCATTAAACTTTTTTGAGTAAAAACCAAAAAATATACTTAGTACTGCTGCGCAACAAAATAAATCTGCCAATAAAAATAAATATAAAATACTCAACCCTTTTGATGCTACAAAAAATGAAATTATAGAGATTAATATTATTATTTGCTTTGAAAGTTTTAAGTAATCACCCTTAAATTTTAAGACTTTATTCCCATCGACAATAATTAGGCTTGAAATAGCATTTACTAAAGTATCTATACTGCTTACTGTTAAAGAAATTGCTAAAACAATTATTATAACTGATAGAGAAATTGCATTATCTTTCAGCAATAAAGAAAAAAATGCAAGATCAGGAATAACGTTTGAATTTTGAGAAGTTGCAATTAACCCTGAAAAACCCATCATAAATACTATTGGTATGATTATTAAAAATGAGACAATTAAACTATTCTTTAAAACTCTATTATCTTTAGCAGCATAAACTCTTTGCCAATTACCTTGATGAAAAAGATTAGTTGCTGCTACAGCTATAAAAAAAGTTAAGCCAGCAGTGAAATTTGGCAAGTAACCTGGGCTTAGTAAATTTGGTTTGTTTTGTTTTATAAATTCGAAACTAAACTCATTTGAGTTAAAGGAGATTAAATATGAAAATGATATCAACAATAACAGACCAAATACTATGAATTGAATATTATCTGTAAAAATTGAAGCTCTTAACCCTCCGTATAAAGTATATATCAGTGAGCTTATGATCACGATTGAAGCTGTAATCCATAAGTCTGTTCCTGAAATATAATTTATTAAAATTGAAACTGCAGTAATCTCTGCTATTAAAAAAATCGACATATAAAAAATAGATAAAAACAAAATCAGTTTAAATAATTGTGAGCCAAATCTAGATCTTACAACTTCAATTAATGACTTCCCTCTTGGATAATTATCTCTAAATTTTTTTCCCAAATAAGTTAAGATAAAAAGAGGGAATGCAGTACCTAGAGAGTATCCAATAACAGCCCCTATTCCTCCCCAGGTTGCTGCTGATGCAGGACCAAATAATATCCATGCTCCTAATGCAGATGCAACTAAACTGGTTGTTAAAGAAAAAGTACCTACTGATCTACTTGCTACTAAATAATTGTTAAGTCCTTGATATTTTTTTGAATAGAGAAGTCCGATTACGACAAAAATTATACTTATAGTTAAGGTTAATAATATTGCAGATAATTGATTTAATATATTTATGTTATCCATTCTTCCCTTTCTGAATTACCGGACAGGTTCAAAGGGTATATCTCAGCCTATATGGCACCCCATTATTCAATTTAAGTCATAGTTTAAATAAGTAAAGTGCCATTTTTGAACATATATACAGATTATACATAGCTAATATTCATAAGTAACGCTGTTTCAAATCAATACAATGATTGTAAATATTTATCTCTCTCTTATTATAAGTTAATTATAATACTAGGCTTCGCTAAATAGAAGCCTAGAAAAACAAAATTTTTCATTACTAAATAAATTTAAGCTTACATGTGTCACTATAATGTATGTTCATCTATTGATTTCATCGTATAAATCAAAATTATGAAAAAAGTAATTATTTTTATACTTTGTTTATTTGCATTTGGTGCAAATGCATTGGAAAAGAAAACTACATTTGATAAAGCACTATTTGAGAAAGCTCAATCTGAAGGCAAGGTTATAGTTATTAGTTCTTGGATAGAGTACTGTGGATCATGTGCAAATCAGATGAAAGTTTTGCAAACAGCAAAAAAAGAAGGTGAGTTATCTGATATTAAATTTGATAACATTGAATATTTTTCGTTCGATGTAACAAATAGAGATATAGCTGACTCATTTAATGTACTCTATCAAACCACTCTATTGATTTTTAAGGGTGATAAAGAAGTTTATAGAAGTATAGGAGAAACTACAGAAGATTTAATTTACGAAGCTTTGAAAACCTCGATAAAAAGTTAATAAAATAATTTAAACTTACTCATTTCTTACAAGTGGATATACTTTTGGACTTAAATACCTAAAGTTTGTAATTATAATTAGAGCTAGTGTTACTACACCTACTCCAATAGTAACATAGAAAAATATATTTATTTCAAATAACCATTTAAGTTGAAAAATATTTTCTATGATAAACTTTGATGCTAATACTGCAAAAATAGTTGAAAAAAATATTATAGATAAAAAAGAAATTATAAATTCAATAATTGAAGACATTATAATTTCCTTCTTAGAAAAACCTAAAATTTTAAAAACCAGATTTTGAAAAATTTTAATTTTTCCTTGAACAATTATCGCGCTTGAGATTACAACTAAGCCAATAATAACCGTTACAGCTGATAATATGCTGACTGCTATAAAAACTTTATTTAGAACATCGGTAACTTTTGACAAATAATCTGAAATTTTTATTATCGATACACTTGGAAATTTATCTAAGAAATTAACTTCATTAAAACTTTTAATATTTTTAAATTTTATTGTAGAGAGATATTCGTGTGGAATATTTTCTGCGAATTGTGGATTGAGTAACATTGCAAAATTGATACTTAAATCTTGATAGTTAACCAATCTAAAATTTACTACTTCTCCCTCAATTTCTCTTCCATAAATTCTAAGTGTAAATTTGTCACCTATATTTACTCCAAAGTCTTTTGCAACTTTACTATCCAGTGATATTTGCAACTTATTTGGTTTTGAAGTATCCCACCAACTGCCTTCTAAAATAGGATTGTCTTTTGGAATTGTATTAACCCATGAAACTCTTCTATCATTCATGATTACCCAATAACTATCATTAGAATCTGAAATATATGTATTTGGATCTATTCCATTTATTTTTACAAGACCTGCTGATACCATAGGAACAATTTCCATGACTGCCTCTTTGTCAGAATCAATAATTATTTTTTTAAACAAATTTTTTTGATTATTTTGGATCCCTAAAAAAAAATAGTCAGGAGCAATTTCTGGAATTGATTTTGCTATTTCTCTTTTAAAATTAGAGCCTACAAATGCAAGTGTTAGTAACAATGTCATACCTAGTCCAAGTGACATCACAGTTATAGGTGTAATACTTTTTGATTGTGTAATATTTTTAATTGCTATTTTTGATGAAATACCAAGATTAAGTAGATTTTTTCTCAACAATAATATTATAAAACGGGAAACATAAAAAAAGACGGCTAGACATATAAAGAATGAGGCAAAATATATCAAACTATAAGTAGGAATCGAAGACCTGGAAGCAAACAAGCTGACTAAAATGGTAAGAAGTAACAAACTTAAGCTAATTGATAATTTTGAATATTTAAACTGCAAACTTTGAAAAACATTTCTAAATAAACTAGAGGCTTTAATTTGGTCAATTGAATTAACAGTTGGGATTGAAAAAATTATTATAACTAACAATCCAACCACAAAAACAATAAATAAATTTGTTAAAGAAAATGATGCCTCAATATTTAATCCAAGCCCATCTGATATATATTTATCTACAACTGGAACCAAGAAAAAACTTAACCCATAAGCAACTAAAGAAATAAAGATTAAACTAAAAAGCAACTGCAAATAATAAATAGTTTTAATATTTCCTGAATTTATTCCAATTGCTTTTTGAACAGCAATTGATGAGTTCTTTTGATTAATAAATGAGAGAAGAGTATTGGCAATTCCTATTCCAGCAATTAACATGGCACTTATTGAAACAAGTGATAAAAATTGTGAAAAATTATCAATAATTCTTTTTATGCCCCCTGCAGAATTTTCTGGATATTGTATTTTTACCTTATCATTATTTTTAAAAATTTTTTTAATTTCATTTATTTTTTTATCTTTGTTTTTATAATCATCAAATTTAATTTTGTATTCATAATTCAAGAAACTTCCTAATGTATTTAATTCTAATTTATCTAATGTTTTTTTTCCTGTTAATGCAAAATCACCAAATACGAATGCTCCACCAATATCGGGAAGAACTTTTACAACACCAATAACTTTAAATTTTTTATTTTGAACTTTTACAATATCATTAATTTTAAGATTCAAATTCTTAAAAATGTTTTCATTTACTAGAATAGTATTATCGATTTCGTTTAATTTTTTTAATGACCCAACTGGTTCAAAAATTACATCTCCATATAAAGGATAATTTTGATCTATAGCTTTTATTCTTGTAAATGATGTTTTATTAGGTTTTTTTTCAATAGTTGAAATCATCGTGCTAAATTCAACTACTTGAGATACTGTTGAAATATTTTCAATCTGTTTTATTAAATTACTATCTCCTTCTCTGTTATTATAATCAATTTCTAAATCTCCTCCTAAAAGAACTTTTGAATTTTCATTAAGTTCATTCTCTAAACTGTCTTCGATGGTTAAGATAGTGCTAAGTATAAATAGGCTAATTAATAATGTAATTATTATACTTAAAATTTTCGAATAACTTCTGATTAAATCACGAAATGCATATTTAGAATAAAGACTTAAATCATTGATTTTCACTAATCACTCCATCTTTAATAGTTATTTTTCTTTTAGTTAAATTAGCTAAATTATTGTCGTGAGTGACCATAATTAAGCTAGCGTTTTCATCTTTTATATAATTAAAAAGTAAACTAGAAATATTCTCTGTATTTTCACTATCTAAATTACCAGTTGGCTCATCAGCCAAAATAAGCTCTGGTTTCATTACAACAGATCTTGCAATAGCTACTCTCTGTTGTTCACCTCCTGATAGCTGACTAGGAAGATTGTTAAATCTATTGCTTAATCCAAATCTATCTAAAATTTCTTTTGCTTTTTGTGTTGCATTATCAAGTTTATTTATTTCTAGAGATAGGCTTACATTTTCCAGTGCGGTGTAATTTGGTATCAAATAAAATGATTGAAATACTATTCCAATATTTTTTCTTCTGATTTCAGAAATTTCATCCTCAGTCATATTGGATATTTCTGAGTCCTTAAAAAAAATATTTCCTGCTGAAATCTTTTCGAGACCTCCAATTAACATAATTAAACTTGTTTTACCTGAACCGCTTTCTCCAACTATTGAAATAGTCTCTTTATAGTCTACTTCAAAGCTAATATTTTTTAAAATATTTATAGAGTTGTTATCTATGGTATAATTCAAACTAACATTAGATAATTTTAAAAGTTTATTCATGATTAAAAAATTAATAATTAAAATAATTATTTTATTAATACCAGGATTTGTAGCTAAAGCCGATTACAAAGTTGTCTTATTCGGTGATAGTCTAATGGCAGGATATGGTTTAGATAAAAAATATCATCTATCTTCAGTGCTTGAGAACAATTTAAATAAAAATGGTTTAAAAGTTAAGGTAATCAATGCAAGTGTATCAGGTGATACATCTGCAGGTGGTTTAAACAGAATAGAATGGACAATTGCAGAAAAGAATATCGATTTAATCTTAATTGGTCTTGGTGCAAATGATATGTTGCGTGGTATTAGTCCAAATGAAACTGAAAAAAATTTGGAGAAAACAATAAAAAAGGTATTAAACAAAAAAATTCAAATAATTTTAGCAGGAATGGTAGCACCAGATAGTCACGGAAAAGATTATAAAAATAAATTTGATAAAATTTATAAAAAACTATCTGATAAATATGACTTAAATTTAATTCCCTTTTTGCTTGATGGAGTTGCTTTAAATCCTGAATTAAATTTAGACGATGGAATGCACCCTAATGAAAAAGGAATTATAATTATAAGTGGTAATATTGAAAAAAAACTACTAAAAATTCTTAATTAATTTAATGCATCTTTTGCAGTTAAATAATCATATCCAAAGACATCTGCAACTGCCTTATATGTAATTTGACCTTTATGAACATTCAAACCTGCTAAAAAATTTGGATCATCTCCTAAAGCTTTTAAATATCCATCTGTTGCTAATTTAGATAAGAAAGGGAGGGTTGCTTTATTTAAAGCAATGGTTGATGTTCTTGGAACGCCTCCTGGCATATTGGCTACACAATAATGAACAATATCATCTACAATGTATGTTGGTTCAGCGAATGTGGTCGGTTTACTTGTTTCAACACATCCACCTTGATCAATTGCTACATCTACAATTACAGATCCTCTTTTCATATTTTTTAACATTTTTTTTGTGACAAGTTTTGGTGCTTCTGCACCTGGGATCAAAACACCTCCAACCAACAAATCACATTCTGAAATTAATTTTTCTAAATCGATTTCATCGCTTAATTTTGGTATTATAAGATCACCAAATTTTTTTGATAATTCGTCTAGTCTTTTTTCGGATTTGTCTACTATGTGAACTTTAGCTTTCATACCTGTAGCAATAATTGCTGCATTTTCACCTACAACTCCTCCACCCAAAATAACAACATTTCCAGGATCAACACCAGGCGCACCACCTAATAAAAGTCCTCTTCCCTTTTGGTTTTTTTCAAGGCAATGTGCACCTGCTTGAACTGACATTCTCCCAGCAACTGCACTCATTGGGGCTAACAAAGGTAATCTACCATTGTTGTCCGTTACAGTTTCATAAGCAATACAAACTGATTTAGAGTCTACCAAACCTTTCGTGAGTTCCTTTGCGGCCGCTAAGTGTAAATATGTAAAAACAATTTGGTTTTCTTTAATCATTTTTACTTCGCTTGGTTGAGGTTCTTTTACTTTTACAATTATTTCAGAATCATTAAAAATGTCTTCTGCTTTGTTCACAATTTTTGCACCAGCAGATTTATATTGTTCATTATAAAATCCCGCTTCAAAACCACCATTATTTTCTACCATTACCTCATTACCGTTTGAGGTTAATATTTTAACACTTTCAGGAGTGAGGCCAATTCTATTTTCTTGAGACTTTATTTCTTTTGGAACACCTATTTTCATATAAGTGAATTAGTTTTTTTTGCTTTTTGAGTACTTTGTAATCCCTGTTCTTAATTTATCTATTATTTCATCGATGTGTTTCTTCTCACAAATAAACATTGGCGCAATAATTAAACAATCTCCTGTCGCTTTAAAATTCACTCCAGCATCATAACAATGTTTAAAGCATGTAAATCCTGCAGCTCCTGGTTTTTTATCCATTTTAATATCAATTCCGCCCATCATTCCATAGCCTCTTATATTATCCACAACATCTATATCTTTTAACGACATCAAACCTTCTTGGAAATATGGTGCTAAATTTTTAGCTCTATTAAATATATCCTCTTTTTCAAATATATCTTGAACAGCTAATCCTGCTGCAACAGAAACAGGTATTCCTGAATATGTGTAACCATGAAATAATTCTATAGAACCTTTTGGTGACCCATCCATTACAGTATCATAGATTTCTTCTTTACATGCAACTGCACCCAAAGGACTTATTCCATTTGTTGTTGCTTTTGCCATAGTTATAATATCTGGTGTAACACCATATTCTTGTGATGCAAATGGAGAGCCTGTTCTTCCCCATCCAGTTATAACTTCATCAAAAATTAATAATATGCCGTGCTTATCACAAATTTCTCTTAGTCTTTGTAAGTATCCTTTTGGAGGAACAAGTGTTCCTGTAGATCCTGCAATTGGTTCTACAATACATGCCGCAATATTTTCTGATCCAAAGTTTGTACAAATTCTCTCCAGGTCTTCTGCAATTTCAGCCCCTGTTTCTGGTTGACCTGATACAAACTTATGTTCTGGCAAATGCGTATGTCTCATATGAACAACACCCGGCATTAATACACTAGCAAATGTTTTAACATTATTGATCATACCTCCTACTGAGGTTGCTCCGATATTCATCCCGTGGTAAGCTCTTTCTCTTCCCACAAATCTAAATCGTTCACCTTCACCTCTAGCTTTATGATAAGCTACCGAAATTTTTATTGCTGTTTCAACTGCAGTTGACCCACAAATAGTATAAAAAATTCTATTTAAATTTCCTGGTGTATGTTTTGAAATTCTTGTTGCTAATTCAAAAGATCCACCAAAGCCTTGTTGAAATGGTTGAGCGTAGTCTACTGTTCTTAATTGTTTTGTAATTGCCTCAATTATTTCTTCTCTCCCATGCCCTAGTGGATTACAAAATAATCCAGAACTTGCATCTATTTGAGTTTGTCCTTGATGATTTTTTAAATAAACTCCTTTTGCCTCTACAATTAATCTTGGATTTGCTTTAAAGTCTCTATTTGAAGAGAATGGCATCCAATGTTCATTAAGTGAATTTGGTATTTGTGGTTTTTCAGAACTCATAAATATTTTTAAAAATTTAATTATACTCTCTCATAGACTAATTTAAAAAAATAGAAAATAATTAATGCGCACATTGAATATGTAATAAAGTTATATAAAATACAACCTAGAATTGAACCCATTTTAGACATCACAATTTACATGTGATTATGATGCCTACAAAATTCATTTACTTATATTCAAAATTGAACTTTAATAACGCTAATTAAATTTAATTAAGGAGATAAAATGAAGAAAATAATTAGTTTTATTTTAGGAAGTTTATTTGCTCTTAACCTATCAATTTCAGCTGCAAATGCTGCTGCAAATGAAGTTAGAGTTGCATACTTTCTAGAATGGCCTAGTCCAAATCTAGAGGACATGCAAAAAAAGAATTTTGCTAAAGCTCTTGGAGTTCCAGTAAAATGGACAAACTTCACAAATGGTGGAGCAATGACAGATGCAATGCTAGCAGGAGACATTGATATATCTTATTCACAAGGTCTAGTGCCTTTTATTAATGCTGTTAAATCTAATGCACCTATCAAGTTAGTTGATATTGCAATGGAATACGGGATGGGCGGAACTACTTGTGTTACATCTAACGCTTCTGGAATTACAAAAGCTAATGCAACTGAATTAGAAGGTAAAAAAGTTGCAGTTCCACTAGGAACAATGGCTGAATATGTATTTGATGAAAGTATGAAAGTTGTTGGAGCTGACAGAAGTAAAATGGATATAATTCAAATGGACCCTGAAGAAGGTGCCGCTGCATTAGTGAGTGGTGATGTTGTAATGGCATGTTTATTTGGTGGTAACTCTATTAAAGCAGCAGTGGCCGTAGGTTCAAGATTACTAACAGTAGATGAAGCAAGAGCAGCTGGAATTCTAGGAATAGATATTACTTCAGTAACTGATAAATTTATGAAGGAAAATCCTGGAATGTTAAGAACTTTCATAGAAGTAACTCATGAAGCAAATGATAGATACAGAGCAGGTAAGAGTGATATGAATGCTATGTCTAAAGCTTCTGAAATGAAAGTTGCAGATATGAAAGAAACTTTAAGTGGATTTAAATTCTTAACTCCAGAAGAAACTAAACAATCTATGGAAAGTGGAAACCTTGATGCATTCTTAAAAGGAATGGGAACGCCTGGTGGAAATGTAGATACAAGTTTCTTACCTTTATAATTTAAAGAGTAAAAATATTTAATAGGCGCTAACCAAAATTAGCGCCTATTTTTTTTAATAAAATTTTTATATAAAGTTATCTTATGAGTGATTTAGTTTCTCAAGATCTAAATATGATCTTTAAAACACCTAAGGGAGAAACTGTTCATGCATTAAAAGATGTAAGTTTCACTCTTAAAAAAGGTGAACTACTTACAGTCCTAGGACCTTCAGGTTGTGGGAAAACTACACTTTTAAATATAGCAGCAGGATTTTTAAGACCAACATCTGGCTCTATTGTTCTTGGTGGAAATGAAATTAATGGTCCTGGTGTAGAAAGAGGAATGGTATTTCAACAAGGAGCTTTATTTGAATGGTTAACTGTTGCTGAAAATGTTGATTTCGGACTTAGAATGAAAAAAGAAGATCCAATTAAAACAGCTAAAAAAGTTGATGAATGGCTAGAAATAGTTGGATTAAAAGGTTTTGGTAATACTCCTACATATCAATTATCAGGAGGAATGCAGCAGAGAGTTGCACTTGCAAGATGTCTTATAAATGATCCAGATTTAATATTGATGGACGAGCCGTTGGGTGCTCTTGATGCTCTAACAAGAGAAAAAATGCAATCTTTAGTTCTTAAGATTTGGAAAGAAACAGGAAAAACAATTATTTTAATTACTCACTCAGTAGAGGAAGCCTTACTGCTTGGTGAAAGATTATATGTAATGGCGCCAAGACCAGGCAGAATACATAAAGAGTACAATCTTCCTTTTGCAGAAATGGGTTTAAAAGAGGATTTAAGAGAAATTAAAAAGAATAAAGAATTTTCATCTAAACGTGAGGAAATATTATCCATGATTTGGAACATGGAAGAAGAAATAATGGGAAAAGAAAATTAAATGTTAACTCAAATAGTAACAATACTAATTTTTGTATCTATTATTGGATGTATACTTTATGGGAGAAGACTTATTCAAACTGAAAAAGTTGATGCAGTATTTGGTAATCCAGAAAGAGCAAAAGGAGGAACGCACTGGGTTATTGTTGGTAGTGCTGCAATATTATTAGTTTGGCTTTATTATTCATGGGATATTGCAAAAGGTTTTTATCCCAAATCTGCAAATGAATTATGTCAAGTTGCAAAAATTAATGAATCGTTATTAGGATTAAAATATCAATTTCCTATCGAAGAAAGAGAATTTAAAAGTACCTCAATTATTAAAATCGAGAACAAAAATCTTAAAAAAATTACATCTGAAATACAGAATTCTAAAGATTTAAATAATCAACAAAAAACAATTTTAATTGGTTTCATAAATAAGACTAAACAATTAATACCTCTTTTAACAAATGAAGATTTAATTGAAATGGATACAAAAATAAAAATTGATGAGATGACTAAAGAAATAAGACTTTTAAGTTCTAATTTTAAAAAACAAGATTATCCATTTGAAACTAATGATCAAAAAAATGATAGACTTAAAGCAATTTCAGAACAGGGTGAATGGGGTATAATTACAGTAAGATCTGGAACAGGATCAATAGAAAATACTATAGAAGTCCCATTTGTTGCTGAAACAGCGAAAGGATTGAAATTTCAAGCAGCAGCTGAAGAACTTAAAATCATAAATGATAAATTTTTTAAATTAAGAAATCACAATCCACAATTCAAAAATTCTATAAAACAATTAAAAGATGAAGTCAAAGCTTATAGAAAAAATCTAAATGACTCTGAAGAAATTGCATCCGATTATGCAAAAAATATTGTCAAAATTGCAAGAAGAATAGAGTTTGCAAGTATTTATCCACCGAATGCTCTAAATAAAATGCAAAAAGCAATTATTGAATTTGATAACCTTCAAGAAAGTGAACAAGCTGGTCTAAGATTAATTGATATTCTTTTATTTCCTGCTGGAACAATTGTTGCTAGTGGACCAAGTTGTTCTGAACAAGGATCGGGAAGATGGTTACCTAAACCCTCAGATACATTTAATAAATTTATATTAATGTCTAAACCAAGCGTAGGTTACAAAAATATCCCACTTCTTTGGATAGAAATGATAGATGTAAGCTCAATTATTGGATTTATTTTACCAGATTGGATTGCTGATATTTTACCTGGCGAATACCCAGTTCACACAAGTGAAGGAATTGTTAAAGAAAACTTTAAAGGTAAAGTTTTAAAATTAGTTACAGGTGATTTTAAATTATTTAAAATACCCGTTCCTTATGGCCATATATGGGACTCATTTTTAAGAGTATTTTTGGGATTAGTTTTTGGAATAATTATAGGCGTTCCATTAGGTTTATTCATGGGACTTAATAGATTTGCTAAAGGATTTTTTGATCCATTGATCGAATTATATAGACCAGTACCTCCACTAGCATGGGCTCCACTTATCATTTCTGTGCTAGGGATTGATAATACTGGAAAAGTATTTTTATTATTTATGGTTTCATTATCTATAATGATTATTTCAGCAAGAGCTGGGGCATCTGGAACACAACTTTCTAAAATTCATGCTGCTCACTCTTTAGGTGCGTCCAAAAGACAAATACTTAGACATGTTATTTTTCCAAATTCTTTACCTGAAATACTAACAGGTATTAGAGTGGCGGTGGGTATGTGTTGGGGAACTCTTGTAGCTGCTGAATTTTTAGCTGGAACAACTGGTATTGGATTTGTTGAGAATGTTGCAAAAAAATATTTTCAATATGAAGTAATTTGGATAACTATTTTTATCATGGGAATGCTGGGATTATTATTTGATATCACTTTAAGAAAAATAATAGATAAAACTATCCCTTGGAGAGGAAAGGGATAAATAAAACTAAAACTCCAAGGATTTAACTGAACCATCTTTAAATGTGAACTCAGCTTTTGTTTTTGATAATTTCTTAATCGTTTTAAAATCATCATACTCTTTTATAAATTCATTTAGTTTTTTTCTACTTTTTTTACTCATTTTCATTCCTGGTGCGTTAACACCAACATCAATAATAACTTCTGCTCCATTAGCAAAAGCGTTTACATAAATGGGAATTACTTTACATTTCCCAATCATTGCTTCAGTAACCCAAATAGGTTTTTGAATATCTAATTCATTAAGTAATTTTGAAAAATCGCCAACCCACATATCTTTATCGCATTTTCCTTCAGGTGGCGTAATATGGTGAATGTTTGCAATATCAAAATTATCTTTTATTTTTGGTAAAACAGATTTCCAAAACTTTTTGTTTTCTGGAAACATTCCAGCTGCACCAGCCATAACTATTACGGAGTCTTTTTGTTTTTGTTTAATTAATTTTGAAGATAAGTTAAAAATTTCAACAAATTCATCCTCTGTTCCTTTAAAGAACATTTTATACTCTGGTTCGTTCATAATTTCCCAATATCTTATAGGTTTTATCAGTCCTGGCATATCATTAACTCCATCTCCATCATAACGATCAACTAATTTTAAAAGAAAATTTTTATATTTATCCATTGAGCACGGTTTACTTAAATATTTTGTAAAATTTTTTCCGAAAGGACTTCTGGCTTTTTTTCTTTTACAGGATTTTTGTTCCCAATTTGCGTGAGGCCAAATAGTAGCTATTATTGTTTGATTGTGTTCTTGAGCATAAACAACTTGAGCATCTACTTCTTCCCAAAAAAAACTTCCTTGTTTTTGCTCAATTTTGTTCCAAACAAAAGGCCCTGGATGAGGTCTTACCCACTGATTATCTTTACCCCTCATTTTTTTATCTCTCATTTCAGTTAGTTCACCAAATCTAGATTGTGATGATGAGTTATTTATTAAAGTAAAATAACTAAGAAAAATTATAAAAATAAATTTTATTAATTTCATAAAATATAAGTTCAAAAGTATTATTTTGGATCTCCTGGTCCTGGACCAGGTTCTCCTGGTTGACCTGGTTCACCTGGTTGACCTGGTTGACCAGGATTTCCTGGTGCACCTGGTTGGCCCATTGCTCCCTCAACAGCTCCACCAATGTCGCCCATAGCTCCACCCATGTCGCCCATAGCTCCGCCCATTTCGCCCATCATTCCTCCAGGCTCACCTGGTTGACCCATAGCTCCACCCATATCACCTATTGCTCCACCCATGGCTCCACCAGCTTGTCCTGCCATAGCTCCAGCCATTGCGCCGCCCATTGCGCCGCCCATTCCTTCTTTCATAGCTCCACCCATAGCTTCTCCCATTGCGCCTTTTTCCATACCACCAACTCCCATTGCGCCTCCGATTGCATGAGAACCCATAGCTGATGCTGCAGCACCTTGAGCTGCCATTGCAGAACCCATTGCAGCACCTGCTAAACCTGCTCCTGTTTCATTCGCAGCTATTGCTGCTCCTGCTACAGAACCCATAGCTGCTCCAGGGTCTATACCTGTCCCCATAGCAGCAGAAACCTGTCCTAAATTCATTCCACCTTTCATCGATCCATCTATTCCTTTAGTTCCACCCATTATGTCGCCTAATTTTGCTCCCTCTGGACCTCCAACTATTCCCATACTTTTAGCCATGTCTGGATTAATCTCAGCATTCAAATCCATTTCACCCATTCCCAGCATTCCTCCACTCATTGCTGCTAATCCCATATCGCCACCTTCCATTCCCATGGCACCACTCAAACCTTTCATTCCCTCTGCTCCCATTGCGGCCATTGTGCCTTGATTTACTAAACCTACTTCCATCATATCACCCATCAATCCATTAGACATATTTCCGCCTTTTGCCATATCAGCTATTCCTTTAACTGCTTTACTTCCTAGTCCAGCAACATTAGAAGACATTACTGAGGTAATATCCATACCTGCCATTCCTGCAGCACCCATACTTGCAACCATTCCTGGTGTCAAACCTGTCTGTGCTGCCATATCCGAAATTCCTAATTTATCCATTGCTCCAATTTCCATTCCTGTCATATTAGCCATTGCTTCACCCATTTCAGCTTTTCCCATATTTTGCATAACATCTCCCATCATCTCTCCTGATGGTGCATCACCTTTTATTATGTTTCCCATTGCTTCTGCAGTCATGCCTTCTGGTGGTGCCATTGCTCCTGGCAGTCCTCCTGCTAATGATGGTTTGGCCATAACCATTGCACCCATCATCATACCAGACTCACTGATGTCTTCTGGCATTTCAATAGCTTTAGGTCCAGCTTCTCCCATTTTTTCAACAAATGAACCTTTCATTTCAGTTCCTTGTTGTACTGCTGTTTTTGCCGATGGTTGTTTGCCTGAAATAGCCTGACTAATCATACCTACAGTCCCTGACATTGCACCTGCAACACCAACTTCAGGATTTGCAAAAGCAGTGGATAAAGTTTGTGCCATATTTTCCATACCCATTTCAGCCATTGCTTTTCCAATTTCTTCCATCCCTTGCATACCTTTCATTCCATCTGCCATTCCTGCCATATTTTCTATTCCAATATTAGCCTCCATGTTTTTCATCATTTCAGCTCCCATTCCTTTTTCGCTCATGGTAGCAACTATAGCACCAGTCATTGTTCCCATTTTTCCCATTGCCTCTGGGTTTGCAGCTAAAGTTTCTAAAGCTGCAGTTGCTGCACCAACTGGTAAGGCTTCTAAAGCACCAACCATCATTGCTGGGTTCATTCCCATTTCGGCTACATTCATTGATGCAAAATTTCCTGCATCAAAGTTTTCAATATCAAATTTTGTTGCTCCGGTAATAGATTCCATATCAACCATACCTGCCTTTGATAATCCCTCCATCGCTGTACCCAAACCAATACCTTGAGCATCAAGAGATCCCATCATACCTTTTGCATCAAAACCTGCTGCACCTAGTGCATTCATTTGGCCAGCCATTTTTTGCATTGCTATAACTTTACCTGCTCCCATTTGACCAGCTATACCTGATAAAGCTGCCATTTCTTCAGGTGAAAAATCTTTACCAAAATCAATTCCTGTCATATCAAGTGCATTAGGATCAGGAATTACACCTAGTGCCATATCAGTGACACCCTCAACAAGTGACATTGCCTGAACTGCAGAAGTTATGTCACCTTTTTCTAAACTTTCGGCGGCAAATTTCATAGCTGTTTCTGCTTGAGATATCGATACATCTAATGCTTTGCCAATTTCTGATTTTGCATCACCAAGTGTATCAGTTGCACTAGCAATATTTTTAACTACTTTATCCGCATCTGATGCTAATTGGTCAGCTGCAGCTTGAGCTGAACTTCCTGCAGCTTCGGAAATATTTGACATCGAAGAAATATCATTTGCTTTTGCGAAAATATTTAAAAATATAAAAAATACTAAAAAAAATTTAATTAAAAATTTAAATATCATTACTTAGACTCCTCAATTTTTTTTTGGGCTTCTATAGTAGCTGCACGTTGAGCATTAACTTTTGCCGTAGCAATTTGTTTTTTTAAATTAGAAAGTACTGCAGCTCTCTCTGAAATTTCAGGATCAATTTTAGCTTTTTTTTTCTTTTTTTTTTTATTTTTTTTATAAGCTGCTTTAAGCATTTTTCCAGTAGCCCAAAATTTTAACACAGCTTCAGAAGACTTTGCTTTTGGAGAAATATTTAAACTCATTCTCATTGCCTCTCTTCCTTTTTTTATACCCTCTAAAGTTTCAACTTTTGCTTTTTTATCATTTAACATTTCATTAAATAAAGCTTCAAAATAAGCCATGTCTCTAATCATAAGGTGTTGATATTTATTCAAAGAACTTTTTCCTTTTACAAATCTTTTGTACACCATTCGACCAGCCTCTTTTTGCCTTAATTTACTTGTAGTCATTGATTCGTGAAACATTTTTTCTGGGTATTTAATTTCTTCGTAAATAAAAGCCTCTGGTCTTTCGCTTTCAGGCCACTCTTGTAAAGTTTCAAATTTTTTGCAATAAAGACAATCTTTTTCATCTTTATCTTTTTTTTCATCTGCCTCTAAAGATGTTAAATTAATGAAAAATATTAATAACAATAAATTTATGAACTTGATGATTGATTTTGTATCAAGTTTTGTATATCTCATTCATATACTCCTGTGACAAACTGTAACATAATGAAATGTTAATTAAAGTATTTGGAATCCTTATTTTTCGTGATTAAAGGAAGATATTAAAGTGTAGGTTGTAAAAAAATTTAATTTTTTTTTCTAAACTAAACAAAAACTATCCGGATAAGTCATAATTAATTAATGATCAAAAAATATAAAATAAGTGTGCCCAAAAGCACACTTAACAACATCTATAAAAAAGTAAGAAATTATCCATGGAACAACATTCAAAAGATGGACGGATGGCTATATGGTACTAATCATTATTACCTTAAAAAAATTTCTAAATATTGGACATCAAAATTTAATTGGAAGACTCAGGAAAAAAAAATCAATAAATTCAATAATTTTACAACCAATATTGAAGGAATTAAAATTCATTTTATCAGAGAAAAAGGCAGTGGGAAAAACCCAACTCCTTTATTAATATTACATGGTTGGCCTGGAAGTATAGTTGAGTTTTTAGAAGTTATTGAAAAATTAGCTCATCCTGAAAAATTTGGTGGAAACAAAGAAGAGTCGTTTGATGTAATTGCTCCATCTCTTCCTGGTTTTGGATTTTCTGGAGCACCAAAAAAACCAATTGGTCCAAAAAAAATTGCAAAAATTATGAATAAATTAATGACCAAAAAATTGGGTTATAAAAATTATTTTGCTCAAGGAGGAGACTGGGGTTCTGCTGTTTGTAATTGGCTAGGTCACGATCATTATAATAATTGTAAAGCTATTCATGTAAATTGTTTAAATATGAGACATCCAAAAGGAGCAATAACTACAAAAGAAAAAAAATGGGAACAAAGATTTGCTAAAGAGCAAATTATGCAAGAAGGATATAGAACACAACAGGCAACCAAACCTCAGTCATTGAGTTATGCAATGATAGATAGTCCTGTAGGAATTGCTGCGTGGATATTAGAAAAATTTTATTCTTGGTCAGATTTAAAAAATGGAAATATTGAAAAAATATACACAAAAGATTTTTTGCTAACTAATATTATGATTTATATAATAACAAATACTTTTAACTCTGCCGCTTGGATATATTTTGGCAGAAGAGAAGAAGGAGGCAGACCCTTTCCTAAAAATTTTAAAAAAATAAGAGTCCCAACAGCAATTGCAGAATTTCCAAAAGAAATGTTGAGTTGGCCACCAAAGTCATACGTAAACAGAATATTCAATGTAAAAAGATGGACTAAAATGAAAAAAGGTGGTCATTTTGCAACTTTGGAGGAGCCAGATATGTTGGTTAATGATATATGTTCGTTTTTTAATGAAGATTTAAAAAAACTATAAATGAAAAAAAATAAACTAACAAAAATTATAATTGAAATATTTAGAAAATATAAACTTTCAAAAAATCATTCAAAAATATGTGCTGATGCAATAATTAATGCTGAATTAGTTGGGGCTCCTACACATGGGTTATCAAGATTAAAAATGTACTGTGACCGTATAAATCATAATTTAATTAACCCTAAGCCTAAAATAAAAATTAAAAATATTTCTCAATCTGTGGCTCACATAAATGGTGATGATAGTATTGGTTTTGTTGCAGCTGATATAGCAATAAAAAAAGCGATAAAAAATGCCAATAAAACTGGAATAGGATTAGTGGCTGTTAAAAATAGCGGTCATTATGGAATGTCTGGATATTACGCAGAACAAGCAGTAAAGAAAAATATGATGGCTTTAGTTTTTACTAATGCACCACCTGCAATAGCTCCGCATGGAGCTATCAAATCTTTATTTGGTACAAATCCTATTTGCTTTGGATCGCCAACAGGATCAAAAGCACCATTCATATTAGATACATCTGTTTCAATGATCAATAGAGGAAAAATAAGAGTTGCATCGAGAACAAATTCAAAAATACCTGAGGGTGTTGCTTTAGATAGATTTGGTAACCCTACCACTAATGCCATGAAAGCTCTTGAGGGCGTTCAACTTCCTATTGCAGGATTTAGAGGTTCTGGTCTTGCATGGATGGTTGATATTTTAAGTGGAGTTTATACCGGGGGTAATCACGGTGGAAAAGTAAAAGATCCATTCGACGATTTTTCTGGACCACAAAATATTGGTCATTTATTTTTAGTAATGAAAGCAAATTTATTTCAATCAAATTTTAAAAAAAGAATTAAAGAAAATATTAAAAGAATAAAGAAGCTTCCTAAACTAAAAGGACTAAAAGAAATATTATACCCTGGAGAAAATAAATTAAGAAGATTTAAAAAAAATTCTAAATCTGAAATTCAAATTCCAGCAAACATAAAAGAAGATATTCGAACTCTCTTAAAATAGTAAAATTTTTAGCCAGCTCGCCCTAAATAATTTACCATTATAACTCCTGTCACGATCAGACAAATTCCAATAAAACCATACATATTAGGAACTTGATTGTATTTTAACATGCCAAAGATTACTACTCCTGCTACTGTTAAACCACTATATGTAGAGTAACTAAAAGCAACAGGTATTACAGACATTGCTTTTGCTAAGGAAAACATCGTTACAGTCATTAAAAGCAAGCAAGCTATTGTAGGGGTTAGTTTTGTAAATCCTTCAGAAATTTTTGCAAAACTATTTGCTGCTATTCCTGTAGTTATTCCTAAAGCTAATATTAGATATCCAGTAAATGGTTTCATTACTTTATTATTTACTAATTATTATTTATTACAACAGTTGATATGCCTTTAAGTACTTGAATTTAATTTAAATTATGAACCTAAAAAGACTTAATTAGACACAAAGTATCCAATAATGCCTAGGACTATGAAAAACGTTAAAATGAAAACTTTATTCTTTAAAGTTTCTTTTTTTTCTTTTTGAATAATTCTGAGTTTGAGAGCACTGATATTTACTTTTTGAGGGGTATCAATATTTACGTCACCTGTTAATTGAGAAGAAATTTCAATATCAGATGCTCTACTATCTTTATTATAACTCATATGGTTTTATTTAAACACATGTTAAATTTGTAAAAATTAATTCTGTGTCCAAAATGGGTTGTGCACAATTAATTTTATGTCCATTTTGGGTTTAGAATAATAGAATGGTTATCTGTAAAAAATGACTAGATTCCTTAATAATCTCATAAAAAAAAATATTCAAAAATTAATCACAGGAAATTTTGAAAAACTTGCCCCAACATACTACAGATTAATATCTGAATGGATGAATTCTTCATATGAAGTTTTTAACGATATAGATAAGTATAGGATAATTCTTTATCTAATAAACAAAGATTTTGAGCACTACATACAAATTAAAAAAATAGAGAGCTATGATAATTTTTTTATGTTTGATAAATCTTTGGAACTAGATCGAATTAATATAATTGAAATATCAAAAAGTTTAAATATTCCAAAAGAAAGTACTAGAAGAAAAATTCTCGACCTTGAAAAATTAAATGTTCTTCAAAAAATTGGAAAAAAAATTTATATAGATAGGTCGGCTTATAGACTGGTTCAACCTAAAAATACTCTTAAAAATTTGAGCGCATTATTATCAAAAATTTCTGAAATATTGAAAATAGAAAATTTAATAGACAAATCTTTAAATGTCGACGAAGTATCAGAGCATTTAAAGGATAACTTTTCATATTGTTGGTATTATTTTTATATATTTATTTTTACTTTAACCTTAAGATGGAAAAAGCAATTAGGAGATCTTGAAATTTATTCAGTAGGCATGGTTATAACATGTCACTCAATAGTAAATAAATCTTATGAGGGTGTTGGTTTAAATTTTTCAGAATGGGAGAAAGATATGGTCAATGTTGAAGAAGGTGGGGTAAATACTATGTCAATTTCTGATATAACACATATTCCAAGACCTACAGTTGTAAGAAAATTGAATTATTTGTTAAAAAATAAATACATTAGCGTTAATAAAAAAAAACAATTCACTATAAATATGAAAGATCAAGCATTAAGCGATACTATTAAAATTCAAGAACAAAATATCTCGTCTTTGTCAGATTTAGTTTGTAAAATATTCTGAAAAAGTAAAAATTAATTAGCTCTTCGAAGTATAAAAATTAAAGCGAAGCCAGTTAAGTACATTATAAGAGCATATGCTGCTGTTGGTATCATATAAGTAATATCATTAAACATTTGTGTTGCTACAAACACTGCCAAAGTTCCATTTTGTAAACCACATTCTATCGCAATACATTTTCTTTGCTTCATTCCAGTTGCAAAGAATTTGGCTATATAATAAGCAAGTATCATCATCACAACATTCAATACTAATACTGCAAAGCCTGCTTGTTTTAAGTAATTAAAAATATTTTCTCTTTCTTCAATCCATATTGCAGCAAATACAATAACGAACAAAGCTGTTGTTATTTTATTAACAATCGAAAGATTTGAGGAAATTAAATTATCTGCAAATTTTCTAATAATCATGCCTAAAATTACTGGCACAGTAACAACCAATGCCATCTTAAGTGTAATTGCTGTCATAGTAATATCTGCTGAGATATTAGTAACACCAAGTAAATCAGCTGATTTTAAAACAATAAATGGTACTGAAATTATGCTAATTAAACTAATTATTGCAGTTAATGAAATGGACAAAGCCACATCTCCATTTGCAAATTTGGTCATAACATTTGTAGTAACGCCCCCTGGTGCAGCAGCAATAATCATAATCCCTAATGCAATCTCAACAGGCAAATTTAATAATAATATTAAAATATACGCAACTATCGGCAAAAGTAACAGTTGGCAGAAAAATCCAATTACAAAGTCTTTAGGATTATTTATTACCCTTAAAAAGTCTCGTCCAGTTAGACCTAACCCTAGACCTAACATTATAAGTGCTAAAGCGATTGGAGCTATTTTTGTAACTATTTCCACTTTTTATCCTTATACCATATTTGTTATATTAGTTTTTTAATCATTTTAGTATATATAAATTTAATGCTTTCAGATAAATCAACAATTTGTCCACTTAATTTATTAGATATTGCTCATCAAAAGAGAGGAATTAAAGCTGCAATTGTGAATGCTGGTAAGGAACTACCATTGCTCTCTGTTATGGATGCCGTTAAAGAAAAATTAATAGTTCCTGTTTTGGTCGGTGATGAGGGGGAAATCAAAAAGATAGCTGAAGAATTAAAATTTGATATTTCTGATTATGAAATTGTTCATGAACCAATTGAAAATAATACTGCTAAAGTTGCTGCCAAACTAGCAGGCGATGGTGATGTGAAGATTATAGTCAAAGGTCATATACATACTGATGTGTTAATGAAAGAAGTTTTGTTAAGAAAATATAACTTAATAGGAAAAACAAGATTAAGCCATATTTGGCATATGACATTGGATAAAGAAGACGATCCTCTAATAATTACTGATGGTGCATTAAATGTTAATCCTAATGTCAAAACAAAAATGCATATTTTAAAAAATGTTATAGATTTTTGTCACAGAATAAAAATTGCAAGACCTAAAGTTTCTATTTTGTCAGCCACAGAGGAAATTTTAGATAGTATGCAAAGTTCTGTTGATGCTAAGGAAATTTGTAGATTGGCTAACAAAGAAAATTTTAACGCAGATATATTTGGCCCCCTAGCGTTTGATAATAGTGTTTCTAAAAAATCGGCAATTATTAAAGGAATTAAACATGAAGTTGCAGGAGATGCAGATGTTTTATTAGTTCCAAATGTAGAGGCTGGAAACGCTTTAGTAAAGATGATGATATATTTTATGGGTGCTTGTGCAGCTGGTGTAGTTGTTGGTGGTAAAGTCCCTGTTGTAATAACAAGTAGATCAGATGATGCGACAGCAAGACTAGCTTCAATTGCTGCAGCTGTGGTAGCTTTAGATTAAATGAATATTGAAAAAAATAATAATTAAATTAGGATTTAAATATGGCAATAACTTACTTGAAAAAATCACCAAAAACTTCATCAACTGATGATACAAAAACTAGAGACATTGTTGAAAATATTCTTAAAGATATTGAAAAAACTAAAGAAGAGGGATGTATCGAACTATCAAAAAAATTTGATAAATATGAAGGTGAAGTAATTGTTACAAGAGAAAAAATTGAAGAAATTAAAAAAAATTTAGATCCTAAGACTAAAGATGATATTCAATTTTCTCATGAAAGAGTTAGAAAATTTGCTGAAGCTCAATTAAAAAACTATGGTCAGGATTTTGAAGTAGAGTTATCAGATGGCTTATATGCTGGGCAAAAATTAATTCCAGTTAATACTGCAGGTTGTTATGTTCCTGCAGGAAGATATGCACACATAGCATCAGCTGTGATGAGTGTAACAACAGCAAAGGTAGCTGGTGTAAAAAATATTATTGTTTGTAGTTCTCCAAAACCAGGTGTGGGTGTTCATCCTGCGATAGTCTATACTGCGGATTTATGTGGCGCAGATGTAATAATGAACTTAGGTGGTGTGCAAGCTATTGCTGCAATGACTTATGGTCTTTTTGGAAACGCGCCTGCAGATATGCTAGTAGGCCCAGGTAATCAATTTGTTGCAGAGTCAAAAAGAATTCTGTTTGGAAAAGTTGGGATTGATTTATTTGCAGGTCCTACAGAAATCGCTGTGATAGCTGACGATACAGCTGATCCAGAATTAGTTGCTTTTGATTTAGTTGGACAAGCAGAGCATGGATACAATTCTCCAGCTTGGTTATTTACGACTAGTAAAAAACTTGCTGAATATGTAATGCAAAGAGTGCCAGAACTTATTGCGGATCTGCCAGATTTACCAAGAGAAAACTCTGGTGCCGCTTGGAGAGACTATGGTGAAGTTATTCTTTGTGATACGGATGAAGAAATGGCAAAAATAAGTGATGAGTATGCCCCTGAGCATTTAGAAATTCAAACTAAAAATCTTAAATGGTTTCATGACAGATTAAAAAATTATGGATCATTATTTATTGGAGAAGAGACCACAGTTGCTTATGGCGATAAATGTTCTGGTACAAACCATATTTTACCTACCAAAGGTGCAGGAAAATATACCGGTGGTTTGTTTGTTGGAAAATTTATTAAAACATTGAGTTTTCAAAGAATGACTAAAGAGTCTACAAAAGAAGTGGGTGCAGCATGTGCAAGAATTTCAAGGTATGAAGGTATGGAGGCTCATGCAAGAACTGGAGATGTGAGACTTAGAAAGTACGGATTTCAAAATTAGTTTTATTAAACTCTTGAAAATAACAAAAGTGTTACTCCTAGGACAAAAATTATAATACCTATTATTTCCATCACTTTTACTTTTTCCTTAAAAAAATACCTTGAAGAAAAATAACTAAATAATAATTCAATTTGTCCAACCGCTCTGACAAATGATGCTTGAATTAATGTGAAAGCATAAAACCATGATAAAGATGCAAAAAAACCACCTAAGCCAATTAGCATACAATCATATTTGTCATTATAGAGTTTTCTAAATTCTTTTTTTTCAAATATTAAGAGATAAATAGTTAAGATTATTGTAGGAATTAAAAGTCCAAAAAGTAGTGTTGATATGACTTTTTCAAAATTTGACTCAAAATTTTTCAAAGAAAGCGCTGCAGATCTAAAATAAACAATACTCAAAGCCAAAAATAAACCTGAAATTAATCCAATTAATGTAGTTTTAGAAAAAATATTTTGAAAAAAAAATTTTAAGTTTTTTATAGATAAAATAATTACTCCCAGAGTTGAAATTATAATTCCACTTATTCCTATTATATTTAGTTTTTCACTAAGTATTAAGTATTCAAATAAAGCAACTTGTACAACTTCTGTCTTACTAAGTGACGTACCTACTACAAAATTTGAAAATTTAAAAAGGTAGAGTAAAACGAATGTAAAAATAACTTGAAAAATTGATGCCAATGTAACATTGATTAAAAAACCTGGTTGAATAAGTATTTCTTTAATAATTGAAAATTCTCTAAAATAAAAAAAAAATAATAGTAAAGCTAAAGGTAGAGCAAACGAAAATCTTACATACGTTGAAGCAATTGTAGAAACATCTTTGTTAATTTTTTTCTGAAATGATGATCTTAAATTTTGAAAAAAAGCAGCAATGATTGTGACTATAATCCAATTCATTTTGAGTTAATTATGTAAATACTTATCAAGGAAGTTTAAATTCTACTTCCGTTTTCATCAAATATAAAAATATCTTTAGTATCAAATCTAAGCTCATTTTGAAAATCAATTTGACTAGAAATTTTTGCACTAAGCTCTAAATTATCATTACTCATATAAACTATCTTTTCATTTCCTAAATTTTCTACTAATTCAATTTTAGGTTTGAACTTAAATTTAGACTCATTTGATACATTAAAATGTTCGGGTCTTATTCCAATAAAATATTTTCTTTTATCAAACTTAATTTTTTCAAAGGTAATTTCGTTGCCTAAGAAATTAATTTTATTATCAGAAATAATATTTTCATTATTTAATGGTAAAATATTCATTTTTGGTGTTCCAATAAATTGAGCAACAAAAATATTTGATGGATTATTGTAAATTTCATCAGGTGTTCCGACTTGCTCTATATTTCCAAGATTTAATATTACAATTCTATCAGCTAAAGTCATTGCTTCTACTTGATCATGGGTAACATAAATCATATTGGTTTTGATTTGGTTATGAAGCTTTGAAATTTCTACTCTCATCTCAGCTCTTAAAGCTGCATCCAAATTAGATAAAGGTTCATCAAATAAAAATATTTTAGGATTTCGGGTAATTGCACGTCCAATGGCAACTCTTTGCCTCTGACCTCCAGATAACTGCTTGGGTTTTCTTTTAAGTAATTCCTCAATTTTTAAAATTTTAGCTGCTTGCATAACTTTTGTTTCAATTTCTTCCTTAGATTTCTTTTCAATCTTCAGTCCAAATGACATGTTCTCATAAACATTCATGTGTGGATAAAGAGCATAAGATTGAAATACCATTGCAGTTTGTCTTTTTGAGGGATGAAGATCATTAATTTTTTGATGATTTATAAATATTTCGCCCTCATCAATTTTTTCTAAACCTGCTATCATTCTTAATAAAGTTGACTTTCCACAGCCAGATGGACCAACTAATACAAGAAATTCATCGTCTTTTCCCATAAGGTTAAAGTCAGATATAATCTTGTTTGATCCAAAAGATTTATGAACGCCTGCGAATTTTATATTTGCCATTTCAACTTTTAACTTTTTCCAAAATATCTATGCCTATTTGTTTTAATATATGAAGTATATCAATTGGTACCCAATTTTCACGAATTTTTCCTTCATCATGGTGATAAAAATCCATAACTCTCATTGTTAGTTTTTGATTATTTGCTGTAAATCCTAACCAATCATTTGAACTATAATAAGCCTCTAAACTATGCCAACCAGCACATAAAGAAAATTTACCATCCCCTATTTCACAATAATGACCAAGTTTGAAATAATCTCTTTCAGTAAATGATTTTCTAAATGGCAACTGATGCATATCAATAAAACCCTCTAAAGATCTTGAGGTGCCAATTCCACATGGTCCATACCATATCATTTTGTCATGCCAATATTCTCTTTGAGGGTGATCTATTAATCTTTTTTTTAACTCTTCATCAGATAGGTTCTCTGTTTCAGGTTTAAAATTAAGACTTCTATTCATTGAAAGAGCTTGTTTCAAACTTGAATTTGAAATTTCAATATCTTTTTCAAAAAAATTTACACCATCAGTATTTATTGGAGGTAACCAGGCTCCTTCAGATCCTCTCGATGGATTGATTGGAAAAATACCGCATTGTCTTAAGAAATCTATAACATCAATCAAAATATGACTTTCTACTATCTTGTCTTCTTTAAGTTCGTGTATTTCACAACATCTGAGATTTATCATATTAAAATTTGGTTTAATCCCTAACCATGACTTTTTAAAGTATCCAGATAACGTTGAGTATGACCCTACTAAAATTTTATCCCTAAAAGCTCCCCCTACTAAAATATTTTCTCTTCTTTCCAAATCTGGAAAGGCGTCTAATAATGGTGTCCAGAGCTTTTCTTTTAAATTTTTTATTCCAACAAACTCATTTAAAGGATGAAAACAATTGATTTTTGCATCATTTATAAATGCCTTATCCAAACTTTTATCTATTTCTTTTAATCCTAAATTTACAATTTGATTTAAATAGCTTCTAATTAAATTTTTATTACGAAAATTTTGTTCTGGTGAAAGAACAATATCTTTAACGTTTGTTTTAGTTTTAAGTCCTGTATCAAATTGCTCTATTTGCATATATTTATTTATTGGAAATATTCGTGTATCACAATATTATAATTAAAAAAATATGAATATTAGACTTGCTAAATTTGAGGACTTAACTCCTAGCACTTTACCCTTTGTTGAAGGTAAATTAAAAGGTCATAAAGAGAGAAAAAATTATTCTATTTTAGGACCAGGCGTTGCTGAAGATTCTAATCAATCAATTAAAATATCACAACCACATGGATTTAACTTGGGTGCTGTTTCTGCAAAACCCTTAAATGGTTCTGGACTGCATAGCCATTTGACTGCCGAAGTATTCATAATTTATTCAGGTAAATGGAGGTTTTATTGGGGTTCTAAAGGTGAAGATGAGACAATATTAAATGCAGGCGATATTATATCTATGCCAACAAATATGTTTAGAGCATTTGAAAATGTAGGAGATGAGGAGGGTTTTATTTTTGTTGTTCTTGGTGGAGATGATCCTGGAATTGTAACATGGATGCCTGAAGTTCTTAAAAAAGCAAAACAAACTGGTATGGCGCTATTAGATGATAATTCTTTGATTGATTTAAACAGTCAAGAAATTCCAAATGGTAGAAAATTACTTGACCCAATATCAAAGGATGAAATTATAAAATTTGATAATTATAAGCTAGAACAATTACAAAAAAATATATGTGAGACTAACAAGAGACTTGAAAATGAAAACAATATTGGAAATAATGTTAAAGTTTCGCATATTTTAGGTAATAACTTTCAAAACAAATCAATAACGCCAATTATAAAACAAGATACTGGATTTAGCTTAAGCACTTTTAAATCTACAATAGGAGGAGTTGAAAATTTAAAATTTAATAAACCTACAATTTTTTTTTCACAAAAAGGGAAATGGAACATTGAAACGGACAATTCATCCATTGAATTAGATTATAAAGATACATTTTCAGTCCCAGTTGGATCCAAAATTAGTATTAAAATTGACGAAAAAAATGAGTCACTTCTTAATTGTGTATCACAAATATAATGAAAGGTTTTGATAAGAAATACAAAGACTTTCCTGACTATATATTAAAAATAACTGAGCAAATTTGGGAAGGTAAAGATGTTGAGTCTATAGGTAAATTTTATACAAAAGATATACCAGTAAGATCACCATTTGGAATTACTCATGGCAATAAACCAGTTATAGACGCAACATATGCAACTTTAAAAGAATTTCCTAACAGACAATTGTTAGGTGAGGATGTTATTTGGAATGGTAATGACAAAATTGGATATCACTCTTCCCATAGAATATTAAGTAAAGGAACACACCTAGGTGATGGTTTTTATGGAAAGCCTAGTGGAATAGATATTTATTATAGAGTAATTGCTGATTGTGCATGTAAAGAAAATCAAGTTTATGACGAGTGGATTGTTAGAGATCAAGGAGCGATGGTAAGACAGATTGGTTACTCTCCAAAAGAATTTGCAAAGAAAATAATTGAAAGTGAAGGGGGAATTTCAACTGCATCCAAGTTATTTGATCATGAAACTGATAAAAGTTCAAATTATGAAGCTGAGACTTATAAAAAAGGATCAAAAGCTGAAAAATATACAAAGATACTTAAAAATATTTTTAATTATGACTATAAATTTGAAGGATATGATAGAGCTGCTAATATTTTTTGGCCTGGAAATAAAATTGGCCATGGAAGAGACGATATTAAAGAAAAATGGAATTCTCTAAAAGCAATATTTTCAAACATAAAATTTACTATAGAACATGTAGGTTTTTTAGAGGAAGCAGGTCAAAACCCAAGAATATCAGTTAGATGGTTTTTAGAAGGTACTCACAGTAACGACAGTATGGATTATGATAAAGCTTCAAATAAAAAAATATTTATAATGGGAATTAATCATGCAGAATTTTACTCCAACTCTATTATAAGAGAGTGGGTATTGTTTGATGAAGTTGCTATATGGAAACAAATTTTATTAAATCATGGTTAAAATAAAAACCACACATGTCGGAAGCCTACCCAGATCAAATGAACTATCAAGTCTTTTAGCCTCGAAAGATAATAAAGAAGAAATAAGCATAAAAAAATTTGACGAAGTTGTAAGAAATAATGTTTTAGAAGTTGTAAAAAAACAGATTGATACAGGAATTGATATAATAAGTGATGGAGAAATGTCAAAAATTAGTTATGCAACATATATTAAAGATAGAGTTGAAGGTTTTTCAGGAGAAAGTGAAAGAAAAGCTCCAAAAGACTTGGATGATTTTCCATCTTTTAAAAAAAAACTTGTACAATCTGGTGGAACCCCGACATATAAAAGACCATGTTGCACAAGTGAATTAAAATTAAAAGATAATGTTTCAATTAATAAAGATATTATTAATTTTAAAGATGCATTAAATAAAAATTCTCATAGTGACGGGTTTATGAATTCTCCATCACCAGGAGTTATTTGTAATTTTCTACCTAATAAATTTTACAAAAATGATAATGAATATTTAGAAAAGCTTTCAGATATTATGAAATTTGAATATGAAAAAATTATTGATAGTGGTCTTTCTCTTCAGATCGATTGCCCTGACCTCGCTTTATCAAGGCATATGATTTATAAGGACATTTCAGAGGAAAATTTTTTAGAAAGAGCAAACAAACATGTCGAGGTTTTAAATAAGTCATTAGAAAATATTGATCCAAATAAAGTAAGAATGCATATTTGTTGGGGAAATTATGAGGGACCTCACATTCACGATATTGGGTTAAATAAAATTATTGAGATAGCTTTTAAAGCCAACATAAATATGTATTTGATAGAGTCTGCTAACCCTAGGCATGCTCATGAATGGGAAGTATTTGAAAATATAAAACTTCCAAAAGATAAAATTATTATTCCAGGAGTAATCGAGTCCACAAGTAATTTTATTGAACATCCAGATGTTGTAAAACATAGAATTTTGGCCTTTTCTAAAGTAATAGATCCTAGCCAATTAATGGCCGGCACTGATTGTGGATTTAGCACATTTGCTGGATTTGGGAATGTTGATGAAAATATAGTTTATAAAAAACTAGAGTCACTTGTGATTGGATCAGGACTTGCGTCAAAAGTGATTTAAAAATCTCTTTTATTAGATAATCCTTAAAGATATAGTTTCATTAGAATAATTATAAACAACCAAAAAAGAGAGATAATATGAGAAAAATACTATTAACCTTATTGTTCGTGCTTTTTGGAACAACGGCATATGCTGATGGGCATTGCAGTAAACCAAGTGGTTCAATAAATATTTTAGCAAATGATTTTCCAGCATTAAGAACATTTGTAGAAACAGCTAAAGGATGTAAAGGGAGTGCAGATTTTAAAGTTACTCACTCATCAGAACACAACAAAATAGCTGTTCCAGCTTTAACTGCAAACCCTTCTGAATTTTCAGCAAGAATTGCAGCTAATAGTTCAATTGTTCCTTTAATGAATCAAGATTTAATTAGACCTATGGATGATTTAGTTAAAAAATATGGAAAAGGAATTCAAGACTCACAATTAATTACAATAGATGGAAAAGTAATGGCTGTTGCATTTATGGCAAACACTCAACATTTGTATTACAGAGAAGATGTTTTAAAAGAATTAGGTATACCTGTACCTAAAACTTACGAAGAAGTTGTTGCTGCATCTGAAAAAATAAGAGCATCAGGTAAAATGCAACATCCGTATGCAGCTGCGTATAAAGCTGGATGGAATTTAGCTGAAGAATTTGTAAACATGTTCATTGGTCATGGTGGTGAATTCTTTAAAGCTGGAACTGCTGAACCAAATATCAATAATGCAAAAGGTGTGGCTACACTGAATATGCTTAAAAAGTTAGCAAGTTTAAGTAACCCGGATTATCTTACTCATGATAGTGAAGCAATTAAAGTTGAGTGGGAATCTGGTAAAGTTGCTCTGATGACATTATGGGCATCAAGATCTGGAACTTTATTAGATGACGAAGGTGATGCAAAAATTACTGCAGCAACTAAATTAACTGGACCGGCAACTGTTGGTGGAGGAAATATTCCAGCAGCTACATTATGGTGGGATGGATTTACTTTAGCAAAAAATAGATCTGACAGTGATGCAGAGGCAACTTTTATAGCTCTAGCTCATGCTGCTTCAAATAAAAAAATGGTTGCAGATGCAGCTGACCAAGCTGTTTGGTTAGTTGAAGGTTTTGTACCAGGACCAAAATCTATTGGTGTGATTGAAGCTGTAAAAATGGGAGCAAAACCTTACCCGATGTTACCACAAATGGGTTTAATGCATGGTGCATTAGGAAGTGAAATAGTTGAGTTCTTACAAGGTAAAGAGTCTGCAGAACAAGCATTGAAAGATGTTGAAGCTGCTTACATAAGTAAAGCTAAAGAACAAGGCTTTCTATAAAATAAATATTTAAGTGGGGATTTAATCCCCACTTAATTTTAAATGCCAAATAAAACTTTTTTCTGGTTTTTCTTGCCAACTGGTTTGGCAATGATTTTGTTTATTGGTTTGCCAATAATATCTACTGGTATCCAATCTTTTTATGCCCAACATGATCAAGTAGTAAAAGAAGTTAAGAAATGCGATCCTTTTGGCTGTACAGTTTCAATAGTTGTTGATCAAGAAGCAACATCCATATTAAGAGATGAAAAACCTTTGGGTAAATTTAACGGATTTGGTACTTATATAGATAGAAATCACTTAGCTATTGAGCAAATATCAGATTTTTGGAAAGAAACTGACTCCTTTGGAGAATTTATCAATCAAGTTACAAATTTACCTTTTTATAAAGCCCTTTTATTTACTTTAACATATTGTTTGTTTGTAACTCCCAATGTTTTATTACTAGGTTTCATAATAGCGTTAAGTTTAAATGCAATATCTAGAAAAATAAGAGGCCCATTAATATTTGGTACAATATTACCAATGATAGTTACTCCATTAGTAGGATCTCTTGTTTTATTTTGGATGATTGATGCAGAAGGTATTATTGGTGCAAATTTACAATTAATGATGGAAGATCCATATCTATCTTTAAAATCATCTAGAACGCTTACATGGATAACGATAATTATCTATGGAATTTGGCATCATTCCCCTTTTGCTTTTGTAGTTTTTTATGCTGCATTACAAACAGTACCTCAAGAACCTGTTGAGGCAGCAATTATCGATGGAGCATCAAGATACCAAAGAATTAGACATATTGTGTTACCACATATTTATCCGGTTGTTACTTTTGTAGCTTTAATATCATTAATGGACAATTTTAGAGTCTTTGAGCCAATAATTGGTTTTAGCGCTGAAGGAAGTGCTCAATCTTTATCATGGTTAATATATGATAATTTAGTCAATGAAGAAGTAATCTTATTTGGTTCTGCAGCAGCAACTTCTATGATGACTATTATCGGTATAGCTATATTGTTAGCACCAGTATTAATTAGGACTTGGAAAGAATTTAGGACGGCAAGATAATGGAATATGGTTTAGACAAAAGATCAAATGCCCTTAAAACATTTAACACGACTTTTATAATAATATGGTTATTAATTGCATGCTTTCCATTCATTTGGACTTTTTGGGGATCATTTAAAGTAAGAGCAGATTTTTTTTCTAGAGCTGATTGGTGGTATGCGATCTCAGCATTTAATACGTTATTAGAAACAGGAGGTCAATTTACTTCAAAAGCATATTCTGAAGCCTGGACTGAAGGTGAATTTTGGAAAGCATCGAGAAATACGATAATAGTAACAGTATTTGTTGTCTCTATATCACTTTTTTTAGGAACTTTAGGTGCTTATGCTTTATCTAGATCTACTGAAAGATATGCTTTTTGGATATTAATCGCAGCATTAATTTTTAGAGCAATGCCACATATAACATTAGTCTCAGGATATCTTTTTCCATTTTTTGAATTACAGATTTGGGGAATTTTACCAACCACAATTGTGGTTTTAGTTGCAATAAATCAACCTTTTACTTTATGGCTACTTTATTCTTTTTTTAAAACCGTACCTAAAGAATTAGATGAAAGTGCTTTAATTGATGGTTGCTCATATTTTCAAGCATTTAGGTATATAATCATGCCCGTAATGTGGCCTGGAGTTATTACAGCTGGTTTGTTTAGTCTAATGTTGGCTTATAATGACTTTACAGTTACTGCATTATTATTAAATCAAGAAAACCACACAATGGTCCCAAAAATTCAAAGTTATCTTGGTACAAATCAACACGAAGGTAATTTAATGTGGGCTGTTTCAGCAGTTGTGTCAGCAACTGCACCATTATTTATGTTAGTCATGTTTTTTCAAAGACAAGTAATAAGTGGCTTAACTACTGGTGCTGTTAAAGGATAATGGCAATTAAAGCCTTACTATTTGGTTCTATTGGTACAATAGTTGAAACATCCAATATTCAAAGAAATTGCTTTAATTTAGCTTTTAAAATCTCAGGATTAAAATGGCATTGGAGTAAAGTATTGTATCAATCTATGTTAAAAAAATCCGGCGGAGAAAAAAGAGTAAAAAAATTTAGTCTAGAGAAAAAAACGTTAGTTAATGCAAAAAAAATTAGAAATTTAAAAACTTTAATTTTTAATAATTTTTTAAAAAAGAATAAATTAAAGCCACGTGCTGGAGTAATTGATGTGATCAAATATTGTAAAAAAAATAAATTAAAAATTGGCTTTGTAACCTCTACTACAAAAAATAATGTTGATGCAGTATTTATATCATTAAATAAATATATAAAAAAAAGAGATTTTGATTACATCGGACATGACAAAATTATAAAAAACTTTAACAATAAGACAGATATTTACTTACATTGTCTAAAAAAATTAAAACTTTCAAATAAAAATTGTTTAGCAATTGAAGACACAGAGATCAGTTTAAAATATGCTAAAAAAGCTAAACTCAAATGTATTGCATTCCCGGGCGATTTTCACCGCTCCGGGAAGTACAAGGATTCATTTATAAAAGTTAGACGGCTTAACTCAAAAATATTTGCTGATTTATAGTTGGTCTATTAAACCTGGTGCTAATTTTTTTGATTTAGATGAAAATCTAAGTTTTTTAATAGCATCAAGGTTTGATTTATCGTCTCCAACAACTACAAAACCAATCATTCCCATATTTTTGTGTGGTGTACACCAGTAAGCATAAATACCTGGGACCTCGAATTTATATTCGACATCTTTATTGAACTTTGATTTAAACTTACCAACGCCTTCTGGCACACCTTTTTTTATGAATTCAACATTATGTCCTTTATCTGTCGCCTTCCAAAGAACTGTATCTCCAGGGTTAACTCTTACTATTTTAGGCTCAAAAACATTTGACTCTTTATCAAGCCTGTTAAGCATTTCCACTGTAACATCCGCACCTAAAGCTATATTCGTAAAAAATATACTGATTAATATTATAAATGAACTTATTAATTTATTATATCTAGTCATAGCGGTGATATATTCTTTTAAAGTCAATAAACAATAACTATGTGGTGTAACAAGTTGACACGTCTTTAGTTGTTTTTATTTAACAATCTGTCAGCTCTAAAGGTGGTAAAAATTATAATTATTAAAAATGGGATACATAATATGTTCATTATTTTCCAACTTGTAAAACTTAAAACAATTCCCGCTGTTAAACTTGCTGTAGCTTGAATTGAAAAGACGATAAAATCATTAAATCCTTGTGCTCTAAATCTTTCTTCTTCTTTATAATTTAAAACTAATAAACTTGTTCCAGATATAAATAGAAAATTCCACCCAAGGCCTAAAAAAACTAATGAAAAAAGATAGTTGATCACTGTTTGATCGAAGTAACTAAGTATAATTGTAAATATAAAAAATAAGACACCAAAATACATAATTTTACTATGCCCATATTTTTTAATTAAATTCCCAGTAATTAATGCTGGCAAAAACATGCTTATGATATGTAATTGAATTACAAAACTTGTATTATTTAAAGACATATTATCATGAATATGCATACTAATAGGAGTAGCAGTCATTAAAAAAGACATAACTGCGTAAGCGAATGATGACGAGACTAATGCCTGTAAAAATCTTGGTTGAGACATCAATTCTAAAACTGATCTTCCTTTTAAATTTTTCTTATTATTAATTATTTTGTTTTCTTTATAAAAAATTAAAAAAATGATAGATGATAAAGTTAATAAAGATAAACAAAGATAAGAGCCGACATACAATCCCTCTGAAATAATATTTTTTCCAAAATTTGCTAAATTTGGACCCAGTAAAGCTGACAAAATCCCCGCAAAAAGTAATAGTGAAATAGCTTTTGGTGCTTGTTTTTTGTCAACACTTTCCGCTGCAGCAAAACGATACTGATGAGCAAAAGCCATTCCAAATCCTAGACAAAAACAAGAAAATGAATACAGAATAAAATTTTGCTTTAATACAGAATATGCTGCTAATAGTGCAAATAATGAAGTTGTTATAGATGAAAATATAAAACCTTTTTTTCTTCCTGTAATACTCATAATTTTAGAGGCAGCTATAATAAAAATAGCTGTACCAACAATTGATAATGACATAGGTAATGTTGAAAGAGATTTTATTGGACTGATACTAGTTCCAATAATTCCACTTAAAAAAACAGTTACAGGTGCAACAGAGAATGCAAATGCATTGCTAGCAAATAACAACCATACATTTTTGTTCATTAAGGTATTATACTCTTTTCTTACCTTGAACTACTCTATCTAATATTAATGCAACAAATAATATTGCAACACCAGCTAAAATTCCCTGTCCAACATTTGCATATTGAAGTGCCTCGAGTACGTCCTGTCCTAAACCTTTTGCTCCAATAAGTGAAGCCACAACAACCATGGCTAAACTTAACATTACAGTTTGATTTACACCAGCAAGTATTGATGGTGTTGCAAGCGGTAAATCTACTTTTCTAAGAAGATACCATTTAGATGCACCGTAAGCTATTGCTGCCTCTCTAATAGTTTCAGGAACTCCTCTCAAGCCTAATACTGTAAGTCTCACGACAGGTGTTCCTCCAAAAATCATTGTAATGATTACTGCTGCGACCTTCCCTGTTCCAAAAAATGCAATGACGGGAATCATAAATACAAATGCAGGCATTGTTTGCATAAAATCCATTATTGGTCTTATCATTGAATAAAATCTTTGACGTCTTGCACAATAAATTCCTAGAGGTATTCCAATAACAATACTTAAAATTGCAGCCGTTCCCAGTAAGGCAAGTGTTGTCATTGCTTTAACCCAAAATCCCAAAAAACCCATGTAAGCTAAAAATCCTGCAGAGTATATTGCAGTCCTTATGCCTGCCGATAAAGCAGTTAAAACTACAATGGTAGTTATAATCACAATCCAAGGTGTTTTGACAAATAAAAGTTCTAAAAAATCAAGAACAGATCTAATTCCAATTGTTATTGTGGTAAATACTGCATCTCCTTTTATTACTGCGTAATCAAAAATTGTTTCAACCCATTTAATAGAGGTGAGTCTTATTTCTGGATGTGTAGGAAAATCATTCATTATTGAGAAGAAACCTGGAAAGCTATAATGAATTACTGAAAAAAACATAATAATTATAGTAAAACCAATACTTAAAAAATAATTTTTTGTTTTCATTCCAGGACTAATCGATTTATTTGATAACCATTCAGAATATCTTTTTTCTAAAACTGTATTTGCTAATATTCCTTGAATAAATTTTACAAAAATTAATAATACAATTCCTGAAATAGTAATCCATATTGCTGAAGCCTCGATTTGCTGAACATCAACTACATATTCCTTCATTGCGTCTTCGAGTGATTTAATTGCCCTCTCGTAGACTTCGACTTTATCTGGATTGTTCTCTTTTGCAGCCTCTAATTGTTTGTATCTAAAATCGATAGTTGATTGAATTTTATCAATTTTTTCTAAGGCATCTTTGGTAATATTTCCAAATAAGCCTCTAATTATTTGAACAACAGCAAATGTTTCGATTATTAAAAATGCTAGCGCATAATTCCAAATATTTCTTAATCCAAACCACATTGGTCCAAATAATGCAGCAAATAAATTAAAAGAAAAAGAATAAGAGGGTTTGCTTCCAATTTTTTTAAATTCATCAATGTAGTAATCTGGACTAGAAATCACAAAGTTTTTAATTAATTCAGATCTAGATAAATTTTTAATTTCTTTACTCACTGTCATTCCCCTCAACAACTGCTTTCAGTAAATCTGATTGTGTAATTATACCAACTTCTAAGTTGTCATTATTTGTAACTATTATTGGTTTGTCTTCTGATACTGAAGTTTCAATAAGTTTGCTTAATATGTCGTTTTCATTAACTCTTTCATTATTGCTTAAATTATCTCCAAAAGTTTTCTTATATTCTTCGATAGATTGCATAATTGTCTTAGCCTGAACAACTTTTAATCTTGAAATTCCTTTTACAAAATCTGCAACATATTCATCAGATGGATTTACTACTATTTGCTCTGGTGTTCCAATTTGTACTACCTCTCCATCTCTCATTATAGCTATTCTGTGACCTACTCTTACTGCCTCATCTAAATCGTGAGTTATAAATACAGTTGTTTTTTTCATTTGCTTTGAAAGTTTTATAAATTCACTTTGAAGTTGTCGTCTAATTAACGGATCTAAAGCACTAAAAGGTTCATCCATCAAAAGAAATTCTGGATCTGCTGCTAATGCTCTAGCTAGACCTACTCTTTGCTGCATTCCTCCAGATAATTCATGAGCATATTTATTTCCCCATCCTTGTAATTCGACAATGTTTAAAATGTTATTTGCAGCATCTAATCTATCATTTTTGCTAACACCTCTAATTTCCAAAGGCATAGCTATATTATCTAAAACTGATCTGTGAGGCATTAATGCAAAATTTTGAAAAACCATACCAATTTTTTTGTTTCTTAATTCTTGAAGGTTTTCCTTATTAAATTGCATTACGTCCTGATTATTTATTAATATTTTTCCAGATGTTGGTTCTAATAATCTATTAATGTGTCTAACTAGTGTTGATTTTCCACTTCCAGACAAACCCATTACACAAAATATTTCACCCTTATTGACATCAAACGAAACATCCGAAACACCAATTACAGAATTATATTTCTCTAATGCTTCTTGTTTTGAAATTTTTTTATTTTGGATTGCATCTAATGCATCTTGTGATGTATTACCAAATATTTTCCAGACATTTTGAATTTGTATAGCTGCTTCCATGAAAATATTTTAACTTAAAATGAATGAAAATGATACCTGGCAACCAACGGTCGCCAGGTAATTTAATTTTTATTACTAAATTATAAACCTAACCAGCCGTCAACTGTTGATTTATTTTTAGACATCCAATCTCTAGCAACTTCTCCTGGATCTCTTTTTTGCACAGAAACTTCGTATGCCATCCAAGAAACATCATCTGCTGTTATTTGGAAATTTTTGAAAAATTCTACAATTGCTGGAGATTTGCTCTCAAGAGATGTACCCCATCCAATTTGAATTTGTTTCAAAGCATCCTTTGAAGCAACATATGATTTTTTATACCAGTCAGCATCAGCTTTAGGTTGGATCATTTTATATTTTGCTGGATCATATGCTGGTTCTTCAAGCATAACAACGTCTGCCATACCCCAAATTGCATGCGGTTTGTAGCAATAAAATGCATAACCCTCACCTTTTTTAATAGAGTCGAGAACTCTAGCATTTTTAACTGCTTCTGCTGCTCTGATAGGTTCAATTCCAGCATCATATAATTTATAATCTCTTAATTTTACTTGGTTAACATTAGCTGAAGCCCATCCATCTGCACCAATCCAAAATTCACCTTTGCCATTTCCATCACTATCCATTGCTTTGACAACTTCTGGTCTACCCAAATCTTCTATTGCAGTGATATTCATTTTTTTTGCAAATTGTTGAGATACACAATATCCTTGGTTACCCTCGTAAGGATTTTTACTTAATTTTAAAGTTCCTTTTGGTACTAGATCATTTGTGTATGCTTCTTGGTTTGGAAGCCATATATCAGGATGTACTTCAATCTCACCTTTACTTCTATCAATTGCTCCATAGATAGCAGTGTTATTTCCTGGCACTAATTCTGCCTCACCACCCATTTTATCTATAACAACTGCTGCAAGTAAATTTGCAATTGCAGTAGCGCCAGTCCATCCTGGATCACCAATTTTTACTTTTTCAGCAAAACTTGAAGCTGGTAAAAATAGTGAAATTATCCCTGCAACAAGTATCTTTTTAATTATATTCATATTTTCCTCAGGTTTATTTAATTTATAAACTTAATTAAACTTTTTTTTAATTTTAGAGTCAATGATTACAGTATTGAAAAATGTTAATCCAGATATGCAAAAACCTAAAATGATCAAGTTTTATTCAAAAAATTCTGCACAGTTTTATTAAACTTTTCTGGCTTCTCAAGATGTACGTTATGACAGCAATTTTTAAATATTTCAATTTCGCAATTTGGAATATTATTGGTCAGCAAAGAAACCTGATCAAAATTATAGGATCTATCTTGATCACCCCATATTACTAGAGTTTCATTTTTAATATCTTTTAAATTTTCTAGTCCATTCCAGTCTCTCATTGCAACTAATGCATTGTGAGCTGTTTCTTCTGATATATGTTCTATTGCATTTTTACACAAATAATAATTTTTTGCTTTATCTCCGTCGACAAACCATTTTGGTGGTATTCTTTTTACTTGTTGTTTTATCCCCTCTTCTCTTAGTTTTTTAATAGATGTATTTATAGGTTCAAATCTACCTGGAATGTCACCAATAGGTCCGGTTGCAAAACAAATTAATTTATTTATTCTTTCACCACATATTTTGGCAATTTCTTGGACTATCATCCCTCCCATTGAGTGACCCATTAAATTAAATTTTTCTATTTTCTTTTTATCAATTTCCTCAATAATGAATTTTGCCATTAAATTTATACTGTTTAAAGATTTTGCTTTATGACTTTCGCCAAAACCTGGTAAAGCTGGAGAAATAACTCTAAAATTTTTACATAAATAATTTTTTTGAAATTTCCACATTTCTGAAGACCCAAGGTATCCATGTACTAAAATCAGTGGAAATCCTGATCCAATATCATCTGTATAAATTTCTTGCATAATTATTTTTAAAATATAGTTGTATAATGTAACTTTTAAAACAAAATTCAAAAAATATTATGATTGGTATTCTTGGAGGAATGGGGACACAAGCTGGTTTAGATTTTTGCAATAAACTTGCTAAAATAAATAGAGGTAAACTAGATCAAGACTACCCAATGTTTGTTTTATACAATAAATCTAATACACCTAAACGACCAGAAAACATAAAAAAATATTACAATGTTTTAAATGCTTTGGTTGAAGGTTGTAAGAAATTACAAAAAAATGGTTGCAAATTTATTGTAATGCCATGCAATACTGCTCACTACTGGTATGATGATCTAAGTAAAAAAATTAAAATTCCAATTCTTAGTATGCCTAAAGAAGTATACTTAGATACCCTAAAAAGTTGTAAAAAAAACTCCAAAATAGGGATATTATCCACCGAAGCTACATTGAATACTAAAGTTTATAATAAATATTTTGACAAAAGTTTTAATTTAGTAAGTCCAACTTCCAGTCTTCAAAAATCATCAGTAAATAAATCAATTAAATTTGTCAAAATGGGTAAAATAAAAGAAGCTGAGAAAGCAATTAGGCCAGCAGTAAATTATCTTATGAAAATCAAATGTAAGAAAATTATTTTAGGTTGTACAGAGTTGCCTATTGCAATATTTGCTTATAAATCTTTTAAAAAAATTAAACAATCTAAAGTGTTTGTAGATCCAAATCTTCTCGTAGCAAATGTCTCAATGAAAAAATATAAAAAGTTAAAAAAACAATAACCCAGTTTCAGTATTTATTAACTAAAACTGAGATTATTGTATCTTTTTCACCCCTTTATTTAGAAGGGTCAGGTACTTTTCTTAAATATGGTTTAACTGTTTCCCAACCATCTGGATAAATTTTCTTAGCCTCTTCATCTTTAACTGCTGGAAGAATAACTACATCTTCACCTTTTTTCCAATTAGCTGGAGTTGCAACTTTATGTTTAGCGGTCAGTTGCATTGAATCTATGGCTCTTAAAATTTCATGGAAATTTCTACCTGTTGCCATAGGATAAGTTAAATAAAGACCAATTCTTTTATCAGGTCTTACCACAAAAATAGTTCTTACAGTCTCATTATCAACTGCAGTTCGACCCATTGATGTTGTCCCTGCATCAGCTTCTAACATATTAAAAAGTTTTGCAACTTTTAAATCTTCGTCAGCGATTATAGGATAATCTGGCATTGTTCCAGATACATCTTTAATATCATTCAACCATTTTTTATGATCCTCTACCCCATCAACACTTAATCCAATAACTTTTACATTTCTTGCATCAAACTCAGCTTTCATCTGTCCTAATGAACCTAATTCTGTTGTACAAACTGGTGTAAAATCTTTTGGGTGAGAAAATAAAACGCCCCAACTATCTCCAAGCCACTCATGAAAAGAAATATCTCCCTCAGTAGTTTTGCATTGAAAATCTGGACACATACTGTTTATTTTAAGCATATAGTCTCTCCTTAATTATTATTTAGAATAATTATAATCAAGATTGATTTGGTATGCAAATTTTAATAATCTTAAAGAATGATATTTAATCAACTATTTGATCAAAAATCATCAACCTATACTTATATTATATCGAGTGGTAAAGGGAGAGAAGCATTAATCATTGACCCCGTGATTGAACATACTGATGAATATATTAAATATTTAGAAAATTTAGATCTAAAATTGGTTAAGGTAATAGATACACATATTCATGCAGATCATGTAACTGGATTAAACGAATTAAACAAAAGAACAAATTGTACTCGTATAATGGGTGAGAATTCTAAATCTGAAGTTATTGATATTAAATTAAAAGATGAAGAAAATGTGAGTATTGAAAATATTAACCTTAAAGCTATTTACACCCCAGGTCATACTGACTGTTCTTATAGCTATTTTATGAAAGATAGAGTTTTTACAGGGGATACTCTTTTAATTAATGGAACAGGTAGAACTGACTTTCAAAATGGCAGTGCTCATCAGGCTTATGAGTCATTATTTGGTAAATTGTTAAAACTTCCTGAAGAAACGCTTGTATACCCTGCCCATGATTATAATGGAAAAAAAAATTCAACAATAGGTAATGAAAAGAATAATAATCCAAGACTTCAAGTAAGCTCAAAAGAGGAATATGCAGAAATAATGAATAATCTTAATCTTGCCAATCCAAAAATGATGGATATCGCAGTACCAGCAAATCTAAAGGGATTAACACTTAAAGAACTCTAAAATCAGGGTTATTATTAGTATTGTTTTTAAAAAATATACAATTATATAACTCTTATGGTATGTAATAATACACATTGTAAATGTGAGAACTGTTCTTGTGACAGATGCGTTTGTAAAAATTGTGATTGCAAACCATCATCAAAAAACTGCTGTTGTAACAAGTAGTTAAATTTAAATAACTAATCTTAAATAAACATGAATGATTTTTTAGAGTCGATAATTAAAAGAGATCCTGCTGCAAGATCAAAGTTGAGTTTAATACTAACTTATCCTGGAGTTAAAGCTGTATTTTTTCATAGAATTGCAAATTTTTTTTCAATTGCAAAATTTCATCTTGTTGCAAGAATAATTTCCCAGTTCTCAAGATTTTTAACAGGCATAGAAATCCATCCAAATGCTAAAATTGGAAAAAATCTTTTTATAGATCATGGCATGGGAGTAGTAATTGGAGAAACATCTGATATTGGAGATAATGTTACCATCTATCACATGGCAACATTAGGCGGAATTGCTCCAAGTATAAATTCAGATAATCAAAGAAATGTTAAGAGACACCCAACATTAAAAGAAAATGTAGTTGTAGGATCTGGTGCACAAATCCTTGGACCAGTTGTTGTTGGTAAAAATGCAAAAATTGGAGCCAACGCTGTTGTTACAAAAGATGTTCCAGAAAATGCAGTAATGGTTGGTATTCCTGCAAAAAATGTTGGAACTGCATCTGAAGAATTTAAACCCTATGGTGTTGCACCAGGTGGTGATACAAAGCTTGATGTATGAAAACTTTACAAAATAATTTTGTCGAAGCAATAGGAAATACTCCTTTATTTAAATTAAAAGCCGCATCAGAAATTACTGGTTGTAATATTTATGGAAAAGCAGAGTACCTTAATCCCGGTGGCTCTGTAAAAGATAGAGCAGCTTTAGCTCTGATTAGAGATGCTGAAGAAAAAAAACTAATTTCAAAAGGTGGAACAATTGTTGAGGGAACTGCTGGTAATACTGGGATTGGGTTGTGTCTTTTAGGAAATTCTATTGGTTATAAAACTATTATCGTGATGAACGATAATCAAACACAAGAAAAAAAAGATTTATTAAGAAATATTGGAGCTGATTTAAGGTTGGTTCCACCAAAACCTTATAAAGATGAAAATAACTTTGTTAAATATGCAGGAAGATTGGCTGATGAGTTGAAGAGTAGTAACAATTACGGTGTAGTTTGGGCTAATCAATTTGATAATACTGCTAATTCTAAAGGTCATTATGAAACAACAGGACCAGAAATATGGGAACAAACTGACGGCAAAATTGATGGTTTTGTATGTTCATCAGGTACTGGTGGCACAATTGCAGGAGTAAGTAGTTTTTTAAAAGAAAAGAATAAAGATATTAAAATATATTTATCGGATCCAACAGGTTCCTCTCTTTATAGTTACATTGAAAATGGTGAATTAAAGAGTGAAGGTGGTTCAATAACTGAAGGTATTGGATCTAGTAGAGTTACTGCAAATTTTGCAAAAGCAAAAATTGATGGAGCATTTTCAATAAGTGATCATGAGTCTTTGCCTGTTTTATTTGATTTAATTGAAAAAGAAGGCTTAAGTTTAGGTACAAGTTGTGGAGTAAACATAGCTGGAGCAATAAGATTGGGTAAACTTTTAGGACCAGGTAAAACGATTGTCACAATTCTTTGTGACAAATCTGATAAATACAACTCAAAGATGTTTAATAAATCTTTTTTACAAGAAAAAGGCCTTCCTTATCCTCACTGGATATAATCACGCATAGCTGATTTGTAATAAAAGCTTTATCTTTATTTAATAAATTAATTCAAAGTATAAAAAATTTAAATTAAAGGAGATTTTATGGAACCAAAAGAATTAGTAAAAAAAGGCTATGATCTGTTTGCTAAAGGAGATATGCAAACTTTCTTTACTGAAGTAGTGCATGATGACATAACTTGGATTTTTCCTGGTGACAAACATCCAATGTCAGGAACTCACAAAGGAAAAGAAGCTATGATGAAAACAATGTCGTTAATTCCACAGTTATGGAATAATTTTTCAGTAAGTCCTGAATTTATGATTGCAGAAGGAAATAAAGTATTCGCAAAATGTAAGGCAACAGCAGATGGAATGGACACTATATTTGGTCATTATTTTGAAGTAACTGATGGAAAAATGTCTATGTTCATGGCTTTTGATGATACTCTAAGCAGTGCTAATGCAATGAAAAAGTAAGAATCAATATGTCAATTTTAGAAAAACTAAACAAAGCAATCATGGAAAAAGATGGTGCAGCAGCTGGTGAGCTGGTGCACGATGACTACAAAATGTTTTCCCATCTTAAAGGAGAATATGTACATATGGGAAAAGCAGGAATGGTTGAAGCTGTGAGCAAGGGTATGATGAGTCCTGCTAAATACCGAATTCTTTTTGAAAATGACGAAATTGGTTTTGATCATGCATATGTTACTTATCAAGATGGAAATACTGAAGCTCTTATGTGCTGTTGGAAATTTAAAGATGGTAAAATCATTGAATTAGAAACTGGAGCAACAAAAATACCAAAATAACTATAAACTTACAAAGGAGTTAATATGGCTAACATTGTGTTTAAAACTTTTGATAAAGCATATAAGTTTGCTGGGGTTTGGATAGAATAACATGGTAAAAATGGTTGGTAACTTTGAGGTAAAAGACTGGGCTCATTGGAAAAAAATGTTTGATGAACACTCTGGACCAAGAGAAGCAGCAGGTATCAAAACTATTTACGTTGGAAATGAATTAGAAAATCCAAATAAGGTTCATATTGTGATGGAGACACCCGCTGCGGATACTATGCAAAAATTTATGGAAAAACCTGAAAATGCAAAAATAATTGAAGAGTCTGGACATAAAAGAGAGACAACAGTAATGAGTATTTGCTCAGATTAAATTAAAATTATAAGATTAACTAAAATTATAAACAAAAATGGAGGAATAAATGGAAAAAGAAGTGTTAGTAATCGTAGATTTGAAAGAAGGAAAGCTTGAAAAATTTATGGGATGGATGCAATCAGATGAGGGTATGAGTGTAAGAAAATCAGCAGCTCATCCAGAAAAAACTATAGGCGCGGTAAAGCCAGATAAAAGTGGTGTAATGTTTAAGGTATTTGTTCATAATATGGAAAAAATGAAAGAACTAGTATCTGGCACACATCCAGTTGGTAAGTCAATTTACGATGAGTGTGTTGAGAAAATGACTGCTTGGGATTTAACTAAGGTTGAAATGTAATATGGCAAAATTTTACTTAATAGGCAAGATAAGTGGAGAACTAATGAAGAGAATGCAGCACGAACCAACTGCAGACAGATTTGCTTCTACAAAAAAGGTAACAGAGGCAGCCGGTTTAAAGCTTATTTCTTACGAGTGGGTTAGAGGTAGATTTGATGTAATCTCTTGTGTTGAAGGGGAATACGAACAAGCCGTTGCATTAAAGATAGCTTTTAAAAATTCTGGCCTTATGGATGATTTAATGGTCCATGAAGTAATAGATTACAATAAAGCTTTTAGTAATGCTGCAAGTGCTGCAAAAACTGTCGTCAAGCCTGCTGAATAAGATATAATTTATTATAAAAAAAAGGAGTAAATTATGAGTGCTTATGTATTATCAAGTATTAAGGTCAACAATCCGGATAACTATAAAGAATATGTCACAAAAGTTAAATCTATCGTTGAAAAATTTGGTGGAGAATACTTGGTTAGAGGTGGAGAGATGACAGTTATTGAGGGTGAATGGAATAATCCTAGATCTATTGTGATTAAATTTCAATCAAAAGAAAAAGCGATGGAATGGTATAACTCAGAGGAATACAAACCAATTAGACAGATAAGACATGATAATGCTGTGTCAAATTCTATAATTGTTGAAGGAATATAAAAATATTAAAAATAGGAGAAAAAAATGTCAATATTAGAGAAATATAGCGCTGCCCTAAAAAATAAAGATGAAGCAGCTATGAATGAACTTTTGCATGACGATTTCAAATTTACAATGCATAAATCAGGAAATACTTTAGGTAAAGCTGAAGTGATCAAATGGGCGATGAGCGGTGATATTAATCAAAGAGATACACGAGTTGTATATGAAAACGATGAAGTTGGTGTACACCACGCATTTGTAACATTTGATGACGGAAATACAGAAGCAGTAATGGCAGTCTACAAATATGATAATGGAAAAATCTTGAGTTTAGAGACTGGCGCAACACCAATGCCTAAATAATGAAAAAACTAATACTTTTATTTATTTTTATCACCTTTAATTCAAATGCAGCTTCAATGAAGATGATTGGATCTAAAGGCGATCCAAATGATGTTACAAGAGTAATAGAAGTAAAGATGTATGACAATTATTATGAGCCTAAGTCAATTCAAGTTAAAAAAGGCGAAACAGTAAAGATAATTGTTAAAAATTTAGGTGAACTGGTGCATGAATATAATATTGGCACTAAAAAGATGCATATTGATCACCAACCCGAAATGGCAAGATTAATTGAACACGATATTCTTTTAGGCGACCGAATTGATCATAAAAAAATGAAAGAAATGTCTAAAAAAGATCATTCACTGGGCCACAAACACGCAAATAGTGTAATGCTAGAACCAAATAAAACAGGAGAAATTATTTGGAAGTTTTCAAAAGATATTTCTTTAGAAATGGCATGTAATATTCCTGGTCATTATGAAAGTGGAATGGTCGGTCCTATAACAATCAAATAAATAAAAAAAATTTGTAGATATTAGTTAAGGATATATTATTCTTTCATTATGAGTAATTTAACTGCTTATATAATTTTAATTATTGCAGTTGCCCTTGGAACTGCATCAAATGGTTTTGCCAAAGCTGCGAATGGTTTTACAATATTTTTACCAAGTGTCTTTACAGCAATAACAATTGTAGCATGCATGTATACACTATCGTTAGTTATGAAAACAATTCCCGTTGGCGTAACTTATGCTTCATTTGCAGGACTATGTATAATAGCTACTTCAGTTGTGGGTGTTTACAAATTTAACCAAATTCCTGACTTTTTTACAATAATAGGTCTATTACTAATTATATCTGGAGTTTTAATCGTAAACTTGGTTGGTAAATCAAATTAAAAGTTAAAGTTCATCTGGTAGCTCATGCTTACCGTCATCTTTTAAATCAATCGTATATTCTTTAACTACAAAATCTAAATTTAGGTGTGAGTATAAATGTGGAAACATATTGCCATCAGTTGATTGCTCCCAAACCAGATTTTTTAATTTTAGAGCATCCACTTTAAGAATTATTAAATTAGTTTGATTAATATAAAACTTATTTAGTGTTTGCTTGACCTGATCTTTATCTGAAAAATGGATATAACCATCTTTTAAATCTAATGCAGTGCCTTTAAAAACATTATTTTGTTTTGCCTCACTCCACTCAGATTTTGTACATATCTTGTAAACAAAATCAAAATTCATTTTATTTTAGAAAGTCGTCTACTTCTACTTGATAACCTTCAACTAAACGATTTGTTTCATTTGCCATTCCAACAATTGCAATCATTTCATTTATCATTCCATCTGTGGCACCTTTTTTTCTGGCAGCTAAAGAATGAGATTTAATACAATATTCACAATTGTTAGTAATTGAAACTGCAACATATATGAGCTCCTTTACGGCAGGGTCTAATTCACCTTTTCCCATTACTTGCTGTAATGATCTCCAGGTTCTTTCTAATGTTTCAGGACTATTAGCCATAGTTTTCCAAAAATTTGGAATTTCAGTTATTTGTCGGGCTTCTTTTATTTCATCAAAAATTTCTTTTACCTTTCCAGTAGCCTCACTTTCAGAAATTTTTTTAAATATTGTCATAGTTTTCTCCTTTTAGTTATAAATTGATTCAATTTTTGGCATTAATTTTAGTAGTTCCTTAGTATAATTATGTTTAGGATTTTTAAACAGCTCTTCTGTTTCGGACACTTCACATAATTTTCCGTCTTTAAGCACAGCTATTTTATCACACATTTGCCTAACAACCGGTAAATCATGGCTTATAAATAAAATAGTGAGATTTAACTGTTCTTGAAGATCTTTTAATAAGTTTAATATTTGAGCTTGAATGCTCACATCTAATGCTGATGTAGGTTCATCACAAACAAGAAGTCTTGGTTGTGTGGCTAATGCTCTTGCTATTGATATTCTTTGTCTTTGTCCCCCTGAAAATTCATGGGGATATCTGATTGCAGACTGTTGAGTTAATTCAACAGACTCTAATAAATCATGTATATAACTATCTAATTCAATAGATTTTATATCTGGATTATGAAGTTTAATAGGTTCTGCAATAATTTCCTTTACTTTTAGTCTTCCATTTAACGAAGAAAATGGATCCTGAAAGATCATTTGAATTTGTTTTCTAAATTTAAGTAGATCTTTGTTTTTTTTAATTTTGGTAACATTAACACTGTCAAAATAAATATCTCCAGAACTAGGCTTAAACAAATTAACAACCATTTTTGCTATTGTTGTTTTACCACTTCCACTCTCACCCACTAAACCAAAGGATTGCCCTTCTTTTATATTTAGTGAGACATCATCTACAGCCATTACAGAATTCTTTGTATTCTCCGTGAAAAAACTATCGTCAAAAGATTTACTCAAGTTTTTTATTTCTATTAAATTTTGATCAACAATTATCTTTTTGGACCACCTGTTTAATATTTTAATGTTATTATTTTGATTATTAACATTCTCTTTTTCTATTATTGTAAATCTAGATATTTTTTTATTAGTTGGTGGTACAGAGCTAACTAAGCTTTTTGTGTATTTTTCCTTAGGTTCAACCAATATCTGTTTGGTTAAACCTATTTCAACTAAATCTCCATTTTTCATTACAGCCACTCTATCTGTAGTTTCAGCGATAACGCCCATATCGTGAGTAATAAGTATTACAGCTAAATTTCTCTCTTTTGTTAATCTTTTAATTAATTCTAAAATTTGAGACTGAATAGAAACGTCTAGTGCTGTTGTTGGTTCATCTGCAATTAATAATTCGGGCTCACAACATAAAGCAAGAGAAATAACAACTCTTTGTCTCATACCACCAGAAAATTGATGAGGGTAATTATAAAACCTTTTTTCGGCATCCTTGATCCCAACTTCTTTTAATAAATTAATTGCTTTATTTTTTGCATCCTCTGAACCTAAATTTATATGAGTCTGTATTGTTTCTATAAGCTGTTCACCAATTGTTAAGATTGGATTTAAAGAAGTTTGAGGATCTTGAAATATTAATCCAATTTTTTTTCCTCGATACTGAACAATTGTTTCTGGATTTTCGCTGATATTTGTTTCTCCCATCAATATTGATCCACTTGAAACTTTACCTGGTTCATCAATTAAATTTACAATCGCATTAGCTACAGTGCTTTTTCCAGAACCAGACTCTCCAACTAATCCAACTATTTCACCTTTTTTAATGTTTATATTTATATTTTTTGCAGCATTCACGGTTTCTTTTCTCATTTTATAGTCGACACTCAAATTACTTATTTTAAGAAAAGTCATTTTTTTAACCTTGGGTTAAGTGTATCTCTCATCCAATCTCCTAATAAGTTAATTGAGAAAGCAAGAATAACTAAGAATATTGCAGGAAAGAATGTTATCCACCACTCACCTGAAAACAAAAAATCATTTCCTAATCTAATTAATGTACCTAATGATGGTGTTGTTGGAGGAACTCCAACTCCTAAAAAACTCAATGTTGACTCTGCAATTATAGCAAGAGCTAGTCCAATTGTGCCTATTACCAAAACAGGTCTCATTATATTTGGCAGTATATGCTTAAACATAATAAGTAAATTTGAAACACCTATAATTGATGAAGCTGAAACATAATCTTTATTTTTTTCTACTAAAGTTGCTGCACGAGAAACTCTTGCAAATTGAGGCCACTCTGAAATGCCTATTGCAAAAATTAAAACATATATTGCCATCTCGTCATGCATTTCTCTGGAGATGATACCTCTTGCAATACCATCAACTAATAGAGCCATTAATATACTCGGTACTGTCAGCTGAACATCTGTTAATCTCATTACTATCATCTCATATTTTCCACCAAAGTAACCTGCTGTTAAACCTAGGGAGACACCTAAAATTAAACTAAAAATAATTGCTGAAAATCCAACTATTAATGAAATTCGCGAACCGTAAAGAATTGTTGAAAGCATATCTCTTCCTTGTCCATCTGTACCTAAGATAAATTTTGCTATACCATCCTCTGTCCATGAAGGAGGAGTAAAAGCTTCCATTAGAGATAATGATGCAGGGTCAAACGGGTTATGAGGAGTAACAAACTCAACAAAAAAAGAACAAAAGAAAATTATTAATAATATTATTGATGATATAATTGCAGTTGGAGATTTAATAAAACTAAAGTAAATGTCGCTATCTCTTAATCTTTCCCAAGAATTAAGTGTTTTATTATCCACTTGTAGCATCACCTTTAACTCGAATTCTTGGATCAATAAAATAATATAGAATATCTACAATAAAATTTATCATTACAAATACAAAAGCTATAAATACTAAATAAGCCGACATAATTGGTATATCTACGAATTGAACCGCCTGAATAAATAAAAAGCCCATACCAGGCCATTGAAAAACAGTTTCGGTAATAATTGAGAAAGCAACTAATGTACCTATATTTATTCCTGCTATAGTTATGACAGGAATTAATCCATTTTTTAGTGCATGTTTATAATTTATACTTTTTTCACTTATTCCCCTTGCCCTTGCAAACTTTATATAATCAGTTTGTAAGATTTCCATCATCTCAGCTCTTACTAATCTAATTATATAAGTCATTTGAAAAAGGCTTAGTGTTACAGATGGAAGTATAATTGCTTTCAATCCTGAAACTGTTAAAAGTCCAGTAGTCCAAAATCCTAAGTCAATCACCTCTCCTCTTCCAAAGGATGGGAGTACACCTAATATTACTGCGAATAAATAAATAAAAAGTATACCAATTACAAAAGTTGGAAGAGATACTCCTAAGAGTGATACGGCCAATATAAAATCACTCAAAAAACCTTTTCTATTAATACCTGTGTACACTCCTAATAATGTTCCTGAAACTAATGCGATTAATGCAGAAATTAAAACTAATTCCATAGTTGCTGGCAATCTTTCAATAATTAATTCTGAAACTGGTCTTCTTAACTGATACGAAATCCCAAATTCCCCTTTGGAAGCATTGACTACAAACCTTGAAAATTGAATATGTATTGGATCGGTCAGTCCAAGAGTTTCTCTTAATTCTGCTCTTTCTTCATCTGAAGTTTCTTCACCAACCATATTGTTAATTGGATCTCCCACAAAATTAAATAAAGAAAAAGAAACAAATGATACGACAAGCATCACTATTACCGACTGAATCAGACGTTTGAAAAAATACTTTATCAATTTAAGAAATATTTATACTTATAAGCCCTTTGTAAAAACAAAGGGCTTATAAAAAAGTTATTTATTTAAAACTTGCAAAACGGAATAATGGTTCATTATTCGGTCTAATTGGAACATCTACATTTTTTTTAGTTGCCCAAGAAATTACTTGGTGATGTAGAGGAAGATACGAGATATCGTCTTTTACAATTTTCCAAGCATTTGCAATAGCAGCATTTCTTTTATCCAAGTCAACTTCGCCTTCCATAACTCTAATTGCAGCGTCAACTTCGCTGTTACTAAAGTTTACTTTATTCCAGCTAGCACCAGACTCGTATAAGTAATGGAATACGTAGTGACTATCCAAAGTTGGAACTCCCCAACCTAACATATAGAAATCACCTTTATCTTCTTTTAATTCCTTAAAGTGCTTACTTTTTGTTTGAGCAAATAAATTAACATTAACGCCGATTTTGCCTAACATACCCACAACAGCTGTACAAATTGCTTCGTCGTTAACATATCTATCGTTAGGGCATCTTAACTCAACATCAAAACCTTTAGGATATCCTGCGTCAGCTAACAATTTTTTTGCAGCATCAACATCGTAAGGTAATCTTTTATCTAACTCTTTTGTATATCCATTTACACCAGGAAAAGTTATAATTCCTGCAGGTTCACTAAGACCTCTCATTACTTTTTTCTTTATCGCCTCAATATCTATTGCTTGATAAAGAGCTTGTCTTACCTCTTTTTTCTTAAATGGATTGTCTCCAGTATTTCCAGATCTTAGTTTGTCTGCTGCTTGGTCCATACCTAAAAAGATTGTACGCATTTGAGCAGTGCTAACTACTTCATGATCTGAAGAATTTCCAATTCTAGCCAAGTCTTGAACCGGTGCATCAGTAACTAAATCAACTTCACCAGATAACAATGCTGCAACTCTTGTAGCTGAATTTTTAATTGGTAATAGGTGTATTTCACTAACACTATTATCTTTCATTGAACCCCACCAATTACTATTTCTCTCAAATACTGTCTTAGTATTTGGCTCTCTTAGAGTAATTTTGAATGGTCCAGTTCCCATTGCATTAGTTGCTGAGAATGTTTCTTCTCCACCATCCCAGTTTTGTGAAACTGTAGCTCCAAAATCAATAGACCATTTTTTAGACATTATAAATATATTTGATAACTGGTTTAAAAGAATTGGATTTGGTTTGCTGGTACTAATCTGCACAGTATAATTATCAATTTCTTTAACATCTGAAATTGTACTAATGTACTCTTTAAAATCTGATGTAGGTTGTTTTGCTCTTAATATACTAAATACAACATCTTTCGCTGTCATATTACTGCCATCAGAAAATTTTACGTCTTTTCTTAAATTAAATATCCATGTATTTGGATCTGTTGTTTTCCAATCGGTGGCAAGTTGAGGTTCAATACTCATATCTAAACCTCTTGTTACAAGCGCCTCATAAACTTGTCTTGAAACTTGAGTGGTAGGACCTTCATTTTGTGCATGAGGATCCAAAGTTAAACTATCACCCTGCATAGACCATTTAATTGTTTTCGCGTATGAATTTGTTGACACAAAAACAAATAAAATTGCAAAGAAAATTTTAATAAAATTTTTAAATTTCATTTTTCCTCCTAATTATTACAAATAAAATTAAACCTGATTAATGGGACAACTACAAGTGCAAAATAATTGCTTTAGTTGTTAAGAATGATCTCATTTTTGAACTTGGTATACAAAATTTCTGAATAATTATTCATTTTTTGCATATTTTTTCTCGCCTCAAGATCAAACTTTTCGAGCGCTCCTTTACCTAATTGCTTTTCCAAAGCCATTTTATACTCTGGCACACACCCCCAATCATTTACAGTTGTATCCTTTATTTCAATATGAAATTGGATACCATAAGCATGATTTTTGTACCTAAATATTTGGTATTTCGTTTCATCCGAAGATGCAATATGTGTAATATCCTTATTATTTTCTAAATTTTGAACCTCATAAGAATGCCATTGTAATGATTTTAACTTTTCTGGAAATTCCGAAAAAAGAGTATCGTTCTTTTTTTCTTCGGAGAAATTTATATTTAACATTCCTATTTCGGGATTTTTTGTTCTAACAACACTTCCGCCTACTACTTCTCCGAGTAATTGACACCCAAGACAAAAGCCTAAATAAGGTTTTTCTAAATTAACAACAAATTCTTTAATTTTATTTTTTTCTTCAACTAACCATGGATATTCTTGCTCCATCCATGTGTCCATTGGACCTCCCATACAAAACATTGCATCAAATTTATTTAGATCATTTGGTATTTTTTCTCCCTCATCTAGTTCAATCGTGGTTAAGTTTACACCATCTTTAATCATCAAATCTTTTATATAACCGGGATCTTCAATTTTAATGTGTTGAAGAACAATAATTTCCATCTTTAGGCTATTGGTTTTAATAAACTCTGAATTTTAATATGAATATTTTTATTTGATGATGCAAGAATATTACCTGCAAATTTTGCATCTCTATTATCAATTGTAGAAACAATTCCACCTGATGCTTTGATAATAGGTATTAAGGGATGAATATCCCAAATTTTATTATTGCATTGAAATACAACATCAAGCTTACCTTCGCAAACCTGTGCGTAAGATAAGGCATCGGAACAAGGAAATTGCATTAAATTTAAAAATTTAGCAATTTTTTTTTGTTTATTTAATGAAATAGCTCCATGTAATCCTGCTGCTAATTTCAAATCTTTATATTTTGCTTTTTTATTTGTATTAATTTTTTTTCTTTTATTATTTTCAACTACATATGCAACTTTATCAGATTGGTTATAATAATATTTTTTTAGGATTGGAAAATTAGCCAAACCAAATACTGGATTGCCTTTATAATTTAATGAAATTAAATTACTCCAAGTTGGACTTCCAATTACAAATGATCGTGTTCCATCAATTGGATCAATAACCCATGTAAAATCGCTTTTTGATTTTTTATATCCATATTCTTCACCAATAATTTCATGATTTGGAAACTTTTTATTAATTTTAAATCTAATGAATTTCTCAAATGCTCTATCTGCTGAAGTAACTGGATCATATCCTTTCCCCTTTATTTTGTTTTGAACTTTAAATTTCTTACTCAACTTATTGTAATAAAACGTAGACAGATCTTTAGCCAACTGGTTTAAAAATCTAGGAAATTCATTATTATTTGGAATAATTTTTTTTTTCATTAAAAGGAATTACTATTTTATTTATCTTGATTAAAGATAAATTTAAATTATTTTTATAAAATACCTCATGAATATAGAAGTTGAAAAAAATAGAATATTCTTTAACGATGGTAATAATAGACAAGAAATTCACCCTTTCTGGCTTAGAGAAAGAGTTGAAAATAAAGAGTTCTTAGACGAAATCACACAGCAAAGATTATTTGATCCCAGCATTTTACAAACCAATATTTTAATAGAGAAGGTAAAATTAGAAAATGATGAATTAGAAATAAATTTCAATGATGGCGTCAAATCATATCTAAAAGTAAGCAATATTATTAAAGAGTATTCTAATCAAAAAATGTTTATGAGCTCTATAAAAAAAGTTAAATGGGACTCTAACTTAAATAATTTAAAGAACTTCATCTACAATGCTGATATTAGTGAAACTAAGGAAATGTATGACTTGCTTGTTTCTTTTTATCAATACGGATTTGTGATTATTAAAAATGTTCCAACTCAAGATAATTTCATTATAAATTTTGCTAATTCAATTGGAAGCGTAAGAAGAACGAATTTTGGAGAGTTTTTTAATGTAAGATCAATACCTAATCCTAATGATTTAGCATACACATCTTATAATTTGGCTCCTCATACAGATAATCCTTACAGAATACCAGTACCATGTATTCAGCTTCTTCATTGTATTGAAAATGAGGTATCTGGTGGACTGTCAACTCTTGTCGATGGTTATACTGTTACCGAAGATTTAAAAAATGAATTTAAAGATTATTATGAAATTCTTACTAAGATAAAAGTAAAATTTAAATTTATTGATAAAGAAGTCATATTAGAAGATTGGTCTGAACTTATTAAGTTAGATGAAAAAGGAGAGTTTAAGCAAGTGAGATTTAGTCCAAGATTAGATTATGTGCCAATATTAAATAAAGAAGATTTAGATTTATATTATAAAGCAAGGAACAAACTTTCAGAATTTTATAATTCAGATAAATATAGGATAGAATTTAAATTGAATCCTGGCGACTTATTAATGATGGATAATTATAGATTACTTCATGGTAGAACTAGTTTCGATTCAAATGAAGGAAATAGATTCCTTCAAGGGTGCTACATTGATTATGATAGTACAGAGGGAAAAATTAGACATCTTAAAAGAAAATTTAATATCTAACTTATCCAAGATTTTGCATGAATGGAATATATTCTAGAAGGTAATATCCTAAAGCTTGAAGTTGATTTGTAATCATTAATACTCCAGTAATCAAAAGGAGAGAACCACCTGTTTTATTTATAACATTCATTTTTGTTTTTAAATTTTTAGAAAAAATCATAAATTTCTGAATTAAATATCCCGATAAAATAAAAGGTAACGCAAGACCTAATGAATAAAATGATAAAAGTAAGATTCCTTTATTTATGCTTTCCTCTGTAGATGCGATTGCCAATATTGATCCAAGAATAGGTCCAATGCAAGGTGTCCAACCAAAACCAAATGCCATACCAACTAAAATTGAGCTAAATACACCTGATTTTTTATCTGCTTGGAACCTTTTCTCATAATTTAAAAACTTTAAATTAATCAAGCCTATTATTTGAAGTGAGAAAATTATTATAATTGTACCAGCTACAATTCTGAGAGTGTTTGAGTTATCTAAGACTAATGATCCTAAAAATGTTGCTGTTGCTCCAAAACTAATAAAAACAATTGAAAATCCAACCGTAAAAAGAACTATTGGAAATAAATTTATACTCTTTTTCTCAAGAAGTTCGTTAAGAGTTGAGCCAGATATATATGAAATATATCCTGGAATAAGTGGTAATACGCAAGGGGATAAAAAACTTATCAAACCTGCGCTAAATGCAAGAAATATTTCGATCATTATCCTGTATTTTTAATCGCTGCAGAAATTCCTGCAATAGATGTCATCATCGCATCATCAAGTAACTTTTTGCTTTTTTTATCTAATTTCTTTTGTTTTTGCTTTTTCATCACGGTTACTTGTAAAACATTGAGTATTTCTGAGTAGATATTTCTAATAATTGCAGGTCCCCGGAAAGCTTTTCTTTGTTTAAGTATTTCTCTAGGGGTAATATCATGATTTAATTTTTTTACTGCATTAAACTGATATCTTAGTTTATCACCTACTCTAACTAATTTTTGGTCTGCTAAATTTTTTTCATAAATTTTTGAAATTTCAGGATCAACTTTTGATAAGACCATGTCTAATAAGTCCATTGTAGAATTAAAATATGGCCAATTTTTTTCCATATCTGTTAAAGTTTTTTTAAATTTTTTAATTGATGAGTACCTTAAAGCTTCAGCGGTTCCTAACCAGGCAGGTAACATCAGTCTTATTTGTGTCCAAGCGAAAACCCATGGTATGGCTCTTAAACTATTAATGTTATCTACATTCTTTCTTTTAGATGGTCTCGATCCTATCGATAACTTGCCGAGAGCCATATGTGGCGTAACAGTTTTAAAATATCTGATGAAGTCAGAGGTTTGATTAATATTTTTTCTATAAGAACTAGTTGAGACATTTGACATGTTTTGAATAAGATTTCTCCATTCTTTTTTTGGATTTGGAGGTGGATTTAGAGTTGCTTCCATGACAGAGCCAATATAACTACATAGGTTATACTTTGCTAATGGCTCATATCCATATTTTTGTTGTATTACTTCACCTTGGTCTGTAATTCTTATTTTTCCGTTAACAGAATAAGGTGGCTGCGATCTTAAAGTTGCTTGAATCGGCCCTCCTCCTCTACCAGCAGAACCACCTCTACCATGAAAAAATGTAACGTTAATTTTATATTTTTTTGCTAATTTAATAATTTCTTCTTGTAATTTATATTGATGCCAACTAGCTGATAATTTACCTGCATCTTTACTAGAGTCTGAATATCCAATCATAATTTCTTGCTTATTTTGTATGTATTTTCGGTACCATTTTAATGAGAATAATTTTTCCATTATTTTTTTACCATTTATCAAATCATCTAAAGTCTCAAATAAAGGAACTACTCTTAACTTACTTTTGATATTAGCCTCTTTTTGCAAATACATTACAGATAAAATATCTGAGGCAGATGATGTCATTGATATTACGTACGCTCCTAAACACTCTTTTGGTTGACTAGACAAAGCTTTAAAAGTTGACCAAACTTCTTTATTTTCCTTATTTTTAAAAATAAATTTATTAATTGAATTTTTGCCTTTAATTTTATCTGATAAATACTTTATTTTTTCTGTCTCACTCCAAGAATTATAATTTAGCCTAGATTTTCTTTTTATAAATTCATTCAGTAATTGTGAATGTCTAGATGACTCTTGTCTTATATCCAGTCTTGCAAGATTAATTCCAAAACATTTTGCTCTTCTCATTAAATCAAGTAAATCACCACTCGCTATATTTTCGTTCTGATTTTGCTCTAAAGACTCTCTTACAACTCTTAAGGGTTTTAAAATTTCTTCTCTTTCAGAAAGTAATATTTTTTCATTTAATGGTTTACCATAATTAAGATGTTGTTCTATTTCTCTATGGGTTGTTCTTAGTTTATCTCTTAATGGTCTTAAATAAACTCTATATGGTTCAAAGGTTTTTCCTGTAGCTTTTAATATTTTATTTGAGCATTTTTCCATAGAGTAAGATCTAATTAATTTAGTTAAAGACTTTTCATAAAGTTTAGCAGCTTCCCATCTTGATAAAAGAATAACTCTTTTGGTCACCTCGGAAGTTACAAAAGGATTCCCATCCCTGTCGCCTCCCATCCAAGAACCAAATTCAATTGGATTAAAATTTTTTGGAAGTCCTTTGCCCATATTTTTTTCAAAAATTTGATTTAATCTTCTGTAAACTTTAGGTATTGTATCCCATAAACTATCCTCAATAATTGCTAATCCCCATCTAGCCTCCTCTGGAGGAGTAGGTCTAGATCTTTTAATTTCATCTGTGTTCCAAATAATTGTAATTTCATCGTATAGTTTTTTGTCTAAAATTTTTAATTTTGATGGATAATTATTTAGAAGAATTCTTTGCTCGAGAATTTCTGTTAATGTATGATATTTTTGAATCAAAGTTCTTCTTTTAACTTCAGTAGGATGAGCTGTTAAAACTATTCCAATATTTAAACTTTTTGCAATATTATAAATTTTATTATTTGAAATTTTTTTATTTTTAAAAAAATTTTCAAAAATTTCTTCTATAAATATATTTTGGAATTTTTTATTTGATTTTATATTTTCATATTGATCTAAAGTTCTAGATGCATCTATTGACTCTGCTAAATTATAAAAATTCATGAAATGATTAAATGCTCTTGTTAATTTAAATAAAGACTGTGGACTAAGTTTATTAACTTCTCTTAGAATTTTCTTAAATGGTTCTTTCCTGCTTTTATTTGCAACATTTGCCTTTGATAAAAGTCTAATTTTTTCAACTAAGTTAAAAAAGTTAGGGCCCTCCTGTTTTTTTATTACTTTGCCAAGAATATTACCTAAATGTCTAACGTCATTCCTAAGTGATTTGGTTGGAATTCTTTCGTAATAAAGGTCTCGTTTTAACATGATTAAAATTAAATTTTTTTTGATTTATACCTTTCGTATTTGTTTCTATTTTAAATAAACTTCCTGAGAATTTAAATTTTTTAATTTCATTTTTTTTCATACCTTTTAAGGCCGAAGTTACAAATAATTCTGAGTTATTTTTACCACCAAATGCACAGTTTGTTATATTTTTTGCGGGCAATTTCACTTTATGTATTATTTTTCCAGATTTACTAAAAACTGAAATACATGCTCCGTGAAAATGACAAACCCAAAGATTTTTATTTTTGTCTAAAGTCATTCCATCAGGTACACCTTGATTCTTTGTAAATTTTTTAAATATAATTTTTTTGGTAATATTTAAATTTTTATTTATTTTAATTTTATAAATAGTTTTTTTTCTACTATCTGTATGATAAAAATTATTGCTGTCAATAAATGCTGGACCATTTGTTATGTAATAAGTGGTATCAACTTTTTTTAAATTTAATTTTTTATCAAGGCAATATAATGATCCATTTTTTAAATTTCGTTCAGGATTATCCATAGTGCCGAACCATAATCTACCTGATGGATCTGTTTTACCGTCATTGATACGATTTGTTTTAATGTCTTTTTCTATATAAATTGATTTTAAAATTTTTTTCGTTTTTAAGTTTAAAATTCTTAGCTCACCCTGAAGACCTAATATAAAAATGTTATTATTAATATGTGCTAGAAAACCTATCTCTTTATTAATTTTAATTATTTTACTTTTATTATTTTTTATATTTAAAATATGGATTCTTTTTTTTTTTATATCAGTGAAATATATCGATTTATGTTCTTTTACCCATAATGTTCCCTCACCTAATATACATTTAGCGTTCCACAAAACTTTAGGTTTTGAGGTTTTTATTTTAACCATTATATTCGTATTTTTTAATGAAATCTTTATTTGGATTAATTCCAATCCCTATATTTTCTAATGGAGACGCAAACCCATTTTTATTTTTAACTTGATCTAAAATTGAAAATTTTTCCTCTGCTAAATCAGTTATGAAAATATTTTTTTCTGTTGTATCAAACTCTAACATAGTCTTTGTTGGAAATAGTCCACCTGGCATATCGGGTAATGTCGTTAACAAATGAAGATTAACTGCTACACTTAAAGCTGACCCCCATACATGATTTACTAATGGAATAAAATTAGACTGCGCTAATGCTGAAACTTTTAAATATTCAGTAATTCCACCTAAACCACAAACTTCAGGTTGAGCTATATCAATACAATTGTTTTTTAAAAGTTGGTTCCAACCATATTTTGTAAACTCTGCCTCACCTCCAGCAATATTTGTGTTTAATTTTTCTTTAAGTTCTTTGTAACCATCATAATCTTCTGGAGCAACAGGTTCTTCAAACCAGTAAATATTCATTTCATCTAATCCACTTCCAACATACAAAGCATCATTTTTATTATAGGCATGATTTGCATCCACCATCAGTTTAAATTCAGATCCAATTGCATCTCGTACAGCACTAACTAATTTTAAATCTTCTTTGGGACCTATACCTATTTTCATTTTCATTGCTTTAAAGTTTTTCTCTTTTATTTGATTAGCTTCGTTTTTGAACAATTCACAAAGTTCTTCGACTGGTTTTTTTTGTAACATCATTCCGTAACCATAAACTGGTATTTTGTCATTAGTTTTACCTCCTAGTAGTTGATAAAGAGGTAAATTAGCTTTTTTTGCTAATATATCCCACAATGCTATATCAATTCCTGACAATGCTTGAATTGGCATTCCTTTTTGACCACTGTCTCTGAGTAAATTGTATACTTTGTGCCAAATATATTCTTTTTTAAGTGGATTATCTCCTTTTATTAAAGGTTGAATAACTTTTTCTACAATATATTTATTTGCAAGAGCTATATTTCCAGGTCCAAAACACTCTCCCCAGCCTGTAATTCCTTCATCAGTCTCAACTTCAACTAAGTGGACAGTTCTATGTTTGTAATATTGTTGTGAGTATCCTAGTTCTTTGTCTAACTCATATCTAAGTACATGACTTTTGATTGAGGTTATTTTCACAAATTTTAAACAGCAACTACTTTAGAGTTCTGTTCTCCTAAGTTCTCTATTGATAGTTTCATTTGGTCACCTGCTTTCAGAAATACTTGTGGTTTTCTACCCATTCCAACTCCTGGAGGTGTTCCAGTTGTGATTATATCCCCTGGTTGTAATGACATAAATTTACTTACATAAGATACAATGATATCAACGTTAAAAATCATAGTACTTGTATTTCCCGTTTGCATTCTCTCACCATTTACATCCAACATCATTTTTAAATTATTTATGTCCTTAATCTCATCCTTAGTTACTAGGTAGGGTCCAGTGGGGCCATAAGTATCATGAGATTTACCTTTAACCCATTGTCCCATTTTCTCAATTTGCCATTCTCTTTCACTAACATCGTTTACTAAACAATATCCTAAAATATGATCTTGTGATTGGTCTTCTGTAATATGTTTAGCCTCTTTTCCTATTATAATTCCAAGTTCGACTTCCCAATCTAGTTTTTTTGATCCTGAAACTATTTCCACATCATCATTTGGACCACACATTGAACTAGTAGCCTTCATAAACATAATTGGTTCTTTTGGAATTTCAGCTCCAACTTCAGCAGCATGGTCTGAATAATTAAGCCCTATTGCAACAAACTTTCCTGGACTTGTAATGCAAGAACCTACTCTTTGATCTGATGAAATTTCAGGAAGATTTGATGTATCAACACTTTGAATTTTTGAAATTGTTTCAAAATTTAAATTATGTGGGTTTAAATCACTTACATGTGAACTAATATCTCTTATTTTTCCATCACCGTCTAATATTGCTGGTTTTTCTTTTCCCTTTTCACCTACTCTTAATAGTTTCATTATTTCTCCTTTATATTTAAATTGTCATTCCACCATCTACAGAAAAAGTATTTCCTGTTGTAAATGTCGATTCATCACTAGCTAAATAGATAGCAAAATCAGCTATTTCTTGTGCAGTTCCTAGTCTTTCCATGGGTTGTCTTGCTATGAAATCTTTTTTTGCCTTAACTGGATCCGGGCTTTGTTTTACTCTATCTTCCCAAGAAGGTGTGAATACGGTTCCAGGTGCAATTGCATTACATCTAATTTTTTGCTTAACAAAATCAGATGCGATTGATTTTGTTAGTCCAATAATAGCTGCTTTACTTGCTCCATATACAAATCTGTTTGGAAGTCCCTTAATACTAGACGCAACAGAAGCAACATTAATAATACTACCTCCATAATTATTAATCATTGTTGGCAATGTAGCTTTACACATAAAGTACATAGATTTAATATTAGTATCGAAAGAAAAATCCCAATCTTTCTCCTCACAATCTAAAATTGTTCCATGATGGACAAATCCTACGGCGTTAAATAATACATCTATATTTCTAAATGTATTTATGAATTCTTTGATATCTTCATTTTTTGTTGAGTCTAATTTTTTTACTTTAATTTTTGGGTATTCTTTATTTAGTTCACTTAAAGTATTTTCATTAATGTCTGTAGCAGTGACATTAGCACCTTCGTTATGAAAAGTTATAGCTGTTGCTTTTCCTATCCCTTGTCCAGCTGCAGTAATAATTACTTCTTTTCCGTCAAGTCTTCCCATTATTTATCCTTTCAATTTCTTTATATAGTGAACTATGATCTGTTTCACCATGACCATTTTCAACTAGTGATTTATACATTTCTTTAACTAAATTTGAAATAGGTAATTGAGTATTATAATTATTTGCACATTCTAAGATATTATTCATATCTTTGAGCTGACTTGAGGTTTTGCCTTTTGGACTAAAATCTTTATCTATCATTCTTTTTCCATGTGTTCTAAGAACTTTACTATCAGCCCAACCACCAGATAAAGCCTTAATCATTTTATTTGGGTCAGCTCCAGCCTTTTCACAAAGGGTAACTGCTTCAGCAACAGCACCAATAGCTAATCCAACAATAATTTGGTTTGCTAATTTTGAGACCTGGCCGCATCCTATTGGACCAACAAGAGTTGGGTTTCCCATTGATTTTAAAATATCTTTAACTGACTCAAAAACTATTTGTTCTCCCCCAATCATTATAGCAAGAGATGCTTCTTCAGCTCCTATTGTTCCACCTGAAACTGGTGCATCTAAGTAATTTATTTTTCGAGATTTTAAATTTTTTCCGTGATTAACTGCTGTAGTTTGTTTTACTGAGCTCATATCAATTACAGTTGAATTAGGTTTTAAATTATTTAAAAATTCATCGCTACCTAAAACTTCATTGACCGCATCATCATTAGTTAACATTGTAATTACCACATGACTTTCCTTAACAAGTTCTCTTATTGAATTTGAAATTTCAGCACCAAAGTCTTTTAATGGTTCAGCTTTATTTTTGGATCTATTAAATGCTCTAACTTTGTATCCAGCTTTTAGAATGTTTTTTGCCATTGGAAAGCCCATAAGGCCAGTACCAATAAAACCTATATTTTGCATTATTTTCTAGGGACAAAATCGTGGAAGTTTTGCGTCATTGCTTCTGGAAAGAACATAACACAAGCCAAAACAATCAATTGGATTACTATAAATGGTGCAAAACCTCTGAAAATATCAGTTAGTGAAATGTGTGGTGGAGCAACTGATTTTAAATAGAATGCTGCAGGACCAAATGGTGGGCTTAAAAATGAAACCTGCATATTTACACAGAATAGTATTCCAAACCAAATAGGATCAAAACCTAGAGCTAGTACTATTGGTAAAAAAACTGGCATTGCTAATAGAACTATTCCAACCCAATCCATGAACGCACCCATTATTAAAAACATTATTTGCATCATAAAAATTAAATACATTGGCTTTAAATCATAGGCTAAAATTGTTTCAGCAACATAAGTGGGTCCTCCTGCAAGAGAATAGGCTCCTGCTAAAACTGTAGCACCAAAAGTAATTGTTAATATAGTTCCTGAAGCTTTAAAGGTTCTAACAAGTGCATCTTTAAACAAAAACCATGTTAACTCTTTTCTAGCAGCTATTATAATTAGTGTTGCAACTACACCCATACCAGCTGCTTCTGTAATACCAGTCATACCAGAATAAATTGATCCCAAAACAATTATTACAATACCAATAGGTGGTAAAAGACCAGGAAGATATGACATCTTTTCTTTTAAAGTTAATGCTGGCTCATCACTAAGTGGTGCAAGATGAGGTTGTATTCTTGTTCGAATAAGAATGTATGTAATTATTAAACCGGATATCATTAGACCAGGAACAATTGCTTCTTGGAACAACATGGTAATTGAAGTTTCTGTTGTTAGTCCATAAATAATTAAAACAATCGATGGTGGGATCATTGTGCCTAGAGAACCTGATGCACAAATAATACCAATCGACATATCTTGATCATATTTCAATCGCAACATCTGGGGTAGTGCAATCAGCCCCAACAAAACTATCTCTCCTCCGATAATTCCACTCATCGCTGCCATGATTGTTGCCATGATTGCTGTTACTACTCCTACTCCACCTCTAGTTTTTCTTAACCAAGCATTTAGCGCATCATACAAATCTCTTGCAATATTCGAGCGTTCAAGTAAGGAGGCCATGAATATAAATAATGGTACCGATAAGAATGAGTAAGTTACAACAAGAGAATAATATCTTGAAAGCAAAATTCCTAAAGCATGTTCACCTATATATAAAAATACAAGCACTGCTCCCATAAAACCTGAAGCAAAACCCATAGGCACACCTATTGATATCAATGCTAATAGTCCTACTATTAGTATTATTGAGAGTGTTCCTATCTCAAATTCCATTTTATTTTAAATCTTTGGCAGGTTGGTACTGTTTTTCTTTAGGATTTTTCCAGTCAATAATTAAGTTATTTATTGATTGTAGTGCTATAAGAAATATACAAATAAGCGTGAGTGGCTTCATAGTTGCAGGAATTGGTGGATCCCAATAAGTTGCAAATCTCTCCCAATTTATAAATGATCTATATGCATCCTCCATGCCTCCATAAATTACGGCAGCTGCAAAAGTGACAATAATTACAGTACTAATTAGATCAAAAATACGCTGAGTTGGCCTACTTACATAGTCATATAATAAGACAATTCTGATATGACTTCTAAGCCTTGTTGCATATATTCCACCAACTAAATAACAAACACCAGCTAACCATAAACATAATTCATTAGCCCATAATGTTGGTTTAAATAGCACGTACCTCATAAAAATTTCATACATCATTACGATTACTATAACAGGGATTAAATACTTAATTGTGTGGCTTAAAAATAATGAAATTCTATCAATCCAATTTATTGGAAAATCGTCTTTACTTGCAACTTTTTCATTTTGCTCTTGTAATTGCTTGTCTTGTAATTCTTTATCACTCATAGGCAAAAAAAATTTTATAAGAAGGGCCTATTTCAGGCCCTTCTATATTTTGTTAAGCGCTTTTTATTATAGGATACCGTTAGCTTTCATGTAAGCTTTATGAATCTCTATAAGAGCAGCAGCTTCTGGAGACTTTTTCTTCCATTCTTCCCAAGCGCCAAGTGCAGCTTGTCTGAATTTAAGTCTGTCTTCTCTAGACCAGTCATGAAGAGTAACACCCATTTCTTGTAAAGCTTTTACAGCTTCTGCGTTTTTTCTTTCAACCAAGCTAGTGATAGTTCTACCACAGATTTCGATTGCAGCTAACATCGCACCTTGTTCATGAGGCTTTAACTTATTCCAAACTTTAGTGTTACAAGCTAAGTGGTCAGCTGGCATAGAGTGGAAACCTGGATATGTAGCATATTTGTTTTGCTCATAGTGTCCACCAGCATAGTTTGTAGCTAACGATGAATAGTCAGCACCATCGATTAGACCAGTTTGTAAAGCAGTTGGAACTTCACCGAAATCCATAACGATTGGTTTAGCTCCTAATGCTGTAAAGATCATACTTTCCATTCCTGGAGGTGATCTAAATTTAAAGTCTTTTAGTGAAGCAACATCTGGAATTGGTCTGCTAGAAATTAAAGACTCATGTCCTGGTATCCACCAACCAATTAATGTCATTCCATATTTATTATAAAGTGCATCTACAGCTTCTTGAGCTCCTGGGAAATTCAAGAATTCGTATTGTTGATATGGGTTATCATATCCACCCATTACATCTCCTGCAAATTGGAATGCAGCATTTTTACCAGTTTGATAACCAGCACCTGTCATATCACAGTCAATAATTCCAGTTTGTGCAGAGTTAAATACCTCAGCAGACTTACCTGTTACAGATGACGAATAGAACATTTGTACTTTTAAGCTTCCCCCAGAGAACTTTTCTACATTCTTAGCAAATTGAGCTGCAACTTCACCATTTGGTGAGCTTGCTGTGAAGTGAGTTTCTATTTTAAGAGTTTTTGCGTGAGCAGAACCAAATAAAGCAATAGATACTACGGCAATAGCAGCTGTTAGTTTAGTTATTAATTTTAACATTATTTCCTCTCAATTGTGTTATTACCTAAATTTAAACACAAAGAGAAAAAGATTTCAAATAAAAGAAAGAATTTGTTTATATATAATATATATAATTTTAATGGTACAACCTTTAGTCGAATATTAAACCACTTCTGAAAGCAGTGGTTTATTTGAAAAAAAACACTTTAAATTATTAACTGCTAACATACTCATTGCTAATCTAGTTTCATGTGTCGCACTACCAACATGAGGTAAGACAAAACAATTATCTAATTCTAAATATCTTTTATCTAGATTTGGTTCATTATTAAATACATCAAGTCCAGCACCATAAATTTTTTTGTTTTTCAAAGCCTCTATTAATGCATCGTCATCTACAGTTGATCCTCTTGATGTATTTATAAACACTGAATGTTTTGGAAATAATTTTAAGGTTTCTGAATTGATTATATTTTTTGTTTCCGGAGTAGCAGGAGTATGTAAACTTACATAATCACAATTAGGTAACATAGATTTTAAATCTGAGTAATAAGCAGCATCTTTTTCAAGATCTTTAGATAATTTATTTCTATTGAAGTAAATTATTTTCATATTAAAAGCCCTTGCTCTATCAGCTACAATCTGACCAATTCTTCCCATTCCTATGATGCCTAAAGTTTTTCCTGTAATTTCATTACCAACCATTAATTTAGTAATATCTGGTCTGTGATCTTTCCAGGTATTTGTCTTTACTAAATTGTAAGCTTCTCCAATTCTTCTTGAAGATGCTAAAATTAATAGAATAGTTATTTCTGCTACAGCATCATTTAATACATTCGGTGTATTTGATACTTTTATGTTTTTTTCCTTAGCTGATTGAGTATTTATATTATCATATCCAACTCCAACATGACCAATTACTTTTAACCTCCCTGTCAAACTATCAAAGAAATTCTTATCTAATTTGTCAAAACTTGTCGAAATTAATCCATCATAATTATTTACAAGTTTAATTAATTCCTCATATGGATAGGGTTTGTCCTTCAAATTTAAAGTAACATCGAATTCTTGTTTTAATACTTCCTCTGCTCCATCAGAGATTTTTCTAGAAACTAGTATTTTTGGTTTCATCTAATGGGAGTTTCTTAAAATACCCTTAGTTTTAGTAATATCTAAATATTGATCTCTTGACATTATACATGCTCCATCTTCTAGTTGACCAACATTTGATCTAGAAATTTCTTGCCAAGGAGTTTGATTAGTAAGTTTTTTTATTTTTTTCTTTTTTCTTCTTGTTGTAAATTCTAATTTTGTGATTTGAAGGTCTACTCTTCTTTTATTTAAATCTATTGTCATTTTATCACCAGTCTTAACAATTGCTAAATCTCCACCTACTGCAGATTCTGGTGATACATGAAGTATTGATGGACTTTCTGAGGTACCGCTTTGTCTACCATCACCAAGTGTTGGTAAAGCATTTATGCCCTTTTTTAATAATCTATCTGGTGGTTGCATGTTCACCACTTCAGCAGATCCTGGATATCCAACAGGTCCACATCCCCTTATTATTAAGATTGAATTTTCATCAATCTTTAACTTTTTGCTATTTATTCTTTTATGATAATCTTCAGGACCTTCAAAAACTACAGCTTTACCTTTAAAGACATTTGGATGTTTAGGATTTGACAAATATCTTTCCCTAAATTCTTTGCTAATAACTGAAGTTTTCATGATTGCTGATGAAAAAAAATTACCTTTCATAACTAAAAAACCAGCCTTGTCAGTTAGATTATCTTTGAAAGTTTTTATTACATCTCTATCGACATTGATTTTTTTTCTTAAGTTTTGAGCAACTGTTTTTCCTGTTACAGTTATTAAGTTTTGGTGGATTTTTTTATGCTTCATTAATTCTTTCATGATTGCAGGTATACCGCCTGCTCTGTAAAAACCTTCCATTAAATGCTCTCCAGCAGGTTGGCAGTTCGCCAATAAAGGAATTTTATGTCCTAATTTTTGCCAATTAGATAAATCAAATTTTACACCCATGTGTTTCGCAATTGCAATTAGATGAGTAGTACAATTACTTGATGCGCCTATAGCACTAGCAACCACAACTGCATTTTCAAAAGCTTTCTTTGTCATTATTTTAGACGGTGTAAGATCTTCATGGACCATATTTACAATTCTCGTTCCTGTCTCAAAAGAAATTTGTTCTCTTTCTCGATAAGGTGCCGGTATCACAGCGCATCCTGGTAAAGACATTCCCAATGCTTCCGCCACTGAATTCATTGATGAAGCAGTTCCCATTGTATTACAATGACCAGGACTTGGTGATGATGCAGCTGCCATATCCATAAATTCCTCGTAATTAATTTCTCCTTTAGCATGTAATCTTCTTGCCTCCCAAATAATGGTCCCTGCTCCGGCTTTTTTGCCCTTATAATTTCCATCAAGCATTGGGCCACCAGATAAAACAATTGCAGGAATATTTACTGTAGCAGCTGCCATTAAAGCTGCTGGAGTAGTTTTATCACAACCAGTTGTAAGTATTACTCCATCTATTGGATAACCGTAAAGAACTTCGACCAAAGATAAGTAAGATAAATTTCGATCCAACATTGCAGTAGGCTTTTTTCCAGTTTCTTGGATTGGGTGAGTAGGAAATTCCATCGGAATACCACCTGCTCTTCTAATTCCATCTTTTATTCTTTTGCTCAAAGATAAAAAATGTCTATTGCATGGTGACAAATCACTACCTGATTGTGCAATACCTATTATTGGATTACCTGATTGAAGTTCTTCTCTTGTCAGTCCATAATTTAGATATCTTTCTAAATACATGGCTGTCATGCCTGGATCTTTAGGATCATCAAACCATTGTTTGCTTCTTAAATTCTTTTTTTTCATCAAATTATAAATATTTTATTTAAATTAAATTAATTTATAATGTTTTATAAAACTTATATTAAAAAATGAATAGTCTAATTGTTCTAAATAAAAATGACAATGTTGGTGTAAGTCAATTCATTATGCCAGAAAAAACAAAAATTAATGGACAAGATATTAGCACTATTGATCCAATACCTTTTGGACATAAAGTTTGTTTAAAACCAATAAAAAAAGGTGATCCAATAATCAAATATGACCAAATAATAGGTTTTGCCTCTAAAAATATAAGTGTGGGCGAGCATGTTCACACGCATAATTTAGAATTCAAAGAATTTGAAAGAGCCTTTAAAGTAAATAATAAAAAAACAATTGTTGATGAAAATGCAGATACTTTTTTCAACGGAATTTTGAGAGAAAATGGCCAAGTTGCTACAAGAAACTATATAGGAATTGTAAGTACAGTTAATTGTTCAGCAACTGTAACAAAGATGATTGTTGAAAAGATAAAATATTCAAACATTTTAAATGATTACCCTAATATAGATGGAATCGTTCCAATTACGCATTCTACTGGATGTGGCATGAATACAGTTAGCGAAGGAATGCAAATGTTTCAAAGAACAATTGATGGTTTTAAAAACCATCCAAATTTTTCACATGTTTTTGTCATTGGCTTAGGTTGCGAATGCGCACAAATAAGTTTATTTGATGAGTCTGTCAAAAAACATAACAGGATACATTTTTTAACAATTCAGGATGAAGGTGGCACAAAAAAAATTGTAGAGAAAGTCTTATCTCAAATTAAAAATCTGTTATCAGAGGCTAATAATATTAAAAGAACTCCAGAGTCAGTGAGTCATTTAACTTTAGCGCTTCAATGTGGTGGCTCAGATGGATATTCGGGTATAACTGCAAATCCAGCTTTGGGTGTAGCAGCTGATATGTTGGTAAAAAAAGGGGGAAGTTCTATATTATCAGAAACTCCTGAGATTTATGGCGCAGAACACCTTTTAATCAATAGAGCAAACAGCCAAGAAACAGCAGATAAACTTATGAAAAGATTAGAATGGTGGAAGCATTATACTTCAATAAACAATAGTACAATGGACAACAATCCAGCACCAGGAAATAAAAGAGGTGGCTTAACCACAATTCTTGAAAAATCTCTTGGTGCTGTTGCAAAGGGCGGTAAATCAATTTTAGAAGATGTATTGGAATATGCAGAGCCATTGAAAAATAAGGGCTTTAATTTTATGGATTCTCCTGGATATGATCCAGTTTCTGTGACAGGTCAAGTTGCTTCTGGTGCAAATGTTATATGTTTTACTACAGGTAGAGGTTCTTGCTTTGGATGTAAACCAGTACCAAGTTTAAAATTGTCAACCAATTCTGCAATGTATCAAAAAATGGAAGAAGATATGGATATTAATTGTGGAACAATAGCTGAAGGAAAAGAAGATATTGAAAAAGTTGGAAGTAAGATATTTGATCTTGTTGTAAATACGGCTTCAGGAAATAAATCAAAAAGTGAAATTAATGGCTACGGTGATGAGGAATTTAATCCTTGGCAAGTTGGCGTTGTAATGTAGCTTTTGATCGATTAATAAAAACCCTCCCATGTCTAAAAATCCAAAAGCTTCCTTGTTTAAAGTAATTTTTCTATCTGCTTCGGGTTTTTTTTTATTTGTATGCATGGACTCTACAGCAAAATATTTAGGAAGTGTTATGCCTGTTACTCAAGCAGTATGGGGCAGATTTTTTTTCCATTTTATTGCACTTTGTATTTATTTTTTACTTTTTAAGCCAAAATTAAATTTAACAAGAAACTTTAAAATTCAAATTGTTAGATCTTTATTAATGGTGACAGCAACATTCTTTATGTTTAACTCATTACAAAGATTTGATTTAGTTGATATATACGTGGTTTTTTTTAGTGCACCATTAATTGTTTCATTATTATCAGCATACTTTTTGAAAGATATTTTATCTCCCAAAGGTATAATTTTAATGCTGCTAAGTTTTGGGTCAATTGTTTACGCTTTAGGTCCTAGTATGAAAATATTATCACCTGAGCTAATCTTTCCAATAGTTCCTCCATTATGTTGGGCGCTTTATCAATTCTTTACCAAACTTATTTCTGGGAACAATGAACCTTTTTCAGCAGTTTTTTATACCGCTGTTACTGGTGCTTTAATTTTTACTATTTATATTTCTTTTAATTGGACACCAATTGAGAATAATTTTTATTGGATAGGATTAGTAGCAATGGGTATTTTTGGTTTTATAAGTCACTTTATAATTATTTATGCGATTCAATTATCAAATTTATCTTTTGTAACTAACTTTCAATATTCACAGTTATTATGGTCAACCATAATTAATTTTTTAATTTTTGGTGTACCTGCAGATATAAGTAAAATAATAGGTCTTATAGGTATTATAATTTTTGGAGTTATGTTTATTAGAGTTGAAGGATCAAAAAAGGTTAAAAAAGTTAGTTAATTTTTATTTTATTTCCTGATTTTGAACTTTTATTTATTGCATCAAAAATAATAAGAGAGTTTAGACCATCATTACCTGTAACTTTAGGTTTTTCTTTTTTTATTACGACTTTAGAGAAATGATCAATTTGATTAATTAAAGTTTCATTGCTCTTTTGAACATTTATTTTATTATTATGAATTTTATTCCACCAACTTCTTTCTTTTTGATAATACCAATATTTTAAATTCGGAAATTGAATAGAGCCTTTTGTTCCTCCTATAAAATAAGACGATTGATCAGTTATTGGATAAGCAGGATTTTCACCAGCGGTTAACTCATAACTCCAAGGAGAAGCAATAGTGTCAGATATATTTAAAGTACATAAAGCACCGGACTTAAAAAATAGATTTACTGAAGCTGTATCTTCAACCTTGTATTTTCTTATAATATTTGATTTAAAAGCCTGAACATATTTTACTGGGCCAAGTAAATAACAAATCATATCAATATCATGAACTAAATTAATACCTAATGGACCACCACCATCACTTATTCTCCATTTTTCATTAAAATAATTTTTGTGTTTATAAAGCCAACATAAAATATTTGCAGATACAATTTTGCCAAGTTTTTTACCTTCTATTATTTTTTTTACTTTATTAACGATAGAATTATGTCGTCTATGATATCCTATTAATAAAGATGTTTTGTTTTTATTTGCACTACTTATAATTTTTTTTGCTGATTTAATATTATCTGAAATAGGTTTTTCTAACAAAACAGGTATTTTTGAATTTAAAAATTGTACAGTATCCGTTTCATGTAAAACATTTGGAGTTGCAACTACAACGGCATCAGGCTTATCACTTTCTAATAGTATTTTAGTATTTTTATATAGTGGAACTTTGAATTTTTTCGCTAATTCATTGCCTGTTTTTTTTATTTCTACAATTGAGTGAAGAGAAGCATTTTTAGATCTTTGGATTGCTTTAATATGCTGCAATCCCATTAAACCAATTCCGATAACTGAGATTTTTACTTTCTTTGGCACAAATCTATATCTTAGGTGATACCAGCATCTATAATAAAGTTCTGTTTGGTGCATCCTGAGGACACATCAGAAGAGAGATGAACAACTAAACTAGCTACATCAGCTGGTTTTAATTGCCTTTTCAAACATTGTTTATCAAGAATAAACTTTTTATATTTTGGCGTTAGCCAATGCTTTATTTGGCGTTCAGTAGCAATTGATCCTGGAGTGACAGAGTTGCATCTAATATTGTATTTACCAAATTCTCTTGCAAAAGATCTGGTTAAACCAATAACAGCAGATTTTGCTGTTTCGTAAGCAACCTTGTCACCTTCCCCTAACATCCAAGAAACTGAACTCAAATTTATAATAGCTCCACCTTTTTTTTGAATCATTCCTCTTAAAACAGCTTTAATTGTAAAGAAAAAATGTTTTAAGTTAACATCCATTCTATTGTTCCAATATTTTTCATCTACCTGTTTAGTAGAATGCCTATCATCATTGGCTGCATTATTTATTAAAATATCAATAGGTCCTTTTGATTTTATTATTTTTTTAATAATGTTTTCTAATTTTTTAATTTTTATAAGATTACATTCAATAAAGTGTGGAGCTTTAATCTTTTTTTTTTTTAAATTTGAAATTAATTTTTTGGACTCTTTTATATTTATATCCACAAAATAAACTTCGCATTCTTGCTCACAAAAATGCTCTACTATAGAAGCGCCTATTCCAGATCCTCCTCCTGTAATAAAAACTCTTTTATTTTTAAGATCAAAATATTTTACTTTCATTTAAATCCTTTCCTCATTTTTAGCATCAAATAATGAAATTTGTGTTAAATCAAAATATAATTTCGTGTTTTTTGATAATTCAATTTTTATTGTAGAAGGAAATTTAGCTAACACTTCTTGATTTTCATAATCAAATGTCATTATTTGCTCATGACCAATATACTCACTTAAGTCAGCTCTTAGATTAATTTCAAAATCTCCCTCATTAGATTTTTTAGAGAATATATGCTCTGGTCTAATACCAAAATAAACTTCTTTGTTTTCTAAATTAGATTTTTCTTTAAAATCATATCCATTAATTGGAATTTCAAAATTTGAGCCATTAGCAACAAATGAAATTTGATTTGAACTTTGTTTTAGATTGCCTTTAATCAAATTCATTGATGGTGAACCAATAAAATCTGCCACAAATGTATTGCTAGGCTTGTTGTAAATATTTTCTGGCGTATCATTTTGTTGGATTACACCATGATTCATTATTGCAATATTGGTACCTAAACTCATAGCCTCAGTTTGGTCATGAGTAACATAAACTACAGTTGTTTTAAGCTGTTGATGGAGTTTTTTAATCTCTCTTCTCATTTCAACTCTTAATTTTGCATCCAAATTAGATAATGGTTCATCAAATAAAAATATTCTAGGCTCCCTTACTAATGCTCTTCCAATAGCAACACGTTGTCTTTGACCTCCTGAAAGTTGCGAAGGTTTCCTTTCTAGTAAAGCATCTACTTGCAAAAATTTTGAAACTTTTTGTAACTGTTCCTCTATTTTTTCTTTTGATACTTTGGCTTGTTTAAGGCCAAATATCATATTTTCTCTGACATTCATGGATGGATACAAAGCATAAGACTGAAATACCATTGCAATATTTCGGTCTTTTGGTTCTACTTTGCTTACATTGTAATCATCTATATAAACATTTCCCTCATTTATTGTTTCTAAACCAGCTATAATATTTAATAACGTTGACTTTCCACAGCCCGAAGGACCTAAAAGTACTAAGAAATTTCCTTCGTCTATTTCTAAATTAATTTTTCTTAAAACTTCTGTTGTTCCAAAATTTTTTGATAATTCATCAATTTTTAACGTTTTCATCTTTATCCTTTCACTGCTCCTGAGGTTAATCCTCTAATAAAATATTTACCTGCTAATACGTAAACAATAAGTGTAGGAACACCTGCAATTATTGCTGAAGCCATATCTACATTATATTCCTTAACACTTGTACTTGATAAAACCATATTATTTAATGCAACTTGAATTGGTGCGGCCTCTCCAAATGAAAAAGTTGATCCGAATAAAAAGTCATTCCATATTTGAGTAAATTGCCAAATAACTGTTACTACTATAATTGGTGCTGATATAGGAAGCAAAATTTTGAAAAATATTTTAAAAAAACCAGCTCCATCTATTCTTGCAGCTTTTACTAATTCTGTTGGAACAGAAATATAATAATTTCTAAAAAATAAAGTTGTAAATGGAATTCCGTAAACTGTGTGGACTAACACAAGTCCAATTACTGAGTTCGATATTCCTAAAACTCCAAGAGTTCTAGCCATCGGTAATAAGATTGCTTGGAATGGAATGAAACATCCAAATAATAAAAAAAGAAATACCCATTGGTCTCCTTTAAATCTCCATTTTGTTAAAACGTATCCTGTCATTGCTCCAATAAATGTTGAAAAAAATACAGCTGGAACAACCATCTTAATTGAATTCCAAAAGTAAGGTTTTAAAAATGTATCACCAGCTCCATATCCTCTACCTCCCCAAGCAACAGCCCAAGAGTCAAAGTTTAATCCACTTGGCCAGGTTAATAATGTGCCTTGGCGAATTTCCTCCATTGTTTTTAATGAAGTTACAATCATTACGTATAATGGAAATATAAAATACAAAGCAAAAAGTATTAGTACTAAGTATAAAAACCATCTTAAGAACATGTTTGTATATTTAGATCTCTGCTCAAGTTGCTTATAAGAAGTATGTACCTTATCTTGCATTTTCTCTCCTCAACTCAGAATATAAGTATGGTATTATTACCGCTGCTACTGCCATAAACATCATCATTGCACTTGCAGCTGATAAACCAACTTGACTTTTATGAAAAGCAGTTTGAGTCATATATAATGCAGGCATAGTTGTGGATATTCCTGGACCACCTTGTGTTAAGGCAACAATTAGGTCATAACTTTTAATTGATATATGAACTAAAATTACAAAACTTGTAAAAAATACTGGTCTCATCATTGGAAGTAATATTTTCCAATAAACTGTGAACAGATTTGCTCCATCTATTTTAGCTGCTTTAACAATTTCATCTTCAACTGATCTCAATCCAGCTAAAAATAATGCCATTACAAAACCAGCAGATTGCCAAACACCCGCAATTACGATGGTATAAATGGCCATTTCCCGATTAACCAACCAATCAAATGTAAAGTTTTCAAATCCCCAATCAATAAACATTTTTTGGATACCAAGAGTTGGATTTAAAATCCATTTCCATGCAGTACCTGTTACAATGAAAGATAAAGCCATAGGGTATAGATAAATTGTTCTTAAAACACCCTCTGCTCTAATTTTTTGATCCAAAAATATTGCAAGAATAATTCCAATTACCACACAGAAAATTAGAAATAATGCAGTAAAAATAATTAAATTGTCTACAGCTATTAGCCACTTTCTTGACCCCCAAAGTTTAACATACTGGCCAACGCCCCATAATTCATATTTGGGTAAAATTTTTGAATTAGTAAAAGATATATATAAAGTCCAAAGCACAAAACCATATACAAACCAACCAATTAATCCAACAGCAGGCGCCATTACAATTTTTGGTAAGTTTTTTTCCAACCACTTGAACATTATAAATATTTTTTAATTTTGATTAAAAAAAAAGGCCACCTAAAAATTAGGTGGCCTCAATTTTTATTTTTTACATATTATCTAATACAGAATCAGCTAAAGCATTTGCAGCATCAACAGATGACATATCAGAATTAAAGTGTTCTGTTATTACATCTTGAAGTGCAGCTTTCATAGTATTGCCTTGAGCCATTCCATGAGCAAAACTTGGTACTAAACCACCACTAGCACCTGCAGTTTTAATGTCAGAATTTGAAGTTTTTGCACATTTATCAAATTCATCCATAGAAACATCTAATCTTGCTGGAATTGATCCTTTGTATAGGTTAAAAACTTTTTGGAAGTTTTTACCCATCATTAACTTAGCTAATAATTTTTGACCTTCTTGTTTTTCTGGATCACTAGTTTTGTAGAATATGAAACTATCTACATTGTATAAGTATCCATTATTAGAAGGCGTTGGAGCACAATAGTAATCTACACCTGGAACTTTTCCAGCAGCTGTAAATTCACCTTTTGCCCAATCTCCCATAATTTGAAAACCTGCTTTACCTTCGATAACCATTCCAGTCGCAACGTTCCAATCTCTTCCTGGGCTACCTTCATCTGTGAACCCTTGAAGTTTTCTCATTTGATCAAAAACTTTAACAGTTGTTTCACTTCTTAAACAAGTTTCTTTAAGATCAACATAGCAGTTTTTATAATAGTTGTTTCCACCGATACCCATAGCAACTGCTTCGAATACTGTTGCATCTTGCCAAGCTTGACCACCATGTGCAAATGGAATTACACCTGCTGCTTGTAGTTTTTCTGCTGCTGCATTTAATTCATCCCATGATGTTGGAACCGAGATTCCATTAGCATCGAATACTGCTTTGTTTGCCCACATCCAGTCAATTCTATGAATGTTTACTGGAGCTGCACAATATGGACCACTATTATTTTGACATTTGTGAACTGCTGCAATCATTGGATCTAATAAACTATCCCAACCCTCTGACTGTGCAATTGGATCAATATTATAAGGAGCAACTACACCTTCTTGATCGTATTCTTGAATTGTTGGTCCTTTAATTTGAGAAGCTGACGGAGGATCTCCTGCAACTATTCTTGCTTTTAAAGCAACATTAGCAGCATCTCCACCACCACCTGTTACTGGCATATCTAGCCACTCACCACCATTAGCAGCAAAATCATCTTTTAATACTTTAAGAGCAGCAGCTTCACCACCTGATGTCCACCAGTGCAAAACCTCAATTTTAGGTCCAGCAATAGAAGAAGTAGATGTGAATGCAAATGCTATTAAAGCAATTAACATTTTTTTCATATATTTCCCTCTTATTTGTTAAATTAAGTTAACTTAAAAAAATCAAGTATAGATTGTTTTGGGGTAAGTCTACAATAAAAAAAAATACAACCTATAATTGATTTAGGAAAATTTAATAAATTTTTTAATCACTGATATTTAAGGGAATTTTTTTTAAAACTTTTTTAAAATTCTAAATTGTATTTTAATAAATAGATTTCCTACCCAACCTTGCCGCACCTCTTACACCACTAGCATCTCCATATTTTGGTTTAAGAAAAACGCCTTCATATTCTCTACCAGTTACAAACTTTCTTACTATAGTTTCAATTTCACTTAAAAAATCAATTTCGTTTGAAACACCTCCACCAAAAACAAAACAATCTGGGTCAAGAATATTAATTATATTTGCTAACGACATCGCTAAATTTACTTTAAAATTATCTATTAAATTTTCTGCATCTAAATCGTGTTTTCTATAAAGCTCAAAAATCTCATTAGTTTTTAAATTTTTTTTATATTGCTTATTAAATTTTTTAGCCAAACTTAATCCTGAAATAAAACTCTCAATTTCTCCTTCTCTTAAGTTGATTGATTGAAAATTTTCTTTTTTTGCTATTAAATGGGTAATTTGATTGTGACCCCACTCTCCTGCTACACCATTCGGACCGGTAACAATTTTTTTATCAATCACTAAACCACCGCCAGCACCCGAGCCAAGTATAATACCATAAACTATTTTATAATGTTTCCCTGACCCATCAATAGCTTCTGATAGAGCAAAGGAATTTGCGTCATTTTCACAAAATACTTCCTTTCCTAATACTTTTCTAAGATCTTTTTGAAATGGTTTTTTTTCTAGCCAAAGACAATTTGGAGCATTTTTAACTAATCCTGTTTGAGGAGAATGAATTCCAGGATGGCAAACCCCTATAGGTAATTCTCTTCTTAATTCTTTTTCTAATTTATCACTTATTTCTTTTATTGTCTTTATTATCTTTGTGTAATCTTTGGGACAATCAGTTCTTTCACGATTACTCTCATTACCATTTTCATCAAGTACTACACTCTCAATTTTTGTTGCTCCAACGTCAATACCTATCTGCATAAATTAATAAGTTGCTCTGCCTCCACTTAAATCAAATACTGCAGCTGTTGAAAAAGAATTTTCTTCACTTGATAACCAAGTAACTAAAGATGCTAATTCATCCACTTTAGCAAATTTATTTCTTGGAATTTTTGATAACATGTAATTGATATGCTCTTCGGTCATTTGGTCAAAAATTCGTGTTTTTGCAGCTGCTGGTGTAACGCAATTTACTGCAATATTTTTTAGCGCTAATTCTTTTCCTAATGATTTAGTTAATCCAATTACTCCTGCCTTTGAAGTGCTGTAAGCACTTGCATTAGGATTACCTTCTTTTCCTGCAATCGAAGCAATATTTACAATTCTTCCATAATTATTCTTTATCATGTATGGGGTTACTGCTTTACAGCAATAAAATACTGCATTTAAATTTAAATCTATTACCTTTTTCCATTCCTCAAGTGGGTAGTCAACCACTGTAGTATTTTTTCCTGCAACTCCTGCATTGTTAATAAAAATATCAATTTTTTTATGTGTTTTTTCAATTTCAGCTAAATTTTTCTCTATACTTTCGTAATTTCCAACATCAACAATTTGATATGAGACTTTATCAGAATTAATTTTGCTAATTGCCATTTTAATCGCTTCTTCATCTATATCCCAAATTACTACACTTGCTCCAGAGTCTATAAACCTTTCAGTAATAGCTAATCCAAAACCTTGGGCTCCTCCAGTTACTATTGCTACTCTATTTTTTAAGTCGAAATTAGTCATATTAATTTTTTTGTTTTTTTGATCTTAATAAAGGAAAAGCTAATGCAATTAAAGATAAAATAAAAAATGTTAAAGCAATTGGTCTTGTTAAGAACATGAGCCAATTTCCATCAAATATAACTAAAGACTGTCTTAAAGTTCCCTCCACTAATTCTCCTAAAATTAATCCAATGATTACAGGTACAACCGAAAAACCAAACCTTCTCATAAAAAATCCAAGCACACCAAAAAATAACATAATCCAAACATCAATTATTGACTGGCTTAAAGAATAAGTTCCACAAACAGATACAGCAAAAATCATAGGCCATAAAATTTTGTTAGGAACGAGAGTTATCCTCGCAAATAATTTTGCACCAAAAAATCCAAATATAAAAAATAAAACATTTGCTATTAACATGGCCCCAAAAATTCCATATAAAAAGTCCGGCTGTTCTCTAAATAAATCTGGACCAGGCCTAACACCATGAATAATTAAACCAGTCAATATTACAGCTGTTGTGGCACTTCCAGGAATTCCAAGGGCTAAAGTTGGAACCATTGCACCTCCAGTAGCAGCATTGTTAGCAGCCTCTGCTCCAGCAATTCCCTCTATTGATCCTTTGCCAAATTCCTCTGGTTCTTTAGAAAATCTTTTTGCTTCTGAATAACCAATTAAGGATGCAACTGTTCCTCCCTCAGCTGGTAAAACACCAATAAAAGATCCTATACCGCTTGATCTTAGAATTGTTTTCCATGTTTTTTTATAATCATCTAGAGATGGAAGTTTTACAGCTTTTAGTGCCACTCTTTTAAAAACTTGATTAAGAAGTGTAGACTGGGTTAACATTTCGCTTATAGCAAATAAGCCTACCACTACAGGTATAAATCCAATTCCAACCGAAAGTTCATTAATTCCATAAGTAAATCTGTCAATTGAAGTCATAAAATCTTTTCCAATAGTAGAAATTAAAATTCCAAATGCGCCAGCGATTAAATTTTTAATTGGACTTCCTTCGCCAATTGATGCGAGCATTGTTAAACCAAAAATAGCCAATGCAAAATATTCTGGTTGGCCAAATTCATATGCAAGTTTAGCTAATACAGGTGCAAAAAATACCAAAACTATTACACTAAAAATTCCACCCACCGTACTTGAAACTGTTGCCATACCTAAAGCTCTTCCAGCTTCTCCCTTTTGAGCTAATGGATAACCATCTAGACAAGTGGCGGCTGCGGCTGGAGTTCCGGGTGTATTAATTAAAACTGCAGTGATTGCACCACCGTATGTTCCTGCACAATAAATTGATGTTAACAGTACTATTGCTGAAAGAGGATCTAAAGTCATAGTAAATGGTAAAATTAATGCTCCACCTGTTGTAGGACCTAATCCAGGCAGAACACCTAAAATTAGTCCAAATAAAGTTCCAAAAAGTAAAACGACTAGCAACTTGGAACTAAAGAAAGGCGCCATCATCAATAAAAGATTATCCATATTAGTAGTAATAAAGGTTTGTAATTATTCCTGGAGGAAATCTAAGACCCAGTATCATTTCGAAAAATATAAAAACAACTAGTGGAAATATAATTCCAACCAGCAGCAAATAAAAAACTCTCTTTTCACCCCAATTATAAGAAACAAATATAGAAAGTACTGAAATAGCTAAGAAAAAATCTAATGTTTTAGAAATTACTACAAATAAAATAAAACTTATGATTGTTAAAAAAAATGGTTTTGGAAGTTTTTTTTCTTTTTTCCAGGGATTTTTGAATGACAAATAATAAATAATTGTTGTTAAAAACATTATCAATACTAACAATCCTTTTGGGAAAGTTGCAGGCTGAATACCTCTGTTTAAAATTGGCGGGACCTTATCAAAGGTAAAAGTAGAAATTAATAATATTGTAGAAAAAAAAATTATTACAAAAAATACTTTAAATTCATCTTTAAAAAAAAAGGGCAAACTTTTGTTTGCCCTTTTTTTATTTTGTACATTATTCATAAAAAAAATGTACTTTCTTATGACTAATTAATGTAACCCAAAGCTTTAAGTTGAGCAGTCATTTCTGCAAGCATCACTTCCATTTGCTTACCCCACTCATCAGCTCCAACAACACTAGTTGAATCAAGTCCGATGTCAGTTAAAAAGCTTTGAAAATATTTATGCTCCATAGCTTTTATCATAGCATCTTCCAATTGTTTTTTTCTGTCAGCTGGAACTCCTTTTCTTGTTACAAATCCTCTAACAGTTGATAACACAACTGGTATTCCAAGCTCTGTTGCAGTAGGAACATTACTTAATTTTTCCATTCTGTTACTTGCAAGAACAACTGAAACACATAATGTTCCATCTTCAATTTCTGTAACTGCTTCACCTAAGTTTAAAACACCTACATCAATATCTCCTTTGATTAGGTTAGTTTTAATCGGACCAACTCCTTTATATGGAACAATTGTTGGGTCTGTTAATTTTCCTTTTTTTGTAAATGCAATTGCACTTACATCATCAATACCACCAACATGAGTTGTACCATATTTTAATGATTTTGATTTTTGTGCACTAATAAATTTCTTAGCATCTTTGATTTCATTTTTACAATTTACAACAAATAACTGAGGATCATCTGTTCCTCTTGCTAATGGTTGCATGTCACTTAATTTAACTTTAGTTTTACCCAATGCCATTGATACAGCATGACCTGTTGTCCAAGTTAAAGTGTGTTGACCATCTGCGGGTAAAGTCATCATATAATCCATTGATGCTGCTCCACCACCACCTTTTTTGTTAACTAATTGCATATCTTGTTTTAGATACCTTCTGGTTCTTAGTAACATCATTCTAGTTGTTACGTCTGTTCCACCGCCAAAACCAGCATGAGTAATTGCTTGGATTGGGTGTCCATCTGCTTTTGCAGAAGTAATCATAAGTGGAAGTGCAACAACGAAAAATTCAGTTACCAAAAAAGCGGCAGCTAAAAATAATTTAAAACTTTTTTTCATTATTTCCCTCTAATTGTTAATTTATAATTATTAATATAAACATAATCTGATACAAACCGTAAAGAAAAAAATGTCTCTTAATAAAATTAATATTGCATTGTTACTTGGTGACCCTTCAGGCATAGGACCCGAATTGGTCTCAAAATTATTGAATGAAGATATTACAAATAAAGCTAACATTATTATAATTGGGGAAAAGAAAATTTTAGAAAATGGGAATGAAATTTCAGGTAACAAACATAATATTAATTATGTAGATGGTTTTAACAAAATAGATTTTAAAAAAAATAACAAATTTTTTCTGGACATAACTAAGGGTAAAAATCATGATTACAAACTTTCAGAGTGTTCAAAGGAATCAGGGGAAAGTGTTCTGTCAGCTCTAAATATTGCTTTAGAATTAGCTAAAGAAAAAAAAATTCATGCAATTAATTTTGGTCCATTTAATAAAACCAGCTTGAAACTTGGTGGAAATAAATATTCCGATGAATTACATTTAATGGCTGAAAAACTAAATGTTAAAAATTTTTTTTGTGAATTTAATGTAATTGATAATTTTTGGACTGCGCGAGTAACATCGCATATTCCAATTAAAGAAGTCCCAAATAATATTAAAAAAGAAAAAATAATTGAACCAATTAAACTGATTAATGAAACAATGAAACTAAATGGTATAAAAAAACCAAGAGTAGCTGTTCAGGCACTTAATCCTCACGCTGAATTTGGTACAGAGGAAAAGGATGAAATTATACCGGCAATAGAAGAGGCAAAAAAATTGGGAATAAATGCTGATGGCCCTTTACCTTGTGATACCTCTTTTATAACAGCATATAAAAATGGAAATCATGATTGTATTGTTGGAATGTACCATGATGCACTTCAATCTGGGTTAAAAGCGTTTGGATTTGATCGAGGTGTAACTGTCCAAGGAGGTCTTCCTGTGCCCATTACAACTCCTGCCCATGGCACAGCTTTTGATATTGCTGGTAAAAATAAAGCAAATTTAGAACCTACTTTGAATTCATTTAAAATTGCATTAACAATGGCTAAAAATAAAAACAATTAAATGTCTAAAATTAAAAGTATTCAAACAAAAGTTTATCAATGGAATGGCAAAACTGTTCCACCGCAAAATAATTTTTGTACAAATGCTTCTGACCTTTTATTTGAAAAATCAGATGCAATGGGATCTTTTAGATTTCATGAATGGTTAATATGTGAAGTTGAAACAGACGATGGAATTATTGGAATTGGAAATGCAGCACTTGCACCACAATTAGTAAAAAAAACCATTGATACTTATTTGACTCCTTTAGTTATTGGTGAGGACCCTTTTGATTATGCCTATATTTGGGAAAAAATGTACAGAAGAACTCATGCATGGGGTAGAAGAGGATTAGGAATGGTTGCTATTTCAGCAATTGATATTGCTTTGTGGGACATAATGGGAAAAATTACAAATAAACCAGTTTTCAAATTATTAGGTGGAAGAACTAAAGAGAGAATTCCAGTCTATGCCTCAAAACTTTATAGCCAACCAATAAAAGAACTACAAAAAGAAGCTGAAAGTTACGTTAATCAAGGTTTTAAAATGTTTAAAATGAGATTTGGATGGGGACCAAAAGACGGACCTGATGGAATGAAGAAAAATTTGGAACTAGCAGAGGCTGTTAGAGAAGTGATTGGCTATGACACAGACCTTATGATGGAATGTTATATGGGATGGAATTTAGACTACTCTAAAAGAATGATTCCTAAATTAGTAAAGTTTAATCCTAGATGGCTAGAGGAACCTGTTATAGCAGACGATATTCATGGTTATACTGAACTAAATAATATGAATGCTATTCCAATATCTGGTGGAGAACATGAATTCAACTTATTTGGATTTAAACAATTGTTAGATTTAAATGCAGTTAGTTATATTCAATATGATAATAATAGAGTTGGTGGTTTTACTATTGCGAGTAAAATAAATGCGTTAGCGGAAGCTTATCAAGTACCAGTTATTCCACATGCTGGGCAAATGCATAATTATCATTTAACAATGTCTAACTTCAATTGTCCTATATCCGAATTTTTTCCTGTGCACGATGTAGAAATTGGTAATGAGCTATTTTACTATATTTTTGAAGGTGACCCAGCTCCTGAAAACGGATTTATTAACTTGGACGACAATAAACCTGGCCTGGGTTTAGCTATTACTGATAAATTTAAATCAGATTTCAAAATAATCGAATAACTAGTAAGTTTCTACTTCATTAATACTAGGCATTGAATTTGCTGCACCTGCTTTTGTTGTGGAAATTGCAGCTACTTTATTTGAAAATTCTAAAGCATCTTTGATTTTTAAATTATTGGAAAGAGCATAAGCAAATGCTCCATTAAAAGCATCACCTGCTCCCGTTGTGTCTATAACTTTATCCTTTAAACCATAAACATCTATAAAAAAACTTTCTTCAGAATTTGCAAAGTAAAGACCTTTTGGGCCTAATGTTATCACTATATTTTTTACTCCTTTTGCCAAAAAAGTTTTTGCAGCTTCTTCAATTTCTATTTTACTTTCAACCTTTTTATCTAAAAAAAAACTTGCTTCAGTTTCATTAGGAGTAAAATAATCAATACATTTAAAATCACTTTCTATAATATCTGATGCAGGAGCCGGATTAAAAATTGTAACAGACCCTGTCTCTTTTGCTCTGTTGAGTGCATAACTAGTAACTTCACTAGGTGTTTCTAGTTGTGTTAAAAAAATTTCTGATTTTTTTATAAATTCAATATTATTATCAATATCTTGATTGGATATCGAACCAGCTGCTCCTGGTATAATATTGATTGCATTATCCCCCGTTTTTTCATTTATCATTATACCTGCAACACCTGTTGACTGATTTGGATCTTGGATTATTGAACCTGTATTAATTCCAGCTTCTTCATAAAGCTTGAGGGCCATCTTAGCATTTTGATCATTTCCTATTTTAGTAATAAAATTTACATTTCCACCAAGTCTCGCAGCAGCAATCGCTTGATTAGATCCTTTGCCTCCTGGTCCAATTATATGATTTTTACCTAAAACTGTTTCTCCTTTAACAGGAATTTTTTCAGCAAAGAAACATAAGTCAGCTACGAATACTCCAAAAATACATATAGAGTTCATTATTTATCAAGAACCCAAACGCTACCATCTGGTTTAATTACTCCTTTTGTTAGTATAAAACATCCATAAGGCCTTGTTTCAGAAGTAGATACGATTAATTGAGATTTCTTTGCTACTTTATAAAATTCTTGCCTCTCAATTGAACCTACTTTCCAATTTTCTCCAGAGGTTTCTTTCACAGCTTTTATAAAATCTTTGTGACACTCTGTTAATTCATCTGGTTTATTATCAACTTGCATTCTTTCTGCAGCAGAGTCAATAAAACTATCTAATGGAAAAACTGAAAGAATAGCTTTTGCTGCTTCATAAATATTAACACCATCTAATCTAATTACTTTATTGTTTAAAGAATGTGAATATGCAGGAAAATTAGCATCTGTTAAAACTAATTTATCACCATGGCCCATTGCTCTTAATTGATACAAAAGTTCAGGGTTCAAAATTGGATTAATTTTAATTAGCATTACACTACTATATTACATAAAAAAAAAGGGTGAAATAAAATTCCACCCTTTTAATTTTAATTATTCTAAAGATTATTTAAAATCGTTAGCGTTTTCTTTTGTTACTAATTGTGTACCAGTATCAATATTAGGATCGATACTTCCACCGTTAGCTAACTCAAGAGCATACTTAACTCCATATGCACCCATATTGTATGAGAACTGAGCTATTGTTGCAGTCATCTCTCCTTTTAAAATACTTGTAGCAGCATCAGGAGTAGCATCAAAACCAACAACGATTACATCATTCATATCAGCATCCTTAAGAGCTTGCATTGCACCTAATCCCATATTGTCGTTAGAAGCAAATATTGCTTTGATGTTAGGATTTTTCAAAATGATTGACTCAGTAACAGATCTGCCTTTTGCAGTATCCCACTCAGCAGTTTGAGTAGCAACAAGATTTAAACCACAATTTTTAAATCCTTTAATTGCACCATCTCTTCTTAATAATGCAGTTGATTGAGACTCAATCCCTGTAAGAATTGCAACATCTGATCCTTTTGGAGTTTTATCACAAATAAATTTTGCAGCTAATTCTGCACCATTCATATTATTTGTTCCAATAAAAGTAACACCTTCGTTAATTCCTTTTGTATCTACAAATACAACTGGAACTCCACTCTTAATAGCATCGTCTACTATTGGAGCAAAAGCGTTTGGATCTCCTGGTGCAAGAGCTAGAGCGTCAACACCTTTTGCAAGTTGATCTTCCACTTGGTTAATTTGTGCTTGAACATCACCCTCTTGTGGAGGCGCAATTAGAATTAACTTTACTCCTAATTTTTTTGCTTCTTCTTCAGCACCTTTAGTAACGGAAGCCCAGAAAGGATTTCCAGATCCAGGTCCCTTAATGCTGAATAAGATTTTTTTACCATGGCCATCAGCAAAAGAAGCTGAACCCATGCTAACTAGTAAAAAAATTGCTGAAAAGAAAACAACAATTTTTCTTTTTATATCTCTCATATATTTACCCCTTTAATAATTATTAAAAGTAGATTTAATAAAATTTTTGAAAAAAATTCAACTGTTACAAAAGTAACTATTTTTAGTTCAACTCTTACGTGTCTTTATTTTCTTGTTCCAAAGTCTCTTCTTAATACATCAACATAAACAGCTAGCACTATAATTGATCCAATTAATACTTGTTGCCAAAATGAACTCACATCCATCAAATTAAGACCATTTCTTAAAATTCCCATTATCATCACTCCTGCAAAAACGCCTAAAACAGTGCCTCTTCCTCCAAAAAAACTAGCACCTCCGATAATACATGCTGCAATAGCATCTAATTCAGACTGTAATCCTGCATTTGGATAACCTGAGTCTGTTCGACCAGCTAAAATTAAAGCTCCAATACCAGATAAAAAACCGCAAAGCGAATAAACTATTACAAGAATTTTATTTACATTAATACCTGAAGCTCTTGCAGCATTTGGATTGCCACCAATTGCATATATCCATTTACCTGTCCGAGTTTTGTTCATGAATATCCAAAATATTATATAGACAATTGCAATAAGAACTAAACTTACAGGAAGGTATTGCGACTTTTCTAAACCAAGCCAAGTTAAATCAATTCTTCCATGCCCAAGGTATCTCACTTCATCTGTGAAGCCACTTATTGGAGTTCCGCCAGAAATTAAATTACCTGTTCCTCTAAATATATATAATGTACCTAATGTCATTATAAACGGATGGGGCATCCTTAATAAGGTAATCCCTAAACCATTAAATAACCCACATAAAAATCCAGCTATAAGAGGTGTGATTACGACAATATACCATGGAGCACCAGCCTTAGCGACAATTGCAAGTATCATTAGTGACAACATCATTATAGATCCAACTGAAAGGTCTATACCAGCGGTTACAATCACCATAAATACTCCTAAAGCTAGCATTGACTGCCAAGATATTTGTTTGAAAACATTTGTTACATTTCTCCATGATAAAAAAACATCAGGTTGAAGAAAATGCATAACAACTATCATTATAACTAATAATAATAATATTCCGTATTTCTCAAAGTAAGGAATGAGTTTTAGATATAAAGAGTCTTTGTTTTGATCTTTTGAGTCCATGATTATTTTTTACCCATTATCCATCCAATAACTTCATCTCTTGAAGTGTTTGATAATTCAGATTCTGCAAAATTCGTTCCTTGAAACAATGCCATTACTCGATCACAAACTGCAAAAATATCATCCATTCTATGACTGATCACAATTACACCTACCCCAGTCTTTTTCAGACCATTTATTAAATCCAAAACTTTACCAACTTCTTTAATAGCTAAGGCTGCTGTTGGTTCGTCCATTATCACTACTTTTGCGTTGAATGCTGTTGATCTAGCAATTGCAACTGCTTGTCTTTGTCCGCCTGAAAGTTCCTCAACTTTTTGATCTGCACTCTTTACATTTATTTTAAGTTTACCAAGATGTGCCTCGGTAAGTTCTTTTATTTTTTTATAATCAAGAAACTTTAATAATCCCAAATTAGTAGTTGGTTCACGGCCTAAAAAAATATTTTCGCCTATTGGAAGATTGCCTGCTAAAGCTAAATCTTGATATACCATTTCTAAACCTAGGTTTTGAGAGTCCCTAGGACTTTCTAAAACCTTTTCTTTTCCTTCAAAATGTAAAGAGCCTGCACTTGGTTTATATAGGCCAGATAAAACCTTCATTAATGTTGTTTTTCCTGCTCCATTGTCTCCTACAACTCCTAAGCATTCACCTGCATGAATTTTAAGGTTTACATTTTCAAGAGCAGTAATTGTACCAAAGTATTTTGTAACATTTTTAGCTTCTAATAATAATTGATTGGCAGATGACATAATCTAAGAAAATATAAAAAAATCAGTTAATTGCAACTGGTTTTGAGGCTAAGAGTTTTACAGTTTTTCTTTGAGCTCTTTTACAGAATTTAGGTGGCATATTTTTTAAAATAAGCTTCATATCTTTCAAAACTATTTCACCCATATTATAAAAAGCTTCCTCTAAAGCACCAGCTCTATGAGCAGAAAATAGTGTATTTTTTAACTTTCTTACTGGATCATTTTTTTTTACTGGTTCATCTGGAAAGACATCAGTTGCGACATAAATATCTCCCTTTTTAATTCTCTTAATCAGATCTTTAAAATTAACTATTGCTGCTCTACTCATTAAAATAAAAACAGTTCCAGATTTCATTTTATTTAATAATTTTTTATCAATTAAATGTTTATTCTTTTTGGTGATTGTGGCTAATACATAAATTACTTCACAACTACTAAACATTTTATTCAAATTAATTGGGTTAAATCCAATTTTTTTTATTTTATTTTTAGTTATCCATGGATCATATACATTAATATTTTTTGAGAATGGCAATAGTAAAGGATATAAAGATTTTGCTAAGTCTCCAAACCCTAGTAAACCAATTTTTTTATTTGTCAGAAGTGAAGCTTGTAAATTACTTTCTAAACCATATTTCTCTTTAGATTTAATAAAATCAAAGTGTGCATTGTGAATATTTCTTAAAAGAGACAATGTCATACCTAAAGCAATTTCAGCTACGGGCTTTGAAAATACTGGCGAAGTTGCAATAACATGAATATTTTTTTTGAAACAATAATCATAATCTAAATTATCCATAAAATTACTTTCCACATTTATAATACATTTTAATTTTGATGCTTTAGACAACAAATATTTATCTAAATTCGGTTGACCCATAATAAATGTTGCCTTGCCAATATTATTTTCATAAAAATTTTTTTTATTTTTTTTTGGTGCAACAATTATTTTATATTTGGTTTTTAGTTCTTTTAATTTTGTCTTAGTAAAAATTAAATCCAAAGTTCTTGGGTAAGGATCAGAAATTACAATAGGTTTAATCATATCTTTGCTCTATCTAATTATTTTTCTTATATCAATATTCGTAAACTTTTTTGGTTTAACACACTCAGTTTTTATTGATTGATTAACACCAGACTTTGAAGCTTTCATTATTGAGGTAATTATATCAAGGACATGCAAAGAAATTTCGCCATTGCATAAATGTTTTCTTTTTTTTTCGATTGAATAAGCCATTTCTGAAAGTCCTGCACCTCTATAATTTGCATTAGTTGGAGCTTCATTTGCTCTTGAACTTTGTGTTCTTATATTAATTTTACCTAAATGCATTTTTGTAGTTTTAAATTCTTTCCAATTATCTCCAAGTTTTTTACATGTGAGCACTGATCCTCCAAACATATTTGGATCAGGGACAATCATTGAACCTTTTTCACCATATAGCTCAATATGATTTCTTTGGTGAGCAATGACATCAAAAGATAATGTCAATCTAATTACTGCGTTATTTTTAAAAGTGATTGTAGATAAATAAGTTGTTGGGCAATTAACTTTAAATTTTCTACCTTTTTTTGGCCCAATTCCAATTGTTCTATATTTTGGACCATTTATTATTTTCCCACTAACTTTCTTTGCAGGTCCTAAAAGGTTTACTAAAGCTGTAATATAATATGGTCCCATATCAATTACAGGACCTCCTTCAAGTTTTGCAAACCATGGTTCTGGATTAGGGTGGTATGATTCAATTCCAGGAAAGGCAAAAACAGCATTACCTAATTTGATTTTTCCAATTATATTTTTTTCAACTAGCTCTTTTGATTTTTGAATTCCACCTCCTAAAAATGTATCTGGTGCATTACCAAGATATAACCTTTTCCTTCTAGAAATTTTTAAAAGTTCTTTCCCATCTTTTAAATTAATTGCCAGTGGTTTTTCTGAGTAAACATGTTTACCATTTATTAAAGCTTTTTTTGAAATTTCGTAATGAGCTTTTGGAATAGTTAAATTTAAAATAATTTCTACTTCTTGATCTTTTAGAATTTCATTTACACTTAAAAATTTGACTCCATACTCTTTAGAACATTTTCTTGCAGCTTTTAAATTTATATCTGCGCATTTAATTATTTTGATATTATTAAAATATTTCTCTGCTCTAAAATAAGTTTCTGCAATATGTCCACAACCAATAAGACCAACTTTGAAAACTTTATTCATATAAGGAAATCAGACACCTTGTCTTTGTTTTGCTTTACCTTCTTTATGAAGTTTTAAAGCTTCCTCATTTTCTTTCGTTGTTGGTATTTCAAGCGTAGGACTTTCCCAGTAAGCTGAACCTTCAAGCCATTCGTAACTATGAGTTTTTATTGATATTACATATGTTACATCTGATTTTTTAGCTCTTTTAAATGCTTCCTCTAATTCTGAAATAGTGGAAACATGTTCAGATTTTGCACCCATGCTAGCTGCGTGTTGAGCAAAATTTACTTCCTTAAAATTTTGAATATTAGATGAATTAAATAAGCAATTAAATTCTTTTCCACCTTTAAACAATTGAAGTCTATTTATAACTGCATGACCTCCATTATCACAAACAATTATTATTAATTTGTTATTTGTTAAAACTGAAGAATAAATGTCTGAATTGTTAAGCAAATAAGAACCGTCTCCCACAAAAGCAATTACGTCTTTGTCAGGATTTGCCATCTTAATTCCAAGCGCACCAGAAATTTCATAACTCATGCAACTAAAACCCCATTCAGTTTCATGCGTATTTAGCTCTTTTGGTCTCCAGACTTGGACTACCTCACCAACCAATCCACCAGCAGCAGTAACTGCTATATCTGTTGGATCTGAATTTCGATAAATTGCCCCTACGGCGTGTGCATAGTTTGGAGTTTCTTGGTTTGTTGGACCGCTTTCTTTATCAACATACTCATTCCAAGATTTAAGTTCGTGTTGTGATTTTTTATGCCAACTGTCAGGAGATTTCCAATTTCCTAAAGAATTTGACAATTCTGATAAACAAACTTTAGCATCTCCAATAACTGCCTCAGCTAAATGTTTGTTTGCATCATGTCTTGCAATATTAATTGAAACCAATTTAAATTCAGGGTTTTCAAAATTAGCCCACGAACCTGTTGTAAAATCTGCCAATTTCGTACCAACACAAATAGCTAAATCAGTTTCTTTTGCTAAGTTATTTGCGGCTCTACCACCAAGGCCTCCTATTGGTCCAAGAAAATGAGAATGATCTCTTTTCATTGTTGAGTATCCCATCACTGTTTGTGTAACTGGTATGTTATGTTTTATGGCAAAACTTCCTAATTCATCCATTGCATCTGAATAGAAAACACCTCCCCCAGAAATAATAATTGGTTTTTTTGATTTTTTAATTTTTTCCATTGCTTGTTTAATTTGAAAATCATCTGGTTTAGGTCTTCTAATATTATGTATTCTTTCTTTAAAAAATTCCTCTGGATAATCAAATATTTCTCCTTGCACATCTTGACATAAAGATAAACACGCTGGACCAGTATCTGCAGGATCAAGCATTGTTTGAATTGCCTGTGGAAGAGATTGTATTATTTGTTCAGGTCTTGTAATTCTATCAAAATATTTTGTAACTGGTTTAAAAGAGTCGTTTGCTGTCATTCCTGGATTTGAAAAATGCTCTACTTGCTGTAGTACAGGATCTGGCATTCTATTCGCATAAGTATCTCCAGGTAAAAATAAAATAGGCAATCTATTACTCATCGCTACTGCAGAGGCAGTGACTAAATTTGTAGATCCTGGCCCAACAGAACTTGTTGCAATAAAAATTTGTTTTCTTCGTTTAGCTCTTGCAAAAGCAATGCCTGTTAAAGCCATATTTTGTTCATGGTGACCTCTAAAAGTTGGAAGTTTATCCTTATTTTCCTCTAATGCTTGACCTATGCAAGCAACATTCCCGTGACCAAAAATACCAAATGCCCCTGGAAATAAAGGCTCAACTTTACCATCTATATAGATTTTTTGAGCTATTAGATGTTTAACTAAAGCATGAGCGCAAGTAAGCTTTATTTTTTTCATTTTTCTAGTTATATTCTCCTCAAAAATTCAACTAATAAACCATAAAATAAAAATTATGTATAGCAAATTTGGACAATTCATTGATGGTAAATGGCAACCATCTCAAAATAATGAAACTTACGATGTGTTAAATCCGGCAACTGAAGAAGTAATTGGCAAAGCATCAAAAGCTGGTGAAGAAGATGTAAATAAAGCTCTTAAGTCAGCTGAAAAAGGTCTTGAAGTTTGGAGAAATACTCCACCTTGGCAAAGATCAAAAATTATAAGAAAAATTGCAGATCTTATGAGAGAGAGAACTGATGTACTAGCAAAATGGCTTACATTAGAAGTTGGAAAACCTTTGTCAGAAGCTAAAGGAGAAGTCGGGGGCGCAGCAGACATTTTCGAATGGAACTCAGAAGAAACAAAAAGGATATATGGTCAGATAGTTGAGAGCAGATTTGAACACACAAGAATGTATGTAAAATATGAACCTGTTGGTGTTGTTGCAGGATTAATACCATGGAATTTTCCAATAGTTCTATCTTCTAGAAAAATTTCAACTGCCTTAGCAGCTGGGTGCTCAGTTATATGTAAGCCAGATGTCATTACTCCAGGAAGTGTAATGGAACTAATGAATATTATAAATGATGCAGGAGTTCCTCCAGGTGTTGTTAATTTATTATCGGGTGATCCAGCACAAATTTCATCACAACTTATATCTTCTGATATAGTTAAAAAAGTTTCTATTACTGGATCGACTAGAGTAGGTAAACTTATTTTAAAGCAAGCCGCTGAGAAAGTTCAAAGAGTAACAATGGAATTAAGTGGTCACTCACCTTTTATAGTTTTTGATGATGTAGATATAAATAAAGTTACAGATATGGCAATAACGGCAAAATTTAGAAACAACGGCCAAGTTTGTATATCACCGGCAAGATTTTATATTCATGAAAAAAAAAAAGATGAGTTTGCAAAAACATTAGTTGAAAAAGTTTCAAAACTTAAAATTGGAAATGGAATGGATGACGACACAATATTAGGTCCATTAACAACAGAAAAGAGATTGAATGAAATAGAGGCATTAGTCGAGAAAACAAAAAAAGAAGGAGCAACTGTTTTATGTGGTGGAAAGAGACCATCAGGTTTTAATAAAGGATATTTTTATGAACCAACTGTTTTTGACAATGTTCAAGATAACTTTACAATTGCAAAAGAAGAACCTTTTGGGCCATTAGTTCCACTACTAACGTTTAAAGATACAGATGAAGTTGTTCAAAGAGCTAACGATAATGACTTAGGTTTGGCAAGCTATATTTATACAAATTCTTTAGAAAAAGCTCACAAAGTCTCAGAAAAAATGGAAACTGGAACATGTGCAGTAAATCATCCTACTATTGCGTTTGCAGAAGTTCCATTTGGAGGTATCAAACAGACAGGTTATGGTAGAGAAGGTGGATCAATGGCTATCAAGGATTATTTAAATATTAAATATACTCATTTTGGCCTTAATTATTAATGAGAAAAAATAAAGTTAAACAAATGATGGCTGAAGGAAAGCCAGTTGTTAACGGTTGGTTACAGATACCTAGCACAGTCTCTGCTGAAGTTATGGCGCATCAAGGTTGGGATTCCCTTACTGTTGATATGCAACATGGACTTGTTGATTACACAAATGCACTACCAATGCTTCAAACAATTTCTTCAACTGATGTAACGCCTCTTGCAAGAGTAAATTGGAATGAACCAGGACAAATAATGAAAATTTTAGACGCTGGTTGTTATGGAATAATTTGTCCTATGGTAAGCAATAAAGAAGAGGCAGAGAGATTTGTACAAGCATGCATGTATCCTCCAAGAGGATATAGAAGTTTTGGTCCAGTTAGAGGATTAATTTATGGTGGGGCTGATTACGCTGATCATGCAAATGACGAAATTTTAAAATTAGCTATGATTGAAACAAAAGAGTCATTAGATAAATTAAATGAGATTATGTCTACTGACGGTGTGGATGGGATATATATTGGTCCAGCTGACTTAAGTTTAGCTATTGGAGAAAAGCCTGGCTTTGACAGAGCAGAGGACACAAAAGCATATTCAGAAATATTAAGAATATTGGAGCATGCCAAAAAACATAATATCTTTGCAGGAATACATAATGGAACAACTGAGTATGCTCAAAAAATGATTGATAAAGGTTTTAATTTTGTGACTATAGGAGCTGATCAAAGAGCAATGAGTGCTGGCGCTAAAGCAATTGTTGAAAAAATGAAGGGCTCAATAAATAAAAAAGAGTCTGAAACTTATTAATCTAGTTTTTCAAGAAATAGTTCAAAATCCTTTTGATTTAAATTTATTGATTGTTTCTTTCCAGGAAATTTATTTGACATTGACTCTTTTTTAAATGCCTTGAGAGCCCGAACTCTCTCAATTTTTATTTCATTTTTTAATTTTAATAAATTTCCATAAGCTTTTGAATGTCTTGGAGGATTTAAAGTATCTCCACATATATCTTCCATGAACAAATACATTACATCTGCTTTTTTTCCTGAACCTAAAGAAACTGTAACTATATTTGTTCTTTTAGAGATTTCTCCCATAACATTTTCTGGGATAACCTCACATTCAGCAGAAAATGCTCCTGCATTTTCCAATCTTTTAAATTTTAAAAAAAGATTGTGTGCCTCCTCACTATTTTTTCCTACTGCTCTTAATCCACCAATCCACGTAGATTTTCTTGGAACTAAGCCAAGATGTCCCATAACTGGAACATCTTCATTAGCCAACATCTCTACTATTTTCATGCTTCTAGGAGTCATTACAGCATCAGCTCCATTTTCTAAAGCTTCAAACGCTCCTCTCATTATATCATCTGAAGTGACAAACTTATTTAATACTAATGCAGCAGTTAAAAATAGATTCCTTGATCCCTCTCTCACTTGTTTTACATTAAAAGCATTGCAGATTATCATATCAAATCCAGCCTTCTCTGCTGCCTCAGCTTCATCTAGTGTATTAGCTGTGACTTGAGTAAATTTTTTTTTTCCTTTTGCTTTTTTAAGATCATCAACTGTGAGAGATCTGTTGGCAGGTTGAGCAGCCCAAGTATAAATCTTTTTCATTTTATATTTTTTAATTCTTTATAGATATTATTCACTCTATATACTTCTTGTGCAATGTTAAAGTATCCTTGATATTCAATTTCATCCGGCGATACATCAAAATGATAATGTCCAGCATCATTTCTATGTTCATATGAGTGGAAGTGAGTATGCTCCCCAGACTCTCTTAAATTTAATTCTCCACCCGTTGGATCACCAGTCCATAAAACAGTATAGCATTGTAATTTTGGTCCAACAGGCTCATAAAATTGTAGAAAATCTTTTGTGCATTTCATCAATTGTGGATCATAATATTCATGTTTTATATCCTTATAATCTGGTTGTACGTGTGATCTTATTTTTCCATTCAAAACTCTAAATACACCAGCAAGAGCAATATGAATTTTATGCCCAATTTTAAGATTGTCTGAAAGTGCTGTTCTAATTGATTGAGGCAATGAACCTTGTTTTCCAGTTCTTTTTTTTATCTTTAAATAAATAACTTTTCCTTTAACACCATCTGAATAATAAATGTTACCAAGCCCACCATGTTTACTTGCATTATAATCCTCTACTATACATTCTTTATCTTTTCCTACCCTCGCAATTAAAGACTTATTTTCTTTTGTTATTAAGTTTTCATTTATAACTAATTCTCCACAGTGTCCATCGAGACAAGACATTGCTCCAGATCCTGCTCCAAGTGCGTAGGATTTTTCTGATCCGATCATTTTTGAGATTTCTGAATAATCAAATTCAGTTCCAAGATATTTAGGATCGTGCATGTAAGGCTCTCCTCCAACATCGATTATCCTTTGGTTACCACTCATACCTTCAGATGGACAATCCCAATTTCTTAAATTTGGACAATCAATTACTTCTGCTTTCACACTTTCATAATTATTTGACAGACCTTTTTCTAATGCGTTTGATATTTCTTTTAACTCAAAGTTTTTGAAAATTCCTTTTTCTATTTTTAATTCCATAAATTAATTAGTTACATAATATATTGCATAATTTTTTTACATAAATATATTTCAATTTTAAAAATGAATAATAAAGATTTAAAAGTTGCAGTTCTTGGAGCAGGAGCAATGGGTTGTCTATTTGGAGGCCTGCTAGCAGAAAAAGGTCTAAATGTAACGCTCATTGATGTTTGGAAAGAGCATGTTGAGCAAATTAATAAAAATGGTTTAAAAATGGATGGCCATGGTGGTGATAGATTTATAAAAGTACCAGCAACATCAGATCCATCTACAATTGGAAAAGTTGATTCTGTTATAGTAATGTGTAAAGCAACAGCACTAGAACCTGCTTTAAAAAGTATTAAAAACATCATTAGAGATAAAACAGTTTTTATGTCTTTTCAAAATGGAATTGGACATGAAGCTATAATTAAAAGTATTGTTGGTGATGAAAAAGTAATTGGAGGAACAACAACGCAAGCATCAAATATCTTAGGCCCTGGTCATATTATGAATCATGCAGCTTTACCTTCTTGGATTGGAGAATATGACGGAGGAATTACAGATAGAATAACTGAAATTGCAGACACATTTACTGCGCATAACTTAGAAATGATTGCAGCTGAGGATGTAAAAAAAAGAAAATGGATGAAACTTTTTGCTTTAACCGCAATAGGCCCACTTTCAGCTATTTTTGATTTACATCATACTGATCTTTATATAAATAATAATGCCAGCGACATATCTAGAAGTTTAGGTAAAGAGATTATTTTAGAAACAAGAGAAGTTGCTTTAGCAGATGGTGTTAATGTTTCTAAAGATGAATGTCTATTTATGTTTAATAAAATTGTTGATACAAAACAAACAAACAAGTCCTCAATGGCTTTTGATGTACTTTACAAAAGAAAAACTGAAATTGATTTCATAAGTGGAGCTGTATCTCAAATAGGAAAAAAACATGGAATAGCCACACCATTAAATGATCTAATGTACAAAATGATTAGAGTAAAAGAGGGTATGTACAGCTAAATGCTGAAAATTAACAAACTAAAGAAAATTAAATCAAACTTCCCAGTCATTGTTGGAGAAAAAATAATCAGTAAAACAGTCTGTAATTCTTTAATTAAAGAAATAAGTAATTCAAAAAATTTCGATGACATGATTATGGGTGGTAGAAGTAGGATTAACAAAGGGTCAAAAAATTTCAACAAATATATCTTAAGTTCTAAAATCTCAAAAAAACTTTTTGCTACTTTTAATACAGAATCATTTTATAAAAAAATTGATAAGAAATTTAAAACAGAATTTAAGTCAAATATATGGGAAAGTTTGTTTAAACCAAAAATATTTAATAAAAAAAAATATACATTAAAAAGAAAAGTAAATTCTAAAGAACTAGAAAGGCTGCTAAGTAAAAATTATAAAAACCCAAATTTAAATTTAGATATTGATTTTTCAGTATCTAAGGGAGGATATAGATTGAGACCGCATAGAGATGATATTAATAGAATATATAATTTTTTGATATATTTAACTGATATACCAAAAAAAAATGGAGGTTCCCTTACACTTTATAAAAGAAAAGCAAACAAGAATTTAAGAAAAAAATTTAGAAGATTTCCAAAAATTAATGAACTTAGTAAAGTAAAAGAGTTTACACCAAAAAAAGGAACTATTATTTTCTTTAAATCTACTCCCAACTCTTATCATGGGGTAACACGATTTAAGGAAAAAAACTGTCCAAAAAGATTTTTTATTTATGGAAGTTATGCATTTAATAAACCTGTTATATGGAAATATAAAAATTTTGAATATCACCCTTATATAGTTGCGACTAAAAAAAGAATGCTCACATCTTTTCATGATTCAAATTATCTGCTAAAATCTAGTAATCATGCAAACTAATAGCAAACTAAAGAAAATTTTAGATAGAGATGGATACCTTAGGGTAAAAAATATTCTTAATTTCAACAAAGATTTAAAACCTATTTTAAACGATATGGAATATGTAATGAATAATCTAGTTAATAAGTTTGCGCCTAGTCATATGAGAGAAAAGGTTTTTAAATATAACTTTAAAAAAAAATATACCTATATTTCAAAATTAAATATTAATGATCTTGACCAATATTTTAATACCAGGCTACCTAGAGATCATGTTAAAAAAGATAGTGATTACTTTGCATCGCAATCTTTATGGAACTTAATAAATCATAAAAAAATTTTAGATGTAGTTGAAAAATTACTAGGATCTGAAATCCTTTCCAATCCTGTTCAAAACACAAGAATAAAACAACCAGAAAGTAAATTACCTAAACAGTCTGTTCATGATGGTCTCTCAGGGAGAACTCCTTGGCACCAAGACGCAGCAGTCTTATCATCTATTGGACAAAGATTGACAGATATGGTGACCGTTTGGATTCCATTTACAAAAACTACCAAAAATAATGGATGTATGATTACTATCAAAGAAATTAACAAATTAGGTTTATTAAATCATGTATCTGGATATAGAGGTCAAGTCGAAATAAAAGATAGTAAATTACTTGATAAATTTAAGCCAGTTTTCCTTGAAGCAAATGTGGGTGATATAATAATTTTACACAAACATTCCATTCATTGCTCATTGCCTAATAGATCTAATGATTTTAGAATTAGTGCTGATTTAAGATATAATAGAGCTGGTACTCCATCTGGTAGAAAGCCTTTGCCAAATTTTTATGTAAGAAGCAAGGATAAAAAAAATATTACTATCCATAACTATAAGCAATGGATTGCTTTATGGGAAAAGGCAAAGAATAAATGTATTCCAAGAAAGTATGCATTTAAATATCCACTTCCAACATTTAAAAATAGCAAAAGAAATCTTGCTAGATTAGTCTAATTTCTTTTTTAAATTATGAAAAAAATTCTTATTGTCCAACCTATTCACGAAAAAGGTATGGAATTATTAAAAAGTAATAGTAACTATAATTACGAGGTAGTTGAAGATTTAAGCATTGAAAACGTTAAACAAAAAATTACAGACGCTGATGCAGTGTCTTTAAGAACATCAATTTTACCTGGAGAAGCCATTGAAAATGCAAAAAACCTTAAAATAATTTCTAGACATGGAGTTGGTTACGACAATATTGATTTAGATAGCTGTAAAAAAAGAAATATCGATGTAGCGATAACTGCAACAGCAAATGCTGTTGCAGTTGCAGAACACGTTCTTTTCATGCTTCTAAGTATATCAAAAAGAAAGGGTATGTATGATCAATCAGTCAAAAGTGGAAAATTTACTGATAGAAATAAGCTTCCAAAAACTATAGAGATTTGGAACAAAAACATTCTTATAGCTGGTTTTGGAAGAATAGGAAAAGCATTGATTAAAAGATGTTTAGGATTTGAAATGAATGTATTTGTTTATGATCCATTTGTAGATGCAGAAACAATAAGCAAAATGGGTGGAAAAAAAGTTGAAAATTTATCAGAAACTGTAAAAGATATGGATGCTGTCTCACTCCATATACCTTTAACAAATCAAACTAGAAACATCATAAATTATGAACTTCTTAAAACCATGAAAAAAAATTGTATCATCATAAATGCTGCAAGAGGCGGAATTATAAATGAAAAAGACTTAGATAGAGCTTTAAAAGAAAACTTAATTTTTGGAGCAGGTATCGATGTATTTGAAGTAGAACCTCCAAAATCTGACAATCCACTATTTAAAAATGACAAAGTTTTCCTAAGTCCTCACGCAGCAGCGTTTACTGAAGAGTGCATGACTAGAATGGCAATAGAAACAATACAAAATATTTTTGATTTTTTTGATGGTAAACTTGAAGAAAGTAAAAAAGTAAAATTATAGTTTATCAATCTCTAAATTTGATTTCTTTAAAGTATCTGCAATATAATTGTAACCCATAATTGCATACTTAAGAGGATTTGCTTTTTTTGGGTCTTGCTCAGCCTCTACAACCAGCCAACCTTGATAGTTATTTTTTTTCAAAATATCAAACAGAGGTTTATAGTCGATACACCCATCGCCAGGCACAGTAAAAGCACCCGCTAAAAAAGCATCTCTAAAACTTAAATCTTCAGACAGGGCTTTTTTTAACACTTCTTCTCTAATATCTTTGCAGTGAATATGGATTACTCTTTCTTTAAATTTATTAATTATATTTATAGAATTTCCTCTAGCAAATAACATATGACCGGTATCTAAAGTTAATTTTACACTGTCATTTGTATTTTCTAGCAATCTAATAGTTTCTTCTTCTGTTTCTATTACTGTACCCATATGATGGTGATATGCTAATGGCATACCTTCATCTTCAAGAAATCTTGCAAGTTCAGATATTTTTATACAATAATCTCTCCATTCATCATTAGACATTTTTGGTCTACTTGAGAGTTTTTTTGTTGGATCGCCTTGTATAGATTCAAAAACTTCAGCAAATACAATACATGGAGCTTCACAGTCTTTAAATAATTGAAGTTGGTTTTGAATTAATTTTTTTTCTTCTTCAACAGAATTTTTTCTAAGATTTCCGCTGTACCATCCAGAACATAATTTTAAATTATACTTATCTAGTTTTGGTAATAATTCCTCAGATGTTTTTGGAAATTTTCCACCTGACTCTATACCTATATACCCAGCCTGACTTGCCTCCGATAAACATTGTTCCAGAGGAGTGTCCCCACCAAGTTCAGGCATGTCATCATTGCTCCACGCTATTGGTGCTATTCCTAATTTTACTGACATATTTTTTATATTTGCTAAGATATTTGATCATGAGATTAATTAAAGGCAAAAAAATTAAATTAGGCATTGTTGGCGGTGGTCCAAAATCATGGATAGGACATGTCCATAGAATTTCCTCAAGATTTGATGACGAATATGAAATTGCTTCAGGAGTTTTTTCAAGAAATTCAAACATTTCAAAGACTTTTGGAAAAAAAATAGGAATTGATAAAGATAGATGTTACTCAAATTATCAAGAAATGGCTGATAAAGAGGCTCTAAGACCTGATGGTATTGAGGTTGTAGCGATTATGACTCCACCTTCAAGTCACCAAATTATTGCAGAAAAATTTATAGACAAAAATATTCACATAATATCTGACAAGCCATTTGCAGGTGATCTACCACAAGCAAAAAAACTTTTTAAAAAAATTAAATCAAATAAAAATATAAAATATGCATTAACTCATAATTATTCAGCATATCCGATGGTTAGAGAAGCAAAAGTATTGGTCGAAAAAGGGAAAATAGGAAAAGTTGAATATGTTAATGTAGAGTATGTTCAAGATTGGACGGATGGAAAAACAGTGAATAAAAAAAATGTAAAAAAAATATTAAAATGGAAAATAAATAGAAAAATAGTCGGGACCTCAGCAGTGTTAAACGAGATTGGATCTCACGCTTATCACATAGCATGCTATGTTTCTGGATTAAGAGGTAGAAATGTGTTTGCTGATATCAAACAAGTTTCAAAAACTATTAAAATGGATAACAATGCGCAAGTAATGATTAACTTTAATAACAATGCAAAAGGTATACTTTGGACAAGTGTTATGGCAAGAGGTGGTGTTTATGGTTTAAGGTTTAGGATATTTGGCACAAAAGGCAGTATAGAATGGGTTCAAAATGATCCAGGTTATCTTAAATTTAATCCATTAAAAGGTGCTGTAAAATTTTTGGAAAGAGGTTTTTTTAATGCAGAACTATCAAAAAACTTTTCAAGAATTAAATATGGACATCCAGAGGGTTACTTAGATGCTTTTGCAAACATTTACAAAGAATTTGCAGAGTCATTAAGAACTAGATCTAAAAAAAGGTGGTTTTTTCCAAATGAACATGAAGGACTTGAAACCGCAAAGTTTATTGAAGCGTGTAAAATTTCAAATAAAAGAAAAGCGTGGATAAAAATAAAATAAAAGTTGCTTTACTTGGTCTTGGCAGAATTGGCCAAATGCATGCAAAAAATTTAATTGAAAATAGAGAATTTGAGTTAAAATATGTCTTTGACCTTAACAAAGATTTATTAAAAAAAATCTCTAATAAATATAATGTTACTTCAATAAATAAGCCTGATCTGGCTTTCAATGATAAAGATATTGACTGTATATTTATTGCGTCAAGCACACCTACACATTTAAAATTTATTGAGCAAGGTGTTAAAAAAAATAAAATTATTTTTTGTGAAAAACCTTTAGATCTAAATGTAAAAAAAATTAATTCTTGTCTTAAAAGAATAAAAAGACTTAAACCAAAAGTGCAAATAGGCTTCAATAGAAGATATGACTTTGGACACCATTCATTAAAACTACATTTAAAACAAAAAATTGGACGATTAGAAAAAATTATAATTACTAGTCGAGATCCTTCTCCTCCTTCACTTAAATATCTAAAAAGTTCAGGTGGGATATTTAAAGATATGATGATTCACGATTTTGATCTTGCAAGATATTATTTAGGAAAAGATGAATTCCAATCAATATTTGCTATGGGTAGCAACTTATCAGATAAACGTTTTAATAAAATTAATGATTATGAATTGGCAACTACAATACTTAAATCAAAAAAAGGGGTTCAATGTGTTATAACAAATTCAAGACATTGTAGTTTTGGATATGATCAAAGAGTTGAATTATTTGGAAATAAAGGAATGCTTGTTTCAGACAATAAAAGAAATGATGAAATAAATTATTTTTCAAAAAGCTCAACAAATAGTAAATCACCTCTTCTTCACTTCTTTATTGAAAGATATTCGGAGGCTTTTAAACTACAATTGTTCGATCTAGCAAAATTTTGTAGAAAAAACATAAAACCTAGAGCAGTTTTTGAAGATGGAAGAAAATCAATTATATTGGCAGAGGGAGCAATGAACTCTATCAAGTCGAAAAGGTTTGAAAAATTGATTTATTAAAATTTAAATTCCTTCTATTTTTTTGTCTCCTGATTTTTTGACAAAATATATTCCAAGTATAACAACAAATAATGAAATTAATATTTTTGAAGTAACTAATTCGTTAAGAAATAAGTATCCAAGAATTACCCCGAATATTGGTATTAAATAAGCGACTTGGCTTTGAAAAACTAAACCGTTTCTTTTTAATATCATAAATCTCAATAACCAGGCTATACCTGTAGGAAATACTCCAAGATATATTAAAGACAAAGTTGACTCTAAAGATGGATTTAAATTCCAAGGTTGCTCTATAATTAAAGATATTGGACAAACGAATATTGTTCCCCAAATTAATATTGATGCAGTAACATTTTCATTTTTTTTATGACTTATTTTTAAAGTTAATATTCCACCAATTACATAAAATGTTGAACCAACTAATATCATTAAAGCAGAAAATAAGTTTTCATCATTAATTAATAGATTTTCAGAAAAAAGATAAACTATTCCTAAAAATCCTAATATTATTCCTAATATTTTAACTAAATTAATTTTTTCTTTATCTATAAACAAATGAGCTAAAATAGTTGCACTAATAGGAGTCGTAGACATTAATATTGCTGCTAAATTACTTTGGACTTTTTGTACCCCGTAAGCAATTAAAAAAAATGGAATAACTAAATTTATAACTCCAATTGCAGCAAACCATTTCCAATCTTTTGAAAAGACTTCAATTTTAATTTTTTTATAAAAACATAATAATAAAACTGGGATCATTCCAAAAAAAATTCTTAAGAACGCTATCGTTATTGGACCATAAGAGTAAGTCGCAATTTTAATATTGAAAAAAGCTGAAGCCCAAATTAGTGATAACAAAACTAAAATGAAATAATCAGACGTTTTTGGTGAAGTCATTCTACAATATCCTTAATTACTCCATTAGTTAAATTAAGCAGTTCATCAAAACTTATTTTAAAAATACAGTTTGGATGTCCAGCAGCGGCATACAAGTTTTTAAATCTATTTAAAGATTCATCTACAAAAATTTCTAATTTATTTTTATGACCTACTGGTGAAACTCCTCCTATTGTATAACCTGTTTGATCTTTAACCTCATCAGGAGATGCCATACTCAAATCTTTACTATTAAAAATTTTTTTTAATTTATTTAAAGAACATCTTTTATCGCCAGATACTAAACAAAGAAAAAAATTTTCTTCATTCCTAAACAATAAACTTTTAACAATTGAACCAACCTCAGTGTTTAATGAATTTGCGGCATCATTTGCTGTTCTTGCTGTTTGTTCTAATTCAATTACCTTTATTTCACTATTAAATTTTTTTAATGCCTCTTTTGCTCTTTTAACTGGTTCTTTATTAAGTACTGTCATTAGTACAACTCTTGATTGATTGAAAAATTGCGATTTTTAAGGTTAATATACATGTAAAAAAAGCATAAGTGATATCTATTTTATAGACATTATTTATCTTTTCTTAACTGATAAGAGAACAAGAAAATTTATAGGAGATAATATGAGCGCTAAGGACGTACTAAAATTGATTAAGTCTAAGAATATTGAGTTTGTGGATCTTAGATTTACAGACCCAAGAGGTAAACTTCAACATTTAACAATGGATACAACTATCGTAGATGAAGGAATGCTAAATGACGGTGTATTTTTTGATGGATCATCAATTGCAGGATGGAAAGCAATTAATGAGTCAGACATGATATTAAAGCCTGATTTAGGTAGAAAAGTAATAGATCCTTATACATCTCATAATACATTAATTTTATTTTGCGATATTTTAGATGCAGTTAAGAGAGATCCCTATGAAAGAGATCCAAGAGGAATTGCAAAAAAAGCTGAAGCTTATTTAAAGAAAACAGGTATAGGTGATACAGCTTACTTTGGGCCAGAGCCTGAATTTTTCGTTTTTGATGATGTAAGAATTAAAAACGATATGAATGAAACAAGTTTTTCAATTGATAGTACAGAAGGTCCTTATAACTCTGGAAAATCTTACGACAATGGAAACATGGGTCATAGACCTGGAGTAAAAGGAGGATATTTTCCTGTACCACCAGTAGATAGTGCTCAAGATATGAGAGGTGAATATCTTAAAGGACTAAGAGATGTTGGAATTACTGTAGAAAAACACCACCATGAAGTTGCTCCAAGTCAACATGAACTTGGAATGTTATTTGGAACGTTGGTTGATCAAGCAGACAACGTTCAACTATATAAATATGTAGTTCAAATGGTTTCTCACTCTTTTGGTAAAACTGCAACTTTTATGCCTAAGCCTGTTAAAGGAGACAATGGTTCTGGAATGCATACTCACCAATCAATTTGGAAAGGTAAAACTCCGGTATTTTCTGGAAACAAATATGCTGGATTATCACAGACTGCTCTTTACTATATTGGTGGAGTATTAAAGCATGCAAAAGCGATTAATGCATTTGCTAATGCTACTACAAATAGTTACAAAAGATTAATACCAGGATTTGAAGCTCCAGTTTTACTTGCATATTCTGCGAGAAACAGATCAGCATCATGTAGAATTCCAATCACATTAAGCAAAAAAGGTGCAAGATGTGAAATAAGATTCCCAGATGCATCAGGAAATCCATATTTAACATTTGCTTCTATGCTTATGGCTGGAATTGATGGAATAAAAAATAAAATTGATCCAGGTAAATCGTTCGACAAAGATCTTTATGCTTTATCAGAAAAGCAAGTTAAAAAAGTACCAACTGTTTGCGGTTCTTTAAGAGAAGCAATGGAAGCTTTGGATAAAGATAGAAGTTTCTTAACTCAAGGTAATGTATTTACTGATGATCAAATAGATGCGTACATAGAACTTAAATATGAAGAAATTCATAATTTTGAACATACGCCGCACCCTATTGAATTCGACATGTATTATAGCTGTTAAAAAGCTTATTTTATGGGATTACCTGCAGTAATATCAGGTATTCCCATATTAGAATTCTAATTTCATTCAGTTTTGCTATATAAAGATATGACTAAGTTCATATCAACCTTAAAAAATATAATTGGTTATAAAAAACCTGAAATTAGGAAGTCTAAGCGTAGAAAAAATAAAACTTATTCTATGAATAAGAGAGGCCAATATTGGTTTATTTCTTATTACCAATAATTAATTAAATTTTAAAAGATTCTCCACAACCGCATCTTTCAGTTTCATTTGGATTATTAAAAACAAATTGTGATGAAAATTCTTCTTTTTTGTAATCCATTTCAGTTCCAAAAAGATACATTACTGCTGCTGGATCTATGAAAACTTTCACTCCTTTATCTTCAATAACTTCATCGTTAGGGTTTATTTCCTTGGTATATTCCATGATATAAGACATTCCTGCGCATCCACCTGATTTTACTCCAACTCTAACACCAATAGATTCATTATCAGCAGAAGACATAATTTCTTTTATCCTATCTGCTGCTTGATCGCTTAATGATATAACTTGTTTTGTCATAAGTTTAATTCTAATTTTGCTGCCTCTGACATCATGGACTTATCCCATGGTGGTTCCCAAACTAAATCTAAATCTACTTTGTCAACCTCTTCTAGTTGCATAATACTATCTTTAACTTCTTTTGGCAAACTTTCTGCAACTGGACAGTTTGGAGTTGTTAATGTCATTTTTACACTGATATTTTTTCCATCTACATTAATATCATAAATTAATCCAAGTTCGTAAATATTTATTGGTATTTCAGGATCATAAATTTTTTTTATTTCTTCAATTACTTTTTCTTTTAATTCCATAATATTAAGACTCGGTATTAGTGATTTCCTTTGAATTATCCATTGCAGATGTAAAAGTATGCCACGATAATGTTGCACACTTAACTCTCATTGGATATTGTTTAACACCAGATAAACACATTAATTTAGTTTTCTCATCTTCTTTTAAGTATTCTGATTTCAAGTCTGGATTTTCTTTTATCATTGCTAAAAAATCTTCAACTATCTCTTTAGCCTCGTGTTCATTTTTCCCTTTAATTAAATCAGTCATGATTGAGGCTGATGCCATTGAAATAGCACATCCACTTCCCTCAAATGAAATATCCTCAACTATTTTTTGTCCATTTAATTTAAGATAAACATGAACATTGTCTCCACATAAAGGGTTATGACCTTTTGCATCTTTATTGAACTCATGTACTTTTCCAAGATTCCTTGGATTTTTCCCATGTTCTAAAATAATTTCTTGATAAAGTTCTTTTAAGTTCATTTTAAATTAAATATTTTTTTACAATGTTTAATAGATTCATTTAGTTTATCTAAGTCATCTTTAGTATTATAAATTCCAACCGACGCTCTTGCACTAGCAGGTATATTTAATTTATCATGTAATATTTGACAACAATGATGGCCTGCTCTTATTGCAACTCCGTCTTCATCAAGTATTGTTGCAATATCATGTGGATGAACACCCTCTATTGTGAAAGATAGAACTCCGCCTTTATTTTTTGGATTACCAATTAATTTAACTGAATTATTTTTTTGTAATAGCTCTTGACCATACTCAACTAAATCAGCTTCATGTTTCATGATATTCTCTATACCAATCCTCTCCATAAACTTTATTGACTGATCAAATGCAATAACTTGAGCTGTAGCCATGGTTCCAGCCTCATATTTATTTGGTAAATCACCATATGATATTTTATCTTTTTTTACTTCTCTAATCATTCCACCTCCGCCTTGATAGGGTGGCAGTTCTTCTAACCACTTCTTTTTACCGTACAAAACACCTAGTCCAGTAGGCCCATACATTTTATGGCATGATATTGCATAAAAATCACAATCTAAGTCTTGCATATCTAATTTAAGATGAGGAGCTCCCTGACAACCATCAATTACAACTATTATTCCTTTAGAATGAGCTAAATCTGTTATTTCTTTAACAGGCAATATTGCTCCCGTAACGTTAGATAAATGAGTTATTGCTATTACTTTAGTCTTAGATGTTAATTTTTTTTCAATATCTTCAAGAGAAATATCTCCATTATCATTTACCTCAGCGAAGTTAATTTTTATATTTTTTGACTTTCTTAAGAAATGCCAAGGTACATAATTTGAATGATGTTCAAGCTCTGTAATTAAAATTTCATCACCATCATTGAGATATTTTTGCCCTAAAGTATTAGCTACTAAATTTAATGCTTCAGTTGCTCCTTTAGTAAATACTATTTCATTTTTATCTTTTGCATTGATGTATTTTTGCACAGATGATCTTGTATTTTCATATAAGTTTGTCGCTGCAACTGCTAAATAATGAACACTTCTCCCAACATTTGAAAATTGTTTAGTATAAAATTCATTTATTTTATCAGCTACAACTTTTGGTTTTTGTGATGAGTTAGCGCTATCTAAATAGACTAAATCATTATTTAGAATTTTTTCATCAAATATTGGAAACTCATCTTTTATATTCTCTATTTTCATTCCTTAATTCCAATCATATTTTTAATTAAATTTTTTACTTCAGGGTCAGTAATTTTTTCAACAACATCTAACAGAAAACCATTTATCAAAAGTTCTCTTGACTGTTGATAATTTAAACCTCTAGACATTAAATAAAATATCGAGTCCTCATTAAGACTACCTGATGCAGAACCGTGCGAACATTTTACGTCATCTGCATAAATTTCTAACTCTGGTTTAGCATTAAACTCAGAATCTTTATTTAACAAAATTGCTTTACTAAGTTGATAACCATCTGTTTTTTGTGCTTTTGAGTTAACAAATATTTTTCCTTGATATACTGCTCTAGAACTATCCTCTAAAACACTTTTTATAAGTTGATAGCTTTTTGTATTTTCAGTTAAGTGATTTATAATTGTTCTAATTTCATGATGTTTATTATTGTTTATAGAGAAAATACCATTTACAAAAGCTGATGAATATTCTCCATTTAAGTTACAGTTAATTTCATTCTTACAAAAATTTGATCCTGAAGATAAAATGAATGTTTCTGAAATACTATTTTTATCTTGCTCAATATTATTGAAGGAATACTTAATATTTTTATTTTCATATTTATCTACTTTATAATTTTTTAAAATAGAATTTTTTTTTAAATCAAAGTTGTAAAAAATATTTAAGAAATTTTTTTCTGAAGTGTCCCTGAATAAATCAATTAATCTTAATGAACTATTCTCATATAATTTAAAATTTAATCTTAAATTAATATTTTTAGACCAAATTTCAGAGTTAGTTGTATGATAGATAATAAGAGGCTTTGTTAAATGATAACCCTCTTTAACCACTATTTTAAAAGACTTATTGGTAAAGGCACTATTTAAGTCAGATAAAGAGTTATTATTATTGAATTTATTAATAGTTTCCGACTGATCAATTATTTCAATTTGGTCTTTTTTTTCATAATCAAAATCAATTTTTTCTATTCTTCCATTAATAAATACTATTTTGTTATGCTCTAGTCCGTCTACGAATACAGAAGAATCAACTTTATTTGTATATGTATAGTCACTATAAAAGCTTAGCTCTCCAATATTTTTTTTTATTATTTGGTTAAGATCAGAAAATTTCCAGTCTTCTTCTCGTTTATTTGGAAAACCTTTATTAATAAAATTATCTAAATAAAATTTTTTTATTTCAATATCTCTCCGAGATAAAGTTAAATTTTTAATAGTATTATCAAAATCTTTTTGTAATTGCTCTTTCATCTAATGAAAATTTTCATACCCCTTTTTTTCTAATTTCAAAGCTAATTCTGCGCCGCCAGATTTCACAATTTTTCCATCCATTAAAACATGTACAAAATCTGGTTTGATATAATCAAGTAGTCTTTGGTAATGTGTAATTATTAAAAACGAATTTTTATTATCCCTTAATGTATTGACTCCATCAGCTACAATTCTAAGTGCATCAATATCTAGACCTGAATCCGTTTCATCTAAAATTGATAATTTAGGAGCTAATAATGACATTTGCAAAATTTCATTTTTCTTTTTCTCTCCACCTGAAAAACCAACATTTAATTGTCTATTCAATTTTTCTTCATCAAATTTTAGTTCTTTAGACTTTTCCTTTACTAATTTTAAGAATTCTATTGCATCAAGCTCTTTCTCGCCTCTTGCTTTCCTTACTGCATTTAATGAGGTTTTTAAGAATATATTTGTATTTACACCTGGAATTTCTAATGGATATTGAAAGGCAAGAAAAATACCTTTATGAGCTCTTTCCTCTGTTTCAAGCTCAAACAAATCTTTTTCCTCAAAAAGTACTTCCCCTGAAACTTCATATCCTTTTTTACCTGACAAAATATTTGATAATGTGCTTTTACCAGATCCATTTGGACCCATAATAGCATGGACCTCTCCAGGATTTATATTTAAAGAAAACTCTTTTAAAATTTCTTTACTGTCAATTTTTGCATTTAATTTATTTATTTTTAACATTAACCGACACTACCTTCTAAGCTGATACCAACTAGTTTTTGAGCCTCTACGGCAAATTCCATTGGTAATTGTTGTAATACCTCTTTACAAAATCCATTAACAATTAACCCTACTGCCTCTTCAGCACTCAAACCCCTCTGTTGACAGTAATGTAGCTGCTCTTCACTAATCTTTGATGTTGTTGCTTCATGAGCAATATTTGACTCTGAATTTTTATTTTTGATATATGGAACTGTATGCGCCCCACATTTGTTACCCATTAATAAAGAGTCACATTGAGTATAATTATTGGAATTTGCGGCTTTTGAAGAAATATCAACTAAGCCCCTATAAGTCATATCTGAGAAACCAGCACTAATACCTTTTGATATTATTTTACTTTTAGTATTTTTTCCCAAATGTATCATTTTAGTTCCAGTATCTGCTTTTTGATGATTGTTTGTAATTGCTATTGAGTAAAACTCACCCACAGAATTATCACCTTTTAAAATACAGCTTGGATATTTCCAAGTAATGGCAGAACCAGTTTCAACTTGTGTCCAAGAAATTTTTGAATTTTTTCCTTTGCATAAACCACGTTTAGTAACAAAATTATAAATTCCACCTTTTCCATCTTTATCACCAGGATACCAATTCTGAACTGTAGAATATTTAATTTCTGCATCATCTAATGCAACTAATTCAACGTTTGCTGCATGTAACTGATTTTCATCACGCATAGGAGCAGTACAACCTTCTAAATAACTTACATAACTTCCTTTATCAGCAACAATTAATGTTCTTTCAAACTGACCTGTGTTAGATGCATTTATTCTAAAGTATGTTGAGAGCTCCATTGGGCAACGTACACCCTCAGGTATATACGCAAATGAGCCATCAGTAAAAACTGCAGAGTTTAAAGTTGCAAAAAAATGATCAGTGACAGGGATAACTGAACCTAAATATTTTTTAACTAATTCAGGATGATTTTGTATTGCTTCTGATATCGGACAAAAAATGATTCCTTGTTTTGTAAGTTCTTCTCTAAATGTTGTTGCAACAGAGACCGAGTCAAATACTGCATCAACTGCTATACCATTTAGTCTCTTTTGCTCTTGAAGTGGAATTCCTAATTTTTTATAAGTTTCCAAAAGTTTAGGGTCTAAATCATCTAGATTTTTTGGTTTATCTTTCATACTTTTAGGTGCTGAATAGTAATATAAATCTTGATAATCTATTTTTGGATATTTTGGTTTTTGCCAATCTGGTTCTTTTAAATGTTTAAATCTTTCAAATGCTTTTAATCTAAAATCAAGCATCCATTGAGGTTCCTTTTTAATACTAGATATAAATCTAATTATGTCCTCGTTTAATCCCTTAGGAGCTCTTGTGTTTTCAATATCGGTTGTGAACCCGTATTTATAATCTTTTAAATTATCAATTTCTTTTTGCCTATTATCCATTTAAATTTTCTCTATTAACTAAATCACTTAATGTTTTTTGTTGGAAAAAATTATTTATATAATCCTCTAGCTCATCCCATAAATCATGAGTGATGCATTTGGAAGACTTACCATTGCACCCATTATCAGATTGTTTCTCACAACCAACTGTTTTTATTTTTTCATCCACAGCTATAAATACTTCTGAAATTTTAATTTCTGAGGCTTGCTTTGATAAAACATAGCCACCTTTATTTCCTCTAACACTTTTTACTATTTGATTTTTTTTTAACTTTGAAAATAATTGTTCTAAATAAACTAGAGATATTCCCTGTCTTAGAGATATGTCTCTTAATGATACAGGCTCGTCGAGGTTAAATTTAGCAAGATCCGCCAGAGCCATTACAGCATATCTTCCTTTACTTGATAATTTCATATTTTCCGCAATTTACAGGACTTATATATACCCGACTATTTTAGTCAAGATTAATTAGTTTTTAAAAACTTGCATTTTGTCACTCAATTTTGATAGAAAAAACCTTATTTTTTTTTGAGATTAATAATCAATGGCATCAGTTGATAACAAAATAGTTGAACTATTTATACCAGGTCCTGCAGGAAGACTGGAGGCAAAATACTTTAAGAGTAAAAAAAATACTTCACCAATTGCATTAGTCTTACATCCGCACCCCCAGTATGGTGGAACAATGAACAACAAAGTTGTAGTTGATATTTTTCAAACCTTTGTGGACAATGATTTTTCAGTTTGTAGAGTAAATTTTAGAGGGGTTGGTAAAAGTGATGGTGAATTTGATAATGGTCAAGGTGAACTCGCTGATGCTGCTGCAGCATTAGATTGGCTGGAGAGAGAAAACTTCGATAACTCTCAATGCTGGATTTCTGGTTTTTCTTTTGGATCTTTAATAGCAATGCAATTACTAATGAGAAGACCAGAAATTAATAGATTTGTTGTAGTTTCACCTCAACCAAATGTTTACGATTTTTCTTTTTTATCACCATGTCCTACTTCAGGTATAATGATTTATGGAAAAAAAGATGAGTTAGTTCCAGTGGAACATATAAATGATTTGAACAAAAGACTTAGTGAACAAAAAGGGATAAAAGTTGAATTTGAGTCTATTTCTGATGCAAACCATTTTTTTTCTAAAAATGATTTATCATTAATAAAATCTTTAAACAAATATATAAAAAAAGAAACTGCACTCTATTAGTTAAAAATTTTTAATTATAGTTCCTCCTATAGAAGGCTCTTTACAATTAGTAGTGGAAGGGAATGAAATAGGTAATCCTAAAAAAGATCTAATTGCAAGAAATGCAAATGCTTGGGACTCAACATAATCACCATCTATATTTAAATCGTCAATAGAATAAATATTATTGTTAATTTTGTTTTTTAATGAGTTAACTAAAGATTTATTTTTTCTACCACCACCACAAACATAAATATCATTTGTTCCAATTTTTTTTGATAATAATTCAGATGTTATATCAGTAACTGTTGCTGCTCCATTTTCTAAAGACAAACCTTTTGCAAAAGAAATATCAAAATCATTTGTATCTAGTGATCTCTTAGAGTTTATTTTACTAAAATAAAAGTTTTCTAGATATTGATCAAAAATAAATTTATCTGTCTCCCCATTATCTGCAAAATTTCCATTCTCATCAAATGGTTTATTTGAATTTTTTTTTACCCATTTATCAATTAAACAGTTTCCTGGACCTATATCTCTGCTCATAATTTCAAAATCTTTATCAATTTCGGTTATGTTGGCAATACCTCCAATATTTAATATTGAAATTGGAAGCTTGACTTTATTTTCACTATATAACTCCTTAATTAGAGCAAGGTGATAAATCGGCGACAAAGGTGCACCTTCTCCACCATTTTTGATATCCTCTTGTCTAAAATCATATACAACATTTTTTTTAGTTATTTTTGACAAATCAATACCAAGTCCGATTTGTTTAGAAATTTTTTCATCTGAGTTATGATAAATAGTATGACCATGAAAACCTATCAGATCAAAATCAATTTCTTTATTTATTTTATTAGCTATATCTGCATGGAAATTAGTAACTTCTATCTCTAATTCTTCAATATCAGATAAATATCTTAATATATCTTGCCTTTCTGAAATATTTTCTTTTACACTATGAATTTTATTTGAGAGGATTGTCGGATAAGGGTCAAATCTATTATATTTAATATTAACTATATCTTTACCGTTGGAACTTATAACAGAAGTATCTACACCGTCACCAGATGTTCCACTCATAAACCCAAGTGCAGATATTTTTTTATCCATTCTTATTTTTTTTTATTAAAATATGTATATTGTAAGATTATAGACCTATGAATAATTTTTTAAAAGAATTTAAAGATAGAGGGTACTTTTATCAATGTACCAATGAAATAGAATTATCAAATTTATTGAATAAAGAAAGTATTAATGCCTATATTGGATTTGATAGTACAGCTCCTAGCCTTCATGTTGGTAGTTTATTACAAATTATGTGTCTTAGACTTTTACAAAAACATGGACATAGACCAATTGTTCTTTTAGGTGGAGGAACAACAAGGATAGGAGACCCCTCTGGAAAAGAAGAAACTAGAAAAATACTATCTGAAAAAAAGATAGAGAGTAATATTAATAATATAAAAAAAGTTTTTAAAATTTTTCTTAAGACAAATAATCCAAAATTGAAACCAATATTTGTGAATAACTTCAAATGGTTAAGTAAGCTTAACTATATAAATTTTTTAAGAGATATCGGTAGACATTTTACAATAAATAAGATGTTAACGTTTGATAGTGTAAAGTTAAGATTGGAAAGAGAGCAATCACTAAGTTATATGGAGTTTAATTATATGATTTTACAAGCATTTGATTTTTATGAACTTAATAAATCAAGTAATTGCAACCTTCAAATTGGTGGATCAGATCAATGGGGTAATATAGTAAATGGAGTTGAACTTATTAAAAGAGAGACTGGAAATCATGCATATGGTTTAACTACCCCTCTAATTACCTTAGCGTCTGGTACTAAAATGGGAAAAACAGAAAAAGGTGCAGTATGGCTAGATAAAGAATTGCTTTCACCATACCATTATTGGCAGTTTTGGAGAAACACAGACGATCGAGATGTATTAAAGTTTTTAAGAATGTTTACTGATTTACATTTAGACGAAATAGATAATGTGAAAGATAAAAATATTAATGAATTAAAAATTTTATTAGCAAATAATGCAACAGCAATGTTACATGGGAAAAAGGAAGCTGAAAAATCTTATAAACTTGCTAAAAATACATTTAAAGAAAATTCAACTGGTGAAAATCTCCCTGGAATAAAAATAACAAATGATATTTTATCAAAAAATATTGTTGAGTTAATCTCTTTTGTAAATAAAGATATCTCGAAATCTGAAATAAGAAGATTGATTAAGTCAAACGCTGTTAAAATAGATAATAAAAATATACATGATGAAAAATATATTGTTGGTAAAAATTTATTCTCAGACAAAGGATATGTAAAATTGTCTATAGGTAAGAAAAAACACTTTAAAATTATAAATTAGTTACCTTTAATTCTTTCAAGAGTCCTGGTTATAAATCTTGGAGTTAAAGTTTTTATTGGATTAACTGTACTTTTCAAATCATTTGGTGGTCCCTTTATCTTAAAGCTGACACCAAATACACCCTCACCAGTTTTGCTGCCTACTAAAATGTTACCTAGCAAAGGAATTTTAGCAATTGATTTATTAATAGTTGTTGCGGGTACTAATGTTCCTCTTAAGCTTGTTACTCTATTTTTTTCAATGTAACCCTCCATCATTATTGAAATAGCTGGACCAATTGCATACATCTCATCAATTTCTATAAGATTATTTTTTGACTTAAAATCCATTTCTAACTCATCAAATCTGATTCCTTCTCCAGTCAGGAGATCTGCAATACCTTGCAATGATGCAAGTGTTAGTATTTTTGCTAATACTGGAACTTCCTTAACTTTAAAATTTGTGATTTTGAGGTTTGATCTTGAGTTATTTTCAATTTTCATTGAATTTAATTTTAATTCACCCTCTTCAAAACCCTTAATAAACTTGTAATTATTTATAAATGGTTTTGGGTCTTGAATGAAAATATTTGTAATTTTTTCGTTTTTCGTAGTTGTTCTAAAGGAGTAGGAGAATTTTTTTTTATTTTCTAGAATTGCATCAGCTTTAGCTAAAAATAGCTTATTGTTCTTTATATCAATCTCTCCATAAAGCTTTTGAAGATATGAATTTTTTTCTAAATAAATTTTATTAAGATTTAATATTACTGAAGTATTAATATTATCAAACAAGTTAGAAAATTTATCTTTTTTATTATTCTTCAATAATGTTTCAACTAATTCTTCTCCATCAACCTGGTCTCCGATAAAATCATAACCATTTGAAATTTTTTTAATGTTAAAATTATTTAAAACTTTTTTTTTGTTTAAAAAGTTAACATACATTTCATCTACACTTTTTATTTTAAAATCATTCGAGATATTTAGATTTTTAAATGAGATAAAGTTTTTATTTTCAGTAAATTTTATTTTTTCTAAGTTTAAACTATTTTCTGATTTTTTTACTAAAATTTCAAGTTTTGAAGATATGTTTTTTTTTTTATAGTAATTAATATCAGTTATATTTAAAATACAATTATCTAAATTTAATAAAGAATATAGTTCAAAATTATTTTTATTACCTTTAAATTTAACGATAAAATTATCTGATTGATTTTTTAATGAATATTTTCCATCTAATCTTAAATTAATCTTTTCATTTGAATAATCTAATAATATGTTTGGTTTCTTAATAACTAGTTTATTCTCATAATTTTCAAAATATTTTTTTATAAAATTAGATTTATAATTAATATTTAAACTGTCTAAATTTAAATCAGATCTTATATAAAGATTTTTTATATTTAATTTGTTATCTATAGAAAAATTAATTGAAGAATTAGTATCTAGTTTTATGTTTTGATCTCTTACAAAGTCTTCTTGAAAACTAAAATATTTTTTCAGTTTCTTTGTATTTATCTTATTATTCTTACCTTTTAAAAAGATTTCTACATCTGAGATTTTAGGATCACTTTTATTCAATTTTAAATTAAAAATATTATTATCAGATTCACTATTGTTTTCATCAAACAATGAGTAATTACTTTTTAGGTCTAATTTTAATAACTTGTCTCCAAAAGTTAACTTACTTTCAATATTCTTAAAATATAAAATATCTTGGATTTTTTTATTTAGTTCTAATTTATCTAAATCAATTGTTGAGTTGATAAGATAATTTTTTAATTTACTATTCTGAATTTCAAAAGTAAATTTATTATTTGTTTCGATATTTACATTTCCTTCTGATAGCAGATTAGGATCTAATTTAAAAAGATTTAAAAAAATTTTAGGATCTAAAGACGTTTTTTTATTACTAATGTTTCCATTAATCTTTATACTTTTATTTTTTTCGCCTTTTAAATTTATTTCTAAATTATTATTTTTATAATCATTATCTAATTTCAAGTTATCAGAAAAAGCAAAATTTGATACTAAATCTGCATTAAATTGGTTATTTTCATATTTTGAATTAATTGTACCTTCTTTGAGAAAAATTAAGTTTTGATACTTTTTCTTAAAATAGACTTCATCAAAATTTATAAAAGAGTCAATTTTTAAATTTTTTAATTTATTTTTTTTAAGACTAAATGAGAAAAGATTTTTACTTTTAATTGGAATATCTATATTAGATAAAAAATCTTGTTTTATATTTGCTAATTTAAATATTATATTTGGGTTTAGAAGTGTTTTATTATTTTCAATATCTCCATTTATAAAATATATGCCTGGATTTTCATTTTTAATATCAATGCTTTTTGATAACAAATTCAAATCCTGATATTTAAAAGTTAAATTAGAAATTTTTGTAAGTTTATCTTTTGTATTAAAATTAAAATTAATATTATGAAGGCTATCATTGCCAACTAAATTAAGCTCTGCATCTTTAATATTTCCAGAAATGATATAAGAATAAATTTTTTCTTCGATTGAATTGAATTCAGCATCCAATTTAAATTTAATCAATCCTTTTTTAATCTGATTATAAAATATAAATCTAGATAAATCGTAATCAATTGAGTTTAATAATGATGTTATATCTTCTATAGAGTTTTCTGGAGTCTCTATTTTTATATTTTTAATTGAGTTTTCTTTTTTAATAAATTTTAGAGGATTTAAATCAATATCTATATTTAAAATGTTTAAAGAGTTGTTGTCAGCAAACAAAATTGCATTTACTGTGTTTATATTTAATGAAGCTTGGGTAAAATTTAACTTAATATATACATCTTCAAGTTTAAGGTTTAGGTTAGAATTATAATTTTTAACCTTATTATTTATAAAAGTATTAAAATTATCAGTTTTTATTCCATAAATGCTTAAATAAATTATACAAATTAATAGAATTGTTACAATTACCGAAGATATTGTTATTATTAATTTACGCATCTCTATTATATAAGGATTTTTCTAAAAAATCATCAATTTCACCATCCAAAACTTTTTCAGGATTTGAGTTCTCATAATTTGTTCTATTATCTTTAACCATTCTGTAAGGATGTAAAATATAAGATCTAATTTGATGGCCCCAGCCAATTTCTGATTTAGAACTCTCAATATTATCATTCTTCTTTTTTCTTTTTTGAATTTCATGCTCATATAATCTTGCTTTAAGCATATTCATACAAGTCTCCTTATTCTTATGTTGAGATCTTTCATTTTGACATTGAACAACAATTTTACTTGGATGATGTGTAATTCTTACAGCACTATCAGTAGTGTTAACATGTTGACCTCCTGCTCCGCTTGATCTGTAAGTATCTATTCTTAAATCCTTGTCTAATATTTCTATATCTATATCTTCACTAATTACTGGATAAACCCAAACGCTTGCAAAACTCGTGTGTCTTCTAGCTCCTGAATCAAAAGGTGATATTCTTACTAAACGGTGAATTCCTGACTCTGATTTTAAAAAACCATATATATATTCTCCAGAAATTTTTATTATAGAAGATTTTAGTCCTGCTTCTTCTCCTTTATGTTCACTAATTAATTCAACTTTGTGACCTCGATCAGCCGCCCACTTCATGTACATTCTTCTTAGCATTTCAGCCCAATCTTGACTTTCTGTGCCACCAGCACCTGCATGGAATTCTAAATAACTATCCAACGTATCATTTTCATTTGACAAGAAGCATTTAATTTCTAATTTTTTAAACTCTGTCTTCAAATTTGCAAATTTATCTAATGATTCCTTTATGAGTTGCTTATCATTTTCAGCGTTTGCTAATATAAAAATGTCGTACAATTCATTAATCTCATCCTCTGACTTTTTATGAGATATTAATAAATTATCGTAACCTTTTTTTTCTTTTAATATTTTTTCGGCTTGTTTTCTATCGTCCCAAAATTTTGGGTCCTCTATAAGATTATTAAGTTTATTTCTTTTTGTTTCAATTTTTTGTGTTTCAAAGAAACTCCTTGATTCTTTGATTAATTTTAATTACGTCAGACTTAAATTTTTCGATTTCTTTTTCCATTAATAAAACTTTAAAATATTTTTTTTAAGTTTATCAGAATTATATTTATCATTACTAATAAATATCTGATTTTCAATTTTTTCTTTATTATAGGACTCAATAATAGTTTTTTTTGAGCCAAAATCTGCTTTTTTTCCAGTTTCAGCATCAATTACCATCATTTTAATGCCTTTGGCAATTTTGAAAGGTCTGGCCTCATAATTGTTTACTGCTTTTTTTATGAATTCTTTAAATATTGGTAATGCTGTTTTAGATCCTGTTTCATATTTTCCCAATCTTTTTGGATTATCAAACCCAACATAAACTCCAACTACTAGATTTGATGTAAATCCGATAAACCAGGTATCAGTATTGTTATTAGTTGTGCCTGTTTTTCCTGCTAGTTGTAAATTTAAATCACGGAGGCTTTTTCCAGTACCTCTTTGAATTACTCCCTCTAGTATTGAAGTCATCTGATAGGCAGTTTGTGGGGAAAAGATTTGCGTAAAATTACTTTTTATTGTTGGTATATTATTTCCCTCAAATGAAATTGTATCACAATCTTCACAAAATCTTTTTTCATTATTAAAAATTGTATTTCCCTCACTATCTTGAATTCTGTCAATTATTATTGGCTTAATTAATTTTCCACCATTTACAAACGAACAGTAAGCACTCGTAATATTAATCAAGGTCGTTTCTGCTGATCCTAGTGAAACTGATAATAATTCATCTGGATTGTCATAGATATTAAGTTTTTTTGAAAAGTTTATAATCTTATCTATTCCTAAATCTTGAGAGATCCTCACGGTCATCAAGTTTCTAGACTTTTCAACGCCTGTTCTTAAGGTAGAAAGACCATAAAATTTTTTACCATAGTTTTCGGGTTTCCACATTTTAAGATCTTCTCCTTGATCAAGAACAATAGGAGCATCTAGGATTAAAGATGAAGGTGTATAATTATTTTCTAATGCAAGAGCATATATAAAAGGTTTAAAAGCAGATCCAGGCTGTCTCTTTGCTTGTGACACCCTATTAAATTCACTTTGTTTAAAACTAAATCCACCTGACATTGCCAATACTCTACCACTATATGGATCCATAACGACAATCCCACCATTAACTTCTGGTAGCTGTCTCAAGCTAAATATTCCATCTGTAATTTTTTCAACATAAATTAGATCATTTTTTTTAAATATTTGGTTAAAGTTTTTTCTTGTCCAATTAATATCTTCGTAACTTATTATACCGTTTTCATTATTTGATGTCTGAATAACAGTCTCAAATTTATCTATTCTTTTTACAATTCCTATTTCCCAACCTATTGATTTTTCTAAATTAAACTTATCTAAATTTTTATTCCAATCTTTATTCTTTCTATTATCTAAAGGTCCACGCCAACCTTTTCTCATGTCATACTCTAACAATCCCCTTCTTAATGATGCTGAAGCTAAATTCTGAAGTTCCAAATTAATTGGGCTCTTTATATTAAATCCCTGTTTATAAACTTTATCATATCCATAATCCTGAATTACTTTTTTTCTTATATCCTCTACAAAATATCTTGTATCTTCTAAAAAAATTCTTTTTCTTTTTTTTAATATAATTTTTGAATTGATTAATTCTTCGTACTTTTCTTTCGAAATATAAGAGTTTTCATAAAGATTTTTGATCACTAAATTTCTTCTATACGTTGCTAATTCTTTATTTTTATATGGATTATATTTGCTAGGTGCTTTAGGTAATGCAGCTAGCAGAGCAGACTCAGAATAATTTAATTCTCCAATTGGTTTATCAAAATATCTAAGGCTTGCAGAAGCTATACCATAAGACCCTTCACCTAAATAAATTTGATTTAAATAAAGTTCTAATATTCTCTCTTTAGACAAGGCTCTTTCAATTCTAAAAGCTAAAATAGCCTCTTTTATTTTTCTATCTAAGCTTACCTCATTTGATAAAAGAAAATTTTTAGCTACCTGTTGAGTAATAGTGGAAGCTCCCTCAAGTCTGTTTGAACGTAATAAATTAAAAATATTATTTTTAATTGCTCTAATTACACCTTTAGCATCTACTCCGGGATGTTGAAAAAAATTTTTATCTTCTGAGGATAAAAATGAATTAATTATTTTTTCAGGAATTGCGTTGTAAGGAACAAATATTCTCTTTTCAGAAGAAAAATCGCTAATTAAGATTCCATTTCCAGAGTATACTTTGCTAGATACAGAAGGTTTGTAATTTTTTAAAAACTTATAATCTGGTAACTTATTTGAATAAGTCCACAAGATTGAGAAGATTGATATAAATCCCAGTAAGGAAAATAATGTAAAAACTAAAAGAAGTTTTTTTATTAATTTGCTCATTTTAGTTTAAATTATTGCTTGAATTTGTTAAAGTTATGGCACCGAATTTTATAAAACTAATACAATGAAAAATAATCAAAATTTATGTCCAAAAATTTATACATCGATGCATCGCATCCAAATGAAACAAGAGTTGTTCTCAAAAAAGACAATCATATTGAAGATTATGAATATGAAAGTGTAAACAACACTTTAATTAAAAATAATATTTATTTAGGAAAAGTAAGTAGAATAGAGCCGTCTCTTCAGGCAGCATTTGTTGACTTTGGAAGAGAGAGGCATGGTTTTTTGTCATTTAATGATATTCAATCTGATTATTATCAACTACCACAAAGTGATTTAAAAAAAATAAAAGAGGAGGAAGAAAAAGTAAGAGAGGAGTTATCAAAAGAAAGTGAAAATAACGAAAACCAAATTTTAGAGGGAAATGATGAAATAAAAATAAATGATCCAGTTGAGAAACCAGAAAATGAAAATAAAGAAGCTAAACCTAATAAAAAAAAATTTCCATCAAAAAGATATAAAATTCAAGAGGTAATAAAACCCAATCAAGTAATATTGGTACAAGTTTTAAAAGATGAAAGAGGTTTTAAAGGAGCAGCACTTAGTACATTTATTAGTATTGCAGGAAAATATATTGTTCTAATGCCAAATACAGCTAAAGGTGGAGGTATTTCAAGAAAAATATTTAATCCTGGTGATAGAAAAAAGATAAGACAAATATTAAATGAAATTGAAATACCAAAAGAAATGGGAATTATTGTTAGAACCGCTGGATCAAACAAAACTAAAAATGAGATAGATGGCGATCTTAAAAATTTAATTACTATATGGAACTCAATTAAAGATAGTGCAATAAATTCAATTGCACCATCATTAATTCATCAGGAAAGTGACATTATTAAAAGAAGTATAAGAGACATGTATGATGATGAAACACTAAGTATTATAGTGGAGGGCAATGAGGGATATCAAAAAGCAAAAAATTACATGAAACTTATGATGCCAAAGCAACTAAAAAAAGTAAAAAAATTTAGAGAAAAAATTCCATTATTTTTTAAAGAAAATATAGAAAAAAAACTTTTTGAAATCTTTAAATCAGAGGTAAAACTAAGTTCTGGTGGCTATCTAGTTATAAATCCAACTGAGGCTTTAGTCTCAATAGATATTAATTCTGGTAAGTCAATAAAACAAAAAAATGTTGAAAGTACTGCATTAGATACAAACCTTGAAGCCGCAGAAGAGATTGCTAGACAAATTAAAATCAGAGATTTATCTGGTTTAATAATAATTGATTTTATAGATATGCTTAGTTTTAACAATCGCAAACAAGTAGAAAGACGATTAAAAGAAAGATGCAGAAATGATAGAGCAAGAATTCAAATAGGAAGAATTAGTAATTTTGGGTTATTAGAAATGTCAAGACAAAGATTAAGAGAAAGTAATATAAAATGGACTATTAAATTAACTAACGAAACTCTAGCCTTAAAAGTAATTAAATTAATTGAAATAAAAATATTCGAAACAAGTGCAAAAATAGTCGATGTCAATATTAATGAAAAAATATTTAATTATATCGAGGAGTATTTTTCTGAAGATTTAAATTATTTTAAGAAGAAAAATAAGATTAAAATTAACCTTATGATTAATGAAGGATTAGGTTTACAAGATTACAGTTTGGAGTTTAAATCAAAATCAGGCAAAATATTAGAAAAAGTTCAAAAAATTGAAATTTTACAGAAAGTTATTGAGGCAAAAATTGAAAAAAATCAAGATTTAACAAATGATAAAAAATCAAATTTTAAAAAAAAAAAATTTAAAAAAAGAAAAAATTTCAAAAAAAAATTAAATTAATCCTTTTTTTGTAGTCGATCGAGATCCTTTAAAATTAGGAATAATCCTTCCTGACAGAAAAGATTTTCGTCCAGATATTACTGCATATTTCATAGCCTCTGCCATTTGGAAAGGTTTTTTAGCTTTCGCTATTGCAGTGTTAATTAGTACAGCGTCACAGCCCATCTCCATAGCTTCAACTGCATCTGAAGCCTGTCCTATCCCAGCATCAATTATTAAAGGGACTTTTGTTTGATATCTTAAAATTTTTATATTTGTTTTATTTTGAATTCCTAAACCAGAACCAATTGGTGCTGCTAGTGGCATGATAGCAGAAGCGCCAGAATTTTCTAATCTCTTACACATAAGAGGATCGTCATTACAATAAACCATTACTTTAAAACCTTCTTTAGTTAAAATTTCCGTAGATTTTAGAGTTTCAATCATGTCTGGAAATAAGTTTTTTTTATCTCCTAAAACTTCCAATTTAACTATTTTCCAGCCCCCCATTTCTCTAGCAAGTCTTAATGTTCTTAGTGCATCTTTAGATGTAAAACATCCAGCAGTGTTAGGTAAGTACATAATTTTTTTAGGATCAATATAATCCATCAACAAAGGTTTAGATCTATCTAATATATTAACTCTTCTTACAGCTACTGTTACAATTTCAGCACCTGAAATTTTAATTGCACTGGCACACTCTTTCATATTTTTATATTTCCCAGTGCCAACAATAAGTCTGGATTTAAACTTCTTATTTGCAATTTTAAAAATATCTGATTTCATTACCCACCACCTATAAAATGTACAATTTCTATTTTATCTTTATTTTTTAAATAAATTTTATTTAATTTTTTTTTATCAATTATTTCTTCATTTAATTCTATTGCTACTTTATTAATGGGGGTTTTTAACTTTTCGATAAGATTTTTTAAAGAAAATTTTAGATTTACAGTCAAAAGCTTACCATTGACTACTATTTTTATTTTATTTTTTTTATTCATATATTATAAACTTTTAATGGGTAAATTAATAATAATTAACGGTCCTAATCTTAATCTATTAGGTGAAAGAGAACAAACTCAATATGGTAGCAAGGACTACAAACATCTTGAAGAAATTTGTCTAAAAAGAGCTAAAGATTTAAACATTGATTTAGAAATGAAACAGTCAAATGTTGAAGGAGATATCGTAAATATTATTCAAAATGCTCGTAAAACACATGATGGAATTATAATAAATGCCGCTGGATACAGTCATACATCAGTGGCTATAAGAGATGCTTTAAGTATTTTTAAAAAACCTATTATAGAACTTCACATATCAAATATTTATAAGAGAGAGGTTTTTAGGCATAAGTCACTCATAAGTGCAGTGGTTACTGGTATAATTTGCGGATTAGGAATAAATGGCTATATTTTAGCCATAAACTCTATGCATGAAATCTTAACAAATGAAAATTAATAAAAATATTATTAAAGAGTTAAATGATTATTTGGATGAATTTAACCTTACAGAAATAGAATATACTGAAAAAGATATAAAGGTCAAAGTTTCAAAATCTAGAATATCAAAAAATATTGAAACTTTAGCTCCATTAAATGAAAAAAAAATTATAAAAGATGAAATTTCAATTGATAACTCTAAAAAAATTACTTCACCTATAATTGGCACTGCTTACCTTGCTCCAGAACCGGGTGGTAAAAAATTTATTGAGATAGGTAAAAAAATTAAAAAGGGAGATACAGTTATGATTGTTGAGGCAATGAAAACCATGAATCATGTCCCTAGTCCACTAGATGGAGTTGTAAAAGAAATTAGTGTTGAAGATGGCCAACCTGTAGAATTTGGTCAAACTATTGTGACTTTAGATTAAATTAATGTTTAAAAAAATACTTATAGCTAATAGAGGAGAAATAGCTGTACGTATAATTAGAGCCTGTAAAGAGTGGGGTATTGCAACAGTAGCCATTCACTCAGATGTAGATAGAGAAAGTATGCACGTAAGATTAGCTGATGAAAGTATTTGCATAGGTCCTCATCAACCAACATTAAGTTATTTAAATATTCCTGCAATTATGTCAGCAATTGAACTCACAGGTGCTGAAGCAGTCCATCCTGGTTATGGTTTTTTATCAGAAAATTTTGAGTTTGCTAAAATATTAGAAGAAAATGATATAAAATTTATAGGCCCTTCATCTAAATTAATAAAAATGATGGGAGATAAAATTGAAGCTAAAAAAGTTGCAAAAGAATATGGACTTCCTGTGATTGAAGGCTCAGCAGGTGGTATTAAAGATATTAATGAAGCAAGAAAAATATGTGAAAAGATAGGTTTTCCAGTTTTAATAAAGGCTTCTGGTGGTGGAGGTGGAAAAGGAATGAAAATTGTTAATAAGCAAGAAGAATTTGAAAATCTTTATTTAACAGCTAAACAAGAAGCAAAAAAATTTTTTGGAAACGATGAGGTTTATATTGAAAAATTCTTTCAAAATCCAAGACATATTGAAGTGCAGATTTTATCTGGTAAGAATAGAACTGTTCATTTACATGAGAGAGATTGTTCAGTTCAGCGAAGACATCAAAAACTTATTGAGGAAACTCCTAGTCCAGTTTTAGATGATACTATTAGAAAAGATCTTTTTGAAAAGACTGTGAGTATGGTTAGTAAAATTGGGTATGAGGGAGCTGGAACGGTAGAATTTATATACGAAGATGGAAAATTCTATTTTTTAGAGATGAATACAAGAGTGCAAGTTGAACATCCGGTAACAGAGATGGTTACAGGAATTGACATCATAAAAGAACAAATATGGATAGCTTTTTCAGGTGATACAGCTTTAAAGCAAAGCGATATAAACCCAAGAGGTCATGCAATAGAGTGCAGAATTAATGCTGAAGATCCGAGTAACAATTTTCAACCTTCGCCGGGCAAAATAGGTATGTGCCATCAACCATCTGGCTTTAGAACAAGGGTTGATGGATCTATATACCAAGGATATAAAATTACACCCTATTATGACAGTATGGTTTGTAAAGTTATAACACATGGTAGAAATAGAGAAGAAGCAATTCAAAGAATGTTAAGATCACTTGATGAGTTTGTAATCGATGGGATAACTACCACAATAAAATTGCATAAGATATTACTAAATAACAAAAAATTTATAACATCTGACTTCAACGTAAGCTGGTTAGATAAAGAAAAAGTTATTTAACTATAACATTTTTTTAACCAAACATCATAAACTGGATGGTCAAATGGTTTAATGGATGGACTTGATGCAAATGTCCAATCATTAAAAACGAATACTTTATCGTTATCATTCTTTGTTTTATCCTTAACTTGCATATAAGCCGTTACTTCTGGGTCATCATCAAATTCTGAGTTATAACACTTTAAAATCTTAATACTTAGATTCTGAAAAAAAACTTCTTCTCCAACTTTTAATTGAATATTAGTATTCTTTGAACTTACTTTATCAAGAACACTTAACTCTGCAGTTGTCTCACTTTTTGGTATGGAATTGGCAAGTACATTGTTTATAATTAAAGCAATAAAAACTGTTAATAATAAAAAATTAATTTTTCCAGCTTTTATATTTTTTTTTAATGGCATTATTATATTTTTTTGGATGATAAGAATTTTCTGATCCTGTTTGATTTGGCAAATGTTCTTTCTGCCAATCATATTTTTTTAAATTATGATCATTTTCTATTTTATTATTCATGTAGTGCATCCATGAATACCATTCATTTGGTATCTTTGATGCCTCAACTTCACCATTATAAATAACCCATCTTCTTCCTGATTTACTTTCATAATATTTATTTCCATTTTTATCTTCCCCTACTAATTTTCCTGAAAAAAATATTTGCAACCTTGTTCCAAACGTCTGTTGATTCCACCAGGTAAAAATTTGTTTAAATACTGTCAACATAAAAATTTATTTTTATTTTCAATTTAAAATTGTAAAAATTAAATTAGACTAAAATTTTAAATTTCTATATACATTATATCTTTAAGATTCAATTTTTAAATAAATAAGGAAATTAAATGGCAAAATATTTAGTAGAGACGTACTACACTTGTAGTTTCAAAGTATCGCATTATCTCGATAATATTGATGAAAAGAATATACAAAATATTGAGAAAAGAGATGACGGAAAATTTGAAATATTGGATGTAAAACTAGATAACAGAAAAACTAAAAATTTAGATAATGTTGATAACAAAAAGATAAATGTTATTGAAAAAAACCTTCCTCAACCTGAGCAGAAAAATAACCTTAAAATAAACCAAGAAATATTAACAAAAAATATTAAAGATAATAAGGGCAGAAGATTCAGTATGCCAGACAGGAGAAAAGGATATATACAAAAAGCATCAATTGGAGATCATAAAGTATACCTGCATACAGGTGAGTATGAAGATGGTAAAATAGGTGAAATATTTATAGATACTAGTAAAGAAGGTGAACTTGTAAAAGCTACAATGAATAACTTTGCAATAGCAGTTTCACTCGGACTACAATATGGAGTGCCATTGGATGAGTTTGTAAATGCCTTTGTGGATACAAAATTTGAACCCTCAGGAAAAGTATTTGGTAACGATAGAATATTAAGCGCATCATCAATTCTAGATTATATATTTAGAGAATTAGCAATTTCATATCTAAACAGAGAAGATCTTGCCCATACTCCTTCTATTGGAGGATCAGAAAACTTGGATGAAACCGTAACAGACGAAAACAGCGAAGATAAAACTCAATTCTTGAAATTAGTAAAAGACATTACAAGTAAAGGTTTTGTAAGAAGTAATTATAAAAAGAAATTAGTAGATTTATCAGATATAAAAATAAATCTTAAAGGAAAGTAATAACTATTTTTTCTTTTTTATAGTTAAATTTAACTCTTTTAATTGATCATCTGAAATTTCAGATGGTGCATTCATCATCAGATCTTGTGCATTCTGGTTCATTGGGAACATAGTAACTTCTCTTATGTTTTTTTCATTTGCCAAAAGCATAACAATTCTATCAATACCTGGAGCTATTCCTCCATGCGGTGGTGCTCCATAACTCAAGGCATTTATCATTCCACTAAAATTACTATTAACATCATTTTTTGAATAACCAGCAATTTCAAATAATTTATACATTAACTCAGGAATATGGTTTCTTATAGCCCCTGATGATAGCTCAATACCGTTACAAACAATATCATATTGATAGGCTTTAATATTTAAAGGATTAGAAAAGTCTAATTTATTTATTTCTCCCTGTGGCATAGAAAAAGGATTATGACTAAATTTAATTTTTTTTGTTGTTTCGTCGACCTCATACATGGGATAATCAACAATCCAACAAAATGAAAATGTTTCATTATCAATTAAATCTAAATCCTCAGCTATTTTATTTCTTGCAACACTTAATATTTTTTCGACATCATCTTTTTTTCCACAAGAAAGAAAAATCGTATCTCCAATATTTGCATTTGTTTGACTAATAATTTCCATCAAAGAGTTTTCTGAAAAAAATTTTCCAATTGGTCCTTTCGCACTGACATTATCTATTTTTTCTAATGTAAAATATGCAAGACCAGAAGAACCTTGATCTTTTGCCCATTTATCAATTCCATCAAAGAAACTTCTAGGTTTGTTTTTTGTATTTTTTGTAACTAGCGCTCTAACTATTGAACCTTTTTTAACTAATTTGTTAAATATTTCAAATTTTACATCCTCTCGCTCAAAAATATTTGTTAAATCTGTAATTTCTAATGGATTTCTTAAGTCGGGTTTGTCTGATCCATATTTAAGCATTGCATCCTCGTAAGTAATTCTTGGAAATTTTTCATGAAGGATTTTTTTGTTACTAAATGTTTTGAATAATTTTAAAAATAAAGTTTCTATCACATCAAAAACATCTTCTTGTTCGACAAAAGACATTTCAAGATCTAATTGATAAAATTCTCCGGGACTTCTATCTGCTCTTGCATCCTCATCTCTGAAGCATGGTGCAATTTGAAAATATTTGTCAAATCCAGAAACCATTATGAGTTGCTTAAATTGTTGAGGAGCTTGTGGTAAAGCATAAAATTTTCCAGGATTTAATCTACTTGGAACAAGAAAATCTCTTGCACCTTCTGGACTAGAGGAAGTTAATATGGGAGTTTGAAATTCTAAAAAACCAAGTTTTTGCATCTCATTTCTAATAAATGAGATTACTTTCGATCTTAAGATTATATTTTGATGTATTTTTTTTCTTCTTAAATCTAAAAATCTATACTGAAGTCTAATTTCCTCTGCATATTCTTGATCAGAAAAAACTGGCATTGGTAATTCTTTAGTTTTACCAAGAATATCAATATTATTAATTTTGACTTCTATTTCCCCGGTAGAAATATTTTTATTTATTGTTTCATTTGATCTCTCAATAACCTTTCCTGTAATTTTAATTACAGTCTCCAAAGAAAGTTTTTCAATTTTTTTAAAAATTTCATTACTTTTGTCTATAACGCATTGAGTAATCCCAAAATTATCTCTTAAATCTATAAATAAAAGATTTCCATGGTCTCTTTTTTTGTTAATCCAGCCAGATAAAGAAATTTCCTTTTCTTTATGTAGTTTGGTTAATTCCCCGCAGTTATGAGTTCTATATTTATTCAATTTACAAAATATCTTTAATGGTTTTTAAATTTATTGGTTTTTTTTTTTTTAAACTTATTTCGTCAATCTTATATATAAATTCATCAATTTTTCTATAAGATCTGTCAATTCTACTTATTATGAAGTTTATTATTTTTTTTTCGATTTTAATTTGGCGATCAGAAAAATTCTTTAAAATTATAGCAAAAAGTAATTCGTCATCTGGATTTTCAATTACAGCATAAAGACAATTTTTTGATCTTGAAGTTAAATCAGGAAGTTTGTATTTAATTTCATTAATTGGTTTTAGTGAATTTATCAACAAATACTTGTTGTCCTGATCTATTAGATTAAAAATTGAATAAAGTATTTCTTCCTGATTACATTCTTCAAAATCATCAATAATTATGCATTCATTTAATTTAATACTTTTAAAAATTGAGTTATCAATCTCATTTCCCTTTACTAAAAATGCTTTAGATTTTAACTTAAAGATATTTGCTAGGTGACTTTTTCCTGAGAATTTTTCTCCTGATATATTTAATATTTTTTTATCCCAGTCAGGCCATCTATTAATCAAATTAAATGCGTTAGAATTACTTTTCGATAAATAAAAATCATGTTCACTAAAATTAGTTTTATAATCAAAGTCTAGAAGTAATTGGTTTAATTCACTCATTTTATTTTCCAGTTAGATGAAGAAGTGTCAATATTAATATCATAAGACATAATATCTTTTAAAAATCTTTTTAGACTACTACTATAATAAACTTTATATATAATCATTTTGCTATCAAACTTTTCAATATTATAGCTATCTACAAAATCTAAATTACCCAAAGCATTCTCTAATTTTAATGATTTTTCTGTATTATTTGACTCTACTGATAATCGGATTGGAACAGATGAAGATAGGCTCATTTTATTAATAGATTTCCAATTATCTTCATATTTGTTTTTTATATTAAGTATCATTGAACTTAAGTCTCTTTCATCTTCTATATTTTTATCTTTAAAATTTTTAGTTAATATTTCAAACTTATCACCAAAATTAATTTTTGAGTAAAATTTGAAATTATTTTTTCTTTTAAAAATTATCATTATTATGAAATTTTCTGAATTATATTTTTTTAATATTTTTTTGAAATTGTAATTTTCAATAACTTGTAAATTATTTTTTATATTTAAATAGTCTTCTACATCCTCGTTTGGCATGACATAAGTAATTTGAAAATAATTTTTTTCAATTGTTTGCCAATTTTTTGCAAAAATATTTTCACTTAAATAATTAAAATTATTTGTTTCTAAATCAACTAGAACTGGTACAAAAAAAACATCTATTTTTTTTGGTAATGAAATAGTTATATTTTTTGAATCTAAAAATTTAATTAACTTCTTTCTGTTAAATTCTACTTCAATAATACTTTTATATTTTTGATTTATAAATTTTTCGTCTAATATTGAAAAGTTTTCGATTAATTTTTTAATATCGTCTATTTGTGTATTTCTAATTTTGTCAAGATCTTTTCTTTCAAGAATCATTTTAGAGATATCTTGAAATGCTTTTTTAAAACCTCTATCAATAACTTTAAGTTTATTAAAATTAAGATTATATTTTTCTTCAACTTCAATTTTTGAAACAACAAAAGTTTTAGCAAGTACTTCATTTGTGGAAAACTCTATAAAATTAAAGGTTAAAAATATAAAAAATATATATAAACAACCTGATAGATTTTTTTTAAAAAAATACATAACTTTGTTATATGGCATTAAATAAACTAACATACAGTAAGAGTGGGGTTAATATTCCAAAAGCAGATAGTTTTATTAAGTTCATAAGTTCGCTAGCAAGAAAATCAAGTAAAAGTGGTGATTTTAAGAATATAGGAGGCTTTGGTGCAATCTCGCCAATTCCTAAAAAACTAAAAGAACCTCACATTGTTACTAGCACTGATGGAGTTGGAACAAAAATTGAGATTGCAAATGATCTAAATAAATTTGACACTATTGGAATAGATCTTGTTGCAATGTGTGTAAATGATTTGATCGTCCAAGGGGCAAAACCGTATTTATTTCTAGATTATATATCCGTAAGTCAAATTAACTTAGGTAAACTTAAAAATCTAGTAAGAGGAATTGTCAAAGGGTGTAATATTGCTGAGTGTAAATTGGTTGGTGGAGAGACTGCAGAAATGCCAGGAACTTATACAAAAGGTAAATTTGATATTGCAGGATTTGCTGTTGGCATAGTAGAAAAGAAAAAAATTCTTAAAAATAAAATTAAAAATAATGATCTTATTTTAGCTGTACCATCAAATGGACTACACTCTAACGGTTTTTCACTAGTAAGATATCTAATAAAAAAAAAGAAAATCAATTTAAAGAAAAATAATTTTCTAAAAGAAGAATTGATTAGACCAACCAAGATTTATGTAAAAGAATTATCAAATTTAAATGAAAAAAGTTTGATTAATGGATGTGCAAATATAACTGGAGGAGGGTTAGTGGATAATATTAAAAGGATAATCCCACAAAAATTAGGTGCAGAAATATATCTAAATAGAATCAAAATATTAAAAATTTTTAAATGGTTAAATAAAATGGGTATAAATGAAAAAGAAATGTTAAAAACATTTAATTGTGGTGTAGGGTTTTGTTTAATAGTAAATCCTAAAAAATTAAATTTAATAAGTAAATATTTTGGAAAACAATTTAAACCTTACATAATTGGAAAAATAATTAAAAATTCGAAAAAAGTAAAATTAAGTGGAAAAATATCCTGGTAAAAAAAAAATTGCTGTCTTCATTAGTGGAAGAGGAAGTAATTTAAAATCTTTAATAAAACATTCAAATAAAAGAAATTCTTTAATAAAAATTATTTTAGTTATTTCAAATAACCCCAAAGCCGAGGGGTTAAAATATGCATCAAGATCAAAAATAAAAAATTATGGAATTAAACTTAGAGGCAAATCAAGTTTTGAAAATAATTCACTTAAGTTGCTAAAAAAATATAATGTAGACTTGCTTTGTTTAGCTGGATTTATGAAAATATTATCGGCTAATTTTATAAAAAAATTTTCTAAGCCAATACTAAATATTCACCCATCACTTTTGCCCAAATATAAAGGATTAAATACTCATGAAAGAGCAATTAAAAATAGAGATAAATTTGCAGGCGCTTCAATTCACAAAGTAACAGATAAATTGGACTCAGGTAAAGTTATTTTTCAAAAAAAAGTGAAAATTTTGAAATCAGATAATGTTAGAAGTTTAGAAAAAAAAGTGCTTAAAATAGAACACGAGATTTATCCAAAAGCTATTAATAAGTTTTTAACTAATCTTTAAAAAAAAAGTCTAGCTCTATCTTTGCATTTTCAACACTATCTGATCCATGAACAGAATTTTTGTCAATTGAAATTCCATATTTTTTTCTAAGTGTTCCCTCTTCTGCATCTTTAGGATTGGTTGCTCCCATCAATTTTCTATTTTCTAAAACTGCATTGTCTTTTTGTAGGTTCATTACAACAATTGGTCCCGAAGATAAATATGTGCATAAATCGCTATAAAAGGGTTTGGACTCATGAACTTTATAAAACTTTTCAGCTTCCTCTTTAGAAATATGAATTTTTTTTTCTTTTAAGATTTCAAATCCATTATTCTTAAATTCACTCTTAATCTGATCTTGTAGATTTCTTTCTACAGCATCAGGCTTAATTATTGATAGTGTTTGTTCTATATCACTCATAATTTTCCTCTATAAATTTATTTAATAATCTTACTCCATACCCTGTTGCACCACCAGAATTTAATGCTCCAGCATACTTTGAAAAAGCCATGCCGGCTATATCTAAGTGTGCCCAAGATGTTTTATTTATTATAAATCTTTGTAAAAATTGTGCAGCTGTCGTTGATCCAGCTCCCCCGACATAATTAATATTTTGCATATCAGCATTTTTTGAATTCATTAATTTATTATAATTTTCATGTAAAGGCATTTTCCATAATTTTTCCTCTACTTGTTCTCCTGCATCTAATAATTGTTTGGATAATTTTTCTGAATTAGACCATAAACCAGCATACTCAGATCCTAATGCAACAATGATCGCACCTGTTAATGTTGCCAAGTCGACAATTAAGCTAGGTTTAAATTTTTCTTCTGTATAAGTTAATGCATCTGCTAATACTAATCTTCCTTCTGCATCAGTGTTTAAAACTTCAATTGTTTGCCCACTGTATGATTTTACTATATCCCCTGGTCTTTGAGCATTGCTCCCTGGCATATTTTCTACCAAACCTACAACTCCAACTGCATTAATTTTTGATTTTCTTAAGGCAAGTGTTTTCATAAGGCCAACTACTGTTGCTGAGCCAGCCATATCGTATGTCATGTCTTCCATAAATTTTGCAGGCTTTAATGAAATTCCCCCAGTATCAAAGCAAACACCTTTTCCAACAAAGGCCAATGGTTTTGATTTATTTTTATTACCTTTCCACTCCATAGTCACTAGATATGAACCTCGAATGCTTCCTTGTCCTACACCTAGAAGGGCATTAAAGCCTAATTTTTTTAATTTTTTTTGATCAAAGACAGTTACTTTTAATCCAATTTTCCTTAGTTTAGCAATTCTCTTAGCATACTCATCTGGATGCAAAACATTTCCGGGCTCAGAAACTAAGTCTCTTGCAAGAAACACTCCTTTTAAAAGCGCATTTAACTTATTTCTTAATAAGTTAGTTTTTTTAGTATTTGCTCCAACTATTGTTAGATTAATAATGAAATCTTCCTTTTTCTTATCAGTCTTATAAATATCAAAGTTGTAAGATTTAAGTTGTAATCCATGTAAGATTTTTTCTAACTGTATACTCGTTAAAAAATTGCTATTTTCATTTATAAACGAATTTTCAACTTTATTATATTTTAAAAATATATAAAGCTTTGAACCTAATTTCTCAAAGTCCAAGGAGTTTTTTGAGTTTGTACAATTCACAAAGATATAATCTTTATTCTTAAATTCTTTTTTTAAAAAATTTTGCTCTTGAAAAAGCTTGCTTAAAAATACAGTTTTACTTAAGGTTTTGAGATAATTACTTTTAAATTTTTTTTTATTTAGGAAAATTACCTCTACATGTTTACTTGCTTTACTTAATTTTGTTATAAAATTTAAATTTAGCTTCATTTTTTTGAAATTTTTATTAGATAATGTTGTATATTTATTAAAACAAAAATTTCAATGAATAAATTAATATTTCGTAAATTTTCACATGATATAGTAAGCTTTTTTCTAGTTTCCTCTCTAAGTGTAACATTTATTGTATGGATTATTCAGGCTGTTAATTTTTTAGACCTAGTATCAGATGATGGTCACAGCCTTAAGGTTTACTTTTATTATGTTGGTCTAAATTTACCAAAAATATTTAGTAAAACTGTAATTTTTGTTTATTTTATATCTATTTTTTACGTAATAAATAAATACATTACTTCTAATGAAATAATAGTATTTTGGAATAATGGTATCAAAAAAATATATTTCATTAATTTTGTTTTAAAGTTTTCCATATTTTTTTTAATACTTCAGTTAGTTTTAAACTCATACATTGTTCCTAAATCACAACATCTAGGAAGAATTTTTATCAAAGAGTCAAATATTGATTTTTTACCAAAGCTGATTTCAGAAAAAAAATTTATAAATGTAGTCAAGAACCTAACAATATTTGTTGAAGAATATAAAAAAGATGGAAATTTAAAAAAAATATACATTAATGAAATAATTGATGAAAATAAATCTAAAATAATAGTCTCTGAAAGTGGAAAAATTATTAAAGTGGATAATAAATTTATTTTAAGATTATTTAATGGTGGAATAACAAATATCAATAAAGATAATACATTTACATTAAACTTTTCTGAAACAGATTATGATTTGTCAAATTTTTCTACAAAATCAGTAACTAGATCTAAAATCCAAGAATTAAATTCAATAGTTTTATTTAATTGCCTAAAAAAAAATATCAAATTAGAGAATTTTAATAAAAACTCAATTATTACAGACAAATTTAACAAACTTTGTTATCAAAGGACTTTAGGCTCAATCAGCGAAGAATTATATAAAAGGTTTATTTTACCGTTTTATATAATGATAATTTCTCTCATTGGAGGTAGTCTAATAATTGAACCTAAGTTAAGATATTTTATAAAATTTCATAAAGTAAATATTTTCTTATTAGGGTCCTTTACAATTATATTGTCACAAATAAGTTTAAAATTTTTTTTGAATTCAATAAATATGACATATTTTGTTTTGCTATTACCAATCATTTTGATTTTATTTTATTATTTTATTTTATTAATAATTACAAAATTTAAATTGAATTTTTTATGATTAAGAAATACGAACAATATCTAGTTAAATTATTTTTAAAAAACATATTTATTATTATAACAGTCTTTCTTTTTTTAAGTTTTTTTTTAAATATATTTGAAGAGATTAAATACTTTGAAAATAAAGAAAATGAAATTTATTATCCAATAATTCTAACAATCTTAAACATACCATCAATTCTATTTGAGTTATTACCTTTTATTTTTTTATTAGGTGTTATGTTTTTTTTTATTAATCTTTATGAAAAAGAAGAAATAGAACTTTTAAGAAGTCATGGAATAAACAATTTTAAAATTACCACATTATTGTCAGCAGTATCACTAATTATGGGAATTATATTGATTTTTATTTACTATTCTTTTTCAGCTAATTTAAAAAGCATGTACTTAAATATTAAATATAAATACTCTAATTCAAGTGATCATCTTGCAGTAGTTAATGAGGATGGACTTTGGATTAAAGAAACAAATAAAAAAGATAATCATATATTTATTATAAACGCTAAAACATACAAATTGAATTCATTAGAAAAAATTAAAATTACAAAATTAGATAAAAATTATGAATTGGTAAGTACAATTGTTTCAGAAAAAGCAGATATAAATAAAAAAATTTGGATTCTTGATAAAGTAAAGATTTATTATAAAAATAAACAAACTGAAAATTTTGATAATTACAAATACTTATCTTCTTTTAATGGCAAGATAATTTCAAATTTGTATTCTAATCTTAATTCTTTAAATATTTTACAGCTTATGAAATTAGAAGACAATTATAAATCTATTGGTTATTCAGCAACAGAGGTAAGACTCCACTTAAATAAGATATATAGTATACCTTTTTATCTTACTTTAACTTCTATAATTGGAGCATTATTGATGTTTAAGCTTAGTTTCATAAAATCAAAATTTTTTTTAGTTGTTGTCGGAGTTTTAGTTTCAGTTGTTTTTTATTATATAAATTATTTTTCTATTTTGTTTGGCAAAAACGAGACATTTCCTGTAATTGTATCTATTTGGTTGCCTCAAGTACTTATATTTCTTATATGTGCAATAGGATTAACAAGACTAAATGAAAATTAGATCTCTAATAATATTTTTAATAAGTTTATTTATTCTCAATATTGAGGTTAAAGCTGAAACAATTTTTTTCGACTCTAAAAATATTAAGGTTGAGGAAAATGGTGATATGATTTATGCAACGAAAGGTATCGCAAAAATTCCATCAAAAAATTTAGAAATTAAAGGAGATAAATTTATTTATGATAAAAAAATTTCAGAATTAATTATTTTTGATGATGTGGAATATTTTGACGACATAAAAAAAATTTATATAGAGAGTGATAAGTTAATTTATAATGAATTAAAAAACACAATTTTTTCACAGAGTAAGACTTTTATTAAATTAGAAAATATATACGATATAAATTCCTCAGACGTTTTTTACGATAGGAATTTAATGAAAATATCAAGCAGAGAACTTACTGAAGTTAATGATAATGATGACAATAAATTTTTATTTAGCAAAGGATTAATATTTGATGTTAATAAAGAAATCATATCGTCGAAAAAAGCAATTGTAACTGACAAAAATTACAATAATTATATTTTTGAGAATTCAAAAGTTGATTTGAAAACTAATGAGATTATCGGGAAAGAAATAAAGATTGATTTTGAAGACTCATTTTTTGGTGATGAAAATAATGATCCGGTATTAAAGGGAAAAAGTGTAGTATCAAATAATGATAAAACTGAAATTTATAAAGCTGTTTTTAGTACCTGTAATGTTGAAAATAAAAATTGTAGAGGATGGGAGCTTCAGAGTAATATTTTTACTCACAATAAAGTAAAAAAATTATTTGAATACAAAAAATCATGGTTAAAAGTTTTTGATCATAGAGTTTTTTATTTGCCATACTTTAATCATCCCGATCCATCAGTAAAAAGAAAGTCAGGTTTTTTAACTCCATTTTATAGAAGTACTGATAATTTAGGATCATCTGTAAATATTCCTTATTTTTATGCATTATCTGACTCGAAAGATTTTACTTTCAACCCAAGAATTTATTTTGATAATAGTTATATTTTACAATCTGAATATAGGGAAGCATTTAAGAATTCTGATTTAATTGTCGACTTCAGTTTTAACAGAGATGATAATACTAATACCCACATGTTTGCCGAGTTAAATGGAAATATTGATGATAAAACTGAATACACTTTACAAGTCCAAAATGTTACCAACGATAATTATTTAAAAATTCACGAAATCAAAGAATATACCGAATTAATAAAAAACGATAGTACACTAAATTCCTATTTAAAAATAAATAGAGATATAGATGAAAATACAAGCTTGAATACATCAATCAAAATGTATGAAGATTTATCAAAAAATGATAATGATAAATATCAGTTTATTCTTCCAGATTTCAATTTTATTAAAGAATTAGAATTAGAAGACAGCTATAATGGATCTTTTCAATTTTTATCCTCGGGTTTTCAAAAAGTTTACGAAACAAATAAACATGAGGTTTTATTAAATAATGATTTTAATTTTAATTCTTACGATATTGTTTCATCTAATGGAATAGTAACAGATTATAGTTTTTTTCTAAAAAATTATAATACATATTCTAAGAATTCTACAGTTTATGAAAATAAAAATGATCATGAAATTTTTGGAACATTTTTAGTAAAATCAGAATTTCCACTTAAAAAAGATTTAAAACAAAGTAAAAATTTTTTGAAACCAATTATTCAAGCAAGATTTAGCCCGACAAATGGCAAAAATATTTCATCAAGTACCTCAACATTATTATATGACAATATATTTTCACCTAATAGAATTGGAAGATCGGACATGGTTGAAAAAGGTTCTTCCTTAACCCTAGGTTTAGAGTATGAAAAACAAAATTTAAAAAATGAAAAAATGATTGGTTTTAATGTGGGAAATGTGATCAAACACAAAAAAAATCAGAGTTTGCCACAAAAGACCAAATTGGATCAAACTAGATCGGATATTGTTGGAAATTTTTTTTACAAATTAGATGAAAAAATTGAGTTAAAATATGGTTTTTCGTATGACAGAGATCTAGATTATTCAAATTATGACTCTATATCTGCTAAATTTGGCTCAAATAATTTGGTAACTACGTTTAACTATTTGACTGAAAATCACGACTTTGGTGATTCAGAAACAATTTCAAATGAAACGCAATTTGCTTTTAATAATGAGCATTTGATTAAATTTAATACAACAAAAGATTTAAAGGATGATTTCACGCAATTTCATAAATTATTCTATGAATATAAGACCGATTGCCTATCCGCATCTTTGCAATATCAAAAAAAATTTTTTAGAGATGGAAATTTAGTACCAGATGAAAGTTTATTTTTTTTAATTAGATTTATTCCATTTGCTGAAGTTCGAGGGTCAGCTAATACAATTTTTGAGAACAAAAGTGATAAGAAAAGTGAATAAGTTTAATTTTTTATTTATAATATTTTTTTTTTTCAATTACTTTCAAGTTGCTGATTCAAAATCTATTTATATTAAAGCTAAAGTTCAAAATGCTATAATTACAAATTTAGATATAGCAAATGAAAAAAAATATTTAATTTTCCTCAACCCCAGACTAGCGGAGCTTGAGGAAAAAAAGGTCGATGAAATTTCAAAAAATTCAATCATTAAAGAAATTATTAAAAAAAAAGAGCTAGAGAAATATCATGATTTTAGTAAATCAAGTAATTTTACAAAAATTGTAGAAAAAAACTTACTTAAAAGTAAGAAATTAAGCCAGTCTGAATTTCTTCAAATCATAAAAGATGAAGATTTAAATTACGATGTAATTATAAAAAAATTAGAAATTGAAGCTTTGTGGAATCAGTTAATATATAAAAAATATCTTAATAATATAAAAATTAATAAGAAAGAGTTAAAGCAAGATATATTAAACCAATTTAATAGAGAAAAAGAAAAATTTGAATTTAATTTGTCTGAAATTGTTTTTGTTGAAAATGTCAGTGAAAATTTGCAATCTCTTGTAGACAAAATTAAAAAAAGTATCAATGATATTGGTTTTGAAAATACAGCAAATATATACAGTATTTCAAGTACGTCAAAAAATGGAGGTCTTATAGGTTGGGTAAATGAGTTACAATTGTCTAAAAAAATTTATAATAAAATCTATAATTTAAATGCTGAAGAGCTAAGTGATCCAATAAAAATTCAGGGGGGATTTATGATTGTTAAAGTAAATGATAAGAAAATTATAAAGAAAAAAATTAATTTGGAAGAACAGCTCGAAAGATTGATTAATTTAGAGACCAATAGGCAACTAAATAATTTTTCTATTATATTTTATAAAAAATTAAAAAAAAATATCGAAATATATGAATATTAAAACTATTTTGATTATTTTAGGTGAACCAAATAGTACATTTTCTGAAATTTTATTTAAAAATTTTAAAAAAATTAAACAAAATAAAAGAACAAATATAGTTCTAGTAGGGAATATAGAACTTTTTAGAGCCCAGATGAAAGCACTTAAATACAAAATTTTATTAAATGAAATTTATGAGATTAAACAGGCTCAAAAAAGCATTATAAATATTATTAACGTAGAATATAAATTTAAAACAGCATTCTCTAAAATCTCAAATAGATCAAACAGTTACATAGAAGAGTGTTTTAAATTTGGTTTAAAATTAGCACAAAAAGATAAATCTATGGCTATTATCAATGGACCAGTATCTAAAAAACATTTTTTGGATAAAAAATTTCCAGGTATTACAGAATATGTGGCAAAAAAAACAAATTCTAAAGACCCTGTTATGTTAATTTATAATGAACATCTTTCAGTTTCACCTCTCACTACGCATGTTCCAATTAAAAAAGTTGCAAATTTTATCAAAAGGGAAAAAATTATTAATTCTGTTAATAAAATAAATAATTTTTATAAATTTAAATTAGGGAAGTTTCCCAAAATTGCAGTATTAGGTCTTAATCCCCATTGTGAAACAAATGATAAAATAAGTGAGGAAAAGAAAGAAATTATACCAGCTATAAAATATTTAAATAAAAAAAATATTACTATATCTGGACCTTATTCTGCAGATTCTTTTTTTTTGAAAAAAAATATTAATAATTTCGACGTAGTTATTGGAATGTATCACGACCAAGTTTTAACTCCAATTAAGACTTTGTTTAAATTTAATGCGATTAATATCACTATTGGTTTACCTTTTGTAAAGATTACACCTGATCATGGCCCAAACCATGAAATGATTGGTAAAAATAAATCCGATCCGTCGTCAATAAATTATGCTTTGAAATTTCTTAACAAATTAAGATGAAAATCATTGCAAAGAAAAGTTTGGGGCAGAACTTTCTAACAGATAAAAAAATCATTAACCTAATTGTAGAAAATGGAAATATTAATAATAAGGTTTCTGTTATTGAGGTTGGTCCAGGTAAAGGAGCTTTAACAGAAAAAATATTAGAAAAAAAACCTAAAGAATTAATAGTGATTGAAAAGGACGATAGCCTTGTAAAAATTTTAGATGAAAAATTTAGGAATAAAATAAAAATTTTTAATGAAGATATGATGAAATTTTCTTATGAAAAATATTATAGAGAAAATTCAATAATATTTGGTAATCTTCCATATAATATATCAACCCAAATATTAGCAAAATGGATAAAATTAAAAGAATTAGATAAATTTTGTAAATTATTAATTTTAATGTTTCAGAAAGAAGTTGCTGATCGCATATTAGCAGAATCTAATACAAAAAATTATGGTAGATTATCTATTTTATCTAATTGGAGAATGAAAATTCATAAAATTTTAGATATTGAACCAGATAGTTTTGATCCACCACCAAAAGTAAAAAGTACATTGTTAACCTTTATTCCAAAAAAAAAATTTTTTCAATTGAGAGATCCAAAAAACTTAGAACATATAACTAATATTTTTTTTTCTCAAAAAAGAAAAATGATCAAAAAGCCTCTTAAAATTTTATTTAAAAATTTTGAGGAAGTGGCTCAAGAGTTATCTATTGACTTGAAATTAAGACCACAAAATTTAGATCATTATACTTATTATAAAATTTGTGAGTTTTACGAAAAATCAATCAATTAATAAGCTGATATGTTTTTTTATCAATGCTTTGTTGTATTTTAAAGTTTGTTTTTGTTTTTTTTGAAGATTAATATAATTTATTATTAGCTTATAACATTTTTCTATCTTATCGTTTATTACTGTAAAATCATAATCTTTCCAATGCTTAACATCCTCTTTAAATTGCTTCATTCTTTCGTTCACATTTTTTTTATCTTTTTGATCTCTTTTAAGCAGTCGTTTGTATAGTTCTTTTTTAGAAGGTGGCAAAATAAAGATAGTTATTATTTTATAGTTTAATCTTTTTTTTTTAATTTGCTGTGTTCCTTGCCAATCAATATCAAAAATAACATTTTCTCCTTTTTTGATTTTTTTTATAACTGTTTCTTTAAGTGAGCCATAATAATTTTTAAATACCTTTGCATACTCTAAAAATTTTTTATTTTTGATTAATTTTTTGAACTCATGATGATTAACAAAAAAATAATCTCTACCATTTCTCTCATTAATTCTAGGTTTTCTTGTTGTATGTGAAACGGATATTTTATAATTATTTCTTAATGATATTTTTTTTACGAGAGTTGTTTTACCTGCGCCTGAAGGAGAAGATAATATTACAATCACTCCTACTTTTTTTTCGGCCATTTTTGAAAAAAATTAGTTTGCTTTATTCTCGATAAATTTTACTGCATCGCCTACAGTTAAAATTTTTTCAGCATCACTGTCGGAGATTTCAGATCCAAACTCTTCTTCAAAAGCCATAACTAGCTCTACTGTATCTAAACTATCTGCACCCAAATCATCGATAAAACTAGATTCCTCAGTGACTTTAGATTCCTCTATTCCTAGATGATCAGCAACTATTTTTTTTACTTTATTTGAAATATCATCAGACATTTTGTTCCTTTTGGTTATTTTTGTTAATAGATATTTTATCTATTTTGTCAACTAAAATACATGCCGCCATTAACATGTATAGTTTCTCCTGTAATATATTCTGAGAGATTTGAACTCAAAAATGCAATTGTATTTGCCACATCCTCTGGTTTTCCAAATTTATTGAGAGAAATTCTAGATTTTAATAAATCTGTATGTTCCTCACTAATTTGATCAGTCATATTTGATATGATAAATCCTGGTGAAACACAATTCACCTTTATATTTTTTTTTCCATATTCTATAGCAAGACTTTTTGACATTGCAATAATTCCAGCTTTTGAAGCTGCATAATTTGCTTGTCCAATATTTCCTGTGTGTCCCACTACTGAAGTTATGTTTATAATTTTACCATTTTTAGATCTTAACATTTTTTTAATAACATTTTTAGTAATCAAAAATGTTGAAGAAAGATTAATATCAATTACTCTTTTCCATTCCTCATCTTTCATTCTGATAGATAAATTATCTTGGGTTATTCCAGCATTATTAATTAATACATCAATTTTATTATTTAAAATTTTACTACAATTCTCAACAAAATTATTAATTCCATCGTGATCGGAGATATCAAACTTTAAAACATTAATGTTTTTATAATTTTCTTTAATTTTTTTTAGTTTTTCCTCATTACTTCCTGTAGCTAGAATATTTGATCCAGCTGAAATTAGTTTATCGACTATTGAGTTTCCTATTACACCGGTAGCACCAGTTAAAATTATATTTAAATTTTTTAAATTTATCATAAATTTTTTAAATCACTTATATTATTTACTTGAATTATCTTGGCATTACTATCAATTCTTTTTACAAGACCAGATAAAACTTTACCAGGGCCAATCTCAATAAATTTTTGATTTCCCTCATTTATCATGTTTAAAATACTTTCTCTCCAAAGCACAGGCTTCTCAATTTGTTGTATTAAAAGATTTTGAATTTTAATTGGATCATCTGATGACTCTCCTGTTACATTAGAGACTATTTTATTTCTTGGTTTAGAAAATTTTATCTTTGTAATTTCCTTTTCCATAATTTTTGTTGCCGGATTCATCAAAATACAATGAAATGGTGCTGAAACTGGTAATTTTATATTTTTTATATTTAGTCTTTTTAATTCAATAATCATTTGATCAAGATCTTTTAATTTACCACTTATAACAACTTGACCTATAGAATTATCATTAGCTAAAAAACAATTAAATTTACTTTTATTGCTATAAAGTATTTCATTAATTTTTTCTATTTTTTGACCCAGTATTGCTACCATTCCTCCTTCATTTTTAGGAACAGCATTTTGCATAGCTTTACCTCTAATTTTTAAAAGTTTAACTGTCTCATCAAACTTTATAGCCTCAGAACAAGCTAAAGCTGAATATTCTCCTAATGAATGACCAGCAAAATATTTAGCCTTGTTTAATTCAAAGGATGTCTCATTTTTAATTAATTTAAAAATTGCATAGCTAACTGTAAAAATTGCTGGTTGTGTATTCTCTGTTTCATCAAGTTTGTCTTTTGGGCCCTCAAATATCATTTTACTTAATGGTAAATTAAGAACATCGTCTGCTTGATTAAAAATATCTTTTATATAACTAAAGTTATCATAAAGTTCTTTAATCATTCCTATAGACTGCGAACCTTGACCGGGAAATAAAACAGAAAACATAGAAAATATTAGTAAAAATCTTGTTTTTTATATTGTAATTAAAAAATTATAATAGTATATCCTCTCTTTTTTGAAAGAATTATTATGAACTTATATGAGCACACTATAATTGCTAGACAGGACGTTAGTCCTACCCAAATTAAACAAATTGAGGAAAAATATTCCAAAATTGTTGAAAAGTTTGAAGGAGATATTGTTAAGATCGAAAATTGGGGTTTAATGAATATGTCTTACTTAATAAAAAAAAATAAAAAAGGTAATTACATTCATTTTAAGATTAAGGCTGATGGGAAGATAATAGCAGAACTTGAAAAAAATGAAAAAATTGACAAAAATTTACTGAGATATTTAACTGTGAAAGTTAAAAAATTTGATTTGGATACAGATTATTTTAAAAACAACGACAACAAAGAAGATTTAAAAAAATAATTAAAAAATGAAAAAAAGAAATAATAAAAAAAAACCTAAACAAAGTAATTTTGCTAAACTTAGTATTTTTCAGAATCAAAAATATAAATTTAAAAAAAAATGTCCTCTTTCTGGTAAAGGTGCCCCTGTTGTAGATTATAAAAATATAAAATTATTAAAGAAATATACTTCAGAAAATGGGAAAATTTTACCTTCAAGAATTACTTCCGTAAGTCAAAAAAAACAAAGAGAATTATCGTTATCAATCAAAAGAGCAAGAAATTTGGCATTATTATAGTATGAAAGTTATTTTGTTAGAAAATGTAAGAAAAGTTGGATCAATTGGAGAAATAATTGATGTCAAAAGAGGATTTGCTAGAAATTATCTTATATCAAAGAAAAAAGCTTTATTTGCTTCAAAAGAAAATATCAAAGAAGTAGAAAAAATTAAAAATGATTTAGGTAAAAAAGATCAAGACAAAAAAAAAGAAGCTAAAATAATACATGATAAAATTAAAAATAAAGAATATGTAGTTCATAAATTAAGTACTGAGAATCAAGAACTTTATGGATCTGTTAAACCAACAGAAATTTCAAAAATTTTAGAAGATGTTGATCAAGTAAAAATTAATCCATCTTTAATACAACCTTCAAAAGAAATAAAATCTATTGGTAACTTTGATGTTTTAATTAATCTCCATCCTGAGGTTCAAACTCAGATTGTAATTAAAACTGTTGCTCAGCAAGAAGTAAAATAATTATACACAATTTTCCCCAAGAGTATTAAATGTTTGAATTTATAATTCGGTCTTATAAACATAGGTTGTGTCAAAATCTTTAAACATAGTTAAAAACAAACTAGATGAACTGCCTAATAATATAGAAGCCGAACAATCAATTATTGGCTCCATTTTGTTGTCTAATGAAATATTCGACGAAATTAGCTTGATAATTTCTAGTAAAAATTTTTATGATCCAATGCATCAAAAAATCTTTAATGCAATTGAGAGCTTAATTTATAAGGGTATGCTTGCTAACCCAATTACTTTAAAAAATCATTTTGAAAACGAAAAAGATGAGCTTAATATTCCTGAATATCTTGTTAAAATTACTAAATTTTCAACATCTTCAAGACAGAGTATTGAATATTCCAAAATAATTTATGATTTGTATGTAAAAAGAGAACTTATAAAAATTTCTGATAACATCGTTGATATTGCTAAACTTAATGATCTTGAGAATGATGGACAACAAATTATTCAAAGTTTTGAAAAATCGCTTTTTGATCTAGCTGAAAAAGGATCATTTAATTCCTCAATTGTAAAATTTGATGAAGCTGTAAGACAAACAATTGAAATGGCTTCTAATGCATATAAAAATGAAGAGGGAATTGTTGGTGTTCCTTCTGGTTTTAGAGATTTAGATGACAGATTGGGAGGTATGCATAAATCAGATTTGATAATTATTGCAGGAAGACCTTCTATGGGTAAAACAGCATTAGCAACAAATATTGCGTTTCATGCAGCTAAAAATATTCAAGATAAGGGAGAGAAATCATGTGTAGCTTTCTTTTCATTGGAAATGTCATCTGAACAACTGTCAACAAGAATACTTGCAGAGCAATCAAGGATTAAATCTAACGATATTAGAAGAGGGAAAATATCTGAGGAGCAATTTGATAAATTTATAGATACTTCAAAAAATATTGCTGAACTGCCATTATATATTGATGAAACACCAGCAATATCAATTGCAGCTTTAAGCAATAGAGCTAGAAGAATAAAAAGAATACATGGGTTAGATCTTATTGTTATTGACTATATTCAGTTAATGAAAGGCACAAATATTAAAGATGGACGTGTTCAGGAAATTTCAGAGATCACTCAAGGTTTAAAAGCGCTTGCCAAAGAATTATCAGTTCCTGTATTGGCTCTTTCACAACTATCAAGGGCTGTTGAGCAAAGAGATGACAAAAAACCTTTACTTTCAGATCTAAGAGAGTCTGGCTCAATAGAGCAAGACGCTGATGTTGTAATGTTTGTTTTTAGAGAATCATATTATTTAAAAAATAAAGAACCAAGACCTGCGACTGTTGAACATGCTGAATGGCAGGCAAAAATGAATGAAATTTCACATTTAGCTGAACTTCTAATACTTAAGCAAAGGCATGGTCCAACAGGCACTATAATGCTTGAATTTGAGGAAATGTTTACAAAATTTAAAGATATTCAAAATAATTAATTTAAATTATAAAAGCTAATATCCAATGTTAGCTAATTTTTATCAAAAAAATGTTTTAGAAAAACCTAGGTTAATTTTCTCTATACTGTTGCTTATTTTATTTATTGCTTTTTACTTTTCTAAAGACTTCAGGTTAGACGCGAGTTCAGAAACGTTATTACTAGAAAATGACCCAGATCTTGAATATTTAAACGAGATAAATGATAGATACGGTGCTAAAGAATTTCTAGTACTCACCTACTCCCCAAAAAGTAAAATGAATTCACAGGACTCAATTAAAAATCTTTCTAAATTAAAAAATGAGTTAAAATCATTAAACTGGGTTTATAATGTTATTACACTTTTAGATATTCCTTTATTAGAAGCAACAGATGATAGTTTAATTGAACGTATTCAAAATTTTAAAACTTTAACAAGTAAGAATATAGATAAAGAACGTGGATTTAATGAAATCTTAAATAGTCCAGTATTTAAAAATTTTGTGATTAGCGAGGACGGAAAAACAAGTGGTATCATTATATATATAAAACCAAATAAGACAGATAAAGAGATAAAGACCGATAAAGAATTAGAGGATTATAAAGATAAAATTAAAAAAGAGCGACATCGAAATATTTTAGAAATTAGAGAAGTCATAAAAAATCATAATCAAAATACACAGATTTATCTTGGGGGTATTCCAATGATAGCAGATGACATGATGACTTTTATTAAAAATGACATTGTTACATTTGGAATTGGGGTATTACTTTTTATAATCTTAACACTTTGGTATGTATTCAGAAATATAATTTGGATAATGATTCCGATCAGTAGCTGTTTCTTTTCAGTTGTATTTATGACAGGTTTTCTGGGTTTGGTTGGGTGGAAAGTTACAGTAATTTCATCAAACTTTATCGCTTTAATGTTAATTCTTACAATGGCAATGAATATTCACATGAGTACTAGATTTTTACAATTGAATAAGCAGTTTCCAGAAAAGAAAAAATTTGAAATTTTAATTTTGACAACAAGAAAAATGATTTGGCCAATATTTTATACTGTCTTAACAACGATATGTGCTTTTATGTCATTAATTTTTAGTGATATAAAACCAATTATAGACTTTGGATGGATGATGACTTTTGGACTGATAACCTCATTAACAGTTACATTCACACTTCTTCCTACATTATTAAGTTTTGTTCAAAACTCAAATGTTCGATTAACTGAAGAAAAGGAATCAAAAATAACAAGATATCTAGGACTATTATCAATTAAAAATAAAAACTACATATTTAGTTTAACGGTGATTATTATATTTTTAAGCATATCTGGTATCTCAAGATTAGAAGTTGAAAATAGTTTCATCAATTACTTTAATAAAAATACTGAGATTTATAAAGGCATGAAGTTAATAGATGAAAAGCTGGGTGGAACAACTCCCTTAGAGGTAATTTTAAAATTTCCAAAAGATGAAGATGAAGAAACTGATAGTGAGAATGATTGGGGTGATGAGGATGAAAATGACAATAAATATTGGTTTACAAAAGATAAAATTAATAGAATAACTCAAGTTCACAATTATTTAGATAATATTGATGCTGTTGGTAAAGTTTTATCGTTTTCATCAATAATTGAAGTTGCAACAAAATTAAATAATAATAAACCACTTGGAACTTTGGAAATGGGAGTTCTGTATACTAAAATTCCAGATAATATAAAAAAAGAAATAGTGGACCCATATATATCTATAAAAAATTCTGAAGCTCGAATAAGTTTAAGAATAAAAGATTCTTTAGATGGATTGAGAAGAAATGATTTAATTAATCAAATTAATTTTGATTTAGAAAATAAATTAAATATCAGTAAAGATGAATTTAAACTTGGAGGTGTACTTATATTGTTCAACAATTTACTTCAAAGTTTATTTAAATCTCAAATCTTAACACTTGGATTTGTAATGGTTGGAATATTTGTTATGTTTTTAATTCTTTTTAGAAATATTAAAATTTCACTAATTGGTGTAATACCTAATTTTATTGCGGCTTTTTTTATTCTGGGAATAATTGGTTTAGCTGGCATCCCTTTGGATATGATGACAATTACAATTGCCGCTATCACGATTGGTATTGCTGTAGATAATAGTATTCATTATATTTATAGATTTAGGGAGGAACTGACTAAAATAAAAGATTACAATAAAACACTTAAATATTGCCATTCGACAGTAGGAGTGGCGATACTAAATACATCTATAACAATTGTATTTGGGTTTTCTATTTTGGTTTTATCTAATTTTATACCAACTATATATTTTGGTGTCTTCACTGGGTTAGCAATGCTATTGGCTATGATATCAGTTTTAACATTATTGCCATCTTTACTTTTAGTAATCAAACCTTTTAAGATTAAGTAATTAATGGAAGTTGTAAAAGATTTTTTTACTGAACTATATACCTTTGATATTGTTTATTTAGTTTTCACAGTACTATCCTTGATGACATGTACAAAAAAAGGTTTTTTATTGAGCATTTTGTCAGCTTCTAAATGGCTTTTAGCATATGTTGTTACTCTATTTCTATTTCCAAAAGTAAAGCCATATTTTGAGGATATAATTGATAGTGAGTATGTCATTGATATAGCAGTTGGTATAGGATTATTCGTAATAATTATATTTTTAATTTTATTAATAAATAAAGGAATTAACAGAGCAGTCACCTACTCTGGATTAGGAAATCTAGATAGAATCTTTGGTTTCTTTTTTGGATTTATCAGGGCTTACGTTATAGTTGTATGTATTTATACAACTATAAATATCATCTATAACCACAAAAAATGGCCAATTAATTTAGGTGATGCTTTTACATATGCATGGGTTGAAAAAGGCAGTAACTATCTTATAAAAGAATTTCCTGATAAAAAAGAATATGAAGAAACTAAAGAAAAAGTTCAAGATATATGATCCTAAAATCAAGGAAGAGTGTGCGGTTTTTGGAATAAGTAATTCTGCTGATGCTTCTACCCTTGCAGCTTTAGGTTTACATGCCCTTCAACATAGAGGGCAAGAGGGTTGTGGTATTGTTTCATACGATGGAGAAAAATATCATTCGGAAAAAAGATTTGGGTTAGTTGGCGATAACTTTAACGATGAAAAAGTTTTAAAAAAACTTCCTGGAAAATATGCAATTGGTCATAATCGGTACTCAACGACAGGTGGAACTGCTTTAAGGAATGTACAGCCTTTTTTTGCTGATACAAATGCAGGTGGTATTGGTGTTGCACATAATGGTAATCTTACAAATGCTATAACTTTAAGGAATAAATTAGTTCAGGAAGGTGCTATATTTTATACAACATCTGACACTGAAACTATTGTTCAATTAATTGCTAAATCAAAAAGAGGAAAAACTATAGATAAAATCATTGATGCTATATTTCAAATTCAAGGTGGTTATGCACTTGTAATGATGACACAAAATACTCTAATAGGTGTAAGAGATCCCTACGGAATTAGACCATTAGTAATTGGTAAATTGAAAAATTCATATGTACTTGCTTCTGAAACTTGTGCATTTGATATAATTGGAGCAAAATTTGTAAGAGAGGTTGAAAATGGAGAGATTGTTTATGTAGAAAATGACGAATTAAGAAGTATTAAACCTTTCCCTCCAAAAAAAATTAGACCATGCGTGTTTGAGTACATTTATTTCTCTAGACCAGACAGTATCTTAAGCGGTAAAACGGCATATGAATACAGAAAGAATTTTGGGCAACAATTAGCAAAAGAGGATAAAATAGAGGCCGACTTAGTTGTACCAGTCCCAGATTCTGGAAACGCTGCAGCATTGGGATATGCTGAAGAAAGAGGACTAAAATTTGATTTAGGTTTAATTAGAAACCATTATGTTGGAAGGACTTTTATTGAACCATCTCAACAAATTAGAAGTTTAGGAGTTAAGTTAAAATTAAATCCAAATATTTCTGTTATTAAAGATAAAAGAATAATTCTAGTTGATGACTCACTTGTTAGAGGCACAACATCGTCAAAAATAGTGAAGATGTTATACGATTCTGGTGCAAAAGAAGTTCACGTGAGAATAGCAAGCCCAGAAATAAAATTTCCTGATTTTTATGGTGTCGACACACCAACTAAAAAAGAACTTTTGGCTGCAAACAAATCAACAACAGAAATTTGTGAATTTATAAAAGCAAAATCACTAAAATTCCTAAGTTTGAATGGTTTATATTTAGGAATGGGATTTGAGAAAAGAAATGAAAATTATCCACAATTAACAGATCATCACTTTACTGGAGAATACCCTGTAAAAATAATTGATGAACTAGGTGAAGATAAAGTAACTCAACTTTCCTTATTAAGCACGGCATCAAATAATTAATATGAAAAAAGTAAGTTTTACAGAAATGAAGAACGGTACTAAAGATGACTATCAACTTTTAGAAAAATTGGAAAGTCAATATGAAAGAAAAACTGCAGATAGAATTTTAGATTATTTAGCTTCACAAACTACTACACTTGAAGGCTATCAGATAACAAGATTAGAACACTCATTACAAGCTGCAACAAGAGCATATAAAAATGGAGAAAACGAGGAAATGGTTGTGGCAACATTATTACATGATCTTGGAGATGAGTTAGCTCCAATGAATCATTCTCAATACGCAGCATCAGTAATTAGACCTTACGTTTCAGAAAAAACTTACTGGATTATTTTACACCATGGTCTATTTCAAACCTACTATTCTGCAGAACACTTAGGTGGGGATAAGAATGCAAGAGAAAAATATAAGAATGCAGAACATTATCAAGCAACAATAGATTTCTGTGAAAAATATGATCAAGCTTCTTTTGATCCAAATTATAAATCAATGACTTTAAAAGAATTTGAGCCAATGGTTAGGAATATTTTTTCTAGAAAACCTTACTACCATCACTAAATTGTCTAATATTTTAAAAAACGAAAAAAGTCCGTATCTTCAACAACATAAAGATAATCCTGTTGATTGGTTTCCTTGGAATAAAGAAACTTTAGATAAAGCAAAGAAAGAAAAAAAACCTATATTTTTAAGCGTTGGATATGCAAGCTGCCATTGGTGTCATGTTATGGCTCATGAGAGTTTTGAAAATGAAGAAACTGCAAAACTAATGAACGAAAAGTTTATAAATATTAAAGTTGATAGAGAGGAAAGACCAGACTTAGATTATGTCTTTCAAAAAAGTTTATCAATATTAACTGGGGCACAGGGTGGATGGCCACTATCAATGTTTTTAGACGAAAATGGTGTACCTTTTACTGGTGGCACTTACTTTCCACCGAAGGAAATTCAAGGAAGGCCTGACTTTAAAAAAGTCTTAAACAACGTGTATAACGTTTATAATGAAAATAGAGAGAAAATTTTAGCTCAAGCACCACAAGTTAAAGAAATATTTACAAAAATTAATCAAAGATCTGCAGTTTTAAATCAACCTTTGGAGCCATTTGTTGAAAAAATTATTAATTATTTAGATGAAAATAACGGAAGTTTTAAAGGGGCTCCAAAGTTCCCCCAATTTTATTTATTTGATGCAATGTTTTACTTTTATTTAAAAACTAAAAATAAAAATTATTTTAAACCCGTTGAAGTTTTACTTAATAATCTTTGTTCGAAAGGTATTTATGATCAACTTGAAGGAGGAATTTCAAGATATGCTGTTGATGAAAAATGGATAATTCCTCACTTTGAAAAAATGCTTTACGACAATATCCAATTTATCGATCTCTTAACAAAATTTTATCAAAATACGAAAAATGATTATTTTAAAAATAAACTTTTACAAACAATTCAATATTTTAATAATGAATTTAAAAATAAAGAAGAATTATATGGTTCAGCATATGATGCTGATAGCGAAGGTGTTGAAGGAAAATATTATGTTTGGTCATATGAAGAGTTAAAAAATCTTTTAAAAGAAGACATTAAATTACTAGAAAATAAGTATGAAATTTCTGAGAGCGGTAATTTTGAAGGTAATAACATTTTGGTGGAAAAAAATTTAATACCTGACGAAGACAAAAATAACTTAGAAAAAATAAAAAATAAATTACTTAATATTAGAAGAAAAAGAATAAAACCATTTTTTGATGATAAATCTCAAACTGATTTAAATGCATATATGCTCCAAGTTCTCCTCAAAACTTCAGTATATTTAGACGATGAAGATTTAAAAAGTAACACGATAGAAACAATTGAAATATTAAATAAAAAATTGCATCAAAAAATTATTCATTGTTATGAAAATAAAGAAATAGAAACTTTTCTTGAGGACTATGTATATTATGCTTTACTCATGATAACACTTTATGAAGTTAATGCTGACAAAAAAGCTTTAGAAAAATCAATAAAAATAATGAATGATACTTGGGAATTATTCTTTAATAAAGAAACGCAGCTGTTCCAGAAAAATATTATTAAAGATAATGATTTGTTTGCAAGTCCACTAGACTTGAATGATAGCAATATACCAAATGGTAATAGTGTTTATCTGCTAATTTCAAATAAATTATATTCAATTACAAACGATAAAATATGGTCTGAAAGAAATGAGATTCTTAAAAAATCATTTCATCAGGTTTTAAACTCTTATTATTCACAAATGTTTAGCTTTATTAAAACTCTAGATATTTGTGATAATAGCCTATCATTCACATTCAGTGGAACATCTCAGTCTATTAAGAAAATACAGGTTTATTTACAAAAGGAATATCTAGGAGTTGCTACATTTGTTTACCAATTAAATAATGATCCAAAACCTAGTGTTATAATATGTAAAAACAAAACATGTTCCAACAAATTAACTAACATAAACGAAGCTGTTGAATATCTAAGTAAGAGTGATTAAATCATTAATATGAATAAAGATAATATAATAGATCATTTTAAGTCTGGAATTAAGGAGCCTATAAATTCTAAAATAGGCGTTGAGCACGAAAAATTTCTTTTCTATAAGAAGAATAATAAAAGAATTAATTATTCTACTATTAAAGATATTTTCAAAATTTTATATGAATTTGGTTGGAAACCATCCTATGAAGGTGAGAATGTTATAGCGCTAAATAAAGATAATAAGAGTATAACCTTAGAACCAGGTAATCAAATTGAGCTTGCAGGTGCTCAATTAAATAATATTCATGAAGTTTGCTCTGAAGCTAATAATTATTTGTTTGAACTTAAACAAGTTGTTGAAAAATTAGATTTAAAAATAGTAAGCGCTGGATTTGATCCAATATCTAAGTTGTCTGAAATTCCAAATAATCCTAAAAAAAGATATGAAGTAATGACAAAAGATATGCCTAATGGTGGACCTCTCAGTTTAGATATGATGTATAGAACATCTGGGACACAGCTAAATCTAGACTACACGTCTGAAAATGATTTCATAAAAAAGTTTAAATTAGCAAATAGTTTAGTTCCGTTAAGTATCGCACTTTTTGCAAACTCATCAATAGTTGAGAAAAAAAACAGCAAATACTTATCATACCGATCAAAAGTATGGCAAGAAACTTCAAGGGGTGGCCTTCCAGAAATTTTTTTAGAAAATGTTGATTTTGAAAAATATGCTGAATTTATAATGGATTATCCGATACTGTTTATAAAAAAAAATGATAAATATTTATCTGGTAAAAATTATAAATTTTCTGATTATATGAATGGAAATATTCAAGAAATAAATAAATCTTTACCAAGTATTGACGATCTTGGATTGCATTTAAGTACTATATTTACAGAGAATAGATTAAAACAATATATCGAATTAAGATCTATGGATACTTGTGGCTGGGACTGTATCTGTGCTGGCCCTGCTTTTTTTACTGGTCTTTTATACGGTAATTTAGACGAAGCATTAGAGTTTATTTCAAAATGGGAAAAAAAAGATTTATTGAATGCGTATAAAGATGCACCAATGAAAGGACTTGATACAAATTTAATGGGTAAAGATATGATTTATTGGATCTCTAACTTGTTAAAAATTGCTAAAAAAGGCTTAGAAAAGAGAGATTTTATTGGAAAAAGCGGTACAAACGAAACTAAATACCTGGAACATCTAAATAATATTATCAATAATAAAGAAACAGTAGCCAGTCATGTTATAAATAAATTCTCTAAATTTCAAAATTTAGAAGATTTATATGACAAATAAAATAATAGGCATACAAGGCGATAAATTAGATAAAATTAATATATCTTCTGATACATCAATATTTTTAGCTCATGAAGCTCAGAAACTAGGATATAAAATATTTTATTATACCCCTTCAAACTTATCCATCATCAAAAATAAAACATATGCAAATGGAGTATTTGTAAAATTAAATTATGAAAGAAAAAAATTTTATAAAATTTATAAAAAACAAAAAATTGACGTTGAAAATCTTAAATTTATTTTAATTAGACAGGATCCTCCGTTTAATTCAGAATATTTAATTACTACTCTCATTTTGGATGATTTAAAAAAAACAAGAGTAATAAATAACCCAGTGGCTATTAGAAACGTATCTGAAAAATTATATTCGAAAAAATTCATAAAATATATGCCAGACACAATATTTTCAAATAATATTGAAGAAGTTAAGAAGTTTTATAAAAAAAATAAAAGTATAATTATGAAACCAATTAATGGATATGGAGGTAATCAAATACATTTGATTAAGAATAAGTTTAATAAAAAATTAATTACAAATTTTTTAAAAAAAAACGGACACTCAATGTTTCAAAAATTTTTAAAAAATATATCTAAAGGCGATAAAAGAGTTTTTATAATTAATGGAAAAGTATGTGGTGCAATCTCACGAGTTCCTAAGAAAGGTTCATATTTAAGTAATATGAGTAAAGGTGCTGAACCAAAACTTACGAGCCTTACCAAAAAAGAAATTAGGATTTCAAAAATTATCGGTAAAAAATTAAAGAAAGATAATATTTATTTTGCTGGGATAGACTTTATAGATCAACAATTAAATGGAGATATTAATGTTACATCCCCTACTGGATTAAAAACATACTACGACCTATCTAAAATAAATCTTGCTAAGACATTTTGGAAAGGTTTAAAAGCTTGAATAAATTATCTGATCAAAAAAAAGGATCATTGCTAGCTTTTGTGGCTGTAATGTTCATAACACCTGACTCACTTTTAATTAGACTTTCTAACATTGAAACTTGGGGAATGCTTTTTTATAGAGGTATAATCCCTTTTTTTATAGTTTTTATTGGATTGTTATTATTTTATAGACAAAATTTCATAAACGCATTTTTCAAAGTAGGTACTGTTGGCATATTTTATGCTATCAGCTTTTCAATATGCAATATTACCTTCATAATATCTATTCAAAACACAAATGTAGCTAATACCCTGATCATGATTGCGTTAGCGCCAATGCTATCTGCAATTTTAGGTGCTATTTTTTTAAAAGAGATACCTAGTAAAGGAACCTGGATAGCTATTTTTATAACATTTTTTGCTGTTTTATTCATATTCTATGACTCAATTAAAATAGGAAATCTCTTTGGAAATATTATGGGATTTGTTACCGCTGCAGGGTTAGCAGTCAACGCTGTATTGATAAGATATGCTAAAGACAGAGATCTTTTGCCATCTGCTGTCATGGGAAAATTAGGAGTTGCTGTTTTTGCCCTCTTTTTTGTAGAAAATTTCAATTTAATCGGACCTGATCAGATTTATATACCTTTGATGTGCATAGTTTGTGTAGCTCTTCCATTTGTTTTGGTAACAATTGCACCTAGGTTTATTCCTGCTGAGGAAGTGAATTTGTTTTTCTTACTTGAAACTATAATTGGCCCAATTTGGGTTTGGTTGGTTATAAAAGAGCAACCAACTTTAGAAACCATAATTGGGGGAATTATAATTATAACAACTATAGCCATCCACTCTTTTTTAAAACTTAGAGAACCTCAAAAAATTAATAATTAATTTCTTGATTTAATATTAATTCATCCATAGATAGCGAAATTATGGAGAAGATATTAAAAAACTCATGGGCCCTTTTTACAGGTATGGGGCTAATTATGTTAGCTCACGGTTTCCAAGTTTCCTTGCTAGGAGTAAGAGCCGTACATGAGAGTTTTAGTATAACGGCTACAGGGTTTATGTTAACGGGATATTTTGTTGGGTACTTTATTGGTGCACGATCAGTACCTATCCTTGTTTCAAGAGTAGGTCATATAAGGGTGTTTGCGGCATTTGCTTCAATTGCATCAATAGTCGTATTAGTTCACTCAATTGTAATAAATCCTTTTACTTGGTTTGTGCTAAGAGTTTTTTCAGGATTTTCTATGGTTTGTCTTTATACCATTGCAGAAAGTTGGTTGAATGATAGAGCAAGTAATAAAAATAGAGGAAGTGTTTTATCAATTTATATGATTGTACTCTTTAGTTCTATGGCAATAGGAATGTTTTTTTTAAATTTTAGTAGACCTGAAAACTTTCAACCTTTTATCTTAGTTTCATTATTTATGTCTTTATCGCTTGTCCCGATTCTGCTTACAAAAAAGAAAGCTCCAAAATTTAAGAAAATTATTGGAATGAAAATTAAAGAACTTTATGAAGCCTCTCCGTTTGGTATAGTAAGTGCGGTTTTGTGTGGTGTTTGTCATTCAGCAATGTTTGCATTAATTGCAGTGTATGCTGCAGCAATGAATTTTAGCATATTTGAAATATCTTTTGTAACTTTTCTAGTTGCAATTTCTGGTGCTATCTCACAATGGCCAATTGGAAAACTATCTGATATTTATGACAGAAGGACAGTAACTGTTTATTCCACTTTTGCTGCTGCTTTTTTTGCGCTATGTGCAATTTTTTCTGTAGGGACGATGCATTTACCAGATGGATTAGCAAGTTCAAAGTTTTGGTTTTATGTGTTTACAGGTTTATATGCATTCTTTAGTCTTCCAATGTTCGCGTTAATATTTGCGCATACAAATGATTTTGTAGCTAAAGAAAAATTTGTTTCTGCAGGCGCAGGTTTACAGTTTGCTTTTGGTATGGGAGCTATGAGTGGTCCATTTTTGTGTTCCTTGTTTATGGATTTTGTTGGCGAAAATGGGTATTTTATTTTTTTAATCATATTCCATATTTTGATAGGTATGTATGGTGTCTATAGAATGAGAGTAAGAGAAGTTATTGAAAACCCTGAGTCTCAGTTTACACCTTTGCCAACAACAATTACGCCAATCGGTTTAGAATTAAACCCAGCAGCTGAACCTATTGAAGAACCATCAAAATCAGACTCAAATAATGTAGATGGGACCAAGAAAGTCACAAATACTTTAGGGTAATTCTCAATAAAATTAATAATTAACAAAACAATTAATATCCTAGATCAGGGTCCACTTGATTAGATAGTTTTTTTTTATCAATAAATAGTTTTAAATTATTAAAAAACTTTTCTAAAACCATTTCTATATATTTTCCTTTACTATCCGACGAAATGTGAGGTGTTATTACCAAATTTGGAGTATCCCAGAATTTAGAATTTTTATTTATAGGCTCTTTTGAAAAAACATCTAAAATTGCTCCAGAAATTTCATTTTTTGTTAATTTTTTTTGAAGATGCTCATAATCCATTACAGATTGACGTCCAATGTTAACTATTCCGCATGAATTTTTTAAAATATCCAATCTTTTCTTATTTATTAATCCTTTTGTTTCATTAGTTTCTGGAACAGCCAAATAAAGAAAATCAGCATCAGGCAAAACTTCATCAATTTTATCATATGTTATAACTTTTGAACATCCTTCAACTTTTCTTCCCCTTCTATTTACACCAATGACTTTTGCACCTAATGAACTGATATGTTTAATCATTGATCCTCCTAGTGATCCAGTACCAACTACCAAAACCTTTTTATTCTCAATTGGGTTGCTTAATAAAGTTACAAACTCTTTTTTTCTCTGATTAGTAACTATTTTTGTCATATGGTTTTGAAGCATCAAAATACTCATCAAACCAAATTCCCCTGCTTTTTTTGCGTGTATCCCGCTACTATTTGTTAAAACCAAATCTTTTTTAATCCAATTAAATGGATAAAGATGGTTAACACCAGCTGAAACAACATGAATCCATTTTAAATTTGGTGCTATTTTAGTTAAATCATTTGTTGGAAAGTCCCATGCAAGCAAGATATTTGAATCCTTCATTGAAGACTCCCAATTGTCATCATCCCAATCAACCAAATATGTTATTTTATCTTTTATCTCAGGATATTTATTAAGCTTGTCTTCAAACAATTCTTTCGGAACACTACTATTTTTTTCACCCTCTAAATCACAAGGTAAAGAACCTTTCTTCCAGTGATTATTTCTTATATGGATTTTAATTTTGTCTTTAGTCATTTTTAATTTAAATATACTAAAATAAAACAAAGTAGAATAATGAATAAAGAAAACGCTAGTAAACTCTGGAAAATTATTCAGGAAGCTGGCGATTATTTGGAAGGACAACTTCCAGAACATCCTAATCATCCCAAAGGACGAAATCCTTATGCTCATGTTGCAATTTGTGTAAAGAGTAAATTTAATGCAAGTTATAAAGATATTGAGGATGAAAGATTTGATGAAGTAGTAAACTATATTAACTTTCTAAGAGAAAACCCTAGTTAAACTAAGATTTAATTATACTTAAAAATGAATCAACATCAGATGGGTCTGTATTCCATGCGGTAACTAACCTAACTGCTTTATTCTCCCATTCCTCATCGTTAATTTTGTAACCATACGAATTAAATTTATCGATTATATTTTTTGGTATTTTAACGAAAACCTCGTTTGCATCTGTTGGGAACGCTAATTCAATATTTTTGTGCAACTGCAAACCCTCGCTTAACTTTTTTCCCATAGCATTCGCATGTTTTGCATTTTTTAACCATACTTCATTTGATATATAAGCATCTAATTGTGCAGATACAAAACGCATTTTTGATAGTAAATGACCTGCTCGTTTCATTAAAAAAGGTAAGTTACCTACTAAATCTTGATTAAAAAAAATAATTGCCTCGGCTGCAAAACATCCATTTTTAGTAGCGCCGAATGACAGAACATCAATACCAGATTTCCAAGTCATTTCTGCAGCAGAACAGTTTAATGAAACTAATGCATTTGCAAACCTTGCACCATCCATATGGATATTTAGTTTATGTTTATGTGCAATTTCTGATATTTTTTTAATTTCATCTAATTGATAAGCCACACCTGTTTCACAAAGCTGTGTAATACTAACTGATGAAGGCTGCGTGTGATGAACAATTCCTTTGCCAGATATATTATCATCTAAATCTTCAGGAATAATTTTACCATTAATTCCATCAAGATTAACTAACTTAGCTCCACCAGTATAAAATTCAGGTGCTCCACATTCATCTACATTAATATGTGAAAGTCTGTGGCAGTATATATTTCCAAAAGAGGGTGTCATAGTTGATAAAGCTAAAGCATTTGCAGCTGTTCCTGACGCTGTAGGAAAGACTGTTACTTCTTTTTCAAAAATTTCGGAAAATTTTTTTTGCAGGCTTTTTGATAACTCATCATTACCATAAGGGGTTCTGTCTTCGTTATTAGCTTTAAGAATTGCATCCAAAACTTCTGGGCAAGCGCCAGTAACATTATCTGATGCAAATTTTACTCTTTCTCTTTTTGTTTTTATTTCAGCCACAATTATTGCTTTGGAAAATAATCTTTTAATTCACCCTCTCGATATACATCAGCTGTACAGCAATGCAGTCCACCTCCAAATGCATAAGCATCTCTTAATTCAATAGGAAGAACCTCCATTCCTAATTTATCAAGCTGTTCTGCTTGATATATTTCACTTTTTTCAACGCACACAGTTTTAGAGTCTAAAACTAGCACATTCATTGATAACCAAGTTGAAGAATAGCATAAAGGTGGTGGTTCGTTGTGCGCTGGTTGAGCGCTGTCAACTATTTCCCAGTCATTATCTTCAAATAATTTTCTTTGCGCTTTAGGAAGTCTTCTTTGAGGATTGTTGATTATCAAGCCCTCTTTTATAGGTGTAAAGGTTGCATCTATATGAATAGGATATGGGTCACCTGGAAAATTAACAGCATGCACTCTATGATCTTTGTAATGTCTTTTTAACCAATCAATTCCTTTTAAATTTGTTGTAAAACCGTGCTGAACAACTAAATCCTTACCAAATCTTAAAACATCAGCAGCATCAAATAATGGCTCCTCTTCAGTAGTTACAAAATATTTTTTTTCAGTCCATTCTAATCTTTTTTGAATACCAATTTTATCTGAAAGATAATCTTTTCGATAATCATCGTCAGTTAATCTTGGTTTAGGCGCAGACTCATGTCTCATATTCAGATCAGAATTGTAGTATCTCTTTAGCAAAGGTCTATAGCATAAATATTCAAACCATCTACACCGATAACTCATAGTAGCTTCTAAAATTTCATTACCAACAGTTAACAATACATCTCTTGGGGGCATACATCCAAACATCGTCTCTGCTTCCCAGTCTGGTGTCGATGTTTTTTGATTGAAATTAATTGGATCTGGTCTATCAACTATAATTCCTCTTTTTCTTAAAATATCTGAAAAATCATCTAATAGTTGGTTAGCTTTATCAACGGTATCTTTAGTACGAGGTCCAAATTGACCTCTCATATCACTATCTTCAGGAACTTTGGCGTCTAGGGCTGGCTCAGGGGCAGGTATACATGTACCATCTGCTTTACCTACTATTACATGTTTCAATGGATCCCATTCATTCCAACTATTAACAATTACTTTTTCATTATTCATTTTAATTTAAACCTATAAATCTTCTATTAGACTGCATAATGAGGCTGTAGTAAAAAATTGACATAAAAATAAAAAATCCACCAATAATAGTATTCGTTGATGGGACTTCATTAATTCCCATCCATGGTAGCCACACCCAGAATATTCCACCTATTACCTCAGTAAGTGAGAGTAATGTTAGATCAGCTGCTGGAATATTTTTTGATCCAATTGAATACAAAATCAAACCCATGCATACTAGAGTTCCATGAGTAGCAAATAATGCTTCATTTTTTCCAGTAGATAAAAAATTAGCGTTGTTCATCTCAAGCATTACAGCAGAAAAAATGAAACAGAATAATCCTGCAAAGGCTACAGTTGTAAATTTTGGTGTTTCTTTTCTCCACCTAAGTGAAACAGAAAATATTGAAAAACCTAATGCAGAAATAAGTCCAAACACAAGCCCGAGCATTGAATTTTTCCCAGAATTGTCTAAAGCCATTATACATATACCTGCTGCCGCAACTACAATCGCAATCCATACTGTTAATGAAATTTTTTCTCTTAAAAATAAAAATCCTAATAAGGCAGTTATAAATGGCATTGCGGCAAGACAAAGTAAAGTGATAGCTGCTGTCGTATTAGTAATTGACCATATAAATGTTATCATTGCGGTTCCAAGACCAATACCTCCAATTAGACCTGATATACCAACTTTATAATAATTTTTATAAAACCCTTTTCCTTCTTCTAGGAACAAATACATATTAAGCAAAAGAAAAATAACTATTCCTCTCGTAAATAAATATTGCCACGGAACCGTTTCAGGTTGATCGATGTGCCTTACAACATATGGACCAAATGACCAAAAAATACCCGCTATTAATACAATTGGAATGGCTGCTTTAGAATTTTTTAAATTTAGCATATGCTATTTTTTTATTTAAGAAGTATAAAAATATAAATATAAATTTGTATAATAACAATCAAATAAATACTTAAACTAATGGATATTAATATTTTAAAAATAGCTTCTGATGCCAAAAACAATAAACATATTCATAACTGTACTCATTCTACAAAATATAAAAGTCAAATTTGTGGTGATGAGATTGAAATTTTTTTGATTATAAAAGACAATGTTATAAAAGATTTTTCGTATCAGTCTCAATCATGTATATATTGTAATGCATCAGCAAATTTAGCTACAAAAAATTTTAAGATGAAAAGTAAGGATAAAATTAAGGGCTTCTTTAAACTAGTAGAACAATACAATGATAAACAAGATATTTCTTTTCCAAATGAATGGAAAGATTTTAAAAAAATTTTTAATACAAAAAATTTTAAAAGAAAAGAATGTATAACACTACCAATTAAAGCTTTAAAAAGATTATTTAATAAATGAAAAAAGATAAAATCTATCAATCACTTTTGGCTTTGGCTTTTTCCACAATAACAATTGGAGTTCTAACATTATTAACATATAAAACTAATTATGGTCTTTTTTTAATAGCTTCATTTGGATCTTCAATGGTTCTTTTGTATGGCTATCCTGAAAGTCCTTTTGCTAAACCAAAAAATATATTATTTGGTCACCTAGTTACTTCTGCTATTGGAATTTTATTTTATAATTATATTCCCTTACCTATTTATATAATGATACCTTTGGCTGTAGGTTTTGGAGTTGGATTAATGATATTTTTGGACGTAACTCATCCGCCTGCAGGGGGAAACCCCATTATAGTCATATTAGGCTCAGTATCGTTTGAATATCTTTTGTCCCCAATACTATCTGGATGTCTGATAATAATAGTATTTGGAATTCTTCTAAATAAATTTGTTGCTCAAAAGAAATATCCTTAACATTTACTATTCATTTGATTGATGTTCCAATTGTGCTAAACTTTGTTTAGAAAATATCTATAGAGAGAAATTTTAAACTTAAATATTAGGAGATAAAATGAAAGTACTTTGTGTTTTATATGATGATCCTAAAGGTGGTATGCCTAAGTCATACGCCTTATCGGACCTTCCAAAACTAGAAAAATACCCTGATGGAATGACTTTGCCAAGTCCAAAAGGTAGAGATTTTACACCAGGAGAATTACTAGGTTGTGTATCTGGAGAGTTAGGATTAAGAAAATTTTTGGAGAGCAATGGCCACGAGCTAATTGTAACAAATAGTAAAGATGGTGAAGGATGCGAGGCTGACAAACATATTGTGGATGCAGATATTGTAATTTCTCAACCTTTTTTCCCTTATTATTTAACTAAAGAAAGAATTGCAAAAGCAAAAAATTTGAAAATGGCAGTCACTGCAGGAATTGGGTCAGACCATGTAGATCTTCAAGCAGCAATGGATAATAAAATTGATGTTGTAGAGGTCACATTCTGTAACTCAAGATCTGTTGCCGAACATATTGTAATGATGATTGTATCGTTGGTAAGAGATTACCATAATCAACATAGAATTGTTAATGAAGGTGGTTGGAACATTGCAGATGCTGTTCAAAGATCATATGACGTTGAAGGTATGCATATTGGAACTGTTGCAGCTGGAAGAATTGGACTAGATGCTTTAAGAAAAATGAAACCTTTTGACGTTCATCTTCATTACTTTGATAGACATAGATTGCCTGAGACAGTAGAAAAAGAATTAAATTTGACTTTCCATGAAACAGTAGAATCAATGGTTAAAGTTTGTGATGTAGTAACCATTAACTGTCCGCTACACCCTGAAACAGAAAATTTATTTGATGATGCAATGATTAGTAAAATGAAAAAAGGTGCATACATTGTAAATACTGCTAGAGGTAAAATTTGTAACAGAGACGCTATTGCTAAAGCATTAAAAAGTGGTCAATTAAGTGGATACGCTGGTGATGTATGGTTTCCACAACCAGCACCAAATGATCATGTTTGGAGAACGATGCCAAATCATGGAATGACACCTCACACTTCTGGAACTTCTCTTTCAGCACAAGCTAGATATGCTGATGGTGTTAGAGAAATTTTAGAATGTTTCTTTGAAGGTCGTGAAATACGTAACCAATACCTTATTGTTAAGGATGGACAATTAGCAGGTATGGGTGCACATTCTTACAGTAAAGGAAGTGCGACTGGCGGATCTGAAGAAGCGGCAAAATATCAAAAAAAATAGAGTTTTAAATATAATTCATTAAAGGTAAGCTATAAATAAACCAGATAGCTACCTTTAATGAAAAAACTCTTATCAATAATTTTCTTATTACTCTCTTCAACGAGCTTTGCAAACTCACCAAATTTTGAAAGAGCATATTTTGCTGGTGGGTGTTTTTGGTGCATGGAAGAATCATTTGAAAATATTCTAGGTGTTTCAAAAGTTATTTCTGGGTATTCAGGTGGAACTACAGAAAATCCGACCTATAAAGAAGTCACATATGGAAATACGGGCCATTTTGAAGTTATTGAAGTGATATATATTCCTGAAGTAGTTAGCTATGAAAAACTTTTAGAAGAATTCTGGGTAAATATCGATCCATTTGATGCTGCAGGACAGTTTTGTGACAAAGGATATAGCTATAGATCAGTAGCATTTTATCAAAATAAGAAACAAAAAGATTTAATAGAAAATAGTATTAAGGAAATAGAAAAAAAATTTGAAAAAAAAGTCGTAACCTATGTTAGAAAATTTGAAAAATTTTATAAAGCTGAAGCATTTCACCAAGATTATTACCAAATAAATTTTGTTAATTATTTAAGATATAAAAAAGCATGTAGGCGCGAGGCAACATTAAATAATATTTGGGGATTTTAAAGTGGCTATAATCAGCAAATATGTAGCTTTAAAAAATTATATTCCAACTGGCTTACCAAAAGAAACCGATTTTGAAATAAAATCAAAAGAAATATCAATTAATAAGGAAAAAAATATTTTAGTATCAAATTCATGGTTATCAGTTGATCCGTATATGAGAGCAAGAATGACCGAAAGAAAAAATTATAAACCACCATTTAAGATTGGCGAAGAAATGGAAGGGTATGCAATTGGTAAAGTAGAGATTTCAAATGATAAAAGTTTTAATGTTGGAGATTTAGTATTTAGCAACTACGGTATGAGAGATAATTTTGTTTGCAATGCTGATAAACTAAAAAAGCTAAAACCTATTGATATGCCCATACAATCTTATTTAGGTCCTCTTGGTATGACTGGACATACTGCATATATTGGACTATTCAAACATGGAGAATTAAAAGCTGGTCAGTCAGTTTTAGTATCTTCAGCTGGAGGGAGCGTCGGTTCCACAGTTTGTCAAATTGCAAAAAATCTTGGTTGTAAAGTTATTGCTAGCACAGGTTCCGATGAAAAAGTTGATTGGTTAAAAAACGAATTAAAAGTTGATTATGCTTTCAATTATAAAAAGGTAGAAAACCTTGTGTTACATTTAAAAGAAATATGTCCTGATGGATTTGATCTTTATTTTGATAATGTTGGAGGTGATTTTTTGGAATCTGCAATTTTCCAAATGAAAAATTTTGGTCGTATAGTAGTTTGTGGTAGAATTTCTCAGATGAACGTAACAACACCAGGATCTGGAATAAAAAACATGGCACATGTACTTGTTAAAAGACTTACCATAAAAGGATTTTTAATATTTGATCATGAGAATGAAAGAGAACCATTTGAAACTGATATGTTGAAATGGTTATCTAAAGGTGAAATAAAATTTAAAGAAACTATTTATTCAGGAATTGAGAAGGCCCCAAAATCATTTATAGATTTATTAAAAGGAAAAAATACTGGTAAAATGCTTGTCAAAATTTAATTAAAAAAATTTATGACAATATAAATCCTTTATAATGATAAAAACCTTTCCTTTGCTATTTATACTATTGTGGTCATCTGCATTTATATCAGGTGATATTATAGTTCAGAACGCATCTCCATTTGCAGCACTTGCTTTTAGATTTGGAATTGTAACCATAGGATTTTTTATATTTGCATTATTTAAAAAAGAAATAATTTTTAAAAAAATAAGATATGTCCTAGAAAGTATTACTACAGGCGTATTGTTTCATGGATTGTATCTTGGTGGTTGTTGGTACGCCTTTCATGTGGGGGTTCCTGCAAGCGTAGTCGCATTAATTGTTACTCTACAACCTATATTAACAAATTTATTATCAGGTCCAATTTATAAGGAAGTTATTGGATGGAGGCAGTGGGTTGGTATATTTTTTGGATTTGTTGGTTCTTTATTGGTACTTGGAATTGATTTTAGAAATGAGTTTCCTAAAGATGGAATTATTACTTGTTTTATTGCCCTTACAGCAATCACTACAGGGACCTTATGGCAAAAAAAATTAAGTGGGAATGTTCCTTTATCAGTAAATAATGGTTTTCAAGCATTTGGTGGCTTTGTTTTTAATTTGATTTTAATATCATTTTTAGAAGCTCCATATATTAACTTTTCAACAGGTTTCATATTAGGAATGACACATCAGATTATACTAGTGTCTTTTGGAGCTTTTACAATTTTAATGTTTTTAATAAAGGCAGGTTCAGTAAATAAGACTTCAACATTATTTTTTCTTGTTCCTCCTACAACAGCTGTCATGGCTTATTTATTTCTGGGAGAAAAACTATCAAATATAGATGTAATAGGTTTTGTTTTAGCAACAATAGGTGTTTATATTGCAACAAGAAAGTAAATGAAAATTATTTATTTTTTTAAAAAGTTTTACAAACCTTTTATTTTAACTTATCTTTTTTTTTCTATTGGCATAAGTTTCTATCCATCTTTTGAATTTTATTCATTTAAAGGACAATTATTAATTTTTGCTGTATCTACTTTTAATGGTTTTCTAGGCTATTATGTTAAAAAATTATAATACGTAAGGTTCAGGTCTAGCATTACTTTTTAAAACTCTCTCAACACCAAAAACACTTATATCTATTGATTGATAGCTACCGGTTGTTATTAACTCAGTAAGTGCTCTACCAATACCCGGAGCTTGCATTAAACCTCTGCCTGTAAATCCAGAGGCTAAATAAACATTTTCATACTTTGGATGTTTTCCAACAACTGCATTGTTATCTAACTTATTGCAATCATAAAATCCTGCCCATCCCCCTGTTAATTTAAGTTCTTCAAAAGCTGGAACTCTTTTTGCTAGAGCAGGCCAAACTAGTTCCTCAAAATCATTCCATTCAGGTTCTAAATCTTTTGCATCGAATACAGATATCGGTGAACCAGCTAGAAATTCCTTTCCCTCTGGTCTCCAATAAACACCAGTAGTTAAATCTCCAGTCAATGGCATATCAGGAAAATGCTTAGGACATTTGACTCTAAAAACTGTATGTTTTTGTGGTTCCACTGGGATATCCGATAGCAGTTCTTTTGTCCAACAACCTGCCGCAGAAATAATTGTTTTTGCATTCAGTTCGGATAAATCTTTAACTTCACCTTTTATAAATTCAGCACCAAGCTCTAAAGCCTTACTTTTTAATGCGCTATGAAACATAAAAGGATCTATCCATCCCTCACTTTTGTTATCAGTGTATGTGGCTGTTTCTATTCCTTCATTATTTATATATGGAAAAATTTTATTTAATTCAGAGCCCTTAATATTTTTTGTGCCAGCATCACACTCTTTATGATTCTGTAAAGCTCTGTATTGTTCTTCTGCGTGTTCTGGTCCAAACATCAATAAGTATCCATTTGGGACCATACTAGCTGTTGGGTTTGGATTTTTTTGTGTTTTAAGTAATTCAGGAATTTTAAAAATAAACTCTCTAGCAAATTTTCCTAAAAGAATATTTTCTTTTTGATAAAATTGTCTTCTAAAACCACCTAATGAAAGTGGAAATGAAGCGGTTTTATAAGTAGGGTCTCTTTCAATTACCTTTACTTTTCGACCTTCTAAAGACATAAAGTAAGCCGTAGCAGCACCTATAATACCTCCACCAACTATAACTACATCATCCATTTGCCCTACTATATACTATTTTTTTTGCATTAACCACAATGCATCTTGGCTTAAAAAGTAAATTTTTCCATTTGAAGGATGGACTTGGATATCTCTTATTCTTCCAATTTTATTTTTAAAAATAATTTCTTCCCTAACATTAGATAAATCATTAAATATCAATTTTCTTAAAGACTTGTCTTTTAGTGAAGTTATTAAGGCATGACCATTCCACTCTTCAAACTCTTTGCCTTTATATATAGTTATTGCACTTGTAGCAATTGATGGCACCCAATACTGAATGGCTTTTGTGAAACCAGGTTTCCATTTTGGTCCAATTGGAATTCCAGAATAATTTTTTCCACCCCATCCAAGTATTTTCCATCCATAATTTTCTCCTTTTTTAACCTCACCAAACCAGTCACCACCTTTTGCACCATGATTGCTTATGTAAACTTTTCCATCAAATGCAGATAGCACCATCCCTTGTGGATTTCTTACTCCAATTTGATAAATTTCTGGTAACCAATCTGATTTACCTTCAAATTTAGGATTATCATTTGGAATGCTCCCATCTAAATGGACTCTAATTATACTTCCAGGGTGCTTTGATGCATCCTGCGCAATCATACCTTGCCCTCTTTCACCAGCAGAAGCGTAAATATAATTGTCCTTAATAGCTAACCTTGAGCCAAAATGATATCCTGAGTCAATTGGTGGATTAGCCTGGAAAATATTTTTAAACACTAATTTTTTTTTATTTAATTTTGCTCTAGCTATCGATGTACTAGTTTTATAATTACCTCTGTCTTCAGTGTAAGAGATCCAAATAATATTATCTTTATGAATTATATCTAATAATCCTCCTTGACCATGAACCACAAAGTCAAGTTGATGATCCACTTCTTGTATTTGATTAGCTAAAATATCTACTATTTTTATTTTTCCACTTTTCTCTGTTACTATAATTTCATTATTATTAATAAAAGAAGATCCCCACGGAGAGTCTAATTCTACTAGTTTTTCTAAAACTATTTTTTCACAGTAAGATTTTGAAGTGAATAATAGAGTTAAGATAATTATTAAAAATTTTATTTTCACCTTAAGAAAGTTTTGATCTTCCTCCGTCAACAGCAATTATTTGTCCTGTTACCCAAGAACTTTCTTCTGTAAGTAAAAATTTAGCCAGTGCTGCACCATCTTTGCCCTCTCCTAGTCTCTTAAGTGGATGTGCTTTAGCTATTCCTTGTGCTAGAGCTACATTTTTCAACATTGGTTCAGCAATTTTAGAATTTGTTAGACTTAGTGCAATACTGTTTACTCTTATGTTAGGTGCAAATTCTGCAGCTAAAGAAACTGTTAAACCTTCAATTGCTGCTTTGGTCGATGCAATAATTGAGTGATTTGTGAAACCTTTTTGAGCAGCTACAGTTGAAAATAAAACAATTGAACCATTATTTTGTTTTAGATTATCTTGGTAACCTTTAATTAAATCTACAGCCGAATAAAAATTTAATTTCATACATTTATTAAAATCATTTTCAGTTGCCAATTTTAATGGCTTTAGATCTATTGAACCAACACAATAAGCTACACCCTTAATTTCTGGAATATCAGATTTTATCTTATCGACAAATCCATCCAGTAAGACATCTGCAACAGTATATGGAGAGTTAAATTTTTCTGATAAATTTTTTAGTTGAGCTTCATCTCTGCCAACTAAGTGAATTTCTCTACCAGAGGAGTGCATTTGTTCTGCTAAATTAGATCCGATAGAACCTGTCGCACCGACAATTAGATATTTTTCTGACATATATTTACTTAATGAAATTATTTTTTATACTTGGAAATCAATTATTTCCATTAAAAAACCTCGACCGCTACAAAAAAGACCACCTTTTCTTTATGTCAGAAGACTACCAATTGTGCACATATGAAAGACATCATAAATTAAAAATATTATTATTTTTGTCCTCAATGAGATCTTACGCAGATGGACTGAAAGATAACAAATTTAAATTAAATTATTCAAAGATCGATTCGAGTGATTTTAAAAAAGATTATACTAAAAAATTAGAATCAGTATTGAAAAAAAATAAAATAAAGGAAGTCACAAGTTTCGAAATAGAGGATAAATTTTTTGAAACAAAAATAAAAAATTTTTTAAAAAAACAAAACTTAAAATGGAATATTTTACAATCTCCTATGTTTCTGGATAATCGTGAGGATTTTAAGAGATATTTATCAAAGACAAAAAAACCTTTTATGGCAAAATATTATAAAGAGAAAAGAGAAAGATTAAATATTTTATTAAACAAAGATGGTTCACCCGAAGGTGGAAAATGGAGCTTTGATGAGGATAATAGAAAAAAATTACCAAAAAATATTTCAATACCAAAACAACCAAATATCAAAGAAAGTAATCATACAAAAAATCTAAAACCTATTATTCAAAAATTATTTAATAAACATCCTGGACATACAGAAAATTTCTGGTTTGCTACTGAATACAAAGATGTTTTAAAACTGCTGGATTTTTTTATAAAAGAAAGACTTAACTTATTTGGAGATTACGAAGATGCAGTCGATCAAAAAAATAATATTTTGTTCCATAGTGCACTTAGTCCTTATCTAAATTTAGGTTTGATTACACCTGATATTATTATGCAAAAAGTTATGAATTTTCATCATAGTAAAGGTGTCAGACTCAATTCCTTGGAGGGCTTTATCAGACAAATTATTGGTTGGAGGGAATTTATGAGAGGAATTTACCAAAATTATTATAAAGAAATGGAAAATGGAAATTTTTTTAAACATTCTAGAAAAATGAAACTTTCATTTTACAATGGTACTACTGGCTTAGATCCATTGGATCACTCTATTAAAAATGCTGATAAGTATGGATGGTCACATCATATTGAAAGATTAATGATATTATCAAACATAATGAATTTGTGCGAAGTTGAACCAAAATCAGTTTATAAGTGGTTTATGGAGATGTTTGTTGACTCATCAGATTGGGTAATGGTGCCAAACGTTTACGGTATGGGATTATTTAGTGATGGCGGTATATTTGCTACCAAACCTTACATCTGTGGATCTAGTTATTTCATGAAAATGATGGACTTTAAAAGAGGCGGCTGGTGCAATATTATGGATGGTCTTTACTGGAGATTTATAGATAGAAATAGAAAGTTTTTTTTAAAAAATCCTAGACTATCTATGATGGTGAGAATTTTTGATAAAATGAAGGAAGATCGAAAAAAATTAATATTATCAGAGGCAGATAAATTTATTAAGACCAATACATATGGGAACTAAAGTATATTTTAACAATTCATGTAATATTTGTAGGATGGAAATTAACCACTATAAAAAAATTGCTAATTCTGATCTTGAGTGGATTGATATCACCAATAACGAAGATGCTGTAAAAATTACATCTAAATCTCAAAAAGAATTACTTAGAAGATTGCATGTTATAGTTAATGGAGAAGTTGTTGGAGGAGCTAAAGCTTTTATTATTATTTGGTCAAAAATACCAAAATATAAATTTTTATCTAAAATTTTCTCAATAAAACCATTATTTTTTATTTTTCACTATCTGTATGAAGTTGCAGCTTATTTTTTATTTTTAAAAAATAGGAAACAATTAAAATGAAGAAACAAAATTTACCAACTAAGATTTGTAAAGTTTGTAATCGTCCTTTTGCTTGGCGAAAAAAATGGAAACTTAACTGGGACAAAGTAAAATATTGTTCAAAAAAATGTGCTTCGAGTAATTAACTACTGAGTTTTACTCTTTCTAGGATCCTTTAAAGATTTTAATATTTTTGATAATCCAGTAATTTTCAAACTGTAATAAATTACATAAATTAGGGTAAGTCCTAAAGCCATTGTCGATAGAAAAACAAAAATAGCTGTTAAAATTTTTTCTTGGAACCAATTCTCCACACCTGAATTAGAATAATAAAGAATATTCCAAAACAATACAAAAATTAATTCATATACTATTATAATTTTAAACATAAACTTGATATAATTCTCATTATAATTAATACTATTCAATTCTTGTCGCATGTCTAAGTATTTTTATGTGATAAAACGTTAAATATAGATGAAAAAAGTAATTTGGATAACTGGTGGTGGCACCGGAATAGGAAAAGCAGTAGCAATTAAGTTTGCAAATCAAGGTTGGAAAGTTGCAATTTCTGGAAGAAGAGAAAATATTTTAAAAGAAGTTGAGGACATCAATCCAAACATTAAATCATTTCCTTTAGATGTAAATGATAAAGAAAAATGTTTCGAGATTATGAAGAATATAAAAGAAGAGTTTGGAGATATTGATATATGTTTTTTTTCTACAGGTAAATGGGACCCTAAAAAAGAAAGAGAAATTGATGTTGAGCAAATTGAAAAAGTATTTAAAGTAAATTTTTTTGGAACTCTAAATTGTATTAAATCAGTTGAAGATCACTTTAGAAATAGGAAAAATGGAATAATAACAATAGTTTCCTCTATTGCAGGTTACAAAGGATTGCCAAACTCTACCGGTTATGGCCCATCAAAAGCTGCTTTAAATAATCTTGCAGAAAGTCTTTACTTTGATTTTGGAAGATACAATGTGAGAGTATGTTTAGTGTCTCCTGGTTTTATAAAAACACCTATGACTGATAAAAATGATTTTAAAATGCCATTTCTTAAAACACCTGAATATTCTGCGGATAAAATTTATAATGGTCTAATTAACAGTAATAAATTTGAAATACATTTTCCAAAATCATTAACCCTGATATTAAAATTTTTTAAAATAATTCCAGACAGGTTGTACTTTTATTTAGTTAAAAAGATGACTAAATTACAAAAAAAATAGTTTTAGTCTTTAACAAACATCACTGTTAATTCTGCAACTTTAATTCCAAACTTTGTCATTTTTGCTCTATTGATCGCTACTCTTTCATCCTGCATGAAAATCCAATCATCAAAAGTAATTTTAATTTCTCTTCCTTTTACAGGAACAAGTAACACATATTCAAATTTAAATGCAGGCCCATAAGAATATCCTTTTGCTGTTCCAACTACGTCTCCCGCAGTGCCCTCATAGTTATGATCGTCGATTTTGTCTATGGTCCATTGTCTATTTTGTATTTCTCCATCATTCCAAATAAACTTTTCATCAAGTATCAGTTGCTTACCATCCCACTTTCCATTTAAATCTGCAGAGAACTGTCGAGTAACTTTGCCTGATCTATTTTGTAAAATACCCCACGCTTTTACATTTCCAGATAAATACTCTTCAATTATCAGTCTTGGTTTTTGGTTTTTAAAATCCTCTGGTTTCATTCCTTGATTAGATGAACAATTTGTAATCAATACTGAGATTATTATCAATAAAAAATATTTTAATTTCATAAAGTTACTTTTGAAGAGCAAATTGTATTAAATCGATATTTTTGGATTTAAATCCAGCTTCGCAATAAGACAAGTAGAAATTCCACATTCTTTTGAAAGTGTTATCAAAACCTTGGGATGATATTTGGTCCCACTTATTGAAAAATTCATCTCTCCAAATGCTAAGTGTATTTGAATAATGATCTCCATAAGAACTACATTGTTCAAATTTGAGTCCTGCTTGATTTGATAGAGAAATTAACTCATTCTTGCTTGGTAAAAAACCACCAGGAAAAATATATTTTTGAATGAAATCAGTCTTATTTTTATACCTTTCGTAAATACTATCATCAATAGTGATTGCTTGTATGGCAGCTGTTCCACCATCTACTAGATTTTGCTTTATAGTATTAAAATAATTTTTTAAATAGTTATGGCCAACAGCCTCGATCATTTCTATTGATGCAATTGAATTATATTTATTTTTAATATCTCTAAAGTCTAACATTTGTATATTTATCTTCTCATTTAAACCGACTTTATGAATTCTTTCCTTGGAAAATTCATATTGTTTTTTAGAAATAGTAATACAATCTAATTTTACATCATAATTTTTTCCAATATATTCCGCAAAGCCTCCCCAACCACATCCTATCTCTAGCATTTTGTCGCCAGACTTAGGCTTTACCAAATTTGAAAGTTTCTTATATTTGTTGATTTGTGCTTTTTCTAAGTCATTTCCCTCTTCAAAGATTGCACTCGAATATGTTAATGTTTTATCAAGCCATAAGGAGAAGAACTCATTTCCTAAATCGTAATGTTTTCTTATATTTTCTTTACTTCTAGATTTATTATTTTTAATAAAAAAATTTTTGATTTTGTTGAATATTGCAATATCAAAGGATCCAGAAAATTTATGTATTATTTTTATATTTTTGGCAGCTAATTCTATTAGGTTGGTTAAATTTTTTGTTTCAAAACTGTTATCCATATACGCTTCTGCTAAACCGATGCTACCATTTTTGATTATTTTTAGAGTAATCCCTGGTTTATTTATTTTTAAATGAGCATGTAATCTTTCATTGCTATTTCCAAAATTATATTCTTTTCCATCATGATTGATTATCTTTAACGTACCATGTTTTATATATTTGAGTGAGCTAAAAACAATCTTGTCTGATAATTTATTCAAATTCATTTTTTTCTTCTGAAATATTATTTTTAATACTTAGCTTTTTCTTTATAAACTTTATTCCTTTTAACCATAATTTAAATGCTTCATAATGGATTGCGACAATAACTTTGAATGTCATTAATGGGTGAAAAATATAAGAAAAGAACAAATTTTTGTTACTTAAATCTTTTGCAATTCCGTCTTGTGATGCAAATAATAATTTACCCTCTTTATCAGATTGGTCTATTATAACCGATATTTTATCAGAAGGTTTGTTTACTCTAAATTTATAAATACATTCCATTTCTATGAAAGGCGATACATGAAATTTTTTTGTACAGCTATTTTTTATAGTCTCTGTATCTTTCGTTTTAAAAATATAAGTATGCTGTTCACCAAAAGTATTTTTAACTTCATAGAAAATTGAAATTATTTTGTTCTCTTTATTATATATAAAGAAAACACTTAAAGGATTAAATACATACCCAAAAATTCTTGGATAACAAAATACTTTAACTTTTACTTCTGTTTCATCAATACCAATATTTTTTAAATTATATTTAACCCAATTTTTTAAAGATGTTCCATCTCGATTACCGTGATCTTTGTCAAAAAAACTTATAATGTTAAATTTATTGTAAGAAAATATCGAAATATTCTTATTAATTTCCTCTAAATCATCAAGGTCAATCAACAATGAAAAAACGCTATATTTGAAATAGTGATTTTTAGGTTTAAATCTTCTATGAATTACTTTGCCAATATAAATTTTTGAGTTTTTAAACATTAATATAATTCATCATATCTAATGATGATTTTATACCATCTTCATGAAAACCATAACCAAAATAACTTCCACAAAATAAAATGTTTTTTTTATTTTGAATTAAACTAAGATCCTTTTGACTATTAATTGCTTTTTGATCAAAATATGGATGTGTAAATTGCACCCGTCTAAATATTTTTTCTTCAGGTATTTTCAAGTAAGGGTTCAATGTCAAAAATATATTTTTAGAAATATTCAGATTCTGTAATAAATTTAGCCAGTAAGTAATAGAATTTTGCTCACTGTTTTCAGACTCTATTGATGAATTCCAAGAGCACCAAGCTTTATTATTTTTTGGCATATAATTAATATCTTGATGAATAACTGCCTCATTTGTTTTATATTTAAAATTACTCAAAATCTTTTTTTCAATTTCATACGGATCTTCAATGATTGAAAGAGCTTGATCAGCATGTGTGGCTAGTACAACTTTGTCATAAGTAAAATACTCATTTTTATCACCATAATGCACCTGGACTCCAGATTTAATTCTTTTAATTTTATTTATGTTGTAATTTTTATAGTATTCACCACTTATATTACTCAGTATTTTATCTACATATGTTCTGCTTCTGTTTGAAACTGTAAACCATTGAGGTCTATTTTTTAATTTAAAAAGACCATGATTTTGGAAAAATTTAAAAAAAAAACTTAAAGGCATTTGCTTTGCTTCATAAGGAGGCATTGACCATATTGCTGAAACCATTGGAATAATATGGAATTTTATGAAATAGTCTGAAACATTTAATTTTTCTAAATATTTTCCTAAAGTAATGTTTTCATTGATAAAATTTTTGTTTTCACTCTTTTTGTAAAAATCAATTATTGTAAAAAACATTTTTAAAAATTTTATATTTAATAGATTTAATTTATTACTAAAAATTCCTGATATTCCTTTTCCACAATATTCAATTTCTGAGTCTCTAACAGATACTGAAAATGACATATTACTTTTTTCTATGGCTATATTATTTTCTTCAAAAAAATTAATTAAATTTGGATATGTTTTTTTATTAAATACAATGAAACCTATATCTACAGGTATTACATTATCTTGAATTTTGATGTCTATTGTATGGGAATGTCCACCAAAGTGATCATCTTTTTCAAAAAGATCAACTTTATGGTTTTTCGAAAGATAATATGCTGCACTTAGACCTGAAATGCCAGATCCTATAATTGCTAATTTCATTATTGAGGATTATATTTATTTTCACCTTTAAATGATGAGACAAATTGTAGAAAAACTGCAAATATTATTATCCCACCACCAATTAATACGTGAAATGATGGATTTTCATTTACAAAAAGCCATGCCCACATAGGACCTAAAATTGCCTCTGTAAGCATAATTATGCCAACCATTGCAGATAATGTTTTTTTAGCTCCAATTGTTATAAATATAAAACCAAGCCCTATTTGAAATGTACCTGATAAAAACGCTAAAAATATATCGTACATAGATATAGAAATTTTAGTTGACGCTAAGAAACCAATAATCATCGCAACTATACCTGCTACTAGTTGAAGAGGTACCATATCCACAGTCGGATACTTTCTTACAATTAAAATTAAAATTGCAAATGTAATAGGCATCACAAAAGCAACAATATTTCCTGACATTTGACCACTTGAAAGGGTATTTCCAAGCATAAGTATTAAACCTGATATTGCTAAAATAATTGACGCTAGTGTCATTTTTGAAATTTTTTCTTTTAAAAAAAAATAACCAAAAATTGCTAAAAAAATTGTCTGCGTCTGGATAATAAAATTAGTATTAGCAACTGTAGTGTTATACATGGCAAAAACATAACTACTGAAACCAATACCAAGAATAATCCCCCCAATTAATCCTGGAATTCCTGATAAATAAATTTTGCTAAATACATTCTTTTTATAGTTAAAGAATAAAAATATAGTTACAGTTATTATAAAAAAAACTTGTCTCCAGAATAGTATTTGCCATAAAGTTGATCCTTCAAACGATTTTACAATTAAACCTCCAAAACTAAGACAAAATGCACCAAGAAAAATTAATAATGGTCCTGGTAGTTTTGAAATTAAATTCATTTAGTTTTAGATATTAAATTTTGGGTTTCCATTTCATAAAGTTTGTAAATAGTCTCAGCATCTTTTAAATTGATTTCTTTAAATTTTATTTTACTGCCAGGTGGTATTTGAACTAGCTTATCGTAATCAGCACTTATAACAACTCCAATTTTAGGATAACCACCAATAGTTCCATGATCCGAAAGCATAACAATTGGGTCACCATCAGCTGTTATTTGAATCGTTCCTTTAACTAATCCCTCAGATTTGATGTTTGTATATTTTATGTTTTCAATTTTTGGTCCATCTAATCTAATTCCCATTCTATCTGTCAATTTTGTTATTCTAAATTTTTCTTTAAAAAATAATTCTTTTGCAGTTTTAGAAAAATAATCGAAGTGTGGTCCTTTTATTACTCTAATATTTTCAATTTTTGAATTTATGTAATCTAATTTATTCAAAGAATATTTTTTTGTAATATTTTCTATTTTAATTATTTGATTTTTTTGTAAGATTTTCCCATTGTTAGCACCAATTTCTGCTTTCGTATTTACTGAGTAACTATCAAGATAAAAATCTATTTTAAATGATGCATTTATAGATAAATAACCATAAACAGATCTATTAGTGGATATTAGATCTAAACAATCATTATTTTCTAAAACAAGATTTTGATAACAAACCCCTTCTTCTATTTTATTTTTTCTTAATATTTGAAAGTTTACATCACCAGTGACATTAAAATAAACTTTATCACCTTTGTATCTCAATTTTGGCCCTTGGAGTGCAAATTCTATAACAGGACTATTTTTTTTATTATTTGATATAGCATTAGCTATAACAAAATTTCTATTATCCATCGCACCACTAAAAGGTATTCCTATATGATAGTAGTTTTTTCTACCATTATCTTGGAAAGTTGTATTTATGCCAGGTCTTAAAACCTCAAAATAATTTTCAGACATATTTTTTCTCGAATTCTGATTTTGATATTTGAAAAAATGATATCGTATCACCTGGGTTAATTAAATTTGGTGAAGTGTTATTTTTATTGTCGAATATATCTAAAGGGGTTTTTCCAATTATGTTCCATCCACCAGGACTTTCAAATGTATAAATATTACAAAATTGTTCTGTTAATCCTATAGAGTTTTTTGGTACTTTAACCCTTGGTGTGTCTAAACGTCTAGCATATAATGAATCATTCAAATCTCCCAAAAATGGCATACCAGCAATAAATCCTGTCATATAACAATAATATTTTTTAGAAAAAAATTTTTTATAAATTTCCTCTTTTTCAAGATTTAACAATTTTTCTAATCTTTTTATATCAAGAGCAAAATCGATGTCACAGCAGACAGGTATTTTAATGAGATTACCTTCATTCACTATTTCATTTTTGAAATTTAATTGTTCAACTTCTGTTTTAATTTTATCAAAGTTAGTAATGTTTAGGTCAAAACTAATTATTAATTTATTATAACTTGGTGTAATATTTGTAATACCAGGGATATTACTTTTCTTTATATTTTTAAAAAATTGGATTACATTTAAATTTATTTCCCTGTTTACATCATTTCCAAAGTCACAGTATAAAGCTGCGTCACCAAGATTTGATATATTTTTTATCATGCCATGTTATACTTTAAGCAATTAAGTATGGAAATTAATTTAAATTGCGATTTAGGTGAAAAATCAAAGCATCATTCAAACGAAAATGATCCTGAACTACTCAAAATTGTAAATTCTGCTAATGTGGCATGTGGATATCATGCAGGCGATGAGCAGACAATGTATGAGGTAGTGAAAATTTCTAAAGAAAATCATGTTAGTATTGGAGCACACCCATCATTCAATGATCCTGAAAATTTTGGACGTAAAAGAATGAACCTTTCGGCTAGTGAAGTAAATAAACTAATTATTGATCAATATGAGATATTACAAAATATAGCTAATCTACAAGGAGAAAAGGTTTCACATATTAAACCGCATGGTGCGTTGAATAATATGGCATGTGAGGACTTAGACCTAGCTACAACTTTAGCTAAATCAATATACCAAATTGATAAAGATATCATTTATTTAGTACCTACTGGTTCTAAAATGGAAATAGCAGCAAAAAAACTTAATATGAAAATTGCCTGTGAAATATTTGCCGACAGAAATTATGAAGATGATGGAACGCTAGTTTCTAGAACAAAAGACCATGCTTTAATAACAGATCCCACCCAAGCTAAAAATCATGTATTGAATATGGTTAAAAACCAAACCCTTAATTGTCACAGTGGTAAACAAATACCTTGTGAAATTGACTCAGTCTGCATACATGGAGATAACAAAAGTTCATTAGAAACTGCAATGTTTGTAAAACAAAATTTATTAGAAAATAATTTAAATTTAAAACCTTTAAATAAAATGAGTAAATTTTTATGAAGATTATTAAAATATATTTAACCTTATTTTTACTTTTAACCTTAGCTTCTCAATCTTTTGCAGCTGGAACAAGCTCATCAGATAAAAAACCAAGTTATAAAAATGCAGTAAAATTGATTGAGGCTGCAAAAAAATATGAGTCAAAAGATAAAATGGATAAGGCTTTAAAAAGATATAAAAAAGCTCAAAAAATTTTATTAGAATTAGATAAAAAAAAACCATTACAGGCTGATACTTTGAATTATTTAGGTTTTACAACTAGAAAACTTGGAGATTTTGAAGCTGGAGAGAAATATTACTTACTAGGTTTACAAGTTGAACCAAATCATGTTGGAATAAATGAATACTTAGGTGAATTATATGTCGTTACAAACAGAATAGATTTGGCAAAAGAAAGGCTAGAAGTTTTAAAAGTTTGTAATTGTGAAGAGTATCAAGAATTAAAAGAAATTATAGACGGATCAAAAAAATCAAAATATTAGTTTATATTTTGTATCATTTGCTCAGGCATCCATAAGGCTATTTGAGGAAACAAAACAATTAAGAATACCGCAAATATCATCAACAAGAATAACGGAAATGCACTCTTGGCGATGTAGCCCATATCTTTGTTAGCCATACCTTGCAGAACAAATAAATTAAAACCAACTGGAGGGGTAATTTGAGCCATTTCAACAACTATAACTAAAAATATACCAAACCAAATCATATCAAAACCAGCCTGCCTTATCATAGGTTCGATAATAGCCATTGTAAGTACAACTGCTGATATTCCATCAAGAAACATCCCTAAAATTATATAAAAAATCATTAATACGAAAATTAAAACATATGGTGATAATTCCATATCTTGTATCCAAATTGCTAGATTTCTAGGAAGGCCAGTAAATCCCATTGCGAGAGATAAAAATGTTGCTCCAGCTAGTATGAATGCAATCATACACGAAGTTTTTGTTGCACCAAGTAAAGATTCTTTAAAAGTTTTTAAGTTCAAACTTTTTTGAAAATAAGAAAGTATTAAAGCTCCCACAACACCTAGAGATGCAGCTTCAGTTGCTGTTGCAATTCCAGTATAAATAGAGCCAATTACACCAAGGATTAATAAAATTACAGGTATTAACTGTTTTGATTTACTTAATTTATTTAAAAATGAGTAATTTTCTAGATTTAGTGGCATTTTATTTTTATTTAACAAAGACCAAATGATTACATAGCCCATAAAAATCAGAGCAATCATTATTCCAGGAATTATTCCTGCTATAAATAATTTGGCAATAGACTCTTGAACAGTTACTCCATAAATAATTAGAATAATTGAAGGAGGGATTAGTAATCCTAAAGTTCCAGAGCCCGCAAGACTTCCAAGTAAAATTTTTTCAGGATATTTTCTTTTTCTTAACTCTGGAATTGACATTTTTCCAACCGTAGCGACTGTTGCTGCTGAGGATCCAGATATAGCTGCAAACAATGCACATCCAACAACATTTACGTGTATTAAACCTCCAGGAAGTTTCTGTAACCAAGGAGCTAGTCCCTCAAATAAGTTTTCAGATAATTTAGTCCGAAATAAAATTTCTCCCATCCATACAAAAAGAGGCAAAGCAGTCAGAGTCCATGATGATGATGCACCCCAAATTGTTGTGGCCATTGCATCTCCAACTGGTCGAGAAGTAAATAAAATCATTCCAATAGAAGAAACACCAATCATGCTTATTGCTACCCATATTCCAGAGCTTAAAAAAAGCAGTAAAACTGTAATAAAAAAAATAGCTAATAAAATTTCAATCATTATTATAAATTTTTAAGATTAGTAGATGAAAAGCACATATAAAAAAAAGTGTTGCTCCAATAGCGACGCTGCACTGAGGTATCCATATTAAAATTTCATCAGCACCTTCGCTTCTTTCCTCAAACTCGTATGAGATTTTTAACATTTTGATAAAATAATATGACATATAACCTGCAAATATTGTTGTGACGACTAAGCTCCAAACTTCTAAAAATTTTTTTTTAAAACCTGTAGATTTTTCTAAAAATAACGTAATTCTTATATGACCCCCATTTACGAATGTATATGAAAGAGCAAAAAAAGATGAGGCAGCCATACAATACCCTGAGTATTCAGCTAACCCTCTTATATAAAAACCGAAAATTCTAGATGCAATTCCGGTTAATATAAAAACTGCAATAAGAATTAAAAAAACTGCAGCTATATATCCTGAATAATTATAAATACTATTTAATGATTTATTTAATTTCTGTAACATAAAAAAGGCTGTTTTTTTAAACAGCCTTTTTTATTATATTTATTTTATTTGTATGCAGCAAGTACGCTAGCACCTGTTTTGCCAGCTTTTTTCTTCCATTCTTTTGCCATTTTTTTTCCAACTTTTTGGAAATGTTTTTCTAAATCAGCATTTACTTTGCCTACTACCATTCCTGCAGCAGCTAGAGCTTTTTTATCTTCAATATTTCCTACTCTTGAAAGCATCCAGCCTTTTTCTTCCGCAGCAGCAGCTTCTCTTTTAATTAATAGTTGAGTATCTGCATCTAACTTATTCCAAGATCCTCTATGCGCAACAACCATATTTTTTGGGAACCAAGCAGCGATGTCATAGAAATATTTAACACCGTTCTCCCATATTTTGCTATTTTTACCAGTTGTTGGCGATGTAATCATGCTTTCAACTGCTCCAGTTGAAAATGCTTGACTGATTTCAGCCGCTTCAATTTTAGTTGGAGCCATACCTGTAAGCTCTGCAATTCTAATTGTTGCAGAATTATAAGCTCTAAATTTTAAACCTTCTAGATCTGAAACACTATTGATTTCATTTTTGCTATATAGTCCTTGTGCAGGCCATGGCACAGCATATAAAAATACTAATCCTTTTTGGTTTAAACTTTCAATGATTGCTGGCTTTGAAGCTTGATAAAGTTTCATAGCATCGTCGTATGAAGTTGCTAAAAAAGGTTGCGAGTCAATTTCAAGAATAGGGTCAACTTTTCCCAATGCTGACATAAATCTTTCACCCATCTGTGCTTGACCAGTTCTTACCGCTCTAAAGATTTCTCCACCTTTAAATAATGATCCACCAGGATGTGTAACTATTGTAAGTTTTCCTCCACTTTTCTCTGAAACATTTTTAGCAAATTCTGCTGCATTTGCTGAGTGAAAGTTGCTCGCACCATAAGCTAAAGCCATATCCCACTTTTCAGAAGCATTTACATTTGCTATTAACAAGACAGAAAATAAAATAGAAAACAAAGTTTTTAAAATTTTCATTAATCCTCCTTAATTTTTAAAAAATACATCTCATTATGTATTATTTGTTAAATCAATAAAAATTTTCCTATGTTTTATTGAAAAATATGAAATTGTTACTATTATATTGTTATCTTGATCGAAGAAGCCATTATTTTACTGCAAATTATCTTTATAGATATTATATTGGCAGCTGATAACGCCATAATAATTGGTCTAATTGCGGCTAATTTTGTCCCAAAGAATAGAAAAAAAATCATATTTTGGGGAGTGGTCGGAGCTTTAATTTTTAAAGTTTTATTTGCAGTATTTGCGACCTATTTATTCAAATTTTACTTCATAAAAATTCTTGGAGGTTTGCTTCTAATTTGGATAGTAAATGATCTTAGAAAAGATCTTTTACAAGCTCAGAGACAATTTAAATCACCAACAAAAAAATCCCTAGAACCTTCATTTGCAAAGGGTATGTATAAAGTCCTTTTCGCAGATATAACAATTAGTTTTGATAATGTTATAGGTGTTGTTGGTGCATCTAAGGGTAACTTTGGGTTTATGATTTTTGGTTTAATTTTATCTGTAGTCCTCACAGGTGCTATGGCTACTTATTTAGCTAATTATATTCAGAAACATTTATGGGTCGTCTATATTGGAATAGCAGTTATTCTTATACTTGCAATACAGCTTATTATTGGAGGACTTGTTGACTTAGAAATTCTAAAAATTAATGAGGAATTTAAAAAGTATTTTTAGTAAGAATGCTTTAATGATGGATATGAACCTCTTTTCACATCTGACCCAAATTTTTTAACTGCATTTCTAATATTACTTTTAAAATTAGCATATTTCTTAACGAATTTTATTTTACTATTAGTCAAACCTAATAAATCGTCTAAAACTAAAATCTGACCATCACAAAACTTTGATGATCCAATTCCTATTGTTGGAATTTCAATCGTCTCAGTAATTTTTTTTGAAAGTTTTTTCTCAATACATTCTAGTACAATAGCAAAAACACCTGCTTCTTCTAAGATTTTTGAATCTTTTAATAAATTTTTTTTTTCTTTTTCAGTCTTACCTTTATATCTAAATCTACCTCTTTGAGATTGTGGAGTTATACCTATGTGACCCATTACTGGGATTTTATTATTTACTAAATGTTTAATTATATCTTTGATCTTACTACCTCCTTCTAATTTGATACCATCACATTTTGTTTCTTTAATTATTTTTTTACAATTTTTTAGCGCCTGCAATTTATTTTTATAAGTATTAAATGGCATATCTACAATCATTAAACTTTTTTTTACTCCTTTTCTTACACTTTTAGAATGTTCAATCATCATAGATAGATTTACTTTTCTTGTTGTATCAAAATTATATAAAACAGAACCCAAGGAATCTCCAACGAGTACAAGGTCTGTATATTTATCAACTTCTTCAGCGATATTTTTAGAGTAGGCTGTTAAGCAGACTATTTTTGACTTATTTTTTTTTTTTAATATAAGCCTACTTATTTTCGAAGGCATAAATATTTATTACCAAGTGCCTGTATTTTCCATAGATTTCCATGGCTCTATTGGTTCCAAGTAGCCATCTTGAAGTATTTCAACAGAAATTTTATCTGGAGATCTAACAAATGCCATATGACCATCTCTAGGTGGTCTGTTAATTGTATAACCCATGTCTATTAATCTTTGACAAGTCTCATATATATTTTCAACTCTGTACGCCAAATGTCCAAAGTTTCTTGAACCATCACCCAAACTATCTCCATCCCAATTGTATGTTAATTCAATTTCAGCTTTCTCATCATCTGGAGCAGCAAGAAATACTAAGGTATACCTGCCCTTTTCACTGTCTTTTCTTCTTGTTTCTTTAAGACCTAACCCTTCACAAAAAAATTTTAATGACTCGTCTATGTTTGAGACTCTAATCATTGTGTGTAAATATTTCATATAGGTTACTTATATAGTCTTATTATTCCAATTCAATAGTACTCGGTGGCTTAGAAGTAATATCATAAACTACTCTATTTATACCTCTTATATTATTTACAATTTGATTAGATACTCTTTGCATAAAAGATTTATTAAATTGAAAGAAATCAGCTGTCATTCCATCTTCTGATGTAATTGCCCTTAAAAGACAAAGAAACTCATAAGTTCTATTATCTCCCATTACACCTACTGTTTTTACAGGAAGTAATGCAGCATAAGCCTGCCAAATCTTGCAATATAGGTTATTTTCTTTTAAAGAATTGATAAAATAATTATCAGCCTCTTTTAAAATATTTATTTTTTCTTTAGTTATTATACCAGGCATTCTTATTGCAAGACCTGGTCCTGGAAATGGATGTCTAGAAATTATTTCATTACTCAATCCTAGTTCTGATCCTAACTTTCTAACCTCATCTTTAAAAAGGTATTTCAGTGGTTCTACTAATTTAAGTTTCATTTTTTTTGGCAAACCACCTACATTATGATGTGATTTAATTTTTGAAGTTTGACTTCCAGTCACAGATTTACTTTCAATTAAATCGGGATACAAAGTTCCTTGAGCTAAAAATTTTACATTTTTAATTTTATTTGCATATTTTTCAAATATTTTAATAAAAAGATTTCCTATTATTTTTCTTTTTTTTTCTGGATCAGATATATTTTTTAATTTTGATAAAAATAGATTTTCAGCATTCACATAAATTAGATTAATTTTAAATTTTTTTTTGAATGTATTTACAACTTGCTTTTCTTCATTTTTTCTAAGTAGACCAGTATTAACAAAGATGCATGTTAATTTTTTTCCTATTGCATTTGATAATAATTTAGCGACTACGCTACTATCTACACCACCAGATAAAGCACAAATAACCTTCGAATTTCCTACACTATTTCTTACTTCATTTATTATCTTTGTTTTCTGATCTTTTGCTGACCAATTTTTATTTAATTTACAAATAGAAAATAAAAAATTTTTTAGTATTAATTTTCCTTTAATTGTATGGCTTACCTCTGGGTGAAATTGAATACCAAACATTTTTTTTTCTACATTTTCAATTATGCACATCTTAGAATTGTTACTTTGTGCAATTATTTTAAAGTTTTTTGGTAATTTTGTTACTTGATCAGCATGACTCATCCAAACACTACTTTTTCCTTTAGAAAAAAAATTTTTTGTTAACTTACTTTTTTTAATTTCTTTTACCTCTGCTAGTCCAAATTCTCTATATTTTGAATTTCTTACACTTCCACCCATTGTTTTTGAAATTATTTGATGACCAAAACAAATACCCAGTACAGGGGTCCCTAATTTAAGAAGTTTACTATTAAACTTTACTTTTTTGCTTTCATAAACATTCAGTGGACCGCCAGATAAAACAATACCTTTGATATTTTTTTCAAAATTTTGGAACTTTTCTATTTTTTTGTGACTTATAATTTCACAATAGACTCCCAGTTCCCTTATTTTTCTTGCGATTAATTGTGTAAATTGAGAACCAAAGTCTACAATAAGTATCTTGTTGAGAGTGTCCTCAAGACGCATCTTTTATCTCAAAATCCTTCAACCGACTTTCTATTGAAGCAATTTTTTCACACATATCTACACAAATTTTCTTAAAATCTTCACTTAATTCATCTGCTTTTGAAAAGTTTGATCTTTCTAACTCCATATCAATTAAAAGGTACATTGCTTCTTCGTTCTTAGGATCTAAAAGTAAAGTGGTTCTTATATTTTTTTCTTCTTGTCTTTTATCATTTTCAATTTTAAAAATTTTAGCTAAATAGAGGTAAGATTCTGAGTCTTTTGGGTTGTAAACAATATTTCTATGGAATAAAAATTTTGAGTCTTCATATTTTTTCTTATCGAACAAAACTTTTGCTTCATTAAAAAAATTATTTTCAGTAGCTTTAGCAAAAACACTAAATAAAAAAAATATAAATATTAAAATTAGGTTTTTCATAATTATTTTTTTATTACATCTATATTATGTACCATACTTTCATAAAAACCTGCTTTAGTAATTTTTACAAACTTTGGTTTTTTTCTTAAATCAATCACTTTCCTAGCTCCCATATAGCCCATGGAAGATTTCAAACCTCCAACTAAGTTATAGATTATTTTATCAACTTTGCCCTTATATTTAATATATCCCTCTACTCCTTCAGGTACATATTTTGATGTATCCTTTTGTTTTGATTGAAAATATCTATCTGCTGATCCTTTATTCATTGCACCTATGGATCCCATACCCCTAAAATATTTATATAATTTGCCGTTTTTTCTTATTTTTTTTCCAGGTGCTTCATCAGTTCCTGCAAATAATGAACCTATCATAACTGCATCTGCACCAGCGGCTAAAGCTTTTGCAATATCACCAGAAAATTTAATACCTCCATCAGCAATTAATCTTGTTTTACTTTTTCCAATACCCTTTTTAACATTTAATATCGCACTTAATTGTGGGACTCCAATTCCTGCTACAAGTCTTGTTGTGCAAATAGATCCTGGACCAATCCCAACTTTTATAATATCTACACCTAATCCAACTAAAAACTTTGCACCTTCCTCAGTAGCTATATTTCCAGCACAAATTGCTGTTTTTTTTGGACGTAATTTTTTGATCTTTTTTATTGCATCTCCAACTTTTTTTGTATGACCATGTGCAGTATCTATAACTATTATATCTAAATTCTCTTTCAATATTTTTTCAGTTCTTTTTAATTCTTTTTCACTTGCTCCAACTGCTGCACCTACTAGTTTATTTTTTGATTTTACTTTTCTAATTTCCTTGATTTGTTCCTCAATATTTAAATTTCTATGAATTATTCCTAGGCCTCCAGCCTTTGCCATTGCAATACTCATTGATGACTCTGTGACAGTGTCCATTGCAGAAGATAAAAGTGGTATTTCTATCTTTAGTTGATCTGTCAGATTGACTGAGGTGTTTACTTCACCAGGCAGAATTTCTGAGTAATTTGGAGCTAAAGTAACATCATCAAATGTTAAAGCCTCTTTAATAGTATCCATGTCCTTATATAAATGATTCTTGAAAAAATAAAAGAGTAACTATTTTAAATTTCTACAAATTATAAAATTTTCCTTAGAGTCTTTCCTGCTTGAAGGTGGCTTAAAAATATCAACATCTTTGAATGATTTTTTACCTAGTGCGACAATCTCGTTAAAAGATGATCCCATGAAAAGTTTTGAAATAAAACTTCCTTTTTTATTTAAAAGTTCAACCGCAAAATTCATTGCTTCAATACATAATTCGCCTGTGACTAGTGAGTCTACACTTTTATTACCTGTAGTATTAACAGCCATATCAGACATAATCAAATCTACTTTCTTGCCAAAATAATTCTGAATATTTTTTTTATGATGCTCTTCAGTGAAATCTCCTTTTATATGCACTAAATTCCTAATTGGTTCAATATCTTTCAGATCAATAGAAATTATTTTGGAGTTATTGAAATTTCTTGATATATACTGAGACCAACTACCTGGGGCTGCACCAAGATCGACAACTAAGGTGTTTTTTTTTATTATTTTAAATTTTTCGTTAATTTCTTGTAATTTATAAACAGCTCTTGATCTATATCCCTCTAATTTCGATTTTTTTATGTAAATATCTCTTTTTTGTTTAATAATCCAATTTTTAGAAAATTTATTTTTTTTCAATTAGTTCTCAAATCTCAATGATTTTTCAATTATATCACCATCAAGTGTTTTAATTTTAGACATATAATTTTTATCATTTCTAATATTATCATTGTTCTTTCCAGCTAAGTGAATAATCCCTATTTCATGATTTGGTAAATATGGTTCAACAAAAGTATTTTGTTTTTTATCAAATTTTATTGCTTCAATAAGTGTCCAATTACAATAGGCTGGTAAAATTTCAACACCCAAATTATCTGAATATATAGTTATATTCATTGCTATTTGCTCAGAACCCCAAATCTTTCCTGATGACAATGCTTTTCTCAAATTTTTTTGCCAAACTTCCCAATGTGGTGCGTTTTCTTCTAAGCAAAATAATCCAATATTTAAATGAGGTTTAAGAGCTACTTCTCTTGAAATTTTTTCCGAAAATCCAGATGATTTAGCATGCTTGTAATTTTGGGATTTTATTCTTGCGAAACTTCCTATCACCCATTCTGCTCTTAAAACTCTTCCATATGACCTGTCAGCGGATGTTGCTATTGCTAATTTTTTATTTTCAGATCCTCTAAAATAAAGATCAATTGCGTACCACGAATTAACCCAAGCATCTGCATCGATCCATAGGTATTTTTTATATCCTGGAAAATATTTGGGTAAAAACGCCCTTGAGACCTGACTTTTTAACCACTCTCTTCCTTTAACCTTAAAATTTGGAACTTCTATATCCCACTCTGCCTTTTTGATTTTAAAAACCTTTTTTTCTAAAACTTTTATCTGGTCTTCGGTCAATCCAGCATCCATTATGCATATATCTATATCTTTACTTTGTTCAAATCTATTTATTGAGTCTATTAATTCATTTAAAAGATTAAAATAATTTGAGTCGGCTAACGAAATTATTGTGTTTTCATTCATTTATAAGACATCTTCATGATGATCAGTATCATTTGTGGTGATTTTCTCATTTTTTTTAATCATAAGATAATGCATTGAACTTATCGGTACCATTAACATGTAAATTAATCCTGAAATAATTATTGCATTAAAAGTATAAACGAGAATTAAGCCAAAATATAAGATTATTCCAAATAACAAAAATATTGATGCACTTCTTGGTACAACAATCCTTTTAAACGAATAAGTTGGTATTTTGCTTATTAATAGTATTGAAACAAAAATAAACATAATTGGAACCACAAATTGATAATTCAAGTTTAAAAATTTAAATTCGCTTATACTTAAAATTAACGGCATTAAAACTAAAATTCCACCAGCTGGTGAAGGAATACCCTCAAAAAAATTATCTTTCCAAGAACTTTCTTCATTTGATGAAACATTAAATCTTGCAAGTCTAAGCGCAACACAAACTACATAAATCAATGAAATCAACCAGCCTACTCTACCTGTTTCTGATAGAGCCCAAAAATACATTATAAATGCTGGGGCAACACCAAAACTTATCACATCAGTCAGTGAGTCTAGTTCTTTGCCTACTTTAGAGGTACCTTTAATCAATCTTGCAATTCTTCCATCTAACCCATCAATTATTGCAGCAACTATTACAGCAATAATAGATAACTCGAATTTACCATCAAACGCAAATTTAATGGACGTTAGTCCAATACATACACCAATAAGTGTAAGAATATTTGGTAAAATTACTCTAGTTTTTTTATTCGAAACTAATTTAATATTTTTATCTTGTAACTTCATTAGATTATTTTTTTGCAATTAGAGTTTCGCCAGCTATTGTCTTTTGATCAACCTTAACTAAGGGAGAATAATTTTCAAAATACATATCTGCCCTACTCCCAAATCTAATCATTCCTATTCTTGAACCTTGCTCTACAAGTTCATCTTTGGAAACTTCAGTTACAATTCTTCTAGCAACTAACCCAGCTATTTGGACTACAATAATTTCTTCTCCGTTAGAATTTTTGATTCTATAATAATTTCTTTCATTATCTTCACTTGCTTTATCTAAAGATGCATTAAAAAACTTTCCGGGTTTATAAAGTATTTCTGATATTGCTCCGGAACAAGGAGATCTATTTACGTGACAGTCAAATACATCCATAAATATACTTACCTTTTTCATCTTCTTATTTTCTAAGCCAAGTTCTTTTGGTCCGTTGGTATCCATTACTTGTAACACAACTCCATCTGCAGGACTTGTAAGATAATTATCATCTCCAATAGATGTTCTTTCAGGATCTCTAAAAAAATAGTAACACCAAATAGTCAATACCAAACCGATAAAACCAAAAAAACCATTTATCAAATAAAGAATTACAGTTGCAATTGCAAAAATAACAATAAACTTGTATCCTTCATTGTGTAATTTTGGAAAAATTTTACTCATGATAATCCTATAATTGATAAATTTGGATTAATATGTATACAAAAAGAATAAATTCAACTATTAAGATATATCAAAAAAATGAGTAAAATTAAGGTTAAAAACCCCATTGTAGAGTTAGATGGTGACGAAATGACTAGAGTTATATGGGACTTCATAAAAAATAAGCTAATCTTAAACTACATTGATCTCAAGATCGAATACTACGATTTAGGAATGGAAAGCAGAGATAAGACAGAAGATAAAATTACTATAGAGTGTGCTAATGCAATTAAAAAGAATGGAGTGGGTATCAAATGCGCAACTATTACCCCAGATGAAGCAAGAGTTAAAGAGTTTAACCTTAAAAAAATGTGGAGATCTCCTAATGGTACAATAAGAAATATTATTGGTGGTACCGTTTTTAGAGAACCCATAATTTGTAAAAATATTCCAAAGCTTGTGCCCTCATGGACAGATCCATTAATTATAGGCAGACACGCATTTGGTGACCAATACAGAGCAACAGACTTTACAGTTCCGGGAAAAGGTAAGCTAGAAATAAAATGGACTGCCGAAGATGGAAATGATGAGAGAAAATATGAGGTATTTAACTTTCCTGGTCCTGGAATTGCTTTATCAATGTATAACTTAGATAAATCTATAGAGGATTTTGCAAGATCTTGCTTTAATTATGGGTTAATTAAGAAATGGCCTGTGTATCTATCAACAAAAAATACAATTTTAAAAAGATACGACGGAAGATTTAAAGATATTTTCCAAGAAGTTTTTGAAAAAGAATTTAAAAAAAAATTTGAACAAAATAAAATCACTTATGAACATAGATTAATTGATGATATGGTTGCATGTGCAATGAAATGGCATGGCAAATATATCTGGGCATGCAAAAATTATGATGGGGATGTCCAATCAGATACAGTTGCTCAGGGATATGGTTCTTTAGGTTTGATGACAAGTGTACTCCTCGCACCAGATGGAAAAACTATGGAAGCAGAAGCTGCACATGGTACGGTAACAAGACACTTTAGAATGCATCAACAAGGAAAAGAAACTTCAACAAATCCTATTGCTTCAATTTTTGCATGGACAAGAGGTTTAGCTCATAGAGGAAAGCTTGATGGAAATGAGGAATTAATTAAATTTTCAGAAACACTTGAAAAGGTTTGTGTCGATTGTGTTGAGGAAGGATTAATGACCAAAGACTTAGCTATATTAATAGGACCTTCAACTAAGTATCTTACAACTAATCAATTTTTAGACACTTTAGACGGAAAGTTGAGACATAAATTAAATTAAAGACTTAATTTTTTCAAAAGCCTCATCAATTTTGTCTTTAAATTGTCCACCAGCTTGTGCAAAATCTTTTCTTCCACCTCCACCTTTTCCGCCAATTATCTCAGATCCAGATTTTGCAAATACAACAGCATCATATTTATCAATAAGTTCCTCAGTAACCCCAACTGCGAGACCTACTTTATCCTCAAAACTTGCAAAGACAATAACTATACCACTTTGTAAGTCTTTTTTTCCTGCATCTACTAATTTCCTAAGTTCTTTAGGTGGAAGATCCTCAACTTTTTGAAATCTTACATTTACATTTTTAATTTTATCATCGTGCGTTTTATTTTTTGAATTATCTTTTAGAATTGATGTGAATTTTAAAAGTTCTAGTTGTTTTGATAAATCTTTTATCAAACTTTTAATGTCATCATTTTCTAAATTAGGCTTGCCTCCTAATTTAACTATTTGTTTTGACAAATCATTAATCATTTCCTCATTTTTTTGTGCTGACAAATCAGATAATTTTTCTTTATTTTTTAAAAACTCATTTAATTGATTTTCCCTTAGAGCTTCAACTCTTCTAACGCCTGCTGCAATTGAGGATTGGCTAATTATTTTAAATCTGCCTATATCGCCAGTATTCCTTACATGAGTTCCACCACAAAGTTCTGTGGAAAAATATTTTTCTTTCTCATTTCCCATTGATAAAACTCTTACCTCTTCCCCATATTTTTCCCCAAAAAGTGCAAGTGCACCGTTGTCGACAGCTTCTTTTGGGGTCATTATCCTTGTTTTTACATCAGATTTTTTTTCAACCATTGAATTTACATAACTTTCAATTTTTTCTATTTCTTGTTCTGAAATTGGCTTCATATGACTAAAATCAAATCGTAGTCTATCGGGAGCTACTAAAGATCCTTTTTGAGTGACATGAGTACCTAGCACTCTTCTCAAAGACTCATGTAAAAGATGAGTTGCAGAGTGATATGCTCTTACATTATTCCGTCTTTTAACATCAATTTTCATTTCGACATTGTCTTTAACCTTAATTTTACCCGTTATGACTTTTCCATAATGGACAAATAAATCTCCCAATTTTTTTTGTACATCTGATACTTCAAACTTGAAGTTTCCTACAATTATCTGTCCAGTATCCCCAACTTGTCCGCCCGACTCCCCATAAAAAGGAGTTTGGTTTACAATAACTACTCCTTCATCATTTTCGTTAAGTTCATCCACTTCTTTATTGTCCTTTAACAATGCTAGAATAATTCCTTCCGCTCGATCAGTTTCATATCCTAAGAATTCTGAAGCACCTAATTTATCCTTGATTGAAAACCAAATATCGTCAACAGCACTATCTCCTGAGCCTTTCCAATTTTTTTTTGCAAGTTCTTTACTTTCTTTCATTAAACTTTGAAATTTCTCACTATCTATCTTTAATGATTTATTTTTTAAAATGTCTTGTGTTAAATCTAAAGGAAAACCATAAGTATCATAAAGCTTAAATGCTACTTCTCCAGGTAATACTTTATCTATCTTATCTATTTCATCATTTAATATTTTTATACCTCTATCTAATAAAACTAAAAATTTTTCCTCTTCCATTCTTAATGTCTCTTTTATTAAAGATTCTGCTCTCTCAATCTCTGAGTAATTCCCTTTCATTTCATCCTTAAGAGTTTTAAATATATTAAAAAAAATTGGCTCTTTTGAACCAAGTAAGTGAGAGTGCCTCATTCCTCTTCTCATGATTCTCCTTAATACATAACCTCTTCCTTCATTTGATGGTAGAACTCCCTCGGCAATTAAAAATGAGCTAGCACGTAAATGATCTGCTATAACTCTAAAACTCGCTAAATTTTCTTTGTTTGGATTAACTTTTAAAATTTCTGCTGTAGAATTAATTATTTTTTTAAAATGATCAGTTTCATAGTTGTCATGGGTGCCTTGTAGTAATGCAGCAATTCTCTCGAGACCCATTCCTGTATCAACCGATGGTTTTGGTAGATTAATTCTTTTATCTTTTGAAATTTGTTCAAATTGCATAAATACTAAATTCCAAATTTCTATATATCTATCTCCATCCTCATTTTTTGTTCCAGGCAACCCACCTTCAAGATGATCTCCATGATCATAGAATATTTCAGAACAAGGGCCACAAGGTCCAGTCTCACCCATAGACCAAAAATTATCAGATGTTGCTATCCTAATAATTTTATTTTCACTCAATCCTGCAATTTTTTTCCAATAATTAAAGGCTTCATCATCATCATGATAAACAGTTACATAAAGTCTATCTTTTCTTAATCCAAATTCTTTTGTTATTAAATTCCAAGCAAGTTCAATTGCTCTTTCTTTAAAGTAATCCCCAAAAGAAAAGTTCCCTAACATTTCGAAAAATGTATGGTGTCTAGGTGTATAGCCAACATTTTCTAAATCATTATGTTTTCCGCCAGCTCTTACACATTTTTGAGATGTAGTGGCTCTTTGATAATCTCTTTTTTCTAGACCAGTAAATACATTTTTAAATTGTACCATCCCGGAGTTGGCAAACATTAATGTTGGGTCGTTATTTGGAACCAAATTGCTAGACTCAACTATTTTGTGGTCATTTTTTTCAAAATACTCTAGGAATGCGGATCTAATTTCATTTAATGTTTTAGCCATATTTATCAAAATACAGCATTTTATTATGATGTCTACACTTCTGAAGGGAAAAAAGGCGCCCAATTGAGCGCCTTTTTTTAATAACTAAAAGTTATCTGCTAATTTTTTTTTGTAGGAACCTCTTCCTCTTTTTTCTGAGCTTCAACCTTTTCCTCACTTAAAGGATTTCCCTCTATCTTTTTTGATATAACGCCAGCTTTTTCTCTGATAGCCATTTCAATCTCAGCTGCAGCTTTTGGATTTTGCTCAAGATAAAGTTTAGCATTTTCTCTACCTTGACCAATTTTTTCACCTTTATATGCATACCAAGCACCTGACTTTTCAACAATCTCTGCTTTGGCACCAAGGTCTATTAGTTCCCCTACTTTACTAATTCCTTTTCCATACATTAAATCGAATTCAACAACTTTAAATGGTGGAGCAACTTTATTTTTTACAACTTTAACTCTCGTTGTATTTCCAATAATTTGTTCTTTATCTTTGATTGCACCAATTCTTCTAATATCCATTCTAACTGATGAATAGAATTTAAGAGAGTTTCCACCAGATGTTGTTTCTGGACTTCCAAACATAACTCCAATTTTCATTCTAATTTGGTTAATGAAAATAACCATTGTGTTAGTTCTAGAAATTGAACCTGTTAATTTTCTTAGTGCTTGTGACATTAGTCTTGCTTGGAGACCAACATGATGATCTCCCATATCACCCTCTATCTCTGCTCTTGGAGTTAAAGCAGCAACAGAATCTACAACAAGTACTGACATCGAGCCAGATTTAATTAAAGTATCTGTTATTTCTAAAGCTTGTTCACCTGTATCTGGTTGAGAAATAAGCAATTCTTCAGTATTAACACCTAATTTTTTTGCGTAAACTGGGTCTAAAGCATGCTCTGCATCAACAAATCCACAAATTCCACCAGCCTTTTGTGCTTCAGCGACTACTTGTAAAGCTAGAGTAGTTTTTCCAGATGACTCTGGTCCATAAATTTCAATAATTCTTCCTTTTGGTAGTCCCCCTATTCCAAGTGCTAGATCAAGACTTAAAGATCCAGTTGAAATAGACTCAACATCCAAAGCTTTCTGTTCTCCAAGCTTCATTACAGAGCCTTTTCCAAAGCTGTCTGTGATTTGGCTAATTGCTGCGTCTAATGCTTTATTTTTCTCTTTATTTTCCAATTCTTTATCTTTAGCGGGTTTAACCACTTTTAAATTATTTTTAGTCATTTTTTGCCTCTTTTTTTACGTTTTTAAACATTCGAATCATGAAAATAAATGTACACATTTTGTTCTCATTAGCAATATTTTTTTAATATAGCGTTTAAAAGTGTTTATTTATCTAAGTTTTAAATAGTCGCTATTTAATAAGCCAGCTGATTTTAATAATCTGTATTGGGCTAATAAGTAATTTCTTTCAGCTTCTGCAAGATTTATTTTTGCATTAATCAAATTTGATCTAGATTGAAGTACATCGAAGGTTGATCTATTCAAACCACTCTCATACTCAAAACTTATTCCTTCATTTGCAATTTCAGCAGCTTTAACTTGTGATTGGACAGCTCTTAAAAGGCTTTTGGATGACTCTAATGTAGACCAAGCGGCAGTAACACCTTGTGTATTATTTCTAAAAGCGTTTTCAAGAAGTAATTTTTTCATCCCTTTAACTTGAAGATTTTTATTTATATTAGACTTATTCTTTCCCCCAAATTGAAAAGGCCAGCTTACTGTTGCTTGTAAAACATCTTTTTCTCTTTCATCATAAGTTGCACTCAGATCATCTGTATACGATCTCTCGAGAGAAAGTTTAGCCGTCGGTGATAAATCTGATCTTGCTATTTTTACATCTAATTCGGACTGTCCATATTCTATTTCAGCAATTATAAGATCAGGGCTTTTTTGTTCAGATATTTTTTTTGCTTCAACTAAACTTTTTGGTATTGAAACTTCTGAATTATATATTTTTTTTAATTTTTCGTTAGTATTGATTGGGCCTATTATATTTTCATAAGCTAACTTACTGGTTATAATATTATTTTGTGCTCCTATGTAACCTGCTTGAGCTCCTGACAATGAAGATTGAGATTGTGCTAAGTCAGTAGCAGTAATTTGAGCTCTAGATAATCTCGCATTGTCTATTTCAAATTGTCTTTGAAGTAAGTTTACATTTTCTTTATTTATACTTAATTTTTCATAAGCAAGTATTAAACCAGTATATGCTTCTATTGCTTTCATAAAAACATCTTGTTCTTTCTTAATAAGTTTTGCTTCAGAAAGGTTTAGTCCCAATTTACTTTTTTCGTATTTGTTACTTCTAGCACTACCATCAATTAAAGTTTGTTCTAATTTGACAGATGAGGTCATTGTATCTGTATCAGTGATTGAAGCATCAGTCCCATTTTGATTTGTAAGTTCATTGGTATTTTCAAAATTTTTTGTTCCAGATAATGTTAATGTTGGAAAAAAATCACTTTTTGAAATATTTAATACTTCTCTTTGAACTTCTAAATTTTTTCGTTCAGCTTTTAACTCTAAATTATTTTGAAAAGTAATTTTTAGTGCATCAGTCAATGATGCAGCATCTACTGAAAATGTAAAAGCAAATAGAGAGAGTGTTATTAATAATATTTTTTTCATTTATTATATTTTATTGATTTAATTTCATGATTTCTATTTAAATTTAATACAATTGAAGAATATTTTGGAGCAAATTTAAACATATTTTGGGTAATCCTCTGATATGTCTGCATAAATGTTAATACCTCATTTTTGCTCATTACTTTGTTATTTGCTTTATTTTTTGAATTTAATTTCAATAAGGACTCCTGTTTTAGGCGCCAACTCTGCAATAACTTAAAGCTACCGGCTTTTAAAAATATCATGCAGTCTAATTTTGAAAACAATTTTTTGTATTTGGTCTGTAATTGGCCATTTACAAATTTTCTCCATTTTAAATTTATATCCTCTATTTTCTCAAGTGGATTAATAGATTTTCTTAAAGTAATTATCTTTTCAGCTCTAGCTCCTACACACCAACCTTCAAAGATTATAACATCTGGGACACTTTTAACTAAATACCAAGATTTTCTTTTAAGTCTATCGTCTATAGCTTTATTAAATTTAGGAATTCTATGATATTTAAATTTTTTTTTTTTAATTTTATTTAGAAAATCAAACATAAAATTTACATCATGTGTTCCTGGAACACCTCTAGTCTTTAACAAAGGATGTATTTTTTTAGATAACCTTATTCTATCTTTTCTAGTTTTATATAAATCATCAATTGAGATTTTAAAAACGTTAAGTCTAAAATATTTAATTAGAATAATTTTTAAAATAGAGCTTATAGTTGTTTTGCCAGTTCCTTGACCCCCTGATAAACCTATCAAATAAGGTTTTGATTTTTTCGCTCTATTTGCAATCCAAAAACTAATAGGAATTAAAAAAGATTTTATCATCTTCTCTTTATTTTTAAATTTTTCTTTAGATGTTTCTTGAGATCTAATAAATTTAATACAGTCTTTTCTAACTTTTCTATAACAGTCGGCAATTGGTTGCATAAAGAAATTTATTGTTTTTGATCAAGAGGATGGTTCTTTCCATCATTCACTGGAACATCCTCGATTTCGAATGGCTCTACACCTTCTATACATGCTATATTTACGCCATATATTTTAGGATTACTTCTAGGTCTGTTATGAGTATGAATTCCACAGATAGAACAAAAATAATGTTTAGCGGTATTAGTATAAAACTGATAAAGTGTTAATTTATCTTCTCCTTTTATAAGTTTAAAATCATCAGGTCCAAGTACTCCTATAATGTAACCTTTTTTTTTGCAGATTGAACAATTGCAACGCATAATCTTTTCAACACCACTTATAGGAATTTTAACTTCGGCTTCAATTGCCCCACAGTGACAAGTTAATTTTTTCATATTTTAATCTCCTAATAAAATTATCTGTTAATAACTTTTAAATATTCTCCGTATCTTTTTAAACTTTCCTCTGGCCATGTTTTCTTTGGATCATACATCTTTTCAAAACAAATTACATCATCTGTAAGTTTTAGCCATGGATCTTTATCTTTTGTAAAAATATGTACTTGTGGTGGAAAACTTTCTGAATTATCTAAAGTTTTAGTTCTAACTGTTAACCTGCCAACAGCTGAGCCATAATCAGTATAAATATAAGTTCCACATTTTGTACAAAAGTATGCATTAGAAGTAGCGCCACTTCCTGCTTTGAGTTCGGTTGATGCAACTTCTCCCTCAATAATTAAAGTGTTATCTAAAACGCTTGTATTAATAACATAGGAAGACCCAGTTATAATTTTACAATCTTTACAATGACAAGCTTGGGTGAATAGAGGCTTCTCAGTAATTCTATATTTAACCTGACCACAAATACATCTTCCTGTTAAGCTTTCGTTTTTTTTCATTTGTTATTTTTAAACTATTTGTGGTTAAAGTTATCCACATGTATACAATATGTGGTTTCGATGTTCACGTTTTGATTCATTTTTGATTCAGTTACAGACTCAAAATACAACCTGATTGACACTATTGAATAACTTGGATATTAATTAGAACAAAATAAGAACATTTATGAAGCTAACTATACCTTACTATTTACACAAAGCTGGCGCGGGTTTTCCGTCTCCTGCCACAGACTATATTGAGGAAGATATCGATTTAAATGTTCACTTAATCAAAAATGTTCCAGCAACCTTCATCATAAGAGTTCAGGGAAAATCGATGGTGGATGTGGGAATTAATGATGGCGATCTATTAGTTGTTGATAAGAGTTTAACACCAAAAAATTTCTCAACAGTTATTGCAAATGTTCATGATGAACTAGTTGTTAAAAGTTTAGTTCAAGAAAGAGATAAAAAATTTTTAACATCAGGTTCTAAAGAATTTACAGATCGAATTTTAATTAATGAAGATGAGGATATATTTATTTGGGGAGTTGTAACTTATGTCATCCATTCAGTATACTAAAAAAATAGCACTTATTGATTGTAATTCTTTTTATGTTTCTTGTGAAAGATTATTCAATCCTAAAATAAGAAAAAAACCTGTTGTAGTTTTATCTAATAATGATGGTTGTATAATTTCAAGATCAACTGAAGCAAAAGCTTTAGGTATTAAAATGGGAGAGCCTTACTTCAAGGCAAAAGATATTATTATTAAAAATAAAGTTGAAGTTTTTTCATCTAATTATTCTTTATATGGAGATTTGTCTAGAAGAGTAATGAGAACACTAAAAAGATTTAACTCTGCTATTGAAGTTTATTCTATTGATGAAGCATTTTTAGATTTATCAAACTTTTCAGATGATGAAGTTGAAAAAGTTGGAAGAGAAATCAGGGAAACAGTTTTAAAGTGGACGGGTATTCCAACCAGTATTGGTATTGCTAAAACAAAAACTTTAAGCAAAGTTGCAAATCATATTGCAAAGAAAAAAAAATCAGGTGTAACAAGTTTGATAGGAATTGAAAATATTGATCCAATATTAGAAAAAGTTGAAATTAACGATGTATGGGGTGTGGGAAGACAGTTAACAAAATTTTACCATAAAAACGGAATTTATAATGCAAAACAACTAAAAAACAAATCAAATACCTGGATAAAGAAAAACTCTAATGTTTTGGGTTCAAGAACTGCAATGGAACTAAGAGGAGTTCCTTGTATTGATTTAGAGACAACACAAACAAAAAGAAAAAGCTGTGTTGTATCTCGTTCTTTTGGCCAAAGAATTGAAAAATATCAAGAATTAAAAGAAGCAGTTGCAAATTATTGTTTAAATGCATCTGAAAAAATTAGATCTGAGTCTTTAATTGCAAAGTCAATTACAGTTTTTGTTAGAACAAGTCCTTTTCAAAGTAGATTTGGGTATTATTCAAACTCAAAGACAATAGATTTTGCAATTTCTACAAACAATAGTATTGAAATAGTTAAAACTGCTTTAGTTGCTTTAGACTCTATCTTTAAAAATGGCTACCGCTACCAAAAAGCAGGGGTAATGCTCACTGGTTTATCAAATGAAGATCGTAGTAAGAACCTATTTTCTTCTGAAAAAGACGAGAAAATAAAAGGTTTAATGAGGTCTATTGATAATACTAACTATCGGTATGGAAGATCTACATTAAGCCTTGCTAGCGCTGGTGTCCAAAAAAGATGGAACATGAGAAGAGAGCATTCTTCCAAAATAGATACAGCTGATTTCTATTTACTACCAACGATTAGAGCCTAATTAAAAAGGTCTAGGATTATTTGGATAGCCAAGATTTTCACAAGTACTATCGTTATCTGCATCAGCTGGTTTGCAAAGTACAACTGCTGAAGCACCATGTACTTGGGATTGATTTTTAAGCTGGCCTGTTATTTCATCACATCCACTCCATAGTTCATCACAGGAATTTGCTTTACCCACATTAGAATAACGAATAATTGCGTCTTTTATTGTTAAACCTGCATCAGTAGCATATGTCATATAATTTCTATAAGGTCCAAATTTAAATCTCACACTAGTAGCACCACCTAAAACATCTCCGAAGTAACTAGATCTGAGCTTACCATCTATCCAAAAATGTAAAAATCCATCTTTAGACCATTTAGCATTAATCAAAATATTTACCCATTTACCTTTCAACGGAGAAAATTTTTGATCCAAATTAACTACATAATGATCAAAGAAAAATTGTTCATCAACTTCATTTTTTGAAACTCTATAATTTGGCCCATTGAACAACCAAGCAAAACTATTGTTATTTAAGTTATAAGAAGGGCCAACTGTTTTTTCACCTTTTCCATAAAGCATTTTAAAATCAAATAATGAGATATTATGTTTCTCGGTATCTACTTCATTTGGAATAAAATAACCAACTCTATACCACTTTGTTTTTCCTTTTTTTGTAGTTTGCTTATATGGCTCCATAATTTGAAATCTCTGAGCAAAACCTGGACTTCCCCACCTACTCCAGTCCATTTCATCCCCTACATCTGAATAGCTTAAATTAAATTCAATTCCTTTTTCCGCAACACCCATTCTATCTTCTAATTTATCAAAAAATTTTATTAGACCTGGACGATTTGGAACATTTCTAAGATTAAAAACCATTTTATTTTTAGATTGATTTCTAAGAACATAATTTGCAAAATCTATCCTCTCTTGCTTTTTCATATTTGTATGCCATTTACCAGCGTACGAATATGATGGAATTAACAAGAGAGATAGAAGAATGATTAAAATTTTTTTCATAAATTATTTTGGTAAATTATTACAATCATGAAATAAGGCTGTTTTCTTACATTTTTTTCCACTTCTAAAAGAATCATAATAAGCAACTTGTGTTTTTACAGGAATTTTTCTTTTTCCATTGTAAATTCCAAAACGAAAACTAGGTCCCATTTTTTTTCCATCTTTTTTTCTTTTGAGCAACTTACCAAATGTTTTGCCTTTTGATTGATAAACTAATTTATCATTAATCCATAAATCAATGAAACCATCCTCTTTATCAGTCCAATTTACGTTCATTAAAAAATCATGCCATTTGTTGTGCAAAGCCTTTGTAGGTATAATTAATTCTCTTCCATACCCCTCGCATTGGAGCACTCCATCTTTTTCAATTGTAACTCCTTCTCTTTCTAATTTGAACACTATTGGTATTTCGGGACAATCTTCATCAAAACCAGAAGAATTAACTCTATTCAATTGCTTAGTATAGTCACTTGGCATTTTAAATTGTCCTAAGATTGTATAGGCAGGTCTAATATGATTTGTACCTTCGGGGATATACATAGACCATGCATACCAAACATTTCCTATATGCCCTTTTGCACTAGATGGATAATTTCCTTCAAAAATAACTTCACTCCGTCCAGCTTTATTAGATCTATCACAATCTCGTCGATGGCAATCACCATCTCTCATTTCAAAACGTAATGAATATTTTCCATCTCTAACAATTTTTGTCTCATATCTTAAATTCCAAGGATTTGGCGCGATACGTCCATGTGTTTCAATTTTACCCCATGATCCTGTTTTCTCTGGCCATTTTATAAATTTCGAGTGTTTAAAAACATAATTTTCATCTAAATATTTTTTAGGCGGATCTTTTGCTTGAGCAAAAGATGATAAAATTAAAATAAAAAAGATAATTAAAAGTTTTTTCATTTTATACAATTAGCATTAAATCCAATTAGATTGTCTATGCCATACTTTGATCTTTTGGCTAAATAAGTAATATCTTTTTCATGTTTTATTCCAGTTACCATTTCCATTAAGGTATCAATAGCTATAGCCTCTTGATGTGTGTGCTTTCTAGCATTATGTTTTTTATATTGATTATTTTTTTGCTTACCATCGTATTTTCTTGAGGAGAAACTTTCATAATCAGTGATCCCTAAATTTAATACTTCTGCTGCTTTAGTAATTCTATTCATAACTAAGTCTGGAACTTTAGCCCCCCAATTTTTAGCTAAATAGATGTAACCTAAAGCTGAATTTAAACCATAAGAGTGATACCATAAGGCTCGAAACCCTCTAAAAGAATTATTATTGATATAGCCATCATCATAAAACACTTCCTCTATATTTTTAAATCTAAAATTGAATTCTTTTGCTGCTAGTTTTTTATTGTTTGTCCAATGAGCATAAGCTAAGTTTGGAATTCCTCCGTTTCCCATTGCATAAAATCCTTTTTCTTTCTCTAAAAATTCTTCAGGCTTAATAAATTTTTTATGCATTTTTTTAATATACTTGTTAACAATTTTAATTTCTTTATCACTTAAGTAATCTTTAAGATAAATTGCTATCAGCAAATAATTTGTAAAAGCATCCCTTGCAAATTCATATGCATGATACCAGCAAGGTGCCTCGGGATTTCCATCTTTCCAACATTTTGGTTTCTTTTTTAACTCTTCTTTACCGATTGTATCTAGTAAAACATTTGCTTTAGCTATTTTAATCAATATTCCTTTAGCGGCATCAATGTCAGTTTTATCATTATTACCAATTGCATTATGGGTAGCAACAGCATATGAGCTCATTGGACCAGTTAGATTTAGGTGATTTACACTTCTAGAATTACCCAGCGCCCATTCACTCATCCAATCTAAACGTATTAAGCTTTCAATTCTAGCTTTTTTATATTTAGATTTAAAAGTCTCACCACCCACATATGAGCATGATTTAATCTTATCTATATAAAAATGTTTAGGAAAAGATATATCTTTAGATTTAACTTTTGCTTCAGCAGATAAACATAAAAATATGCTAAATAAAGTTAAAAGAATTTTTTTCATTTTTTATTGTTTGCCAACAATTAAAGGTTGATTAAGATTAATTTTAAAAAGTTTAGCTGCATTTTTATATGCAATCTTTTCTTGTACATCTGGGCTTAAAGATCCAATCATCAAACGAACATGCTTCATATAGTGTTCAACAAAAACATCATGTGCTGGGCTTTTACCTAATTTATGATCAGAACCAAAAAAATATCTATCGGAATATTTTTCCATCGATTTTGCCCAAACCTCATGTAATTTAAATCTATAATCATTTGGGATATGCAAATCCTCAAAGCCCCAAAGAGAAGACCAATGAAATGCTATTTTCCAGTCAGTATATGTATTAGGACAATAATCAAAAATTTCTTCAAGGTCTTTTGTTGGCATCATTCCTGTATGAGCTATCACAATTTTTGCGTTGGGGTATTTTTCACATTTTTTTTTATAAAAATTTTTAAACTCTGTTAATCTATCTATCCCATCTATTTCATGAAAAGGCTCCAGGTGTAAATTAATCGGCATACGGTGTTCATTGACAAATTCGAACGCCTTATCAATAATTGGGTGCTTAAGATCTAAATCTAATTGCGGTTGATACCCACCATAAGGGGGATTTTTTTTCTTTTTATTATAGTGAACTAGTCCAGCTTCTCCCAATCCATAACATTGTCCTTTTTTAAATCTTTTAATAGTTTCTTTAAACTCTTTATTAACTTCTGAGTTCTTATATTTTTTTTTATTTGCTGACATTCCAATAAAATTGGAATGACAATTAGTTAAAACATTCTGATGCTCTGCAGCAAAATCATAATAATAATTCCAATTATCTTCTGATTTGTAAGTATTTGGAGTTCCCATAATTACAGACATAAAAACATTTGCCTTATTTGTTAACATTGGCAAATCTTCTATAAAATACTCAGTACCTATATCTAAAGCTCTTCCGGTGGATTTTCTAGGATGTGCATGACCATCTATTATAGCTCCTAAATAAGGTTTATTTGTATCTCTTACCTCAAGATTATTAAGTTTATAACTGTCTAAAAGTTTTTTTGCTTCTTCACGACTTTCAGTTTTTCCAAACATAATTCTTTCATAAGCCCAGTGATCGAATCTATAGTGTTCGTCAAAACTGTTGGCAAACGTTGGTAAAATTAAAAAAATAAATAACAAAATTTTTTTCATTAAATTTTAAATAATTTGTCAGATAAATCTTGGAGTTTATCTCCCCAGAAAACTTCTTTTTGGACTCTTTTAAAATCTGTATCAAAAACTGTAGACATAGCTGATGCATAGACAGATCTAGCATCAATTGTTGAATTTAAATCTCTTCCTTCAAATAATTCCTTTCGCTTAAGTCCTGGCCAGTCTGTATAAACTTGAGATTTTTTTAAAAGACCACCTGCCATAAAAATTGCAGATCCATAACCATGCTCTGTTCCACGTCCTCCATTTTGTTCGATTGTTCTGCCAAATTCTGTTAGGGTTAAGACTAAAGTATTTTCAATTTCTGGTCCTAGACCTTTCTCTAAACTTTTAAAAATTGAGTCCATTTCAATTAAGCTATCTGAATGAGAACCATTTACTCCGCCTTGTGCAGCATGTGTATCGAAACCATCAACTTCAAAAACAGCAACTCTTGGACCATTAATTTTTTTTAATTCTAAACCTGCTTTATAAGCTAAAGACGAATTTTTACGAGACATCGAAGTACCACCGCTACTCATCATAGATCTGTTAGCAATTATCTCCATCATATTTGCTAAGTCATGTTCGGATTTATCTGTGTAAACTGATTTTAAAAGTTGTAAAAGTTCTGTTCTTGGAAGTCTTTTTTTTGAAGGGTAAAAATTATCGTTACTAGGAATTCCTCTAAGAAGTAAAGGCATTGGTAAAGCTAATGCTAGACCATCACCTTTTAATTCTGCTAATTTCATTCCTCTTCCCAACCAACCAGATTTTATGGAGTAAGGTATATGACCTCCTGTTTCCATTAAATTTTGACCGTCAAAATGTGATCTTTTTGTATATGGAATATTGGTTGCATGAACTATTGCTCCCAGATTATTTTGCCACAAATTATGAAAATTCTTTAGTTTGGGATGAAGTGCGAAATCAGAATTTAACTTTATTGTTTCATCTAAAATCAAATCTTTTCTTCTTTTCTCAAAATTCTTATCTCCTATTATTGGAACAGCACATAAACCATCCATTCCACCTCTTAACATTATAACTACAAGATTTTTTTTCTTGTCTGTATTTGCTAAAACTGGAAAATTAAAACCAGCTAAAAATAAAGTAGTGGCTGACCCTTTCAAAAAATTTCTTCTTGATATTTTCATGATTTAAGTGTCTCCGGTAAATTAAATAAAATTACATGTTTATGAACAAGCTCTTTATGCTGATTTATAATTTGTAAAATTTCAGTTGGATCATCATAATTTTTTTCAATCATTTCCTCATAAAATTCAGTTGTCTGTGACTTACCTGACTTTTTATAATAAGCCTCTCTTGCATAAACCAGCCTTCTAATTAGTAATTCTGGTGACATCCAATCCTCTGACATATCTGACCATCCATTTGGTTGTTTCGCTAAATAAGGATGTTGCCCAAGCTCATCCATCAATCTTTCTAAAGCTCTTTGATCCTTAATCGGTTTATTTCCAAGTTTATAAAGATCCATAAACGAAGGAGATGGGATTAAATCAACATCAGCCATTTTGCTCATTTGCAAAAGCCAGTTTTCTGGATTCTGAAATTTATTATATTTATCAGAATAATTGAAAGCAACTTCTACAGCGGCTTTGTGAACCTCTGGTAAAAAACCATCTGATTTTTCCCAAGCATTTATAATTGGTTCCATCATTTCTTGAGTTGGGTTATCTGTAATTAAATATCTACAGAGTTTCATTGCAATAAATTTTCTACAAGAAGGGTGATTAACAAGATCTGTAATTGCAACTGATAAACTTTTTCTACCTCTTTTATATTTTTTACCTAAAACTATTTTAGTACCTGGCTCATGGGCGTCAGGGTTGAAATGGACATCGCCAGTCTCTAATCTTCTCTTTCCCCACTTAGGTCTCCAACCACTCATTATATATGCCATTTGGATTACATCTTCTTGTGTATATCCACAATCTGGCGACACAGTATGAAGTTCAAGAAGCTCCCTTGCATGATTTTCATTTACACCTTTTGTCTTCCCTTTTTCTCTTGCCCATTTAGCTTCTTGACTCTTAGGTCCTATGTTCTGTTCATTATCTAAGTGATGTATCATCGACCAACCAATAGTTGCCTCTTGGGCCATTTTTTCAAAGTTTTGATTCATGTTAGCTCTAATGATCTCTCTTTGGTAAGCTCCAGTTGTATACTGCGCTAAAAAATCTTTTTCGCTGATTGCGAAATGATTACCCCAAAAGTACCAAAGTTTTGCTAAAACTGGTGTTTCACTTTTTAATGCTTCTGAATATCTTATGCAAAGTTCAAGGTTCCACCAAAATTTTTGTCCAGTCGCATGCCTTAACTTATTTTTTTCTCTTTTATAGCCATCTTTGTCGTTTTTAAATTTTTTTCTTAATACTTTTCTATCTCCATAAACGTAATCTCGATAATGATTTCTAAGTTCTTTCTCTGGTAAGATTTTACCTTTCCAAGAAAATTCAGGGATTTCGTTCAATTGGTCTTTTGCCCATTCTAATGGATCTGAGGGTACTTTTTCATCAGGTCCTAAACCAAAAGCAACTTTACGATAAAAATTTTTCATTATTTATCTTTTTTTTCTATCAATTTTAAAAGTTTTTCTTTTGTTTTTGCAATAGCAACTGCATCAGCCCAAACTGTTGAGTCTTGGGAAGTATTTTTATCAATCGCCGTTTGAGCACCATTGATATAAAGTCCAGAGGCAATAAAACAATTTAACCTTTTTTTTGTAGCTGTTCGCCCTGTATAATCAACTGTTGGTTTCTCATTATCGTCAATCCAAACTCTAAATCTTCCTTTTTCACTTTTTGTAGAGTTTATCAAATGTATTGTGACACTTGTCCATTCATCTGCACCGTTATATTCATTAACTTTAAATTTTTTTAGTAACCAATGTTTTTCATATGGTTCTGAAAATTGTAAATTTGCTTTTAGTTGACCTTTTTTATAGGTAATCATAAAAGTTATAGTGTCACCTTTGGGATGACATTGCATTATATGGAAATTTCTTGATTTGTTGAATGGGAATAAAATATTTCTTACTGGTTTAGTTGCAAAATGTATCCAAGCTTCTCCACCTTCTTTTGATAAAAGCTTAGTCCATTTTCGTTTATCTCTAGATTCATTATGTATTGAACCCATATGATGATCACACTCTCTAAATTCCCAGTATTGTGGATTACAATTTTCATATGAACCTGTAATTTGATAAAATTCTTCTCCATGCCACGCATGATTTTTTGATTTTATCAATCCCATTTCGCCATTCTCTATAATATCTCCTCCAATTACAGAAAAGGCAGCCTGGTTAAGTTTTTTCTTACCACTTTTCCAATTCCAATTTCCACCTACTTTAATTCCAAGAATTGGCATTTGTTTTTTTTTTATTCTTAAACCCTCAATTCCTGTATGGAATGAAGCTATATTGTGATAAAAATTTTTCTTATCTTTGATCCAATATTTTTTATCAATCCAATCTTTACCACTAACTCCATCCTTTTTCATTTGTTTAATTTCTTTATATTGCTTTTGCTCTTCTTTAGAATAATCACTTAAATTTATTGCCTGGGATTTGTTAAATTGAGAAGAACAAAAAAAGATAATTAAAAAAAACGAATATACTGCTTTCATTAAATCAAATTAATTTCAAATTAATTATAAAATAGCCTACTTTAAAATGTCAATATCTGAAATATTTGTTAAAGAATTATTAAACTCATTCATATTTTCTCTACCTGAGATTTTTAATATAACCAGACCAAAAATAATGATTATAGCTAGAGGTATTGCTGTAATTATACTTATATATTCAGCAATTATTATTAAATATATTGCATAAAATGCTATCGATCTAAAAATAACACCTGTTTTAAAGACAGCTATTATTGCCAAAGAATGATTTATTAAATTTATGAAACTCATCTTTGAGGGACCAAAGTATCTTGATCCTCTTATTGAAGGAGATTTAATTAAGTTATTTTCTGTTTTTGCCAAAGAACCAGAAAAACTACTCCAAGTTGCTTTCTCTTCGATTAATTTTTTAACAGTTTGTTTTGTAAGACAAGTGAAATTTCCGAATTTAATAAATTTTCCTGTAAATGTATAAGTTAAAATTTTATGAAAAAAATAACAGATTTTAAAAATTAAGCCTTCTGATCTTTTAACTCTTTCTCCAACAATGGTATTATTGGGTTTATCTTTAATCTTTTCTACAAATTTTCCTATCTCTTCAGGCCTGTCTTCTCCATCACCATCCATTGGAATTACATAGTCAAAATCTTCATTTTCTGAAATATGTTTAAGCCCAGCTGCAATACAACGTGCATGTCCTTTATTATTTCTCATATTTATTAATTTTAGTGATTTAATATTATTCAAATTTTTAGTTTCTAAAATTTTTTCCTCTGTTGAAGCATCATTCACTACTATTACTGAAAATTCTGCTTTAAGCTCAGAAATATTAATATTGATTTCTTCAATTAATTTTGAGGCAGATTTAAAGTCATTAAAGACTGGAATTAGAATTATTATCTTCATTAACTTACTGAGCCTATCAGTCTAAATAGAGAAACAAAAAAACCATATCCCGAGAGTTCGATTAAAACAACAATTCCAATAATGAATAAAAGTCTCTTGTTTTTTTGGTTTAATTGAAATTTCATTTATATGTTAAGCATTTCATATCTTTGTTGCACAATTGGACTTCATTTAAACTATAAATCCATTTTGGTCTTTCTGGAAGATGGTAAGATATATTTCCTGCAATCCATTCATTGCCTTTAATATATTCAATTTTTCCAAGATCCTTACCCTTAGTTTCATAAAAAAGTTTGGCCTGCTCAGCTAACTTTTTGCCACCAAAATCAGTTCTTTTATCAGTTTGAGTAATTGAAATATAAGAATATAAAATTGGAGATAATAAGAATAATGCTAAAAAGACAGAGGTAAAAGCTCTCATTTTTTCAAAATTAATTTCTGATTTTAAAATATAAACAAATAACAAGCCAAAGCCTATATAAAATGGCGTCATCCACATAGTTCTTATTTTTACACCCATAGTAAATGATGTAAGAAAAATAAAAAATATTGGGATTAAATTAATTGACAATAAAAACAAAAGCTTCTCGTCATTTAAATTAATATTTATTTTAAATTTTTTAACTAAAACAAAAATCATTAGTAAAAACGGCAATAATATACCAACTTGCTTAGCTAAAAATATCGTAGGATGTTTTATATGGTTTAAAATACTTGCTTCTTCTGATCCAGTTCTAAGAAGTCCATAAGTAATGGTTACATAATCATTATCAGTTAACCAAATAATGTGTGGTAATAAAATAATAATAAAAGGAGCGAAAGAAACTAGACACTTTAAATTTAGTCTTTTGGTATAAATCATATAAATTAAAAGTACATCTATTGCTAAACCTAAATAGACAAATAAATACTTAGATAGAAACCCAAGTCCAGCAAATAGACCGAGTAATAACCAGTCTAATATTTTATTATTCTTAATTCCTTTCCATAAATAAAATAATGATAAAGACCAAAAAGGAATTAAACAAACATTTACATTAAATTCAGGTGTAGTGAAGTTATAGAAGTATATTCCTTCTAATAATAAAACAGATAGTAAACAATAAATTTTGTTATCAAAAAAATCTTCAGCTAACTTAAAAACTACAAGAAATGAGACTACGATACAGATTTGACTTAACAAATAATAAGCCCAGTCTTGAGGTCCAAAGATTTGGTAAAATATTTCAGGTAAAAATGCACTCATTGGAGGATGTTTATTAAATCCCCAATCTAAGTTGCTTCCCCACGCTAAGGCTTCAATTGTATCTAATGGCAAATTATGATTTGTAAAAGTTGGAATCAATGTCCAGATCAATAAGTGTGATGTAATAAAAATAAAAAATATATTGTTTATATTCTTTTTATAAAAGGCCATTTTTATTAATTTATACAATTAATGCATTCTTGACACTCAATAAATGATGAATATATTCACCAGATTTATAAAATTGAGTATGGTAAAAATCTCTAAAAAATATATTCCAAAAGAAACTGAAAAATACATGTGTGCAAAGCATCTTGCATATTTTAAACAAAAATTAATGGACTGGAAAAAAGATCTTAAGAGAACAAATAATGAAGCAATATTTAATGCTTCAATGGATGACAACAGTGCTTCAGCAGACATTGTTGATCAAGCAAGTTCATATACAGAAAAAAATGTTGAAATGAGAGCAATCAACAGACAAATAAAATTAATTTCAAAAATTGATGGAGCTTTGAAAAAAATTCAAGATGGAACATATGGTTTTTGTGAAGAAACTGCTGAACCAATTGGTCTTAAAAGATTAATGGCAAGACCAGTTGCAACTTTATGCATATCAGCCCAAGAAAAACATGAAAAAGAAGAAAAAGTTTACGCTGATATTTAAGGATAATCTATTTCAGCATCTTTATTTAATACTTTAAAACCTTTGATAACTGCTGGACGTTTTGCAATATCAACAAACCATCTAGATAACCCTTTAAAGTTTTCTAATCCAATATCATGTCTTTTGTGACGTGCTATCCAAGACCATGTTGCAATATCAGCAATAGAATAGTCTCTGCCTGCTAAGTAATCACTTGTTGATAGTCTTGCTTCTAAATCTTCGTATAACTTTCTAGTTATTTTAAAATATCTTTCCTCTCCCCACTCACTTTTTCCTTGGTGATAATAATGAAACTGATGATGTTGACCTATCATTGGACCAATCAAGCCCATCTGGGCCATCAACCACTGATTTATCTCTAATCTATTATTTTCCGGATAAAACATTTTACTTTTTTCACCTAAGTACATCAATATTGCACCTGACTCGAATATTGACTTTTTATTTTCGTGATCAGTGATCACTGGTATCTTATTAAACGGACTAATTATTTTAAATTCAGGTTTATGTTGTTCACCTTCACTTAGATTTATTTTGGTAATTTTATAATCGAAACCTATCTCTTCCAACATTATGCTAATTTTCCAGCCATTGGGAGTATCAGCTGTGAATAGCTCGATCACTATTTTATGCCCAATCTATCTTTTATAGTGTTGGATGCAGTAGTAAACTCAAATCTGTATTTCTCATTAGGTCTTGCATATTTAAAACATCCTCTAGCAGCTAAAGCTCCTTCATGAAAACCAGACAATATTAATTTTAGTTTTCCAGGATAATTACAAATATCGCCGATAGCAAAAATACCCTTTTTATTAGTTTCAAAGTTTTCAGTGTTCACAGGAATTGTTTTTTTATCTAAATTTAGTCCCCATTCAGCTATTGGCCCAAGCTGCATTATTAAACCAAAAAAACCTAAAACATAATCAGCCTTTAGTGTTTTGCTTTCACCTTCTTCGCTTTTAATCTCGACTTCTTCTAAAGAGCCATTGCCTTTCACATCTTTAATTGAATACTTTGTAAATAAATTAATTCTATTTTTTTCACTAAGTTCTTTTATTTTTTGAATGCTTGCAGGCGCACCTCTAAACTCGTCTCTTCTGTGTATAAGAGAAACTTTTGAAATACTTGACAATTCAATTGCCCAGTCAAGTGCGCTATCTCCACCTCCAAAAATAGCTACTGACTTATCCTTAAAAATACTTTTGTCTTTAATTGAGTATAAAACTGTTTTACCATCCCACTTTTCTGCACTCTTTGTCGGAAATTTTCGTGGTTCAAAAGATCCAACTCCCCCGGCTATTACTACATTTGGTGTATTAAACTCTATACCATTGGTTGTTTTTACTATCCAGCTTTCATTTTCTTTTCTAAGCTCTTGAACTTTATTATTTAAATGAAAGTTAAAGTTAAAAGGTTTTATTTGTTTAATTAAGTTGTTAGTAAGCTCTTCCCCGGTGCATTCGGGAACCGCTGGAATATCATAAATTGGTTTATCTGGATAGAGTTCTATACATTGGCCACCAATTTTATCTAGGTTGTCAACTATTTCACATTTCAATCCAATTATTCCTAATTGATGCGCACAAAACAATCCTGTAGGGCCTGCACCAATTATCACAACATCTGTTTTAATCATTAAACCTGTTTCTCCGGCATATGTACACTTAGACCATCTAGATCATCAGAGACAATAATTTGACAACTAAGCCTACTGCTTGAATTTGGCTCATAGGCTTGATCAAGCATGTCATCCTCACCCATTTCTTTTTTAGGTAATTTATCATACCAATCTTCTTTGACATAAACATGGCATGTTGCACACGACATACTGCCACCACAATCTGCATCAATTCCTGGGATATCATTTTGGATTGCGCCTTCCATAATAGTAAGACCATTTTGAACATCTGCTATATGTTCATTACCATTATGCTCAATGTATTTTATTTTTGCCATTTGATTTATATAAGCACAAAAAAAAATAGGGCAAGTAATTAAACTTGCCCTATTTTATATCGTAACTAACTGTTACTATGCTCTTCTTGTAGAGTTAGAAACTGCGCAAGACCAGATAATTAAACCAAATGCGATTTTATTAACAAAGTCTGCTAAGTTATAGATAACGTTTAACGCGTTAGCATCAATTCCACCTGTTAGGTAACCAAAAATGTAACCTAATGGGTAAATTGCCCAACCTACAGTAACAATCATTCTTAAAGCTCCAAATGCAGTTACTAAAGCTTTGTTTCCAGATTTAGCAGCAACTTTTCCTGCTTCTCCTGAAAAGATTTCATAAAGAATGTAAATCCATCCAGCCATACCGATTATGAAACCTAGTGTAGCGTTGATGAATCCTGCTTCTCCAAGATATCCACCTATTAACATAACTAGTGAACCAATTAAGATTCTCCAGAATATGTTTGTGTCAACTTTTCTTACTGCTGAAAGAATTAAGTAAAATTCTACAAGCTGTAGCGGTACAGTAATTAACCAATCAATGTATCTGTAAACAGTTGGAGTATCACCTGTTTCAACCCATACTGCTCTCATATACATATAGTGAATAAATGCTATACCAGTTACTAATCCAGCTACGTTTACTGATTTTCTCCATTGAGAACCGACATTAGCCTGTTCCATAAAGAAAAATGCTGTAGCTGCTAACATACCCATTGAAATTAACCAAAACGAAATACCTACGAAATCGTCTGTAGCTAAAAAGGCTGTTGCCGCGTTAGCCGCTGTAGTTGCTCCAAAAAGCACTGCCGCTAAAGCTAACATTTTCATTGTCTTCATAAAAAACTCCCTCATAGTTAGTTTTTTTTTAGTTTAAATTTAAACTACAGACTAATCTAATGATTAGCCTAAAGTTAGGGTTAGATAGCAAAAAAAATTGGTTTATTGAAGAGTTTTTGACCGCTAAAAAGTATTGATTTTACTTACTTTGTAAAATTAAATACAACCTGTTACATAAAATCATTATAAAAGTGAGTCAAAAAACAAATCACCATGACAGACAAATTTAACAAAATCTACCAAGAATCTATCCAAAATCCTGAGAAGTTTTGGCAAAATGTTTCGGAAGATATCTTTTGGTTTAAGAAGCCTACAAAGATTTTGAATAAATCTAAACCTCCATTTTATAAATGGTTCGAAGATGGAGTAACGAACACCTGTTATAATGCAATTGATACTCATATTGATCAAGGCAAAGGTGATAAAATAGCTTTAATATACGACAGTCCTATCACAAACAAAAAAGCTAAATTCACTTACAAAGAATTAAGAGAAAAAATTTCAAAGTTTGCTGGTGCCTTAGATAATCAAGGGATCAAAAAAGGCGACAGAGTAATTATCTACATGCCGATGATACCAGAAGCTGTGATAGCAATGCTTGCTTGTGGAAGAATTGGAGCAATACACTCAGTTGTCTTTGGTGGATTTGCATCAAATGAGTTGGCTAGTAGGATTGATGATAGCAAAGCAAAGATTTTGATTACTGCCTCTTGTGGATTTGAGCCAGGCAGAACGGTTGAGTATAGACCTTTAGTTGACGGAGCTCTTAAACTTGCAAAACATAAAGTTAAAAAAGTAATTTTCTTTCAAAGGGAGGGTAATGAGGTGAAACTTAATTCTCCACTTGAGATTAGTTGGGAAGAATCTCTAATAAATGCAAAAGACAAAGACTGTGTTGAAATAGGAGCAAATGAATTTGCATACATTCTATATACATCAGGAACTACAGGAATTCCAAAAGGTATAGTAAGAGATGTTGGTGGTCACATTGTTGCTCTAAAGTGGACAATGAAAAATATTTATAACATCGATGAAAATGATGTTTGGTGGTCTGCAAGTGATATTGGATGGATAGTAGGACACTCTTATATAGTTTATGCTCCTTTGTTTAAAGGATGCACAACTGTTTTGTTTGAAGGTAAACCTGTAGGAACTCCGGATGCAGGAGTATTTTGGAGAATGATTTCAGAGCATAAAATTAAATCTTTATTCACAGCCCCCACAGCATTTAGAGCTATTAAAAAAGAAGACCCAGATGGAAAGTTTTTCTCTAAATATGATTTAAGTTCTTTTGAGTCTTTATTTCTAGCTGGAGAAAGAGCTGACCCTGATACAATAAAATGGGCTGAAAATCTTTTAAAAGTTCCAGTGATAGATCATTGGTGGCAAACTGAGACTAGTTGGGCAATAAGTTCAAATTGTACTGGGATAGAAATGCAAAAAACTAAGTATGGTTCAGCATGTAAAGCAGTTCCAGGTTATGATGTAAAAATAATTAAACCAGATCATTCGATTGCAAAACCAAATGAGATGGGGGATATAGTTATTAAATTACCTTTACCTCCAGGAACATTTCCCACCCTTTGGAATGCTGATAAGAGATACGAAGAAAATTACATGAGTAATTATAAGGGTTACTATCAAACTTATGATGCAGGCCATATAGATGAAGATGGATATATATGGATTATGTCACGAACAGATGACATAATTAATGTTGCTGGTCATAGATTATCGACAGGTGCAATTGAAGAAGTTTTATCAGAACATAAGTCAGTTGCTGAGTGTGCAGTTCTAGGAATTGCAGATAAATTAAAAGGACAATTGCCTATTGGTTTAGTTGTTTTAAAAACTGGAGTTGAAAAAGATAATGATACTATTTCAAAAGAGTGTATTCAAATGGTAAGAGACAAAATTGGTCCAGTTGCAGCATTTAAAGTTGTTATAGTTATTAAAAGATTGCCTAAAACAAGATCTGGAAAAATATTGAGAGGAACTATTAGAAAAATTGCTGATAAGGAAGACTATAAAATGCCAGCAACAATTGACGATCCTGCAATTCTGGATGAGATCACACAAAATTTAATAGAAAATAAAATTCTTACCAACTAGTTTAACTTAATTGTCAAATCTTATAGGTTTACCTGAAGCTTCTCCGAGAATTTCTCCATATTTCATTTTAATTTCACCATTAATGATTGTATATACTGGAGTTCCTTTAAATTTATGTCCATCGAAAGGTGACCATCCACACTTACTCTCTATTTTCTCATTTTTGATTTCAATAATTTTATTCATATCAACAATTGTAAGATCTGCATCATATTCTTCTTTTATATATCCCTTGCCTATTATGCCAAAAATTTTTGCTGGATTTTCACAAACAAGATTCATTAATTGAACTAAAGATAGTTTTTCATCATTTACATGGTTTAGCATGACAGGTAACAATGTCTGAACCCCTGGCATTCCTGAGGGAGTATCTGGATATTCTTTGTCTTTATTTACCTTTAGATGAGGAGCGTGATCCGAACCAATAGTATCATTATAATTATTTCTTACCGCATACCAGAGCCTATCGTAATGACTTTTTTCTCTAATGGGTGGATTCATTTGAGCATAAGTTCCAAGTTTGTCGTAACAATCTGGAGCATACATCGTTAAGTGTTGCGGAGTTATTTCAAAAGTTATGTCTCCCTTATTCTGAGATAAAAAATCAATCTCCTGTTTTGTTGTAATATGCAGGATATGAGCTTTTTTACCTAATCTTTTTGCAATTTTTACAATCTTTCTTGTAGAAGAAATTGCACATTCTTCATCTCTCCATATTGGATGTGAGTGAACATTGCCTTTTTCTCGTAATTTCTTTCTAAGATTTAAAATATCTTCATCTTCTGAGTGAACTGCAACAATTTTAGATGTACTTTCAAATACTTTTTCAATGTCTTCTTCTTTATGAACTAGTAAAGTTCCTGTAGACGACCCCGCAAATAATTTAACGCCACAACATCCATCTAAACCTTTAAGATCAGCTAATTCGCTTTGGTTGGTGGGAGTTGCTCCAAAATAAAATGCATGATTACAGTACATTCTATTTTTTGCTAAATCTATTTTTCTTTGAAATTCTGCTTTGTTTGTAGTTGCAGGATTAGTATTTGGCATTTCAAATACTGAGGTAATTCCTCCAACAATTGCCGCCCTACTTCCTGAAGCTAAATCCTCAGTATCTGTCGAGCCCGGTTCTCTAAAATGTGTTTGAGTGTCAATACAACCTGGAAGAACAGTAAGTCCAGTTGCATCAATTGATTGACTTGAATGTTCATCTAACTTACCAATTTTTACAATCTTGCTATCTTTAATGCCTATATCAACATCTTTAAGATCTTTATCAATATAACACTTTCCATTTTTAATTATTAGGTCTAACATTTATAGAAAAACTACTTATATCATTTGTTATAGTATTACAATATGAATAGAAATAGTGTTTACATTTTAGAGGATAGAGGACTCCTTTATATTAATGGAGATGATGTAAAAGAATTTTTACAAAATATAATTACAAATAATATTGAAAATGTCTCAGAGGATAGAAGTTGTTTCTCAGCTATATTAACCCCACAAGGCAAATATCTTTACGATTTTATAATTATTAAACACAAATCTGGATATTTTTTAGATTGTGAAAAAAAAATTATTGAAAATTTATATAAACAGTTAAATTTATACAAGCTTAGGTCAAAAGTAGATATTTTAAATCTAAGTAATGAGTTTGTTGTTGCTGCTTTAACTAAGGAAAAATTTCTTGAATTAGAAAATTCTAAAGATGAGGTAGGTTTTACGCTAAAATTTAGAGAAGATCCTATTTTATTAGATCCTAGATCTGATAAATTAGGAGCTCGACTAGTGATAAATTTAGAAAAACTATATCTCTCTATTAAAAAATTAGGGTTAGAGGTTTCTGATGTTAATGAATATTATAACTATAGTCATGAATTAGGAATCGCTCAAATTGATACAAATAAACTTCAGGATAAAATATTTGGAATTGAGTGCAATTTTGACGAGCTTAACGGAATTGATTTTAAAAAAGGATGTTATGTGGGTCAAGAGAATACAGCTAGAATAAAACTTAAAGATAAGCTTAATAAGAGGTTATTTGCAATTAAAGTTTTAGATGGTGAAATAAGTAGTGAAGAAATTACTTTTGAAGAAAAAAGTATTGGAAAGTTATTAATAAATAATAAAAATCCATTTGGTTTAATAAAACTAGAAAGTAAGAATTTTAATTTTGATGCAGATCTTAGATGTGGAGACGCAAAAATTAAAGTTTTAAGACCAAATTGGTTTTAAATTATATTATAAATTTTGATAAATCTGGTTTAAAATAGTCTGGTCCTTTCATAACTTTTCCAAATTCATTATATATTGGTTTTCCATCTTTTCCTAATTTACTCATATTAGATTTTTGAACTTCTTCAAAACATTTATCTAAATTAATACCAAAAGCATGACCTGCGCCATAGGTAACGTACAAAATATCTGTTAATGCATCTGCAACTTCAGTCAAATTTTTTTCTGATATTGCTTGTTTAAGTTCCTCTAACTCTTCATTAATCAATGAAATTCTTAACGAATTTATTTTATCTGTGCTTAAACTTGATGAATCTTTTACATCTTGATTAAAAGTTTTCATAAACACACCAACTTTTTCAAAATTTGTCATTTTACTCCTATATGATTTTAATATTATTTAATGTATAAGTGTATAAATATACTCTCTAAACTATAAAATGAAATTCAGAAAAGAATATGACAGTATTGGTTCAATAAATGTACCTGTGGATAAGTATTGGGGAGCATCCACACAAAGATCAAAAAAATACTTTGATATTGGAGATGTATTAGTCAGACCAAAGTTAATAAAATCCATAGCTATTATTAAAAAAGCAGCTGCTGTTACAAATTTTAAAAATAAAGATATTAGTTCAAAAGTTTATAAATCAATTGTGCGAGCTTCTAATGAAGTTATTAAAGGAAAATTAGATAATCATTTTCCCCTCAAAGTTTGGCAAACTGGCTCTGGAACACAAACAAATATGAATGTAAATGAAGTTATTTCAAATAGAGCGATTGAAATACTAAATGGAAAAAAGGGTACAAAAAAACCTGTGCATCCAAACGATCATGTGAATAAATCTCAGTCTACTAATGATGTTTTTCCTACAGCAATGCATATTGCGATAGCAATGGAAACTAGAGAGAAACTACTACCAAGTTTAGTATTGTTAAATAAAGAATTGAAAAAAAAAGTAAAAGAATTTAATAAAATAGTTAAAATTGGAAGAACGCACCTACAAGATGCAACTCCTTTATCGTTAGGTCAAGAATTTTCTGGCTATCAATCTCAACTAGAAGAATGCATTAAAAGAATAAAAGTTTCATTAAATGAAATTTATTATTTAGCACAAGGTGGGACGGCTGTAGGTACAGGTATTAATACCAAAAAAAATTTTGATAAGAAAATAGTGAATGAAATTAAAAAAATAACCAAGTTGCCTTTTCAGCCAGCAAAGAATAAGTTTGCTGCACTTGCAGCTCATGATGCAATAGTAAATTACTCAGGTACATTAAATACAACTGCAGTATGTTTAATGAAAATAGCAAATGATATTAGATTTTTAGGTTCAGGACCAAGAGCTGGATATGGAGAGTTGATATTGCCAGAGAATGAGCCTGGATCTTCAATTATGCCTGGCAAAGTAAATCCAACTCAGTGTGAGGCAGTAACAATGGTTTGTGTTAAAGTAATTGGCAACCACAATGGAATAACAATGGCTGGATCACATGGTCATTTTGAACTCAACGTATTTAAGCCTTTAATAATCCACAATGTTCTTCAATCAATTCAAATTCTTTCAGATAGTACAAGAAGTTTTGCAAAATATTGTATCTCGGGACTAAAAGCTGATAAAAATAGAATAAAACATTTAGTAGATAACTCTTTGATGTTGGTAACTGCCTTATCTCCAAAGATTGGTTATGATAATGCTGCAAAGATTGCTAAAAATGCATTAAAAAATAAAACTACTCTTAAAACTGAAGCATTGAAATCGGGCTTAATAAATGAGAGAGAATACAATAAAATTGTTGATCCCAATAAAATGATTAAACCAGACTAACTATTAATTATATTTTTAACTAATGATTTAAGCTCTTGGGAATTTCTAATATTATATCTGTTCTTATCACTTTTTTTATCTTTATATGCTGTTTGATTGATTTTTATATCAAATATTGATATTTTTCTGGTACTAATATTTCTCTCAATTTTAAAATACATCACATTTATATCTTTCACTTTGTCTAACTTTACTTGAAATTTTTTAGCAAACTCTTTTTTATTTTTTATTTGTAAAGAATTTGATGAATGAAATATTATATCACCACTTTCTTCTTTATATTTTATATCAGTTTTAATTTGGCCAATTTCACCAATATTGAATAAAACTTCCCTTAAATAAATAGTTTTTTGACTTATATTAAAACTTATATTACCACTTCTTATAAGTTCGTGCTCGACATTATTTAAAATTAATTTGATATCCCCATTTATATTACCTAATAAATCAGGTTTTAAGTTTAATATAGCGAACATTAATTCATCTACCAAAAAATTTAGATTTAGCTTATTCAAATTAATATTCGAATTGAGATAAAAAGGTGATAACTCAATTGTTGAATTAATTTTTATATCATTATTATTTTCTGGGGATTTTAGTGAAATAATATTATTTTTTAATTGGTATGCTATTTCAATATTCTGATTTAGAAAGTTGAATAAAGTTGTGCCTTCAAAATTAGAATTATTGTCATATTTTAATTCATTTTTTAACAAAATATTCGGTTCTTTAAAATCTATTTCCATTTTTGAATTCATTTGAGAATTGTATTTTTTTTTCCAAAATAATTTAAAATTTAAATCAAATAAATTACCTTTGATATTTAACTTTTTGAAATCATCTTTTTGAGATGTAGTAAAATTAATTTTTTTTATTGGGGATATAATTAAAGTTTCATCATTTTCATCTATTACAAATACTTTACTTTTTTTAATATTAAATGGTTTATTTTCACTTTTATGAAAATATTTTCTTAAAATATTAAAATCTTTTTTTTTTATTAAAAAATTTGTATTTATTATTTCAAATTTTTCAAAATTAATTCTAGATTTTGGATATAAACTATTGGATCTTATAAAAATTTTTAAGTTTTTTATATCAAATGAAATATTTTCATTATTGTTTTCTTGTATTGACAATGATGAATCACTAACTAATAAATGAGGCTTTGGAAGTAATTGATACTTTATGTCACCATTTATATTTAAGTTAATATTAAAATCAGAAGAAAACTTACTTTCAATGATGTTTTCTATACTTTTATAATTAAATAAAACTGGTATTGATAAATAAATGCCAAATAAAAAACACAACGTAACTAACAAAAAAATAAATTTAGCAAATATTGTTACTTTCAATTTTTTTATCATTAATCCAATATCGCTTAAAATGAAAAAAAATAAACGATGAATTTAGATTATTTAACAAATCTTAACGAAAGTCAGGAGGAAGCTGTTCTGCATTTAAACGGACCTCTTTTGATTGTTGCAGGAGCAGGTTCAGGAAAAACCAGAGTTCTCACAGCTAGAATTGCCCATATTGTTAAACAACATAAGGCATTTCCCAATCAGATCTTAGCAGTAACTTTTACAAACAAAGCTGCAAAAGAAATGCAACTAAGAGTTTCTAAATTCTTAAAAAAAGAGGCAACTGGTCTTCCATGGCTAGGGACTTTTCACTCAATAAGTGCGAAAATATTAAGAAAACATGCAGAAGCAGCAGGATTAAAATCTAATTTTTCCATTATTGATCAAGATGACCAGGTAAGACTAATAAAAAATATTTGTAAATCTGAAAATATAGATACAAAAAAAATATCTCCAAAATATATTTTAGCAGTCATTGATAAATGGAAGAATAAAGGGTTTTACCCTGAAGAAGTTGTGCTCAAACGTAAAGATATATTAGAAAAAAGTTTTCTTGGAATTTATAAAATTTATCAACAAAAACTAATTGATTTAAATTCTGCTGATTTCAGTGACTTAATACTTCACACTGTTAAAATTTTTGAAAAACATAGTGATATATCAAAAATATATTCAAAAAGGTTTAAATATATTTTAGTTGATGAATATCAGGATACTAACTTTATTCAAAGTGAATGGCTTAAATATCTAGCAAAACATAATCAAAATATTTGTTGTGTTGGAGATGATGATCAGTCAATATATAGTTGGAGGGGAGCAGAAATTAAAAATTTTCTTCAATTTGAAAATGTTTATGAAAATACAAAAATAATAAGATTAGAAAAAAATTATAGATCCACTCAAAATATTTTAAACGTAGCATCAAATATTATTCAAAATAATCAAAATAGAGTTGGAAAAAAACTTTTTACAGATCAAGAAGATGGTGAACTTGTTACTTTAAATTGTTTTAGGAATGTAAAAGATGAAGCTACTGAAATAGGTTCTAATATTGAAGATTTTAAAAATAAATTTTCATTAAATGAAGTTGCAATTCTAGTAAGAGCTATTTTTCAAACTAGAGAATTTGAAGAAAGGTTTTTAAAAATTGGTGTTCCATACAGAATTATTGGTGGTATTAAGTTTTATGAAAGAGCTGAAGTAAAGGATTGTGTTGCATACTTGAAAACAGTTTTTCAACCTCAGGATGACTTAGCTTTTGAGAGAATTTTAAATGTTCCAAAAAGATCTATTGGGGATACTACTGTAAAAGCTATTAATAATTTTGCAAAATTAAATAAATGCTCATTAGAAGTTGCCTCAAAACATTTAATTGAACAAAATAAAATTAAACCCAAAACAAAATTAGGTTTAAACTCTCTCCTAAATCTTTTAACTAAATGGAGAAATGATTTAAAGAGTAAAATAAATCACAATAAGCTATTACAAACAATTCTTGATGAGTCTGGATATAGTGAAATGCTTAAAAATAAGAAAGATTTAGAAAATGAAAATAGATTAGAAAATATAAAAGAATTATTAAATGCAATGAAAGAATTTGATAATTTAGAGAGTTTTTTAGAACATGTCGCTCTTGCAACTTCCTTAGACCAAGATTGGCAGAGTGAAAAAGTCAATTTAATGACAATACACGCATCAAAAGGACTAGAATTTGATATTGTATTCTTACCTGGGTGGGAGGAAGGTTTATTTCCACATCAGAAAAGTATTGAGGAAAAAGGCGAAAGTGGACTAGAAGAAGAAAGAAGATTAGCTTACGTTGCGATTACAAGGGCAAAAAAGCTTGCTAAAATATCATTTTCTATGAATAGATTTTATCAAGGGGACTGGGTAGACAGTATGGCATCAAGATTTGTGGATGAGCTACCAGAAGAATATATTAAAAAAAATAATAGTTTTGTAGATGAAAAAGAAGAAGATTTTGAATTTAACCAAGATATAGATTTCGATAATGATAGCGAAATTAGAAGTCCTGGTTGGATAAGATACCAAAAAAAATTAAAATGAGTACTGAAATAAATAATATTATTTTTTCAAATAATTTAGATGGATATATTTTACCAAAAAATGATAATTATTTTACTGAATATTCTAAATTAAATAATCTAAAATCAATTACAAAATTTTCAGGTTCTGCAGGATTTGCGATTTTTTTGAAAAATAAAAAATATTTATTTGTTGATGGTAGATATACTATTCAAGCTGAAAAAGAAGTTGGAAAAAATTTTAAAATTTGTGAAATTCCTTATACATGGCCCAAAGATATTCTGAAAAAAAAAATTAAAATCGGTTTCGATCCAGATCTTTTTACTTGGGAAACTCTAAATAAATACTTTGGAAATAATTATAACCTATTGCCTTGTAAATTTAAATTCAAAAGAAAAGGTAATACAAAAGATAATTATCCTTTCTTTAGTCTTGAATTACCTATAGCGGGCGAAAGTGTAAACTCTAAAATAAATCGATTGATTAAGATAATGAAAAAAAAGAAAATTGATTATAGTTTTATAAGTTCAGGTGAAAATATTTGCTGGCTTTTAAATATTAGAGGAAAAGATTTACCAAATTCTCCGGTTGCAAATTGTAAAATGATATTAACAAGAGATAAAAAAATATATTTTTTTTCAAGTAAAGATAAAATAAAAAAAATAAAACTGAGTCATAAAAAATTAAAAATAAATTTTCTTAAGGAAGACGATTTTTTTAAATGCTTAATAAATTTGAAAATTGGAAACTTTTCTATTGATAGTAAATCTTGCTCAGTCTTTAATGAAAGCTTAATTAATTATAAATTTAAAATAATTGACAGACAAGACCCTATTTATATTAAAAAATCTTTAAAAAATAAAACTGAAATTAAAAATATGATTAAAGCACATATTGAAGACGGTGTTGCTTTAACAAAATTTTTATATTGGATTAAGAATTTTAAAATAAAAAACCTTACGGAGAGAAAAATTGAAAAAAAATTAGAGAGTTTTAGAAAAAAAAATAAAAATTATTTATACCCTAGCTTTGATACAATTGCTGGATCAGGACCAAATGGAGCAGTTATTCATTATAGATCTGATAAATTTTCTAATAGAAAGATACAAAAAGATGATTTACTTTTACTTGACTCTGGTGGTCAGTATAAATGGGGAACTACAGATGTGACAAGGACAGTATGCTTTTCTAATGTCTCAAATAGGGTGAAAAATATTTTTACAAGAGTTTTGAAGGGTCACATTTGTGTAGCTTTATCAAATATAAAAAAAGAGATTAACGGTCATAATATTGATAAAATAGCAAGAAAAAGCCTAAACTCTGTTGGTCTAGATTATAGTCATGGAACTGGTCATGGCGTGGGCGCGTTTCTTAATGTCCATGAGGGACCACAGGGAATATCAAAAAATAACTTTGTAAAATTGAGAGAGGGAATGGTTTTAAGCAATGAACCTGGTTTTTATAAAAAAAATGCTTTTGGAATAAGAATTGAAAATTTAGTTTTTATTAGAAAGGATAAATCAAAACTTTTATTTGAAAATCTAACGATGGCACCAATTGATACTGACTTAATTAATTTTAAAATGCTTAATAAAGAGGAAAAGAAATATTTATTTAAATATCACTTTGACGTTTACAATAATATTTCACCATTTTTAAATAATAATGAAAAAAAATGGTTAGCTAACCTAATCTAGTAAATTAAGCCATTCTTTTTGAGATAAAATTTTTATTCCCATTTCTTTTGCTTGTTCTACTTTTCGATTTGTAGGTTTTTCACCAATTATTAAGTATTTTAATTTTTTGTTCACTGAACTTACAACTGATCCAGAATGTTTTTCAATTAATGATTTTGCTTCCGCTCTACTCATATTTAATAATTTGCCAGTAAACATAAATGTATTATTTGATAGCTTGCCTCCTTTATTTATTTTAATAACAGAAATATTTAATAGTGAAGACAATTTTTTAGTTACTTCATAATTTGATTTATTTTCAAAAAACTTTTTCAAAGAATTAATTTGAGTCTCTCCAATTCCATCAATATCCAAGAACTCATTAAATTTTTTTTTATTTATAAAAATTAGGAAATTTTTGATAGACTTTGTGAATTCAGCTAAAAGTTTAGCATTTTCGATTCCAATATGTCTTATTCCAATGGCATATATAAATCTATCTAAAGAAACATTTTTTGATTGATCTATTGAATGTTTTAAATTTGATACTGAAAGATCACCCCAACCTTCTAAAGTTGAAATTTTATTATAATCTAAATTATATATATCTTGTGGAAATCTTATAAAGTTTAGTTTCCAAAAGTTTTCTACAACTTTTTTTCCTAGCCCATCAATGTTCATTGCCTCTTTTGATATAAAATGTTTTATTTTTTCTATCGCAATTTTTTCACAATCAAAACCCTCATTTGTACATCTTCTCACCGCATCATATTTATTCGTTGCCTTGTTGAATTCTTTAACAGTTCCAGAACCACATGATGGACATTCACTAGGGAAGATAAATTTTTTTGACTTTTTATCTCTTTTCTTTAAATCAACATGTATAACGTGTGGAATTACGTCTCCAGCTCTTTCTATCTTTACTGTGTCACCAATCCTTATATCTTTTCTGTTAATTTCATCCTCGTTATGGAGTGTTGCATTTGAAACAACTACACCACCAATATTTACTGGATGTATTCTTGCTACTGGAGTTAATGCGCCAGTTCTACCAACCTGAATATTTATATCTTTTATTTGAGAATATGCGCTATCTGCCGAAAATTTATGAGCAATAGCCCATCTAGGGGAATTAGCTGTAAAACCTAATCTTTTTTGAAGTTCTAAACAATTAATTTTATAAACTAGACCATCAACATCATATTCTAGATCAAACCTATCTTTTTCAAATTTCTTATGAAATGTTTCCAGATCATTTATAGTTTTAATAACTTTATTATAATCACTTGTCACAAATCCCCATTTTTTTAATAAACTTAAAAATTCTGACTGTGTCTTAATAGTTTTACTATCAAAAAAACCATAGGTATAGGCTACAAAATTTAATGGAATTTTTTTTGTTTGTTCAGGGTTTTTTTGTCTTAATGATCCAGAGGCTGCATTTCTTGGATTTGCAAATTCATTTTTTAAATTATTAAAATCACTTTTTTTTATAAAAACTTCCCCTCTAATATCAATATCTTTGGGGAAATCTTTGTCTATTATTTTATGTGGCACATCTTTAATAGTTTTTAAATTTTCAGTAATTACCTCTCCTGTTGTGCCATCTCCACGTGATGTACCCATTACTAATAAGCCGTTTTTGTAAGTTAATGAAGCAGAAATGCCATCTATTTTTGGCTCTACGCTATATTCCATTTCAATTTTTTTATTTAAGTAATTAAATATTTTTTTTTCAAAATTTACTAAATCATCTTTATCAAAAGCATTTGATAAAGATAACATTTTGACTCTGTGCTTAAATTTAATAAAATTTTTAGAAGGCGTATAACCAAGTGAAATAGATGGAGATGATATACTCTTTAAAAAAGAATATTTTTTTTCTAAATCTAAAATTTCTCTTTTAATTTTATCATATTTATTGTCAGATATTTTAGGAGAACTATCCTCAAAATATAATTTATTGTGTTTTTTTATTTCAGCTATTTTCTTATTATAATACTTTTTTAACTCAGCTTCGTTCATTTATTTTACTTATTGAAATAATTCTTTAAATTTTTTAAGCAAAGATTTTTGATTTTTAAGATCTTTCTTAATTTCAGTTTTTTTATAATTTACATTTAAAATATTATAAGATCTTTCATACCACTCACTTGATTGATAATTATATCCAAGTAGTGAAGTATACTTTTTTGCTTCATCAACAAGTCCTAACCTATAATTTAGTTCAACTAATCTATACAATGCTTCTTCAATAAAAATTGTTGTATCATATTCATTAACAATTTTTTTATATCTATTCATTGCAGGTATCCATTTTTCTCTTTCAAAATAATAATTAGCTAAATACAATTCTTTTGAAGCTAATATTTCCTGGATTAATTCAAGCTTAAACTTGGCATCTTCAGCAAAATCTGTTTTTGGAAATTCTTTCACGAGTAAGGTAAAATATTCTTTTGCTTTAACTATTTCTCCTAAATCTTTTTTCTCATTTACTATTTGATTATAGTGACAAACACCTAATAAATAATAAGCATAATCAGTATTAGGATGATTTTTGTATTTATCTAAAAATCTCTCCAACTCAAAAATTGCATCATTAAAATATAATTGAGAGTAATATGCATATGCTGCCATAAGTGTCGATCTAGGAGCCCACAATGATTGTGGATATAAAAGTTCAACCTCATTGAATTTTTTTGCAGCAAAAAAGATATCACCTTTATTAAATTCTTTAATGCCCTCATTATATGCCTCAATCATTTGCATTTCCAAATTATCTTCTTTGATTAAAGATATTTTTTCATCTTTTTTGGAACAAGAAATTAAAGTTATGACAATAATAAATAATAATAAAAGATTTTGAAATTTCATCACAAGAATCTTATCAGAATATTTTTATAATTCTAATTTTTAAGCAATAGATTTTAAAATATGACGATTATTTATAAGTGAATGAGGTAAGTTTTTTCCTTTAATTTCGATTAATGAATAGTTTCTATTGTCACTAAATACTTTTCTAAGTAATTTATTTGTCAAACTATGACCTCCATGTCTACATCTTAAAGAACCAATTAATCTGTATCCAACTAGATAAAGATCACCCATACAATCAAGGATTTTGTGGTTTACAAACTCTTTATTATTTCTCAACCCGCTTTCATTAAGTATTTTGTTATCTTGAACAACAATTGCATTTTCAAGAGAACCACCTTTGCCCAGTCCTATTTTTTTAAGTTTTTCAATATCTTCGTAAAGGCAAAAAGTTCTTGAGTTAAAAATCTCATCAAGGTTGTCCTCAAATACATTTATTTTATTTTTTTGGTTTTTGATAAATTTATTTTTATAATCAATTTCAAAATCTATTTCTAAGGTTGTGTTAGATTTATCTAATGAAATATATTTATTACCTTCACTGTACTCAATATGATTATTAATTTTTATTAATTTAATTGGAACATCACTATTTTTCAATCCTGTTTCCTTTAAAAGTTTTACAAATTCTTTTGCTGATCCATCGAGAATTGGCATCTCTTGTGAATCTATTTCTACGATTAAATTATCAACTCCAAGACCTAATAAAGCACCCATTAGATGTTCAATTGTGGAGACTTTCACTCCAAATTCATTTGAAACAGTTGTGCAAAGTGTAGCATCACTGACGTTTTCAAAATTTGGAATGACAATATTATTTTTTTTTAAATCAATTCTTTTGAAAATAATTCCAGAGTTAGGAGATGAGGGTAAAATATTAACATTTACAGATTTGCCAGTATGTATTCCGATCCCTGAAAAAGATATTTTCTTCGAAATAGTAGATTGAGATAAAACTGACATCTCATAAATATATAAAAATTATTAGAAACTTAATATTCAAGTAATATTACAAGAAAATACAATTATTTTGAGAATAGATTAAAAAAGTTCTCAAAAAAGCCTCTTTTCTTTAACTTTTTTTTTTCTTTTATATTTAAAGTTTCATCACAATTATGATACTCAAGACCCGCCTCACATGGATTTAATGTATCTTCACCAATAATTTCCAATTTTGAAAATGACTCTTTGATACTTAAATTATAACTGTTCCAAATTAATTTAGATCCACCTCCCATAATAATCAATTTAAGTTTATCTAAAAAATTAAAATTTTTAATGTAATTACTTTGAATTAAAACTAAGTCAATAATTTCATCTAATCTCGCCTCTATAACTTTCTTTAATAAATTAGAGGATATATTTTTTTCAATGACTTCACTATAAGGATTAATTTTTTTATCTTCACTATACTTATAAAATACTTCTTTTTCTAATTTGTTAAATTTGATTTTTAAATCTTCTGAATAATCTAATTCTAACTTTAAAACTTTAGAAATATCTTTGGTAATATTGTAACCTCCAACTGCAATTGATTTAAAATATTCAAATCTTTTATTATTAAAAATTAAACTGCTAGATCTTTTGTGACCAATATCCAAAAAAATTAAATTATCCTGACTTTGAAATTTTTTTTTATATAAATAAGTTTTAACGTAACTAGAGCAGTATAAATTCAATATTTCTAAATTATTTTTTCTAAATATATTTGAAATATCATTAATTTCTTTTTTATTTAAACAAATAAATTTAATTTCTAATAATAATGATTTTATTTTAATATCTTTAATAACACTATCTAATTTTTTATTTTCATCTATTATAATATTGTTTACAACAAGATGAATAATTTGATCTTTAAAGTTATTTTGAGAGACTAAAAAATTAGCTTCATCTATTAAACTATTATAAACTTTTTTTATTGATGTGCTGTGGTCAAATACTTTTTTTATCGAAAAATCCAGAGAATAAAATTTTGGAGAGTCATAGAGAACTATAACTTTATCTATATGGGTAGATAAATTTTTTTCAGCATCTCTTATTTGGATGTTTAATAATTTTTCTAAATTTATTTTGTTATCACTATGAATTACTTGTTGTGCTGAATAATAAATATTTTTTTTATTTTGATCAAATATACCCAATATTAAATTCCTTGATCCAAAATCTAATATAGCATTTAAATTATTCATTTTTATTTGTTAATATAATTTGATTTATGACTCTAAGATCAATAATTTTAGTATTTGTTAAATTATTATTAAGTAGCATTTTTTTGTAAATTTTTATTGAATCTTCAATCTTTTTAGAAGGTAGCTTTAATGTCGAGCCATTATAAAACAATAGGTCCCATCTTTTATTTTTATAAAAATAAATTTTATCAATTTTTTTTAAATCTAAATTATGTTCTCTTAAGATTTCTAACAACTCTAAATACTCTGTGGTTTGAAAGTTTCCAAATACTGTGGGTGAATTATATTGTTCAGAGAGTTGATTATAATTTATAAATTTTCCATTTTTTCCAATATAGAACTCTTCTCCGTTTATAAAAGTTTTTCCAAGGATAGATGTTTTAGACAAATTTATATTTATTGAAGAAGGTATAATTTTTTTTACATATATACTCTCGATAAAATCAAATTTGTTCAAATTTTCTAAAATATTAGTCTCTGTTATTTTGAAAATATTTGTATTTTTTAACTTATTTAATTCATTTTCAATATTTTTTTTTTCCTTAATAGACACTCCGCTAATATTAATAATTTTTAAATTAAACTTTTCTTGATAATTTTCTAAAAATTTAAAATTGAATATAGAACTTAAAAAGATTAGAAAAAATAAATAAAGGTATAATTTATTTTTACTTATCAATGGATGCATCTCGCATTATTTCCTCTATAAGTTGAATAAAACTTATGTTTTTATATCTCGCTATTTCAGGTACAAGAGAAAGTGAGGTCATACCTGGCTGCGTATTAGTTTCTAATAAATAAAATTTGTTATTGTAAAATCTGAAGTCTGACCTTGATACACCTCTACATTTTAATAAATGATGTGCTTTCAAAGCTATAGTATTGACTTTATTGTAATTTCTTGAACTTAAGTTGACTGGAATTATGTGCTTAGTTTTTGCACTAGCGCTATACTTAGCTTTATAATCGTAAAATTTTCTTTTAGGTTTGAGTTCGATTATACCCAATTTTTTTTTAGATAAAATAGCTGCTTGAATTTCTCTTCCAGGTATATATTTCTCAATTAAAATATCTTTAAACTTTACTAATTTCATTAAATTATTTTTAAAATTTTTTTTGTTACAAATATATACACCTACGCTAGAGCCCTCATTAATAGGCTTTAAAACGACAGGGAATTTTAAATTTTTATCTATTTTTTTTATTGTATTTTTAATATTAGAATTATTTTTAAAAGAAAACTTTATATATGGGGGTGTTAAAATATTGTTTTTTTTAAATATTTTTTTTGATATTTCTTTATCAATTGCTAGTGAAGATGATAGAACTCCAGAGTGAGTATACTTTACTTTCTCAGACTCAAGTATTGACTGAATATAACCATCTTCTCCATACCTTCCGTGTAAAAGGTTTAATACCAAATTTGGCTTGAATTTTCTTAATTTTTTCACAAAATTGCCATCTGGTTCAATTAACAAAAGTTTGTATTTTTTAATTTTTTTTAACTCATTAATTACACTCTTGGCTGTTATTAAGCTGATTTCTCTTTCATTAGAATATCCTCCTGCTAATATTAGTACTTTGTCCATTATTCAACCATTACAATTTCTAATTCTAGTTTTACACCGGTATTATCTTTTACTTTTTTTTTAACAAAATTAATTAAAGACTTCATATCTATAGATTTTGCATTTTTTTTGTTTACAAAAAAATTTGCGTGTTTATCAGATATAATTGCATCTCCGAAACTTGTTCCATTAGGAACACTTGATCTAATTAATTCCCAAACTTTTTTATTTGTTTGATTAATAGGGTTTTTGAAAGTACTTCCACTTGTTTTAATTTTTGTCGGTTGAGCCATATTTTTAATTGTATTTAGCTCACGCATATAATTATTTATTTCTATACTATTTTTTATTATTCCTTTGAAGGTAGCACTTAAAAATATTAATTCATTTGGTAATTCTATTGATCTATAATTAAAATTAATTTTATCTGCAGGTATACTTCTTACAACACCTTTATAATCAACTAGTTGAATAGAAATAAGAATGTCTTTAAATTCTTTTTTAAAACATCCAGAATTCATTCTAATACCACCACCTATAGAACCTGGAATACATGACATAAACTCTAATCCAGAAATATTATTGTCTTTTGCAAATTCAGAAACTTTTTTTTGTGAAGCGGCAGTTCCAGCAATGATTGTTTCATTATCTAGAAGGGTAATATTTGAGAAGCTTTTACCTAGTTTAATTACTGTGCCTTGGTATGTATCATCGTCAAATAGTACGTTTGATCCATTTCCTAAAATAAATATTTTACCTCTTGAAGAATAAAGTTTTAGATATTCTATCAGTCCCTTAAGAGAGTTTGGTTTAAATAAAATTTTTGTTTTTCCACCAATATTGAACCAATTGAGATTTTTAATACTCTGATCAAAATAAATATCTCCATGTATTAATAATTTTGATTTTTTTATGTCCTCAATTTCCATTAAAATATATTTTTCAAATTTTTCATCCAGCTAGATATAGATCCTGCACCCATACCTATATAAATTTTTTTACCAAATACATTCTGCTTTATAAACTTTCGTAATTGTGATTCATCATCAACTAGTATTAACTTAACATTTGAATTTTTTATTATTGATTTTGCAAATGAATGATATGTAAAATTAAGTTTTAATCTTTCATTAGCTGTGTAAATTGGACACAATAAGACTGTATCTGCCATTTTAAAACATTTTGAAAATTCTTTTTTCAAATTTATTACTCTGGAGATTCTGTGAGGTTGAAAAACACATACAATTTCTTTATTTTTGTAGACTTTCTTAACGCCAGTTAAAACCGAACTTATTTCTGTTGGATGATGAGCATAATCATCATAGAAACTTATATTGTTATAATCAAATAAATGGGAAAATCTTCTCTGAACTCCTTTAAAATTGTACAATCCAAGTTTAATATATTTTTCTGGCAGTCCAATTGTAAATGCTAAAGAAACTGCTGCAGTTGCATTTTGAATATTATGGACTCCTATCATTGGAATCTTAATTCTTTTAATTATTTTTTTTTTACTTGGAATATTAATTTTAATATCAAAACAAGAAAAATTAGTATTTTGTTTTATATTTATTATTTGGAAATTTGACTTTTTACTTTTTCCATAAGTATAAAAATTTTTATTTTTTAATTTTTTAAGAACTTTTTTAAGATTTTGATCATCATTACATACAAAACCCTTACCTACAGATGGTATTTTTTCAAAAAATTTTAGAAAGCTTTTTTTAAGATTATTGATATTTTTGTAAAAATCTAAGTGTTCAGAGTCTAGATTAGTAGCAATAGAATATGTAAAGGGAATTTTTAAAAAACTACCATCTGACTCGTCAGACTCAGTTACACACCAATTACTTTTGCCCAGCTTTGCTGGACTACCAAATGAATTTAATACACCACCATTGATTATAGTTGGATCTAATTTTCCTGCTGTAAAGATACTTGACACTAATGATGTCGTTGTAGTTTTGCCATGAGAACCGGTAACAACAACATTTCTCATGAAAGACACTATATGACCTAGCATATCTCCTCTTGTATAAACTGGTAAATTTTTTTTGATAGCCTCAACTAATTCTGGATTATTTTTCTTTATTGCTGAAGAAATTACTAGGACAGTTGTTTTTTTTATATTCTCTTTCTTGTGATTTAGAAATATTTTTATTTTTTTTTCATTTAATCTCTCAATATTTCGATTATCAGCAATATCACTACCTTGAACTTTGTAACCTAATTCATTCATAATCAAGGCTAAACCACTCATACCAATTCCACCTATACCAACAAAATGAATTAGTTCATTTTTTCCTAGATCAATTTTCATTTATAAGCTCAATTAGTTTAGATTGATTTTTTAACCAGGTATTTTCTTTAGTAAGTTGAATTAAATTATTTTTTTTAGAAAGATACGCATTTTTATCTTCAAATATTTTTATCATCAAGTCTCTAAAGCTTTTCTCACTGATATCTTTTTGCATAATAAGCCAACAAGATTTTTTTTTTTCATAATATTCTGCATTAAAATATTGATGATCATCTTTAGCATAAGGAAATGGAATTGCCACAAATGGAATATTTAAATAACCCAATTCTGCAATTGTAGATGCTCCAGACCGTGTTATAGCTAAGTCATAATTTGCTGCCTTAGTTAATAATTCACTGTCAAAGTCAAATAATTCATGTTCTATATGATTTTTTTGATAGAATTCTTTGATAATTTCCTTAGAATTTTTATTAATTACTTGTTGTAATACTTGAATTTTATGAGTTTTAGAGAGTTTAATTATAATTTTAGTAATAAATTCATCGAAAAACTTTGCACCCTGACTTCCACCAATAATTAATAATTTTTTTTTTTCTTCAATCATAGTCTTTTGATTTTTTTGATATTTATAGATTTCTTTTCTAAGCAATGGATTAACTATATAAATCTTATTTGAAAGTTTTTTAGAAATACCTTTTAAATTTTTATCGTAACAAATTATTTTTTTAGCAAAACTAAGCATTAATTTATTCGCTCTCCCGATAACAGAATTTGGTTCAAAAATAAAAATTTTTATATTCAATAAATTAGAAGCAAGACATAAAGGTAAGGACATATACCCACCTGTGCTAATTAGAATATTAAATTTATTTAATTTTAAAAATTTATAGGATTTGATTATTGAAACACAAAATTTTATTAAATTGTATGGTAGCAACAATAAATTTGAGAATAAATTAGGCACATCTATTAATGAATAATTATAATTTTCATTATTAATATATTTTGATCCTCTTAAATCTGTAGAAATTTGTACTTCATAATCATCTTTTAAAGCATCATATATACTTAATGATGGGATTACATGTCCACCTGAGCCACCAGTTATGATAAGTATTTTTTTCATCCACTCAATATAATTTTCTTTTTGTTAGATTTAAAATTAATCCTGATAGAATTGCTGTACTAACAATGGATGACCCACCATAACTAAGGAATGGTAAAGTCATTCCTGTGGTTGGAAGTATTCGTATGTTTACACCAACATGAATAAACGTTTGAATTAAAATTAAAGAAATACACCCACTTAAAATAAGTTTTGATAAATCTTCATTTACAAAATTAATTTTTCTAATTACCCTATATGAAAAAATTAGATATAAAAATAATATTCCAATAACTATTATTGCACCAAACTCCTCAGATATAACTGATAATATATAATCTGTATGTGCCTCTGGAACTCTGGAATTTAAAGTACCTTCGCCGATACCTTTTCCAAAAAAGCCACCATTAATAATTGCGTCACTTGCTTTTTCTGCTTGATAATTGTTTCCTGAACCAGAATCTAGAAAAGCAAGCAGTCTAATTTTAATATATTCAAATTTTGGGACGAACAAAACCAAGTAACTGACGGTTGAACCAACAAACAGAAAGAATATAAAAAAAATGAAAATGTTAATCCCAGATATAAATATTATAGCTAACCAAACCATTGATATCAAAAGTGTTTGGCCAATATCAGGTTGATAGACAAGCAACATTAATATTGGAAGTATTAATAAAGTGCTCAAGAAGTATTTAAAATACAATCTTCTATTTTGAAGAGTTAACAATAGTGATAATGATACAATAAAAAATGGTTTAACAATCTCAACAGGCTGAAATCTTGGTAAAAATATCAAATCTAGCCATCTTTTTGATCCTTTTACCTCAATCCCTAAAATAGGAACTAATAGCAAGCTAATGAATGCAACCAAGAATAAAATAAACGAAAGTTTTGTTAAAATTTTTTGATTTAAAAATGAGAAAATAAATAAAATAACTATTGCTAAAACTATGTAGGCAAAATGTTTAAAAAAAAAATAATACGATTTTGTGTCTAATTTGTCTGAAGCTATGAGAGAAGTTGAAACTAATGAAAAGAAAAGACCTAATAAAAATAAACCTAAAATTAAGAATAATAAAAATTTATCTATATTTTTCCACCAGTCGTAAAAAGTATCTAAATATTTATTCATATTTATATTTTTTAAGCATATTTCCTATAAAATTATTAAAAAATTTTCCCCTTTCCTCAAAATTTTTGAATTGATCGAAGGAAGCAGCGCATGGACTAAAAATAATTACTTTTTTAGTACAATCATTTTTAATATCGTCATTTAAATCTTTCATAATTTCTTTAAGTGTTGAAGAGGACTTATAAGAAACTTGGTTTGGAAGTGTATTTATAAAAAAATTTCTGTCTTTTCCAAATATGTATGCTTTAATATTTGAAAAATATTTTTTTTTTAATATAAGTTTGTCTCCCTTTTTAGCAAGTCCTCCTAATATCCAATAGATATTTTTATAACTTTCAAGTAATGGAGCTGTTGCTGAGAAACTTGTAGATTTTGAGTCATTAATAATTATTAACTTCTTTGATTTATAAATTATTTGTTGTCTATAATCCAACCCTTTAAATTTATTTGCTGTATTTATAACAGTTTTTAAATTTAGTTTTAATACTTTAGCAATACCAAAAACAAAGCTAAGATTTTTTTTGTTACTAGAATTGTTAAAGTAAATATTATCTATTTGTTTAAAGTGGTTTTTATTCTTTAAATAATTAATTTTTATTATTTTTGACTTAATGTTGTTATTTTTAATTAATTCATTTAGGAAATTATTTTCATTTTCTATAAAAGTATAGTCATTTTGATTTTGAGATTTAATTAGTTTAAATTTTGCTTCAGCATAATTTTTGAAAGATCCGTGCCTTTCTAAGTGATCTGGATTTAGATTAAGTATAATTGAATATTTTGACCTAAAGTATTTGCTATAATCAAGTTGATAAGAAGATGCTTCAATTACAAAAATTGTATTATTTTTAATTTTTTTCTCCATTAATACTGGGTATCCAATATTACCAGTTAATCTTACATCCTTTTTATTATTTTTAATAACCTCGTAGAGTAGTTTTGAAGTAGTCGATTTACCGTTAGTTCCTGTAATTGTAATTTTATTTATATTTGGGTAACTAATTGCAAATATGTCGAGTTCTGTAATAATTTTTGATCTATTTTTTTTCAAATAACTGGAAATTTTACATTTCTTGATATCTATCCCAGGGCTTAAAACAATAAAATCAAAGTTTACACATAATAATTTGTGAATATTTATTATGTTTTTTTTAAAATTATCTGGGACATTTTTTTTATTGTCGTCAAAAATTAAGCAGATATTTTTTTTTTTTAAAAAGTTGAAACAAGCAAAGCCAGACTTGCCAAAACCATAAATTAAAATTTTCCTATTTTTAAAATAAATTTGTTTTTCATTCATTATCTTAATTTTAGTGTTGCTAAACCTATCATTGCTAAGATAATTGATATAATCCAAAATCTAATGACCACAGTTGACTCTGCCCATCCTTTTTTTTCAAAATGATGGTGTATCGGTGCCATTTTAAAAATCCTTTTACCAGTAAGTTTGAATGATATCACTTGAGCAATTACCGAAATAGCCTCTAAGACAAATAGTCCCCCTGTAATTGCGAGAACAATTTCATGTTTTGTAATAATACCAACTGCTCCTAATGATCCACCTAAAGCTAAGGAGCCTGTATCACCCATAAATATTTTGGCCGGTGGTGCATTGAACCATAAAAAACCTAGACAAGATCCTATTATCGCACCACAAAAAATAGAGGCTTCCCCTACTCCTTCAATATATGTGATTTGTAAATATCCCGAAAAAACTATATTTCCTGTCACATAACTAATAAAAGCAAAACATGCTGCAACTAATATTACAGGCACTGTAGCTAAACCATCTAGACCATCAGTTAAATTAACAGCATTTGAAGAACCTACAATAACGAATAAATAAAATGGAATAAAGAACCAACCTAAATTAATTATTAAATTTTTAAAAAAAGGAAAATATAAATTCTCAATCTCATTAGATCCACTGTAAAAATAAAGAATAAAAATTCCAACCAATGCTAAAATAATTTGAAATATGATCTTTAATTTTGAACTTATACCGTTCGAATTATTTTTTTTAATTTTTTGATAGTCATCATAAGCTCCAAGTAATCCAAAAGATCCCGCTATATAAAGTAAAAACCAATTATATGGGTTTGAAAAGTCACCCCACAAAAGAACTCCTGAAAAAATACCTAGTAAAATCATAAGACCTCCCATTGTAGGTGTTCCTATTTTTTTAACTATATGATCACTTGGTCCATCTTCTCTAATCGGGTCGTGAATTTGATGTGACGAAAAATAATTTATAAGTGGACCTCCAACTAAAAAAACTACTATCATAGATGTAAACATTGATAGACCGGTTCTTACAGTCAAATATTTAAAAACATTCAGAAAACTAAAAAATTCAACTAAGTTGGAAAATAGACTAAAAAGCATTTATCTTGCCTAGTTTTAAGCTTTGACTTATTTTATTTAGTCCTGTGGAGTTAGAACCTTTAATCATTAGATATTCACCATTCTTAATATCATTTTTAATAAAATTTAAGATATCTTTTTTTGAATTTAATATTTTTCCTCTTTTTTGTGGTTTAATTTTGTTAAATGTTTCAATAATATCTTTGCCGTATACATAAACTTTATCAATTTTAGTAGCATTAATATACCGAGCAGCTTCTATGTGAAGTTTTTTAGAATATTTACCAAGTTCCAACATATCGCCTAAAAGAGTTAACTTTCTTTTAGGTTTAGAATTCAAGTTATTTAATTTATTTAATGCAAATTTAAGTGATAAAGGGTTAGAATTGTAACTTTCATCAATTAGGTTTATTTTTTTTTCTTTTAACTTAATTATATTTAAATCTCCTCTTCCTTCTGGAAATTGATAATCATTAAAGAAAAATTTGTCTAATTTTTCTAAATCAAAATATATAGATATTACTGCTAAAGTTGATAAAATATTATAAATATAGTTTTCTAAATTTTTTTTAATAACAAATTTCAATTTTATTTGATTATATTTTATATAAATTGTAGATCTAAATTTCCCTCTTTTTATATTAATCAAACTTACATCTGATTTTTTTTGAACTCCAAATGAAATTATTCTTAATTTTTTTTTAATAGATTTATATTTTAAAAATTTAAAAAATTTATCATCTGCATTTAATATAATTGTACCATCTTCAAGAATGTTATTAATTATCTCTGATTTAGCATTGGCAATACCTTTCAGATTTTTAAAATTTTTAATATGCGCGTATGAGATATTAGTAATTACACCAACATTAGGCATTATCTTTTTTGTTAAAAAATCGATTTCTCCTTTCTTGTCCATTCCAACTTCAAAGATACCAATTTTATCCTCTTTGTTTATATTAAATAATGAAATCGGAACTCCATATTTGTTGTTAAATGATTTTTTTGAATAAGATGTTTGACATATTTTATTCATCATTTGCCCCAACATCTCCTTTAAAGAAGTTTTACCTGAAGATCCTGTGATTGCTATAGTTGAAATATCAGATGATGCTCTAATCATTTTTCCAATTTCTGAAAAAGTCTTTAATGAGTTTTTTACATATATATCGTTTTTAAATTTATTTTTTTTTTTATTTTGGTTAATTGAAATTGAGGCTCCATTGTTAAAAGCATGACTAACAAATTTATTTCCATCAAAGTTTTTTCCTTTAATTCCAAAAAAGATATTATTTTTTTTTGTTATTCTTGAGTCAATTGAAGCTTCATTAATATTAATATTTTTTTCTATTTTTTTTTTGGTAATCTCTGAAATAATATTTGATTTCCAATTTTTATTTAAAGATTTATTTTTAATCTTAATAAATTTTTCAATACATTTTTTATCCGAAAAGAACTTTCTAAAGATATATTCTTGATAGACTTCGTGCCCTTTTCCAGCAACGATAACTATCTCGTTTGACTTAATATCTAAAATTGCAGATTTTATTGCACTTTCTCTTGATGGTATTTCGAATATTTTATTCTTTGAGATATTAGACTTGATATCTCTTCTTATTTTATTTGGATCTTCACTTCTTGGATTGTCGTCTGTTAAATATATTTTATCACAATATTTATTAGCAATTTTCCCCATTATTTTTCTTTTGGGCCTGTCTCTCTCTCCTCCACATCCAAAGACCAGATTAATTTTTCTTAATTTAAATTGTTCCTTCACATTTTTAATACAAGTTTTTAAAGCATCTGGTGTATGAGCATAGTCAAGAATAACAATACCGTTGTTGTAAAGTTTTCCAATTTTTTCTAACCTTCCATTCACTGGCTCTATTTTTTGAGTAATTTTTAAAATTTTTTCCAATGAAATTTTACTTTTCATTGCAGCCATAATTGCCATTAGTAAATTTTTAATCTGAACTCTTCCAATTAATTTAGTTGAAAAACTATATTTCTTTTTATTAAATCTGAATAATATTTTCTGTTCATTTTTTAAAAATTGATGATCTAATATTTCAAAACTTGATTTGGTATTTCCTATTGTAAATTTTTCTATTTTATTTAATTTAGTAATTCTACTCAATTTTGGTGAAATTTTTAAACCTTCATCAAAAATAGCATAAGATTTTTTTTTCAATAATTTTTTAAATAATATTAATTTTGAATTTAAATAATTTTTATAAGACTTGTGATAATCTAAATGGTCTCTAGATAAATTCGTAAATACACCAATATCAAATTTTAATCCATCTAATCTATTTTGATTTAATCCATGACTGGAGGCTTCCAAAATAACATTTTCAATTTTTTTTTCTTTTAATTTTTGTAAGATTTTATTTAATTGTATTGTATCAAATGTAGTATTTAAAAATTTGTTTTTTATATTTATACCATCAACACCTAATGTCCCGATCGAGGCTACTTTAATTTTATTTAAATTTAAAATTTGAAAATAAAAATTTGCTATAGATGATTTTCCATTGGTGCCTGTAACTGCGATTAGATTATTTGGTTTTTTATTAAATATTTTTGAACTGAATTGAGATAGTAATTTTCTAGGATTTTTATCATTTAAAAATAAAATATTATTTTCACTACCAATTGTTTTTACTTTATCGGAAATTATTATTTTTGATCCATTTTGAATAGCATCTTTTATAAATAAATTTCCATCTGTATTACTTCCTTTAAATGCAAAAAAAATATATCCCTTTTTAACTTCATTAGAATTAAAGGCTATCCCTCTAAAACTTAATTTATGGTATTTTTTTTGAAGATTTGGAAAGTAGTCTTTGAGTAACATGATTTACGCTCTTAATATTTTGTGGCTAAAATTGGCCCAATTTTATCCATGATCTGACCTGTTATCCAGACAGTGGTCCAACCTGCTGTATTCCTCCAATTACCTTTGTAAGGATATCTTTCATCTCTATAATGATAGACAAAATCTCTGTTTGCTTTTGGCTCATCCAACATTACAGCTAATACAAATTTTGGATCAGAAGTTGGAAATACTGAGGCAAAAGTATTAACTTTTTTTTTAGAATAGCCACCTTTTGATGGTTGATCAGCAGTACCAGTTTTTCCCCCTATTTCATAGCCTTTTACATTTGCAAAACCTGCGGTTCCATCTTTTGTCGACACAATTTTTCTTAAAATAGGATTTATTGTTTCTGATAAGTTTTCATTAAGTATTCTTTTTCTTTGTAACTTTTCCCTCTTTAACAATGAAGGTGTTATATCATATCCTCCATTACTTATAATTGAATATGCTTTTGAAAGTTGTAATAAAGTTGTTGCAATTCCATGGCCAAAAGCAACTGTTGCAAGTTTGCATTTTCCCCATCTACCTAGTTGAGTTGTACCTACTTCCTGTATATCGAATTCTATATTTGATATAATTCCAATAGTTTGGAGAAACTCATTATAATTTTCAATACCAACTTTTTCAGCTATTCTAATTGAACCAATATTTCCTGATCTAATAAGTATCTCTTCTGCTGTTAAATCTGACGGTATTTTATCATCATATTCAGATATAGAGTTTCCTGCACACGTTATTCTTTTTTTAAGGTTTTTGAATTCTGTTTCTGGTTCAACAACACTGTATTGCAAACCTGCAGCCAAAGTAAACGTTTTAAATACAGATCCAAATTCATATACACCTTTTGTTGCTCTATTAATATATTTTACATCTGATATTTTTTCTCTTTTGTTAAGGTCAAAGTCAGGAAGAGATACCATTGATAAGATGTTACCATTATTTATATCCATTAAAATTGCAGCACTTCCAATATTTTGAAAAATATCTTTGGATTTTAATAACTCTTCTTTAATTAAATATTGAAGATCTTTATCAAGAGTTAATTTTAAAGGTTCTTTTGTGGTTGTAAGTTCATAATCAAATGTTTTTTCGATTCCTGATATACCATTATTATCATTGTCGATTTGACCAATTACATGGCTAAATAAATTTCCATTAGGATAAACTCTTGCTATACTATCCTCTTGAATAAAAGATTTGTCACCCAAAAGAAGAACTTGCTCAAGTTTTTCGGGACTTATTTTTTTTTTTACATAAAAGAATTTCTTTCCATACATCTCCTCATCAAAACTTTTATTAGGAAAGATTAATTTAAGGGAAATTAATAATTTTTCTTTATTAATTACTAAATTAGGATTAATTCCTATATTAACTATAGGAACACTTTTGGCTAAGATATTTCCTTCGTTATCTAAAATACTTGATCTGAAATTATCTTTTTTAACTGTTTTTTGAATTTCGGGGATTTTTTTTATACTTAATAGTATGACCTTAGATGAAAATATGATTGCTAAAATGAAAAATATAAAAAAAATAAATGCTATTCTTTCAAAAGATATTTTAAGATATGATTTATTTTCTTTATATGAAAAGCTATCATTAAATTTATCAGAATTTTGAGAGTGATTATCTAATTCACTCATCAATTTTAAGCATTTTATTAATTTTTAATTTATCACCAAAAAATTCAATTTTGCTCAAATTTTCTATTTTCTTTTGAACAAATTTATCTTCAAAGTAAAATTGTTGATACTCCATTAATTTTTTTGGTGAAGTTAAAATATTATAATCAAGTAAAGTCAGTTCATAACGATCTTCTAATATTCTAATATTTTCTTTTAATTCAAAAATTTCTTTATCAAGTTTTTTTGTTGAGTTTTTAGTTAAAGTAGTTGCAAATATTAAAAAGATTATAGGTATAAAAAAAAATAATTTTTTCATTTAATTATCTAAGACCCTCAACATTTATTAAATTTTTAAATTTTTCTCTAAATTCACTAAAATCACATTTATCATTAGTTTTTATTGCATACCTTAATTTAGCAGATCTTGATGATGGGTTTTTCTTTATCTCACTTAAGCCTGGTAAAATAGGTCTTTTATTAATTAATTTAAAGCATCTTTCTGGAACTTCTGTTTCAGGTAAATATCTTGAGGAATTTCTTTGTTCAGAATAGTGTTTAAAAAAAAATTTGACAATTCTGTCCTCTATTGAGTGAAAACTAACCACAGCTATGATGCCGCCTGTTGGAATTAAATTAAAAGAATTGATTAAGCCATTTATTAATTCACTAATTTCTTTATTCACTAAAATTCTTAAAGCCTGAAAAACTTTAGTGGAGTTATGTATTTTGGTTTTTTGATATCTTTTAACATTATCTATAATCTTAACTAAGTCCTCTGTTTTTATAGTTTTATCTTTTCTTTTTTCTACAATTTTTTTTGCTATTTTTTTGGAATATTTTTCATCACCAAATACTTTAAATACTTTAGCAAGGTTATACTCATCCATATCAGATATAATCTCATTGGCAGAAAAATCATTTATACCCATTCTCATATTTAACTTTCCTTTATCAGAAAATGATAAGCCTTTTTTAGAATTTTTAATTTGGTTTAATGAATATCCTAAATCAAAAATAATTCCTCTTATTTTATGATTTTTCAATTTGATTTGATCTAATTGAGAAAATTTAAGATTATAAAATTTAAATCTTTTATCATATTTTTTTTGGAGTTTTGATGTATTGTTTAAAACATCTTTATCTCTATCTAATGCAATAATATTGTTTTTTTTATTCTCAAGAATTTTTTCTGAATATCCGCCTTGACCAAAAGTACAATCAATAAATGTGCCACCATAAAGAGGGGAAATAATGCTAATTAATTCATTTAGCAGAACTGGAAAATGTTTGTTTTCCAGATTTATGGTGGCATTCATTTATTTTTTTGAAGACCATTAATGTTTTTGTCTTCTCAAAAATGCTGGAATTTCTAAGTCGTCTTCGTCTTCTCTTGTCTTAGTTGTTTCCGTTGATAATGAATTTTCGTCTTCAGTTTCATTAATTGATTCATCAGAATTAAATAGCTCAGGTGTTTCTTCATCAAAATTAAAATTCTCTAATCCATTTGACGGAGAGGTGTTGCTTTCATCTGTTTCAAAAGACTGATCGGAATCCGAAGATAATTCATTCTTTACAGTATTTGTTTCCTCCTCAACATTTGTAGAACTTACTAATTCTGCTGAATTATCAGTTTCAGTTGTTGCTTGATTTTCAGTTCCAGCTTTAATCTCTTCTTCTATTTTAAGAGCATTTGCCCCATTAGTCATAATTGAGCTGTTTTGGTTAGAGAATGTAAACGCTTGAGAAGAGCCTGTATTAGAAAAATCAGAATATCCTGGATTTCTATTTTGTATTCTATGAACCATATTAATCACTGATTTCGGTTCTGGTTGTTGCCCATCCAAAGAAGTGGCTACGATTGAAACTCTCATTAAACCATCAAGACTCTCATCTGTAATTGCTCCAATTATAAGTTCTGCTTCTGGATCTACTTCAGCTCTAACTTTATTAACAGCTTCATCTACTTCAAAAAGTTTAAGATCCTTTCCACCAGTGATATTTACTAGTAAGCCTTTAGCTCCTTTTAATGTATAGTCATCTATAAGAGGATTGCTTATAGCCATCTCTGCAGCTTTAACTGCTCTACCTTCTCCCTCAGCCTGACCAGTACCCATCATGGCTTTACCCATCGAACTCATGACTGTTTCAACATCGGCAAAATCTAAATTTATTAAACCAGGTCTTACCATAAGATCAGTAATACTTTGAACTCCATGAAGTAAAACATCATTTGAAAGCTCAAAAGACTCCTCAAATGTAGTTTGTTCGCTTGCTATTTTGAATAGATTTTGATTTGGAACTACTATGATAGTATCTACATGTTTTCTTAATTCTTCAAGACCTTGATTTGCTTTTCTCATCCTAGAAGGGCCCTCATATAAGAAAGGTAAAGTTACTACTCCGATTGTAAGTATATTTAATTCCTTAGCAGCTCGTGCGATAACATGCGCAGCACCAGTTCCAGTTCCGCCACCCATTCCTGCAGTTATGAAAACCATATTTGCACCTTGAAGGACATTTATTATCTCATTAAGTGATTCATCTGCAGCAGCTTCACCTATATCTAATTTTGCACCAGCACCTAATCCTTTTGTTAAATTTAATCCCATTTGGATTTTAGTTTGTGCATGGCTGAGTCTCAGATCTTGAGCATCCGTATTTACTGCTATAAACTCAACTCCTTGTAGACCCGACTCTATCATTCCATTGATTGCATTACCTCCTGCTCCTCCGATCCCAAGAACTAATATTCTTGGTTTCAACTCTTTTATATCTGGTGTTTTAAAATTAATTGTCATTTATCCCCCGTTAGTTATTAAGTTTTTGCTCCCATTTAAGGTTAGCTCTATTAATGTTAGATTTTTTTTTAGCAGTGACCCTAAATTTTTCAAAATTTGTTGGTTCCCATATTTGGAAGGTTTTTCCCTGACCAACAAACAGCATGCTACTTTTTATTTTTGCATGTCTTAATAATTTTTCTGTAATGAGAATTCTTCCTTCACTATCAAATTGTAAGTTAATACTTTCTGATAGTATTGAGGTTGCAAAATAATCTTTCTTATCCTCAAATGGATTTAAAGTATCTATTGCATTTGAAATTTTTTCAATTCTATCTTGCGGCCAGGCCTCAATTGATTGATTATTAAATGACGGAAAACATACAATTCCGTTGTATCCCATGTTAGAGAGAAATCCTCTAAAACTAGCAGGCACGGACACCCTTCCTTTTTTGTCTAATTTGTTTTCGTAAGTAGATAAAAACATAATCCATAATTTCCATAATTGGGATATTGTGGGATATTATGGGTTTTAAATTTAATCGTCAACACTAATATTATAGCCAAGTATTCTTGATTTGTTCTAAATTTCTACAATTTTACAAAATAGAAATTATGATTTAATTTAGTTTGAGATTAAAAATTAAAGTTTCTGATTTTGCCAGATAAAATATAAGCCGGGTTCTGTCATTTAAACTTATCATTTCTCTAGGCCTTAAATCACTTTAAGGCTCAAGCAACTAACCCAGATGACTAGCCAAAGACTGCTTTTTGTTATTTCTAACTGTGTCATCTCTACTCAGTCTTGCTCCCAGTGGGGTTTTCCATGCACTAATTGTTACCAACTAGCCGGTGTGCTCTTACCACACCTTTTCACCCTTGCCTTGATAAGGCGGTTTATTTTCTGTGGCACTATCCCTAGGGTTACCCCCGCCAGCCATTAACTGGCACTGTGTCTTTGTAGAGCCCGGACTTTCCTCTTTAATAAATTAAAGCGATAAGTCTTTTATCTGGCATTGGGAGAATATAAATTTTTTGATAAAATTCAATTATTTATTTTTTAATATTACAAAGGGATTTAGCAATATTGAAGCATTCAAGATCTAATTTTCCATTTATTAACTCAGGTCTAAATCTCATTTGAAAAACTTTTATAATTTTTTTTAATTCATTCAAATTAGAGTAATCAATATTGTAACCTATTTTTTTTAAATAATTTATAAATTCACTTAATTTTTCTTCATAATTTTTTTGCCTTGATGATTTAAGTTTTTTAAAATTGATATTATGCCATATTCCAATTTTTTTTTTGCTTAAAAATTTCCAAGGGAATTTTTCTCCTGGATCTATTTTTCTTAAGGGAGCTATATCTGAATGTCCTAAAATTTTATTTTTATCAATATTATATTTTTTTATTATTAGTTTAGAAATTCTAATTAAACATCTTATTTGCTTGTCGCTAAAATTTCTGTACCCATGTTCATGACCAGGATTAGAAATTTCAATACCTATTGATTTATAATTTAAAGACCTATGATTAAGCCAGCTAGACTTTCCAGCATGCCAAGCAACATATAAATCGGGAACCATCTGTATAAGTTTTCCTGATCTAGTAATATAATAATGACAACTTACATTAGAATTAAAACTAGTTAGCTTTTGAATTGCAAGTTTGTCATTTTTTATTCCAGTGTAATGATAAATTAAATACTTTATTTTCTTTTTATCTCTTTTTTTGAGATCAAAATTTGGTGAATAATTAATGGTCATTTTTTCAACATTTTTCTGCATTATTTCAAACAATTAAATCTTTAAATAAATAGAGGATATAATATAAAGTGAATTAATGAAAAAGATTTTAAAAGTATTTATAATTATAGTAATTTCTCAGGTTTACGCCTTGAATTCGTATGCAGGATCAGATGGAAGCTTAGATATAAATAATAAGACCAAACAACAAGATGCTGAGGTAAAAGATTGTTTTGAAACTGTTAACAGAGGAATTTTTGCATTTAATCAGGGATTGGATAAAATTTTTTTTAAACCAGTCGCTAAAGGTTATAGATACTTGCCTAAACCAATAAGATCTGGAACAAGTAATGCTTTAAGCAATTTATCTAATGTAGTAACTATACCTAACAATATTTTGCAAGGACAATTCAAAGAAGCAGGCATTAATACTTTAAGATTTTCAATTAATACCACGCTTGGAATTGCTGGAATTTTTGATGTAGCCTCATATTACGGATTAAATAAACTTGATAAAGAGGATTATGGACAAACTCTAGGAACTTGGGGAGTAAAAGAGGGATGTTATTTTGTATTACCTGTTCTTGGTCCTACAACAGTAAGGGACACACTTGGTTCATTGGCAAACTTTGGAGGTGGGGATGCATGGTACAATGTTACAATAGCAAATGACACTAAATACTTTGAAAATTCAGATTATTATTATTCAAGATTAACTGCTGGTGTTGATTTTAGAGCAAAAAATTTTGAGGCTTTTGAGAGTCTTGAGAATAATTCTATAGACTTATATGCATCTGTTAGGAGCTTATATCTTCAAGATAGAAAAAGGAAAATTCTAAATTCAGATGAAACTACCGAAACTATGAATGATGATGATTGGGAAGAAATAGATACCCAATAATAATTATTTATGAATAAAATCAAAATAATTTCATTTTTTTTTTTTATTTTATTTATTAATAATATTTCATTTGCCAAAGAACCAAGTAAACTAATAAGAGAAATAGTTGATAAAGCATCAGACATTTTATCAAGCTCTGAGCCTGTTGAGGCTAAAATAATTAGATTAAATAATATTGCTGAAACAAGTGTTGATATTAATGGTATTGGAATGTATGCCCTTGGGAAATATCGTAAAAACCTAAATGAGGATCAAAAAATTAAATATAAAAAACTGTTTAAAAGTTATTTTTTAAAAAGTTTTTCTAGTAGATTAGTAGATTATTCGGACCCAAAAATAAGCATCGTATCTGAAAAAAAAATCAACGAAAAGTATACAATTGTTAGTACTATTTTAGAAGAGACATCTAAAAATCCAGAAATAAAAATTGATTGGAGAATCTATACAAAAAATCCTGACAGACCATTAATAAGGGATCTCATAGTTGAGGGGTTAAGTTTAGCAAGAACACAAAAAGAAGAGTTCAAATCTATTATTCAAAATAATGATGGAGAAATAAATTATTTATTTAAATCTTTAGAAGAATTCATAATTAAGTAAGTTAATGGTGGGCCCGCCAGGACTCGAACCTGGGACCAATACATTATGAGTGTACTGCTCTAACCAACTGAGCTACAGGCCCAAAATAAATGATTTGTTATAACACTTTCTATTATCATACAAGACATCAAATTTATAAATTAATTGAAACCTATCCAACCACTTTGATAATTAGAATATAATAACTTTGCACCAGTATCCATAGCATATTGATGGACTAGCGTACCTTTGCCAGAAATTGTAGGCTTGGGTACCAAACCAAACGGGACTAAATCTAAAATTCCCTCTTTTCTTTGTTCTAAATAACCAATGATTGGGGAGTCATCGACGACTACTAGAGTATCTTTGTATAAAATATTTTTAATACTTGTTAATTCTTTAAGGTGGTGTTCACATGACGGTTCAGGCGATCTCCAATCTACATCAAAACTATCTAAATAAAAGAAAGAGACTTTTATTTTATCTTCATTAAATTTCTTACTTAATTCATTTAAATATTTAACACTATCCCCAGTCGTTATTGAAACATTTTTTGAAACTACTTCTTCACAAATTTTAGTAGCATCAGGATTTATATCTACTGTATAAACTTTTGATCCATTTGATCTATGCTGGGCATATTTATCAAAAAGTAATGTACTTTGTCCATCTCCTGAAAAATTATCTTTTATTCTTAAACATCCAGTCTCAACAATAATAATAGGGTCCGGCATTTTGTCTAGGTAATTAAATATTTTTCTAAATGATCTTTCTCTCACTCCTAATTTAGACGATATTTGCTCAAAGAAACTATAAAAATTATTTTCTGACATTCTAAAAAACTATTACAGATATTTTTTACTATGACAATTATTTTATTTAATTTAATTTTTTATTATAAAGTTTAAAGCTACCTGAGGTGGAAAAAAGTTCTCCTCAAATCCTCTATTGATTAAATATGGTAAAATATATAACTTCAAATTTTGATTTACTAATCCCGTGTTAAAGTTTACATGTTCACATTTTTGATATTTCAATTGAAATTTTTTTCCATCCTTAGAAATTAATTCGATAAGTTGAGTGCCTAAGTATTTATTTTTATTTTGCAAAACATATTTCATTTTATATATACCAAAACCACCAAAGGCAGAATTTACTAATATTGGAGGATGTTCTTTTTTAAATGAAATAGTCTTTTTGTTTATAAATTCATTTTCAGCTCTTTTAAAATTTTCAATTGATATATCCTCATGTGAATTTTTATTTTTAATTAGTAACTTTAATACCTCTCCCCAAAAGTCATCTTTACAATATTTGTCGTCTCTAAGTGTCCACATATCATAATAAGTTCCAAGCTGATTCGCAAATACTGCTCCGTTTTTTTCATCGGAAAAAAGGAAATTCAATGAACTTATAATATTTTTTTCTTCAATTTTATAATTACCCATATCGTCAAGGTCCATCATTATAAAAAGATCACAATTTTTTAATTTTGAATTATTTTTTATAGTTTCAATTATTAAATTTCTTGAAAATTCTAATCTTTGACCTCTATAGGGTAGTTTATTTATATCCTCTCGAAACAAAAAAAAATTATTACAATTTTTATTTTTTTTTAGAATTTCTTTGGTGTTATCCTTTGATCCATTTTCGACTATTATCGTATAACTCTCCTTAAATAGAGAAGAATAAAATTTAATATTTTCTAATGTCTTTGGTAAATATTTTGCACAATCTCTCGCACAACCTCCAAAAACAACTTTTAATTTATGAGAATTCATAGGAACTTAAAATACAAGATTATTTATTTATATCTAATACCATATATTTCTATTTGGTGGGCCGTGTTGGTTACGCTCCAACTACCCCTGCAATGTCAATGCAGTACTCTACTATTGAGCTAACGGCCCTGACGATCTAACTTTCTAGAAAACTTTTCAATTGCTTAGATCTGCTAGGATGCTTTAATTTTCTTAATGCTTTAGCCTCAATTTGTCTAATTCTCTCTCTTGTTACTGAAAATTGTAAACCGACTTCTTCTAAAGTATGATCTGTGTTCATTCCAACACCAAATCTCATTCTTAAAACTCTTTCTTCTCTTGGAGTAAGTGTAGATAGTATTTTAGTTGTTGCTTCACTTAAATTGGACTTAATTGCTTGCTCTAAAGGCGCTAGGGCTTTGGTATCTTCAATGAAGTCTCCTAAACTACTATCCTCCTCGTCACCCACAGGTTTTTCTAGTGATACGGGCTCTTTAGATATTTTTAACACTTTTCTAACTTTTTCTAATGGCATTCTTAATTTTTTTGCAAGTTCTTCTGGTGTTGCTTCTCTTCCAAATTCACTCAAAATTAGTCTTTGTGTTCTAACAATTTTATTAATTGTTTCAATCATATGAACTGGAATTCTGATAGTCCTTGCTTGATCAGCAATAGATCTTGTTATCGCTTGTCTTATCCACCATGTTGCATAAGTAGAAAATTTGTAACCCCTTCTATACTCAAATTTATCAACTGCCTTCATTAATCCTATATTGCCTTCTTGAATGAGATCTAAAAATTGAAGACCTCTATTTGTATATTTTTTAGCTATCGAAATAACTAATCTTAAGTTAGCCTCAACCATCTCCTTCTTTGCAATTCTAGATTCCTTTTCTCCCTTTTGAATTCTGCTAACCATTGATTTATATTCTGTTACAGAAATACCTAACTTATGACTTGTCTCTACTAGTCTGTCTCTTATATTTTGAAATTCAGATTTATACTTTTGAAAAAATTTTTTCCAAACATCATTTGTATCAAGAAAATTTTTTAAATTTGGGTTTATTTCATTACCAACATAAAATTTTATAAACTCATCCCTAGAAATTTTTTCATTCATAGCAAGTCTTAAAAGATTGCCTTCTAAAGATAATATTTTACGATTTTCTACATAATGTCGCTGAACTAATTCTTCTAAAACTGATGGTGACAATTGAAGAGTTTTAATATTTTCTATAATGTCTTCAACTATTTTTTTATAATTTTTTTCTTTTGAGGATGTAAACTGTTTTAAATTCAGAATACAATCCAATTTTTCTTTTTGGTATTTAATTAGTTTATTGTAATCCTTCGTCAAACTGTAAACTGTTTGTAAAACTTTTGGTTTTATCTCAGTTTCCATTGCAGCCAATGTTGGGTTGAATTCATCATCTTCAGCGCTATTACTGCTTTCTTCATCACTTTGACTATCATTTTTATCATCTGACTTTTTTTGCTTTGCACTTTGTCCAGTATCCTCATCTTCCATATAATTAGTATCGATATCAATGATTTCTCTGACCAGAATTTCATCATTTTGAAGTTTTGTATTCCACTCGAAAAACTGTTGTGCAGTTATTGGGCTCTGAGATAACGCGTTAAGCATGACATCTTTTCCAGCCTCAATTCTTTTTGCAATAGCAATTTCACCCTCTCTTGAAAGAAGTTCTACTCCCCCCATTTCTCTAAGATACATTCTTATAGGATCATCACTTTTTTCAATAGACTTACCCTCGTCTTTTCCTCCACTATCTTTTTTTCTAAGAATTTTAAAATCTGCTTTTTTTTCAACTAATATTATATTTTCATCTAAGATATGTATGAAAGCTTGTTCTAAGTTTTCATTAGATAAGTTTCTTTTTCCAAGAGATTTATTTAATTCCTCATAAGTTATAAAACCTCTATGGACACCTCTGCCCATTAATCTAGCGAATGATTTAGTAATTATACGTTCCACAATAAAAAAGTTAAAATGTATATAATGCGAAAATTAAAAAAATCTATTGGATTCTGATTATAATTTAATTGATTTTTTGTAGCTTTTTAAGCTCTTTTAGCTCATTAAATGTGACTTCGCTTAAATCCCTAGAAAATCTTGATTCTAATTCCTCTATTCTTATTTCTAATTCATAATTTTTCAAATCTCTAATAAGCTCAGATAAGATTTCAATTATTTTTTCATCATCGTTAAAGTTTTGAACCATAATATGCTTGATCGATGCATATTTTAAGACTCTTGCTATTAAATTCTGATCAACATTTAAATTTTCAATATCTGTATTTTCAAAGTTTTTCAATTGAGATAGAATTTCACTAAATAATAATTTATTTTCACTACTAAATAATTTTACATTTTCTATTAAATTAAAGTTATTTTTTATTAGCTCTGGTTTTTTCAATAAAATATACAAAAATGAGAACTCTTTGAGATCTATTGTTTTTAAGGACTTAGTTTCATTGTAATAGTTTTGTGTAGATTTAAGTGATTTTATAGTTTTTGAGTAATTGTTTTTATATTTTTGGTTTGTGTTTGGGGTTAATTCTGAAATTTTCTCTAGAAAATATTCGAGAACATATTTTCTAATAAATTCGTCTTTAATAGTTGAGGAAACTGATCTTAATCTTTTTTCAAAAATAGCTTTGGAAGATGGGCTATCATCCATATTTTTAAAATAGTGATTAAATATAAATTTATGAATAGAAACTGAATTTCCATGAGAAAATTCTAAAAAGAAATCTTTACCCTTCTGATTTACAAAGCTGTCTGGATCATGGTTATTAGGCAAAAATAGAAAAGAAATTTTTTTCTCAGGTTTTAATTCAATTATAGAATTTTCTGCTGCTCTTAATGCAGCTTTATAACCACTATCATCGCCATCAAAACATATGATTACTTCATCAAAAAACTGATTTAAAGTTAAAATTTGCCTATTCGTCAATGATGTACCTAGATTAGCAACAACATTATCTATTTTATTTTTACTTAATCCAATCACATCCATATAACCTTCAACCAAAAAAATATTATTTAGGTTATTTGATAATTTACGCGCGAAGTCCAAATTAAAGAGATTAGATCCTTTTTTAAAAAAGGGAGTTTCAGGAGAATTTATATACTTTGCAAAGTATTTATTATCATTTAATATTCTTCCACCAACAGCAATGGGATCACCAGAAATATTTTTTATCGGGAATATTACTCTTTCTCTAAACCTTGAAACATATTTTTTTTTATTTTCATCAAAATAAAACAGTCCGGTATCCTTGATTTCATTTTCTTTAAATTCTTTAAAAATATTTTCTTGGAAAGTTAAGTCATTAGTTTCAAATCCAATCTTAAATTTTTGAACTTCTTTTTTAGTTAAACCTCTTTTTTTGAGGTAATCTTTAGCCAAAATAGAATTTGAATTTTTTAACAACTCGTTATGATAATGATCTACATATTTATTGAATATAGACTTATAATTATTCCATTTTTTCTCTCTAATCTCATCTTCTTTAGAAAAAGTATAAGGTCTCATTCCTGCAAGATTTGCAAGTGACTTAACAGCTTCCCCAAATTTTAAATTTTGTGTTTTCATTACAAAATCAAAAATATTTCCGTGTTCTGCAGTACTAAAACAATGATAAAACTCCTTTTCATCATTTACAGTAAAAGATGGAGTTTTTTCAGTTTTAAATGGAGATAATCCTACATATTCTTTGCCTCTTTTTTTTAAATTTACAGTTTTAGATACAACTGTCGAAACTTTTAGTCTTGTTTTTATTTCATCTAAATACTCTTTTGGATACTTCATTTTTGGTTGAGCAATTCTTTTATCATTGTTCCAGCTTTAGAGAAATCAATCCTATCAGCATTATTTTTTTTTAATTCACCCATCACTTTTCCCATGTCTTTTATTGAACTCGCTCCAGTAGAACTGATGATCTCAGAACATAGCTTTTTAGTATCATCATCGCTAAGTTGTTGTGGTAAATATTGACCTATTACCTCCACTTCTTTCTCCTCTACTTCTTGTAAATCTATTCTATTATTTTTTTTATACATTTCTATTGATTCGGATCTTTGCTTTATCATTTTCTTTAAAAGCTTTTTTATATCTTCATCATTAGTTTCTTTTTTCTCTGTTTGAGATCTATTGTTAATATCTAAATCCTTAATTCCTGATAAAATTAACCTATAAGTTGATATTTTATTTTTATCTTTCGCTTTTAAAGCGCTTTTGTAGTCTGTTTCAATTTTTTCCCTCAAGCTCATAGTATAATTTTAACGCATGAAAAAATATTCTTCAAAAAGAAAAAAAGTTTTTTTACAAAATATACATTACATATGTTGCGCAAAAAAAGGTTTTATTGTATAGACCTTTAACTCATGAGTTGTAATTGAACAAAAAACAAAAAAATAAAATTGCAATTAAACATCAATTTCCAACAGGTATTTTAGTTCTAGATAATAAGATAGTTTTCAAGGGCATTGGTCTTGGATATCAAGGTACAGCAACCGGAGAGGTTTGTTTTAACACTTCTTTAACTGGATATCAGGAAATTATATCTGACCCTTCATATGCTGGACAAATTATTAACTTTACATTCCCTCATATTGGAAATGTTGGAACTAACAATGAGGATTTGGAATCAGACAAAGTTTGGGCAAAGGGTGCTATATTTAATTCAGAGATTACTTCTCCCTCAAATTACAGATCTTTAAGAACGTTAGATGAATGGCTTAAAAAAAATAAAATAGTTGGTTTAACTGGACTAGACACAAGAAGTTTAACAAATTTTATAAGGGATAAAGGTGCCCCAAAAGGAACAATCTCAAATAATAAAAGAGGCAAATTTAATATAAAAAAATTAATTAATTACTCAATTAAATGGCCTGGTCTAAATGGTCTGGATCTTGCAAAAGAAGTATCAACAAAAAAAACTTACTCATGGAAAGGTTTTAAAACTTGGAGAAAAGAGACTGGATACAAAAAAAATAACAAAAAGATATTTAAGATAGTTGCGATTGATTATGGAATAAAAAAAAATATTTTAAGATATTTTTCTGATTATAATTGTGATGTAAAAGTTGTTTCTTGTAAAACAACTGCTGAAGAAATTATAAAACTTAGTCCTGATGGAATTTTTTTATCAAATGGCCCAGGAGATCCAGCTGCAACTGGAATATATGCTATTAAAACTATACAAAAATTAATAAAGTGGAATTATCCAATTTTTGGGATCTGCTTGGGTCATCAAATTTTAGCTTTAGCATTAAATGCTAAAACAAAAAAAATGAAGTTAGGCCACAGGGGAGCAAATCATCCAGTAAAAAATTTAATTAACAATAAAGTTGAGATTACAAGTCAAAATCACGGTTTCGTTGTAATAGAAAAAAGTTTATCTAAAAAAATTCAAATAACTCATAAGTCACTTTTTGATAATACAATTGAGGGAATAAGATTAAAAAATAGACCAGTTTTTTCAGTTCAATATCACCCTGAAGCAAATCCTGGGCCACAAGATAGTCAATATTTATTTAACAACTTTATTCAAGATATAAAAAAATATGCCCAAAAGAAAAGATATTAAAAAAATTTTAGTCATAGGTGCAGGCCCAATAATAATTGGGCAAGCATGTGAATTTGATTATTCTGGCACACAAGCATGTAAAGCACTTAAAGATGAAGATTTTGAAGTAGTATTAATAAATTCAAATCCTGCAACTATTATGACTGATCCTGGAGTTGCTGATAAAACTTACATTGAGCCTATTACAATTCAAGTTCTTGAAGAAGTTATTAAAAAAGAAAAGCCTAATGCAATTCTTCCTACTATGGGCGGCCAGACAGCTTTAAATTTAGCAATAAGTGCAGAAAAAGCTGGTCTACTTAAAAAATATAAAATTGAACTAATTGGAGCTAAATCAAAAGCAATTGAAAACGCTGAGGACCGGAAAAAATTCAGAAAAAATATGTCTGACATTGGTTTAGATTTGCCGAAGTCAAGGATAATAAATAATTTCAAAGATGCCTCAAAATGTTTAAGAGAAATTGGTTTGCCTGCAATTATAAGACCTTCATTCACATTAGGTGGATTAGGTGGAGGAATTGCAAAAAGTAAAAAAGAATTTTTTAAACTTGTAAGAAATGGAATGAATGAGTCACCCCAAAATCAAGTTTTAATAGAGGAGTCTTTAGAGGGGTGGAAAGAGTTTGAAATGGAGGTTGTGAGAGATAAAAATGACAACTGTATAATCATTTGTTCTATAGAAAATGTAGATCCAATGGGAATACATACTGGAGACTCAATTACTGTCGCTCCAGCATTGACACTCACTGATAAAGAATACCAAGTCATGAGAAATGCCTCAATTGCTTGTTTAAGAAAAATTGGGGTTGAGACTGGAGGATCAAATGTACAGTTTGCAATTAACCCTAGAAATGGAAGAATGGTTATAATTGAGATGAACCCAAGGGTATCTAGATCCTCAGCTCTAGCTTCTAAAGCCACAGGTTTTCCAATTGCAAAAGTAGCTGCTAAACTTGCAGTTGGATATACTCTTGATGAATTAAAAAATGAAATAACAAAGGTAACACCCGCTTCATTTGAACCAACCATCGATTATGTGGTTACAAAAATACCTAGATTTACATTTGAGAAATTTTCTGACACCAAAGCTGTGCTTGGAACTTCAATGAGATCGGTTGGTGAGGCAATGGCAATTGGTAGAAACTTTAAAGAGTCTTTTCAAAAAGCTTTGGTTTCATTAGAAACTGGATTATCAGGACTGGACAATTTTTTTAATTATTCAAAAAAAGATATTTTAAAAAATTTGAAAGTTAGCATTCCAAATAGACTATTATTAATTGGAGAAGCTTTTAGGAAAAATATTTCATTAAACACAATATATAAACTATCTAAAGTTGATCCCTGGTTCTTAAATCAAATCAAAGATCTTGTTTATGAAGAAAAAAATATAATTAAGAAAGGAATTCCAAAAACATACAATGAGTTTAATAGAATTAAATCCATTGGTTTTTCAGATAAAAAATTATCAAAACTTACAGGAATTAAAGAGAAAATAGTTAGATCAAAAAGAGTTGCTCTTAAAGTTTTGCCTGTATTTAAAAAAGTAGACACTTGCGCAGCAGAATTTAAATCTTTTACTCCATATATGTATTCAACGTATCAGAGAAATTTTGCGTTGAATACTGAGTGTGAGGCTGATCCTAGTAATAAAAAGAAAATAATTATACTTGGAGGAGGTCCAAATAGAATTGGTCAAGGAATAGAATTTGATTATTGCTGTTGTCAGGCAAGTTTTTCTCTAAAGGAAGCTGGATTTGAAACAATTATGGTAAATTGCAATCCTGAAACTGTTTCGACAGATTATGATACAAGCGATAGATTATACTTTGAGCCTCTTATAGAGGAATATGTTCAAAATATTATTATTAAAGAAAAATCAAAAGGAAATTTGATTGGAGTTATTGCTCAATTTGGAGGTCAAACTCCAATTAAATTAGCAAAATTTTTGCATGAAAACAAATTACCAATACTTGGTACTCAATATGGTTCAATTGATTTAGCAGAAGATAGAGATCGTTTCAGAGATCTATTAAACAAACTGAATTTAAAACAAGCAAAAAGTGGTATTGCTAACAAGTTTGATCAAGCAATTAAAATAAGTGAAAACATTGGTCTTCCAGTTGTTGTAAGACCCTCGTATGTTTTGGGTGGAAGAGCGATGGAAATAGTTCATGATAAAAGCCAACTTAAAAAATTTATTAATGAAGCATTTAAAGCTTCAGAACAAAATCCAATTTTAATTGATAAATTTATAGATCATGCAATGGAAGTTGATGTAGATGCTATCTCTGATGGAAAAGATGTTTATGTTGCAGGTATTATGCAACACATTGAAGAAGCAGGAGTTCATTCTGGGGACTCAGCATGTTGTTTACCTCCAGTATCAATCAAAGATAATCTTTTAAAAGAAATTAAAATCCAAACTAGAAAATTAGCATTAGCACTAAAAGTTAAAGGGCTTTTAAATATTCAATTTGCAATAAAAAAGGATGAAATATTTGTAATAGAAGTAAACCCAAGAGCAAGCAGAACAGTTCCATTTGTCTCAAAAGCTAATGGTGTTCCGCTAGCTAAAATTGCATCGAGAATAATGGCTGGAGAAAAACTTTCAAAGTACAAATTAAAATATAAAAACAATAAAAAATTTGCAGTCAAAGAAGCAGTATTTCCATTCAATAAATTTCCTGATAGCGATCTATTACTTGGACCAGAAATGAAATCTACTGGAGAAGTGATGGGGTTTGATGATGACTTTGGTATGGCAATAGCCAAAAGTCAAATAGCTGCAGCAAATTCATTACCTACAAAAGGTTTAGCATTTTTATCAGTAAAAGACTCTCATAAACAAGAAATTGTTGGCGTTGCACAGAGATTATTAAAACTTGGATTTACTCTATCGGCAACTAAAGGAACTGCAGATATTTTAATTAAGAATGGTATGAAATGCAGAAAAATTAATAAAGTGAGTAGTGGTAAACCTCATATAGTAGATGTACTTAATTCAAAAAAAATCTCATTGGTAATTAATACTGGTGGCGGAAATAGTGAAAATAGAATTAGTGATGCAAGAGCACTAAGAAGGGGGACTTTAGCTAATAAAATTCCTTATTGCACGAATATGTCTACTGCATATTCATTTTTAGAAGCAATCAATGCTCTAAAGAGGAAAAAACTTAAAGTTAAAGCTCTTCAAGAAAACTAAGCATCCACAACCATTGTATCTTTAGACCCACCTCCTTGAGAACTATTTACTATGGTACTTCCTTTTCTCAAAGCAACTCTTGTAAGACCCCCAGTCGTAACATAAGAAGTTTTACCAGTTAATATAAAAGGCCTTAAATCTAAATGTCTTGGCTCAATACCATTTTCACAAATAGTTGGTATTGTTGATAATATTTCTAAAGGTTGAGCAACAAAATCTCGAGGATTTTTTTTAATCTTTTTTACCATCTCATCTCGCTCTTTTTTTGGTGCCTTAGGACCAATCATTATTCCATATCCACCTGAAGCATTTGCTGGTTTAACAACAAGCTTAGCTATATTTTCAATTACATGTTGCCTATGAACTTTGTTTTCACACAAAAATGTTTCTACTTGGTTAAGTTTAGGTTGCTCTCCTAAATAATAGACAATCATTTTATTAACATAAGAATAGACAGCCTTATCATCTGCTACACCAGTTCCTAAGGCATTAATAATGCCAACATTTCCCTTTTTCCAACATTTAAATAAACCAGGAACTCCAATTAGTGATTCTTTATTAAATACTTTTGGATCAAGAAAAGTATCATCCAATCTTCTATATATACAATCAACTTTTAATTTTCCTTTTACTGTTTTCATATAAACAAAATCGTTTTCGACAAATAAATCTTTACCTTCAACCAAGGCTATTCCCATTTGTTGAGCTAAAAATGAATGTTCAAAGTAAGCTGAATTGTAAATACCTGGCGTCAAAACAACCATATGAGGATTGTCAGTTTTTTTTGGTATGCACTCAACCATACTTTGATAAAGTTTATTAGAATACTGGTGGATAGAGGAAACTTTATATCGAGTAAATAATTCAGGAAATACGTCTCTCATTACCATTCTATTTTCCAACATATAGGATACACCAGACGGGACACGTAAATTATCTTCAAGAACTAGGTATTCCCCATTAATATTTCGTATTAAATCAATTCCTGATATATTTGCCCAAGCTTTATACTTTGGAGAAAAACCTTCACATTCTTTTAAATAATAAGGAGAGTTAAATATTAATTCTTTTGGTACAACCTTATCCTTAAAAATTTTTTTTTTATTATAAACATCATCTATAAATAAATTTAATGCTTTTACTCTTTGAATTAATCCTCTTGATATTTTATTCCATTGAGACTTTGGAATAATTCTTGGTATTATATCTAAAGGCCATTTTTTTTCCTCTGCTCTATTATTTGCTGCATAAACTCTAAAATTAATACCTCTAGCACTTATTGTGCTTTGACAATTTTTTTCAATTTCTTGAAGTTTTTTTGTTCCATGTCTTTCTAATATGCCAGTCATTATTCTAGCATGTTTTCTAATCTTATTTTCTTCTGTCAAATATCCATCGTATGCAGATTTTGAGTCATAACTTTTCCATATAGAAACGGACATTCTACAATTTTTGATAAAATAAATTGCAAAACAATTGCTAAATACAAATAGCTGCTATGACATAAAATATTTGATAATTATGTCATTTTTAAATAAAAATCGCTCATGACATACTGTATTGGAATTAAAACAAACGAAGGGTTAGTCTTCGCATCAGATTCTAGAACTAATGCAGGTTTAGATAATGTAAATATTTATTCAAAAATGTTTACTCATGATGTTGGCGATAGAACAATAGTAATGGTAACGTCTGGTAATTTAGGAACATCACAGGCTGTTTACAAATCTGTAGAGAAGGATTTAAAAAGTTCATCGGGGATACTTAATTTAAATACGTGTAAAGACTTTGAACAAATTGCATCTTATGTAGGAAGTCTAAATATAAAACATTCATCTCCTCAAGGGATAAATACTGATGATGTACTTTTAGGTTCAACTTTTATAATAGGTGGTCAAATAAAAGGACAAAAGCCAGAGCTTTATCTAATATATCCTCAGGGAAACTATATAAGACCAGCAGATAGTAAACCTTATCTTGTAATTGGTGAAGTTAAATATGGCAAACCAATACTTGATAGAGTTATTAAACCAGATGTATCAATTGGTGATGCATCAAGGTGTGCACTAATTTCTATGGACTCTACTTTAAAAAGTGACTTAACCGTAGGTCCACCTATTGATTTTGCAATTTACAAAAAAGACGAAAATAAATTGGCGTCATTAAAATGTTTAAGTTTAAATGATGAAGATTATTCTAAAGTCTGTAACACTTGGTCTGAGGGAATTTTTAAAGTATTTGATACATTTCCTAGATTTGATTGGGAGAATTAATTTTCAACTTTCCAATCAGTTTTAAAAGTCACATAATTTACTTGTAAACACCTTCTCTCTTTAATTATTTCTTTCTTTTCCATTCCATGCCAAGTATTGGGCCCGCTAGAAAAAAAATATCCATAATTATCTTTATAAGGTAATGTTTTAATTAGTTTTAAATTACTATCATAAAAATCTGTACCAAGTTCTTCACTTTCATTATGTTTGTTTACAAATAATAAGCATGAAATAAGTTTTTCCTTAATATCACAATGTGGTTTAAGCCAAAAACCCTCTCGATCACATATAACCTCAACTCGTACATAAGAATGAGACAAATCTTTATTTATTAATTCAGAAATTTTATGATGAGTCTCTTTACTTTGAAGTTCTTTAATCAAATTTGTAAGTCCCGGAAATTCTCTGGTATTTTCTTTAGTTACAAAACATCTAAATTTTAAGGCTTGTCCACCATCTGAAATTCCTTCTCTAAATTTTCCCTCTCCACCATCAATAGCTCTGGTACCATCATAATTAAGATTATGTTTTGCTGGATCAGAAATATCTGCACTTATTATCTCATTTATTTGATCATCTGTGAGTGGTTTGTTTAATTCCCAATGTTCAAATGGATTATCAAATTTTTTTGAGTCGTTTAGTATTGATTTTAAAAATGACATTAATAATTTATTTTTTCTTTTATAATTTTTGCTACCCTATTAGTTTCATCAAGACTTTGGTAGGTCCAATTTTCGACATCTTCTCCAAGATTTCTAGTAATATTTAAATCTCTAAACAAATTTCGAAATCTTTGGAACCGAATGTCATTTTTTTTTGGCAAAATATTTGCAATATAAATAGGTTTTCCTGTTAAAGCGGCTTCAGAGATCATTGAGCTTGAGTCACAAGTAACTATGATATTTTCTGAAATGGCCAAAGCAGATAAATAGGCTTTTTTATCTACATTCATTATAACTGTATGATTTTCACCAAAAAATTCTTTTGCATAATGAATGGTATTTAATGGTGTCCTCATTGATGGAATTACGACAAGTTGAAAATCTTTTTTCTTTAAAATCTTATAGAAAATTGAAAAAATATGTTTCATATTTTTTGTTGAATAATCATAGTATTTGGTTGGCCCACCCATAATTAGGCACCAAATCTTTCTGTTATCTTTTTTTATAAATGAGTTTAAGTAATCCTTATTTTCTTCTATTTCGTCTTTTGTAAGATAATGAATTGCACCTTTCGTATTAATTATATTTGAACCACTAATTCCGTCATGTTCGGGTGCTACAATAAAATCAAAATAATCAAAGTTTATTTTTGGATCTTGTATATGAATATTAAAAACTTTTTTGTTTGAGATACTTTTTAAATGGATTGATGGAATTATACTTTTTCTTCCACAAGAAATTATTATATCAAAATCTGAATGTTTTATTTTTTTGTAAACATTTTGAGAAATTGGTGTAAATTTTGCTGGAATTAAACTCCATAAACTTTTAAGTTCAACCTTGTGGTGAGTAAAATCAAGATCAAGAGCTTTAGCTAAACCCTCTACTTGGCTAAGCATACCGTGCATGCCCTCAGTCAATAATATACCTTTTAATTTGCTCATTATTTACTATATAGACCTGTATGAGTGAAAAACCAACTAAACATACAAAAGTGTTAATAATTGGATCAGGGCCAGCTGGTTATACTGCTGCCGTTTACGCTGCAAGAGCTATGCTTAAACCAATGTTAGTTGCTGGTATGCAACCGGGTGGTCAATTAACTATAACTACTGATGTTGAGAACTATCCTGGATTTGCAGATGTTATTCAAGGACCATGGTTAATGGAACAAATGAGGGAACAGGCAAAGGCAGTTGGAACCGATTTAGTTGAAGATCATATCCAATCAGTAAATTTAAAATCTAAACCGTTTGAGGCAATTGGTGATGGAGGACAAAAATATACTGCAGACTCAATTATTATTTCTACCGGAGCACAAGCAAGATGGTTAAACATTGAGTCTGAACAAAAATTTAAAGGATTTGGAGTATCGGCATGTGCAACATGTGATGGCTTTTTTTTTAAAGATAAAACAGTTGCAGTTGTTGGTGGGGGAAATGCTGCAGTAGAAGAAGCTATGTTTCTTACAAAATTTGCATCAAAGGTACAATTAATTCATAGACGAGATGAACTTAGAGCTGAAAAACTATTACAAAAAAAATTAATGGAAAATAAAAAAATTGATATTATTTGGGACTCTGTTGTTGAAGAAGTAATAGGTGATGATGAGCCAAAAAATGTAAAAGGATTAAAAATTAAAAATGTTAAAACTAATGAAACATCAGATTTAAAGATAGATGGATTATTTATAGCTATTGGACATGATCCTGCTACATCTTTATTTAAAGATCAGCTAGAAATGGATAGTACAGGGTATTTAATTACTAAAAGCGATTCTACCGAGACTAACATTCCAGGAGTTTACGCAGCTGGAGATGTGAAGGACAAAATTTATAGGCAGGCAGTAACTGCAGCAGGAATGGGCTGTATGGCTGCATTAGAGGCAGAGAAATATTTAGCTGCAAATTAATAGAATATCATTTATAAAATAATTTTATGGAGAATATTGTAAAACAAATTCAATTATTAGCTTTAGTAATAATACTTGGGGCTACTGTTATTGCATTCGGTATAGAAATATATCAAATGATTGAAGTTAAAAAAGTCACTTTAGCTGATTTGCTGTTACTTTTTCTATACTTAGAAGTTTTAGCAATGGTTAGAGTATTTTGGGAAAGTCAATCCATTCAAATAACTTTACCATTGTTTATTGCTATTACAGCACTTGCTAGATTTATAATATTGCAAGGAAAATCAATAAATCCAGAAGTATTGCTGTATGAAGCTGGAGCAATCGTGCTAATTGCAATAGCTATATTAGTTCTGAGATTCAGGAATTCTCCTGTTTTTGGCTTAGAAAAAAAAAGAAAATCAAAATAATTTTACAATTACATGAATGAAAAAGTTTTATTGACTGGTATCAGTGGATTTATTGCAAAACATGTCGCTATAGAATTATTAAATTCTGGTTATGAGGTATTAGGTACAGTTAGGGATATTAATTCAATTGAAATAACAAAAAAAACACTTGAGGAAAATAATGCTTCAACAGAAAAACTATCATTTGTAGAATTAGATTTATTAAAAGATGATGGGTGGGATAAAGCCGCTAAAGGTTGTAAATATATTATTCATGTAGCTTCTCCTTTTCCATTAAAAGTTTCAAATGATAGAGAGTCACTTACTCCAGCTGCAAAAGATGGAACTTTGAGAGTTTTAAATGCAGGAATAAACGCAAATGTAGAACATATTGTAAAAACATCGTCTATTGTTTGTATGTATAGAAAACCAAACCGAACAAACCCTTATACATTTGGTGAAAATGATTGGACTGACTTGGAGTGGGACAAAACTACAGATTATTTTGTATCTAAAACTAGAGCTGAAAGAGCTGCTTGGGAACTTATGGAAAGTAAAGGTATTAAAAATAAACTAACTTGTATAAATCCTGGTTTTGTTTTAGGAGACTTTTTGAATGAAAAAAGCTGCACATCATTGGAATATATTAAACAATTACTTCAAGGCAAATATCCAGCTGCTCCAAAATTTTCAGTAATGATATCCCATGTTAAAGATATAGCCAAAGCACATGTTTTATCATTAAATAATAAAAAGGCTGAAGGTAGAAGATTAATTGTTGGATCTGAAACTAGATCAATTCTTGAATTATCAAAAATAATGGCTGAAAACATTCCAAGTCATTCCAAGAAACTTCCTAAGAAAGAGTTACCTAATTTTATGGTTAAGCTTATTAGTTATGTAGATTCAAGTGCAAAAAATTTAGTTCCTGATTTAGGACTTAAAATGGAGACAGATAAAAAATATGCTGAAGAGATTCTTCAAATGAAATTTATAGAACCAGAAGTTTCAGTAGTTGATGCAGCAAAATCAGTAATTAGACTAAATTTAGCCTAAACTTTCACAGAAAAGCTTAATCCTTTCCATAGCAATCTTTAATTTTTTCATTGATGTTGCATATGAAATTCTAAAATAACCATCAAGACCAAATGCAGAACCTTGTACGACTGCAACATTTTGTTTTTCTAGGAGCTTTTGTACAAAATCTGTATCATTTTTTATTTTTGTTTTTTTTCCAATTAACCCTTTACAACTTGGGAAAACATAAAACGCACCTTTTGGCATTAAACAAGTAATCCCTGGAATACTATTTAAATAATTCACAACAAAATTTCTTCTTTCACTAAAAGATTTAGCTCTTTTTTTAATAAAACTCTGAGTTCCATTCAAAGCTTCAACAGCAGCTGCCTGACTTATAGATGATGGATTTGAGGTCGATTGTGACTGGATTTTTCTTATAGCGGCTATGATATTTTTAGGACCAGCCGCATAACCAATTCTCCAACCAGTCATAGCATATGCTTTGCTTACCCCATTCATTGTAAGTGTTCTATCTTTAAGCTTCTTTATCTGTGCTATTGTAAAAAATTTAAAATTATCAAATTTTACATGCTCATAAATATCATCACTCAAAATTAGAATATTCTTATTTTTTAATAATATCTTTCCTAAATTAATTATTTCTTTTTTTGTATAAGCTGCACCAGTTGGATTTGAAGGAGAATTTAAAATTATCCATTTTGTTTTTCTCGTTATTGCTTTTTTAAGTTTTGATGGAGTTAATTTAAAACCATCTTCTTCCCCACATTTAATAAATTTTGGTTTACCACCAGCAAGCAAAACCATATCTGGATACGATACCCAAAACGGAGCTGGAATAATAACTTCGTCACCTTTATTTAATGTTGCTACAAAAGCATTATACAAAACTTGTTTTCCACCAGTTCCTACTGTTATCTGCTCCGAGGTATAAGTTAAGTTATTTTCTCTTTTAAACTTTTTAATGACTGCATTTTTAATTGCTGGTGTTCCATCAACTGGCGTATATTTAGTATCCCCTTTTCTAATCGCTTTTACTGCTGCATTTTTAATATTATTAGGTGTATCGAAATCAGGTTCACCTGCGCCGAGAGCAATTACATCTTTGCCCGCAGCTTTTAATTCTCTTGCTTTCTGTGTAACTGCAATAGTAGGAGATGGTTTAATTCTTTTTAAACTGTTTGATATTATGCTCATTGAAAATTGTTTATATTCTATTACTTTATTTAATATATGGAAAATACATATCAAGATTTAATTACAGATATTCAAAGTAAAAATCCAAAAATCGGTGGAAAACTTGAAGGTGGAAAGAAATTTAAAATTAAATCAGATTTTAAACCAGCTGGTGACCAACCAGAAGCTATTAAAAATTTAGTAAATGGTGCTAAGAAGAACCAGTTTAATCAAGTTTTATTAGGTGTTACGGGATCAGGTAAAACCTTCACTATGGCTAAAGTAATTGAAGAGACAAATAGGCCTGCCCTAATACTTGCTCCAAATAAAACCCTTGCTGCCCAACTCTACGGGGAGATGAAAGGGTTTTTTCCAGATAACGCTGTTGAATATTTTGTGTCCTATTATGATTATTATACTCCAGAAGCATATGTACCAAGATCAGACACATACATAGAAAAGGAAGCATCTATTAATGAACAAATAGATAGGATGAGGCACTCTGCAACTAGATCACTCTTAGAAAGAGATGACGTTTTAATTGTTGCAAGTGTATCTTGTATTTATGGACTAGGATCAGTTGAAGCTTACAGTAAAATGACTTTAACTCTTCAAAAAAATTATGATTATAATAGAGAACAAATAATTAAATCTTTAATTGCTCTTCAATATAAAAGAAATGATCAAAATTTCTATAGAGGTACATTTCGGGCTAGAGGCGAATATTTAGAAATTTTTCCATCTCACTTAGAGGACAGGGCTTGGAGACTAAGCTTATTTGGAGATAAACTTGAAAAAATTGAAGAATTTGATCCGTTAACAGGTGATCTTGTAAGAGAACTAAATTTAGTTAAGGTTTATGCAAACAGTCACTATATAACCCCAAAGCCAACGATTGAACAGGCAGTAATTAATATAAGAAAAGAGTTAGAGATAACACTCAAAAAACATAAAGAGCAAAATAAATTGCTTGAGGCACAAAGGTTAGAAGAAAGAACAAAATTTGATCTTGAGATGATAGAGGCAACTGGTTCATGTGCTGGTATTGAAAACTATTCAAGATTTTTATCGGGAAGGAAACCCGGAGAACCCCCTCCTACTTTGTTTGAATATTTTCCTGACAATACATTAATATTTGTTGACGAATGTCACGTCACTGTACCTCAATTAAATGGAATGTTTAAAGGAGATAGATCAAGAAAAAGTACATTAGCAGAGTATGGATTTAGACTTCCATCATGTATGGATAATAGACCTCTCAAATTTGAGGAATGGGATATGATGAGAACTCAAACGGTCTTTGTTTCTGCTACACCTGGTCCATGGGAGTTAGAACAAACAAAAGGAAAATTTATAGATCAGGTTATAAGACCTACTGGACTAATAGATCCACCGGTTGAAATCAAACCTGCTAAAAATCAAGTCGATGATTTAATGCATGAATGCAAAAAGACTATCGAGAAAAATTATAGAGTATTAGTTACAACATTAACAAAAAAAATGGCTGAGGATCTGACAGAATACCTCCATGAAAATGGTATAAAAGTTCGATATTTGCACTCAGACATAGATACCCTTGAGAGAATAGAAATTATGAGAGACTTGAGGTTAGGTGTGTTTGATGTTTTAGTTGGCATAAACCTATTAAGGGAAGGACTTGATATTCCTGAATGTGCATTAGTTGGAATATTAGATGCTGACAAAGAAGGATTTTTACGATCTGAAACATCCTTAATTCAAACTATTGGAAGAGCAGCAAGAAATTTAGATGGAAAGGTAATCTTGTATGCCGATAAAGAAACTAAAAGCATTAAAAAAGCAATAAAAGAAACCGAAAGAAGAAGAAATATTCAACTTGAATACAATAAAAAAAATAAAATTAGCGCCTCTACTGTTAAAAAAGAAATAAGTGATGTACTAGAAAGCGTTTATGAAAAAGATTATGTTACAATTGGTACAGGGGCAAATGTTGGTGGTAATTTAAAGAAACATATCAAGGCACTTAATAAGAAAATGAAAGAGTCTGCCACAAATCTAGAATTTGAAGAAGCTGCTAAAATAAGAGATGAAATTAGAAAACTTGAAAGTACTGAGTTAGAAGTTACACTTAATCCTAAAGTGAAACAATATAACTTAAAGAATAAAATATACCCTAAAGGAAGATCTACAATGGGCATGCCGGGTACTAGAGCTCAAAAAGGTAAGAAGAAATGGAAGCAAATAAAATAATTATTACAGGAGGGGCCACCAGAATTGGAGCTGCTATAGCTAGAAGACTCTCTGGCAAAGGGGTTGAAATAGTTATTCATTTCAATAAATCAAAAACAAAAGCAGAAATCATTAAAAGAGAATTATCACAAAATGGTACAAAAGTTTATTTAGTAAAAGGAGATCTAAGTGTAGAAAAAGATGTAAACAAAATTGTTAAGTTCGCAAAAAGTAAACTTAAATATTTTGACTGTCTAATAAACAATGCATCACTTTTTGAAAACGATAAACTAGAAAATTTTACCACTGATAGTTGGGGGCATCATTTAAGAACGAATTTAAGAACACCTGCTCTTTTATCAAAAGAATTTGCTAAAAATATTAGAGCAAAAAATAATAATATTATTAATATAATAGATCAAAGAGTATTTAAACTAACACCATACTTTTTTTCTTATACTATCAGTAAAACTGGTCTTTATACTTTGACCAAAACTAGCGCAATGAGCTTAGCTCCAAAAATAAGAGTAAATGGAATTGCGCCAGGTCCTACAATAAAAAATAAGAGACAAAGTGAGAAACATTTTAAAAAACAATACATGGCAACTCCATTAAAAAGGCAGGTAGATGTTGAACAAATATGTAATGCTGTTGACTTTTTTATAAAAAATATATCTATTACCGGACAGGTGTTGGCAATAGATAGTGGTCAAAATCTAAACTGGCAAACCCCAGATATAATGGGAGGAAAAGAGTGAAAAAAAGCAACCTAAAAATTGTTAAAATTGAAAAAAGTAAAGCACTATTTAATTATGAAAAAAAGGTACTTATTAAGGAACTTATTCTTGACTTAAAACTTGGGTATTTTGATTTTGAAAAAAAAGCTCCCCAGAAAGTAAAATTTAATTTAGAGGTGAATTATGAAGACAAAAAACCTTCTAACGATAAAGATATTAAATCAATCGTAAATTATGCAAAAATTGTAAAATTGATAAAAAAACTTATCAAAAATAAACATTATAATTTTCTTGAAACATTAGCGGAAGATGTATTCGATGAACTATTCAAAGACAAAAGAATTGATAAAATAAGTCTTCAAATTGAGAAATTAGAAATCATGAAAGATTGTTCATCCGTTGGTATTCAAATTTCAAAAAAAAGAAGCCATGATAAGCTCTGATATCGGTAAAGAAGCTATTAAAAAAGAGTTACCGCTTATACCCAAACTTCCTGGGGTGTACAGGATGTTAAATTCTAAAAACGAAATCCTTTACGTTGGCAAGGCAAAAAACTTGCCAAATAGATTAAAAAGTTATGTATCAGAGAAAAATCATATTATCAGAACTGAGAGAATGTTATCTCAAACAACCAAAATTGAGATTACTAGCACCTCAAACGAAAGTGAGGCTCTACTTTTAGAAGCAAACTTAATTAAAAAGTATAAACCTAGATTTAATATTCTACTTAGAGACGATAAATCATTTCCATTTATTTTTATTGGTAATCAAGATAAATGGCCACAAATTAGAAGACATAGAGGAAAAAAAACTAGAGAGGGTTTTTATTTTGGACCATTTGCTTCAGCTGGATCTGCAAACTGGACCATCAAAATGATCCAGAAAATTTTTCAGCTTAGAGTTTGTGATGATACAGTTTTTAAAAAAAGAGAAAGACCATGTATCCTCTATCAAATAAAGAGATGTTCTGGACCATGTGTTGGATATATTGAAGAGGACGAATATAGGCTATCGGTAGATAATGCTATTGAATTTGTATCAGGCAAATCTAGAAAAATTCAAAAAAATTTATCTAATCAAATGGAAAGAGCTAGTGAAGATTTAGATTTTGAAAAAGCTGCAATATTAAGGGATAGAATAAAGTCTTTAAATATTATTCAGTCATCTCAAAGAATAAATGAGGCAAATTTAGTAGAGGCAGATGTAATAGCTGGCTACAAAGAATCTGGAAAAGCGTGTATTCAGGTTTTTTTCTACAGGTCAAAACAAAACTGGGGTAATCAAGCTTTTTTTCCGAAACATGATCCAGATGATAATATTAAAGAAATTCTTAACTCATTTGTTTCTCAATTCTATGAAAACAAAAGTGTGCCGAGCTCGATTATTTTAAGTGAAGATATTAAAGAAAAAGTTTTAATTGAAAAAACACTTTCACAAAAAGAGAATAAAGAAATAAATATTTCAGTAGCAAAAAAAGGATCTAAACTCAAAGTTGTAAATCAAGCACTCAAAAATGCAAAAGACAGCTTAAATAGAAAAATTTACGAAAGCCAAAATAACAAAGAACTATTTGATAATGTTTCTAAAAAATTTGATTTAGAAAATAATATTAATTTAGTCGAAGTTTATGACAATAGTCATATTCAGGGAACTAATAGTGTAGGCGCACTAATTACATATGGAGAGGAAGGTTTTATTAAAAAAAGATATAGAAAATTTAATATTAAGATTAAAAAGAATGAACAAGATGATTATGGAATGATGCGTGAAGTTTTAAACAGAAGATTTAAAAGAGCTGTTCAAGAGAAGGACAATTATTTAAGCATGCCAGACTTAGTAATAATCGATGGAGGTAAAGGACAATATTCTGTAGCAAGGGAAACACTAAATGAATTAGGATTGCATGATATTCCTATGATAGCAATTGCAAAGGGGAAATATAGAAACAGTGGAAATGAAACTTTTTTTCATAATGGTAAAGAATTCAAATTTGAAAAGAACGACCCTACTCTGTTTTTCTTACAAAGATTAAGAGATGAGTCTCATAGATTTGCGATTAGCGCTCATAGAGCTAAGAGGAAAAAGGGAATTAGTAAGTCTTTACTTGATCAAATTGATGGAATTGGATCTATAAGAAAAAGAGCTCTTTTAAATCATTTTGGGTCGGCTAGAGCTGTTGAATCAGCTAGCTTAGATGAGATCAAAACAGTCGATGGAGTTGAGGAAAAAGTTGCTAAAAAGATATATAATTTCTTTCACGAATGAAAATCAAAATTCCAAATTATCTAACAATAGGTAGAATTATAATTGTTCCTATATTTGTTTTCACATTTTATTTACCAGGGTTTTATGGAGATGTAATCCCATTTACTTTATTTGTAATCGCATCATTTACTGATTTTTTAGATGGATTATTGGCAAGAATGTTTAAAGAAGAATCTAAACTTGGTGAATTATTAGATCCGATTGCTGATAAAATTATAGTTGCAACTGCACTAATATTGCTAGTTATGGATGGAACTATTAAAAATTACGAGGTAATAGCTGCTATAATTATATTAACAAGAGAAATACTAATATCTGGTTTAAGAGAATTTTTGGCAAAAGGAAGTGTAAAACTTCCGGTTTCAAGTTTAGCAAAAGTAAAAACTTTTCTCCAAATGTTTTCAATTTCTATTTTGCTTACAGGTGATACTGGAAATAGAATTATAAATTTTCAAGATTATAATGCTCAGACCATTGGGATAATTTTATTATGGCTTTCTGCTTTCCTTACTTTGTATACAGCTTATGAATATTTAAGAAAAGGTATTGATCACGCAATTTCTGAAGACAATAAAGATTAAGCAGCTTTCTTTTTTCTTACTAGTTTTCCATAACTTGCTGAAAGATCCAAAATAAGATCACAAACTTTATAATTATTTTCAGCAATTTGAGATATAGGTGTTATTTCAGCTGCTGTTCCAGTTAGAAAACATCCTTCAAAATTTGATAGTTCCACTGGTTTAATTTTTCTTTCATGGACTTTTATATTTTTTGATTTTGCTAATTCAATTACAGTTTGTCTTGTAATTCCATTTAAGAAAGAGTCTGGAGTAGGAGTATGAAGCTCTCCATTCTTATCTTTAAAAAAAATATTAGCACTGGTAGACTCTGCAACATTATCCTCATGATCAAGCATTAAAGATTCACTATATCCTTGTCTTTCGGCCTCATGTTTTGAAAGCGTGCAAATCATATATAAACCTGCAGCTTTACTATCCCAAGGTATAGTATTTGGTGCTGGTCTTCTCCAATTTGAAATATTTAATTTAATTCCCTCCGTTTTCAACTTAGGATCGAAATAATCCCCCCACTCCCAAGTTGCAACTGCAACATTTATTTTTGTTTTCTGAGCTGATACACCCATCATTTCACTTCCTCGCCAAGCAAAAGGTCTTACATAACCGTTCTGCACTTTCTGAATTTTAATAATTTGGTTACAAGCTTTATTAATTTCATCTTTAGTGTAAGGAATTACTATATCTAATCTTTTTGCAGAATAAAATAATCTCTCAGTATGTTCATCTAATTTGAAAATTTCTCCCTCATATACCCTAAGCCCTTCAAAAACTAAACTTGCATAATGAAGCCCATGACTTATCACGTGAAGTTGTGCATCTTGCCATTCAACAAGATCACCATTGTACCAAATTTTTCCTTCTCTTTTATCGTATGGTATCATTTGATTTTTTTTTTAGAAAAAATATCTTTGTATATATAATATGTCAATATAACTTACCATTATGAAAAAACTTTTATATTTAAAAGATCATCAATTAAAAGAATATATAGAAAAAATATTTAATGGATACAGGGAAACTGTCGCTGATGCTAAAAAAATTTTAGATAAACATGCTTTAGGAACTGCTCACAATAAAGTAATTCATCTTATTTCATTATACGAAGGTATAACTATTTCAACTTTATTAAGGAAACTTAAAGTGACAAAGCAAAGTTTGAACAGAGTTTTAAACGATTTAGTAAAAATAAAAGCAATAGAATTTAAAAGAGACGAGATTGATACAAGAGTAAAGCATGTATATTTGACAGAGGGTGGAAAAAAGATTTTTGACGAGATTTTTTCTGCACAGAAGAAAAGAATTTATGATGCATTTTTAAGTTCAGAGTCTGCCGATGTAATAAGTTTCGATAAAGTTCTTAAAAAAATTATTAATGAAAAAATTTAAAGCACATATATTAATTGTAGATGATGATGATAGAATAAGAGATTTAGTAAAAGAATACTTGAATCAAAATAATTATCTTGTTTCAACTGCCAAAAATTCAAATGATGCCTTTGAAAAGACTAAAATCATTAAATTTGACTTAATAGTGCTTGATATAATGATGCCAGGAAAAACTGGACTTGAATTTACCCAGGATTATAAAAAAAAAATTGATACACCGATTTTATTATTAACAGCGAAGGGAGAGCCATCTGAAAGGATTGAAGGACTTGAGGTAGGTGCAGATGATTATTTAACAAAACCTTTTGAACCAAAAGAATTAATTTTAAGAATAAATAATATTTTAAATAAAACTAAATCATTAGAAGTAAAAAGAGTTGTTGAATTTGGCAATATAAAAGTAGACCTAAAAAAGCTATTTATCTTAAAAGATGACCAAAGACTTAAAATAAACAATACTGAAAAACTAATTTTAGAAAAAATGATAAATTCTCCTGGCAAAATCTTTAAAAGAGATGAAATCGCGAGTTTAATAGATCTTAATAAAGAAAGATCAATAGATGTTATTATAACTAGATTAAGAAAAAAAATTGAAGAAACTCCAAAAAGTCCCAAATACTTGCAAACTATAAGAGGAGAAGGTTATGTTCTTTGGATTGAGTAAATTTTTAAAAAACATCTTACCCAAAAGATTATTTTATAGAGGCTTATTAATTGTAGCTGTTCCAATAGTGATATTACAAATCACTATATCTCTAGTTTTTTTTGACAGTTTATGGATTAAAACAAATAAAGGCTTAACAAGAGCATTGGTAAGTGAAATAGTTACTATTATTGATATTTATAACAATGAGAGTGAATATAATAAAAAAATAGTTACAGACCTTTATAATAAAAATTTTAGCTTTTCTGTTAGGTTTTTAGATAATGAAAAACTACCAGATATAAAAGTTGAAAGATGGTTTAGTCCAATGGATAGGACGTTAAGAAGAGAATTGAAACCTAAAATTGGCGAACATTGGTTTAATACAATTTCATACAAGGAAGTTGTAGATTTAAGAATAAAATTTGGTGATGGGGTTTTGCAAATATTTTTTCCAAAAGAGAGAATTCAAGCATCTTCTATTAGGATATTTGCCTTTTGGATAACTGTTCCTGCAATTTTAATGATAGCAGTTGCAATAATTTTCTTAAAAAATCAAACAAGACCAATTACCAAACTCGCACAGGCATCTGAAAGATTTGGCAGGGGTGAAGATATTGAGGAATTTAGACCTTCTGGAGCTTTGGAAATAAGAAAAGCAGGTCTAGAATTTGAGAAAATGAGAAAAAGAATACAAAGACATCTAAACCAAAGATCTGAAATGTTATCTGGTATTAGTCATGATTTAAGAACACCTCTGACCAGAATAAAACTACAGCTTGCTGTTATCAAAGATAAAAATTTATCAGAAAAAATCTCAAAGGATGTTGACGAAATGGAAAAGATGCTTAATGAATACCTTCAATTTACTAGTACAGGGGCAAAAGATAAAACTGAAACATTTGATATTTCAGAACTTACAAATGAAATAATTTCAAAGTATGAAAATTATAATATTGAAAAAAAAATTATTAAAAAAATCTATTTCAACGGAAGAAGAAATTTAATCACGAGATGTATCAACAATTTACTTGATAATTCCGTTAAATATGCAGACAAAATATACATAAATTTAGAAAAGAAAAACTCAATAATTATTTTATCAATTGATGATGATGGACCTGGTGTAGACAAATCAGAATTTAATAACATTACTAAACCATTCTATAAAATTGATAAAAGTAGGTCTGAGTCAAAATCAAGTGTTGGTTTAGGATTGTCTATATCCTCTGACATTATAAAATCTCATGGGGGAGATATTAACTTTAATAAGTCAAAATTAGGTGGTTTGAAAGTAACTATTTCTTTGCCCTTGTAGTTTTTTTTCTTTTCTTTTTTTCTTCTAGTTTTTTTTCAAGATTACTAATTCTCTTATTTAAAATATTTACTTCTTCTTTACTTGCTAGTTTCATTTTAAATATAATTTCATCTCGCTTTGATTTTAGTATTGAAATTACTTCATCAGATACATCTTTATAATTAATCAGACCTTGTTCAATTAGCTTTGCAAATTTATCGAATACAAATCTTGATTTTGACATAATAATTATTTACTAGAGTTATCTTTAATAGCTTATAATAAATTTTACAAATGTTTACTAATAATTTTGACCCAGTAGCTTTTGAAATATTCTCTTTAGACGTCAGGTGGTATTCACTAGCATATATTTTTGGTATTATTTTTGGCTGGCTATATTGTAGAAAATTACTAATTAAAGATGACATAATTCAAAAATTATTTGAAGATTATATTTCATATTTGATAGTAGGAATTATTATAGGAGGAAGGCTGGGATATGTAATTTTTTATAATTTTTCTTATTTTCTGAATAATCCAATTGAAATTTTTATGATTTGGAATGGAGGCATGTCATTTCATGGGGGGTTAATTGGTATCATTGTGGTTAGTTATTTATTTTCAAAAAAGAATAAGAAAGATATTTTTATTTTTTTAGATTTAGTATCTATCACAGCGCCAATAGGCATTTTATTTGGTAGGATTTCGAATTTTATAAATGGAGAATTAGTTGGAAAAATTACAAATTCTAATTGGGGAGTTTATTTTCCAAACTACGACGAAAAATTAAGACACCCTTCTCAATTATATGAAGCATTTTTAGAAGGAGTTATTTTGTTTACTTTAATGAATTTAATTTTTTTTAATAAAAATTATAAAATTGGAAGCTGTTCATACATGTTCTTAATACTTTATGGATTTTTTAGAATTATCTCTGAAATTTTTAGAGAGCCAGATATACATATTGGATATTTATTTTGGCATGTCAGTATGGGAATGTTTTTAAGTACCATAATGATTTTAATTGGTTTTTTAATTTATTTTAAAAGAAATGATGAGATCAAATCTCAAAAAATTTAAAATTAAGTCAAAAACACCTTTAGCTGTTGATGATTTTATTGAAAAAATTCTATACGAACCTAAAGTAGGTTACTATTCTAGTAAAGATCCGTTTGGCAAAAATGGAGATTTTATAACATCCCCTACTATTTCAAACCTATTCTCAGAAATTATAGGTATATGGTTGATTTCTGCCTGGGAAAAAATGGGCAAACCTAAAATATTTAATTTTGTAGAACTTGGACCAGGAGATGGGAGTTTAACTAAAGTTATAATTAGTACCTTAAAAAAGTTTCCAGAATTTAATAAAGCTATAAAAATTTACTTATATGAGAAAAGTTTATTTTTAAAAAAAATACAGAGGCAAAATATAAGTAATAAACGAATTAAATGGATTAAAAACTTTAACCCAATAAAAAAAGGTCCAGTTATTTTTTTTGGTAATGAATTTTTTGATGCAATACCAATTAAACAGTTTTCAAATATTAATAATGAGTTATTTGAAAAATGTTATTCAGTAGAAAACAATATTGATATTATTGAAAAATTTAGAAGAGCTAGCAAGAAAGACAAGGCTCAAATAAAGACATTTGAGACATTAAAAAAACTAAAATTTGTTGAATTTCCTAAAAAGGGTTTAATAGAGTTAAATCCAATAATAAAGAAAATCAATAAACTTTCTGGAGGTATTTTACTTATAGATTACGGTTATTTGAATTATAATAATTCAAATACAATACAGTCAGTGATGGGGAATAAAAAAATTTCAGCTGAAACAATGCTAAAAAATCTCGGTAAATCAGATATAACTTCGCTAGTAAATTTTAATTTATTAAAAGAGTATTTCCTTAAAAATAATCTTAAAGTAAAAAAAGTAGTCACTCAAAGGTTTTTTCTAGAAAGAATGGGTATAATCGAAAGAGCGCAGATCTTAGAAAAAAAAATGACTAATGAAAAGCAGAAATATATGAAAGAAACTTTGTCTCGGCTACTAGAGGAAAAACAAATGGGTAGCCTTTTTAAAGTAATTTTTGGATACAAAAATAAAAATAATAATTTTTTTGGTTTTGAATAATGTTTAAATCAAAAAAACTTTCTAAATTTAAAATGATAAGACATGGGTTTTTTAATCGATTGGGAGGTGTCTCAAAAGGTATATATAAAAGTTTAAATTGTGGTCTAGGATCTGACGATAAAATTAAAGATGTTAAGAAAAATATAGAAAAAGTTTGCCAAAAAATTGGTTGTAATAAAAATAATCTTGTATTGTTAGATCAAATTCATAGTAATAATGTTTATAAAATAAGTAAAATTCCGAGGAAAAGATTAAAAGGGGACTCATTAATAACTAATAAAAAAGGTATCGCTTTAGGAATTTTGACAGCTGATTGTGCTCCTGTTTTTATATATGACCCAGTTAATAATTTAATCAGCGCGTTTCATGCAGGATGGAAGGGAGCATACAAAAAAATAGTATCTACCACATTAAGAAAATTTAAGTCAAGTGGTAGTAATTTTAATGATTTAATAGTTGTAATTGGACCTTGTATAGGAAAAGATAACTATGAGGTTAGAAATGATTTCTTGGATAAATTTATTAAACAACGAGGATCTAATAAAAAATTTTTTGAAACTAAAAGAAATAAAATATATTTCAGTTTAATAGATTATATTCAAGAGCAACTTGTGAAATTTGGGGTTAAAAACATTGAAATTATCAAAAAAGATACATATTTATTAAGTAACAACTTTTTCAGTGCCAGAAGATCAATCAAAAACAAGTTAAATGATTATGGTAGAAATATTTCTGTAATTATGATTAAATAGATTATTCTCAAATAATGAAGATTCTCACTGGAAATAGCAATAAACAGCTTAGTAGTAAAATCTCTAATAATCTTAAAAATAAGTTAGTTAACACTAGTATTAGAAAATTTTCTGATGGAGAGATATACATTGAAATTAACGAAAATATAAGAGGAAATAGTATTTTTATAATTCAATCGGTTTCTTCACCTGCAAATGATAATTTGATGGAATTACTTTTATGTATTGATGCACTAAAAAGATCATCTGCAAAAAATATAACTGCTGTAATACCCTACTTCGGTTATGCAAGACAAGATCGAAAAGTTGTGCCAAGAACATCTATCTCTGCAAAATTAGTCTCCAATTTAATAACCAATGCGGGTGCGGATAGAGTAGTGACTGTAGATTTGCATGCAGGTCAAATTCAAGGTTTTTTTGACATCCCAGTAGATAACCTATTTGCTACTCCAATTTTTGCGAAGCACATAAAAAGAAAAATTAAAACCAAAAATTTAATTTGTGTTGCTCCTGATGTAGGTGGTGTTGAGAGAGCAAGAGCCTTGGGAAAAAAATTAGATGTAGGTTTAGCAATAGTTGATAAAAGAAGACCTAGCCCAGGTAAATCACAAGTTATGAATGTTATTGGAAATGTAAATAACAAGGTTTGTATTCTTATTGATGATATTATTGACTCGGGTGGTACAATTATAAATGCAGCTCATGCATTATTAAGAAGAGGTGCAAAAGAAGTTCATGTATATGCTACACATGGTGTTTTTAGTGGAGATGCAGTTAAAAATATTAGAAATTCAAAAATAAAAAATTTAGTAATTACAGACAGTATAGATAGTTCAGATAAATTTAAAAAGGTGAGAAATATTGAGATATTATCAATATCAGTATTATTAGCTGAGGCAATTAAAAGGATTTCTAATTCAACATCTGTGTCAGATCTATTTAAATAAAACTTGTAAAATAAGCAAACTTCGGTTAAAAACCAGCTTTTTATGAGCACAATACAAGCTACAATTAGAGAAACAAAAACTAAAGGTCAAGTGAGTGATCTAAGAAGTAAAGGTAATGTTCCAGGTATAATTTATGGTGGAGAACAGCCAAATGAAAAAATTTCAATTACCACTAAAGAGCTAAAGAATTTAATAAATAAAGAAAATTTTCTGTCTAACGTAATTTCTATTAATTTAGATGGGAAAGAACAAAAAGTTTTAACGAGAAATATTGCTTTTGACACTGTTACTGATGAGCCTATTCATTTCGACTTAATGAGAATTGTTAAAGGTGGAAAAATTATTTTAGAAATACCTGTAAAATTTATAAATAATGAACTATCACCAGGTCTGAAAAGAGGTGGAGTATTAAATATTGTAAGACGTAAGGTAGAATTAAGATGTCCTGCAGAAAATATACCAACTGAGCTTGTTGTAGATTTAGAGGGTTTAGATATTGGTACAAGTATAAAAATTTCATCAATTAATTTACCTGAAAATGTTATACCTACGATTCAAGGTAGAGACTTTGTGATTGCAACAGTTGCTGCACCTACGGTAGTTAAAGAGCCAGAAAAACCTGCAGAGGCAGCTGAAGGTGAAGCCGCAGAAGGAGCTGAAGCAGCTTCAGAGGGTGGTGATAAAACTTCAACTGATGGTGACAAGGCTGAGGGTGAAAAATCTAAAGAAGAAGATAAATCTTCATCAGATAAGAAATAATAAATAGTGAAATTTTTTTTTTAGATTTAATTTGATATGTTGTTACTTGTTGGTTTAGGAAATCCGACCCCAAATAGTCAAAATAATAGACATAATATTGGTTTTAAGATTGTGGATGCTATTAACCAAAAATTTGGATTGTCTAAACAAAAACCAAAATTTAAGGGATTATTAACCACTGGAAAAATTGGTGATAAAAAAATATATGCAATAAAACCACTCACATTTATGAATAATTCAGGGATTTGTATAAGAGAGCTACTTGAATACTTCAAAATTGATGTAGAAGATGTGATTGTATTCCATGATGACCTGGATATTGAATTTGGAAAAGTTAAAGCAAAGTTTGGAGGATCAAGTGCAGGTCACAATGGTATCGCATCAATTGATAAGTTTATTGGTAAAGAATATTCAAGAGTTCGTATTGGCATAGGAAAGCCAGAAAACAAAATATCTGTTTCTGATTATGTGCTAAACGACTTCAATGAAGATGAACAAGTGCATTTAGACTCAATAACAAATAGTATAATTGAATCTTTAACTATCTTGATTGATAAAAAATTAGACTTATTTTCTAGTACTGTTAACAACAATTAAATGGGTTTTAAATGTGGTATAGTTGGATTACCAAACGTCGGTAAATCTACTTTATTTAACGCTTTAACAAACTCTAATAAAGCACAAGCTGAAAATTTTCCTTTTTGCACAATTGATCCAAATATTGGAATTGTAGCAGTACCGGATGAAAGACTTGATAAACTAGCTGAAATTTCGACATCAAAAAAAAAAATTAACACTACTATCTCTTTTGTTGATATTGCTGGTCTTGTTAAGGGAGCCTCTAAGGGTGAAGGATTAGGTAATAAATTTCTATCTCATATCAGAGAAGTCGATGCAATTATTCATATGATTAGATGTTTTGACTCCGATGATATTCAGAATGTTAATCCTACCGTAGATCCTGTCAGAGATTTAGAGATTATCGAAACTGAAATGAAATTAGCTGATTTAGAATCTATCCAAAAAAGACTTGATAAAAAAAATAAAAAAAATGTTGATAATGATGAATTAAAACTACTAGAAAAAGCACAAAAAATTATTGATGAAGATGGTAATTTAACATTAATAACAAATGAGTTTGATAAAAAAACTTTAAAAAACAGCGGACTTCTTATTACAAAACCAAAATTATATGTATGTAATGTAGATGAAGAGAGCATCCAAAAAGGTAATAATTATACAAAAGATTTTATCAACCAATTTAGTGAAAAAGATACCTTAATAGTTTCGGCAGATATAGAGAACCAAATAAATCAATTAGAAAATGAAATTGAAAAGAAAAATTATATGAAAATGATTAACATGTCAGATACTGGACTTAATTCATTAATTAGAAAAGGGTACAATCTTTTATCTCTGCAAACCTTTTTTACATCTGGACCGGAGGAAACTAGAGCTTGGACAATTACAAAAGAGACGACAGCACCAAAAGCTGCTGGGGAAATCCATTCAGATTTTGAGAAGGGTTTTATAAGAGCCGAGACAATTTCGTTTGATGATTTTATAAAAAATCAAGGATGGTTAAAATCAAAAGAAGCTGGAAAAATGAGGTTGGAAGGTAAAGACTATATTGTTAAAGATGGAGATATATTAAACTTTCGTTTCAATACGTGACCAGATTTTTTTCATACTGAAGTAAACTAATATAGTTAAAACAACTAAATAAATAATCACTCTAAAACCCATCTTATGTCGTGTTTCTAAATGTGGCTCAGCCGTCCATTGTAAAAATGTTGTTACGTCTTTTGCCATTTGATCAACTGTTGCTTTAGTACCATCTGAATACTCTACAATGTCATCATCTAAAGGTGACGCCATTTTAATTTTATTGCCGTACATATATTTGTTGTAATATACACCATCATCAAGTTCCATGCCTTCTGGAGGATCTTCGTATCCCATTAAAACAGAATAAATATAATTTGCTCCACCACCTCTGGCTTTTACTAAAACTGACATATCTGGAGGATATGCACCACCGTTTGCTGCTATTGCCTCCTGAACATTTGCATATGGCATTACAAATTTATCAGATAATTTAGCAGGTCTTTCAAACATTTCTCCATCACTGTTTGGTCCATCTGTAACTTCAAAATTTGAAGCAATTGCTTTAGCTTCTAGTTCGGTAAATTCTGGTCCACCTTTTTCTGCTAAATTCCTATAGCTTAAATGTTTTAATGAATGACATGATGCACAAACTTCTGAATAAACCTGATATCCCCTTTGTAAAGAAGCTCTATCAAATTTTCCAAAAAAACTTTTGAAACTCCAATCAACTTTTAATAATTCTTGTTGTTCGCCAGCTGCATTTGCTCTTGAAAATGTTAAAGATAAGATAATAGTAAAAAAGGCCAATAGTTTTAAAAAGTTTTTCACAGTCTCTCTTTAAAATCTCTATTGTTTCTAGCCATTGCCATATCAGTTGACCCTCCTAGCACAGGCTCTGTGATACTAAGTGGTAAAGGTGTTGTTTTTTCCTTCATTCCTAAAAATGGAAGTATTATTAAGAAATGAGCAAAATAGTAAGCTGTCGCAACTCTTGCTATTAATAAGTATAAACCTTCTGCTGGCATTGCTCCGACGTAACCAAGTATCAGGACATCTGCAACTAAAAACCAGTAAAATTGTTTATATATAGGTCTAAAGACAGTTGATCTTACTTTAGAGGTATCTAACCAAGGAAGAATAACTAAAACAAATATTGCAGCAAACATTGCAATAACTCCTAGCAATTTATCTGGTACTGATCTTAGTATTGCGTAAAAAGGTAATAGATACCACTCAGGTACAATATGAGCTGGAGTAACCAATGGGTTAGCTTCAATATAGTTATCTGCATGTCCTAATATATTTGGTGAAAAGAATACAAAAAATGCAAAAATTATTAAAAATATCAAAAGGGCAAATAAATCTTTAATTACAATATACGGGTGGAATGGAACTGTATCTTTTGATGGTTTTTTTATATCTATACCAATCGGGTTATTATTTCCAGGTACATGTAGCGCCCAAATATGTAGAATTACCAATCCTAAAATTAAAAAAGGAAAAAGATAATGCAAACTAAAAAATCTTGTTAACGTTGGATTATCAACTGAATATCCGCCCCATAACCAAGTTGTTATACTATCTCCGACCAAAGGAATAGCACTAAACAAATTTGTGATTACAGTTGCTCCCCAAAAACTCATTTGTCCCCATGGCAGGACGTATCCCATAAATGCAGTAGCCATCATTAAAAAATAAATCAACATACCAATAATCCAAATTACTTCTCTTGGTGATTTATATGATCCATAATATAGGGATCTAAAGATATGAATATAAACAGCTAAAAAAAACATAGAAGCACCATTTGCATGAACATATCTTATTAACCAACCATAATTTACATCTCTCATTATATGTTCAACACTTTGGAATGCTAAATCTGCGTGAGCCACATAATGCATTCCTAGGATTATTCCTGTAATGATTTGAGTTATTAAACAGAAAGTTAAAATTCCTCCGAAAGTCCACCAGTAATTTAAATTTTTTGGCGTTGGGTAATCAGTTAAATGGTTTGCTAATGTTAGTAATGGCAGTCTGTCATTAAACCATTTCCCAACTTTTGACTTAGGTGTGTATTCGTGATCACTCATTTTTTTTATTATCCTATTTTTATTGTGTTACTGTTAACAAATTCATATTTTGGTACTTCCATATTTGTAGGGGCTGGACCTTTTCTAATTCTACCAGATGTATCATAGTGAGAACCATGGCATGGACAAAACCATGCATTGTAGTCACCTTTATCAGTTAAAGGAACACAACCAAGGTGAGTACAGACTCCTAACATTACAAGCCATTCTGGATTTTTAGCTCTGTCTTCATCTTTTTCTGGATGTTTTAATTCACTTAAATCAACTGCTCTTGCACTATCAATTTCATCTTGAGTTCTTCTTTTGATAAAAACGGGCTTACCTCTCCATATAACAGTTATTGATTGACCGGGCTGAACTGAACTAATATCTACCTCTGTACTTGCAAGCGCTTTGACTGAGGCATCAGGGTTCATTTGATCGACTAGTGGCCAAACTGCTGCACCTACACCAACAGCCCCTGCAGCTGTTGTTGCTGTTAATATAAAATCTCTTCTATTTGGTTTCTTTTTATCTGAATCAGACATTTATTATTTTAATTTTTTCTTAATATATGATTTCATATGAAGAAAAAGATATTTTTTCCATAGCAAGAATGACACACAAAACAAATAATTTCAGGCCAAAAATAGCACTTTACGAGCCTGATATACCTCAAAATACAGCAGCAATAGCTAGGACCTGCTCTTGCTTAGGCGCATTGCTGGAGATAATTGAACCTTGTGGGTTCTTACTAAGCGATAAACGTTTCAAAAGAGTAGTCATGGATTACTTAGATGAGAGTATGATCAAAACCTATAATAGCTCAGAGGAATTTTTTAACGCAAAGAAAAAAGACAGAGTAATATTAATGACCACTAAAGCAAGTAAGTCATATATAGACTTTAAGTTTAAAGATGGTGATACACTTTTATTTGGGAGAGAAAGCTCTGGTGTTCCTCAAAAAGTTCATAAAATAGTGAATCATAGAATAAAAATACCAATGATAGAGAAAAAAAGGTCTCTAAATTTAGCTTCATCAGTTGCAATTATTCTTTCTGAAAATATAAGACAAACTAAATATTTATGGACGAATCAATAAAAAAAAAATTAGCTAGAAATTGGTTTAAAACTTTACAAGAGGTGATTTGCCAAGAAATAGAGGAATTAGAGGGTAAAAAAAATATTTTTAAAATTAATAATTGGGAAAGAGGGAAAAAATCTAATGAAGGTGGAGGTCAATTTAGAATATTAGAAAATGGAAAAATTTTTGAAAAAGTTGGAGTGAATTTTTCAGAAGTTTACGGAAAATTTTCAAAAAAATTTAGAAGTAGAATGCCTGGTAGTGATAAGAACCCCAGATTTTGGGCATCAGGCATATCAATAGTTATGCATATGCAAAATCCTCATGTTCCAGCCATGCATTTTAACACAAGATATATTTACACTTCACATGGATGGTTTGGTGGGGGTATGGATGTTACGCCTTGTCTAAAAGATAAAAGTTTAGAAAAATGGTTTCACAAAGAGTTAAAAGTTTCATGTGATAAACATAATAAAAACTATTACAAAAAATATAAAAAATGGTGTGATGAATATTTTTACTTACCTCATAGAAAAGAGCCAAGAGGAATAGGAGGTATTTTTTTTGATTATAAAAAAGACAATTGGGAAAAGGATTTTAGTTTTGTCAGAGAAGTTGGTATAAGTTTTAAAAATATATTTAGAGAGATAATATTAAGAAAATATAAAACAAAATGGTCAAATAAACAAAAAGAAATTCAATTGGAAAAAAGAGGACGATACGTTGAATTTAACTTACTTTATGATAGAGGTACCAAATTTGGTTTACAAACTAATGGTAATGTTGAGGCTATTTTAATGTCACTTCCACCTATTGCAAAATGGAAATAAAATATGGAAAAAGAACCAATTACAGTTAGAGGATTAGAAAAATTAAAAGAAGAATTAATTTTTTTAAAAGAAAAAAAAAGACCTGAGATAGTAGCTGCCATAGCTGAAGCAAGATCCCACGGTGATCTAAAAGAAAATGCTGAGTATCATGCGGCGAAAGAACAACAATCACATAATGAAGGCAGAATTCAAGAAGTTGAAGATATTATAGCTAGAGCAAATGTGATTGATGTTTCTAAATTAGATAATGATGGAAAGGTAATATTTGGTTCAACAATACTACTACAAAACTTGGATACTGAGGAAAATGTTAAATACAAAATTGTTGGAAAAGATGAGGCTGACCTCAAAGAAAAACTAATATATTTTAAGTCACCAATTGGTATGGGCCTTATAGGAAAAAATAAAGGAGATTTAGTTGAAATTAAAACTCCTGCTGGTGTAAAAAATTTTGAAATAAAAGACGTAAAGTATATCTAATTACCAAAAACATTATCGATTTCTTTTTTACTCAATTTAAAGCTGTTATTTAACCAAATATTCTCAAGCAACTTAATTTTTTGTCCAAAATCTTTACCCTCTTTAACTTTATATTTGTCAAGTAAATCTCTAGATTTTAAAGGGAAATTAGGTTTTTCAAATTTTTCAAAATATTTTTTCAAATCAATGAGTTTTTTTGAAACCAATTTAGAATTGAAAATTTTTAAATCTAATAAATCGATAACATAAGATTTATCATTAAAATAATAAATTCGTTGAAGATTTTTCTTACTAAAATAATCTTTTTCAGAGAAAAGGTAATAGTTATCAATTAAAAATTTTATTCTTTTTTTGTTTTCGTTAGGAAGGTTATATTTAAATAAAAAATAATTTGCGTTATCAGTATCATCAATTATTAAATAAGAAATTAAAAAAACAAACGATTTTTTGTTAAATAAATTTTTTGAATATTCATTTAATTTACCTAAACAATTTAAATTTACGAGTTGAGGAAAAATAGTTTTTAAAATTTCCAAAGAAAAAGGGTCTTCAGATATTTTTAGAATATTTTTTGATAAAATAATTTTTTTTAATTCGCTAATCAATCTTTCCTTTGAAAGATTGACAATACCCGCAATATTTTGCTTGATTGATTTTTGTACTGATAAACTATGAGATACTTTACTATAATTAAGAAAAAATCTGACATATCTTAAAATTCTTAAGTAATCTTCTTGAATTCTTTTATTTGGGTCTCCGATAAATATTACCCTGCCCTCGTCTAAATGTTTTGCTCCACCGTTTGGATCAAACAAATTACCCTCTTTGTCTGCATAAATAGAATTAAAGGTAAAATCTCTTCTTGATGAATCTTTTAGCCAATCCTTAGTATATTTAACTTTTGCGTGTCTTCCGTCAGTATCTACATCCTCTCTCAAAGATGTAATCTCAAAATTTTTCTTACCTAAATTAGCAGTAATAGTTCCGTGATCTATACCAGTTTCAAAGAATTTAATATTATTTGATTGCAGACATTCTTTAACTTCATCTGGATTTAAATTTACTGCTAAATCTATATCATCTACTTCTTCTTGATCTAATATTTTTCTAACGCATCCACCTACATATCTTATCTCACTATTTTCATTAAAATTTGATACAGAGTCAAAAATTTTAGAAACTTCTGTATTACTATAAATGTTTAAAAAAGATCTTTCTCTTTGAGTAAGTTTTTTGTTGCTTTTAAAAATTTTTTTTAAAAAATTATACATAATTGGCTGGGGTGCTAGGATTCGAACCTAGGAATGGCGGTACCAAAAACCGCTGCCTTACCACTTGGCTACACCCCAAAATTAATTTCATATATCACAAAAAAAACTTTATATAGTTTTAGATAAATTACACCAATAGTTTTTATATTTTTTTTTTAATAATTTCTTTGCATTTAGTGCGGCTTTTTTGAACATAAAGTATCCTACAATTGTTGAACCTGATCCTGTCATTCTGACATAAGAGTCTTTATCTATGTTCAAAAAAAATTGTCTAAGTTTCCTTAGTCTTGGATACAATTTGAAAGATATAACCTCTAAATCATTTTTCATCTTTGAAAGTGTATTGAAATTAATATTTTTCGATTTAATTTTAAAAAATTGTGGTTTCGAATAGTTCCTAACTTGAGCATATATATTTTTTGTAGAACAACCAAAATTGGGTTTAATCAACAAAGTAAAAATTTTAAGATTTTTTTTGATTTTTTTTATTTTATTTTTATAAGCTAATACTAGATTTTTTTGATCTATACCTAAAATAACATCTGAACCAATTTTTGAACATAAATTTTGTTTCTCCTTCATTGTCAATGAAATTATATTTTTTTTAATCATATAATTTATTAAGGAAGCCGCATTCATTGACCCACCTCCCAACCCTGCCTTTTGAGGTATATTTTTTTTAATTGAAATAAGATATTTTTGATTTTTTAGTTTTTTCGCCTCATCTAAAATTTTTAATAAATTACTGATAGTATTTTTTTTTGGAATTTTATTAGAAAAATTTCCAGTAAATTTTATTATATGGTTTTTTTTATTTGTTTTCTTTATATAAATATCATCATGTAAGTCTAAAAAACCAACTAGAGTTTCTAAGTTATGAAGTTTAGATTTTTTTTTTCCTAGAACGTTTAAAGATAAATTAATTTTTGCATGTGATTTAATCTTTTCAAATTTCATTAATTATGATTTTTCTAAACCTTCTAATAATTTCGATTTTACTTTCGATTTCATTTCCTCTTCTGTCTCTTCAAGTCCTAAAACTGCTTGCCAATAATATTTTGCTTGTAATTTTTTGTTTAATTTCCAAAGGACATCACCATAATGATCATTAACAATTGGATCATCTGGCATTAATTGCAATGCTTTTTTAAGATATTTTTCAGCATTGATATAATCACCAATCAAATAAAATCCCCATCCAACAGAGTCGGTTATATATGGATCATTTTCTTTTTGTTTATGTGCTTTTTGTATCATATCTATCGCTTCATCTATTTTATAATTTCTTTCTAACCAGCTATAAGCTAGATAATTTAATGTGTATGGTTCATTTGGATACATTTTTAAACTTTCAATTAAATCTCTGTCAGCCCTCTCATAATTTCCTGTTCGTTCATAACTGCTCCCCCTCCTATATAAAATTCTTGAGATTGCATATGAACTTTGATCAACATTTTTGAGTAAATCTGTATAATATTTGATTGCAATTTCATACTTTTCAAAACCTTTATTTATATTTGCATAATCATAAAGTATTTTTTCTGTAGGTTTTTTTATAGAATTAAAATTCTTATTTATATAGTTGATAGCCTCTTCCTCACTATTATCTTCAGATAATATTCTTCCTATCTTTTTTGTTTTATACCAAAAATATAATTTATCTTTTTTTTTAAAATTTTCTAAAATTTCGGTAGCTTGATCATTATTTTTATTTAAGTAGTAGTTTTCAGCAAGAAGAGATTGGTTAAAATAAAAATTAGGATTTAAGTACTCAGAAATTCTTAAATAAAAATTTGACTGATCATATATATTTTGTGTTGAAAATAAATTAGATATCAAATAAAAAATTTCAGCTAAAATATCATTTTCATTATAGCATGAGAAATGGGATTTAAATTTTTTGTATTGATCATTATCAATCCAATCTTTGATTTGATGTAATAATATGCTGTCACCAATAGGCTCAATCGTTTTAGAAACTTGAATAACTTTTTCAAAATTATTATTTTCAATTAAATTTGCAAAATAAAAGAACATGTATCTTGAATAATCTCCATCAGAACTGTTTAGTAATTTTTCAAAATATGAGCTGGTATTTGGAGAATTTAAATAACAATTTTGAAAAGCTGAAGAAATTAAACTCAATGTTCCATACTTGTTATCCTCGATAGTCTCTTTTTTTAAGAACAGATAATTAAAATCTTTTAAAATTTTGTAAATTACATATTCATAAGTTCCATCATCTTTATTAAACTGAAATTCTTTAAATCTTTTATTAGCTTGCTTGAAATCTTTTTTCTTTAAACTGTCAATTAACAAAAGTAAGTTAAGTTCGAAAGTATTTGAATTGATATCATTTTTTGAAGTCTTAATTTGATCTATACCTTTTTTTACTTGCCCATTCAAAACTAGTGAAAATACATATTTTTTTAAAAAACCATCATGTTTTTGAATTAAAAATTTTGATGAATTGAAATATTCAAGCGCCTCTTCGTTTTTTTGATTTCCTGATGAGACCAAAGCAGAAAAATAATCAGATAAATACTTCTGGTTGAATTTTTTATCCACGGTTGTGCTTGAATATGTGCTGGTTTGGAGTGTTAAAAATGATAAAATTATTAATAATATTTTCATACCTCAACTTATGACTTTAAGTTTCAAAAATCAAAATGACATATTAAACCTTGAAAAGCTTAACTCAAACGATATTGAATATATATTTAGTGATAAACCAATAAACAGACTTAAAACTAAACCTCAGATAGAAGAAAAAATTAAACTTCTTGATAAATTAAGAAGTGAAATTGATAACATAGATAATTGTGAGCTAAAAAAAAATGCTAAGCAGTTAGTATTTGCTGATGGCAACAATCAAAGTAAAATTATGATTATAGGCGAAGGGCCTGGACAAAAAGAAGATGAACAAGGAAAACCTTTTGTAGGAGATGCAGGAATATTATTAAACAAAATGCTAGACGCAATTCAGATAAAAAGGAACAATATTTATATAACTAATGTTGTAAATTATAGACCACCAAATAATAGAAAGCCTGAGCCATCAGAAATAAATAGATACTCGAATTATCTTAGGCAACATATCGCGATAATTGATCCTAAAATTTTAATTCTAATGGGTAGCACAGCAATGGAATCGCTTTTTGGTTCAAAAATAAAAATTTCAAAAGAAAGAGGTGTTTGGAAAGAATTAATCATTCATAACAAAACGTATTTAACAATGATTACATTTCATCCTGCCTACTTATTAAGACAAGCTGATCAAAAAAAATATTCTTGGGCTGATTTAAAATTAATCAGAAAAAAAATAGATGAACTAAAAATATCTGTTTAAATCTAAAATGATAGAAATACATAAAAAATATATAAGTTGGTGGAAAGAGAAACTTAATATTTCGAATTATGGATTATTGTGGATCACATTCATTAAAGGATTAATAATCGGAATATTTTTGTATCATTTTTTTATTGCTCAATGAAAAAAATTATTGCTGGTGTTGATGAAGTTGGTAGAGGCAGTTTAATTGGTCCAGTTTATGCGGCAGCAGTTATATTTAATCCTAAAATAAATAAAAAAGAAATTAAAGACTCCAAAAAATTGAAAAAAATTGAGAGAGAAAAATTATTTAAGTATATAAAAAAAAATTCTATTTGGGCTATTGGATCAGCATCAATTAGAGAAATAGAAAGACTTAATATATTAAATGCAAGTCTATTAGCTATGAAGAGAGCAATAAAAAAACTAAAAGTTAAACCAAATTTAGTACTTGTTGATGGAAATAAATCCCCAGATTTGAATAATTACATTACAAAATCAGTAATCAAAGGAGATCAAAAAATAAAAGAGATATCTGCAGCATCAGTTGTTGCAAAAGTATCAAGAGATAAACTGATACTCAAAATGTCAGAAAGTTTCAAAAAATACAAATGGGACTCAAATGCAGGTTATGGAACCAAAGATCATATTAACGCTATTAAAAAATATGGAATAACTAGATTTCATCGCAAAACATTCAATCCAATACACAACATATTGAGTCTTAAAAAAAAATAGCAACAAGTAGACTCAAAATAATTCAATCACAGGTTGACGCGGACTCTTCTCTGGAGTCTAATTAATATTTAAAAAATGAGTATTAAAACTTTAAAAAATAAAATTATTAATGGAGACAGTTTAAAGGAATTAAAAAAAATTCCTAACGAAACTTTTGATCTTATATTCGCTGACCCTCCCTATAACCTTCAATTAAAAAAAGAATTAAGTAGACCGGATAGATCTAAAGTGGATGCTGTTAATGATAAATGGGATCAATTTGAAAGTTTTAAAAGCTATGATGAATTTACTTTTGAGTGGTTAAAAGAATGTAAAAGAATTTTAAAAAAGGATGGAACAATTTGGGCTATAGGTAGCTACCATAATATATTTAGAGTTGGTACTACGATCCAAAATCTGGGTTTTTGGATACTAAATGATGTAATTTGGAATAAAAATAACCCAATGCCAAATTTTAGAGGAACGAGGTTTACCAATGCACATGAAACACTTATTTGGGCCTCAAAGAGCGAAGGATCCAAATATACTTTTAATTATCAATCATTAAAATGTTTAAATGATGACCTGCAGATGAGATCCACATGGAATTTCCCAATCTGCAACGGAAAAGAAAGATTAAAAAAAAATGGAAAAAAAGTTCATTCTACACAAAAGCCAGAGGCTTTAATTCATAGAATAATATTAGCTTCATCAAACAAAAATGATTTCATTTTGGATCCATTTTTAGGATCCGGTACTACAGCTGTTGTTTCAAAAAAATTAGGTAGAAATTATTTTGGAATTGAAAAAGAAAAATATTATTTCGATGCTGCTAAGAAAAGATTAGAGAATACAAATATCATAAAAGATGAATTTCTAGATACTCTGCAAAATAACAGAACTAAACCAAGAATTCCTTTCGGATCATTAGTTGAAATGGGTTTAATTAAACCTGGAACAGAAATTTATGACCAAAAGAAGAAAGTAAATGCAAAAATTATGATAGATGGTAGTATAAAATATCAACAATCAGAAGGATCAATCCATAAAGTGGCAGCAAAAATTATCGGTGCAGAAAGTTGTAATGGATGGACATTTTGGCATTATAAATCTGGAAATTCTTTAAAGCCAATTGATGATTTACGACAAAGACTAAGACCTACAAATTAAGCTCTATAAATTTTACCCAAATAATTTTCAAGAAATGTTTTATTTTTTGAGAGAAACTTCAAAATGTTATTTCTAATAAAGACACTTAGAGGATTTGATAAATGGAATGAAAAATGATTAAATTTTGATTTGTCATTTATTGAGGAAATATTTTCAATTCTCTTTTGATAGTATTCATTTGAACCATTTAAAATACTTTTTAATATATCGTTTGCGGTTTCAATACTTTGGGACGCACCTTGAGCAAATGATGGTGAGAAAGTGAACAGAGCATCACCAGATAAAAATATATTTTGTTCATTTAAACTCGGAAATTTGCTGCTTACGTAAACAGGAAAAGATTTTAATTCACTTAAATGTCCAAAGCTTATTTGTGATGTTTTTTGTAAACTTGATCTTAAAGAGCTTAAAAACTCATTAGATTTAAATAAATCATAATTTCTTAGCTCATCTGATGATAATTTTTTTTTTATGATAGCTACAAAATTATATTCATTATTTTGGTTTATCGGATAGATCACATAATGACTGTTTGATGCCATATAAATAGAAATATCACTACCATAATCACCCCTTAACTTACCTCTAAGAGCGACATTAAAGTTATATTTTGGATTTGTAATATCATTCAATATCAATGACTTCGTTTTTGAAAAAATACCATCAGCAATTATCAAATAATCAAATTCCTCATGTATATTTTCATCCAAAGCAATTCTAAAGCCATTCGCCTTTTCTATTTTTGTTATATTTGAATTAAATTTAATCTGATTTTCAGGCACATTCTTAAATAAAAATTCTAATAATGTTGATCTTTTTAGTGTTGTGTATCGATTTAATTGATCATTAAATTGTGTAAGGTCTATATCGCAAATTTTTTTAGAGTTATTTGCTTGTATGAAATTAACTTTTGACGGAAAGCTAACTTGAGATGCAGGTAGATTTTTAAATCCTATGTTATTCAATAACTTAATACTATTAACTGATAGTTGAATTCCATAACCATCTTGGAAATTAAAATTATTTTTTTTTTCAAATATTTTGTATTCAAAATTTTTTTCACTATTTAAAATATTAGCAAAATATAACCCCGATATTCCTCCGCCAATTATTGCAATTTTTTTCATTAATTTATCTGATAGTATTAATTATTTTCTTTGTAAATGAAGGTAAAGTCAAATTAGTTAAATCTTTTACATCTACAAAAAAACCATTTTTCTTTTCTGGTAAATTATTTTTCATCGTAATTGCAATTCTCATGTCCATATTAGACATTTTTATATTGATCCTTTTTCCCACGTGTTTTCTAAATTTTATTTTAGGTATCTCATTCATTGGAAATATAGCCATATCCTTTAAAAAATTAAATTTTCTGTTTTTTAAAAGGTAATAATTATTCTTTTTATTTTGAAAAATATTTGCCTCAAAAAATATTTGTTTATTAAATTTATTTACTTTCACAATCTGAAAATCGTTTTTTTTAAAAGATTTACAATTTCTAGAAATTGGACATTGATTACAAATTGGTTTTGTTGGTTTACAAATTAATGCGCCTATTTCCATTATGGCTTGAGCATAATCACTAGCTCTGTTTGTTTCCCCAAAAAAAGATTTTTTTTTATGTAAATTCTCTTTAGAAATTTCTTTTTCTTTTTTTAAATAAAATACTCTTTTCAAAACTCTTTCAACATTTCCATCTAATGGGATTATTTTATAGTTGAATGCAATTGCCATAATAGCTTTTGCAGTATAATCTCCTATCCCAGGTAGCGATTTTAAACCTTCCTCATTATTTGGAAGCTTTCCCTTAAATTCATTTATAATTATTTTTGCTGTTTTTTTTAGATTTTTTGCTCTTGAATAATATCCTAATCCCTCCCAACATTTCATCAATTTAGCATCTCTAACTTTTGATAAACTTATTAAATCTGGGATTTTCGAGGTAAAATTTTCAAAATATGGGATTACTGTTTTTACTTGAGTTTGTTGCAACATAAATTCACTTACTAAAGTAAAATATTCTTTTTGATTTTTAGAGACTTTTTTTCGCCAAGGAAGATTTCTTTTATTATTGTCGTACCATTTTAAAATTTTATTTGGTATGTTTTGATTTGTCATATGAATTTTAAATATAATACTAAGCAGAGAAATAAATCTGTTCAAGGACTAAGATCCTTTAAAGATACTTTGCCCCAAGAAGCAAAAAGAATATTGAATAAAAAAGGACAAATTTACTCAAATACTTTAGATAATTGGAAATTTCTTGTTGGAAAAGAATTATTTAATGTTTGCTATCCAATATCTTATAAAAACTCAAAATTAAATGGAAGCTATTTAAGTATAATGGTTAAAAGAGGAAATGAAGTTGACCTAGAATATTCTAAGAAAGAAATTTTAAAAAAAATAAATATTTTTTTTGGTTATAATGTGGTCGATAATATAAGGTTAAAGACCTTTGAGGGAGAATTCAAAAAAACCAGAGATAATAAAATTAAAAATGCGACAAATAGCAAAAATATAAATAAGATTATCAATATTAAGAATGATAAAATTAAGCAATCTTTATTAGAGTTAAATAAAATATTTAAAACAAGATGAAAAAAATATTAATACAAACGTTAATAATATCATTATTTTTTATTAGTTTTAACGCAACAGCAGAAATCAAACATATTAAAGACGGCAATGTTAATACAAAAGTAAAACTTATGGTTTTCGAGTCTTTGACATGCAGTCATTGTGGAGATTTTCATAGAGATATTTATCCAAAGCTAAAAACTGATTTTATAGATAAAAATTTAATTTCGATTGAATATAGAAATTTTCCTCTAGATATAGCTGCGTTTAATGCAGCAAAAATAGCTCATTGTAGGAATGATGGAAAATCAGAAATACTTCATCACTTATACAACAACCAAAGTAGCTGGGTTAGAGGAAGCACAATTGAGGATCTCAATAAAAATTTAAAAAGAGTAATTCAAGAATCAGGTTTTGAATTAGATTTTGATAAATGTATCACTGACTCAAAAATCGAAGATTTTATTTTAGAAGACCGAATCGATGGAGCAAAAAACTATAAAATAGAGGCAACTCCAACACTTATAATCAACGGTGAAAAGTTCGAAAATCCTAAAAACTATAAAAAATTAAAAAAATATATTGAAAAACTGATATAAGTCATTGAATGGAGTTTAAAAAAATCCAATTAAATGGCTTTAAGTCTTTTGCAGAGAAAACTAATTTTTTAATTGAAAAAGGTCTCACTGGAATTGTTGGTCCTAACGGTTGTGGTAAGTCAAATATAGTTGAGTCTATTAGATGGTGTATGGGAGAGACTTCAGCCAAAAGTATGAGAGGTTCTGGAATGGAGGATGTGATATTTTCAGGCACATCAAATAAACCTTCAAAAAATATTGCTGAAGTAGTTTTAAGTTTAAATAATGAAAATGAAGATGGTCCACATCAATATAATGATTTAGATGAAATAGAAATTCGAAGAAAAATTGAAAAAGATAAAGGTTCAAAGTTTTATATAAACAATAAAGAAGTTAGAGCAAAAGATGCTCAAATGTTTTTTGCAGATCTATCCACTGGAGCCCATTCACCGTCATTAATAAGTCAAGGAAGAATAGGAGCATTAGTTACTGCAAAACCATCTGACAGAAGAGCAATACTTGAAGAAGCTGCTGGAATAGCAGGACTTCATGTAAGAAGACATGAGGCTGAAATCAGATTAGGAGCAGCAGAAAATAATCTAAAAAGAGCAGATGAACTTAGACGACAGCAAGAAAAACAATTGGCAAGTTTAGAAAAACAAGCTGAAGAAGCAGCAAAATATAAATTAATTTCTGAAGAAATAAAAAAAGTAGAGGCGGGTCTATATTATTTAAGACTTATAGAAATTGATAAAGAAATTAGTTTAGAAAATGAAGTAAATACTGAAGCAGACACTAAAGTAGAGGTATTTAATAAACAAATAAATGAGTTAGAAACTAAAATTAAAAACGAACTTGAAAGAGTAGAACCAATTAGACAGAAAAATATTGAAAACTTGTCTAAGATACAAAGATTAAATCTTGAGCTTAAAGCTTTAGATGAGGAAAGTACTAGGATAAACGAGGAAATAGATACAATAAAAAATTCCATTAAAGTTATAGACGAAGATATAGATAGAGAAAAAAGTATCGTAATTGACGCTAATTCAAATGAAAAAAGACTTAAAGAGGAAAGAAACACTTTAATTGAAACAGACTCAAAGTACTATGAGACTGAAAAGTTATCAAATCAAGACTTAGAAAACTCTAAATCAAAATTAAAAAATGAACAAGATAGAATGGATGTATTGCTTGAGAGCTTTAGTAAAGAGTCTTTACAAAAAAATAATGAAATTATCAATAATATAAAAAACCAAATTGAAGAAGTTAAAAAATTAATCTCTGAAAATAGAAATCACCAGACATTAAAAATTTTAGATGAGTGCATGATAAATTTATCTTATTTAACTATGAAAGTTAAAGATTTTGAAAGTGATAATACTATTTTAACTTTAACTTCTAAAAGTGATCAAATAAAGAAATTGCAAGATGAGTACGCAGAAACTTATAGTAAAAATCAAAACATAAAAAGAGAATCCGTAAAAAGAAAAGAGAGGATAAATATTATTGATCAGGAATTTGAAAGTTGGCAAAATTTATTAACCAATTCTGAAAAAATGGTTAACGAATTAAACACTAGAAAAAATAAGTTAGAGGAAAAATTAAATTTGCTAGAAATACAACCTCAATCTCAAGCAGAAAAAAAAGGAAAGATTTCTGAAAATTTAAGAATTTCAGAAAATGAAAAAAATGAAAATGAAGTTTTAGTTGAAAAAATAGATAATAGTATTGCTGAAATAAGAGTCGAACTAAATAATACAAAAGAAAGTTCGATTGAAATTAGAGAAAAAAAAGCAAGCTCTGGAGCTACCATTGAAGGTTTAAATAAAAGAAGAAATGATCTTTTGGAAAGGGTAATGACAGAGTTAAATTTAGAAGAAAGTAAAATACTTTATTATTCAAATCTTGAAAAAAGTGATGAATTTCCAGATTTAGTTACTCAAGAGGAGCTACTAGATGAAAAAAAAAGAGAAAGAGAAAAGCTTGGTTCTGTTAATTTAAGAGCTGACGATGAGACTGAAAAATATAAAACTGAAATAAAAAAAATGGAACAAGACAGGCAGGATCTTGTTACAGCAATATTAAAACTTAAAGAAAGTATCACAGAACTAAACCAAAAAGGTCGGGAAAGGCTTTTAGATGCTTTTGAAAGAGTAAATAGAAAGTTTAATGAAGTTTATACAAAGTTATTTAATGGGGGTAGCGCTAAATTAGAATTAGTAGACTCAGATGATCCCTTAGATGCTGGTTTAGAAATGCTAGTAAGTCCTCCTGGAAAAAGACTTCAATCTATAACTCTACTTTCAGGAGGTGAGCAGGCTTTAACAGCATTATCTCTAATATTTGCTGTGTTTTTAACTAATCCTTCACCAATCTGTGTATTAGATGAAGTTGATGCTCCGCTTGATGATGCAAACGTTACTAGATTTTGCAATCTTCTAAACGAATTAACAAAAATTACTTCCACTAGATTCATTATAGTAACCCACCACGCATTAACCATGTCAAAAATGGATAGATTATATGGGGTTACAATGCCAGAGAAAGGGATAAGTCAACTAGTTGCTGTTGATCTACAAAAAGCTGAGAGCATGGTAGCTTAGACTAATGGAAGAGGAAGATTTTAAAACTCGCCTTAAAAGTGCAAAAAATAGGGCAAAGTCCAAATATTTAGAAAATAAAGAGCCTAAGACTTCAGGAATGGGCCACGCTTTTAAGATGAGCACTGAATTAGTTGCAGCAGTAGCTGTTGGGACAATTATTGGGTTTATTTTAGACAATTGGTTTGGTACTAAGCCTTGGTTAATTTTAATATTTTTTTTTGTAGGAGTAATTGCAGGGATTATGAATGTAATTAAATCAGCAAAAAAAATGCAAAATAAATAAGAGAATATAATGGCATCAAATCCAATGTATCAATTCAATGTTTATAGAATTGGTCCAGAAATTAAATTAGGCTCAGTTGATATCTCTTTCACTAATGCAAGTTTATTTATGGTCATTAGTTCTTTAGCTATTTTGATAATTTTTAATTTAGGAGCGAAGAAAAAAACTCTAATACCTGATAAACTACAGCTGCTATCAGAACTAAGTTATTCCTTTGTGGCCAAAATGATTAGTGATACAGCAGGATCAAAAGCAAAACCTTACTTTTCATTTATTTTCTCACTATTTATGTTTGTTCTATTTTGTAACATGTTTGGAATGATACCTTACGCATTTACAGTCACAAGCCATATAATAGTTACATTTATGCTTGCAGCATTTATTTTCGTTGGGGTTACAATTATTGGATTTATGAAACATGGATTAGGATATTTGAAGTTGTTTGTTCCTAGTGGAGTTCCAATGGTTTTACTTCCATTAATAGTTGTTATTGAGATTATCTCATATTTAAGTAGACCGATTAGTTTATCAGTAAGACTTTTTGCAAACATGATGGCTGGTCATACAATGATGAAGGTATTTGGTGGTTTTGTTATTAGCTTAGGAATTGTTGGTGGGTGGCTTCCACTAAGTTTTTCAGTTGCACTTACAGGTTTGGAGATATTAGTTGCTTTTCTTCAGGCATATGTATTTGCAATTTTAACATGCATTTATTTGAATGATGCATTAAATTTACACCATTAATAAAAAAGGAGGAAGAATGGAATTAGAAGCAGCAAAAATGATAGGAGCAGGTTTAGCAGCTATTGCACTAGCAGGTGCAGGAGTTGGTATTGGAATTATCTTTGGTAATTACTTATCTGGTGCTATGAGAAATCCATCTGCAGCTCAAAAACAATTCCCTAATTTATTATTAGGATTTGCTTTGGCTGAAGCTACAGGATTATTTGGACTAGTAGTTGCATTGATTATTTTATTTGCATTTTAATTAATGTTAAAAAAAATAATTATTTCAATATTCATCACATGCTTTGCATGTGTTAATTTAGTATTTGCTGCTGAAAGTGGTGGTATGCCTCAACTCAATCCAGAGTTTTGGATATCTCAAATATTCTGGCTTATCATCACATTTGGAATACTTTTTATTGTTCTTACAAAAGTAATATTGCCTAAAATTAGCGACAACTTAGAGACAAGAAAATCACAAATACTAGAAAATATTGAAACTGCAGATAGACAAAAAGAAGAAAGTCAGAAAAAAATTGATGAATATGAAAAAATTATTTTGGACAGTAAAGTTAAAGCTAAAAATTACTTTAATCAGGCTAGAGAAAAAATATTAGAAGATATTAATAAAAAAAGAAATGCATTAGAAAAAGATCTTGATGAAGAAATTAGTTCAGTAGAAAATGAGCTGTCTGAATTTAGAAAAAAATCAGGTGAAAAAATAAACAAAATAGCTGCTGAAACATCTGCAGAATTAATAAAAGAGCTGATTGGTGAAGAAGTAAATAGTAGTAGCATTGCTGCGATAGTAGAAGATCAAGCAAAATTAAATAAAGAGAGAAAAGATGTCATTTGATGCAACATTTTGGGTAGCGATTTCATTTTTTATATTCATTGGTCTTTTGGTATATTTTAAAATTCCTCAGAATATAAACGATCTCCTTATAAAAATGATAGGAGACATAAAGAAGGAAATTGATGAAAGTGAAAAGCTAAGAGTTGAGTCAAAGGAACTCTTAGATAAGGCTCAGGCTAAACTTAACTCTGTAGAAGGAGAAACCAAAAAGATACTCGATCAAGCAAAAAATGAGTCAGAACAGCTTGTAATAAGTATGAATGAAAAATTTCATAAAAGTTCGGAAATAAAGAAAAATTTAACTCAAACTAAAATAAATCAAATGAAAGAGTCAGCAATCAAAGAAATCAAAGATAGATCAATTAAAATTGCACTAGAGTCTGTGAAAAAGATTATGACGACAACAGTTGATAAGTCCAAATTAGATAATCTTTTCGAAAAAAATCTAGAAGAAGCAAAGTCTGAATTAAAAAAAATTAATTCATAACTTAATTACGTTACATTTACTCAAAATAATATAAAATCTCTATTATGAATTCTATAGTAATTGGATCAGGTTTTGGAGGTATGGCTGCTGCTTTAAGATTAAAAGCTAAGGGTCATAATGTGACTTTGATTGAAAAACACAAAGATTTAGGTGGAAGAGCAAGAGTTTTTAGAAAAAATGGATTTATATTTGATGGTGGTCCAACTGTTATAACGGCACCCTATTTGATTGATGAATTGTTTAAGCTCTTTAATAAAAACTCAAAAGATTATTTAGAAATTAAATCTCTCAAAACCTGGTATCAATTTATTTTTGAGGATGGTTTCAAATTCAACTACTCAGGTAGCGAACAAGAGATGATTGATCAAATAAAAAAGATCAATGAAAAAGATGTCGAGGGTTATAAAAATTTAGTTAATTTTACAAAAAAAATTTTCGATAAAGGATTTACTGAATTATCAGACGTACCATTTGATAAACCTTCTTTTATGATTAAACAAATACCTTCTTTATTTAGTCTAAAGAGTTATAAATCTGTTTATGGTTTAGTTTCTTCGTACATCAAAAATGAAAAACTAAGAAGGCTACTTAGTATGCATCCACTTTTGGTAGGTGGTAATCCTTTTACAACAACATCAATATATGGATTAATTTTGTATTTAGAAAAAAAATGGGGAATTCATTATTCAATGGGAGGTACTGGTCAAATAATAAATGGGATGGAAAAACTAATGAATGAAGAACATATAAAAATATTAAAAGGATGCGAAGTAAATAAAATCTTATCAGATAAAAACAAAATAACTGGAGTTGAACTAAGCAACGGGGATAAAATAGAGACAGATAATGTTATTTGCAACGCTGATCCACCTGCAGTTTACTCAAAATTAGCAAACACAAACAGTAGTAATTCTATTTTTAATTGGAAAATGAGAAGAATGGAATATTCAATGGGTTTGTTTGTGTATTACTTTGGAACTAAAAAGGTTTACGACGATGTTGAACATCATACCATCAAATTTGGAGATAAGTACAAGGAACACTTGGATGATATTTTTAACAATAAAAAATTAAATGACGATATTAGTTACTATTTGCATAGACCAACAGCTACTGACAAATCTATGGCACCTGATAATCATGATTGTTTTTATGTGTTGGTGCCAGTTCCTAATAACCAATCTGATATAGATTGGTCTATTGAGGGAGATAAAATGAAAAAATTAGTTATTAAAAAAATGGAGGAAAGTTTACTGCCCAATCTAAGCGAAAATATTGTTGAGGATTTTTATTTAACTCCAGATTATTTTGAGAAAGAGTTAAATACAAAATATGGCTCAGGTTTTTCTATTCAACCAAAATTTACCCAATCAGCTTATTTTAGATTTCATAATAAATCAGAGATTTTTGATGGTTTGTATTTTGTTGGAGCGGGTACTCATCCTGGAGCAGGTGTACCAGGAGTACTATCTTCAGCAAAAGTCTTAGACAAAATTTTGTAATGGAGAAAAAGAGTTTTCTATCAATATACGCAAAATCATTTTACTGGGCTGGTTTTTTTCTTCCTAAAGAAACCTATTTGAAATGTTCTAATTTATACGATTTTTGTAGAACTCTAGACAATATAGCAGACGATGAAGGTACAATTGGTGTTAAATTAAGGAGATTTTTAAACTTCAAAAATAATTTTATCAATAAAGAATTTCAAAATCCAATAATAAAAAATATGTGGAAATTAATGGATGAATATAATATTTCCATAAAAATTGTAGAAGACTTATTCGATGGTGTGGAGTCTGATATTCAAAATGAAATAAGATTAAATTCAAAAAAGGAATTATTAATTTACTCATATAGAGTAGCAGGAACTGTTGGATTAATGATGGCAAAAATTTTAAAGGTCAACAGCTCTACTTCTCTTAAATCGGCTATAGATTTGGGAATAGCTATGCAACTAACAAATATTTCTAGAGATGTGATAGAGGACTCTAAAAATAAAAGATTTTATATAAAACATAATTTTGAAACCATAAAAAAAACATTGGCTACTGCAGATTTATTTTATGATAGTAGCTTTTCATCAATAAAAGATATTCCATTAACTCTTAGATTTTCAATTTTAGTTGCAAGAAGAGTTTATAGACAAATTGGAAGAAATATTATTAAAAAACAAACAATTCAAAATTATAATAATTCAGGTAAAATTTTTGTTACTAAAAGTGGTAAGATATTACAAACAATATTATCTATATTTGACCTAGTAAAACTATCATTGATTAAAAAACATAATCACTTTAGAGATAGAGAACACGAATTAATTAGTGAAGAAATAAATTTAAATGAAAGATTTTGATTTTGTAATAATTGGTGGAGGTTGTGCAGGATTATCTTTGGCATATGAATTAGAGACAAATCATAAGTTAAAAAATAAAACATTAGCTATTATTGAACCGAGAAATGAATACAAAAAAGATAAAACATGGTCTTTTTGGAGGACATTCCCACATAATTTTGAAGATTGTGTAAAAAAAAATTGGGAATATTTTTCCATAAATGTGCCTCAAAAGACTAAACATCTAGAGTGCAATAATTATCCATATCAAAGTATTGATAGTGGGCTATTTTATGAGAAGATAAACAATAGATTAAAAGAGAATAAAAATATTTCATTTCACAAAAATGATCAAAATATAAATTTTGATAACTCTTTAATATTTAATAGCGTTCCGAATTTAAATAATCAAAACAATGGTCTATGGCAGCATTTTTGTGGGGTAGAAATAGAGACAAAAAATAATTTTTTTGATGAAGAAATGATGAATCTAATGGATTTTGATTGTGAACAGAGAGGAAGTGTTCATTTTTTTTATACACTTCCATATTCAAAAAGAACAGCATTGGTTGAAACAACTTGGTTATCAGAAATGAATGACGACTCCCAAAAAGATTATGATCAGCAAATTAAAGAATATATTGAGAATAATCTAAAACTAAAAGATTATAAGATTACATATAAAGAAGTGGGTGCAATACCTCTTTTTTACCCAGTAATCAGCCAGGTTAAAAATAAAATTAATATTGGAACAGCTGGAGGTATGACAAGGTTAAGTACTGGTTATACTTTTCTAAATATTCAAGAACAATGCAAATATATAAGAGAAAACATCGAAAACATTAGTAAATTGAAAACTTTTCAAATTAAAAAGAAATATCAATTTCTCGATAATATTTTTTTAAAAGTTCTGAAAAATAATCCAAGCAAAATGCCAAATATTTTTTTTAGAATGTTTAATAATAAATCTAATACTGTTATAAAATTTTTGTCTAATAGAAGTAATTTTTTTGAAGATTTATCAATAATATTAAAAATGCCTAAATGGATTTTTATAAAAGCACTTTTTTAAATTAAATGATCAAAATTAATTTTTACCACTCTTTAATTTTTTTCAATTTATGTATACTTTTATCTGGAATAGAATATTTGAGAGAGGGCAGTTTCTTGGTAATTTCATTGTTTTTAATTTTAACAATTGGAATATCTCATGGCTCTCTGGATCATATTAAAGGTAAGAAGCTTATTAAATACTTTGGATATAAATCAATGAGTATTTTTTATTTAGGGTATTTGTTTATTGGTATAGTTACAATATTGATTTGGTTGGCATTTCCAAAATTATTACTTTTCTTATTTTTAATTATTGCTGCTTTTCATTTTGGTAAAGAGGACTCTGAATTTATTATTCAAAAGAAAAACTTTGAATTAATTTATTTTTTTAAAGGATCATTAATTATTACATCACCATTATTTTTCCAAAAAGAAGAGACAATTGTAATATTCGAGACATTAAATTTTAATATTTCAAATAATTTAATAATATCTAACGAGATATTATTCGTACTTATAATTTTATCTTTAATCTCTGGAATTATTTTATCATTAAATAAAAGTGTTGAAGCAAAGTCACTATTATTAATGGATTACGTATCAATTCTTATCATAAATTATTTCCTTACACCAATAATTGCTTTTACGATTTACTTTTGCTTTTTGCATTCCATTAGGCACTCAATTTCTTTGATTAGAGAATTAAATAAAAATTTGACAAAAGGCTTGCCAGTTTTCATTAAAAAAGCCCTTCCACTAACAATTTTGACAATTATTGGATACGTTATTTCAATATTAATACTAAATAATTATAATGAATTTAACGAGACTATATATCGGGTTATTTTTATTGGATTGGCCTCTTTAACTTTTCCACATATATTGCTCGAATATTTAATTGAAAAAAATGAGCAATAAAAATATTAATTTAATTGGTTGGATTTTGTTCATTATATCTGCATTGGGTTTTATTATATCAAGTGTAGGAAGTTTCTGGGCTATGTTTGGTAGTTTTTTTTTTCTAGTTGCGTGTATTGTTTTTTTAATTCCTTTTTTTAGAAAGGATGAAAGTGAAAAATAATCATATTAAAATACTTTTAGCAGCTCCTAGAGGTTTTTGTGCTGGCGTTGATAGGGCAATTGAAATTGTCAAGAAAAGTATAGAAAAATATGGTGACCCTGTATATGTAAGACATGAAATTGTTCACAACAAACATGTAGTTGATAGTTTAAAAAAAATTGGCGCGATATTTGTTGAAGAGATTGATGAAATTGAAGATAAAACAAGGCCTGTCATCTTTTCAGCTCATGGTGTTCCAAAATCTGTTCCTAAAGAAGCAGAAAGTTTAAATATGATTTTTGTAGATGCAACATGCCCACTGGTATCTAAAGTTCACAGAGAAGCAGAAAATTTATATAAAAAAGATGTTAAGGTTTTGCTTATTGGTCACAAAAATCATCCTGAAGTAGTTGGGACAATGGGGCAAGTTCCTGATGGAAAAATTGATCTTATAGAAACGATTGACGATGCAAAAAATTATCAGAGGGGTAAAAACAATAAACTTGCTTATATTACACAAACAACATTATCAGTTGATGATACTAAAGATATTATTAATGTTTTAAAAGAACGCTTTCCTGATATTCACGAACCAAAAAAAGATGATATTTGTTACGCAACAACAAATAGGCAAGCAGCAGTAAAAAAAATTGCTAAAGAGTGTGATAATCTATTTGTGATCGGTAGTAGGAATTCATCTAACTCGGTTAGACTGGTAGAAGTAGCTAAAAATAATGGATGTGAGCATGCAGAACTAATTCATTCTGAAAGTACTTTTCCACTTGAAAAAATATCTAAATGCAAAACTATAGGTATTTCATCAGGTGCCTCAGCTCCTGAGGTGTTAGTTAATGAATTCATAGAGAATATTAAAAAAAAATTTACTGTAGAAATAGAGGAAGTTGAAATAGTAAAAGAGGACGTAACATTTAAAATTCCAGGAAAATTAAATTAATGGCTGTATATACAAGAATAAATCTGAGCGATTTAAGCTTGATCGAGAAAAACTTTAATGTTGGTAAAATTGCATCTTTTTCAGGCATAAAAAAAGGAATTGAGAATACAAACTACTTAATAAAAACAAATAAAAAAAAAATAATTCTGACTATATTTGAAAAAAGAGTTCAAAAAAAAGACTTGCCTTTTTTTATGAACTTGATGTTTGGTTTATCTAAAAATAAAATTAAGTGTCCTGAGCCAATAAAAAATAAAAAGGGTAAATATTTATTCAAAATTAAAAATAAAACTGCATGTTTAGTAAGTTTTTTAGAGGGAAAAGACAAAAATCAACTTACGAACAAAGATTGTTTTCAAGTTGGTAAAAATGCGGCTCTGTTACATTTGGCCGCAAAAAAATTAAAATTATATAGAAAAAATTCATTATCGGTAAATTCGTGGGCACCTTTATTGAATAGAATAGATAAAAGAATTAATAGAATTTCAAGTAATTTAATTAATACTATGCGAATGGATTTAGTCGATATTAAGAAAAAATGGCCAAAAAGTATGCCCAATGGAATAATACACAGCGATCTTTTTATTGATAATATTTTTTTTTATAAGAAAAAATATTACGGCTTTATAGATTTTTATTTTTCTGCAAATGATTTTTTGGCTTATGAATTAGCTACATGTGTAAATGCACTATGTTTTAAAAAAAGAAATAAAATTTTTATTCTAGACAAAAGTAAATCTGCTCAATTATTAAAAGGTTACCAATCAATACGTAAACTAACTACCAAGGAAAAGATTAATTTCAATACTTTGTGCAGAGGTTCAGCTTTGAGATATCTCCTTACAAGATCATATGATTATCTTAATACTCCAAAAAAGGCATTGATAAAAATAAAAGATCCAAAAGAGTATTTAGATAAATTAAATTTTCATAGAAAGTTAAATTCTTTTAAGGACTATTCATAATGATAAAAATATATACTGATGGATCATGTTTGGGAAATCCAGGAAATGGTGGGTGGGCTGCAATCATTATAGAAGACGAAAAGAAAACCCATATAAAAGGTAGCAAAAAAGATACCACAAATAATCAAATGGAGTTGCTTGCTCCAATAAAAGCTCTTAAAAAAATTCCTAAAGGAAGCAGTGTTCAGATTTTTACAGACTCTAGATATGTAAAATCAGGCATAACAGAGTGGATTCATAATTGGAAAAAAAATGGTTGGAAAACTACAAATAAACAACCGGTTAAAAATAAAGAGCTCTGGATTGAACTTGATAATTTGACTGATGAATTTAAGATTAAATGGAGTTGGGTTAAGGGTCACTCATCTGATGTTTTAAATAATGAAGTAGATTTAATCGCTAGAGAAGCTGTAAATTCATAAGAGGGCACCTGGCAACAGAACGCCCCTTCTTGCTAAATAATACCTAAAATTCCCTCTGCTGAAGATATTCCACAATTTTTAGTTTCTTCTTCCTCTTGAATATTTTGCACTTGGAGATTTTCTATAACCATTGCATAACGACTTGATCTCATTCCCATGCCTTTTGAATTCCTATCAACTTCAGCACCTATTAGCTTAGTAAATGACAAATAAGGATCAGCTAACATAGTTATATTTTCTCCTATATTATTCGCCTCACCCCAAGCATTCATTACATAAGGGTCATTAACAGCTAAGCAAAATATTTTATCAATACCTTTATCTAAGATTTGTTGAGCATTTTTAACATAACCTGGTAAATGAAATTTAGAGCATGTAGCTGTAAATGCACCAGGTAAACCAAATAATATTATTTTTTTTGATCCTAATACCTCAGATATATTTTGCTCCTTGGGCTCACCATCAACTAAATGAAAGATTTTTGCGTCTGGAATTTGGACATTAACTTTTAGCTTCATAATTTACTTTTAACGAAATTTTTTACTGCCTCTGTATCATTTTTTAGTAATTGAAAATTTTCCTCTTTACTATGAACATATTGTAGCTCTTTAGGTAGTTCTTCATGTTTATTTATAGCCTTATCTGTAGCAGCTGGAAATTTACATGGATGTGCAGTAGATAAAACTACACAATCACTAAAATTTAGCTTATATGCAGCCCCTACTCCAACTGCAGTATGAGGATCTAATATGACACTACTTCTGTCAAAATGTTGTTTAATAATTTCTAAAGTTTCATTTTCATCACAACTTTCTGAAATAAAATCTTTTTGGATAATGTCTAAATTTGATTTTTCTATTTTATATTCATTATTCTTAATTTTTTTCATTATATCTGATGTAATGTCAGAATTAGAATTATTCACATAATAAATTAATCTTTCAAAATTACTTGCTAATTGAATATCCATACTTGGGGAAAGTGTTTCTTTAACTTTTTTTGAAATATAATCACCTTTAGAAATTGCTCGATGCAAAATATCATTCTCATTAGTTGCAACAATAAGTTTATCTATGGGCAATCCCATTTCTTTTGCAAGATAACCTGCAAAAACATCTCCAAAGTTTCCTGTTGGTACTGAAAAAGAAATTGGTTTATCAAGATTAAGTTTAAAATAAGTATAAAAATAATAAACAGCTTGAGCTATAATTCTTGCCCAATTAATAGAATTAACCCCTGACATATTGATTGAATTTGAAAAAGATAAATCTGAAAACATTTGTTTAACAATATTTTGACAGTCATCAAAATTTCCATCAATTGCGATATTGAAAACATTTTCATCTTCAACTGTTGTCATTAATTTTCTTTGAACTGGTGAAATTCTATTATTAGGATGTAAAACGAAAATATTTAAATTCGATTTACCTCTAATTGCATCAATAGCAGCTGCCCCTGTATCACCAGAGGTAGCAACAACAATATTAATTTTTTTATCATTTTTGGTTAAGTAATATTCATACAAATTACCAATAAATTGCATAGCAACATCTTTAAAAGCTAGTGTTGGTCCATGAAAAAGTTCTAACAATTTTAGATCGCCAAGATTTGAGATTTTAATAACTTCTTTTTCTCTAAAAGTTGAATAAGATTTTTCAATTAACTCAGAAAGATCTTCTTTAGATATAAAATCAGATGAAAACAAATTTATTATTTCAGTAGATAAATCATAGTAATTAAGATTTTTAAGATCTGACAATTCATCTGAGCTGAATTTTTTTAAAGATGTAGGCACATAAAGTCCTCCATCATCAGCTAAACCTTTGATGAAAACCTCTTCAAAACTATATTCTATAGAATTATCTCTTGTACTTACATACTTCATGAATTTTTTTACCATTTTCCTATAAAATAAATAGGATTATTTATTTTATGATCTGGTCTACCAAAAATAAGACAAAAAGCAAAAATAAGTAAAAAATTGAGTAAGAAAATACCTTTTTAGCCTTCCTAATTTCAAATTTGTTTTTTTTGAATTTAAGAAGATCGTAACAGACATAGTTGTAATAAAATGTCAGTAATAAAGAAACAATAAGAAATGTTTCACCAACAAACCCTATATAATAAGGCAAAATTACTATCGGTAACATTATTAATGAATAAACAAATATATTCTTCTTTGTCTCTTCAATTCCATTAGTAATCGGTAACATTGGGATTTTAGCTTTTTGATAGTCATCTGCTTTATAAAGGCTAAGAGCCCAAAAATGAGATGGGGTCCAAAAAAATATTATTAAGAAAAATGTTATTGGTTCAAATGTTAGCGAGTTAGTAGCTATTGTCCAGCCAATAACTGGAGGCAACGCTCCAGATGCTCCTCCAATAACAATGTTCTGTGGTGTTTTTCTTTTTAACCAAATTGTATAAACAAATACGTAAAATGCTATTGTTATAGTTAATAGTATAGCTGATGTTAAATTTGAAAAATAATAAAGTCCAGCTACAGAAATAACTGATAGCAATGTACCAAATAAAAGAGCATGCTCCCTGTTTACTTTTCCAGTAGGAATTGGTCTAAGACAAGTTCTTGTCATTAATTTATCAAGATCAGCCTCATACCACATATTTAGAGCACCCGCAGCACCTGCACCCATAGTAACAAAAAAAATTGCAATTATTGAATTTAGAAAAGAAACCGAAACTGGAGCCGTTAATAAACCAACAGCGCAAGTAAAAATAACCAAAGACATTACTCTTGGCTTCATTAATAATAAAAGATATTTAAAGTACGATAAAAAACTTATTGAAACTGATTTTTTTTTAATTGTATTTGTGGTCACTACTACTCAACATTCAGTGAAACAAATATTACAAGTAATATAACACCCGCTATTAAGATATGATTTCCAAGATCAAAAATTCCTACTTTGCTGTTTTTCTTATCAATTAATCTTCTACGCAAAGGTATTTGATCATAAGGATTTATAGAGACTTTATCTCCCTGTTCTTTCTGATTCTCTAATTTAACTGAATAGCCAAACCAAACAATATAAATAAAGAAAACAAATAAAATTAAGAAGAAAGCTAAATATCCGTATGCATCCATTTTAAGCTCCACCTCCAACTACAAAATAAAATAATCTTGAAAATAATGTATACTGAAATTCAGCTGCCATTAAAAATATGAAGCAAGCTATAGCCGTCATTGGCCATAAAAGAACATTTACCAATGCATATCTTTCCCAAAACAGGTGCATGAAAAATGCCATTATCAGACCGGCTTTTAAGAACATGAAGAATAATATTAATGACCATCTCAACATTCCTTGGAATTGATACCAGTCGACCATGTAAGAAAAAAAACTTAGTACGAACAATAAAGTCCAAATCCAAAGATAAATTCCAATTTTATGTGTGGAAGCTTCCTCTTTTTTATCTGTTTTTTCAATATTATTTGTATTTTCCATAATTTATTTTACCACAAGTAAAAGAATGCAAAAATAAAAACCCATACAAGATCTACGAAGTGCCAATAAAGACCTAAAATCTCAATTTCTACATAATCTCCCTTTAATTTAGTGAACCATCCTTTTTTGCCTTTTTCATAGTGGCCAGCAAACACTTTATAAGTATATATAAATAAAAAGATTACTCCGATAGATACGTGAAAGCCATGAAAACCAGTTATCATAAAGAAAAATGATCCAAATTGAGCAGCTCCAAATGGATTTTCCCAAGGTCTTACACCTTCATGAATTAATTTTGACCACTCATAAGCCTGCATTCCAACAAAAGTTAAACCGCCGAGCGCAGTCGCCAATAATAGCCATCCACACATTTTTCTATTTTTTTCGTATCCATATTTAACAGCGATAGCCATTGTTCCACTACTGGTAATCAAGACAAAGGTCATGAGAGCAATCAGTAATAACGGAACAGGTACACCAAATGCCTCTAGTGCAAATACTTCACTAGGGTTTGGCCACTCGACAGGAGTTGAACCTCTTCCTTTCATGTATGAAATTAAAAAACAACTAAAAACAAAAGTATCACTTAATAGAAAGATCCACATCATGGCTTTACCCCAATGTACACCTTTGAACATTGTCTGGTCTGACGCTGTGTCAGACGCCATTCCCTTAAACCCTGGTTTAAGTTCGAAGCCGTCTATTTTTGGTTCAGACATTTATTTCTCTTATGTTTTTTCTACTTCTGTATGTATTACTTCACTCGGAGCAGTAGTTTGTGGAATATAATCTTCCTTAGCTCCAGGAACACTAAAGTCATATGGCCATCTATGCACAACCGGAAGTCTGTCACCGAAATTACCATGTTCTGGTGGAACAGTAGAAGTGTACCATTCTAATGAATTAGCTTTCCAAGGATTTTGCTCAGCCTTTTTACCTGTTTTTAATGTTTTAATTATATTGAATATTAAAATAAATTGTGCAGCGCCAACTATGAATGCTGCGATACTAATAAATTCATTCATTCCCACTGCTGATGTCATATATGGACTATCATACATTTCAAAATATCTTCTTGGAACTCCAATAAATCCTAAATAGTGCATCGGGAAGTAAATCGAGTAAGCACCTAAGAAAGTAATCCAGAAGTGCCACTTTCCAAGACCCTCGTCTAACATTTTTCCTGCAACTAATGGGAACCAGTGATAAACTGCGCCCATAATTACCATTAACGGAGCAATGCCCATAACCATATGGAAATGTGCTATCACGAAATAAGTATCTGATAATGGAACATCAACTGATACGTTTCCTAAAAATATTCCAGTAATTCCACCATTAACAAATGTTACTATAAAACCTAAACACCACAACATGACTACGTTTATTCTTATATTTCCTCTCCATAAAGTTAATATCCAGTTATAAACCTTCATGGCTGTTGGAACGGCAATAATTAGAGTAGTTGTTGCAAAGAAGAAACCAAACCATGGGTTCATTCCGCTAACATACATGTGGTGTGCCCAAACAAAGAAACTTAATGCTCCAATTCCAACAATTGCCCACACCATCATTCTGTATCCAAAAATATTTTTTCTAGCATGAACAGAAATTAAATCTGAAACTATCCCGAAAGCAGGAAGCGCAACAATATAAACCTCGGGGTGTCCAAAGAACCAAAACAAGTGTTGGAAAAGAATTGGGCTTCCACCACCATATTCTAAAACTTCACCAGCCTTTAATATTGTTGGCATGAAGAAACTAGTTTGTAAAACCTTATCTAAAGTCATCATTATAGCACTTACCAATAATGCTGGAAATGCTAACATTGCAAGCACTGTAGCTGTAAATATACCCCAGACAGTAAGGGGCATTCTCATTAATGTCATTCCTCTAGTTCTAGCTTGAAGAATTGTGATCATGTAATTTAATCCACCCATTGTAAATCCAATTACGAAAAGAGATAAAGAAATAAGCATTAATAAAATTCCCATACCTGCTCCAGGAGTACCCTCTAAAATTGTTTGAGGAGGATATAAAGTCCATCCAGCTCCTGTTGGGCCACCTGGTACAAAAAAACTTGCCATTAAAACTGCAACTGCAACAAAGAACATCCAAAAACTTAACATGTTCACATATGGAAAAACCATATCTCTTGCTCCAACCATTAATGGTATTAAATAGTTACCAAAACCTCCAAGGAATAGTGCAGTTAAAAAATAAACTACCATTATCATTCCATGCATGGTTACGAATTGATAATAATGTTCTGCAGTCATGAAACCAGCTAACTCAGGAAAACCTAGCTGAAGTCTCATTAACCAAGATAAAATTAATCCTACAACTCCTGTAAATACTGCTGTTAAAAAATATTGAACCCCAATTACTTTTGCATCTTGGCAAAATATCCATTTCTCAATAAAACTATGAGGATGATATAATTCTTGTTCGCCGACTTCTGAAGGTCTTACATAATCTATGTCAGGGTTCACGGAACCTGTTGAACCATCCATTACCTCTGATGATTGTGCTTGATAAGATTTGTTGTTATCGTATTCGTCTGACATATTTTTATCCTTTATATATATATTTTTTTAAATTATTAAATTGTTATTTTTTAGCTAATTTGTTCCCATCTACGTTTAATTTTTCGTATCTAGCAGATAATTGTTCAAAAGTTTCTTGCTCTCCTAACCAAGCTTCATAATCAGCTTTATCCTGAACTTCAACACCACCTCTCATAGCATAGTGTCCAACTCCACAATACTCTGCACATAAAACTTCATATTCTCCAACTTTGTTGGGTTCAAACCAATAAAAAGTTACTGTACCAGGAACAGCATCCATTTTTGCTCTGAACTGAGGTACATACCAGTTATGAAGTACATCTACAGATCGTAATAAAATTTTTACTGGTCTATTATTTTCTAAATTTATTACATCACTTTCGACCATTATATCATCTTTACCAAATGGATCATCTGGATTGATACCAAACGGATTATTATCTGCAATGTTTCTGACTTGGGTTGTTCCTAATTTTCCATCTTTGCCTGGTAACCTATATTGCCATCCCCACTGCCATGCCATTACATCAACTTCGATTGCGTTTTTTGGAACATTTACATATTGATTCCAAATTATAAGTCCAGGCGCTAACAGAGCAGCAACTCCTAATGTTGTTGCCCAAGTTAAAATTTTTTCTAATTTTTTGTCTTCAGGTTTATATTCTGCTCTTCTACCCTCCTTATGTTGATATCTAAAAACGCAATATATCATGAATAGACAAACAGCTACAAAAACTCCTCCACCTACCCAGAAAGTAAGTGTGATTGTGTCATCCATTCCTTTCCAGTTTGATGCTATGTCTGTCCAATACCAAGGTGTAAAGATATGAAATAGTATCGATCCGATGATGACTAGTAAAAATATAATTCCTGCATGCATAGTGCCTGTATAGAATAATAATTTTATAAATACCTATGACAAAATGTCATAAAACATATTAATTATACTAATATAATCAATATATTTATGTTTGGTAAATTAGGTATTTTAATAACGATACTTGTCCTAGTTTTAGCTTTTTATTTTGTAATTTCTTTAGGCGCTGGAAGATTTTCAAAAGGAGAGGCTAAACCTGAAACAAAGAGGTATCTTAGATCAGTAAATATTTTGTTAATAATTATTGCAGTGTTTGGATCTGTGTTAGTTTTATTTCTTTAGAATTAATCTAAGCAATTAAAGATTTACAAAATTCAATTACAGTATCATTGTAAGCAAACATTATTGTAAAAAATACTAACCAAACAATAAATAAAAATAACCAGTATAATGAAAGTGCATTAATACTTTTTTCTTCTTTTTTGTATTCACTCTCCTCTGATTTAAAAATTCTTGAACTAACTTTACCCCAAAAAAAGAGTCCTCCGAGTAAATGAATACCATGTAGTGCAGTGAAGAAATAGTAAGATGAGAAATAGGTATTAGTTGAAACAAAATTACCAGTTTGCATTAATTGATACCAAAGAGCTAATTGAAGAAACAAAAATATATAACTTAGTCCACCAACATAAATTAAATTCCTTTTTATCGAACTTGTAATTCCATTTTTTAAATCTTTACTTATCTTGTTAAAAAATATTGTTACTAAAATTAAAACTAATGTATTTATCCAAAGTAAATTTGTTTTAAGAATAAAAGTCGTATCCTGTTCAGGCGGAAGTGAATAAAGATAACCAGTGAAAATTAAACTAAATAATGTTGTACTTACTCCGAATATAATTATTACTGCAGACATTTGATTTGATATTTCAAAAGTTTTGCCCGAGTGACCACTATCTATTACTGCTTGATTTTGTTCCCAAGGTTTCTCGGTTAATGCGCCAAATAATTTCTTTATCAAAGACATATTATTTATATAGTCCGAATATACAAATTTACAATAATGAAATTAAAAACCTCCATTGCCGTATTAACAGGATGCCTAACTATATTCTTATTTTTAATGCTTCCTGTCTTTTTATCCATGAAAGAACAAAAAGATCAATCCGTCGCAGCATTCAAAGGCTCGGATTTTGAACTTAAAGACATGAACAACAATATAATAACTCAAGAGTCATTTAACGGACCCCTGACTGCAATTTTTTTTGGTTTTACAAATTGTCCTGACATATGTCCAATGACATTAAATAAAATGGATATAGTTATGAACAGAATTAAAAAAAATAAAAAAAAAAATATTAAAGTATTTTTTATTAGCGTTGATCCAAAAAGAGACACTCCTGAAGTAGTAAAAGATTATCTAAGCAATTTTGATAACAAATTTGTTGGCATCACTGGAGATCCAGGCGAAATTTTTTTACTTTCACAATCTTGGGGAATAATTAGCCAAAAAATATTTTTTGAAAATGGTGATTATAATATTGACCATAGTTCACCGGTGATACTTTTAAAAGATGGAAAATATATTGCTAAGATCTCTCATAGAGATGATATTAAAAAATCTATTAAATTGATTAATAAATATTTATAAATTAAGAATATAACTAAGAATTGATATTGATGATATAACTGCTGTCTCTGACCTCAATATATTCTCATTGATCTTAAATGATTTTACATCTTTAAAATTTAAAATAGCTTCTCTTTCCTTCTCAGAAAAATCTCCCTCGGGTCCTATTATAATACACAAAGGTTTTTTGCTTTTTTTATCTACTTCGATTTTTTTGTTGTTAGAATTAAGATCTGTAAAAATTAGATCCATAGTACTTTGATTTTTCTCTAAAAAAGTTTTCAAATTCTGAGTTTTTTCTAAATACGGAGGGTTCAATCTATTTGACTGTTCTGTTGCCTCTATTATTATTTTTTCCAATCTTTCAGAATTAATTTTTCTAACAATAGACCTATCAAAAATAATAGGAAAAAATTTTGTAACCCCTAATTCTGTAGCTTTCTGCATCATGAAATTTGAATAATTTGATTTAATAGGAGAAAATGCTAACCAAATATCCAAAGGATTTTCTTTTTTTCTCAATTGTTCCTGAATGCTAAATTCTACCTTTCCATCATTAATGTTGTCTATTTTAGCTAACCATTCACCATTTTTGTTAAATAAAGAAAATTTTTCTCCAATTTTCACTCGCATAACTTTTGTCAAATAATGTGATTGTGGTTTAGAGAGATAAGAATTTAAATTAAGAGATAAACTTTCAGAGAAAAATATTCTAATATTACTCATATCAAGAAAGTAATTTATGAAAAATATTAAAGCAATAATTTTCGATGCATATGGAACTCTATTTGACGTAAATTCTGCAGCTGAAAAGTGTAAAGATAAAATTGGTACTAAATGGGAAAATTTCTCAAATTATTGGAGGACTACTCAGTTGGAATATACTTGGCTTAGGAGTTTAATGACAAGGCATAAAGATTTTTGGAAAGTAACAGAAGATAGCCTAGATAAATCAATGAAAGTTTTCAATATCAATTCAAATATGAGGACCGAATTATTGGATCTTTACAAAATTCTATCTCCATATCCAGAGGTAAAAGAAACTTTAAAATTATTAAGAGAAAAAAGTTATAAACTATCAATACTTTCAAATGGAACCCCTGCTCTTCTCGATGAATTAGTGAGTAGAAATAATCTAAAGAATATTTTTGATGATATTTTTTCTGTAGAAGAAGTAAGTATTTTTAAACCAAATTCAAAAGTTTACGATATGCCAATTAAAAAATATAACATTGAAGAAAAAGAAGTTGTTTTTTTAAGCGCAAATACTTGGGATGTTTCTGGAGGTGGTAATTATGGTTTTAACGCAATTTGGGTCAATAGAAATAATTCTATATTTGATAATTTAGATTATACGCCAGAAAATGAAATAAATAATCTTAAACAGTTGCTTGATATTGTTTAGACAAGATACTAATTTATAAGTATGACAAACATTCTAGATCTCATGGCAAGAATTTTAATTTCAGCATTGTTTTTTCTCAATGGTTTATTTAAAATTGGTAATTATGATGGAACTATAGAATGGATGGATAGCTTTGGAGTACCTGGTATATTAATCATTCCAGCAATAATACTTGAGATAGTTGGACCAATCTTAATTATACTAGGATATAAAGCAAAAATATCAGCTGGTTTATTAAGTTTATTTTGTATTGTAACAGCTATAATATTTCACAACGATTTCTCTGACCAAATGCAACTTGGCTCATTTTTGAAAAATATAGCTTTAGCAGGTGGTTTTTTATTTATTTTTATAAATGGAACTAAAGACTTTAGCTTAGATAAAAAATTCTAAACATAAAATGTCTAATATTGAAGTAAAACAAATTATCGAACCTATACCAGCATCTGACGGTGCAGGTGTTAAATTAAAAAGAAGCATAGGTGTGGAACCTAATTACTTTGATCCATTTTTAATGTTAGATGAATTCGGATCAGAAAATAGCGAAGATTATATAGCTGGTTTTCCACCTCATCCTCATCGAGGCATAGAAACAGTAACATATATGTTAGCTGGAGACTTTGAGCATGAAGATAGTACAGGTGGTAAAGGTAGAATGACTGCAGGAGATGTTCAGTGGATGAAGACAGGAAGTGGAATAATTCACTCTGAGATGCCTGCAATGAAAGAAGGTAGGTTACATGGGTTTCAATTATGGATCAATATGCCAGCTAAACTAAAAATGAGTAAACCTAGCTACATCTACATAGATGCCGATCAGATGCAAACTCACCTAGATGAAGAAAAAATAGTCAAAGTCATAGCTGGTAAATTTAGAAAAGCTGAGGGGCCTATAAAAAAACATAATGTTGAACCTATTTATTTTGATATTGAATTAAATAAAGATAAGGAGTTCAATTTTGATTTACCTTCAACTCACAATTCATTTATTTATTTAATTAAAGGAGAAATAAAAATTGGCAATCAACAACATCAAAAAATTGAAAATTCAAAACTAATTCTTTTAAAAATGGGTGAGAAACTTAAGGTTTATGGCTCAACTAATGCTAAGTTCCTTCTGATTGCTGGAAGACCAATAGGCGAACAAATTGCAAGAGGTGGCCCTTTTGTCATGAATACTAAACAAGAAATCTTGCAAGCAGTCGAGGATTATCATAAAGGTACATTTGTAAAATAAAATTACTTTTGCAAAAATGAAATCAATTAAAGTAACAAAGACAGGTGGCCCTGAAGTTCTAGAGTTAAAGGAGATTACTTTAGATAAACCGGGTGCTGATGAGGTTCAGATAGAACATGTGTCAATTGGATTAAACTATATAGACACTTATCATAGATCAGGTTTATACCCTCTTCAACTTCCAACAGGAATTGGTTTGGAAGCGGCAGGTATAATTAAAGAAATTGGTTCAAATGTCTCTAATTTTTCGGTTGGAGATAAAGTCGCTTATGCTGCAGCTCCATTAGGTTCTTATTCAACTCATAGAAATTACCCATCAAAAAATATTGTTAAAGTTCCTGATAATATTGATCTAGAAATTATCTCAAGTGCTATGACAAAAGGTATGACAACATTTTATTTATTACACAAAACGTATGTTCCAAAAAAGGGAGAAACAGTTTTATTTCATGCAGCTGCAGGGGGTGTTGGACAATTCTTTTGTCAGTGGGCAAAAAGCTTGGGATTAAACCTTATCGGAACAGTCGGCAGTGAGGAAAAAATTGAGATAGCAAAAAAATACGGTTGTGACTACGTAATTAACTATTCAAAGGAAGATTTTGCAAAAAAAGTTATGGAACTTACACACGGCAAAGGTGTTTCTGTTGTTTATGATGGTGTAGGTAAATCAACATATGATAAATCAATTGAGTGTTTAAAATTAAGGGGCACTATGGTTTCTTTTGGTAATGCATCTGGAGCACTTGATCCAATAATTGTTTCAAAATCTTTACAACCAAAAGGTATATATTTTGTAAGACCAGCAATGAATCAATATTTTACTAATAGTGAAGAAATACTTGAGGCAGCCAATATGTTGTTCAAACAAATTTCATCGGGAAATGTAAAAATTGAAATTTATAAAAAATATAAATTAGAAGATGCTGTTCAAGCTCACAAGGATTTAGAGGGAAGAAAGATCACTGGTCCAGCGGTTATTATTCCTTAAATTGCACATCCATATCTGATAAATGAAGTCTAAGAGCTTTACCGGAAATTTGTATTTCTCTTATAAAAAAAATAATTGAAACCATCATGGATAAACAGCATGATCCAAAAATTACTCTAGCTACAATTAAACTTTCTAAATAAAGAGCAAATACAGTCAGCATATTAAATAGAAAACCAAATGCTGCTGACATGATTGCAAACTTTAATACACCAATTCTGCTATTTAGATTTATAAGTTGATCTTTCCACTCTGGGGGAGTGTGTTTTTCAAAAACGTACTCATCATGAATTTTTCTAATTAATCCACTTAGGGTATGAAATCGATTACTATATACACTCATTATAAGAGGTATTGCTGGAAACATTAATGCAGTAACGGTGTAATCTATATTCATTCGAATCAATTTGATTATGAGACTCTGCTTTGCTATTTACAAGTAAATTGTTATGCAAAAAATCAAATTTTTCATTGAACTTACAAGGTTAAATAGACCGATTGGCTTCATGCTTTTATTTTGGCCTTGTCTATGGGGTCTTACCATTGCTTATAATTTTAATTCTAAACTAGAAATATTTTATTTTTATTCTTTGTTATTTTTACTTGGGTCAATTCTAATGAGATCTGCTGGCTGCATTGTAAATGACATAATAGATAAAAATTTTGATAAAAAAGTTGAGAGAACAAAAAATAGACCAATTGCATCGGGAAAAGTTTCTGTAAAGCATGCAATAATTTACTCTTTTACTTTATGTGGATTAGCATTTTTAGTATTGATCAATTTTAATAAATTCACAATTTTGATGGCACTATTATCTATGCCATTTGCATTTACTTATCCTTTGATGAAAAGATTTACTTATTGGCCACAGCTATTTTTAGGAATTACTTTTAATTATGGTCTAGTGCTTGCATGGATATCTATAAATAACAGTATAAATTTAGTACCAATTATTTTTTATTTTGGAGCCATATTTTGGACACTGGGTTACGACACTATTTATGGATATCAAGATATTAAAGATGATGAGATTATAGGAGTTAAATCTACCTCGATAAAATTTAAAAATAACCCAAAAAAATTTATTTCTTTATGTTACATGCTTTTTTTTCTTTCATTATTTCTGATAGGTTTTTTAATGGATTTTAAAGTGTCATATTTTATATCTCTAATAATTACTTTTTTTCATTTGGCCTTCTATCAAATAAAAAATCTTAAGGTATCAAATCCTAATATGTGTCTAGCAAAATTTAAAAGTAATAATTTATTAGGTCTCATTGTATTTATTAATATTTTAATTGGGAAAATAATTTAAATGTCTAACCTTGAAATTTTAAAAAGACTTTACAAAGACTATACGAAAAAATACTTAAACAAAATTTTTCTAGCAGTATTTTTTTCTATATTAGTTGCTGTTAGCACATCTGCAACAGCATGGTTGTTAGATCCAGCAATCGATAAAATTTTTATTAATAAAGATCAGAGTCTACTTTTGATAATTCCATTATTAATAATTTTAGCCTTTGCTACAAAGGGAATTTCTCTCTACTTAGCAAAAGTTACAATGATTAAAGTTGCAGAAGAAGTAAAAAAAAAAATACAAGTTAACATGCTTTCATCGTTTATTAAGGCTGATACTGAAAATATAGAAAACAAACATACTGGAAAATATATTTCCAATCTTAATTTTGATGTAAATCAAATTACAGGCATGCTTAGCACTTCATTTTTAACTCTATTCAAAGATGGGTTAACTTTAATTGGACTTCTTACTGTAATGTTTGTCCAAAATTGGAGACTATCTCTTATTGCAATTATTATGATTCCATTTGCATCTTTTATTGCAAAAAAATTAGGTAAAAGAATGGGTAAAGTGGTAACAGAAGCTCAAATAAAATCTGGAGACTTAAATAAATATTTAATTGATATTTTTAAAAATCATAAAATTATCAAAATTTTTCAAAGAGAAAAGTACGAAAATGAAAGATCAGAAAAATTTGTTAATGATTTAAAAGAAAAATCAATAAAAATATCTTCGGTCTTTATCAGGGCCACACCCGTTATGGAAATTTTAACAGGAATTATGATCGCTATACTAATTTTTTACTCTGGTAAATTAATAATGAATGATCAATTGAGTTTGAATAATTTTTTCTCATTTTTAGCGGCGATGATGTTGGCTTATCAGCCAGTAAAGTCTTTAGCAGTTATTAATGTTGGTGTTAGCCAGGGATTATCTGCTAGTAGAAGAATTCTTCCGATAATTGATACAAAAAATTTAATTGAAACTAACGAAGATAAAATAATGTTAAATCTAGAGCACGGGACAATTGATTGTAAAAATATAAATTTTAATTATTCCACTAATTTAGAGAATAAGGTGTTGAAAAATATAAACATTAAAATAAATGGTGGCAAAATGACGGCTCTGGTTGGACAAAGTGGTTCGGGTAAGTCTACATTGCTGAGTTTAATTCCAAGAATTTATGATCCAAAAACTGGAGTATTAGAAATCGATGGACAAAATATTAAAGAAGTTAACTTATTTTCTTTAAGGAAAGAAATATCAATAGTTGATCAAAATGTGACTTTATTCGATGACACGATTTTTAATAATATAAAATATGCAAAACCAGATGCAAACGATGATGAGATATATGAAGCTGGTAAACTTTCAATGTGTTCAGAATTTATAGATAAACTTGAAAATAAATATCAAACCTTAATAGGAGAAAATGGCGTCCGATTATCGGGTGGGGAAAAACAAAGACTTTCTATAGCAAGGGCATTCTTAAAAAATAGTAAAATTATTCTATTAGATGAAGCTACTTCATCTTTAGACTCTGAGACTGAAGAAAAAATACAAAAAGCGTTAGATAAGTTGACTTTAAATAAGACAACAGTTGTAATTGCACACAGACTTTCAACTATTTTAAATTCTGATAAAATTTATGTTATGGATAAGGGTATGGTAATAGATTCTGGAAATCATGAAGAGCTATTAATAAAATCTGATACTTATAAAAACTTTTATAACAAACAAATAAACAAAAGTTGATGTTTGTTATTTATAATTTCTTTTTATTTCTGCTTATATTAATTTCACCACTTATTATATTGATAAGAATATTTTTAGGAAAAGAGGATCAAAATAGATTTAAGGAAAAATTTGGATTTCTTGCAAAAAATAATAAACCCAATGAAACAATTTGGATACATGGTGCGAGTGTAGGTGAAATATTAAGCATAATTCCAATTGTTAGGAGATTTGAGGAGGATAAACAAATTAAAAGAATTTTAATTACTTCATCAACGACTAGTTCCTCACATATTTTATCAAAATTTAAGTTTAAAAAAGCTGTTCACCAGTTTTATCCTTTTGATTTAAATTTTTTAACAAAATATTTTATTAATCATTGGAAACCAAAGTTAGCAATATTTGTAGACTCTGAAATTTGGCCAAATATGTTCAATAATTTGCATAAAAAAAATATTCCATTAATCCTTCTCAATGCAAGGATTACAAAAAAATCTTTTAATAGATGGAAATACTTCCCTAAATTTTCTAAAAAAATTTTTGAAAAAATAACTCTTGCTTTGCCTCAAAATATTGAATCAAAAAAATACTTAAAATTATTAGGAACAAAAAATATAAAACTAGTAGGTAACTTGAAGTTTTTTGGAGTAGCACAAAAAGAAAATATAAAAAATTTAATTCTAAAAAAAAAATTTTCAAAAAGAATTATTTTTTGTGCTGCAAGCACTCATCGAACAGAAGAATTATTCATTGGAAGAGTACACAAAGAACTAAAGTCAGAAATTAAAAATTTGATAACAATAATAATCCCAAGGCATATAAACAGAAAAAAAGAAATACAAGATGAATTAAGCAATATTGGGCTAAATTCTCAATTACATACCTCATCAAAAAAATTAAGCAAAGATACAGATATATACATAGTTGATACTTACGGAGAAACTGCAAAATTCTATTCACTATCTAAATTAACATTTTTAGGAGGATCACTCATACCGCATGGAGGACAAAATCCTTTAGAATCAGCAAGAGAAGGTAATTATATTCTATACGGTCCGCATATAGATAACTTTAAAGAAGTTTATAAAATTTTAGGGAAATTGAAAATTACGACAAGAGTAAATTCGATAAAAAATATGAAATCTGTTGTTCGTCAAAAAATAAATTTTTTACAAAGAAATACAGTTAATAAAAAGTTAAAATACTTAGGAGATAAAATACTAAATAAAAATCTATATGAAATTAAAAAATTTATCTAAATGAAATTTATAAAACCATTATATTTGAATGATAAAAATTTAGTTTCTTATTTATTAATTCCTTTTACAATTTTTATTATTTTAATAAATTTTGGTAAAAACTTTTTAATAAGAAAAAAATATAAAATTAAAACTATATGCGTAGGAAATATTTATATTGGTGGAACTGGAAAAACTTCTTTAAGCATAGAAATAAATAAAATTTTAAAAAAAAAGTTTAAAACAGTATTCATTAAAAAAAGTTATTTAGATCAATTAGATGAGAGAAAAATGCTTCAGGCTCATGGAAATCTAATTAGTGACGATAATAGAGGTATAAGTTTAGATAAAGCTGAGGAAAAAAAATTTGAAGTTGCCATTTTAGATGATGGCTTACAAGACAAAAGAATAAATTATGACATATCAATTGCTTGCTTTAACTCAACATATGGTATTGGTAATGGATATTTACTCCCAGCAGGACCTTTAAGGGAAAAACTAGAAATATTAAAAAAATATAGTGCAATTTTTTTAGTTGGCGAAAAAAAAAATACAAAACTTTCATCAATATTAAAAAAATTTAATAATCAAATATTTTATTCTAAATATATTCCAATCAATATAAAAAGTTTCAATAGAAAAAAAAGTTACTTATATTTTTGTGGGATTGGAAATCCAGAGGAATTTGAAAATACACTTAACAAATATAAGTTTAAAATATCAAAAAAATTTATATTTCCAGATCATCATAATTATACAAATGATGATATAGAGAAAATAAAAAAACATGCTTCAAATGATAAATTAGAAATTATTACTACAGAGAAAGATTATAAAAGACTCACAAATTATAATAAAAAAAATATTAAATACCTAAAAATAGAATTACAAATAGAAAATTATAAAAAGTTTTCAAATTTTTTAAAAGAAAAGATATGAGAAAAATAATATATTTTATTGAATTTATATTAGTAAAATTTTTATTTATTATTTGTAAAGTTATAGGATATAAATCAGCATCTAATTTAGGGTTTTTCATTGGCAAAAATTTTGGAAATTTTTTTAGAAAAAAAAGGTCAATAATTGAAAATTTGCATAAGTCTAAAATTGCAATAAATATTTCTGAAAACCAATTTGTAAATAATATTTTGGGAAACTACGGAAGGATTTTAGCAGAATATCCATTTTTAAAGGATTTTAGAAATAACAAGTTAGAGCATTTTATTAGAATAGATGGCATTAAAAATTTAGATAAAATTAAAAATAACAATAAACCAGTTGTTTTTATCTCAGGACATTTTAACAATTTTGAACTCATGGCCATGCAAATTGAGAAGTATGGAATAAATTTAGCTGCAATATATAGACCGCTTAATAATATTTTTTTAAATAAAACAATGGAAGAGATACGAACCAACTATATTTGCAAAAATCAAATTAGGAAAGGAAGATCAGGCACTAGACAAATTTTAGAAAATTTAAAAAAAGGTAACTCAATAGCCTTAATGATTGATCAAAGAGTTACGGAAGGTATAAAAATTGATTTCTTTGGAAGCTTAGCATCTACCACCACAATACCAGCTCAAATTATAAAAAAATATGAATGCGATTTAGTTCCAATTTATATTGAAAGATTAGAGAAATATAACTTTAAAATGTATGTATCTCAACCAATAGTAATTAATTCAGAAAAGTCTCAAGAAGAAATTTCTGAACATTTAAATACGATCTTAGAGAAAATGATACTAAAGAATCCTGATCAATGGATTTGGACACACAATAGGTGGAAAAAATAATAATTATTTATTATCTTTTTCTTTTTTTATTGAAGCTTCAACATAAGAAAAGTAAGCCTCTTGCTCATCAACATTCCAATAATTCAAGTTCTCTAGCGAAATTTTCTTTCCTGAAACTGCACAAATAACATGGTCACCTTCTTCTATAATATCAAAATTATTTGGTAGATATTTTAATTTTGCTAACTTGTTCATGATTTATAGGATATATATTTAAATATATGAAAATTGCAATTCTTGGAAATGGGGGCAGAGAACATGCAATAGCAAGTAAAATCTCAAAATCCTCTAAACTTGAAAAATTATATTGTATACCAGGTAATGCCGGCACTGATTCAATAGCAGAAAATGTAGAACTAGATTTTTATAATTTTGAAAGTTTATTGCAATTTATAAAAAAAAATAATATTGATTTAGTAATTATAGGACCAGAAAAACCTCTAGTTGATGGTGTTGTTGATTTTCTCTCCAAACAAAACGTAAAAGTTTTTGGTCCAAACAAAAAAGTTTCACAATTAGAGGGATCAAAAATATTTACCAAGAAAATATGTGAAAGATACAATATTCCTACTGCAAAATTTGGTGTATTTAAAACTGATACAGAAGCTTATTCATATTTAAAAAATGCAAATATGCCTATAGTGGTTAAAGCAGATGGATTAGCCGCAGGCAAAGGTGTTTATATTTGTGAGGATTTAGAAAGTTCAAATAGAGCAGTGCAAGAAATATTTAATGGAAAATTTGGTTTAGCTAAACAAGTTCTTATTGAAGAATTTTTGCAAGGAGATGAAATGAGTTATTTCGTTCTTTCTGACGGAAAAACATATAAAAGATTTAATACTGCTCAAGATCATAAGAGGGTTGGCGAGGGTGATAAAGGAAAAAATACAGGAGGAATGGGAGCATATTCGCCTTCTGGACTTATAAATGCAGACCTAGATAAAAAAATAATTACAGAAATTGTTAATCCTACTTTTGAGGCTATTAAAGATATGGGAGAAAACTATAGAGGATTTTTATATGTTGGTCTTATGATTAAAAATAATAATCCCTATCTTATTGAGTATAACGTTAGAATGGGAGACCCTGAATGTCAAACAATTTTACCACTTTTGGCTACTGATTTATTAGATTTAATTTTATCTTGTTGTGACGAAACTTTAGAAAAACAAAACATTCTATGGAAAGAAAAAAAAAGTATGTGTGTAGTACTTTGCTCGAATGGATATCCAGATAATTATAAAAAAAATATAGAGATACCAAACATCGAAAAAATAAAGAATAATGATTCATTTTTTATTTACCATGCAGGTACAGAAAAAAAGGATAGCAAAATTTATGCTAATGGAGGTAGAGTGCTAAATTTTGTTAGTACCTCCGATAATTTAAAGTCCTCAAGAGACAAAGTAGTCAAAGAAATCGAAAATCTTAATTGGGGCAACGGTTTTTATCGTAGAGATATTGGATATAAAATTATAGATAAATGAGAGTCATTGGAGGAAGTCTTAAAGGGAAAAAATTATTAATTCCTCTGGATAAATCTACCAGACCGTTAAGAGATATGGTGAGAGAATCAATTTTCAATATTTTAGATCATTCAAGTAAAGTTTCTAAAAATATAAGTAACTCTAAAGTATTAGATTTGTTTTCAGGTACTGGTTCATTTGGGATTGAATGTTTATCAAGAGGAGCTAAAGAGGTAATTTTCTTTGAGAATTATTCAAATTCGATAAAAGTTTTAAAAAATAATATATTTAATTTAAAATTAGAGAGCAAAACTAAAGTATATGAGAGTAATGCATATAATTTAAAAGATTCAAATTTAAACAATAAAATTTTTGATGTAATTTTTCTAGATCCACCTTTTAAGGACAAAGAAATAAATATTTTAATAAATCAAATAAAAACATTAAAGATTGCTGATATTAATACAATAATAATTATACATCGAAATAAAAAATCGGTGGATAATTTTTCTAGTTTTTTAAATGTTTTGGATGAAAAGAATTACGGTTTATCTAAAATTTTATTTGGTAAATTAATTTAAATAAGTAATTTTGATGTTTCAGTTTTAATTAACTCAACAGAAGGTTGATCAAAGGGATTGACTTTCATTAGTCTTCCCAACAAAATTGTCTCTAGAACAAAAAAAGTAAATAATTCTCCAACTGTTTCCTCATTTTTACTCAAAATTTCAAAACTTCTAAAAGGTATTTTATTTCTTTTAAAAACTGTTTGAGTTGCTTGTCTTTGTGCTTTGATGATTTGATTTAAATTTTTGTTTTTTAAAATTGAAAATTTATCGAATAAATTTTTATTCGATAATCTAACTGTTTTTTCATTTAAAATTCCAAAAAATGTAAAAAAATTATTTTTTGGTCCATCTAAATAAAGTTGAAGTAAGCTATGATTATCCTTAGGCATAGATGAAATAATAGGAAAAATACCTTTATTATCTTTGCCTAAACTTTCTGCTGTAAGTTGTTGGTACCATTTAAATAAATTATTAGAACTTTCATCATAGTTAAGAATTACTGAATTTTTTTTTCCTTTTGAAACACAGTTAAATATGAAATTAACATTATAAATCAATTGATTTAGAAAATATTTATTTTTTATTAAGTAATTGAGCCTTTTAAATTTTCTCTCATTTAGTCCCAGCAATTGTGCTGGCAACATCCCAACTTCAGATAGAACTGAATATCTTCCTCCAATATAATTTTTATGTTCGATGATATCTGCCTTTAATTTATTTCCCAATTTAGTGAGAAAACTAGATTTTTTCTCTGTAATTACTATATTTTTATTTTTTTTTTGAGAATTAAGAATTACATTAAAGTTTGATATGGTTTCAAGTGTGTTCCCGGATTTCGATACTATTAAATTTAAAGTTTTTCTCTTATTTTTAAAATTAATATTCCCATCAAGATCATTATAAAAATTTATTTTTTTTTTAATCTTAAGCTTTAAGAAATCATATATTGCCTCTGTACCTAAAATAGAACCACCCATGCCAATTAGATTGATAGTGGCAAAGTCTTTATATTTATTTAAAAATTTTTTTTTATAGCCATATTTATAATCTTTATTAAACGAATTTAATAGTAAGTTACTTTTAATTAATTCTTTTTTTAAAATATTATTTATTTTTTTTTTTACTTTTATATTTTTTTTTTGTTGAAAATTTTTAAAAATAATATTTTTTGAAAACATTTACTTACTTAATTTTTTTTAATATTGAACTTTCAATAGATGTAGACTGTTCTGAAGATGAAGAATCTTCCTCAATATCACTCTTCATAAGTAAATTTTTTATGTTTGATTGATCACTTTCAATATCTTTGGTAGATTTTGCATTTGCCTCGCCTGGTTTTGGTAATTTATCAAAATCTGGAGGCATGGCTAACGGATTTTTTTTATCTATTAAAAACTCGTCTCCTTGATCAGATCTTTTTTTTCCTTGTAAAGCTTCTCCAACTGAACCACATGAGTATAAAAACAATAAGAGGAATAATAACTTAGAAATTTTAAAGAATTTATTCATTTACTTTTTTATAACTTATTAATTCGGCCAGAATAAGTAAAATAATTCCAATTGTTATAAATATATCGGCCACGTTGAAAATAAACCAATGATATCCATTATAATTTAAGTCAAAAAAGTCTGGGACAGCTCTATAATATATCCTATCAAATAGATTACCTAACGATCCTCCTAAAATAATAATTAAAAAATAATACTTTAGTCCTTTTTCCTTAAATAATAGATAAATTATCACAAAATTAATCATAATAATTAAAGTAGTAACTACATTATAGAAATGATCTTGATCTGAGGATAATAATCCAAAACCAATTCCTTTATTCCAAACCAAATAAAAATTTAAAAATGAGTTTATGTAAATATCTACTTGTCCAGTTTCCTCTAATATATTTAGAATAAATATTTTTGATATTCTGTCTAATAAGAAAATGGATAATAAAATGAAAATACTTATTACTATTTTTTTTATATTTTCACTTTTCATTGAACACTGAGATGTCCATGTTTCTCACATATTTTCTTACTAATTTTCCAACAAACAGGACACTTATTTCCGATAGCTTTTGAACTAATAACCTCAATTTCTTTTTCTAAATTGTTGTCATTTGAAATTGAAGCTGAAGAAGTTATACAAATTTCTGAGAAATCTTGGTTCTGTGCTATATTGAACATATCTTGATTTTTGATTTTGATTTCAATATTTGCCTCCAAACTTGAACCTATAATTTTTTCGGCTCTTTTGCTTTCTATGCTAATATTTGCTTCATCTCTTATCAATTTAATCTTTTGCCACTTATTATTTAATTCATCATCTTTCCATTGATTAGGAATTTTAACAAATTTCTGTAAATGAATGCTACCCTCTTTATCTTCTTTAGAAATTAGATGATAAATTTCTTCAGTAGTGAATGATAATATAGGCGCAAACCATTTTAATAAACATTCTAAAATTACTTTTAATATTAAAATACAATCTGATCTTTTTTTTGAATCTTTAGGATCACAATAAAGAAGATCTTTTCTTATATCAAAATAGAATGCTGACAATTCTACAGTACAGAAATTAAGTAATTCTTTGTACAGATTGTGAAAATTGTAGGACTTAAAATATTCATTAAAACTTTTATTAATCATAAATAATCTGTGAAGCATGTATTTTTCGAGTTCAGGCAAATCATTTAAGTCAATTTTTTCAAATTCTATTTTCGTATAATCATCTTGCATATTTCCTAGGAGATATCTGAAAGTATTTCTTATTTTTCTATAAGATTCAGAATGTTGATCTAAAATTGAATAATCTATTCTTAAATCCTCAGCATAATTTGATGATGCGACCCAGATTCTAAGTATATCAGCACCATATTTTTTTAAAATATCTTCAGGGGCAATAACATTCCCTGTTGATTTAGACATTTTAAGCCCTTTACCATCAACAACAAATCCATGTGATAGAATACTTTCAAAGGGTGCTCTGCCTCTAGTTCCACATGACTCAAGTAAAGAAGAATGAAACCATCCTCTATGTTGGTCTGAGCCCTCTAAATACATTGATGCAGGCCATTTTAAGTCTTCTCTTTTTTCTAATACAAAAGAATGTGTTGAGCCACTATCAAACCACACTTCTACTATGTCTGATGATTTAGTAAAATCCTCTGCTTTATATTTATCCCCAAGAAGTCTCTGAAAATTTTCTTCAAACCAACAATCGGAACCCTCTTTTTCATAAATTTCTGCGATATTTTCAAAAACTTCATCATCTATCAAAATCTCTCCATTTTTTTTTGAAACAAATATTGGTAAAGGAACACCCCATACCCTCTGTCTAGATACACACCAATCTGGCCTAGTCTCAATCATTGATTTAATTCTTTCTTTACCTTTTGAGGGGTAAAAAATTGTATCATCTATAGCTTTAAGAGCTTTATCTCTTAATTTGTGACTTTCCATTGAAATAAACCATTGAGGTGTTGCTCTGTGAACTAATGGAGCTTTAGATCTCCAAGAATGTGGATATGAATGAGTAAGTTTTCCGTTGGATAACAGGGTTTTTGTTTCCTTTAGCTTCTCTATGACAATCGTATTAGCTTTAAAAATATGTGTTCCTTCAAATATTGGTATATGTTTAGTGTATCTTCCATCGTCATCAACTGTTTCAACTGCTTTAATCCCATTGTTTATACACAAATTAAAATCATCAGGTCCATGACTAGGTGCACAATGAACAATGCCTGTTCCCTGTTCTGTTGTAACAAATCTTGCTTCAAGCATTGGAACATCATAATCATATCCAATTTTGTGAAATGGATGACCGCATATAGTTCCCTCGAATTCCTTTCCTTTAAATTCAGAAAGTATATTTATTTTACATTCTGTCTCTTGTGAAACAGAGTCTAATAGTCCTTTAGCGATTATTATTTTTTCATTATTTAACTTATCTTTGTTGTTTATCTCACATAAAACATAATCTAAACTTTGATTGTAAGCTAAAGCTTTATTTGCAGGTATTGTCCATGGGGTTGTAGTCCAAATTATAATATTAGATCCAATAATCTCTTTTATATTTGAACTTTTAACTAAAAAAGCTGCATAAATAGTATCTGATATATGATCTTGATATTCAACTTCTGCGTCAGCCAAGGCAGTTTTTTCGACCGTTGACCATAAAACAGGCTTATACCCTTTAAATAAACTTCCTTCTTTTAAAAATTTACCAAGCTCTCTAACAATTTGTGCCTCAGCATCAAAACTCATTGTAGAATAATAGTTTTCCCAGTCTCCAATGACTCCAAGCCTTTTAAATTGATCTTTATGGATTTCAATCCATTTGCTTGCAAAGTCTCTACACTCTTTTCTAAACTCTATTACAGGTACATCGTTTTTATTTTTTTTATTTTTTTTATATTGCTCCTCAATTTTCCACTCAATTGGTAAACCATGACAATCCCAACCTGGAACATAAACTGAGTCCTTACCATCCATTTGATGAAATTTAATTATAATATCTTTTAAAATTTTATTTAAAGCTGTACCCATATGAATATTTCCATTCGCATAAGGTGGACCATCATGTAAGACAAATTTTTCTTTACCTTTGCTTTGTGATCTCAATTTTTTATATAAGTTTATCTTTTCCCAAAATCTTAAGAACTCAGGCTCTTTATTAGGCAGGTTTGCCTTCATAGAAAAAGCAGTTTTAGGTAAATTTAAATGTTCTTTACTCATGAAGTTTTTTTAGCTTTCAAAATATCTTTTTTAATTTGATTTTTTAACTCACTGATACCTTTGAATTTTTTCTCTCCTCTAATAAATTTTAAAAATTCTACAGACAACTTTTTATTATAGAGATTTCTTGAAAAATTAAAAATATTTACCTCTAAAAGTATTTTTTTTTGATTAAAAGTTGGCCTATATCCTAAGTTTGCAATACCCCTAAAGACTTTTTTATTATCGTTAATTCTAACTCTTACCGCATAAACTCCTGGTTTTGCTATGACGTAGTTTTCAATGTCTATATTGCATGTTGGAAAACCAATTTTTTGCCCCATCATTCTACCCTTTTGAACTGTACCCTCAATCGTCCAATTTCTTTTTAGAAAATTATTTGCTTTAGATAGATGCCCTTTTTCAAGCAACTTTCTAATTATTGTAGATGAAATAATTTTTTTATTTTTCTTTAAAGGTGTTGGTTTAACTAAAGTGTAACCAAAAATATTTTCATATTTTTTAAGTAACAAAACATCACCCTCTCTTTTGTTACCAAATCTAAAGTTGTTACTAACAAATATAAATTTTGAGTTTAATTTTTTTGATAAAATATTCTTAATAAAATCTATACAATTAATTTTTGAAAATTTTTTGTCAAAATTTTTATTAATTATAAAATCAACTCCAAATTTTTGTAAATAGGCAACTTTTTGATTAAAATTTGATATTCTATAATTTTTTATTTTACTATTAAAAAACATTTTAGGAATTGGATCAAAAGTGACAACTCCTATCTTAGATTTATATTTAGTTTTATATTTTTTTGCCAATTGAAATAACTTTTGGTGTCCAGAATGCAAACCATCAAAGTTTCCAATCAAGATAATAGAATTTTTAAATTTTTGTGAAATATTAAAATTATTAAAAATCTTAGACTGTTTCACCATTTTAATTCACTCTGAAAATAATTAATTTTTGCATCATAATTTTTTAGTACATTTTCAATAGAAAAATTTAAAATTTCTTGTTTATGTATACCACCTGTGATCAGTAGTGAATCAAAATTTTGAGTCATAGCTCCTTTTATATCTGTATTTAAATTATCACCAATACATAATATTTTTTTATCTTTAACTGTGGCAGCAAGTTCATAAACTGGCGGATAAGGTTTTCCAAAATATATTACTTCTCCATCGATTTCTTCAAATGATTTAGCTATAGATCCAGCGCAGTATTCTCTTTTATTTCCTCTATCAACTATTAAATCTGGATTAGTACATATCATTTTTTTTGATATTTGCGTTGATAGAAAATTTTTATAATACTCCAAATCGTTCTCATGTTCCTCGAAAAGTCCTGAGCACAATATATATTCTGAGTCATCTATATTGTTGACTTTATTTTTCTCAAATTTTCTGAATAAATCAAAATCTCTTGGTGGTCCTAAATGAAAAAATTTTTTGCTTTTAAATTTTTCTAAAATATATCTAAGAGATGCTTCTCCGGATGTAAAAACAGTTTCAGAAAACTTATTTAAACCCATTCCTTTAAGGGTATTAATTACAGTTAAATTTGGTCTTGGAGCATTTGTAAGTAAAATAAATTTTTTATTATTTTTTGATAATTCTTTTAAAACTTTTACTGCATTTTCGTAAAGCTTTATTCCATTATGAATTACTCCCCAAATATCGATGAAAAATAAATCATACTGACTTACAATTGATTTTAAGCCCATTTCCTCTAAATTTTTACTCATTGTTCAGATATAGCTTAAAAAACTAATAAATTCTTGGATTTTTCTACTTTATATATTTAAGACCAGATCTTGAAAAAATAGTCACATGCATCTATATGAACTCTAATTTAAAGGAGTATTTATGAAGTTTAAACCGTTACACGATAGAGTGTTAATCGAAGTTTTAGATAGTAGTGAAAAAACTGCTGGAGGAATTATAATCCCAGATACTGCACAAGAGAAGCCACAAGAAGGTAAAGTTGTTGCCGTAGGTGGTGGGTCAAAAACTGAGGATGGAAAAATTATACCAATGGATGTTAAAGTTGGTGACAAAGTTCTTTTTGGCAAGTGGTCAGGAACGGAAGTTAAAATAGATGGCAAAGAGTATAGCATAATGAAAGAGTCTGACATTATGGGAATTTCTACATCTAAATAAAATTAATATAGAAGGAGAAATTATAATGGCAAAAATAGTAAAATTTGATTCAGACGCTAGAACATCAATGTTAAAAGGTGTTGATATACTAGCTAATACAGTAAAAGTTACTCTTGGTCCTAAAGGAAGAAATGTAGTTATAGATAAAGCATATGGTGCACCTAGAACCACTAAAGATGGTGTTTCAGTTGCTAAAGAAATTGATCTAGATGACAAATTTGAAAATATGGGAGCTCAAATGGTTAAAGAAGTTGCTAGCAAAACAAATGATGAAGCTGGTGATGGAACAACTACGGCAACTATATTGGCTCAAGCTATAGTAAAAGAAGGCTGTAAATATGTTACAGCTGGGATGAACCCAATGGATGTAAAAAGAGGAATTGACGCTGCTGTAGAACATGTGAAAGAAAAATTAATCTCCTCAGCAAAAAAAGTTAAAGATAGTGATGAGATTGCTCAAGTTGGAACAATTTCTTCAAATGGAGATAAAGAAATTGGAAGCATGATTGCTAAAGCAATGCAAAAAGTTGGTAATGAAGGAGTTATTACTGTCGAAGAAGCGAAAAGTATTGAGACAGAACTTGATGTTGTTGAGGGTATGCAGTTTGATAGAGGATATTTATCACCATACTTTGTAACCAATGCTGAAAAAATGACAACTGAGCTTGAAAATCCTTTAATTCTTTTACACGAAAAAAAATTAACAAACCTTCAACCGATGGTTCCACTTTTAGAGGCAGTTGTTCAAGCTGGAAGACCACTAATGATTATATCTGAGGATGTAGAGGGAGAAGCTCTTGCAACTTTAGTTGTAAATAAATTAAGAGGTGGTTTAAAAGTTGTTGCGGTAAAAGCTCCAGGGTTTGGTGATAGAAGAAAAGCAATGTTAGAGGATATCGCAATTTTAACTGGTGGTCAGGTTATATCGGAAGATTTAGGTATTAAACTTGAGAATGTTAAGATTACAGATCTTGGATCAGCTAAAAGAGTAAAAGTCGATAAAGAAAATAGTACTATTGTTAGCGGCACAGGAAAGAAATCTGACATTGAAGCAAGATGTGCACAAATTAAACAGCAAGTTGAAGAAACTACTTCAGATTATGATAGAGAAAAACTTCAAGAACGTTTAGCTAAGCTAGCTGGAGGAGTTGCAGTGATTAAAATCGGTGGTGCAACTGAGGTAGAAGTAAAAGAGAAAAAAGATAGAGTTGAAGATGCACTAAACGCTACAAGAGCCGCGGTGGAAGAGGGAATTGTAGTAGGTGGTGGATGTGCACTTTTATATGCTTCTCAAGACTTAGATAAAGTAAAAGCTAAAGGAGCTGACCAAAAAGCTGGGATAGATATTGTAAAAAGCGCACTTCAGGCTCCAATCAGACAGATATCAACAAACGCAGGTGTAGATGGTTCTGTTGTTGTAGGAAAACTTTTAGAGGCAAATAAAGTGTCTCAAGGTTATGACGCTCAAACAGAACAATATGTAGATATGTTCAAAGAAGGAATTATTGATCCTGTAAAAGTTGTAAGAACAGCTTTACAAGATGCAGCTTCAATTTCAGGATTGTTAGTTACAACTGAAGCTATGGTTGCTGATAAACCTGAAGAAAAGGATGCTGCTGCTGGAGGAATGCCTCCAGGAGGAATGGGCGGCATGGGAGGAATGGGTGGCATGGGAATGTAATCCCCATTATACTCAAACAAAAATTCCAAAAGGGCAGTTTTTACTGCCCTTTTTTTTTATATTTTTCATTAATTTTTATTGAAAGTTCTCTTTTTAATCCTTTAAAAATATTTGGTAATTTTTTACTTACCTCATCAAGAACGTAAATTGCTTGAGAATATGAAGCATATTTAAGATCATGATTTACAATTGAATTTATACATTTTGAATTACACTCTCCTGATAGAACTGTTTGAATAATATGACCTGCTACTATTTCATAATATTCATTAGACCTTGATTGTGGTGAGGCGCAAGAAGATAAAATAACTAATAATATTAAAAGTTTTTTCAAAATTAATTAAATATACAAAACAAAAATTTAAAAAGACAATTTTACTGTATTTTCTCCTCTTTCAAGATTTCATCAAATATTGCCTCAATGTTCTCTTTTTTTCTTATCTCAGAAGATTTTGTAATAAAGCCTAAATCTTTCAAAGAGGAGACAAGTTCGTCATAAGAAATTTTTCTTTTCATCTTGGACCTATCTTTTTTGATAGGATTTATTTTATTATTCCAGACTATAAATCTTTGATTTGCAAAAAGAAAACAATTTTGTTTATATTTAGCTTGGCATTTTCTAATATTTCTCGAAATTGGGCCTGAACCAGAATACCCTTTATAACTGGTTTCTTTGACAATTATATAATATGAATTTTCGTGATCAGCTGTAATAAAGAAATTTAATGGATTATTTCTTATACCAGTAGTTATATATGTATAGAAATCTTGAATTATTTTTTCAGATAATTCTAATTCCCCTTGTCCATTATTTACAGTCGAGACAGCGTAAGAAAAATTTTTAAGATTTATTAGAATAAATATAATTATCAGTTTGTTTATCATTTCAAAAAGCTAATTTTTAATATTTAAATTTAACTTATCTATAATAATATTTACATCAGGATTAATAAAATATGGTGCCATTTCCATGAATGAGAGAGGTGTTTTTGGCTCGATCTTAATACTTATTTTTTTTGATCCATTTATAAAATTAATTAAAGACTGCCTGTACTGATTAAATAATCTAGTTTTTTGTGAACTCACTAAATATACATCCATTTGCTTTATCAGTTCAGATTTAAATGAAGCTATAGATGTATTAGAGCTGTCCGCTCCAAATTTTATCAATTTATCTCTCAATGAATTATCTAATAAAGATAATCCAAGCTTTTTTACTCTAATATTACCAGAAAGATAAGCTAACAGAGCTTCACCATTAAAATTATTTATTTGATCAAGATCTAAACCTGAGAATGATGATTCAAAGTTCAAAGATGCAGCATCAGTTATACCTAAATTAAGATCAAAATTTAAATCATTATTTCGTGATAAATTATAATTTGATCCAAAGTCAAATTTTATTGAGTTATATCCAAGTAATGCAAAATAATTTGAAAACTCTGGTGAAATTTCATTAATATTTATATCTAATCCGCTTATATCAAAATCAAATTCTGTTAAAAATTTTTGACTTTTGTTTTTATCAATATAATCAAATTTAAAGCTATTTAACGACATGCTGTTTATACTAGCTATTTGATTTTTTGAGTCTAAATCTTTAACTACAAGGTTTTTTGTTGTCCCATTGCCCAATGAGTTAATCATATTTAAGAAAATTTTGTAATCCTCATTTATATCAAAATTTTTTTGGTTGTATTTTTGACCAGCCTTAATTATTTCATTTTTGTCAAATTTTAAATTGCTTAAATCACTATATGAATAAGTTGTAATTGTTTTTAAATTTCTGTCCCAATCCTCGTAATTTGTCACAACCCATTTACCCCAGTCTAATGCAGTTAGATCCTGAATTTCAAGTTTATCAACATTTATGGATCGTTCAGATGTTTCAACAAGTGTTTTTTCTAAAAATAATTTATCTATAGAAAAACTTAAAAGAGCACTCATAATATTAACTTCACCCGACTTATTGGAAATCTTTTTTAAAAGAGTTTTATTCCTTGCAAAGTTATTAAATTGCAGTTTATTTATAGTTAATCTAGTTGCAAAACTATTATCATCAATTTGAAATGAAAAATTATCTATACTAATCTCATCAAACCATTTTTTTTCTAGAAATATTGTCATATCTAAATTACTGGTTTTTGAAACATTTAAAATTTTATAAAAAACATTTTTATTTAAGTTTTTTATTTTTAAACCAGCTACATCAACAAAATTATTATTTAAATCTGCAATTACAAAACTTGCCTCGATCATTTTATCGCCTGAAAATTTTAAATTACCAATTTCTATACGTGGAATTTTTAGAAAATATCTTGTAAAATCTTTTTGGAATTGGTTTTTTGCATTATATTTTTTGAAGAGATCTTGTAGTTTATTCTCTTCTTCTTTTTGTTGCTCTTTAGCCAATCTCTCATTTTCTTTGCGAGCTTCTTCAGCTACTCTTTCCTCTTCTTTACGTTTTTTTTCTGCTAACCTTTCCTCTTCTTTTTGTTTTTCATCTGAAAGTTTTTTTTCATACTTAAGGACTTTTTTTTCAATAAATTCATTAATTTCTTGTATGATTTTATTTAGATTATCTGGATTTTTTTCGTTAATAGCTTTTTCAAGAATTTCAATTTTTTCAATAATGCCAGGTCCGATTTCAGAGGACATATATTGTACCAAATAGGACTTAAGATTTAGTAATAAGCTATCAGCAATATTTATATTTTCCTCATATACATTTATAAGATTGAATAAATTTTTAATTTCCTCATTTATTAATTTTAAATTATTCAAACTTTTTAATTCATTAATCTCTTTTTCAGTTTTTTCAATTAAGCTGATTGCGTCATTTGAATAATAAGAACCCAAATTTTTTGCAATGAAAGACTTTAAATTATTTAATTGCTCATTTAGATTATTCAATTCACTTTCTACAGAATTAAGTTTTAATTCTTTTTCTTCATTCAAAATTTTTTCTTCATAATTTATAAATTTTGTGGATGATCTTGTGAATATAACTAATTCCTCAAATTTTTTTGTATTAATATCATTGAGGTCACCATCTAGAATAGATTGAACACTAATAAATAGTTTTGCAATTTCAACAATATCAAATGTATTAGGGTTTTGTTCCACAAATTGTTTTGTATAATTAATAAATTTTTGTTTTTTTTCTAGTTCAGTCTCGCTAAACAATAAAAGCTTCTTTTTTTCCTCAGCTATTCTTTTTTCTTCGGCTATTCTTTTCTCTTCAGCTATTCTTTTCTCTTCAGCTATTCTTTTTTCCTCAGCTATTCTTTTCTCTTCGGCTATTCTTTTTTCCTCAGCTATTCTTTTTTCTTCGGTTATTCTTTTCTCTTCAGCTATTCTTTTTTCCTCAGCTATTCTTTTTTCCTCAGCTATTCTTTTCTCTTCAGCTATTCTTTTCTCTTCGGCTATTCTTTTTTCTTCAGCTATTTTTTTTTCTTCGGCTATTCTTTTTTCTTCCTCAGCTTTTTTTCTTTCATTTTCTCTTCTTTGCTTAGCTAATTTTTTATCCTCATATTTTAAAAAGTAATTAATTTTTTTTTCTGATGAAAATTTTATGGATAAAGACATATAATCTTTTGAGACTTTCCAAGTAGTTTTTTGGCCATCGATGAAGACTCTTAATTGTCCAGTTTTGCTCCATCTCCAGCCATCTGTGCTTACAGCTTCTCTTCCTTGAAAAAGAGTGTATCCATTCTCCTCAAATACAAACCTTTTTGACGGGCCTCTAAATCCATCGACCGATATCTTTATTTCATTATTAAGTATTAATTCTTCTAATTTTTTTTTTGGGATACTATTTAAACCTGTTATTGGTTTAATAAGATTAAGAATTTCTGAGTAGGTACAATTCAAAAAAGCTTTTTCATTTTTATGATCTAGTACATCTCCATTATCTGTTTTGATTATTTTTAGATTTTCTCTACCAAATCTATTTATACATTCATTAATTACAGGTTGAATTTTTATTCTCTCTGTTATGTCGTATTTTGTGAAAATTTCTATGTAATCTTTTTTTGATATTTTTGCGCTTACGCTTAAAGTAGATGATATTAAAAAAGATAAGATTAAGATTAACAGTCTAATCATATTATTTATATAAAACATTACATCTTTTCAGTGTTGACTAAAACTTAATTTAACAAATTTATGTAATCTTTTCTGTTGAACCACATTATTTATATTTTAGATTTTACAGGTTGTTTTAAATCAAAGTCTTAAATTTTTTCTATTTTAAATAGAAATTTCAATCATTTTTTTTGTTTTCAATCTGAGGTTTAGATGTATAAGAACACCGAACTATGAGTCAAAAAATCAGAAATATTACCATCATTGCTCATGTTGATCACGGAAAAACAACGTTGATTGATAATTTGATGAAGCAAAGTGGCTCTTTTAGAGAAAATGAAGTCATAGATGAGAGAGTAATGGACTCTGGTGAACTCGAAAAGGAAAGAGGAATTACAATTTTAGCTAAACCTACTTCTATAAATTGGAAAGATACTAGAATAAATATTATCGATACACCTGGCCACAGAGATTTTGCAGCAGAAGTTGAAAGAGTTTTAAGTTTAGCAGATGGAGCATTATTACTTGTGGACTCTGCAGAGGGGGTTATGCCACAAACAAAATTTGTATTAAGTAAAGCCTTAAGGCAGGGTTTGAAACCAATAGTTGTTATTAATAAATTAGATAAGACCGATCAAAGAGCTGATGAAGTTTTAAATGAAACATTTGATTTATTTGTTAGTTTAGATGCAAACGAAACACAACTGGATTTCCCAGTTTTGTATGCAAGTGGAAGATCGGGTTGGGCTAGTAAAGATATTGATGGACCTCGAGAAAATCTTAATCCTCTATTAGATTTAGTACTTGAACATGTTAAACCTTCCAAATTTGATAGATCTAAACCTTTTGCAATGCTATCAACATTGCTTTATGCAGATAATTTTTTAGGAAGAAGTCTTGTGGGAAGAATATCTCAGGGAACTGCCAAAGCAAATCAACAGATTAAAGCAATTAATTTAGAGGGTAAAAAAGTAGACGAAGGAAGACTCACAAAAATCTTTAGATATGAGGGTACAAAAAAAGTGCCAATCGAAATTGGAGAAGCAGGCGATATTGTAGTAATAGCTGGATTAGAAAAAGCTAACGTTGCAGATACTATTTGTGACTTGGAGGTAAATGAGCCAATAAAAGCGACCCCCATTGATCCACCAACAATGTCTATAAAAATTACAGTAAATAGCTCTCCACTGGCTGGGACAGAGGGTAAAAAATTGACCAGTACTCAAATCAGAGATCGATTAATTTTAGAGGCTCAAAATAATGTTGGAATTACTTTTTCGGAAAATTCAAATAAAGATGCATTTGAAATAAGTGGAAGAGGAGAATTAATGCTTGAGATATTGTTAACACAAATGAGACGTGAAGGATTTGAAATGACAGTAAGCCCACCGAAAGTTTTATTTAAAACTGACAATAATGCCAAAAAATTAGAGCCAATTGAGGAAATTACTATGGATATTGATGAAGAATATTCGTCTAAAATAATAGACTCTATGAATAGAAGAAAAGGCAAATTGATTGAACTTAAAGATACTGGAAAAAATAAAAAAAGATTAATTTTTCATGCTCCAACCAGAGGTTTGATGGGTTATACAAGCAGATTTTTAACTTTAACCAAAGGTACAGGTGTTATTAACAGAATTTTTCATTCTTATGGTGAGTTTGAGGGCGATATGGAGGGAAGAAGAAATGGCGCTTTGATCTCTATGGATCAAGGCAAAGCGGTAGCTTTTTCAATTTTTAATTTACAAGCCAGAGGAGAGATGTTTGTTACACATAATGATCCTGTTTATACTGGAATGATAGTGGGTTTAGCACCAAAACCAGGTGATATGATAATAAATGTTATGAAAGGTAAAAAACTAACTAATATGAGAACACAAGGAACGGATGAAAATATAGTTCTTACTCCTGTTCGACAAATGTCTATAGCTGAACAATTAAGTATGCTTAATACAGACGAGGCTTTAGAAATTACACCAAAATCATGTAGATTAAGAAAAGCAATTCTTGATCCTCACGAAAGAAAAAGAAGTGAAAAAAATAATTCAATAACTTAATTCATCATCTTATCAATTAAATATAAGCTTAAAGCAATACAAGGACCTATACCGAAAGCAAACATTAAAGTCCCTATCCCAAGTGTTCCGCCTAAATACCAGCCTACTGATGCAACTGAAATTTCTATAAAAGCTCTAACTGCTGCAATTGGTAAATTAGTTTTTTTTTGCAATCCAGTCATTAAACCATCTCTTGGTCCTGGTCCCAAATTAGCAATCAAATAAATTCCACTCCCTAGTCCAACTATCATTACACCTAGAGCTGCCATTAACAATTTCATAATATAAGTTTCAGGAGTTGGAATTAATGCAATTGTTACATCTAACATTACTGCAATAATTACAATATTAAATATAGTTCCAAGACCTGGCTTTTGTTTTAAAAAGAACCATAAAGATAATACGACAACACTTACAATGAAAGTGACAATACCAATAGATAATCCTGATTTAATTGAGATTCCTTGTGCCATTACAGTCCATGGAGAGTTTCCAAGAAATGAAATAACTACCAATGCTTCGCCAAAACCGAACAATATAAGACCAAAGCAAAGAAAAAATAATGTTGATAATTTCGGCTTTAGATTAAAGGTTTCATCAGAACTCCATGAGACTTTTGGGATTTTTTTGATAGTAAGGAACATATAATTTACTATTATTTATACTTTCTTGAACTAAAATCTATGAAAATGAAACGTATTATTTTGATAATAATAATTTTTATTTATTCCTCAAAGGCTATTGCTCACAGTAGTCACTATGAAGGTTTAAAAAAAATTGAAATGAATGTTCTCAGAAATAACGAAGTTATTGGTAGTACTAGCTACTTTTTTGAATTTGATGAGGATTTATTTGTAGTTAAAAATTATACCAATTTTAAAGTAGAATTGTTCGGTATTAAAGTTTTTTCAATATTAAGTGAATCTATAGAAAAATATAAAGATGATAAACTTATTTTTTTTAAATCAAATACATTCCAAAATGATAAAGAAAAATACGTAAATTTAAAATATCACAAGGCAAAAAATAAATTCATTATTGATGGTTCATCATTTAAGGGAGAAGCTGATATAGATTGTATTATCGGTAATTGGTGGAACCATAAAATTTTTAAAGCTAATAAACAAATTAGTCCTTTGTCTGGGAGTATAAAGAAGCAAACTGTAAATTTAATTGGAACTGAAAATATTGTTATAAATAACAAAGAATATTCAAGTGAACATTTCAAAATTAAATCAAATGATGAAAGCCTTGATGAAGACAAACAATTTGAATTTGATGTATGGTATAATCCAAAAAATAATTTAATTTTAAAAGTAACTTATAATAAAATGGGAAAATGGGAATATAGATTAAGGAGTTTTGAATAGTGGCTATTTGGGGAAGTTTAATTGGTGGAATGATAGGTTTTTCACTTGGAGGACCATTTGGAATGCTGTTGGGATCCTTAATCGGTGGAAAAATGTCAAGATCAAGGCCTGGAGGAGGATTTAGATCATTTGCACAACCACAACAAATTTTTGCACTTTCCTTGATTGTTTTGTCAGCAAAATTGAGTAAAGCAGATGGACAGGTTAGTCGTGAGGAATTAATTGCAGTTAAAGATAAATTAAAAATACCCGATAGTGAATTAGATCAAGTTGGAAAAATTTTTAATAAGGCCAAAGAAGAAAGCACAGGTTACGAGCCATACGCAAGACAAATTGCAGAGGTATATAAAGGCAACCTAAATGTTCTAGAGGAAGTAATTAACACTTTATTTTATATTGCAGAGTCAGATGGTCATGTAAGTGACAAAGAATTAATAATGATTCAAGATATTGCAAGAATATTTGGATTAAATGATGTTCAAATAAATGGAATTAAGGAGAGTAGAAAATCATCAGATAAGCTTAATCCTTATATTGTTTTAGAGAGCAAACCCGACGACTCATTAGATACAATTAGAAAACGTTATCTTAAGCTTAGCAAAGAGCATCATCCAGATTTATTAATGAGTAAAGGTGTGCCTCAAGAAGTTTTAGATGAAAGTAAAGCTAAAATGAGAGCAGTTAATTCTGCTTGGAGCCAAATACAAAAATTAAAGAATTAATCCTAATAAACTAGCCATAAAATACATTGAGAATATGAAAGCGAAGACTACTATAAAGTACATTATAGTAACAATTTTGTCTCTTTTCCTTCTTTGTCTTACAAATGGCTTGTCATCTAAGTCACAAATATCTCTTATACCTATTACTTTATAGTCACAGGTGTACCGCCATATAGAGTTTGGCATTCTGGGATCAGTTTGATTGTAATATTGGATCCATTGAACTGTATATTTAAATAAAAGATAGCTTACTATTAAAAGAAGACCACTAGTAAACATTATCCTATCATCTAAAACTGTTCTGACTCAGTTGACCCTTCCATTGCTGTGGTTGAACTCTTTCCTGAGCTAATCGTATTTGAGACAGCATCAAAATAAGATGTACCTACTTCTCTTTGATGTTTCACACTAGTGTATCCATCTTTCTCCCTTGCAAATTCATGCTGTTGAATTTTAGAGTATGCGGTCATTCCTTCTTTCTTATATTTTTCTGCTAACTCAAATATCGCTATATTTTGTGTATGAAAACCAGCAAGTGTGATGAATTGGAATTTGTAACCAATTTCTCCAATTTTTCTTTGGAACGATCCAATTTCTTCATCAGACAAATGTTTCTTCCAATTAAATGATGGAGAACAATTATAAGCTAACATCTTACCAGGATATTTTTCATGAATAGCATCAGCAAATTTCTTTGCTTCATCTAAATTCGGTGTTGCTGTTTCACACCATATTAAATCTGCGTATGGAGCATAAGCAAGACCTCTTGATATTGCTTGCTCTATTCCATCTTTTACATAGAAGAAACCCTCTGGAGATCTTTCACCAGTTAAAAAAGGTTTATCATTTTCATCAAAATCGTTGGTAATTAATTTAGCAGCATTAGCATCAGTTCTTGCAAGTATGATGAGAGGGACATCTGCAATATCTGCTGCTAATCTTGCTGCTTTAAGGTTTCTAACCATAGTTCCAGTTGGAACCAAAACTTTACCACCCATATGACCACATTTTTTCTCACTTGCCAATTGGTCTTCGAAGTGAACGCCAGCGGCACCTGCTCTGATAAATTTTTTTGTCAATTCGAATACATTTAATGGACCGCCAAATCCAGCTTCACCATCAGCTATTATAGGTAACATGTAATCAGTTCTTTTACTTTTATCCATATCTCCATCTGTCATTTCCATATGTTGAATTTGATCAGCTCTGATTAAAGAATTATTCATGGTCTCAACTAATTTTGGTGCACTATCATATGGATACAATGATTGGTCAGGATACATTTCACCAGCACTGTTGGCATCAGCTGCTACTTGCCAACCACTCAGATAAATTGCTTTTAAACCAGCTTTTGCGTGTTGAACTGCATGGTTTCCAGAAAGTGAACCTAAAGTGTTCACATAAGCTTCTGTATTTAAAAGTCTCCAAAGCTTTTGGGACTGCATTTTGCACATTGAATACTCAATCTTAATTGATCCTCTTAACCTTTCAACTTCCTCAGGTGTGTAATCTCTTTTAATTCCTGCAAATCTTTGTAATTCGTATGAAATGTTTTCAGCTGACACTTAAACCTCTCTCTTTTTGAATAAATGACTAGAAATTACTAATTTTTAATTTGAACTATATTCTTCAGTAAATTCGTTCATTCCGCTTGATCCCCAATCGCAATGATCGTCTCTGATGTATATACCTTTAGACTTATGTTCAGAATGCTCTTCTTTATTAGTAATTTGGTAGTTATTTTCTATATTATTGATTTTGTTTTTTTCCATGTAAACTTTATAATTTACAATATTTACAAAATCTACAATTAATTATATTTTCCTTGTAAAATTGAATAATTTTGTGTAAATTTAAATTTACAAAATTTACAATTAGTAAAATGAGTCAAATTGATACGAAAATCGGTCCAAAAATCAAAGCTTTTAGAAGACAGTTAGGTATCCAAGCTAACAAACTAGCTGAGGAAATGTCTATCTCTCCAAGTTATTTAAATCTAATCGAAAGTGGAAAAAGGAAAATTGATGGTGATTTGCTGTTAAGGGTTTGTGATAAACTTAAAATTGAACTTTCAGATTTAACAAGTAAGACAGATATTAATCTAGAGAACAACATATCTGAGCTGTTAGGTGATGAACTTTTTGAAGATCTAGATATCTTAGGACCAGAAGTAAAAGATTTGGTTAACACAAATCCAAAAATTGCTAAAGCTTTGATTAAGCTTGGTGATAACTTTAAACAAAAAGATCATGAAATTTTTAATAAACTAGAAAATATTTCAGGTAAAATTATTGATGGAAGAAAAAATGCATTCCCTGGAGAAGTAATTTCTGACTTTTTACAAGAAAATAAAAACTTTTTTCCAAAATTAGAAGATTTTGCAAATAAAATTTTTGATAAGGTTAAACAAAATAACAGAACAAGATACATAGCTCTTTGTGATTTTTTAAAAACTGAGTATGGTATAACAGTGAAAGATGTGATTCCAAAAGAAGGAAAGCCATTTTCAAAAATATACAAAGAAAAAGATAAAGAATTATTACTGTCTGATTATCTTTCTCTTGAAACAAAAAAACTTTTTGCTGCAGCACAAATTTCACAAGAGGGAGCATCAAAAGAAATTGATGAATACCTATCGACATTTAGTTTTCCGACAAACGAGTCTAAAAAATTAACTAGGGTTGCTCTTTTAAATTATTGTGGAGCAGCAATATTAATGCCCTACTCTCTTTTTCATAAAGAGTGTAAAGAATTGAAATATGATCTTGAACTTTTACAAAATACATTTGCAACATCTTTTGAACAAGTTGCACATAGAGTAACATGTTTACAAGATCCTAAACTTCCTGGAATACCTTTTCATTTTTTAAGAGTAGATGTTGCAGGAAATATCTCAAAAAGATTTTCATTATCAGGTATTGAAATACCAAGATATGGTGGTGCTTGTCCGAGATGGAATGTTTACTCAGCTTTTTCAAGACCTGGAGTAATTCAAGCAGCAGTGAGTAAAATGACTAATGGAGAAAAATACGTTTGTATAGCAAAGACAGTTGAAAAAGGTGTCGGAAGATATGGACAGAAGAAAAGTATGTTATCTATAGGTCTTGGATGCGAAGCGAAATATGCAAAAGAGTTTGTCTATACTGAAAATTTAGATTTAACTGATAAAAAATCTGAGTTGCCTATAGGCGTTTCATGTAGAACATGCGATAGACTTGATTGTTCACAAAGAGCCTTTCCGCCTCTTCATAAAAAATTTGATGTAGATATCAATTCTAGAGGAGTTTCTGTTTACGTAAATGAATAAAAGGTTAATTTTTCTTTAGTTTCTGCCTTTTCTTTGAAATTAATTGAGTAAGTGAGTCAACCATCAAATCTGATGCTTTGAATATTTCATTAGGTTTGAACTCATAAGACATATTTTTTTCATCATTTGTCTTATCTTCTATTATTATTCCTTTATCAGGCGAATTATCCTTAATATATATTAAAATTAACCATTCTTCGTCTGATGACTCGTCCCATTTTATAAATATTTCTCCAGTCTCAAATCTTTTATCTATGCATCTGAATATAGACATATGTCTTGTAATATATCTTTTGTTTAACTGAAAAACTAAACTGTTAGCACTTCTAAAAAAACTTTCTAAAGCAAACTCAATTTTTTGTCTTGCTAAGTTATATTCCCTTTCTTTTTGAAGTAGAGCTGATCTATCATCTTCTTCATCAGTTTTTACTCCAAGAGCTTCGACCCTTTCCCTAATTTTTTGATCTCTAATTAACCTATATTTATTTTTTAAATTTTCTATTCTCTGTTGCAATTCTCCATAGTCTTCTCTTTTTTCTTTTAGAGACATCTTCTCTAATTTTTCAAGTTCTTTTACCTCCCTTATTCTAAATCTTTCGATCTGCCTCTGTATTCTTAACTCTTGTAAAAATTTCTTTTGTCTTTCTGCTTGCTCTTTTCTTAGTATTGCTTGTTCTTTTCTTAAAAATAATTTTAAATCTTTAGCTCTTAATTTTTCTATTCTCTCTTCATCTTTTAATTCTTGTTGCTTAAGTTTTAACTGCTTTTCTTCTTTCAAAATTTTCTGTTTTTTAATTTTTTCTTTTTCTATTTCTTTTTTCTCAATTTCTATTAATTTTAATCTTCTTTTTTCTTCCTTTCTCTGAATTTTGAATTCGTTTATTTTTCCATCTATAGATTGAAAGAACTTCGATATACCTCTATCAATAGCAAAAATATCAAATTTTACTTTTACCTTTAATTTTGATTTTAACTTTTCTTCTACTCTGACTGATTTTGTAATTAAATTATTCTTAATTTTTTTTTTAAGAGTATTTTTTTTCTTTTGAACCTTCTTTTTTTTTGAATTTATGATCTTTTTCCTTTTTTTGTTTTTTTTTTTTGCTTTTAGAGGAATTTTTCTTTTTTTTTTGATATTTTTTAATTTTTTTTTTTTATTTTTTTTCATTATTACTGTTTAATTATTTATCAGTAATATTTTAATAAATATAGTCCCGAGTGTTAGGAACAGAAATATTATCTTTAGATAATTGCAACTGAAATACAACCTGATCTCCCCATTTAAATGCCATTTCACAACTGGCTAAGTAAAATTCCCACATTCTGAAAAATTTTTCGTCAAACATCCCTAAAACTATATCTTTTTTAGATAAGAATCTCTCCTTCCAGTTTCTCAGGGTATGTGCATAGTGCATTCTAAGAACTTCAATATCAGACACAATGAGACCAGACTTTTCTATGGGTTTTGCCACTTCACTCAAGCTTGGTGTGTAACCACCAGGAAAAATATACTTTTGTATCCATGGTTGAGGGTCTCTTGGAGGCATTGAGGAACCAATTGTATGGATTAATGCTATTCCTTTCTCATTCAAAAGCTTAAAAACTGTATTAAAATATGTTTTGTAAAAATTTCTTCCAACATGTTCAAACATTCCAACACTTACAACTCTATCAAACTTCTCATTTAACTGCCTGTAATCAATAAGTTTAAAGTCTACCTGATTAGACAAATTCATTTCTTTTGCTTTATTATTGCTATATTCGAATTGATTTTCTGACAATGTTATACCTGTAACAGTAGCATTTGTTTTCTTCGCTATTGCTAGTGCCAATGTTCCCCATCCTGAACCAATATCTAAAACTTTTTGATTGGACTGAATATTTAATTTTTTTATAATATGATCGATCTTATTACTTTGGGCTTGTTCAAGCGTATCATTATCATTCTTAAAATAAGCACATGAATATTGTCTGTTTTCATCTAGAAATAGATCATAAAGTTTCTCTGAAATATCATAATGATGTGCAACATTTTCTTTTGATTTTATGATTTTGTTTAAATTTGTAAGATACCCAAAAGTACCTCTTATTTTTTTTATTATTGCTCCATAAGAATTGATATTTCCTCGACCTATATTTTTAAAAGCTAGCTCTAAAAATTCTGTAAGAGTTCCATTCTCTATAACAAGAGATCCATCCATATAAGCCTCGCCAAAATATAAATCTGGATTTATAAGAAGCTTTTGCATTAACTTTTGATCAAGCAACTTAATTACTATTGGCTTTTCTTTTATTGGCTTACCAATTACATATTTTTTTGAGTTTGAATCTATAAGTTCAAAACCGTCATCTTTAAACAAATTATTTAAAAAACTTATTAAACTCATTTTATGCTGCTTTTAATATCTCCATATCAAAATTAAGTTTTTTTAAATTCGACAACAGATCATTTTTTTCTTTTTCGTCTAATAATTTTAAGGGAGGTAAAAGATTCTTATAAATTGAATTTTTTTCAGTCATTAAAGTATGAAGACTTGAAATTAAGTTGTATTTGTCAAAAGACATCCTTACATCACACAAATTTTGATTGAGGGAAAGAGATTGATCATTATAAAAATTATCATAGATCCTTCTAGCTAAATGACCAGTAACATTAGTTGTTGCAGTAATTATACCATGACAGCCTAGTTCTAATCCTTTTAAAAGTTTTGTCTCAGATCCTGGAAAAATTGAAAAATTTTTTATTTTCAAATTTTCAAATAGATTGTAACTACTGTCTTTTACACCTACAATTTGATCAGGGAAAATCTTGACCAAACGGTGAATACATTCAGGACTAAATTTATAGCCAGAAAGTTTCTCGAAATTATACAAAATAATCTTACAGTCATTTACTTGTTCAATAATTTTTGAATAAAAATTTATGACATCTTTATCATTATATTTATAGTAAGCAGGAGGCATAATTAAAAAAGTATTAAAATTCATACTTTTAGAAATTTTTATTAAATTTATATTATCTGCCAGAGAATTAAGGCCAGTGCCAATTATAAATTTATCCCTATATCTGCTTTTTGGTAACTGGTTGATTAATTGAATTTTTTCGCTTAATGAAATCAATTGTGATTGGCCAGTACTTCCAAAAAAAACTGCTCCATGACAACCCGTGTCTATAACATTTTCTGCATGCCTAATTGTATTATCAATATCTAGAGAAAGATCACTCTTAAGTATTGATAAAGAGGCAGCAAAAATACCCTTTAAATCAATCATGCAATAAAATTAATATAAAATAAAATTTAGTAAAGTACTAATATTATTAAAGATTTATATACTCTTAATTACTATTTCTTTAGCCTCATTCACAATTGATGCAAGCCTATTTAATTCAGGACTTACATCAGGATGTATCTTTTTCATAATTTTTTTATACGAGTTTAAAATTTCACTTTTTGAATATTTTTTTTTTGGATCTAAATTTAAAATTTTATATGCCTCTTCTAAACTCATACTCTGTTGGGGGTTTGTTTGATTAAAATTATTGAAATTAAATCTTCCTGAATTTCTTAGAACTCTAAACAAACCCCAAAGTCTTAATAATTGAAAAAGTGATATTCCTGCTTTAGTTTTGATTAAAGGCAAAATGGCTAATACAAAAGGTAAAGAAAAAATATATCTACCAGCATACACCATTGCAAAAGCTAGCAAAATTGAAGATAAAATTATTATTATCCTTATAAATTTTGAAATTTTTTTTGCGGATGTTCTAGCAAACCAATTAAGGACAACGTAGACAATTAGGAAAATAATAACTGTTATAAAAAAAATATTCATATATTAATAATTTCATCTATGAAAATACCACAACTTGAAAAAAAACCTGAGATAAAATCTTGTCACAATACAACATGGGAGGATAACTATAGCTGGATACATCAATCTAATATACTTGAAGTTCTGAAAGACAGTTCAAAATTATTACCAAAAGTTAGAGATTATCTCGAAAAAGAAAATGAATACTTCGACTTTCAAATGAATGATACCAAAATAATAAGAAAAAAAATTTTTGATGAAATAAAAGGAAGAATAAAATTAGATGATGAGTCTTTACCTTATAAAGATAAAAACTATGAATATTGGACCAAAACTACGACAAAAGGTAACTACTCAATAAAATTAAGAAGAAAGATTGGAGAAAAAAAAGTAGAGGAAATATGGAATGGAGATCTTGAAAAAGAGAAATTAAACACTGAATATTTTGGTTTAGGAGATCTTGAAGTGAGCTTTAATGATAAATATCTTGGATATTCCCTAGACTTGAAAGGTTCTGAATATTATACAATTTATATAAGAGATATAAACTCAAATAAATTAATTACCGAACAAATAAAAGAAACTAGTGGTAGCATAGAATTTAGTTTGGATGATAAATATATTTTTTATTCTAAATTAGATGAAAATCACAGACCTCGAACTATTTATAGGCACAAGATTGGTACATCAGTAAACGAGGATTTATTAATTTTTGAGGAAAAAAGTGAGGCATTTACTGTAGGAATTGGGCTAACTTCAGACGAAAAATATTTTATAATTACAAGTTCTGACCATAACACCTCAGAGCAATATTTTTTTAAAGTTAATGAAAGTAAACCAAATCCAAAATTAATTCAAAAAAGACAAAGAGGTATAATTTACTCTATAAATTCCTGGGATAACTATTTTTACAAACACACAAATGAAAACGCCGAGGATTTTAAAATTGATAAATGTAAAGATTTATTTGAACAAAAATGGGAGTCATTCATTGCTGCAAAAGAAGAGGTTTTAATTGGAGGCTTAGTTTTTTTAAATAATTGGATCATAAGATCTGAAACTTCAAATGCACTTGGTAAAATAATTTTAAGAGATCCTAAAACAAACAAAGAAGAAGAAATTCATTTTAGCGATGAAAGGGTAATAGTTCCAAGTATATCTTTAATTCAAAAAGATAAGAACACAGATAATGTATATTTATCATATTCCTCACCTAAAACACCAGGAAGAACATTTTTATATAATTTAAAATCAAAAGAAAAAAAAATTGTAAAAGAACAAGAAATACCATCTGGACACAATCCAGATGATTATATAGTTGAACGTCTTGAGTGCTCATCGCATGATGGAAGAATGGTTCCAATAACCATAACTAGACATAAAAATACTCCTTTGGATGGATCAGCTAATCTTTTACTTTACGGTTATGGCTCTTATGGAAATTCAATGTCTCCAGGTTTTTCGTCAACGCGTTTAAGTTTAATTGATAGAAATATAATTTGGGTTACAGCACATATTAGAGGTGGCATGGAAAGAGGAATGAAATGGTGGAAAGAGGGAAAACTCTTAAACAAAAAAAATACATTTGAGGATTATATAGCTGTTGGAAAATATTTGGTTGAAAAAAAATATACTTCTAAAGGAAAGATTATAGGAATGGGTGGCTCTGCCGGAGGACTATTGATGGGTGCAGTTGTAAATCAGGCACCAGAGCTATTTTTAGGCTTAATTATGGCTGTACCATTTGTAGACTCTTTAACAACCAACCTTGACCATTCATTGCCCTTAACTATTGGCGAATTTGATGAATTTGGAAATGCAAAAGATAACAAAGATCATTTTGATTATATTTATTCATACGCTCCATATAACAACATCAAAAAAATGGATTATCCACATATTTTAATAACAACAAGTCTTAGTGATAATAGAGTTCTTTTTGATGAACCAGCAAAATTTACAGCGAAACTAAGAGAATATAAAACGGACAATAATTTATTACTTTTAAAAACTGAAATGAATGCAGGCCATGGAGGAAAATCAGGAAGAGATGGCGCAATTGAAGAAATAGCCCTTGATTATGCTTTTGCATTAAAAATTGCCAAAAAAATTTAGTAGATTACCCATTGAATTTTTAAGATTTATTACCACATATAGTTTGTAAGTCGCCTAATGGGGCTTACATAAATTAACTTGCTTAACAAAAGGAGTAAATATTATGACAAGTAAGGACCTATCAATCTTTAACTCACTAAGACCGTTTTCTATTGGTTTTGACGACATGTTTGACCAATTTGAAAATATGCTTGGTAACGGTGGGATAACGATGCAATCAAATTATCCACCATATAACATTAGAAAGACTGGAAAAGACAACTACTCTATTGAAGTTGCATTGGCTGGTTTTAACAAAAATGATGTTGAAGTGGAGTTTGAGGATAATTTATTAACTGTAAGAACAAAACAGTTTAATAAGTCAGAAGATAAAAATGAAGACGGTGAAATAATTCATAAAGGAATTTCACAAAGACAATTCGCGAGATCATTTACTATTGCAGATGATGTTAAAGTAAATGGTGCTGAACTTAAGGATGGTCTTTTGACAATTGCTTGTGAAAGAATTTTACCGGATCATAAGAAAAAAAGACTTATTGATATTAAGTAAATAATTTGAACCTTGCTTGTGGGGTTCGCCCCACAAGTTTAAAAGCAACCACTAGAACTAAAAGCTATAATAGTCCCACTAGCATTTACCTCAAATCTTCTCTCGCAAGGCATACCGTACTTTTTAGTTTTATAAATTAAAACTTCATTACCTGTACTGTTGATAATATCTTCAGTAGGAGCTCCTAATTCTAATTTCATTTTATTAACATCTTCACCAACAAATAATCCATATTTTTTATTTTCTTTTTCAGCTACTTCATCTGTTTTGTTTTTAATCGTTTGGCATGCAGTTGTTAAAAAAAGGATTGATATTAATGTAACAAAGAATCTAAATTTCATTATTTATATATATTACTTAAATGTGTCGAAAGATTAACTTAAAAGTTGAATAAATTATAAGTTTTCTATCAAAAATCGATTTATTTATTGTATTTATTTGGCTTAATTCATTATTTTTATAATTAACAACAAGATTCTTATGAACACAAAACTTAGAGTATCAGAAATATCAAAAATATATCCAGGCTGTGTTGCCAACGATGAAATTTCATTGGAGTTTGGAAGTGGAAAAATATATGCCTTATTAGGAGAAAATGGTGCGGGTAAGTCAACTCTAGTTAAAATTTTATCTGGAGTCGTAAGACCTGATAAAGGTGAAGTTTTTTTAAATGATAAGAGTATTAAACTGAACTCTCCGCTAGATGCTAAAAAGAATAATATCGGAATGGTATTCCAACATTTCAATTTATTTGAAACTTTATCTGTCTTTGAAAACTTAAGTATAGATAGCGATAAAAAAAATGAGGAATTAAGACTATCAGTTAATAATATCTTAAAAAAATATAATTTTAAAATTGATTTAGATATCCCTGTTTTAAATTTATCAGCTGGTCAAAAACAAAAAGTTGAAATTATTAGATGTTTAATCAGAAATCCTAAAGTATTGATAATGGACGAACCTACGTCAGTTTTAACTGAACAAGAAACAGAAGATCTATTTGTTTCATTAAAACAGTTTTCAGATGAAGGTATATTAATAATTTACATTACTCATAAATTAAAAGAAGTACTTTCACTTTGTGATGAAGTGGCGGTTATGAGAAAAGGTAAAGTGGTCTCTGTAAGTGAAACAAAAGAAGAAAAAATTGAAACTTTGGCTAATAAGATGGTCGGAGAAAATTTAAGTACGATTAAAAAAAAAATTAATAATTTCAAATATAGTGAAGAAATTTTAAAAATCTCAAACTTAAATTTTAGAAGTGACGACCCTTACGAAACAAACTTAATTAATTTAAATTTTTCATTAAAAAAAGGAGAATGTTTAGGGATAGCAGGGATTTCAGGAAATGGGCAAAGTGAATTGTTTCAAATTTTAAGTGGAGAAATAATTACTGAATATACCTCTATAAAATTTAGAGACAAAGAAATTAGTAAGCTCAATCCAAGGGAAAGAAGAGAATACCTTATGGCTTTTTCACCTGAAGATCGAATTTCCCAAGCCGCTGTTCCAGAATTAAAGATTTACGAAAATGTTGCATTAAATAATTTTAAGTCTTCAAACTTTTTTGAAAAAGGATTGGTAAACGAAAAAAAAATAAAAGAACACTCAAAGAAAATACTCTCTAATTTTTCAGTAAATACTGATAATGTTGAAATGAAAAGTCAATTTTTATCTGGAGGAAATCTTCAAAAATTAATTATTGGAAGAGAATTGATTACTTCTCCAGAACTCCTAGTTTGCTTCAATCCAACTTGGGGGCTTGACGTCGGTGCTATCAATTATATTCATGAAACTCTTATAAATATAAATGAACAGGGTAAATCTTCTATATTAATTTCTACAGATAACGACGAACTTCTAAAATTAAGCGATAGGATATGCGTAATTTACAAAGGTAAACTATCCAAAATCATGGATGTGAATGAGGTTACTCCAGAAAAATTAGGAATTTTAATGGGAGGAGGTTCAATTGATTAAAATTGAAAAACGTAATGATGTTTCACCCTCAATTTACTTTTTAACTCCAATTTTAGCAATTTTTCTTACTTTATTTGGTGGGGGGATTATTTTTTACGTGTTGGGTTTCAATCCTTTAGAAGCTTTAAAATTTTTTTTTATAACACCTATTTCTGACTTATACGGATTTAGCGAGCTTTTGGTAAAAGCAACACCACTTTGCTTAATAGCAATTGGTTTATCTTTTTGTTTTAAAAGTAATAACTGGAACATTGGTGCGGAAGGACAACTCATTTTTGGGGGAATTGTAGGTGGTGGTGTTGCTTTATTATTTTATGGCCATGATGGTTTTTATGTTTTGCCAATAATTATTTTAGCTGGCGCAATTGGAGGAATGATATTTGCAATGATCCCTGCAGTTTTAAAAACTTATTTTAATACAAATGAAATTTTAGTCAGCTTAATGCTAGTTTATGTAGCTAAACTGTTATTGGATTACTTAGTGGTTGGTCCATGGAGTAATCCTGAGGGTTTTAACTTTCCTGAGACCAGACAATTTAGTGAGTCTGCTAGGATGCCTACTTTATTTGATGGTTTAAGAATTCATGCAGGAATTTTTATCACTTTAATAACTGTATTCTTAAGCTGGCTGATTTTATACAAAACATATTTAGGATTTCAGATAAAAGTTTCAGGTTTAAGTTTAAAGACTGCAAAGTATGCAGGCTACAAAGGAAAGACTATGATCATTATAGTTTTTATGATCAGTGGAGCATGTGCGGGTCTTGCAGGAGTTGGGGAAATAACTGGACCCATAGGTCAGTTACATAGAAATATTTCACCAGACTATGGTTTCACAGCAATAATTGTTGCTTTCTTAGGAAGGTTAAATCCAGTTGGAATTATATTTGCTTCATTAATTGTTGCTCTAACTTATTTAGGTGCAGAAACAGCACAGATTTTTTTACAAGTGCCCAAATATACAGGTCAAGTTTTTCAAGGGATGATTTTATTCTTTCTTCTTGGATCTGATTACTTGCTATTTTTTAAAATAAAATTTTTAGGTTTAAAAAAAAATGAGCTTTGATTTAAATTTTATCGGTATATTGATAGGTGCAATTATGGCATCATCAGTCCCATTGATACTTGCTGCGTCAGGAGAATTAATAACTGAACGATCTGGTGTTTTAAATCTTGGAGTGGAAGGAATGATGATCATTGGGGCGATTTCAGGATTTGCATTAATGGTTATAACAGACAACTTATTTTTAGCTGTGATTGGCTCAATGATTTCTGGTCTAATTATCTCAATTATTTTTGGTGTGCTTACACAATCGCTTCTCACAAACCACGTTGCTACCGGACTTGCGTTAACAATTTTTGGCATCGGGATGTCAGCAATGATAGGAAAAAATTTTGTTGGAATACCGGGCAAAGAATTTCCATTGTTATTTGTTAATCTTAAGGAAAATATTCCTTTTTTAGGACCGATTTTATTTGGACATTCAGTAATATTATATTTTGCATTTTTATTACCCTTTTTGACAAATTATTTTTTAAGAAAAACAAAAATTGGGTTAATAATCAGAGCTGTAGGAGACTCACCGACATCAGCATCTAATCAGGGAATTAATGTAACTTTAGTAAGATATAGTTGTATTCTTTATGGTGGAGCTATGTGTGGATTAGCAGGTGCTTATCTTTCATTAATTTACACCCCTCAATGGATAGAGAATATGACTGGAGGAAGAGGTTGGATTGCACTCGCATTAGTAGTGTTTGCAACATGGAGCCCGATAAAAGTTTTAATAGGAGCATTAATATTTGGTGGAATAACAATTTTGCAATTACATATGCAAGCCGTAGGTTTAAGAATTCCAGTTCAATTATTAAGTGCATTACCATACATCATGACAATAATAGTTTTAGTTGTAATTTCTCGTGACAGTAGAAAAATAAAACTAAACACACCAACATCCTTGGGACAAATATTCTATAAGGAAAAGTGATGTTAGCTATTCCAAAATAAATATTTTTTTTTATTAGAATCTTGCTTAGTTTGTAGTATCACAAAATAAAATTTAAAGGGGAATCAAATGTATAAAAACTTTTTAAGATATATAATTTCTGTATTATTTTTTCTTGGCGTAAGCGGACAAGCTAATGCAGATTTTAAAGTTGGTTTTGTTTATGTTGGACCAACTGGGGATCATGGATGGACATACCAACATGATGAGGGAAGAAAAGCAGTAGAGGCAGCTGGAATAAAAACTACTTATGTGGAAAGTGTACCAGAGGGTGCTGACGCAGAAAGAGTGATAAGACAGTTAGCACAATCTGGACATGATCTAATTTTTACTACAAGCTTTGGGTATATGGATCCTACAAACAAAGTTGCTAAAGATTTTCCAAACGTAAAGTTTGAGCATGCAACTGGATACAAAAGAGAACACTCAAATGTATCCACGTATTCTGCAAGATTTTATGAAGGTAGAACTTTGTTAGGCCATATGGCAGGAAAGATGACAAAAACAAATGTTATTGGATATATTGCCTCATTCCCAATTCCTGAAGTTATAAGAGGAATTAATGCTATGACACTGGCTGCCCAAAAAGTAAATCCTGATATTAAAACAAAAATAGTTTGGGTATTTACTTGGTATGATCCAGGTAAAGAGTCAGAAGCTGCTCAGGCTTTAATTGATCAAGGAGCAGATGTTATAATGCAACACACAGACAGTACTGCACCTGTTCAAGTAGCAGAAAAGGCTGGAGTTTGGTCATTTGGTCAAGCTAGTGATATGCAAAGATTTGCGCCAAAATCAATTCTAACGTCTATTATTGATGATTGGGCGCCTTACTATGTAGAAAGATCTATAGCTGCAAGAGATGGCACATGGAAACAACAGGATACTTGGCATGGATTAAAAGAGGGAATGGTTGCTATGGCTCCATATAATTCAGCAATGGGAAGTGATTTAGTTAAAGAGGTAGAACAACTTCAAAAAGACTTAGCATCTGGAAAAACCCATTCATTTACTGGTCCAATTTATGATCAAAAAGGAAATATTCTTGTAGCCGAAGGTTCAGTAGCAGATGACGGAATGTTAGCTGGTATGAATGTTTATGTTAAAGGAGTAGAAGGAGATATTCCGCAGTAATTTCTTTTTTTAAAATTTAAAATTAAGGCCAGCTTAGTCTGGCCTTTTTTTTACTCAGAATACTTTTTTTTTAAAGCTTCAATATCCACTTCATCATAATACTCTGATGGTTGAACTATCCAAGGATCATTTTTTAATAAAATTGGACAAAAGTCAGGGGTAAAAGAAGATGATTTTTTTTTCCATAGACAGGCCGTCTTTATCTCTTTAATATGATTTTTAATTGGATCGTATTCTTTCAACCAATCAATACTTTTATTCAATGTTAACCCTGTATCAGACAAATCGTCTACCAACAAAACTTTTTTAAAGTTTTCATTAGTTGCAATTGCGCTAATATCTCTGGCGAAGATAAGTTCTCCTTGTTTATTTTGAACAGTATCACCAGAGTAACTTTGGATAACAACATAAGCTGTTGGTAATTTAAAAATTCTAGACAAAATATCAATGATTGGCGCCGCACCTCTCATTATTCCAACTAGAACTGTTGGCTTATAATTTTTTTCTATTTCTAGAGCAAGTTTTTCAACAGCAGTTTTGTATTCTTCATAAGTAATAATTAATTTATCAGCCATTGAAATTTGGTATCATAAATAAAAAAATTAAAAAAGGATAAATATGAAAACTTATTGGATAAGTCTATACTTAGATATCTCAAACAAGGATAATCTTAAAAAATATGGAGAAAAAGCTATTCCTGTAATAAAAAGTTACGGGGGAAAACCAGTTGTAAGAGGTGGTAGATTAAAATCATTTAGTGATACAAACATCGTCCGAACTGTTATTTGGGAGTTTCCAAGTTATGATGATGCAATCTCCTGCCATGAATCAACTGATTATAAATCTGCCTGGTCTTATGCTGAAGGCACTACCAAAAGAATTATGTTTATTGTTGAAGGAGTAGATCAAGAACAGATTTGATAAAGTAAATTTTGAAGATATAATTATATAAAAGGAAAATTATGAAAGGTTACGTTGTATGCATGTGGGAAAAAATCAATAGTGAGGAGAAACTAAAGGAGTATGCGCTAAAAGCTACATATGCTGCGGAAAAATACTCAGGCAAATTTTTAATTAGAGGTGGAAGAAATAGAACAAATGAAGGAATAGACTCTCCCAGAACAACCGTTCTTGAGTTTCCAAATTATCATACAGCGATAGAATTTTACGATTCCCCCGAATATCAAGAAGCGCTCGACGTTATTAGGGGCCATGCTGTAAGACATCATCAGATAGTTGAAGGTAGTTAATATTGTACAGGTTCATCATCAATAGAACGCCATAAATACCAAGTGGCAACTGAGCAATAAGGAGAAAATCTCTTTTTTAAACGATTTACATAACTCATAGGTGGTAAGTAGTTTTTTTTATAGTTATTAGAAATTGCTCTAAGCAAGCCAATATCCTGAACTGGCCAGATGTTAGACCTGTTATAAGTAAATAGTAATATCATCTCTGCGGACCATCTACCTATTTGTCTTAATTCTGATAAATAAAGAATTGCTTCTTCATCACTCATTGTTTTAATAACTCTTGGATTAAAAGTTTTATTAATAAATTTTTTTGCTAACTCTTTTATACCTCTTACTTTTTGTCTACTTAAACCACATTTTTTTAATCTATTTGAAGTAATACTATTTACTACTTTTGGATTTATCTTTCCTTTACACTCTGTTTTAAACTTTAAAAAAACTGAGTTAGCAGCAGCTACACTAATTTGTTGACCAATTATACTTTTGCACAACGATAAAAAAATATCTCTCCTTGAAGTTAAAGTCTTATCCCTGTACTTTAATATAAGTTTCCTCATAATTTTATCTTTTGAAAGATACTTAATTGCTTTTGACCAATATTTAGGTTGTTTACTCATTTTTAAAAATTAAGTTTGGTTTTTTTAAATATATTTCTCTTCTAAATATTATGATTGAAGATAAAATTACTAATGCAGCACCAATTAAGGTCTTATATGATGGTATTTCATTCCAAACAAAATATCCAAAGAAAATGGCAAAAACTAAACTTAGGTATTTTAACGGTGAGACCAAAGAAACTTCTGAAAGTTTATATGATTGACCTAAAAGTAAATTTGCTACACCACCAAGCAAACCAATCATACACAATAATATAAAATCAAAAAAAGTTGGCATAACCCAACCAAATGGAACAGTAAATAGTCCTAAAATTGATATTGCAATCGAGAAGTAAAATGAAATTAACCAGACAGGTTCTGAAGTAGACAGCTGTCTTATTGCAATAGCCACATAAGACATTCCTAAACAAAAAATGATTGGATAAATATAATTAAAATTTAAAGATGAAATTCCAGGTTGAGCAATAATTATTACTCCTATAAATCCAATAAATACTGCCAACCATCTATATTTACCAATTTTTTCTGATAAAAAATATATCGACATTATTGTTGCAAATATTGGTGCTGCAAAAGAAATACTCACTACAGTGGCTAAAGGTAGGTTTCTTAAAGCAATAAATATGGACACTATTGCCATTAAACCAGCCATGCATCTTGCAAAATGTAGTTTAGGTCGATCTGTTTTATAAAAATTTTTATAATTTTCTTTTGGTATTAAAAAAAGTATGGGTATTAAACCACAAAAACCTCTGAAAAAAAGTACTTCTCCAACTGGGTAATTTTCAGACCATTTTACAAGTACATCCATCATTGAGAATGCACAAACTGATAGAACCATGTACAAAAAGCCTAATTGATTTTTAGATAACATGGATTTAATTATATTAATATTATAGCATTAATCTATGGAAATAGCAGTTTTAGCCTTGGGTTGTTTTTGGGGTCCAGAAAAAAAATATGGACAACTAGAAGGCGTTTACAGAACTGAGGTTGGATACTGCGGAGGTAATAGCCCAAATACAAATTACAGAGAGGTTTGCACCGGATCAACAAATCATGCTGAAGCTGTAAAACTTGAATTTGATCCCAAAGTAATTTCATATGAGGAAATTGTAAAAAAATTCTTTGAATTTCATGATCCAACAACATTGAATTCGCAAGGACCTGATTTTGGTACACAATACAGAAGTGAAATATTCTATCTTAACGATGAACAAAAGAAAATTGCTCAAAAAGTTATAAATGAAGAAAATGTGAGGCTATCTGGAAGGGTAGTTACCAAACTTTCTGAGTTAAAAAATTACTGTGCTGCAGAGGAATATCATCAGAAGTATCTAGAAAAAAGATAGAATGTCACTTGTCTCATCTGATTGGTTAGAAAAAAATTTAAATAATGTAAAAATTATAGACTGTTCTTGGCACATGCCAGGGATAAATAGAAATCCATATGAAGAATATTTGAGTAAACATATTCCAGGAGCAATATTTTTTGACTTAGATAAAAATTCAGAACAGAAAACTGATTTACCTCATATGCTTCCAAAAAGAGAAAAATGGGAGGAAATTTTATCTTCTTTAGGCATCTCAAATAATGATAGAATAGTAGTTTATGATAATTCAGATGTGGTGAGTTCATGTAGAGGTTGGTATAATTTTATTTATTTTGGTCATGATAAAGATCTAGTCAGTGTTTTAGATGGTGGCTTAAAAAAATGGATAATAGAAAAAAAAATGACAACCAATAAAAATACAAATATTTTAAAGTCGAAATATATAGCTAGAGAAAATAAACATCTTGTTAAAAATATTAATGAAATCAATGAAAACATAAAAACAAAAAATTTTAAAGTAATTGATGCAAGAAGTAAGGAAAGATTTAATGGAACTGCACCAGATCCAAGAAAAAATGTTAGGAGTGGATCTATACCAAATTCTCTATGTCTTCCATATAAAGAAGTTATTAACTCTAAGGACAATACGTTTAAAAATAGATCTGAAATTTCAAAAAAATTCGACGAAATAATTGATTCTAATGATAACAACAGAGTTTTTTCATGCGGTTCTGGTATTACTGCTTGTGTTTTAAGTCTTGCATATTCCATAGTAAATAATACATATTCTCCTACAGTTTATGATGGATCATGGGCTGAATATGGAAAATTGTAGAATATGAAAAGATCAACAAAAGTAACTACTATAATTGTAATATTTTTTATAATTATCGCTGGTGTAATCATTGCAAGAACAATGATTGGCAATCACTTTAAAAATAAATTTAGCAAAAGACCCCCACCAGGAATAATAGTTAAAACCGTTGAACAAAGAAAATTCCAAAATATAATTGATACTTTTGGAACAGCTGTTCCAATAAAAGTTCAGTCATACAATATAGAAAAGTATGAAATTATAGAGGAGATAAAATATAACACTAAAGTAAAAGCTGGAGATATAGTAGCAAAATTAAAAAATAGAACCATTAGAGCACCTTTTGATGGTGTAATAGGGAAAAGAAACTTTTCAGATGATATAAATGTTTCAGAAAGCTCAGTTGTAATTGATATTGAAGATGCATCTTTTTTATTTATTGATGTTGATGTACCCGAAATATTCGCTCCATTTGTAAAAAAAGGATTAGGTGTTGATGTAAGATTTTCTGGAAACAAAGAAAAAATATATAAAGGTAGTGTAGATTCAATTGCAAGTAAAATCGATGTAAATAATAGATCTCTTAGACTTAGAGTTAAACTTCAAAACTCAAATTCTGAAATCTTGCCTGGCGCATTAATGGAAGTTACTATCAAATATAATGAGAGAGATTCTTTAGGAATTCCTGATACAAGTGTAATCTTGGAAGGTAATAAAGTTTATATTTATAAAGTAGACGACAAAAACGTTACTAATAGAGTAGAAGTTATAGTTGGCAATAGAAGTCAAGGATATCTTGAAGTCAAATCTGGATTAAATGAAGGCGATATAGTTGTTGCTGAGGGTCTTAAGAAAGTAAGGCCAAATGGCAAAATAAAACCTATAAAAGATGGAGCAAAAAAAAGTAAATCTGATTGGGGTAAAAAAGCAAAATCTAATAATTCAGAAGCAAAAAAAGGTAAGTTTGACTGGATAAAGAATTTATTTGGTAAGTCAGAGTCAGAAAAAAAAGAAGATAAAAAATAAATAATTAAATGTATTTAACTGATGTAAGTATTAGAAGACCTGCGTTATCTTGGGTGTTATCTTTAATATTGGTTGTTTTTGGTACTTTTGTTTTTTCAAAGTTACCTGTTAGAGAACTTCCATCCGGTTTACAACCACCTGTAGTTCAAGTTCAAGTGGAATATGCTTCGGCTTCGGCTCCTATTGTTGATGAAGAAGTAACTCAGGTAATTGAAGAAGTAATTGGTGGAGCAGAGGGTATAAAAAATATTGATGCAAAATCAGAGAATGGAAAAAGTACAATAAATATAGAGTTCGATACAGATATTGATCTTGATAATGCTGCAAACGATGTAAGAGAAAGAGTGGCTAGAATAGTTGGAAGACTTCCCTCAGAGGCGGATGCGCCTAGAATACTTAAGCAATCTGCAGGTTTTACAACGACAATGTGGCTAGCGTTATCCTCAGAAACTTGGACAGATCTTGAGCTTGGAGATTATGCGGAAAGGTATTTAGTTGACCAGTTTTCTAGCATTAAAAATGTTGGTAGAATAAGAACTGGTGGACTAAGAGAACTCAGTATAAGAGTATGGATAGATCCAATCAAGTTGGCAGCGAATAATTTAACAATACAAGAAGTTGAAAGATCACTTAGAAATGAAAATGTGAGATTACCAGCCGGTACTTTAGAGGCAGAAAATATTGATCTTACAATTAATATTGATAAATCCTATAATGACTTAGAAAAACTCAAACAGCTTCCGATAAAGAAGGCTAAAGATAACATAGTAAGATTGTCTGACGTTGCAAATTTAGAGTTGGGTCCAGTGACTGAAAAAGTTTTATTTAGAGCTCAAAGTAAAGGGGCTTTAAATTTGAAAACAATGGGAATAGGTATCTATGCGAGGAGCGGTGCATCTACTGTAGAACTTTCCAAAGACATCAAGAAAAAAATTGAAGAAGTAAGAAAAACTTTACCAGGAGATTTAAATTTAGAAATAGCATTCAATAGAGCAACTTATATAGGTGAAGCAATTAATGAGGTTTATAAAACATTAATTATTGCATTTATATTAGTTGTAATCATAATTTATTTATTTTTAGGGAACCTTAAAGCTGTAATAGTCCCTGCCATTGCTCTACCAGTGAGTTTGATTGCAACCTTTTTAGGTCTATATATATTTGATTTATCAATAAATATATTTGTCTTATTAAGTTTTATTTTAGCAATAGGAATTATAACAGATGATTCTGTTATTATGACTGATGCTATATATAGAAGAATCGAAAATGGTGAGACACCGTTAGTAGCAGCGTACAAGGGTTCAAAACAAATTACTTTTGCTATTATCGCAACAACTCTTATATTAGTGGCTGTTTTTTTACCTTTAATATTTATCGAGGGAATTGCTGGAACTTTATTTAAAGAGACTGCTATTGCCTTGTCATTTGCGATAGTAGTATCATCGTTTGTTGCATTAACTCTTTCTCCAATGCTTGGAAGCAAGTTTCTTAATAAAAAGAAAAAGTCAAATTTCTTAACGAAAAGGTTTGATAAATTTTTTCAAGGTTTTTTAAATTTTTATTCAGAGACTTTAGTATTTTGGATCAATAGAAAAAAAACAATTGTTACGTTTATTGTTTTAATCATTGTTGGCTCAGCTGCTTTATATAGTTATACAAAAAAGGAACTATTACCAATGGAAGATAGAGGTGTATATTTGGTAATTGGCTTTACAGATGAGGGTAGTTCTTTTCAGTACACCCAAAAAAGAGCCGAAGACGTTGAAAAAAGACTGATACCATTGCTAGATAAGGAAAATAGCCCATACAATAGATTTCTTATGATTGTCCCAGGATTTGGCTCTGAAAATAGTTTTTTAATCATTTCACTTTTAGATAATTGGAAAAATAGAAAGCAAAGCTCCCAAACAATCATGAGACAAGCTATAGGTAAAATTGTTACTGTGCCTCAAACACTGGCTTTTCCTATATCACCTCAATCAATAAGGGTTTCAAGTTATAATAAGCCTGTCCAAATGGTTATTTACGGAAATACTTACGAAGAGCTAGAACAAATTCAAACTCAAGTTATTAGAATGCTAAGGAAAAATAGAAATTTATCAAGACTAGAATCTGATTACAGTAGAAATAAACCAGAAGTAAATATAAAGATTAATAAAATAAAAGCAAAAGACTTAGGAATATCTGCTGAAGCGATTGGACAAACACTAGAGACATTATATGGTGGCAAAACAGTTACAAAATTTAATAAACTTGGAAAAGAGTATCCTATAATTTTACAACAATACTTAGAAGATAGGAAAGATAAAGAAAGCTTAAGTAAAATATTTGTTAGATCAGAAAAAACTGGAAATTTAGTTTCACTTTCAAATTTAGTAGAGTTCAATGAAAAGGGAACTGCAAGTAAATTATCAAGATATAATAGGCAAAGAGCTGTCACGATATCTGCAAATATTAGTGAAGGATATACTTTAGCTGAAGCAATTAAATATCTTGAAGAAACAATGTCTAAAGTTGCGCCTGACAAACAAATTACTTGGAAGGGTAAATCTGAGGAATTAAAAGAAACAAGTAACGAACTTTATATAATTTTTGCCCTGGCTTTATTAACTGCTTACCTTGTTATGTCTGCAACATTTAATTCTTTTATTCATCCATTTATTATTATTTTAACTGTTCCACTTGCAGTATTTGGTGGTTTAGTATTCATATTATTTTTAAATTCATCAATAAATATTTTCTCACAAATTGCACTTGTTATCCTTATAGGAATATCAACAAAAAATAGTATTCTTATAGTTGATTATGCAAATCAATTAAGAACCAAGGGTAAAGATATTGAGAAAGCTGTAAAAGAGGCTTGTAGTTTAAGATTTAGACCAATAATCATGACATCATTAAGCACAATGATAGCAATGTTACCTTTAGTTATTGGTAATATTGGACCTGGAGCAGGAGAGGGTTCTAGACTTGCAGTTGGTGCAACAATACTTGGTGGAATGATAATTTCTACGTTCTTTACTTTATATGTGACTCCTACAATGTATTTAACTCTTGCCAAAAATACGAAGAGAATTGATGCCGTTGATATAGAGCTAAAAAAACAGCTAAATTAGAATAAAATATATTTTCTAGTAGTCAGTGAGTTTTTACACTTATTAAGTTGACTTTTGTACTTATTAGACTGCTGTTCAACTTTCTTTGCTAATAAAATAATTTTTTGTTTATTTTTATAATTTTTATAATTCCCCCATCCCTCATGATAAGCAACATACTGCTTAAAAGCATCATTTTTAGGTATTTTGAGTATCTTTTCTGTTTTATTTGTATACCAACCAATAAAATCTACACTATCCTTAAACCTAGTTCGTGTAGCATATTTATTTCCTGTTTCTTCTTTATACTGTTTCCATGTGCCTTTCACGGCTTGAGAATAGCCAAAAGAACTGGATGGTCGTTTATATGGAATCACTTTAAAAAGTTTTTGTCTAGGTGGTTTAGCCAACCAATCAAAATCAGATTCCATTTTAATAATTGCAAGTTGCAAATAAATAGGTGTACCCCATTTTTGTTCAGATTTTTTTGCATGTTTATACCAAAGATACCTTTCTGAAAAAATTGAACAACCATCAGCTGTATTTTTTGGTATAGAAGAACAAGCAGAAATCAAAAATAGAATTAAAAATAAAAATAATTTGTTATTTAGAATCACTCTTTTTATTATCTATTTTTTTTTCTCCATATCCAAGGATATTCGAATTTCATTTGCCATAATCCTAAAGAAAGATTTTTCGCATATTTTTCGTGTTCACTAAATTTTCCTTTAGAATACTTTGGGTAATCAAACGCATAGCCATTCTTGACCATAAAAATAGATAAACTCTCGTTTCCTAAAAAACACTCTCCTAGTAATCTACGAAATTGATCTTTATTTTCCTCAATTTTACAATCGATAGATTGATTTCCTATTTTTTCAGCTAATTTGTTTTTTGATAATATTCCACAAAAAATGTCAACTTCATTTAAAACACAAATTTGTTTTTTTCCAAAAAAATAACTTTCTGGGGCATCAATTCCACTAAAACGGATTTTTTTATTATTAATTTTAATTGTATCGCCATCTGTTACAACTGGTTTTCCTGAAATTATTTTGTAATCACTATTTAAAGAAAATGAATTATATATATTTAATATGATGAAAAAAAAACTAACTAAAATCAGTTTTAGCTTTTTCATTAAGCTCATCCATTTTTTTTCTTAATTCATTATCTGGTATGTTTTTTTCTTTTAAATCTTCTTTGATTTTTCTAAAAACATCTTCGTCACCTACCTCAGCAAAATCTGCTTTTATTACTGATTGAATATATTCTTTTTCTTGATCTGAATTGTAATTAAGTATTTGAGATACCCATTCTCCTATATATTTATTCCTTCTAGCACTAACTTTAAATTGAAGTTCTTGATCATGAGCAAATTTTTTTTCAAAACTTTTTTTTCTATCTTCAAATGAACTCATTTTAACAAAATAAAAAGATTTAGCTTTATGTCAATCTAATTTAATTTATATATATGTTTAATTTATGAGTTATTTAATTCTTGTAAGACATGGACAAAGTGAATGGAACCTAGAAAATCGCTTCACTGGCTGGGTAGACGTTAATTTGGCACCCAAAGGTAAGCTAGAAGCTTGCAAAGCAGGAGAATTGATCAAGGAATTAGGCATCGAATTATCTTATTTTTACACATCTTTGCAAACTAGATCGATTGAAACGCTTAATTTAATATTAAATACTATGAGGATCAAAAATCAGGACATTGTGAATGCCTGGGAGTTAAATGAGAGGCATTATGGAGCTTTAACAGGTTTGAATAAAGATGAGATGAAAAAGCTTTATGGTGAAGAAAAAATACATACTTTTAGAAGATCTTGGGATAATCCTCCAGAAGCTCTTAAAAAAACAAGTCCATATCATCCATTGAATATTGATTTATACAAAGATGTTCCAAAAGATAAGATCCCAGATACAGAATCATTAAAAAATACTTACGAAAGAGTAATACCCTTCTATAAAACTAATATTGAACCTAAATTAAACAAAAATATAATTGTCTCAGCTCATGGAAATTCAATTAGATCATTATGCAAATATCTATTTGATTTAGATAACAAAAAAATTTCAAATCTAGAAATACCAACAGGTAATCCTTTATTAATAGAAATTGAAAAAGAAAAAATTAAAAATGCTAGCTATTTAGATAAAGATAGAGCAAAAGGACTTTTAGTTTTCTAAATAAATAGTTTTTCGTATATTTCATAATCGGTTAAGTGCTTAAAATCTCCTTTATGTTCATAACCATAAAGTTTGCTTTCTCTTAAAAGAGTATCCCATATTTCAGATACAGGAAAATAATTTAGTTGCTTATGAGAAATTATATCTTTGTTGAATATTTGACATCCAGTATATTTAAAATTATTTACTTTTTCTTTAAATAAAACGTTATTTTTTATTTCGAAATCTCCATTGAATCTTCGATCAAAACACGATGAATTATTTACAACCAATAAAATATTTTTAATCTTTTTTTCAAAATAGATATTTTCCATATTAATAACTGAGCTTATGAAACTATCATCCCAAATTGTATCTGGATTAATAACTAATACATCCTCTTCATCAGATTTATTAATAAGGTTTAAAATTCCACCACCTGTACCTAAAATTGTTTCACCATCATCAACAATTTCAATATTTAATGGAAAATTTTTATTTTTAATAAAACTAATTATTTTTTCTTTTAAATAAAATACATTTATTTTAATTTTGTTTATTTTTAGTTTTATTAAAAATTTAATAGTATTCTCTAATAAAGTTTCATCTTTATAATTAATTAAAGGCTTGGGTAATGAGTCTGTTATTGGTTGTACCCTCTTACCAAACCCGGCACAAAGAATTAAAGCAGTTTTAACTTTCATATCAATTTTCTTTTTTTTTTATCAAAGTTTTTAATTAAAAGGTAATTTAAGTCTTTAAATATGGGGTTTTTGCTTGTCCTGAGTTCAATTAGTTTCCAAGCATAAGGTATAAGTTTTAAATATTTATTTTTATTATCTCTCATGGATAAACGAGTAAATATGCCAATTATTTTAAAATTTCTAAGCACAGATAAAATATCAAAATCGTTCTTGAATTTTTTATAATCTAAATTTTTATTTTTTTTTAAGAATTCGTGAAAAATAAAATCCTTGATTTTTGTGCTCGTTTTAAGCCGTACATCATCAATTAAAGAAGCTAAATCATATGCAATATTACCATATACTGCATCTTGACTATCAATTAGTCCCAAGCCTCTTTTAGTTACCATTATATTAGATATGTGAAAATCCCTGTGTACAAAAACTTTCTTATTATATGAAATATTTCTTAATAATTTTTGAAATATTTTTTTTAACTCTTTTTCTAAAGAATGTTTTTTTTTACCTTTAAAATGTCTTTGTAAGTACCAATCTATAAATAAACAAGATTCATCTAATAATATTTTTGAGGTATAGTTTGGAACTTTGAAGTTTGTTTTCAAAAATGTTTTTTGATTTTTAATTTTTATTTTTTTTATCTTTGATAGTAAGTCTAAAATTTTTTTATAATAATTTTTTTTGTTGGTTGTTTTTTTTTTAAATTTTTCAAAGACTGTTAAATCTCCAAAATCTTCTATTTCTATATAATTTTCTTTATAATTTTGAGATAACAAAGATGGAGCTATCACTTTTTCTTTAATTAATATTTTATTTATAGCATCATAATCTAATAAATTACTTTTTTTGTTTTTAGTACAATAAACAATAATACTATTTCTAGTTCTATAGAAATATCTGAATGATGCATCTCCTGATAATTTAACTAATTTATTTAAATTCATTTAAAAATTTTTTATTTCCAGAAATAATTGAAAGATAGCGTTCTGTGTAATTTTTTTTATATTCAAATATTAAATTTATACTATCTTTTATTCTTATTTTTTTTACTATTTCTGGCCATTCAACTAAAGTAATTTGATTTTTTAGATTTTCTTGAATACCTAGATTGTTTAATTCTTTTTGATTTTTAATTCTATAAAGATCGTAGTGTTTTATTAATATTTTTTTAATTTTATACTCATTAATAACTGTAAATGTTGGACTAGTTACTTCTGATATTTTTTGTTTATTAATCTTTTGAAGAGAATTAATTACATATTTGATAAAAGTTGTTTTTCCAACACCTAAATTTCCACTCAGCAATATAAAATCACCTTGTTTTATTAATTTGGAAAATTTTTCTGCTACAGATTTAGTGTCTTTTTCCTCTGAGATATTGATTTTGCTACCCTTAGTAGCGGTAAGCATCTGGCTTATATGGTCCTTCAGTTTTAACACTGATGTAATCGGCTTGATCTTTAGATAATGGAGTTAGTTTTGCTCCAACTTTTTCTAAATGTAATCTTGCAACTTTCTCATCTAAATGTTTAGGAAGTACGTATACTTTGTTCTCATAATTATCTGAATTGTTCCATAATTCTATTTGAGCCGTAACTTGGTTTGTAAATGAAGCACTCATAACAAAGCTTGGGTGCCCAGTCGCACATCCTAAATTTACAAGTCTTCCTTCTGCTAACAAGATAAGTCTTTTATTATCAGGGAAAGTGATTTCGTGAACTTGGGGTTTTATTTCATCCCATTTATAATTTTTTAATGCATCAACTTGTATTTCATTATCAAAGTGTCCAATATTACAAAGGATAGATCTATCTTTCATTGCTCTCATGTGATCTGCAGTAACTATGTCTTTATTGCCTGTTGCTGTCACAACAATATCAGCTTGACTAATCATTTCATCCATTAATACAACTTCATAACCCTCCATTGCAGCCTGAAGTGCACAAATTGGATCTGTTTCTGTTACCATTACTCTAGCACCACTTTGTCTTAATGAGGCTGCACTTCCTTTTCCTACATCACCAAATCCTGCAACGATAGCAACTTTTCCAGACATCATTACATCTGTAGCTCTTTTGATTCCATCGACTAAACTTTCTCTGCATCCATAGAGATTATCAAATTTTGATTTTGTAACTGAGTCATTAACATTTATCGCAGGAACTAAAAGTGTTCCTTGTTCTTCCATCTTTTTAAGAGCTAAGACTCCTGTAGTTGTTTCTTCACTCAAACCTTTAATGTCTTTCATCAAATCTTTATAATCTTTATGCATAAGTGCAGTAAGATCTCCTCCGTCATCCAAAATCATATTAGGCTTCCAGTCTTTTTTACCTTCAATAGTTTGTCTTACACACCACCAATATTCCTCCTCTGTTTCACCTTTCCATGCAAATACAGGGATACCAGCTTTTGCGATTGCAGCAGCTGCATGGTCTTGAGTTGAAAAAATGTTACATGATGACCATCTGACTTCAGCACCTAGATCAACTAAAGTTTCAATTAAGACTGCCGTTTGGATTGTCATGTGTAAACAACCTAAAATTCTTGCACCTTTTAAAGGATTTTTACCCTTATATTCTTTTCTTAATGCCATCAAACCTGGCATTTCAGTTTCTGCCAATGAAATTTCTTTTCTTCCAAATTCTGCTTCGTTGATATCTTTTACTTTATAATCAGTCATAAGTTTCGGCTTGTAACAACTTTATTTATAATAATCAACTTTTCATTGGGTCGCCGGGAAAATAATTTCAACTTTTGCACCCCTCTCTTTATTATTTTCAGCTTTAATTCGTCCATTATGCAATTCAACTAAGTTTTTCACTATATTTAGGCCCAGGCCTGAATGTTCTCCAAAATTTTTAGGTCTATTGCTATAAAATCTATTGAAAATTTTAGTGGTATCCTTCTCATTAAAGCCAGTCCCCTCGTCAATTACCACAAGTCTTGGCATACCTTCTTTGTCTTTGCTGACCTCTACTATGATTTCTTGATACTCATCGCTAAAAGAAATTGAATTTTCAAGTAAATTTGCAATAATTTGTTCTATCCTATTGTTGATACCAAGTATAAAATAATTTTCAGATCCATTAGACTTTAATTTTATTTTTATTTTTCTCTTTGAGTTATAAATGTTGTTAAAATCATCAACCACAGATTTTGCAATATCCTTTATGTCAATTTTCTGCATTTTTTCTGTGGAAATTACTGCCTCATCTTTCAACATTTGAGAATAATCAGTAATTAATCTTTCTATTCTCTCAACATCATGGGAGACAATATTTATTAATTTTTCTCTTTTAATTTTATCTTCTGTTTCTGAAATTATCTCAGATGCACTTTTCAGTGAAGCAAGGGGATTTCTAATTTCATGAAGTAAGTCTGTTGAATAATTTTCAGCAGTTGTAATTCTTTTATTTAATTCACTAGTCATCTCATCAAGTGATTTTGATAATATTCCTAATTCATCATTTCTTGTCTTAACTCTTTCTATATCTGTTTTTTCTTTGCTTTTGTCTTTTATGATTTTTGTATAAGTAACTAAATTTTTAATTGGTTTTAAAAAATATCTATTTAAGACGTATGAAAAAATAATAATAACCAGAAGTACGACAAGAGCTGTTCTAATAATAAAGTTTTCTCTCTCTTCAATTCGTGCAATTATATTATCAGCATTTTCAGATATAAGAATATAACCCTTATCATTTAAATTATTAATACTCTTAATACTGAAAACAAAAAACTGTCCTTGAATTTGTTTTATATTAGTCAAAGATTTTTTAGATCCTGATAAATAATATTTATTAAGATCTTCATCGAAAAATGTTTCATTTTTATTTACTTGATTATTAAAATTATTCTCACTGGATTGTTGAGTTAATTCCTCAATTAATAATGTTGAGGATGGAATAGATCTTGTATCACCAATCCAATTTAATTTATCATCAAAAAATATAACTCTATCTAGTTTTTCAAAATAAGGAAATCGTGATTTTTTAGAAAATAAAAATTCGGAAATTCCATATTCATTTAATTTTATATTTGATTTTTCTAAATTTAATATTGTTTGAGTTATTATATTTGTATGACTTTTTTGTTTTTCATTAATTAAATTATTTTGAATAGCACCTAGGTAAAAAAACGTGATTATTATTATAAATATAAAGACTACTAGATTAATAAATAAGAATTTTTGTAATATTGAGAGATTTTTTAATATTTTTCCCATAATTATTATTTAACATTCCATCTATATCCACTTCCATATCTTGTTTCAATTGCTGAAAAATCACTATCTACCTTTTTAAATTTTTTTCTTATTCTTTTAACATGACTATCAATGGTCCTATCTTCTATATCTGTGTCTTCTCGATAAGCTACATCCATTAGTAGGGCTCTCTCTTTAATTATTCCTGGCCTTTTTGCAAGCTCCTCAACAATTTTAAATTCTGTTGTAGTCAGTTTATCAGGCAATTGTTTACCATCCCACTCACATTCGAGTTGGGAAGGATCTAATTTTAACTTACCATGAGAAATTACATTTTTATTTTCTTCTATATTGATGTCCTTATCTTTTTTTCTTAATTGCACTTTAATCCTCTCAACTAAAACTTTAGTTGAAAATCCTCCAGTTTTACCAACAAAGTCATCTGCACCAAGTTTTAAACCACTAACCTCGTCGGTTACTTCATCTTTAGAAGTTAAAAAAATAACTGGCATAGAAGTTTTTTTTCTAAGTTTTCTTAGAAGCTCTTCGCCATCCATTCTTGGCATTTTAATATCAATCACAGCAAGATCAGGTGGTGTTCTTGATAATCCAACAAGAGCATTTTCACCATCAATATAAGTTTGAACTTTAAAACCTTCCTTTTCTAAAGCCATCTGGACAGAAGTTAATAGATTTCGATCATCATCTACTAACGCGATTGTTTGTGACATAAATTAAAATAAAAATACTAAATTGTTCATATTAGGGCAATTATTTGTTTTTAATGAAGTTCACCCCAATTATCTCCAATATTCACATCAACTAAAAGAGGTATTGAAAATGAGTGAAGTTCACTATCTTTAACACTTAACATCAAATCCTTAATTAATTTAGTACTTTTTTTTGTGTCTTTTGAGCTTTCCTCAAAAATTAACTCATCGTGTATTTGTAGCAACATTTTAAGACTATTATTTTTATTATTAGAGGTTTCTTTATTTATTCTGATCATCGCTAATCTCATTATCTCTGATGCTGACCCTTGAATTGGTGCATTTATGGCTGCTCTCTCCTGAAAATTTCTAACATTAAAGTTCTTATCATTAATTCCAGTGAGATGCGTTTTTCTACCAAATATATTACTCACATAGCCACTTTTTCTACAAAAATTCACAGTTGTTTTCATATAATCTTTAATCTCAGGAAATTTTTTAAAATAAGAATTTAAAAATTCTTCTGCTTCATTATTTGAAACATTAATTTGTTTGGCTAAACCATATTGTGAAATACCATAAATTATTCCAAAGTTGATAGCTTTTGCTTTTCTTCTTGTTTCTGAGTCAATTTTATTAATTTCTTTTCCAAAAATCTGACTAGCTGTCAAAGTGTGAATATCCTCATTATTTAAAAATGCCTTTTTGAGCTGTTTTACATCTGCAAGATCAGCTAAGATTCTCATCTCAACTTGGTTATAGTCTGCTGAAATCAATTTATTATTTTTTTCTGAAACAAACGCTTTTCTTATATCCTTACCATCATCTGATTTTATTGGAATATTTTGTAAATTTGGATCACTAGATGCAAGTCTGCCTGTTGTAGTAGCTGCTAGCAAAAAAGATGTATGAACTCTTTTAGTATTTTGATTTATATGTTCTGGCAACGCATCTGAATAAGTATTTTTAAGTTTACTAATTTGCCTCCATTCCAAGATGAGTTTTGGAAATTCGTATCCTTTAAAAGCTAAATCTTCTAAAACTGAAGCACTAGTTGCAAAACTTCCTTTTTTTGTTTTTTTTAAAGCTGCTATTTTTAAATCATTATACATTATTTCACCTAATTGCTTAGTTGATCCAATATTAAATGTTTTTTTTGAAATCTTAAAAATAGATTTTTCTAATTTTTCAATTTTATTTGAAAATTTTGAAGACAGTTTGTTTAGTGAAGATTTATCGAGTTTAATCCCTTTTATCTCCATCTCTGCAAGTATTTTTATAAGTGGTTTTTCAAATAACTCGTAAATATTTAATAATTTTTCTGCTTTTAATGATTTTAAAAAAATTTTGTACAATCTAAATGTAATATCTGCGTCTTCAGCTGCATAATCTTTAGCTTTAGATATATCTACCTCAGAAAAACTAAGTTGTTTTTTTCCCGTCCCAACTAAATCTTTAAATTTTATAGTTTTATGACCTAGATGAATCTCTGAAAGAGTATCCATATTATGCCTATTTTTACCAGCATCTAATGTGTAAGACATAAGCATAGTATCTTCTATGGAATTTAAAGTTATTCCACGGTGATAAAAGACGATGAAATCAAATTTAATATTTTGTCCTACTTTTTTAATACTCTCATCCTCTAAATAATTCTTAAGAATGCCTAGGACTTTTTTTTCATTAAGATTATTTCCACTAATGTGATTCAATGGAATGTAACATGCATTTCCAATTTTGTTAGAGATTGAAATACCAACTAACTTTGCTGTATGAGGGTCTAATGACGTTGTTTCAGTATCTATTGCGAATACACCAGTTTCCTCAGATTGTTTCATCCAATCCTCAACTTCCTTCTCATTTTTAATTAATTGATAATTTTTTTTATTAATTTCTGATGTTTTTTCTGAATTTTTCTCATTATCTTTAGTTTCAGGATTATTTGTGCCTCCATACTTTGAGATAGCAGAGCTCAATAGCCTATTAAATTCCATTTCTCTAAGAAAAGTATATAGCTTATTTTGATCAACACTTTTCAATATGAATTCTTCAATTTTATTTTTTACGGGCACATCTTTTTTTAATGTAACTAGTTTTTTACTAATTATTGCATCTTCCTTGTTATTTATTAAAGTTTCTCTTCTTTTATTCTGTTTTATTTCTGATGCATTTTTTAATAAATTTTCTAAACTTCCATATTGATTTATCAATTCAGCGGCAGTTTTAACTCCTATACCGGGTACACCAGGTACATTATCTGTGCTGTCACCAGCTAAAGATTGCACATCTATTACTTTTTCCGGAGTAACTCCAAATTTATTAAGCACATCATCTTGATTAATAAATTTGTTCTTCATTGGATCATATATTCTCACTCCTTTTTTATAAAGCTGCATTAAATCTTTGTCTGAAGAAACAATTGTTACTTTTGCACCTAAGTCTAAAATTTTCTCAACATAAGTTGCAATTAAATCATCTGCTTCATAATTTATTAATTCAATTGATGGTAAATTAAAGGCTTTTACAGATTGTCTAATGTATTCGAATTGAGGAATTAGATCGTCAGGTGCATCAGATCTATTTCCTTTATAATCTGAGTATATTTCATTTCTAAAATTTTTTCTTGCTGAGTCAAATATTACAGCAAAATGTGTCGGTTTTTCTAAATTATCATTTGATTTAGAGTCCTCTAATAACTTAAAAAGCATATTGCAAAAACCGCTGACAGCACCAACTGGTAATCCATCACTTTTTCTAGTTAAAGGGGGAAGGGCATAATATGCTCTAAAGATGTATCCCGAACCATCTACTAAGTAAAAATGGTCACTTTTTTTAATTTTCTCCATAATGTAATGATATCTTAATTTTGATAAATGTAATAAATGTATGCCCTCATATGAATAAAAAAAACGTCTTAACTGTTAAAAACTTGAATAAAGTTTATTCAAAAAACAGTTCTAAACAAACACATGCGCTTAATAATTTAAACTTAGAAGTGAAAGAAGGTGAAATTTTTGGTTTATTGGGACCAAATGGGGCTGGAAAGAGCACATTTATAAACATTTTAGGTGGATCAGTTGTAAAAACTAGTGGTGAGGTAAATGTTTGGGGATTTAACTTAGATAAAAATCCTAGACAAGTTAGAGCCTCTATTGGAATTGTTCCACAAGAGGTAAACTTTGATCCATTTTTTAGTCCCAGAAAACTCTTAGAGCTTCAAGCAGGACTGTATGGAATTAGAGAAAAAGACAGAATTACAGATACTATATTGAAGTTGGTATCATTAGAGGACCAAGCTGACAGTTATGCTAGAGCTTTATCAGGTGGCATGAAGAGAAGACTGCTTGTGGCAAAAGCGATGGTACATCAGCCTCCTATTATAATTTTAGATGAGCCTACCGCAGGAGTTGATGTGGAGCTTAGAAATACATTATGGGAAAATGTGAAATCTTTGAACAAACAAGGTGTAACAACAATACTCACAACTCATTATCTTGAGGAAGCAGAAAAAATGTGTGACAGGATTGGTATTCTAAGTGGAGGAAAATTAGTTGCTTTAGATACGACTAAAAATCTCTTGGAAAGAATTCAAACAAAAATAGTGTATGTTACCACAGATAAAAAAACTAATATTAACGACAACACTTTTGAATCATTAAAAGTTATATCAAATGATGGAGAGAGGTTAGTTTTATCATATGAGAAAAGTAAACTAAGCATTGACTCAATAATTTCGGAAATTAAAAAACAAGATATAAAAATACAAGATATTTCAACTGATGATGGAGATCTTGAAGATGTATTTTTAAGACTTACAAAAAATTAAGTTATCTAGGAGATCTTTTAGATAGAATTCTCTGAAGAGTTCTTCTATGCATTTTCAGTCTTCTTGCAGTTTCAGAGACATTTCTATTACATAGCTCAAAAACTCTGTGTATATGTTCCCATTTTACTCTATCTGCTGACATAGGGTTTTCTGGAGGAGCAGGTTTTTGATTCGGATCTGCCAAAAGTGCTTTTTCAACATCATCTGCATCTGCTGGCTTTGCAATATAATCAATTGCCCCTTCTTTAATAGCAGCAACTGCTGTTGGAATGTTCCCATATCCAGTTAACATGATAATTCTACTTTTGAGGTTTTCCTTTTGAATTTCTTTTACCACCTCTAATCCATTTCCATCGTTTAATCTTAAATCTACAACTGCAAATGCGGGACTTTGAGATTTGACGGTCTCAATACCTACCTTTACACTCTCAGCTTGTGTTACTTTAAATCCCTTTTTCTCCATAGCCCTAGCCAATCTTTGTCTGAATGGATTATCGTCATCGACTATAAGAAGTGATTTATCCTCGAAATCACTTAGTTTTTGAAGTGTAGGTTGATTTATCATGGACCATATATGGAAATTAAATTAAATATTTCAATAGCATTATTTACTTTACATTAACAATTTTTCAGCATAAATGCTGCATTTATGAAACTTGCATACTAGATATGCAGTTTTTTTTGTAAATTTTTTTTAGAGGTGCAGATATGCAAAAATTTAAGTCAGTTGAAGAGTTAGTTAATCAACTGAGACCAACAAAACCTGTTTATTGTATTAGAAAAGAGTCAATAAAGTTTGCCTCTAAATACTTTCAGAAAAACTTTCCAGGCAAAGTTCTTTATGCTTTAAAAACTAATCCTCATCAAATAGTTTTAAAAACTATCCTTGAGAGTGGAATAAATAGTTTTGACGTAGCCTCTATTAAGGAGATAGAAACTATTAGAAAATTAAGTCCAAAAGCTGATTGCTCTTATATGCATACAGTAAAGAGTAGAGAAAGTATAAAAGATGCATATTTTAAATATAACGTCAAAACTTTCTCTTTAGATACCAAAGATGAATTAATAAAAATTCTTGAAAGTACAAATTATGCAAAAGACTTAAATTTATTTGTAAGAGTTTCTGTATCTAATGAACATGCAGAGATAGATTTATCAAAAAAATTTGGAGCAATTAATAATGAAGCTACAGGACTTCTAAGATTAACTAGACAATATGCAAAAAAGGTTGGGCTAAGTTTTCATGTTGGCTCACAGTGTATGCATCCAATTTCATATTCTAAAGGAATTTTTGAAATTGGAAATATTATAAAAAAAACAAAAATAATACCTGATGTAATTAATGTTGGGGGTGGGTTTCCAACTGTATATCCTGACTTAATACCTCAATCCTTGGATAATTACTTCGATGAAATCAAAAAAAGCTTAGAGAATTTAAAAATAGAAAAACTTCCAGAAATTATATGTGAACCTGGTAGAGCAATTGTTGCAGAGAGTGGTTCAACAATAGTTAGAGTAGATTTAAGAAAAAAACAAAAACTTTATATAAATGATGGAACGTATGGAACTTTATTTGATGCTGGTGTTCCAAATATTGTATACCCTTCAAAAATGATAACTGACGGTAGAGTTATTTCAAAAAAATTAACATCATTTGATTTCTATGGCCCAACATGTGATAGCATGGATTATATGAAAGGACCATTTATCCTGCCTAACAATATAAAAGAAAATGATTATATAGAGCTTGGACAATTGGGAGCGTATGGACTTACTTTTAGAACCAACTTTAACGGATTTTACTCTGATGAAATTTATGAAGTTGAGGATAAACCTATAATGACTATGTATGACAAAGAGGCGAGTAAAGAGTTTCTTGTTGCTTAATGTCAGACAATAAAAATCAACCAAGTAATAGAAAAAGTGATTTACTCAGTAAAGAAGTAGAGCATATTGATATAACTTCTTTTGACGCTCGAAAAATTGTTTCTTCAATGGAAAAAATGTCTTTCGTTTCAAGAGAGACTGCAAATGCTGCAAATATTTATAACGAAATGATAAAAGATAAAGATTGTACAATCTTTTTAACACTCGCAGGATCAACATCTGCTGCGGGATGTATGCATATTTATAGAGATTTAGTTAAATATAACATGGTTGATGCAATAGTAGCCACAGGGGCTTCAATTATTGATATGGATTTCTTTGAGGCACTTGGATTTAAGCATTATCAGGGATCACAGTATCAAGATGATACAGAGTTAAGAAATAACTACGTAGATAGAATATATGATACTTACATTGATGAGGAAGAACTTCAAATGTGTGATAAAACCATCGCGGAAATTGCAGATCAATTAGAGCCCAAAAGTTATACATCAAGAGAATTTATAAAAGAAATTGGAAAATATCTTAAAACTAATGCAAAAAAGAAAGATTCATTAATAGAAGTTGCCTATGACAATAATGTTCCAATTTTCTGTCCTGCATTTAGTGACTCAAGTGCTGGATTTGGACTTGTGATGCACCAAGAAAGAAACCCAAAAAATCATATTACAATTGATTCAATAAGAGAGTTTAGAGAATTAACTGAAATTAAAATAAAATCTAAAGCTTCAGGACTTTTTATGGTTGGAGGAGGTGTGCCAAAAAATTTTATTCAAGACACAGTCATATGTGCTGAACTTTTAGGTAAAGATGTAGATATGCATAAATATGCTATTCAAATAACGGTTGCTGACTCTAGAGATGGAGCATGCAGTAGTTCAACATTAAAAGAAGCAAGCTCATGGGGCAAAGTAGATATTACAAAAGAACAAATGGTTTTTGCAGAAGCAACAAGTGTATTACCCTTAATAGCAAGTGACGTATACCATAAAGGTGAATGGAAAAATAGAGAGAGAAAAAATTTTTCCAAGATATTTTGATTAATGATCAAAAAAGTCAAAATCGGTCTAATACAAAGTAAATCTTTAGGTACAATTCAATCTAATATTGATCTAGCTTTAAAAAATATAAAAAAAGCTGCAAAAAGAAAGGCAAAGATAATATGTTTGCCAGAGCTATTTTTGACTAATTATTTTTGCCAAACAGAAAGTCATTCAAACTTTAAATTGGCAGAAAAAATTCCAGGAAAAATTTCTAGAATATTTTGTGATTTAGCAAAGGAGCTTGGTGTTGTATTGAATATTACAATGTTTGAAAAAATAACATCTGGATTTTATCACAACACTAGTATCATTATTAATGAAAATGGTAATATTTTATCTAAATATCGTAAGATGCATATACCTGATGACCCCGGTTATTATGAAAAATTTTATTTTAGTCCTGGTGATCTTGGCTTTAAATGTGTTAAGACAAAATTTGGAAAGATAGGTCCTCTTATATGTTGGGATCAATGGTTCCCCGAAGCAGCTAGATTAACGGCTTTAAAAGGAGCTCAAATTATTTTTTATCCTACTGCTATTGGATGGCATCCAAAAGAAAAAAGAAAGTTTGGAAAGTCTCAATTAGATTCTTGGATAACAATGCAAAAATCTCATGCTATTGCTAATGGAACTTATGTGGCTGCTATAAATAGAGTTGGGATAGAAACAAAAGGTAAGAAAAAAATTGAATTTTGGGGTAATTCAATGGTGATAGATCCTAGTGGGAAAGTAATTGCAAAATTAGGAAATAAAAAAGAGAATATTTTAATTTGTGAAATAGATTATAAAAAAATAGATACCGCTAGACAGCACTGGCCTTTTTTAAGAGACAGAAGAACTGAATTTTACAAAGATATTGTCAAAAATCCTGAAGATGAATAAAAAAATAAATGAATTTAGAATGCCAGCTGAATGGGAGCCTCAAAAATCAGTTTGGATGTCTTGGCCTCATAATAAAAATGACTGGCCTGGATTATTTGAAAAAATTCCAAATGTAGTTGGAAAAATAGTAAAAAATTTAACAGAACATCAAAGAATAGATTTATTAGTCAATAATACCAAAAATATAAAAACCACAAGGATATATTTAAAAAAAATAGGTTGCAACATATCTAACATCAAATTTCATAAAGTGAAGACGGACAGACTTTGGCTAAGAGACTCTGGACCAATATTTTTAATCAACGAAAAAAATAAAAAAAAAACCATCCTTAATTTTAAATTTAATGCCTGGTCAAAATATAAAAATTTCAGAAATGATAACAAAATCAATAACTATATCAGTAGATACTTAAATATTGAAAGTATTTTACCTAAAAAAGTAAATTCAAAAAAATTTGAAAGAGTAGTGATGGAGGGGGGTGCGTTTGATAATAATGGATCTGGCTCCATATTGCTAACAAGAGAGTGCTTATTAAGTAGTAAACAAGAGAGAAATAAAGGCTTCAAAAAAATTGACTACGAGAATCTGTTTTCAAAATATTTGAATGCGAAAAATTTTATTTGGCTTAATAGAGGAATTGTTGGAGATGACACACACGGGCATATCGATGATATCGCAAGATTTGTTTCAAAAAATACAATTATGATTGCTGAAGAAAAGAATAGATCAGATAAAAATTACAAATCTCTTAGAGAAAATTTAAAAATATTAAGTAAAAGTTCTGATGAAAATGGAAAAAAATTTAAAATTATAAAGATCCCTATGCCAAGCCCAATTATCATTGACAAAACTCGTGTTCCAGCAAGTTACTTAAATTTTTTCATAAGCAATAAAATAGTCTTGGTTCCAGTATTTAATGTAAAAGAAGACAAAAAAGTTATAAAAATTTTCAAAAAATTTTTTACAAACAGAAAAGTTATTAGAATTGATTGTAGTGATTTAATTTGGGGCTTTGGAGCCATTCATTGCATGACACAACAAGAGCCAAAAATTTGAACTAAGCAGCTTTTAAAGTGCCTAGTAATAATCTAAAAGGTATCAACATTACTAAAGCTACAAAAATCTTTACTGCTAAATCTCCTAAAGAAAGTGTCACCCAAGGTATTCCTGTTCCATAAAATGAAATTGAAAAGAATAAAAATGTATCAACGGTAGAACCAACTAATGAAGAAGCAAGTGGTGCAATAAACCATTTTTTTTGTCTTAATTGATCAAATATTTGTACATCCAGTAATTGAGCGATAATGAATGCTGTCCCTGAACCAATTGCTATTCTTACTGAAATTAAATCTGCAAAATTTGTTGAGAAAATTAGTGTAAACAAAATACCTATTGTAAATCCTATATATACAATTTTTCTAGCAACTGATTTACCAAAAGATCTATTCGCTAGATCAGTTATTAAAAAAGCTACTGGATAACTGAATGCTCCGTATGTAAGAATTTCTTGAAGACCATAATATTGAATTGGAAATTGAACTAAATAATTAGATGCTAAGACAACCAATCCCATCAAAAATGAGAGTATTAGGAATACTCGATTCATTATGCTGATTTACTAACTAAGGATTTTTTTAATTTTTTTAGTCTTAATGATAAATCTCTAGACTTAGCTGATATTAGAAATTGGTCAAAACTGCCTTTTTTATCTACTGATCTAACACCAGCATTTGACACAGTTAATCTTAAACTTTTTTTAAGTAGCTCACTTTTAAACTTAACTTTTTTAAGATTTGGAAGAAATCTCCTTTTAGTCTTATTGTTAGCATGACTGACGTTATGACCCTTGAGTGGGATTTTTCCAGTAAGTTCGCATTTTTTAGACATAAATTATCAGCTTGTATAGGATCTGAATCTTATCGCGTCAAGATTAATTTTTAGTTCCAATAGCCGCTGAAACATTTTTAAAACCTTTATTTTTTAATAAATCAATTAATTCTTTACTTATTTTTGAAGCTATACGAGGACCCCTATAAACCATTCCAGTATATAATTGAACGAGTGTTGCACCAGAAGTTATTTTTTCAAAAGCATCTTGTCCATTACTAACACCACCCACTCCTATTATCTTTGTTTTATCTTTTAGAATTTTGTAAAATTTAGAAATTGCCTCGTTTGAAATCTTTTCAATTGGTTTACCTGAAAGTCCACCCTTTTCTAATTTATTTATATTTTTTAAATTTTCTCTATTCTTGTCTGTTGTATTAGAAACAATAATGATTCCTATTTCTTGTTCCATGATGGTCTTGGAAACTTTATTAATTTGATCATCATTAAGATCAGGTGAGACTTTTATTGCTAGTGGAATATTTGAATTTAACTCTTTTTTTTCATTTTTTAGTTTGTCAATCAAGGAATTTAGTTCATCCTGGTTATGAAAGTCTCTTAAATTTTCTGTATTTGGTGAGGAGATATTTATAGTTATATAATCAGCTAAATTATAAAATTTACGAAAACAAATTAAATAATCATCAATTCTATTCGTTGAGTCTTTATTTGGTCCAATATTTATTCCTAAAAAACCTTTTTTATTATTTTCCTTAATTCTCTTACTAATTTGTTCAGAGCCAGAATTATTAAAACCTAATCTATTTATAAGAGCTTCATCTTCTTCAAGTCTAAAAACTCTTGGTTTAGGGTTACCAAATTGAGGCTTTGGAGTGATTGTCCCTACTTCAACAAAACCAAATCCAAGATTGAAGAGAGGATTATATACTTCAGCATTTTTATCAAACCCAGCAGCAACACCAATTGGTGAAGATAATTTTTTTCCACAAAAAGTTGTTTCTAAAATATGATTATCTTTGGGTTTTGAGTAAGGAATATTATTTAACTTTAGTGCTTTTATTGCTAGAGAATGGGCTACTTCAGGGCTAAATTTAAAAATTAGTGGTCTTAAAATATTAAACATTTTCTAATTTACTTTTTATTAATTCTTTAGTTTCTTTAACCCCAAAAAAGCTTATAAAAAATCCAAATCGTGGTCCATTTTCTACCCCAAAAACTACCTCATATATTAACTTGAACCAATCACGCAAATTTTCTTTATAGCCATTCTCTTTGCCGACTGTATAAATTGTAGTCTGAATATCCTCTGGTTTCATTGCATCATCGCAATTATCTAAAGAGTTTACTAAAGCTTTTAAAGCTATTTTTTCGCTTTCATTTGGTTTTTTATAAATCTTTTTAGATTTTATAGCGTCATTAAAATATTTAATAGCGTAAGATATTAACTTGTCAAAAATTGGATGCATATCTTCATTAATATCTTTCTTATATTTCTTAACAAACTTCCAAAGTAATTCTTTATTTTCAGCATTACTGGTCTCAACTAAATTTAATAGCATTGTGAAGGACATAATTGAATTTTCCTCTGGTATCTCTGAATTATGAACATGCCAAACAGGGTTCATTAGTTTTTGAAGTTCGTTTTGACTTTTACCTTTTTCAATAAAATCAAGATATTCATCGACAGCTTTTGGTACTACTTCTCTATAAAGTTTTTTTGCTCTTTTTGGATTCTGATACATATACAAAGAGAGACTTTCGGGCGATGCATACTCTAACCATTGATCGATGGTGATACCATTTCCTTTTGACTTAGATATTTTTTCTCCTTTTTCATCTAAAAATAACTCATATGCAAAGCCGGATGGATTTGATTTTCCTAACAACTTTATGATTTTTGTTGATAAAATTGCACTCTCAATCAAATCCTTGCCATACATTTCAAAATCAATATCAAGAGCATACCATCTCATAGCCCAATCTACTTTCCATTGTAATTTGCAATTACCATCTAAAATACTTTGTTGTAATTTTTTGCCATTATTATCAAAAATTATTTTTGAATTTTTTGTATCTAGTTCTAAGACTGGTATCTCTAATACAACACCTGTATCTGGACATATTGGTAAAAATGGAGAATATGTTTTTTGTCTTTCTTTACCAAGGGTAGGAATAATTATGTTCATTATTCCTTCATAATTTTCTAAAATTAATTTTAATGTATCATTAAAAAAACCAGACTTATATAAAACTGATGAACTTTTAAAACTGTATTCAAACTTAAATTTATCTAAGAAATTTTTTAACATTTCATTATTATGCTCGCCAAAACTGTTAAATTTTTCAAAAGGATCTGGAACTTGAGTTAAGGGTTTATGAAGATATTTTTCAAGTTTTTCAGGATTGGGAATATTTTCAGGAACTTTTCTAAGTCCATCCATATCGTCAGAAAACGTGATTATTTCTTTAGGGAGATCTGTCAAATGATTTAAAGCATTTACAATCATTGAGGTTCTTGCAACTTCACCGAAAGTACCTATATGTGGCAATCCGCTAGGACCATACCCTGTTTGAAGAATGATTTTACCCTTGTTTTCTATATTTTTCTTTCTTTCTCTAAGAAGCTTTTTAGCTTCAACAAAGGGCCAAGCATTAGTTTTGTCTATGTTGTTTTTATCGATCACTTTTTTTATTAAACTGCCTAATAAATAACGTTTTTAATAATTCTTATAGAGTTGAATTTTATTTACCATAAAATAATGTCCAATCAAAATGTCCAATTATAAAACTGTTTTTTTTACCCTAGGAATTTTACAAATAATTTTAGGTTTATCGATGATTGCGCCAATTTTAGCGCAGTTTTTTTATAATGAACTAGATTCAGGTTTCATAAGTTCTGGAATCGTAACTATTATATTTGGAGTGCTTTTTTTGTTATCAAATTTAGATCACGATAAAAAAATTAGTTTACCTCAAGCTTTTCTTTTAACTGCATTATCTTGGTTAAGTATTGCTATTTTTGGTTCACTTCCATTTATATTTTCTGGGATCAATTTAAGTGTTACAGATGCTTTTTTTGAGAGTATGTCAGGTATCACTACAACTGGATCAACTATAATCACTAATTTAAACGAGACCCCTAAAAGCATATTACTATGGAGGGGGATGCTACAATGGTTAGGTGGAATTGGTATTATCGTTATGGCAATTACTTTAATGCCGCTTATGAATATTGGTGGTATGCAGCTTTTCATTATATCTACAAGCGATACTCCAGAAAAAATTTTACCTAGATCAAAAGAAATAGCATTGAGACTGATCTTAGTATACTCAGGATTAACTTTTATATGCGCATTATTTTATAAAATATTTGGAATGAGCTTTTTTGATAGCATAGTTCACTCAATGACAACAATTGCAACAGGGGGTTTCTCAAATTATAATGAGTCTATTGGATATTTTGATAGTTCACTTATTGAACTTACATCAATTATATTTATAATTTTAGGAAGTATTCCATTTATTGCCTATATCAAATACTTAAATGGAGACAAAAAAATATTTTTTAACGATACACAAATTAAAACTTTTATAAAGATTGTCCTTTTTTCAATTCTTTTAATGTATCTATATCTACTTACAAAAAATCAAAGTTTTTTTGATACCAGTATTAGGTCAGTTACATTTAATGTAATATCAATTTTAACTGGAACCGGTTATGTAACCCAAAACTTTAGTGATTGGGGTCAATTCCCATTAATTTATTTTCTTATTCTTATGTTTATCGGTGGATGTGCAGGCTCCACAGCTTGTGGGATAAAAATATTTAGAGTCCAAATTTTATTCCAGTTTATTTCTGTACAACTAAAAAAAATAATTTATCCAAGAGGTATATTTAAAATAAAATATGAAAATAATAATATTGATGAAAAGTTTTTAGCATCAATCATTTCCTTTATATTTTTATATATCGTAATTTTTTTTATTATAACTGCTCTTTTATCAACAAGTGGTTTAGATTTGACAACTTCAATATCTGCTGCTGCAACATCGATATCAAATGTAGGACCTGGTTTAGGTGATATTATTGGTCCAAATGGTAACTTTTCTAATTTATCTGATTTTTCAAAATGGATTTTAAGCTTAGCGATGATTTTAGGTAGATTAGAGTTGTTTGCTGTATTAGTATTGTTTATTCCATCATTTTGGAGAAAATATTAATGTCTGAAACAAAACAAAGCTGGGTCGACTCATTATTAGTTTATAAAGATATAAGGATGTTAAGAATATTGCTTCTAGGAGCAATAAGTGGTTTTCCATGGGTGTTAATTGCAAGTAGCTTAAGTCTTTGGCTAAAAGAAGAGGGATTAAGTAGATCAACAATTGGTTGGGCAGGATTAATATTTGGAGTTTATGCTTTTAATTATTTATGGGCTCCAATAATTGATAGAATACAAATTCCACTTTTGACAAAAAAATTAGGACATAGACGAGGTTGGATCGTCTTAATGCAATTAATTATTTTACTCAGTTTGATAGTTTGGAGTTTTATAAATCCTACACAAAATTTAGCACTTTTGATTAGTGTTGGATTAATAATTGCAATAGCTTCTGCAACCCAAGATATAACTGTTGATGCGTTGAGAATTGAACAAATTGATGCAAATGAGGGGAAATCCATGGCAGCAGGTGCAGCTATGGCAGTAGTTGGTTGGTGGACTGGTTATAAATTAGGGGGTGTTGTAGCATTATTCACTGCTGAATTTTTTCAAAATATGGGAGTAGCAGATTATTGGCAAGCTACTTTTTTAGTTTTAGGTGTTTTAATTATTTTAATGAATATTTGTTTGATGTTTGTTCATGAACCAATTGATAATAACAGACAAAATAATCAAAAAGAAACAGATCAAATGATTATAAACAAGCTTGGATCAAATAATATTTTAACAAATTTTATTGCTTACATTTCGGGTACTATTGGTGGACCAATAATAAGTTTTTTCAAGAAAAATGGTTTTGCAATTGCAGTTGGGATATTAGGATTTGTGTTTTTATTTAAAATAGGTGAGGCATTTTTAGGACGTATGTCTATTGTTTTTTATAAAGAAATTGGATTTTCAAAAGGACAAATAGCAATTTATTCTAAAGGATTAGGATGGATAACAACAGTAGTTTTCACTTTAATAGGTGGTGTAATGGCGATGAGAGCTGGAACAGTCAAAACTATGTTTTTTGCTGGAGGTTTAATGGCTGTAACTAATTTACTTTTTGCATTATTGGCCTGGACAGGTAAATCAGAATTATTGTTTGCAATAGCTGTGATAGCTGATGATATAACAGCTGCATTTGCAACAGTTGCATTTGTTGCTTTTATTTCTTTATTAGTAGATAGGACCTATACGGCAACCCAATATGCATTATTAGCATCCATTGGAACTGCTGGAAGAACTACCCTTGCCTCTTCATCAGGTGCACTAGTAGATTGGCTAAATGGAGACTGGGGAACATTTTTTATAATAACAACTGTAATGGTGATACCATCACTAATTTGTCTTTGGTTTATAAGGAAAAAAGTTAAAATTGGTGCAAAATAGCTATTTCTGTAAGAATTCCTATTTAAATGTTTATGAGCTGGCCTCAAAGAAATCAAATATAAGTACACAATTAATTTACGGTGAAAAATTTAGGATAATTGCAAAAAAGAAAGGTTTTTTTAAGATCAGAACTGGTTTTGACAATTACATAGGTTTTATAAAAATTAAAAAATTTAATAAAGTTTTAAACAAAACTCACAAAGTCAGTATATTAAAATCAAAGATTTATAATAAACCAAAAAACAATATTAAATTTTTAACAAGAAAATACCTTCCATTTTCATCTGAAATTCAGATTATAAATAAAAAAAACAACTTTGTAATGTTTGAAAAGGATAAATGGATAAAATTAAATGAATTACAAAGATTAAATAAAAGAAATTATAATTTTAGCAAAATATTAAAACTTTTTTTGAATATTAAATATAAATGGGGTGGCAAAACTTTTGACGGTATTGATTGTTCGGCATTACTCCAAATTTTTTATAAATATAACCATAAGTTCTTTCCTAGAGATACAAAAGATCAAGTTAAAATCAAAAAAGGTGTTAGGAATAAAAGAGTTTTTAAGAAAGGAGATATTATTTTTTGGAAAGGACATGTTGCAGTTTGTTTAAATACAAAAGAATTAATTCATGCATATGGTCCAAGAAAAAAAGTAATAATAATGCCAATAATAAAAACCATTAAATTAATTGAAAAAACTACAAATTTAAAAGTGATTAAAATTATATCTATTTAGTTTTGTTCTCTTCCAAAATCTGGTTTTGCTGTATCTTGTTTTAGATTTAATATTTGCTGTCTTACTTTTTTTGAATTAACTAATTTTTTTCTCAATGTATTGTCATCTAAATTTTCAATATTTTTTTTAAAAGATTTTAAATTTTTGATAAATAAGTTTATTGCACTAACAACATTTTTTTTGTTATTAAAAAATATATCTCTCCACATTATTTCGTTTGATGCAGCAATCCTTGAAAAATCTCTTAACCCTCCCGCACTAAATTTAATTACATCTTTTTTTTGGGTTTTTTGAAAATCTTGGGCGGTCTTTATTAAATTGTAAGCTATTAAGTGAGGTAAATGACTTGTAATTGAAAATATCTTATCGTGAAGTTTCTCATCCATAATTATTACTTTGGAACCAATTTTTTTCCAAAAATTAACTAATTTTTTCTGTTTAATTTTATTTTTGTCACTAAAAACTATACACCATTTATTAATAAATAGACTTTTACTTCCATACTTTGGTCCACTTACCTCTGATCCGGATATCGGATGACTCATAATCCAGTCAAGTGACTTTAGAAGGCTATTATTTTTTAATTTTCTAATATTTTCCTTTGTAGAGCCTACATCGGTAATTAAAGATTTTTTACTTAAATACTTATTTAAATAGGGGATAACTCTTTCATACTGACTCATTGGAGTAGCAAGTATAACAAAATCAATATCTGAAATTTTATTATCTAGTTTCTTTAAAATAAGTATTTTTTTATTTATTTTTTTTATTTCTCTTATATTTTTTTCTGATTTTTCGAAAACAAAAAAATTTTTTGAAGTTTTTTTATTTATGGATGCTCTTAAAATTGAAGATCCAATTAATCCACAACCAATGATTAATATATTTTTAAACATTTTTAAAAATTTTTTTTATCTGTTTAATTAAAAGTATGTTTTCTTTCACATTTCCAATTGTAAGCCTTAAACAATTTTTAATACCATACGAATTCATCTCTCTCAGAATAATTCCTGATTTTTCAAGTTTTTTCTCGACAAAGCTTGCATTTAATTTAGAACGTTTAAAATCTAAAAGAAAAAAATTTGGTCCAATTTCATTTGTTTGAATACTATAAGAATTCATTACTTTTTTTATTTTTCTAGCCCAATCTAAATTATGTTTTACAGATTTTTTTATAAAACTTTTATCTTTAAGAGACTCAACTGCACATTCCTGGGCTATCTTATTTACATTAAATGGTGGTTTAATTTTATATAAAGCATCTACAATTTTTTTACTTCCATAACCCCATCCAACTCTTAGAGATGCAAGACCATAAATTTTTGAAAAAGTTCTTAATATAAATACATTATTTTGATTTTTAAAAAGTTCCAGGCCTGATCTATAATCTTTGTTTAACATATATTCAAAATATGCATCATCGATTACCAATAAAATTTTTTTATTTAATCGCTTCCTTAGGTCTAATAGTTGAATTTTAGAAATGTATGTACCTGTAGGATTATTTGGATTAGCTATAAATACAATCTTAGTTCTTTTAGTTGTTTTTTTTATAATTTCATCATTTGATACTTTAAAATTTTTTTCTTTAGAAAATATAACTTTTGCTCCTACTATTTTTGCATAAATTCTGTACATTAAAAAACTGTACTCTGGAAGGACTACTTCATCTCCTTTGTTCAAAAATAACTGACATAGCATTTGAATAATTTCGTCAGATCCAGATCCACAGATAATCTTATTTTGGTTGCAATTATATTTTTTTGAAATTGCGAATGTTAATTCCTTAAATTTACCATCTGGATACTTTGATATATTATTTTTAGAATTTATTATTGCTTTATTAGCATTTTTACTCATGCCTAGAGCTGATTCATTAGCTGATAGTTTTATAATACTTTTTTTTTTATTTAAGAAGGATCTACCGGGCTTGTAGGCCTCTAGGTTTAATTTTCTAAATAATGGAGTATTCATGATGCTTAGTTTTATTAATAAATAGTCAGATAATTAGATAATACAATCAATAATTCTAAAAAAATTGACATCTAAAAAGCTATCTTATAAAAGCTTTTTGCGCTGATTTAACTGAATTGCGAGCGCTTTAAAAAACCTGCTAAATAAGTTTTTTTTCTCACAATTCATTTCAGCAAAATTTTTATGAGCAATTTAAATAAAATGAAAAATATAATTATTGAGAAAGCTCTTAAGCTTGATTGTGGCAAAGAAATATCGAACTACCCATTAGCTTATGAGACCTATGGAAATCTTAATGAGAAGAAAGATAATGCTATATTAATTTTTCATGCGCTAACTGGTGACCAGTATGCTTCAGGCATCAATCCAATTACAAAAAAAGAGGGTTGGTGGAACTATGCAGTTGGTCCAGGTAAGTCATTCGATACTGATAGATTTTTTGTTATCTGTGCGAATGTTATTGGTGGATGTATGGGATCCTATGGACCAGGAACTATTGATCCTTTGACCAATAAACCTATAGGTACAAATTTTCCTGTTATTACAATTAACGATATGGTTAACGCTCAATACAATCTATTAGATTACTTAAAAATAGAAAAATTATTTGCAGTTGCTGGCGGCTCCATGGGTGGAATGCAAGTTTTACAATTCGTATCAAACTTTCCTAATAAGGCTAGAGTAGCTTTACCAATTGCTTGTACGGCTAGTCATTCAGCTCAAAATATTGCTTTTAATGAACTTGGAAGACAAGCAATAATGTCTGATAGTAATTGGAAAGAGGGATTGTATGATGAAAAATCAATAAATCCAGATAAAGGTTTGGCTGTTGCTAGGATGGCTGCTCATATCACGTATTTATCAAAACAAGGTTTACAAGAAAAGTTTGGAAGGAAACTTCAAGAAAGATCGGATTTAAAATTTGGATTTGATGCAGACTTTCAAATTGAAAGTTATTTGAGATATCAAGGTTCTGTATTTGTAGATAGATTCGATGCAAATAGTTATTTGTATATTACTAGAGCGATGGATTATTTTGATTTAACTAAACAATATGGAGGAAACCTTTCCAAAGCATTTAAAGATACCAAAACAAAATTTTTCATTATTTCCTTTACTTCTGATTGGTTATACCCAACCTCTGAAAATAAAGACATTGTAATAGCGCTTAATGCAATTGGTGCTGATGTTGGTTTTGTAGAAATTAAAACTGACAAAGGACACGATTCCTTTCTGTTAGACGTACCAGATTTTTTAAGCACTATTAAAAATTATTTAAATACAACTTATTCTAATATTAATGAAAGAAGAATTTAAAGTTATTTCTAAGTTTATTGAAGAAAAATCAAGAGTCTTGGACGTTGGGTGTGGTGATGGAATTTTGATGGAATATCTATTAAAAAATAAAGTGGTAGATGTTAGAGGACTTGAAATTTCTAAAGAAAAAGTAAAAAAATGTTTATCTAAAGGTTTAGCTGTTATTGAGGGTGACGCAGAGAACGATTTAAAACAATTTCCAGATTTATCATTTGATTACGTAATATTAAGTCAAACTCTTCAAGCATTTATGAGCCCAGAAAATGTTATTGACAATTTATTACGAGTGGGAAAAAAGGTAATTGTTACAATTCCAAATTTTGGATATTGGAAAGTTAGATTAGATTTGCTATTAAAAGGAGAAATGCCTGTTACAAAAAATTTACCTTATCAATGGTATAATACTCCCAACCTACATATGTGTACAATTCAAGACTTTTATAACTTTTGTAACAACAAAAGTGTTAATATTTATAAATCAATTTCTTTAAATGGAGAGAAAATTTCAAATATTACTACTTCAAATTTAAAATATAAAAACCTAATATCTGAATTAGGTATTTTTTTATTAGAAAAGTAAAATGAAAATAGAAATTGTAAAATGTTTAGAAGATAATTTTTCATATTTATTAATTGATGAGTTAACAAAGTCTGCCATTGTAATAGATCCTAGTGAAGCAGAGCCTATTATAAATAAAATTGAAAGTCTTAATCTAAAATTAAAATTCATAATGAATACTCACCATCATTATGATCACGTTGGAGGCAATAAAGAGCTCAAGAAATTATATAATGCTAAGGTTATAGGTTTCAATGAGGATAAACATAGAATACCTGAAATAGATATATCATTAAAAAATGATGAAACTTGGAAAGATGGAATATTTGAATCAAAAGTTTTTCATATTCCAGGACATACTTTAGGCCATATATGTTTCTATTTTTTTAATGAAAATGCATTATTTTCAGGAGATACATTATTTTCATTAGGTTGTGGAAGAGTATTTGAGGGCACTCATGAACAGATGTTTAATTCTTTGCAGTTGTTAAAGAATTTACCAATAGAGACAGAAATTTATTGTGGACATGAATATACATTAAAAAATTCAGATTTTTGCATAAAACACGATCCAGAAAATAAAGCTTTAATTTCGAAAATTGAGTTTATAAAAAATCGACTAGCCAAAGGTCAACCAACTATTCCATCAACACTTGAAGAAGAGCTACAAACTAATATTTTTTTAAGATCAAAAAATGTTGAAAACTTTTCAAAATTGAGAGATTTAAAGGATAATTTCTAGCTTATTCAGCTTGACTAAAATAAGGCCCTGACTATATTGCTGATAATTAAAAATTAGGATCATTAATGTCATACGCAGTAATACAAACAGGTGGGAAACAGTACAAAGTTTCAGCTGGTGAAATAGTTAAAATAGAAAAATTAGCTGAGTCAAATCAAGCGACTAAAGTGGAATTTAATGAAATTTTAGCTTATGGAGATGATAAGAGCATTGAATTAGGTGTACCAACTGTAGATGGTGCGAAAGTTGAGGCTGAACTATTAAAAAATGGCAAAGAAAGAACTGTTCTTATTTTTAAAAAAAGAAGAAGAAAAAATTCAAGACGTAAAAACGGACACAGACAAAAGTATTCACTAATAAGAATTAACAAAATTTTTTCAAAAGATGGTAAAGTTTTATCAGAGGCTGAAAAGATGAAAGAAAGCAAAGTTGTAGTTAAAGAAGCTAAAAAAGAAAAAACTGAGGCTTCAAAATAAATAGGTAATTTATGGCAACAAAAAAAGCGGGTGGATCATCGAGAAACGGAAGAGATAGTGCAGGCCGAAGATTAGGTGTGAAAAAATATGGTGGTGAATTAGTAATACCTGGAAACATTATTGTAAGACAAAGAGGCACTAAAATTTTTCCTGGGGAAAATGTTGGAATGGGTAAAGACCACTCAATATTTTCTGTTGTTAAAGGAAAAGTTGTTTTTAAAAAAAGTAAATCAGACAAAACTTACGTATCAGTTAAGCCTAATTAGTAGACAGCTAATTAATTCTGTAAAATCATGAAATTTCTCGACCAAGTTAAGATATATGTAAAAGCTGGAGACGGAGGATCTGGTTCTCCTAGTTTTAGGAGAGAAAAGTTTATTGAATTTGGAGGACCTGACGGAGGAGATGGAGGAAAAGGCGGTTCTATTATTCTTGTGTCAGAGAGAAATTTAAACACACTAATTGATTTTAGATATCAGCAGCATTTTAAAGCTGAGCGAGGCAGAGATGGGAGTGGGAAAAATAAAACAGGAAGAGGAGGAGAAGATTTATATTTAAAAGTACCGATTGGAACACAAGTATTTGAGGAAGATAATAAAACCCTGATATTTGATTTCAAAGAGGAAAATGAAAAATTTGTTGCAGCTATAGGTGGTAAAGGAGGTTTTGGTAACACAAGGTTTAAATCATCAACTAACAGAGCTCCAAAGAAATTTACTAAAGGTGCAGTTGGTGAAGAATTCTGGATATATCTACAACTTAAGACGATTGCTGATATTGGAATCATTGGATTACCAAATGCAGGAAAATCCAGCTTATTAGCATCATTAACAAGCGCAACTCCTAAAATTGCTAATTATAAATTTACCACTTTAAATCCAAATCTTGGTGTTGCAATGTATGACGAAAAAGAAATAACTTTAGCAGATATTCCAGGATTAATCGAAGGAGCGCATCAAGGAACAGGATTAGGGATTAAATTTTTAAAGCATATTGAGAGATGTAAAGCCCTTTTGCATCTAATTGATATATCAGTAAATGATTTAGCCAACTCATATCTTCAAGTGAGGAATGAAATGGGCAAATATAGTTCTGAGCTTTTAAAAAAACAGGAAATAATAGTGTTTAACAAAATAGATCTAATTGATGAGGCTGAAATAACAGAAAAAATTAAAGATTTTAAAAAAATTATCAAGAAATCCACTTTTGTAACATCAACACTCGATAAAAATTCTGTATCTGATATTAAATCAAAATTGCTTAATTATGTATCTTAGAGGCTCAAAGACGGTTGTTATCAAAATTGGATCATCTTTATTAATTAATGACCAAAAAATTGTCAGAGAAAAATGGCTGTCAGAATTGGCAAAAGATATTCAACATCTACAAAAATTAAAAAAAAATATAATTTTAGTTAGTTCGGGAGCGATTGCTCTAGGATGCAAGAAATTAAAATTAAGTAAAAAAAAATTAAAACTTGATAAAAGTCAAGCAGTAGCTTCAATTGGCCAAATTGAGTTAATGAATCTTTTTAAAAAAACTTTTAATAAGTCAAAAATCAATCTTTCTCAAATTTTGTTAACACTTGAAGATACAGAAAAAAGAAGAAGGGCTATTAACGCAAAAAGGACTTTTGAGAATTTATTTAGCCTTGGTTTTATTCCAATAGTAAATGAAAATGATAGTATAGCTACATCCGAAATTAAATATGGCGATAATGATAGACTGGCTTCTAGGGTTGCACAAATATCAAGTGCAGATTGTTTAATTTTATTATCTGACGTTAGTGGTCTTTACTCTAAAGATCCAAAATTAGATAAAAAAGCTAAATTAATTCGTGAAATTAAAAATATTGATCAAAATATAGAAAAGTTAGCAACAAATAAAACTGGAGAATTTGGATCTGGTGGAATGAAAACGAAGATTGATGCTGCTAAAATTTGTCAATTCTCAGGGTGCCATATGGCGATTGCTAGCGGCTTAATAAATAGACCAATTCAAAAAATTTTAACTAAAAATATATGTACTTGGTTTTTGCCTAAAATTTCAAAATTAGATGCAAGAAAAAAGTGGATTATAAGCTCCGTTTCTCCAAAGGGGAAAATAATTATTGATGAAGGTGCATTATCAGCTTTAAATAATGGGAAAAGTTTATTAGCTGCAGGGATTAAGGATGTTAAAGGTATTTTTAGTAAAGGTGATCATATCAAAATCCTAAACAATAATATGACCGAATTTGCTAGAGGATTAAGCAGTTTCTCCTCAGAAGAAATTCTGAAAATTAAAGGTAAGCACTCTAATAAAATAAATGATATTTTAGGTTATGTTTCAAAATCAGAAGTTATCCATAAAGATGATATGGTATTAATCAAATGAGTAAAACTTTAGAAAAAATTGGTTCAAATGCAAAAATTGCTTTTCAAAACAAAATAAGTAATAAAAGAAAAAATAAAGTATTAAATTATTACATTCAACTTATTTTAAAAAACCAAAATAAAATTTTGGTCGAAAACGCAAAAGATATAAAAATTGCCAAATCTAAAAAACTTAAAGAGAATTTAATTAATAGACTTGCTCTTAATAATGAAAAAATAAGAGCAATTATTAAGTCAATTAAAACTATTTCAAAATTTAAGGATCCAGTAGATGTTGATATAGAAACCTGGAAAAGACCAAACGGCTTAAAACTAAAGAAAGTATCAATTCCAATTGGTATTATTGGTGTAATTTATGAAAGTAGGCCAAATGTTACTTCAGATGTATCCACACTTTGTTTTAAATCTGGAAACTGCGTAATATTAAGAGGAGGATCTGAGGCTTACTTTAGCAATAAGATTTTAGCAAATCTTTTTAGAAAATCTTTAGAAAAAAATAAAATAAATAAGAATTTTGTTCAGTTTATAGAGAATAAAAATAGAAAACTGGTCGACTACATGCTGTCAAAAATGTCAAAATATATAGATGTTATTATTCCAAGGGGTGGTAAAAGTCTTGTAAAAAAAGTTCAAAATTTATCCTCTGTTCCTGTAATTGGTCACCTTGAAGGCATGTGTCATACATATATTGATAAAGATGCTAATCTTAAAATGGCTAAAAAAATATTAATCAATGCTAAGTTGCGTAATACTAGCATTTGTGGAGCTACAGAGACACTCTTAATACATAAAAATAAATCTAAAAATATAAATGAGATATTAAATGAACTCACTGAAAGAGGTTGCTCTATTTATGCTGATAAAAAAATTTCTAAATTATTTAATGGAAATTCAAAATTAGCAAATAATAAAACTTGGTCGAAGGAACATTTATCTGCAAAAATATCTGTAAAATTAGTGAATAATATTAATGATGCAATAAATCATATTAATAGATATGGAACAATGCATACTGACGCGATAATTACAAATAATAAAATTTCTGCAAAGTTTTTTTTAAAAAATATTAAAAGTTCGATTGCTATTCACAATTCTTCGACCCAGTACGCTGATGGAGGAGAATTTGGTTTTGGAGGTGAGGTTGGAATTTCAACAAATAAACTTCCACCAAGAGGTCCTGTCGGACTAAACCAGCTAGTCAGTTACAAATATGAGATATATGGATCTGGACAAACAAGGAAATAAAAAGAAAATTGGAATTCTTGGAGGCACTTTTGATCCAGCACACAAAGGACATTTAAGTATATCTAAAGAGGCAAAAAAAAGATTCGATATTGATACAATTATTTGGGCTGTAACCAAAAAAAATCCATTTAAAGAAAAAAGTAATTTAAGTTTAGATAAAAGAATAAATTTTGCAAAAAAGATTGCTCAAAAAAATCTATTTATAAAAGTTAAATATTTTGAGGATAAAATTAAATCAAATAGAACAATTGACCTGATAAGGTATATAAAAAAAAATAATAAGAATACTGATATTTATTTTATAATGGGAGCAGATAGTTTGATTAATTTTCATAAATGGAAGAATTCTGATTTAATCTCATCTATTTGTAACATCCTAGTATTTGATAGAGACAGATATAAGGCTAAATCATTAAGTTCTAGAAGCTTTAAAAAGTATAGTAAGAAAAGCTTAAAATTTATAAAATTTAATAAGGTCAATATTTCATCTTCTAAATTAAGGAAAATTTGATACTCTTTTAATAATTAATGGACAAAATCTCTTCTCTTCACAAAGATGTAGTAAAACTCTTAGATACAAATAAAGCCCTAGATATTGTTTCAATAGATTTAGATGGAAAATCATCGATAGCAGATCAAATGATAATAGCTAGCGGAACGTCTTCAAGACATATCCAAGCTTTATCAGAGCAAGTATATGAATACTTGAAAAAAAATGGTGTAAGTAATTGTAAAATTGAAGGAAGAGAAAGTAGTGATTGGAAACTTGTAGATGGAATAGATCTTATTATTCATATTTTCAATCCTGAAAAAAGAAAATTTTATGAATTAGAAAAAATATGGTCTGAATTAATTCCTAAGGAAAAAGTAATTATATGATGAAAAAACTTAAAACATATTTTTTATCATTATTTATTTTTTTTTTCGTAAATAATATTCTTAGCGCATCAGAACAGAATGATATTTATAAAAAAATAGATGTTTTTTCAGAAGTCTTAGATAAAATTAATAAAGAATTTGTTGATGAGGTAAACCAAAGTGATGCTATGGATGCTGCAATCAATGGTGTTCTTCAATCCTTAGATCCTTATTCTGCTTATATGTCACCGGATTCTTATAAAAGTATGCAAACTGAAACGAGTGGAGAATTTGGAGGACTGGGAATTGAGGTGAGTATGGAGGCTGGGGTAATAAAAGTAATAACACCCATGGACGATTCACCTGCAGCTGAAGCAGGAGTTAAAGCTGGTGATTACATAGTAAAAATTAATGATATTCAAGTTCAGGGAAAATCCTTAAGTGAAGCAGTAGACATAATGAGAGGTCCTGTTGGAACAGATATTGAAATAACAGTTAGAAGAAGAGGTGAAAGGAAGGCATTAGTTTTCAATATTACAAGAGAAAAAATTAAAGTTTCATCTGTAAAATCTGAAATTTTAGAAAATCAAACTGGTTATTTGAGGCTTACCTCGTTTAATGAAAATAGTAGTGGTCAAATTAAGGATAAAATTAAAGAGTATAAAAAAAATAAAAATGTTAAAAATTATATTTTAGATTTAAGAAATAATCCTGGCGGACTTCTTTCTCAGGCAATTAAAATTACAGATTTTTTTATAGATAGTGGAGAAATTGTTTCAACAAAAAGCAAAAGAAAATATGAAAGTAGAAAATTCTTTGCAAAAAAAGGTGATATATTAGATGGAAATACGATTGTTGTTTTAATAAATTATGGTTCTGCATCTGCATCTGAAATTGTAGCAGGCGCACTTAAGGACCACAAAAGAGCAATAATAATCGGAGAAAATAGTTATGGTAAAGGGTCTGTCCAATCAATTATTCCACTCAAAAATAAAGGTGCAATAAGATTAACTGTGTCTAAATATTATCTTCCATCTGGAAAATCTATTTCGGAAATAGGTGTCTCGCCTGATATTGAGATTGCTGAAGGATCTGACGACTTTAGGTTTAATACTGATACAGATAATCAACTCCAATTCGCTTTAAAGCTTTTAAACGGATAAAATGAAAGAGAAATACAAAAATTTACCACTTAGAAGTGGCGTTGGGATAGTTGTTTTAAATAAAGAAAACAAAATTTTTGTTGCAAAAAGAATAGATAATAAAAAAAACTTTTGGCAAATGCCACAAGGTGGAGTTGATAAGGGTGAAGACTTTTATGAGGCTGCAATAAGAGAATTAGAGGAAGAGACAAGCATTAAATCCGTAAGTTTAATTAAAAAAATTGATGGCTTACTTACTTATCATTTGCCAAATGAGTTATTAGGAATTATTTGGAAAGGTAAATTTAAAGGTCAAAAACAACAATGGTATGTTGTGAGATTTAATGGGGATGAAAAAGAAATTAATATAAAAACAAAGCATCCAGAATTTCTTGAATGGAAATGGGTAGATCCAGATAAAATTACTGAATTTGTAGTAGAATTTAAACTACATGTATATAAGAAAATTCAAGAAGAGGTTAAAAAAATTTTAATTAATTGATTTTAATACTTCAAGTTTTTGATCTAACAAATATTTTTCTTGATCATTAATTTCAGTGTTCTTTAATTCTTCTTCAGTAGTTTTTTGAATTTCTGAAATTTTTTCTTTATCGATGTCTTTTAGACTCAAAATAAGGCTCGTAAGAATGGAAAGATTATTATTTTTAAATTCAATTATTCCATCGTTTACATAAAAACTTTCCTCGCCAGACTTTGAAAATATTTTGATTATTCCTGGTTTTAAAAAAGAAATAATCGATATATGATCTTTTAAAATTCCTATCTCACCTTCGAATGCAGGAACAACTACTTCTGTAACATCATCTTTTGATAAAAAAGATTTTTCTGGGTTTACAATTTCTACTGAATATACTTCACTCATTATGCAGCTGCTTCATTAGCTAGACTCTCTGCTTTTTGGATCGCCTCCTCAATAGTACCAACCATATAGAATGCAGCTTCAGGCAAATGATCATACTCACCTTTGCAAATAGCATCAAACCCTTTAATTGTAGACTCTAAATCGACTAGCTTTCCAGGTGATCCAGTAAACACTTCTGCAACAAAAAAAGGTTGAGAAAGAAATCTTTGTATCTTTCTAGCCCTAGCAACAACTAATTTATCTTCTTCCGACAATTCATCCATACCTAAAATTGCAATGATATCTTGAAGTGATTTATAAGTTTGTAAAACTTTTTGCACTTCTCTTGCAACCCTGTAATGCTCTTCTCCAACTATTCTTGGATCCAATATTCTTGAAGTAGAGTCTAACGGATCTACAGCTGGATAAATTCCAATTTCAGCAATTTGTCTAGAAAGTACAGTGGTGGCATCTAAGTGGGCAAATGAGGTTGCTGGTGCTGGATCAGTTAAATCATCTGCAGGAACATAAATGGCCTGTACGGATGTAATCGATCCTTTATTGGTAGTAGTAATTCTTTCTTGTAAGTTACCCATATCAGTTGCTAATGTCGGTTGATATCCAACAGCTGAGGGTATTCGTCCGAGTAAAGCTGATACTTCAGATCCTGCTTGAGTAAATCTAAATATATTATCAACAAAGAAAAGTACATCTTGTCCTTCCTGATCTCTAAAATATTCTGCAACAGTTAAACCTGTTAAAGCTACTCTAGCTCTTGCTCCAGGAGGCTCATTCATCTGTCCATAAACTAATGCTGCTTTAGAACCTTCGCCATCAGTTTTAATTACTCCTGAGTCTATCATTTCGTGGTACAAATCATTACCCTCTCTAGTTCTTTCTCCAACTCCTGCAAAAACTGAAAATCCACCATGAGCTTTTGCCACATTATTGATTAATTCCATAATTAGTACTGTTTTACCTACTCCAGCTCCCCCAAATAAACCAATTTTACCACCTTTTGCGTATGGTGCTAAAAGATCAATAACTTTAATTCCTGTAACTAGTATCTCCGTTTCGGTTGATTGATCGTTAAATTCCGGAGCAGCTCTGTGTATTGGCCAGTTATCTGAGCTTTTAACTTCACCTCTTTCATCAATAGGTTCACCTATTACATTTATAATTCTTCCAAGTGTTTCTGGTCCCACTGGTACTTTAATTGGAGCTGCTGTATCAATTACTTCATCACCCCTTTTAAGACCTTCTGTTGCATCCATTGCAATTGTTCTAACACTTGACTCTCCTAAATGTTGTGCGACCTCTAAAACTAATCTATTTCCACCATTATCGCACTCTAGTGCAGTTAAAATTTCTGGTAGTTCGCCATCAAATTTTACATCTACTACCGCTCCGATGATCTGTGTAATTTGTCCTTTTCTCATAATTATAAACTTTCTGCTCCTGAAATTATTTCTATTAACTCTTTTGTAATTGCTGCTTGACGACTTCTATTATACTCAATAGTAAGTTTGTCAACCATTTCACCCGCGTTTCTGGTTGCATTATCCATCGCACTCATTCTTGAACCTTGTTCGCTAGCTGAATTTTCTAACATCGCTTTAAAAATCTGTGTCGAAATATTTTTAGGAAGCAAATTGCTCAATATTTCATCTTCCTCGGGCTCGAATTCATAATTGTCTTCTAGTGAATTCTCTGCTTTTTCAGATGTGTTTAAAGGAATAATTTGTTGCTCTTGAGGTATTTGAGTAATTACATTCTTAAATTGATTATAAAAAATTGTGCATATATCAAATTCTTTTTTTTCAAATTTTTCAATTACAATCTTGCCAACCTTTTCTGCATCAAAATAATTTACATTTTTAGTGTCTTTAAAAGATATTCTTTCTATAATATTATCACCATAAACACGTTTTAGTTGGTCATAGCCTTTCGATCCAACTGTGATAATTTTTAAGTTTTTTCCTTCATCTATAATTTTTTGAAAATATAATTTGGCTTTTTTAATGATATTTGTATTAAATCCACCACAAAGACCTCTATCTGAAGTCATAACAACACATAAATGAACTTTATCTTCACCAGTCCCTGACAACAATTTTGGGGCATTTTCAATATCTGATATACCATTAGACAAATTTAAAATAATATTATTCATCTTATCAGAGTAAGGTCTACCTTTTTCTGCGCTCTCCTGAGCTCTTCTGAGTTTTGCAGCTGCAACCATTTTCATAGCCTTTGTAATCTTTTGTGTAGACTTTACACTCGAAATTCTTTTTTTAAGATCATCTAAACTAGCCATTATTATTACGATTTAAAATCTTTCTTAAGTTCAAGTATAATCTCATTCAATTGCTTTTCTTTGTCCTCTTCAAGTTTTCCAGAGCTTGAAATTGACTCAATTATATCAGGCTTTTCGGCTTTGCATTTGTCAATAATTTTATTCTCAAAGTTAGCTATTTCTTTCTGATCTATATCATCAAGATGTCCTTTTACTCCACAAAATACAGAAATTACTTGTTCTGCAACTGTCATTGGTGAATATTGATTTTGTTTTAAAAGTTCAGTTAATTTTGAACCTCTATTAAGTAGTTTCTGTGTAGATGCATCGAGATCTGAGCCGAATTGTGCAAATGCAGCCATTTCACGATATTGTGCTAGCTCTAATTTCATTGAGCCCGAAACTTTTTTCATTGCTTTAGTTTGAGCAGAAGATCCAACTCTTGATACTGATAATCCTACATTTATTGCTGGTCTTATCCCTTGGTTAAAAAGTTCAGTTTCAAGGAATATCTGACCATCAGTAATTGAAATAACATTTGTTGGTATAAATGCCGAGACATCTCCACCTTGAGTTTCAATAATTGGAAGTGCAGTTAAAGATCCTCCACCATGTTCATCTCCTAGTTTTGCAGCTCTTTCAAGTAATCTGCTGTGTAAATAAAATACATCCCCAGGATAGGCCTCCCTTCCTGGTGGTCTTCTTAATAAAAGAGACATTTGCCTGTAGGCAACTGCTTGTTTTGATAAATCATCATATATTATAAGAGCATGCATACCATTATCTCTAAAGTACTCACCCATAGCACATCCAGTATATGGTGCTAGAAATTGTAAAGGGGCTGCATCTGATGCGGTCGCAGCAACTATTGTTGTATATTCCATAGCTCCAGCTTCCTCTAAAGTTTTTTCTATTTGTCTAACTGTTGACCGTTTTTGGCCTACAGCAACATAGATACAGTAAAGTTTTTTCTTCTCGTCACCAGACTCATTAATTTTCTTCTGATTTATAATCGCATCTATAGCTACTGCTGTTTTACCAGTTTGTCTATCACCAATGATTAATTCTCTTTGACCTCTTCCGATTGGGACTAAACTATCAATTGATTTAAGTCCAGTCTGCATTGGCTCACTTACTGATTTACGTGGAATAATACCAGGAGCTTTTACCTCAACCCTGCTTCTTTTTACACTTTTATCTAAAGCACCCTTTCCATCAATTGGATTTCCCAAACCATCTACAACTCTTCCTAATAATTCTTTTCCAACTGGTGTATCTACAATTGCGCCTGTTCTTTTTACGGTATCTCCCTCTTTAACAGCTTTGTCATCTCCAAAAATAACAACACCTACATTTTCACTCTCAAGATTTAAAGCCATGCCTTTTGATCCATCAGAAAACTCTACCATCTCACCAGCTTGGACGTTATCTAATCCATAAATTCTTGCTATACCATCGCCTACAGATAAAACTTGTCCTACTTCTGTGACCTCAGCTTTATCACCAAATTTTTTAATTTGTTCTTTTAATATTTTAGTAACTTCCGAAGGATTTATTTCCATTTAAGCCTCTATCATTCTATTTTCGATTTGTTGTAATTTATTTTTAATAGAGGTGTCAACCATAGTACTTCCAACTTGTATTTTTAAACCTCCAATTAAACTTTTATCATACTTATAGTCTAATTTTATTTTTTTACTTAAGTTCTCAGCTAACTCGTTTTTTATTTTTCTTATTTCATCATCAGATAATTCTTTTGAGGAGATTAATTCTGCTTTTACTTCACCTCTTTTTTTTGAACAAGTATCAACAAAATCTTGGAGAATTGATTTTAGATAAAAAAATCTTCTTTTCAGGATTAAAAATCCTAAAAATTTTGACAACAAAACATTTAATTTATAAATATAAGAAATTTTACTAATAACCTTTTGCAATTCATTTACTGAGTTGGTTGGGTCTTTTATTAATGACTTAAAATCTTCACTATCATCTATTAATTTTAATATAGAGATTGATTGAATTTCAATATCATCTAATGCATTATCCTCTTTCGCTAACTCATATAAAGCTAGAGAATACCTGCTTGCTGTGGTTACTGAAAAACTATTATTTTTGCTCAATTTAGACTCATTGTATTTTGATGATTTTCTGGATTAAGTAGCATATGAGTATGATGTCTTCAAGTGCCAGATTTATTATTTAATAACTATTTTGTCTCTTAATTAAAGGTTATTGGATCAACATCAACCGTCAGTTTTATTTCGGGTGGGAATTTATGTTTATTTAATATTTCACTCAAATTTTTCTGAATTTTGGAACCTTTTTTAGATCTTATTAATAATCTTTGTCTGTACTTACTATTAACTTTATAAATTGGAGCATTCACTGGTCCTAAAACTCTATCCTCAAGGGAATTTATGAGTTTTTTTTTAAAATTTTGCGACTCTTTTTCTAAAATATTTTCGTTTGATGAGGTTAGTATTAAAGAAATAAATCTTTCATATGGTGGTAGATTATTTCTCTCTCTAAGTTTCAATTCATTTTCCAAAAAAATAAACGGATCATTGTGAGTAATTTGGTTTATAATAGTTTTGTTGACACCATATGTTTGAAAATATACTTTAGCAGGTTTTCCAGCTCTACCTGCTCTACCTGATAATTGGTGATAAAGTTGAAGATTTTTTTCTGCAGTTCTTAAATCGTGTCCATTCGATGAAATGTCAATATCTAATACAACGATACAATTTAAATTTGGAAAATGAAAACCTTTAGATATCAATTGTGTACCAATTAAAATATCAACTTCACCATTTAATATACTATCAAGTTTATCTTTAGATGATTTTTTATTCATCGTATCACTAGAAAAAATTAATATTTTTTTATCAGGAAATTTTATCTTTACTTCTTCAGCAATTCTTTCAACACCAGGTCCACTGAAAACTAAATCACAATTACTTCCCTTTATACAATTTCTGTTTAATTTACTTTTGAAACCACAGTAATGGCAAAGTAAAGAATTTTTATTTTTATGAAAAACTAAATTTATAGAACAATTTGGACAAGAATAAACTTTTAAACAATTTTTACATAAAGCATAAGGTGCAAAACCTCTTCTATTCATAAAAAATAAAACTTGATCCTTTTTTTTTAAGTGATCTTGAACTTTAATGAGAGTTTCTGGAGCAATCCATGATTGCTTATCTAGTTTATTTTTTTTTAAATCAATTATTTCAAATATAGGATGATTTGCATCTTTATATCTTTTAGTTAATCTTGAAATTGAATATTTATTTCTTTTTATATTTGAGTATGTTTCAATAGATGGAACTGCAGTAACAAGATTTATAGGAATTTTTTCAAAGTTTGCCCTGACTATTGCCATGTCTCTAGCATTGTAAATTACACCTTCATCTTGCTTGTAAGATTGATCATGCTCTTCATCAACTATTATGAGCCCTAACTTTTTAAATGGTAGAAATAGAGATGATCTAGCTCCTATAACAACCTTGACTATGCCAGATGAAATACCACTCCAAATAATTTTCTTTTTTTTTGGAGTTATTCTAGAATGCCAAATAGCTGGCTTAAAACCAAAAAAATCCTCAAATTTTTTTTCGAACTCTGTAGTTAGTCCAATTTCAGGTAACAAAATTAAAGCTTGTTTACCTTTTTTTAACATTTCCTCTATTTGCTTGAAATATACAATAGTTTTTCCAGATCCAGTTGTTCCTTGCAGTAGGTGTACTCTAAATTCGTCATTTTTTTTTAACATCTCTTTAGATACTCTTTCTTGATCTCCAGAAAGTCTAAAGGTTTGAGTATTACTTTTATTATTAAAGATTAAATACTCCTTATCATCAAATTTTGGTATTGCATCTCCTCCGAGCAAATGAAGTTTTAAAGACATTCCAACGGGCACTAAATTGTAACTTGAGAACCAATTTAAAAATTTTATTGTCTCTATTTTAAGAGGATCTACTTTAATAATAGACTTAATTTTTTTAAGTTTAAATCTTTTTTGAGTTTTTTGTTCATATAAATTCCAGATAACACCAGTTAAATTTTTTTTTCCAAAAGGAACTTTTACATAAGTACCTGGGCTAAGTTTTTTGTCACTTTCATAAGTAAACGGATAATTAAAAATATTTGGTAGTAAAACTGGAATTTGCATTTATTTTAACCAATTATATTTATCTTTATAATTCTCAAACAAATTATAATACTGTGAATATTTCTTCGAATCATAACTTGTAATCTTGTTTCTAATTTGAATATTACTCGTTGTCCTAATATCCAGATCAACTCTCTTATAATACTCAAGAACATGAGAGTTCCATTTAATGTTGCAAAAATTAAATATCTCTTTTGAAACTGTCTCCTTGTTATTCGTTAAATATTCTAAGGAAATATCAAAAATTTTATCTGGATATTTTTTTTTGAAGTAATCCATTATATTTTTATAGTTATCAATATAACTTATTATATTTTCTATACTATGAGTCCATGAAATATCAGGCAATAATGATTGGTAAATACCTACTATTGAGTCCTTAAGATTCCTGTGACAATGTAAAAAACGAGCTTTAGGAAAAATTGTTAATATAAATTCTATATTAAAAAAATTTTCCAAAGATTTATCCACAAAATTCTTTGTTTTACTTTCAATTAATGAAAACTGGGAATATTTTTTATTTATAAAATCTTTGAATTCATTAACTTTAAAATCGAATGATTTTTTGTTTTCAATATTTGATAATATTTTATGTGAAAGTTGATCTATTATTCCCATATTAATAAAAGAACATTCTCCAAATGATGGAATTTTATCTTCGGAAGAGGTAATAATTGCCTCAATTAATGTAGATCCAGATCTTGGTAGACCTATAATAAATATTGGCGAAATATCATCAAATAAATTAGCTTTATTATCATTATCTATAAAAATGGTTTGATTGTAATGCTCTAAAATTATTTGTGAATAATACTTTTGTGATTGTAAATTATACTCTTTTTTAAAATCAAAACAGAGATTGTGAGCATTATTTAAAAAAATCAATTCCTTATCAATGTTGCCTTCTTTCTTCTCTTTTTTAGATATCAAAAACTCAGATAAAAACTTTTCTAAAACGTTTGCTTTCGGGCTCTCATTAATTTGTTTAATAACTTCAAAATGGCTCTTTTTGAGAAAATTAGGATTTAATGTAAAAATTCCATAGTAAGCTCTTATGTCTTTTATATTTATATCCAAAACTTTGAGATAAGTTAATAATGATTTTTCTACAAAACCAGTAGACTGTTCTAGGTATGCAATTTTTAAATAAGTATTTAAGGATCTAGGATCTATTTTTTTACACTTTTCAAAATATTTTAAACTTTCTTTAGTTTTCTTTAATTCAAAATTAATGACTCCAAGGTTATAATTAATCACAAAATTATTATTATTTTTATTTAAATCTAGAAATACTTTTTCAGCATCCTTAAAATTTTTTTGTAAAAGAAATTTTTTACCTAAATCTATACTCATTCTTAAATATATCACTACTTTGTGATTAATATAAATAAAGATATTATTTTAAGTCTAATTTAGGAGTGGATCTGTCTCTTATCTACAGATAATGCTGCTTCCTTAATTGCCTCTGAAAAAGTTGGATGTGCGTGACAAGTTCTTGCGATATCCTCAGAACTAGCTCCAAACTCCATAGCAATAGACATCTCAGCAATCATTTCTCCAGCATGTGGACCAATAATATGAACACCTAAAACACGATCTGTCGAGCTATCAGCTAATATTTTTACAAATCCTTCAGGCTCATTTATTGCCTTAGCTCTTGAATTTGCCATAAAAGGAAATTTTCCAATTTTATAACCTATTTTTTTTTCTTTTAGCTGCTCCTCATTTTCACCTACATAAGCAACTTCTGGGGATGTATATATTACTCCTGGTATCAAGTTATAATTAACATGTCCAGATTGACCTGCAATAAGCTCTGCAACAGCGATACCCTCTTCCTCTGCCTTATGGGCTAGCATAGGACCATCTATTACATCACCTATTGCATAAATATTTTTTATATTTGTCTCAAAATTTTTATCAACTTTAATTCTTCCTTTTTTATCAAGAATAACACCAATATTCTCTAAATTTAAATTATCAGTATAAGGTTTTCGACCCACTGAAATAAGAATCACGTCAGCTTCTAACTTACTTTTTTTTCCTTCGTTTGAAATTTCTACAACAACTCCTTCACTATTTTTAGAAATTTTTTCGACCTTGGTATTTAAATCAAATTTAATGTTTTGTTTTTTCAAAATTTTCATAAACTCGTTAGAAATTTCTTTATCTAATCCTGGAGTAATATGATCAAGATACTCTACAACTTGTACTTCAGTTCCCAATCGCGACCAAACTGATCCCATTTCTAAACCAATATATCCACCACCTACAATAATCATTTTTTTTGGTAGTTTAGAAATGGATAACGCACCTGTAGAAGATAATATTTGCTTTTCATCAAACTCTATACCAGGAAGAGGTAAAGGGGCTGAACCAGTACTAATTATTATTTTGTTTGATTTTATTATTGTCTCTTGATTATTATTTTTTACTAATATTTCATCTTTATTTTTTAATGTTCCGGTCCCTTTAATGTATGTAACCTTATTTTTTTTAAACAGAAATTCCACACCTTTTGTCAACGTTGATACAGATTTTTCTTTATTTTCCATCATTTTTTTTAAATTTAATTTAATCTCACCTGTCTCAATACCAATATTGGCAAAGTTTTTTGCTTTATGAAAATTCTCAGATAGATTTAATAAACTTTTTGATGGTATACATCCAATATTCAAACAAGTTCCTCCTAAAGATCCCCTTGACTCAATACATGCAGTGTTTAAGCCTAATTGAGCTAATCTTATAGCACAAACATATCCTGCAGGACCACCACCAATTACTGTAACATCAAATTTATCAGCCATTATATATTTAAAAATAATCTCCTTGGATCCTCAAGATTTTCCTTAACAGTTTTTAGAAATGTGACGGACTCTTTTCCATCTATTATTCTGTGATCATATGATAATGCTAAATACATTATAGGTTTAATTTTGATTTCACCGTTAACATTAACTGGTCTTTCTACAATGTTATGCATTCCCAATACTCCAGATTGAGGTGGGTTTAAAATAGGAGTTGATAACATCGAACCATAAACTCCACCATTACTAATTGTGAATGTTCCTCCCTGAAGATCCTCAATTGATAAATTTCCACTATTGGCTTTTTCTGAAAGTCTTTTAATTTCTTTTTCTATATCTGCAAATGACATTTCGTCTGCATTTCTCAAAACTGGTACAACCAATCCTTTGTCGGTACCAACTGCGAAACTTATATTATAATAATTTTTATAAATAATATCTTCACCTTCAATTTCAGCATTTATTGCTGGAAATAATTTTAAACCAACGACACAGGCTTTTACAAAGAATGACATTAATCCTAGCTTTATTCCATACCTACTTTTAAAATCTTCTTGGTTGTCCTTTCTCATCGACATTATGCCAGACATATCAACTTCATTAAAAGTTGTTAACATTGCTGCATTTTCTTGCGCTTGTTTAAGTCTTTTAGCTATAGTTTGTCTTAACCTTGTCATTTTAATTCTCTCTTCTTCACCATATTGAATTCTTCTTTGATTAGGTTGTGGATTTGTCCCCATCAAGCTTAAAAGGTCACCTTTTAATACTCTGCCATCCCTTCCTGTACCTTTAACCTTTTCCACATCAATATTATTTTCAGCAGCAATTTTTCTCACCGCTGGTGAAAGAACAAAAGGATTAACTTTTGTAGCTTGGGTTGTTTGAACTTCGTCAGTTAGTAGAAGAGGTTCTTCATTTACCTCATCTAAAAGTTCCATTGGCTCTTCTTTGCTAGTTGCAGAAATTTTACCTAATTTTGGGGTAGGTTTTTTCTCTATTTCCAGATTTATTACGTTTGTATTTTCCTCTTTTATGAGATCCTCAGAAGTAGTTTCTACTTCTTTTTCTTGCTTTGAGGGTGTTTTTTTTTCTACATTTGATTTACCTTCAGAAATAGAACCTAGCACTGCCCCAACTTCAACAGTATCTCCATCTTTTGAATTCATTTCTGATAATATGCCAGTTATTGGTGATGGAACTTCTAAGTTAACTTTGTCAGTCTCAAGTTCAACAATAGCTTCATCTGCCTCTACTGGATCTCCAACTTTTTTAAGCCATTTTGAAACAGTTGCTTCCGTAATACTCTCGCCTAACGCAGGAACTAATATTTTTTCACTCATTACCAAAAACTTTTTTTATAATCTCTTCTTGTTCTACCATATGCCTTTTTGCATAGCCAGTTGCGGGAGATGCATCAGGATTTCTTCCTATATAAGAAATATTATTATTTTTAGCTTTAATAGTTTCTAATGTCCATTGAATATAATCTCTCACTGAAAACCATGCTCCCATATTTTTTGGTTCTTCTTGGCACCAATAAAATTTAGCATTATTTGCGTAAGGCTTGAGCTCTTTGACTAAGCTTTTTACGGGAAAAGGATATAATTGTTCTATTCTAAGCAAGATTACATCGTCTCTTTTAATTTTTTCTCTAGCAGCTAATAAGTCGAAATAAACTTTTCCAGAACAAAGAATAACTTTTTTAATTTCTGCAGGTTTTTTCAGTTTTATAAAATTTTTAGAATCTTTATTTAGTGCGTGGTCCCATAAAATTCGGTGAAATGAAGTTTGCTTATTAAAATCATCAATACTTGAAACACAATATTTGTTCCTTAAAAGTGACTTTGGTGTCATTAAAACTAAAGGTTTTCTAAAGTCGCGATGAATCTGTCTTCTAAGAGCATGAAAGTAATTAGCTGGCGTTGTGCAATTCATCACTTGAAGATTATCATTAGCACACAGCTGTAGAAATCTTTCTAATCTTGCAGATGAATGCTCAGGACCCTGACCTTCATATCCATGAGGTAATAACATTACTAAACCAGAGGCTCGCTGCCATTTTCTTTCACCTGAAGATATAAATTGATCTATTATAACTTGTGCTCCATTAGCAAAATCACCAAATTGCGCTTCCCAGATTGTTAATGTATTGGGCTCAACTAAACTATAACCATACTCGAAACCAAGAACTGCTAACTCCGATAAGAAACTATCTACAATTTCGAATTTCTTTTGATTTTTTGAAATACTGTTTAGAGGTATATATCTGGTATTATCTAATTGATTACGTAAGACTGAGTGCCTTTGACTAAAAGTTCCTCTTCCAGAATCTTGACCTACAAACCTTACTGGGAAACCCTCTTCCAACAATGAACCAAAGGCAAGTGCTTCTGCTGATGACCAATCAATATTAAAGCCTTGATCAATTGTTTTTTTTCTGTTTTGAAATATTTTACTAATAGTCTTGTGAACAGTAGTTTCTTTAGGAATTACATTTATTTTATCTGAGATATTTCTTAACAAATCAGGATCTGCACCTGTAATTCCCTTTTTATCTTTTCCTTTTTTAGGCTTATAACTCGACCAAGCACCTTCAAACCATTCTATTTTTGGTTTATAATCTTTTGCAGTTTTAAATTGATCATCTAACAAAGTTTTAAATTTATTAATTTGATTATTTAAATCATTTTCTGAGAGTAAATCCTCATCTATAAGTTTTGATCCATAAATTTTTGCAGTGGAAGGATGTGACCTTATTTTTTTGTACATGAGAGGTTGAGTAAAAGATGGCTCATCTCCCTCATTATGTCCAAATCTTCTATAACAAACTAAATCTAAAACCACATCTCGATTAAATTTAAGCCTGAACTCTGTTGCAATTCTTGATCCATAAACTACAGCCTCTGGATCATCACCGTTAACGTGAATTATTGGCGCTTCAACCATTTTAGCAATATCTGATGGGTGAGGCGAAGATCTTGCAAATCTTGGACTAGTTGTAAATCCAATTTGGTTATTTACAATTATATGAATTGTTCCACCAGTATTATGCCCTGGTAAACCAGACATGGCAAAACATTCAGCTACAACACCTTGTCCTGCAAAAGCGGCATCTCCATGAATTAAAATTGGAATAACCTTATTTCTTTTTACATCCTTGTGAAAAAATTGTTTTGCTCTAGTTTGACCTAAGACAACTGGATTGACTGCCTCTAAATGTGAAGGATTGTCAGTAAGACTTACATGAACTACATTTCCATCAAATTCTCTATCCGAAGATGCTCCCAAATGATATTTCACATCACCGGCACTATCTTCCTCTGTATTATTAATTTCACCAGCAAACTCGTTAAATATTCTCTTATATGATTTTTGTAAAACATTAGCTAAAACATTTAGTCTTCCCCTGTGTGACATACCAATTTTAACTTCTTTTATGTTTGACTGACCACCAATTTTAATTATTTGCTCTAATGCAGGTATCAGACTTTCACCACCGTCAAGACCAAATCTTTTTGATCCCACATATTTTGTGTGTAAAAATTTTTCAAAACCTTCAGCTTGTATTAATTTATTTAAAATTGCATTTTTTCCATTTACTGTAAATTTCAATGCATTTTCATCTTTTTCAACTCTATCACGAAACCATTTTCTTTCTCTTGGATTTGAAATATGCATATACTCATAACCAATATTTCCACAATATATTTTCCTTAACACAGAGAGAATTTCTTTTATGTTAGAGTATTCTTTATTTAAGACACCATCTAAATAAATTTTTTTACTATAGTCATCTTTTTTAAATCCATAATTTTCAGGATGTAATTCATCAAGATATTCACTTTCTCTCATTTCTAATGGATCAACTTTTGACAATAAATGACCACGCTGTCTATAAGCTCTTATCAAAGAGACTGCTTTAATAGAATTACTGTTACTTGCAACTATATCATTTTGATCTACTTCTTTATTTTGACTTTCTAGAATCTCAATTTCATTTTCATGTATTTTAATCTCATCAATTTTATTTTTTCTTGGACTCCAAGATGGCCCATTAACCTCTTTAACAATGGAATTAATATCATCGCCAATATCAATAAAATAATTTTTCCAACTCTCGGGTAAATTTGGATCATTATTCACATACTTCACATACATTTGTTCTATAAATGCACTATTTGATTTGTTAAGAAATGAAGTTTTTTTGTATTCTAAATTTTTAGATGATGACATTTTTAAATATAATTATACACGAATAAGGTGTTATCAATTAGACAATTTATTCAATAGAGTTATTCCAATTTCAGATGGTGATTTTGCCATTGTAATACCAGATTTTTCCATAATTTTAATTTTTTCATCAGCGTTACCTTTTCCCCCTGATATTATTGCACCAGCATGACCCATTCGTCTACCAGGTGGTGCTGTAATTCCAGCCACAAATCCAACCATTGGTTTTTTAATCTTATGATTTTTTATAAATTCAGCGGCTTCTTCTTCAGCAGTTCCTCCGATTTCACCAATCATGACTATAGACTCAGTTTCTTCATCATTTAAAAACAGATCTAGACAATCAATAAAATTGGTACCATTTATTGGATCTCCACCTATTCCTATACATGTAGATTGACCGAGGCCATTTTCTGAAGTTTGGGCTACAGCTTCGTAAGTTAATGTTCCTGATCTAGAAACAATACCTACTGTTCCTTTTTTATGTATATTTCCAGGCATTATTCCAATTTTACATTCATCAGGAGTTATTATACCTGGACAGTTGGGACCAATAAGTCTTGATTTAGAGTTCGAAAGTTTTCTTTTTACTTTTAGCATGTCTAAAACTGGAATTCCCTCAGTTATACATACAATCAATTCTATAGAAGAATCTATTGCCTCTATAATTGCTGAAGCTGCAAACTTTGCAGGAACATAAATCATTGTTGCATTTGCACCTGTCTGATCTTTAGCTTCTTTAACAGTATTAAATACTGGTCTTTCCAAATGAATTTGACCTCCTTTTTTAGGAGTAACTCCACCAACCAAGTTAGTTCCATACTTAATAGATTGTTCAGAATGAAAAGTTCCATGAGCGCCAGTGAAACCTTGACAAATTACTTTAGTATCTTTGTTTATTAAGACTGACATTATTTTATAGCCTCGACTATTTTTTTTGCTGCATCAGATAAATCATTTGCGGAAATAATCTCTAATCCTGAATTATCTAAAATTTCTTTTCCCTCTTTGAAATTTGTGCCTGCTAGTCTCACTACTAAAGGAACTTTAATTTTAATTTCTTTTGCTGCATCTACAACGCCTTGTGCAAGCACGTCACATCTCATTATTCCTCCAAAAATATTTATTAGTATTCCTTTTACATTTTTGTCAGATAAGATAATTTTAAATGCTGCTGAAACTTTTTCTTTAGAGGCACCACCACCTACATCTAAAAAATTTGCAGGCTCTTCTCCGTATAATTTAATAATATCCATGGTGGCCATTGCTAATCCAGCACCATTTACCATACATCCTATATTTCCATCCAATTTAATGTATGCAAGATCATGTTTGCTTGCTTCAATTTCAGTTTCTTCTTCTTCATTAAAATCTCTTAGTTTCTGAATTTCTGGATGTTTAAATAATGCATTTTCGTCAAAAGTCATCTTTGCATCCAAACATACAATTTTGTTTTTTTTGGTTAAAATGAGAGGATTTATCTCTATTAAATTTGCATCTGTATCAATGAACATTTTGTAAATTGATTTTATTAAATTGATTGCTTGTTTGCTTGCGTCGTTGTCTAAATCAAAAATTTTAATAATTTTGTTACAGTCTTCCTCTGAAATACTTTCATTAAAATCTACTTTTGTTGTAATTATTTTATCTGGTGATTTTTCAGCAACTTCCTCAATATTCATTCCACCCTGATCGCTGGAAATAAATGCAATTTTCGCAGAAGCTCGATCAACAAGACAAGAAAGGTAGAATTCTTTTTCTATTTCTGATGCAGTTTCAACATACAATCTTTTCACCTCTCTTCCTGAGGGTCCAGTTTGATGGGTAACCAATGTTTTACCAAACAATTTTTTCGCTTCCTCTTCCAAAAGAGCAATATTATCAACAATTTTTACTCCTCCAGCCTTTCCTCTACCTCCTGCATGAATTTGAGCTTTTAATACATACTTATCGGCTTTGAGATTTTTTACTTTTTCAATTAATTCATTTACATTAAGAGCATAAACGCCTTCGGGTACAACCGCGCCATACTTTTTAAGTATTTCTTTTGCCTGGTGCTCGTGGATATTCATTTAATCTTTGTTTAAGTCAGGGTCTATTTTAGATGCAGCATCCCATAATTTTATTACTGCTTCTACTGAATTATTAAACTCTGTTTTTTCATTTTCATTAAGGTCGATTTCCTCAATTTTTTCAACACCTTCATTTCCAATGATAACAGGAACGCCTGCATATACATTATTAATTCCATACTCCCCATGTAAATATGCTGCACATGGTAAAAGTTTTTTTTGATCTTTTAAAAATGCTTCAGCCATCTCAACTCCAGACGCTGCAGGTGCATAAAATGCTGATCCTTTTTCTAAATATTTTACAATTTCTGCACCACCATCTCTAGTTCGCTGATTAATACTCTCTAATTTTTCCTCAGAAATCTTTCCCTCTTTTACTAACTCCATCAATGGTTGACCAGAGACTTTTGTAAATCGTGGAAGAGGTACCATTGTATCTCCATGTCCACCCATTACCATAGCATCGATTTCTTTTACAGGCACATTTAATTCTTCAGATAAAAATAGTTTAAATCTTGAACTATCCAATATACCTGCCATCCCTACAACCTTATGAACGGGGAGTCCTGAATATTTTTGAAATGCCATTACCATTACATCCAATGGATTTGTGATACAAATTACAAAGGCATTAGGCGCATTATTTTTTATTCCTTCTGCAACTTGTTTAATAATTTTTAAATTAATTCCTAATAGATCGTCTCTACTCATTCCAGGTTTTCTGGGAACACCTGCTGTGATTATAATAACATCTGATCCTTTTATATCTTCATACTTATCTGTTCCTGAAAATTTTACATTAAATCCATCTACCGAGGAAGATTGGGCTATATCTAAACCTTTTCCCTTTGCTACTCCACTTGCAACATCAAATAAAACAACTTCATCCACCAGTTCTTTTAAACCAATTAAATGAGCTAAAGTTCCTCCAATTTGACCTGCCCCTATTAAAGAAATTTTACTCATTTTATTTCATTGTTGGCATAATAAATTCAGGATTAGATCTAATTCCTGATGGCCATCTAGAAGTAATAGTTTTTAATTTAGTATAAAATTTTACACCTTCCATACCATGCGTTCCACTATCTCCAAATAATGACCTTTTCCATCCTCCAAAACTATGGAAAGCCATTGGAACTGGTATTGGAACATTTATCCCTACCATTCCAACTTGAATTTTACTTGCAAATGTTCTACCTGCATCTCCATCTCTAGTATAAATGCTAACTCCATTTCCGTATTCGTGCTCATTAATCATTTTTGTAGCCTCTTCAAATGTTTTTACCCTAACAACAGATAAAACTGGTCCAAATATTTCCTCTTTATAAATTCTCATATCAGTAGTCACATGATCAAAAAGACACCCTCCAATATAAAAACCATTTTCATATCCCTGTAATTTCAAATTTCTTCCATCAAGAACAAGTTTTGCTCCCTCTTTAACTCCTAGATCTACATAACCTTTTACTTTTTCTAAATGTTCTTTGGTTACTAAAGGGCCCATCTCAGATGATTTATCCATACCGGGGCCAATTTTTAATGCTTCAGCTTTTTTTGATAGTCTTGAGACTAACTCATCACCTATATCTCCCACCGCTACTGCTACTGACTGCGCCATACATCTTTCTCCAGCTGAACCATATGCGGCACCCATCAAACCATTTACGGCACCATCTAAATCACAATCTGGCATAACAACCAAATGATTTTTCGCTCCACCTAATGCTTGAACTCTCTTTTCATTTTTAGCTGCATTTTCATATATGTACTTAGCAATAGGAGTTGATCCAACAAAACTAACTGCTTTAATATTTTGGTTAGTTAATATAGCGTCAACAACCTCTTTATCACCGTTAACAACATTAAAAACACCCTCAGGAAGACCAGCTTCATGGAGAAGTTCAGCTAATTTCATCGGACATGAAGGATCTTTTTCTGATGGTTTTAATATAAAACTATTTCCACATGCAATAGCTAATGGAAACATCCACATCGGCACCATAGCTGGAAAATTAAATGGGGTTATACCAGCTGCAACTCCTAAAGGCTGCCGCATTGAATAACTATCAACGTTTGTTCCAACATTTTCAGAAAACTCTCCTTTAAGTAAATGTGGAATTCCACATGCAAACTCTACAACTTCTAATCCTCTTATTAATGACCCTTTAGCATCCTCATAAACTTTTCCATGCTCTGAGACTATTAGTTTTGCTAGTTCGTCGAAATTTTTTTCTATAAGCTCTTTAAATTTAAACATTATTCTTGCTCTTTGCAGTGGAGGATTTAATGACCAAGTCTCAAAAGCTTTGTGTGCAATTTCAACTGCACCATCTAAATCTGATTTTGAGGCTAAAATAACTTCAGACTCTTGTTCCCCAGTTGCAGGATTAAAGATTTTCGCTTTTCTATTAGAATTACCTGATATTACTTTTCCACCAACAAAATGTTTGATTAAATTCATGATTAAAATTATTTAATTAAGTAATCAAGCTGTTGCAAGCATTTTCTTTATCTCTGCAATAGCTTTTGCAGGATTTAAGCCCTTGGGGCAAGCATTTGTACAATTCAAGATAGTATGACATCTATAAAGTTTAAGTTCGTCAGCAACTTTTTTAAGTCTTTCTTTTCTGTCCTCGTCTCTACTATCAATTATCCATCTGTAAGCTTGAAGTAAAACTGCAGGACCTAAATATTTTTCACCATTCCACCAATAACTTGGGCAGGATGTTGAACAACATGCACACATTATACACTCATATAAACCATCTAATTTTGCTCTATCCTCTTTTGTCTGAATGTTTTCTTTATCATTTATTTTTGTTGTTTTGAGCCAAGGTTCAACAGACTCATATTGTTTATAAAGAGTGCTTAAGTCTCCAATTAAATCTTTTAAGACTTTTAAATGTGGTAATGGATAAATATCGATATCTCCATCTAATTCAGAATGAGATTTGGTACACGCTAGACCATTCTTTCCATTCATATTCATTGCACATGACCCACATACTCCATGAGCACATGATCTTCTATATGCAATAGACGGATCAATTTCATTTTTGATTTTATTTAAAATATCTAAAACTTTAGAAGAGCAATTATCCATATCGACTTCATAAGTATCAATTCTTGGATTTTCATTTTTAGATGGATCCCATCTATAAACATTTACTTTTCTTATATTTTTTGATCCTGTTTTGTCTTTGTAATATTGACCTTTTTTTATTTTTGAATTTGACGGTAAATTAAACTGTACCATTAATATACTCTTTCCTGAGGAGGAAAATATTGTACATCATTAGTTAGAGTTGATCTATGAACTGGTCTATAATTTATTTTTGTTTTAGAGCCATTACACCATGAGAGAGTATGTTGCATATAATTTTCATCATCTCTTTTCGGAAAGTCTTCTCTTGCATGTGCTCCTCTACTTTCTTTTCTGTGATAAGCTGAGTCCATAGTAGTAATCGCTTGTCTAATTAAGTTATCGAATTCTAAAGTTTCGACTAGATCTGTATTAAATATTAATGATTTATCTTTTACAGATAAAGATTCCATGCCCTCAAAAGGTTTTCTTATTTCATCAACGCCTTCCTTTAATGTCTTTTCACTTCTAAATACAGCACATTTAGACTGCATCGTTTTTTGCATTGATAGTCTAAGTTCAGATGTAGGGTTAGAACCTTGAGAGTTTCTAAGTTTATCAAATCTATCTAAACATTTATCAGTCTCACTTTTATCGATTTCGTCATGTTTCATTCCTGGTTTTACAAGTTCTGCTGCTCTTTTTGCAGCTGCTCTTCCAAATACTACAAGATCAATTAATGAGTTTGAGCCCAATCTATTAGCACCATGAACAGATACACATGCAGCTTCTCCGATCGCCATTAAACCAGGAACAGTTTTCTCCGATCCATTCACTGTAAGAACTTCGGCCTTATAGTTTGTTGGTATTCCCCCCATATTGTAATGTACAGTTGGAACAACTGGTATTGGCTCCTTAGTTACATCCACGTTAGCAAATAATTTAGAAGCCTCAGAAATACCTGGTAATCTTTCTTCTATAACTTTAGGGTCTAAGTGATCTATATGAAGATGAACATGATCTTGTTCTTTTCCTATACCTCTACCTTCATTTATTTCTACCGCAATTGATCTACTTACTACGTCTCTTGATGCTAAATCTTTTGCTTTTGGTGCGTAACGCTCCATAAATCTCTCACCTTTTGAATTTACTAAATAACCTCCTTCACCTCTAACACCTTCTGAAATTAAAGTTCCATGGCCGTATATGCCAGTAGGGTGAAATTGTACAAATTCCATGTCTTGTAAAGGCAAACCAGCTCTTAAAACCATCGCATTACCATCTCCAGTACAAGTATGAGCAGAAGTAGCTGAGTAATATACTTTCCCATACCCTCCTGTTGCAATAATTGTTATGTGAGATCTAAATCTGTGTATAGTTCCATCGTTAAGGTTCCAAGCAATTAAACCTTTGCACGCTCCATCTTTCATTATTAAATCTAGTGCAAAGTACTCAATAAAAAATTCTGTATTGTGCTTCAAAGCTTGGCCATAAAGAGTGTGAAGTATTGCATGTCCTGTTCTATCAGCCGCCGCACATGTTCTCTGAACTGTCTCATTTCCATAATTTTTTGTCATACCCCCAAAGGGTCTTTGATAAATTTTTCCATCTTCCGTTCTACTAAACGGAACTCCATACTTTTCTAATTCTAGTACTGCTGCTGGAGCCTCTTTACATAAATATTCAATTGAGTCTTGGTCACCCAACCAATCAGCACCTTTAACTGTATCATACATATGCCATCTCCAGTCATCCTCACCCATATTTCCTAACGCTGCAGAAATACCTCCTTGTGCTGCAGAAGTATGACTTCTAGTAGGAAATACTTTTGACACACAGGCTGTTTTTAGACCAGCTTCACTTAGGCCAACTGCAGCTCTTAAACCTGAGCCACCAGCACCCAAGACAACTACATCATATTCATGATCAATTATTTTGTACGAACTCATAACTATAAACTAAATACTAAGATAATTATTAATAATGGAAATACTATAGCAAAGATATTTAAGGTTTTATTTGCGGCATTTTTGATATTTTTGTCTTCAATATAATCTTCAAAAACCTCGCTTATGCTCAGTGCAGAGAAAAAATATGCAAAAATCAAAAACATGCTAAATAATAATTTGGATGGCTGTGAAGATATAAATGTCAGAACCTCATTATAGCCTTTGTCATAAATAGAAGCCAAACTCATTGCAAACCATATCATTAAAGGTATTAAAATTGCTGAACTTACTTTTAAAAACAACCATTTCTTAGTAACAGATCCCATTAAATTATTAACCTTCCAATAGCGTAAATTGAAACTGATATAGGAAAAGAGCCAATCAAAACAATCAATCCAGATATTTTTGTAGTTTTGGGTTCAAAACCATATCCTAAGTCCATTACCAAATGCCTTACCTCACTTAGAACTTGAAATGTGAAAGACCAGATTATTCCAATACAAATAAATTTACCGAAAAAAGAAGACAAAAAAGAACTTGTATGTTCATAATAACCCTCACCCAATAATAATGAAGCTATCCATAAACCTATTAAAGTAATAGCAAAAAAATTTATAATACCAGTTATCCGATGTGATATTGAAACTAATGAGGAAATGTGCCAATTATAAATCTGTATATGTGGTGATATTGGGTTTTTATCTTCCATAAAAATTTTTTTCTATTAAAGCTTCAGCAATTTCAACAGCATTAAGTGCAGCACCTTTTAATAAATTATCTGATACTATCCACATATTAATTGAATTAGGTTGTGAAGAGTCATCACGAATTCTTGATACAAATGTTTCAAATTTATCTTCAGCTTCAACTGGAGTAATGTATCCACCATCTTTATGTTCATCAACTACTTTACATCCTGGAGATGATGATAAAACAGTTTTTACTTCTTCTAAATTATGTTTCTTGTTAAATTCTACATTCACACTTATTGAGTGAGATACTAGAACAGGAATTCTTACACAAGTAGAGGTAATACTAATTTTATTATCTAAAATTTTTTTCACTTCATCATGATTTTTTTGCTCCTCTTTTGTACTTCCGTTTTCAAGAAAGCTATCGATATGTGGTATTGCATTGAAAGCTATCTGCTTAGTAAAATTTTTAGACTGAACATTTTTGTTTTCCAATACTTCCTTTGTTTGAGATATCAGTTCATCCATGCCAGCTTTTCCTGCGCCTGATACAGACTGGTAAGTAGATGCAACTATTCTTTTGATATTATATAAATCGTGTAAAGGTTTAAGAGCTACAACTATTGGAATTACAGAGCAATTAGCATTTGCTATAATATTTTTATTTTTAAATTTTGGTAATTCTTTTGAATTTACTTCAGGTACAATTAAAGGTATTTCAGGATCTTTTCTAAAAAATTTTGAATTATCTATAACGATTGTTTTTTCAGCAGCTATTGGCCCCCATTTTTCAGCTATTGCTGATCCAGCAGCAAAAAATGTTATTTTTACCTTTGAAAAATCAAACTCCTCTAAGTTTATTACTGTATGTTCGTTGCCTAAAAAATGTATTTTTTTTCCAGCACTATTTGGGGAAGCAACAAAATAAGCATCTGTTACAGGAAAATTTTTTTTTTCCAAAACTTCAATTAATTTTCGACCTACGTTTCCAGTTGCACCAACTATTGCTATATTCATGATATCTAGAGTTTTATACTAAATGAAAGGTAAATCACAAACTTTTCCATCAAAATGATTACCATTTATATTGATTTTGAAGGATTTCGACTCCTCAAAGTGAGGTTTATTTATCATTGCAATTCCAATAACTTGGCCGAATGTTGGATTATAACATCCGGATCTTAATTCTCCAATTACTTGATTATTTTCATCAATTAAATCCATTGAACCAGTAACATTTATTTCTTTAGTATCAATTTTCACTCCCATCAATTTTTTTTTAATTCCTTCTGATTTTATTTTCTTTAATTTTTCTTTACCTAAAAAATCTACGTCACTGTCAATATTGATATATTTATCAAATCCACATTCATATGGATTATCTCCATTGTCCATGTCATTACCATGTGAAAGTAAACCACTCTCAATACGTTCAATTAAATTTGGCCCACCTGGTTTAATATTAAATTCTTTACCAATTTCAAAAAGGTGATCGTATAGTTTTAAACCTGACTCGTTGTGTTCCATATAAATTTCATAGCCACCTTGTTTAGACCATCCAGATTTTGCAATAAGATGTTTATCTCCACCAAATTCAAAATAATCAAAGCCAAAAAATTTTAAATTTACAATTTTTTCTCCAAAAACTTTTTCCATTAATTGGAATGATTTTGGTCCTTGCACTGCCATTATGTCAACATCAGGTTCAGAAATTTTTACATCAAATTTGTTTCCAATCGCTAATCCTTTTGCAAATAGAATTACATCTGAATCAGCTAGAGAAATCCACCATCTATTTTCATTTAGTCTTAAGACTACAGGATCATTTATTAAACCGGCATTATCATCAATTATTGGGCAGTAGTAACATCTTCCATCTTTAGATTTTGATAAATCTCTACATGTCATTAATTGAACTAATTTTGCAGAATCTTTACCAGAAATTTCAACTTGTCTTTCAGCAGCAACATCCCAAATTTGAACATGCTCTTTCAAGTGATGATAAGCATCTTCTACAGAACCAAATGCTGCTGGCAACAACATATGATTATAAATGGTGTAAGCAGTCACACCTTGTTTCTCAATTCTAGAGGTATACGGTGTTCCCCTTAGTCTTCTTGATTTTGCTATTAAAAAGTTTTTCATTTATTTTCCCGCATTACTGTCATCTTATTCCAATTTTGTAAAGAAACTATATTAGCAAAGCTCTTTAGCTTGTTTTCTTAACTCGAACTTTTGAATTTTACCCGTTGATGTCTTTGGCAATGGAGCAAATACTACTTTCTTTGGAAGTTTAAACCCAGCGAGGGTTTCTCTACAAAAAGTAATAATTTCCTCCTCTGTGCTAGATTTCCCTTCTATCAACTCCACAAAAGCACATGGAGTTTCTCCCCATTTCTCATCAGGCTTTGCAACCACTGCTGCTAGAGATACTGCAGGGTGTTTTGATATTGTATTTTCGATTTCAATAGATGAAATATTTTCTCCACCAGATATAATAATATCTTTAGACCTATCCTGAATTTTTATGTAACCACTTGGATGAGTTACAGCTAAATCTCCTGAATGAAACCATCCACCTTCCATAGATTTTTCTGTTGCCTCTTTATCTTTAAAATAGCCTTTCATTACAACATTACCTCTAATCATTATTTCACCCATAGTTTTTCCGTCATGAGGTATTGGTTTCATTGTTTCTGGGTCCATGACAACAACACCCTCCGTGTTTGGATATCTTACACCTTGTCTAGCCTTGATTTCATTTTGATTGTCTTGATCTAATCCATCCCACTCGTCATTCCATGCACATTGTAAAATATGACCATAAGTTTCCGTTAAACCATAAACATGCATTACTTCAAATCCAAGTTTTTTCATTTTTTCAAAAATTATACTAGGGGGAGGAGCGCCTGCAGTTAACACGTAAACTTTTCTTTTTAATTCTTTTTGTTGATCTTTTGGAGCGTTAGCCAACATATTTAAAACAATAGGAGCGCCTCCAAAATGAGTCACTTCATATTTATCTATCAACTCAAATATTTTTTTTACATCAATGTTTCTTAAACATATGACTCTTCCATGAATCATTGACATTGTCCAAGGATAGCACCATCCATTACAATGAAACATTGGAACTGTGTATAAAAAGTTTAATTTATTAGGCATGTTCCATGCAACAGCACTTCCGGTTGCCATTAAATATGATCCTCTATGATGATAAACTACTCCTTTTGGATTCCCTGTTGTTCCTGATGTATATCCTAAAGCAATAGCCTGCCACTCATCTTTGGGTAATTTCCAAATATAATCCTCATCGCCTGTATTTAGAAAATCTTCATATTCCAGAGAACCTATTGCCTTAGGATCTTTTAAATTCGCATGTTTATCATCAATATCTATTATTTTAATTTCCTGCTTCACGTCTTCTAAAGCTTTTTTGATTACATCGTGAAATTGTCTATCTACTATTAATACTTTTGCCTCACTGTGATTTAAGATGTAGCTTATTGTCTTAGAGTCAAGTCTTGTATTAATTGCATTTATTACTGCACCAACCATTGGAATAGAATAATGTGCCTCAAAAATTTCTGGAGTGTTAAACGCTAAAACAGATACTGTGTCACCAGTTTTAATACCAATCTTATTTAGTGCACTGGCAAACTTCACACATCTTTTATAAACTTCGCTCCAAGTATATTTTCTACTCTCGTAAACTACAGCCTCATAATTTGGATAAATATCTTTTGCCCTCTCTAAAAATGATAAAGGCGTTAATGGAACATAATTAGCATCATTTTTATCCAAATTTGTCTCATAATGGTTCATGCTAATTAAATTTATAGTTCATAATATAATTACTTCCAGTTGTAGCAGTAATATAACTACTTTCTATTCTAGGAAGTACTCTATTGAAGAAAAAGTTTGCGGTTTGAATTTTGTCCTCATAAAAGTCTTTATTGCTGTCATATTCCTTAAAAGAAACTTCAAGCACTTTCAACCATGCATGTCCTGTAGCCACTAAACCTAAAACTTTTAAATAATCATTACATGCTCCACTAGCATCCTCTGGAGAATTTTTGATTTTTTCTTTCATCCAATCAGTAAATTTGGATAAAATACTTAAATGATAATTAAGTTGTTTTATAAATGGCTCTGCTTTTTTGTCTGTGATGTTAATCTCATCTTTAACTAGGTTTAAATAATTTTCAATAACATCACCATTTTTATTAATTAGCTTTCTAAAAACTAAGTCAGCCGCCTGAACTGAATTTGTTCCCTCATAAATAGGTGTAATCCTATTATCTCGATAGAATTGTTCAATACCTTGATCTTTTGTAAATCCATACCCTCCATGAATTTGCATTGCTTCACTGGTTATCTCCATTGCATTGTCTGTGAAAAGTGATTTAACAACTGGTGTCATTAATGAAACGAAATCTGAAGCCTCTTGTTTTATTTTTTCATCAGAATGATTCAAACTTACTTCAATTTGCTGAGACAGCCAGAAACTCAAGGCTCTTTGTCCTTCTATCATAGATTTCATGCTTAAAAGTGATCTTCTTATATCAACATGATCAATAATAAAATCTGCGCCATTGTTTGATTTAGAATTAAATGCCTTCCCCTGTTTTCTTTCTTTGGCATAAGTAAGAGAATTTTGGTATGCGATTTCTGAAATTCCAAGTCCCTGAATCCCAACAATTATTCGTTCTAAATTCATCATTGTAAACATAGAGTTTAGTCCTTTATTTTTAGGTCCAATCATGTATCCAATAGCATCATCAAAATTTAAAACACATGTTGCAGATCCTTTAATTCCCATTTTATTTTCAATAGAGCCTGTTGAAACACCATTTCTTGGTCCAACAGTTCCATCTTTATTTAAAACGAATTTGGGAACTAAAAATAAACTAATTCCTTTAGTCCCTGCCGGAGAGTCTGTTGATCGAGCTAACACTAAATGAATAATATTTTCTGTTAAATCTTGGTCACCTGAGGTTATGAAAATTTTTTGTCCACTTATCTTGTATGTTCCATCTTTTTGATCTACAGCTTTAGTTTTTAACAAACCTAAATCTGTTCCACATACTGGTTCTGTAAGACACATTGTACCACTCCATTTCCCCTCTACCATTTTAGGTAAATAAGTATTCTTTATTTCTTCATCTGCATGTCTTAGTAAACAATTATATGCCCCAATTGTTAGTTCGCTATAAAGTTTAAATGACAAGCTTGCTGATGAAAGCATTTCATCAAAAAATGTACTGACTGTTTTTGGCATTCCTTGTCCACCGTATTTTGGATCACAAGATAAAGAAATCCATCCATCTTCTATAAATTTTTGGTAAGCCTCTTTGTATCCTGGGGGTGTTCTTACAACTCCATTTTCAAGAACTGCAGGTGTTTCATCTCCACTTTTTGCAAGAGGTAAAATTAAGTTTTGAGTTATTTTAGCTGCTTCATCCAAAATATCTTTTACTAATTCTGAGTTAACTTCCTTGTATTTTTCAATCTCATTATATTTTTTATTGTTTCTCAATTTATCAAAGAGAAACATCATATCTTCTACAGGTGCATTATAAGTTGGCATAGATATACTTTAGAATAAATGTTAAATTATTGCAATTTTGAAATTATCGCATCACCCATTACTGATGTAGATACCTCTTTCATTCCTTTGGAAATAATATCTTTAGTTCTAAGACCTTCGTCTAGAACATCTTGAACAGCTTTTTCCAAACTATCTGCTTCTTTATCAAGGTCTAAGGAATATCTCAAAGCCATAGCAAAGCTTAAAATTGTAGCAATTGGGTTCGCTATACCTTGTCCAGCTATGTCTGGTGCAGATCCATGAACTGGCTCATATAGTGATCGCATATTACCATTTTTATCTTTTGCTCCTAAAGAAGCTGAAGGTAAAAGTCCTAGAGAACCAGTTAGCATCGCTGCTTCATCAGATAACATATCACCAAAAAGGTTATCAGTAACAATCACGTCAAATTGTTTTGGATTTCTTACTAATTGCATTGCACAATTGTCAGCAAGCATATGATTCAATTCAACATCGCTATATTCTTTTTCATGAATTGAATGAACTTCTTCTTTCCATAATTGGCCAGCTTCCATTACATTTGATTTTTCACAAGAAGTAACTTTATTGTTTCTTTTTCTTGCTAGATCAAATGCAACTCTAGCTACTCTCTGAATTTCACTTGAGGTGTAAACATGTGTATTTATTCCTTTTCTTTCTCCATTATCTATAGGCTTAATTCCTCTCGGTTCACCGAAATATATTCCTCCAGTTAGTTCTCTTACGAAAAGTAAGTCTAAATCAGAAACAAGCTCGGGTTTTAAACTTGATGCATCAACAAGTTGTTTAAAACAGATTGCAGGTCTAAGATTTGCAAATAACTTTAATTCTTTTCTTAATTTTAAAAGTGCTCTCTCTGGTTTTTTAGAAAAGTCAAGATTATCCCACTTCGGTCCACCTACTGCACCTAAAATAACTGCTGCACTTTCCTGTGCTTTATAAAAAGCCTCGTCAGTTATTGGTGAACCATGCTTATCATAAGCAGCTCCACCAACTAGGTCTTTGTCTATTTCAAAATCTAAAGATTTTTTTGAGTTGAACCATTCAATTATCTTTTCAACCTCGGCCATAACTTCCGGACCAATGCCATCACCAGGCAATAGTAGTATTTTTCTCTTTTTAATTTTAATCACTAAAAATCCAAGGCTTTGATGTTTTTATCTTATTTTCGTAGGAAATTATTTTGTCTGACTTTTCTAATGATAATGCAATATCATCAAGTCCTTCTATCAAACATTTTTTCTTAAATTGATCTATTTCAAATTTGATCTCTTTATTTCCAAAATTTATTTTTTGTTCAGGCAAATTTACAGAAATTTCCTCTTTTCTTTTTGAATATTCTGAGATCTCTTTAATTTGGTCTTCTGAAATTGTAATCGGCAAGATACCATTTTTAAAACAGTTATTGTAAAATATGTCTGCATAACTGGAACTTATCACACAAGTAATTCCAAAATCTAACAAAGCCCAAGGTGCGTGTTCTCTTGAAGATCCGCATCCAAAATTTTTTCCTGCTATTAAAATTTTTGAATTATCGTAAGGAATATTATTTAAAACAAAATCATTAATTTCTTTACCACTTTGGTCATATCTCATTTCAAAGAATAAATTTTTTCCTAATCCTGTTCTTTTAATAGTTTTTAAAAACTGTTTGGGAATTATCATATCTGTATCTATGTTTACGATAGGAAGATAAGCAGGAATACTTTTGATTGAACTAAATTTTTTCATTTAATTTTGGTACTTTCTAACATCATCTAAATTCCCAGATATTGCAGCTGCTGCAGCCATTGCAGGACTAACTAAATGTGTTCTACCACCTCTTCCTTGTCTTCCCTCAAAATTTCTGTTTGATGTCGACGCACATCTTTCCTCTGGCTTAAGTTTATCAGCATTCATAGCTAAACACATTGAACAGCCTGGTTCTCTCCATTCAAAACCTGATTGTAAAAATATTTTATCTAAACCCTCTTGTTCAGCTTGCTCCTTAACTAATCCAGATCCAGGAACGATCATTGCATGCACATGATTGGCAATTTTTTTATCTTTAAGAATCTTAGCTGCTTCTCTGATATCTTCTATTCTTCCATTAGTGCAGCTTCCAATAAAAACTTTATCTATCTTAATATCTTGGATTTTTGTATTTGGTTTTAAACCCATATAATTTAATGATCTGTTAATTGAATTTTTTCTATCTGGATCAGTTTCGTTTTCAGGACTCGGAACTTTACCATCTATTTCCACCACATCTTGTGGAGATGTTCCCCAAGTTACCATTGGTTTTATTTGAGAACCATCTAATGTTAACTCTTTGTCAAAGCTTGCATCTTTATCAGACTTCAATGTGTGCCAATATTCTAAGGCTTTATCCCAGTTTTCTCCCTTTGGTGACATTGGTTTTCCTTTTAAATACTTAAATATTTTCTCATCTGGTTGTATAAGTCCTGCTCTAGCACCACCTTCAATAGTCATATTGCAAATTGTCATTCTCTGCTCAACACTTAGATCAGAAATAAGATTTCCAGCATACTCAATTACATAACCTGTACCTCCTGCTGTACCTATTTTTCCAATGATTTGTAAAATTACATCTTTCGATGTTACCCCAATAGGTAAAGACCCATTAACACTTATCCTAAAATTTTTTGATTTCTTTTGAACTAAAGTTTGTGTAGCTAAAACATGTTCTACTTCAGACGTTCCAATTCCAAATGCTAAAGCTCCAAATGCACCATGTGTTGCAGTATGACTATCACCGCAAACAATAATATTACCAGGTTGTGTAAATCCTTGCTCTGGCCCAATGATATGAACAATACCTTGTCGTTTGTCATCCATTCCAAATAACTCTACTCCAAATTCTTTACAATTCTTATTCAAAGTTTCAACTTGAATTCTTGAATCTTCATCAGCAATTCCCTCTGATCTGTCAGTAGTAGGAACATTGTGATCTGCAACAGCAAGTGTTAATTTTGGATGTCTGACTTTTCTGTTAGAATTTCTTAATCCCTCAAATGCCTGAGGGCTGGTCACCTCATGAATTAAATGTCTATCTACAAATAATAAAGATGTTCCATCTGGTTGTTCATCAACTAGGTGATCATTCCAAATTTTATCGTAAGTTGTAAGAGACATTTAGAAAAAAATTATTTTT